>CAWEGZ010000012.1:0-231123 GCA_963808655.1 uncultured Solirubrobacterales bacterium
CCCGTCGCTCCCGCCTAAGAATACCTGCATAGTGCCACATTTGTTGTCAGGTTTTCCGCGCGCGCCAGGCTCCACTCGAGGATTGGGCATCACGACTGGGCATCAAACAGCCTGACGACCGCACCGGGCGAGGCCACTGATGGCCATGAAGCGGGCGCATCGGTGGGGCGAAGAAGCGGACTCCGGCAGCGGTGAGCTCCTTGTACGCGGTCTGGCAGTCCTCCACCTCCAGCATGATCACAGCGCTCGATCGTCCCGCGCGGCCTGGCGGGGACAACGTCGTTTCGGGCTTCTCAAGGGTGGGCCAGATGCACTTAATCACCCCCGTCTGCTCGCAGTGTCGGTAGGCCGGGATAGTCGATCTGCTCCACGCCGACTAGCTCGCGCCAGAAGCGCGGCGAGCGTTCCCGGTCACTGACCGCCAGCAGAACCGCCGCATGGATCAAGTCAGATGGAAGCTTCTCAGTCACATGAGCTCGCTTGCCCGCGAGGCAGTGGTAGCGCCTGCGCCAAATCGGTGATCGGCCGGTCCCGCGCCGTCGGGGGATGAAGCGAATCGACGGCCGCCGTGACATCCAGGCTTCTCGGAGCGCTCGTCCGGGAACGCGCAGGCCTCGAACCAGCGCGCGTCACAGAGCTCGCCGCGGCGCGGGTGCACGTCGGCGGTCCCGACTTCGCCTCGAACATAGAAGGCGCTGTGGCGGCGGAAGCTGTCCGTCGAGGAGCGCCGCCAATACGCTTCCCGAGCGGCCACGCACCCGGTCAGCTGCCAGCATTGACAGCAGGCCCGCAGCTCCTGGCACATCTTCCGCCGCGCGGTCATCACCGGGTCCTCGCCTCTGCGCACTCTTCCCCCCGGCAGCATCCACCGACGATCCCCGTAGCTGGGCCGTACAAGCAGCCCTCCCGCCGTGGTAGACGACGCAGCGGACGCCGCCTCGAGCGCGGTCGGCGAAACACCCACCAGGCCCGTAGCAAAAGCAGCGCCAGACGGTACCCAGCAGCTCTTACGCTCGCCCCGCCCACCGGCTGATTCTCGCGAAGCCCCACTGAGTCCCCGGCTGGGGTAGAGCCCTCTTGGCGTTCAAGATCCACTTCGGAGACGGTCTGCCAAACAACGTCTTCGCAGGATTCTTGATGGTCTCCGCGCCTCGCGGGCGCAGGCGAGGCGGAGATCGGGCGTCCCGCACACCGCGTGGCGCTGTGCTCAGCTGCCTCCGACGGAAATGCGCGCGCGCGGCGTGGGACTGCCATGATCGTCGTCGGCGCCCGACTCGTTCGGGTCCGCATCCATGGCAGCGCGCTGAGGGGTGCTGGGAGCCAGCCGCGTGCTGATCACGACGACCAGGGTGGCAAGCGTGAGTGCGGAGATCAGCAGCAGCGCCACGGTGTCGCTTGTAAGGTGCGATAGACCGGCCGCCGCTGGCGCGCCCACCATTTCGCCTACTGCCCAAGCGAAATTGAGCACCACAGACGCCAGGATCATCTCGACGCCGATCCGCTCCGCCGTATCGGTAACGGACGAGATCGCCGGCAACACGTAGGCGAGTGAGGGGCCGCCGAGTGCGGCCACGGTCAGCGCCGCGAGCACGAGCGCGGACGAGGCAAATGGCAGCGCGGCAACCAACAGCGCAGTTGTCAGCAGTCCCACACAGGTCGGCAGCCTAGCTCCGCGTCGATCGACCAGCCGACCGATCGCGGGCGAGCTGACCGTCGCAAATAGAGACGCGATCACGAAGGTCGCGCCAATCGCGATCCCGGAGGCGCCGAGACGTGAGAGGCGCAGCGGTAACAGGGTCCCGGTTGCGCCAACCATGAGCGCCTCCAGCAGAAACAGCCAAAGGCAAAGAAGCACCTTGGGGCTGCGCCCCAGGGCGCCAATCGGGGCATGTCGCTTGGTCTCGGCGCGCGGCGGTCCTGGATGCCGAAGCGTCCATGCAACCAACGCCAGCGCAACCGCACCAGTGCTCGCGAAAACGATCTTGGTTCCGACCGCTACCGCGAGTGTCCCGACGATCGGACCCAACAACGTCCCGAAGATCGCTGCCCCGAGAACTGAACCGAGCACTTGACTGCGGCGCTCGTGCGGGGTGAGCGCTACCACCCACGTCAGCCCTCCGGCCCAGATGCAGCCGCATGCCGCGCCCTGCAAGAAGCGCAGCGCGTCAAGTGTCGCGATATCCGTGCCGAAACCAAACGGAATGATCGAGACCGTGAACATCAGCAGCGCGATGACCGTCGTCCTGCGTAAGTTGGCGCGAGTCGCGATCCAGCCGCCGAGCAGCGCCCCCGGGATCTGGCCCGCGGGGTAGGCGGCGACGAGCACGCCGAGCGCGGGCTTGGAAGCGTGCAACTCGTGCGCGTAGTGAGGAAGCAGCGGCGCAACAGTCGAATACAGCATCGCCTCAAAGCCCAGGAGCACGCTGATGAGCAGCACAACCCGGCCCTCCGGGTCACCGATCTGCCACATGCGACGGCTTGCCAGGCCGCTCACGTGCCTCCAAGCAGGGCGGTCGCGACCCGCCGCAACCGCGGCGCCAGGTCGCTGCGATCACCAGTCGCGACCTGTCTCAATGTGGGCCAGACATCCCGCCGCGAACTTGCGCGGCTACGCTCCCGTGAGTTGCGAACCATACGTTCCCGCCGGCCGACATCGTCTCTATTAGCTGACGCAAAATTGCGACTCTGTAGCCGCGGCCTATGACTTCGGGGTGCATCGTATACGTGACATGACGCCGCTCACGGACCGCGGAATCGAATTCATCGAGCCACACGCGAAGGAGGGTCGTTGGATCCGCGAGGTTCCCCCCGGTATCAATGTTCCAGTCAAAATAGGGCCAATCATCGAGGCTCCAGTGCGGCGGGAGCTCCAGCATCGCCTGGCCGTTGTGGCACTCGTAGTAGGGACGATCATCGCCCATGCAGCTGCTATCGAATGCAAACTCGTATTCGAATAGGAGCTCGAAAGTTTCGGGAGTCAACTCCCACGAAGAGGATCGATATCCGCGGGGCCGGATACCGAGACAAGAATCAAGTGCCTGCAGCCCCAGCTCAATTTCGGCGCGCTGGGCGTCCGCGCTCGCTCGGTCGCTGCGGAGGTGAAGGTAGCCATGATGCCCGATCTCGTGGCCAGCGTCGATAACCGCCTCGAGAGCTTTAGTGTGTCGTGCGGCGGTGTCGCCTGGAACATAAAATGTCGCCGGGATGTCGAACTCCGCCAGCAAATGCAAGATGCGGGGAAGTCCGCGCACCACGCCATAGCGCCCGGTGCTCAGCGTTGTGAGCCGACGTCTGTACCCCTCACTCTCTCCCAGCCATCCGGCCTCGGCGTCCACGTCAAAGGTGAACGACACAGCCAGCTCCGCATCCTCGGGCCACGGCGGCAGCGCAATTTTCGTATCGACCTCAGACATCTAGTGCCTATGCGAGCCCCGGCCAGACAGCCCCTCTGCCGGCGGCGCTGCCTCGCAATAGATGTCAGCGTCTGATCGCATCCCGCTCATGTGGGTCAGTACCCTTACTGACACGGCGGAGTGTGTCATGACAGCTCGCCGCCGTCCACGACGATCGAAGACCCCACGACGAATGAGGCCAAGCTCGAGGCTAGAAAGAGACACACTCCCGCAACATCAGCCGGCCTCCCCAGGCGCCCTACTGGGATACCACTCAGGTATGCGGAGTGAACCTCGGCATAACTCTGTCCCCGCAAATCCGCCAGCGTCGCTTTCAGAGCTCGGTTAGCGCTTGTATCGATGTTCCCCGGGCACACCATGTTCACACGAATTCCGACGGGCGCCAGTTCCTGCGCAAGGGATTCTCCCAGGCCGATCAGCCCGAATTTCGACGCGCAATATGCTGACCAATTTGCTCCCCCATGGCGTCCAGCCTGAGAAGAGATGAGGGTAAGGGTGCCACCAGAAGGCAGCCGGCGCGCAGCCTCGCGCGCAACAACGAATCCGCCTATCAGATTCACATCGATTACGCGTCGAAAGGCGGCGACGTTGAGCTCAGTAATGCTGCCGACGCTCATCACGCCCGCAGCATGAACAACATGATCCGTTGGCGCGGCACTCTCAAACGCCTCGGCGACCGCGCCTTCGTCGGTGACATCACACCGAATCGTCCCGGCGGCTGGTTGAAGGTCTAGCCCGATAACCGTCGCTCCGGCCTCCCGAAATGCGGCCATGATGCCGCGGCCGGTGTCACCGGCGGCGCCGGTCACAAGGGCTCGCTGACCCTTCAGGAGAGGGTCCATGTGGTCAAAGGCGGAATAGCTGGACGGCGTTCTCTCCGGCGATCTTTGCCCGGTCCGCGTCTGACTGGCCGAGGAATTGCACCTTCATGTATTCATACTCGACGTGATACCACGGATAATCCGATCCCCAAAGTACCCGGTCCGGTCCGAACTTGTCCACGAAGTCATTGAGGAGCGAGATGACAGGGTTGATACTCGTGTCGACGACGATATTAGAAGCAAGCTCGGCCGCCGGAGCGCACTCCCAGGACAGCTCCGCGATACCAAAGTGGCCCAAGATGTGCGTCGAGCCGAATTTAGCGGCGACAGATGCTATCTGCAATGGATGGCTGTAGGGAGTTGTACCACTGTGCCAGAGGATCGGGAGTTCCAGCGCCTCAATACGCGCATAGACGGGATACCAATCCTCGGAGAACGGATAGTAGGCGTCGTTCATGGGATGTAATTTGACGCCACGGAAGCAGTCGAGACTGGCACAGCGGTCGAGTTCCCGTAGACTCCCGTCAATATCCGGCGGATAGAGATAGATATATCCATAAATGCGATCTGGATGGCGGGCGCAGGCCATGCGAGTTCGGTCGTTAGCCGCGGGTACGTCGCGGCGATCTAGTACCGAGATCATTCCACAATCAATGCCAGTCGCATCCCATTCCTTGATGAGCATGTCGGCCGAGCGATTACCTCCCGATATGAAGCCTGGAAAGTCGCCGATGTGGGCGTGTGAATCGACAATTGGCATGGTGCCCTCCTATCTGCTCGTGATGAACCGGACATGGCCGCCGACGCGGTGGCGGCTTGTAGCACAAAGCGGCTTGGTGATAGTGGGTGACACGTATCGGCAAGGTCGGAACGCCAAAGGGAGGATCTGCGCCCAGCGCAGCGTGCTATTCGACATGCGTTTTGAGGGCGAGCCAACTTTGCTCGAAGCGATCGAAGCGAGTGTGGAGCCTGTCGTGGCGGAGCTCCGCAACCCTAGCGGCGAGCCCATTCATGATGCTGGCGATTGCCGTATAGGAGTCCAACACCGCTCCAGGACCCTGGAGGTGGACGACGACTACGTGGTCTACGGCATCGGGAAGCGGGAGGGTCGGTGAGTTGGTGACAATGATCATCGAGCAGTCGGCAGCGCAGCCGGCCTGGATGACACTCTCCATGAGACTTGTAAGACGCCTCAGGTGACAGACAAAGAGCACGGACCGCGCCGTGAGAGCCGCCAATTCCGTTGGGAGCCTCGCGGCGACGGTCCCAAGAAGGTGGACGTCGTCGCGCAGCCAGCGAAGTAGGTCTGCAAAGCTAAGGCAGAGCCCGTGCGTGATCTCGCCACCTGCCAGGTGGAGATCGCGCTCGTCGTTCGCGAGAAGCGTGGCTATACCCTCGAAAGTGTCGGCAGAGACATTGCTGTAGCTGCGGGACAGGTTCCGGACATCTGTCTGCAGGCAGCGTGTCGGCCAAGCGGACTCATCCTCCGGGAGCGGCCGGTGAAGGCGATCGAGCGCGCGGGTCCAGTCGGACTCCATGAGATCACGCACCTGCTTCTGAAGATCGCTGAACCCGTCGAAACCGGCCTTCGCGGTGAAGCGCATCACGGTGGGAGCACTGGTCCGGGTCGCCGCGGCCAGATTCGCGAGGGTCAGGAAAGCAATCTTCGCGTACGACTGCACGCAGTAATCGGCGACGCGGCGCTCAGCGTCCGTATAGGTGTCGCCTGCTCGCTGGATCTGCTCAAGGACTTCCACGGTCACGCAGCCTCGAACCCCCGCGCCAACTCCCATTGAGACACCGCATGGCGGGACGCCTCCAGCTCAGCTTCCAGCAGACCACAAATATGTCGGTGCGTCTGAGCTCCCAACGACGCCAGAGCAAGCTCACTTTCACGGAAGGCGTTCAATGCACTGTTCAAATCAGGAGGGAGGGTGGGAAGGTCCTGCTGTACCTGGGCGTCGCCTAAAGTTACTGATGGAAGCGCAAGGTCGCGCTCTATGCCCGCGAGGCCGGCAATGAGCAGCGCCGCAAACGACCAATAGGGATTCGCATCCGCGCCAGGCATGCGACATTCGATTCGAAACGAGGTGCCCGTTCCGAGCAGACGAAAGCACACTGTCCGGTTATCACGGCCCCACGAACAAGTGAGCGGAGCGAATGAATCGGCACATAGGCGTTTGTAGGAGTTGACGAACGGAGCGTGAAGCACCATGAGCTCAGGGGTGTACTGGAGAAGACCGCCAAGAAATGCCTTGCCAAGTGCCGATAGATCCGAGTCGCTCTCATTCCATAGCAAAGGGCGATTGTGATCATCAAACAGTGAAACGTGCACGTGCCCACTCGACGAGGCACGTGCGCTGGACCACTTCGACATGAACGTAACCGACCTTCCCGCACGATACGCGAGGTCCTTTACCGCGTGCTTGTATAGAACTGTGCGATCGGCCATCTCCGAGATGGACGTATGGCAGAGGTTGATTTCATGTTGTCCCGCCCCACCTTCTCCAAGGGAGCCAGCGACATCGATTCCAAAGTTCGGGAGATGGCGGCGGATAAGAGAAATAAAGGCCTCATCGGTGCCAGCCTGGAGGAGATCGTTGTCCTGTACACGATGGTGGGACGTGACGAGATCCCGATACGCCTGCACCGATGCCTGCCGGTACGACGTGTCGAAGAGCCAAAATTCGAGTTCGGATGCGCAGACGGCGTGGATATCGCGTTGCTCAGCGCGTCTGACCTGACGGTTGAGCAACTGACGAGATGCCATCGGTGCCGTGCGGCCATCGGCGAGGATGGTGTCGCAGAGGACCAGCGCCGAGTCTGGCTCCCAGGGAAGCCGGCGGAGCGTCGCTAGATCGGGCTTGAGTAGCGCATTGGGCCATCCGGTCTGAGGTCCGGTCACTTCGAGGCCACTCTGCGGGTGGTTGTCGAGCCACGTCACGAGGAAATAGTCAGGCATCGCCAAACCGTGTTCAGCAACTCGTTGAAATGCATCGACTGGGATCCGCTTCCCCATCAACCTGCCTACGTTGTCGGGAACCGCGACGGCAACTGTCTCAACGCCCGTGGGGAGCGCCGTCGATTGGAGATCGCTCATGAGCTGGGGTGGCGTGTTCGATGCAGCTCAGGCGAGCAAGTGGGCGAAATAGAGTCCGCGCACCTGGCCGTCTGGAGAGCAGGTCAGGAGATCCAGAGCAGGACGGCTGTACTAAACATGATCATAACGCGAATTCGGTAGTAGATGATACGATGCGCGCTCGCGAAGCATGATGCCGCCCCAAACATGCTGAGACAAATCGAGTTGCGCGCCGGACCAGAGAGGAAACGCGCAGGCGCAGCGAGCGCGCCGTTAGCTTGGTCTGATCTGGCACTGACCGCAGGGCAGGACTGCGAGGTAGTAGCCCGGGTCGCGCTAACCGGGGGGGGTCCGGTGTGACGACTCAGGGACTCAACCACGTTTCCGTCACGAGTGCGGACCTTGACCGCTCCCTCGGCTTTTATGGCGATCTGTTGGGGCTAAAGGTGATCGCGCGCGGTGAGACGGACGCGGAGCACTTGCCCATGATTCTGGGCTTTCCGGAAGTCAGGCTCCGCTGGGCGGAGCTCGAGCTCGGCAACGACCAAATTTTCGAGGTGTTCGAATACCTCGAACCGCGCGGCACCACGCTCCGTCAACGCACATGCGATCCAGGTTGCGTCCATATCGCGCTACAGGTAGATGATCTCGACCGCGTCTTCGCCGATCTGCGAGAGGCAGGCGTCACGACTCGGTCGGCACCGGTGACCATCGCTACGGGCAACTGGGCGGGAGCACGATGCTTGTACGCGCTCGATCCGGATGGCGTGACCATTGAACTCGTCGAGCCACCTGGTGCTCGGGGGGACAGACAATGAGGCCGGTCGTGGGCATCAGCGCCTATCGAGAAGAAGCACAATGGGGCTCGTGGACGTTGCCTACCGCGTTAATTCCGTGGTCATACGTAGATGCTGTCCATGAGGCGGGTGGCACACCAGTACTTATTCCGCCAATGAGGCCGATCGACGAGTCGATTCTGCAGGCGCTGGATGGCCTCATCCTCTCTGGGGGTCCGGATCTGCATTTGGATCAGCCCGACGAGTCGCAGGGGGACGGTTGGAAAGTCGCAGCCGGCGCGTGACGAGGTCGAACTTGACCTGCTCGAGCTAGCCCTCGAGCGCGATCTTCCGGTGCTGGGGATCTGCCGCGGTATGCAGCTGCTCAATGTCGCGTGCGGCGGCGCTTTAGTGACACACCTGCCGGATGGGTTAGGCCACGATGGCCATCGAGAAATGCTTGGAGCATTTTCTCATCACGCTGTGACAGTCCACCACGAGAGCCGCCTCAGCGCTGCTATTACTCACCCGCTTTCGGTCGCTTCATGCCACCATCA
Source organism: uncultured Solirubrobacterales bacterium (assembly GCA_963808655.1). Lineage (GTDB taxonomy): Bacteria > Actinomycetota > Thermoleophilia > Solirubrobacterales > Solirubrobacteraceae > Palsa-465. The sequence goes on from CAWEGZ010000012.1 coordinate 8,647, forward strand.
GGGCATCCGCTCAGTGGGCAGTGATCTGGTGGCCGTCGCGTGGGCTGACGATGGCACGGTCGAGGCTATCGAGCACATCGATCGGGCGTTTGTTGTTGGTGTTCTCTGGCATCCGGAGGAGGACAGCGACAGGAGCATCTTCGCCGCCTTTGTCACCGCATGTTCCAATGCCCGCGCGAGCCAGGTGTAGTCACCGTGCTCGACCTGGCCTATCGGCTATGTGCTCGCATCGACAAGGCGGGCTGGCTTCTTACCATCCACAACTCGTTTGCACGTTTGACGATCCCCGGCGCGCGCTCACGCGCCGTCCGTATCCCGCAACTGGATTCCATGTGCATCCATTGGGTTTAGAGGGTGGTCCGCATCCCTCCAGCTCGATGGCTCCCTGCCTACGAATAGAGGAGTGAGTCGCATTGAAGCGTTCTTTTGTCGTCAGCCTAGTAGCCGCAACAACGCTTGCCACCCTCGCTGCCGGTTGTGGGGGAGCGTCATCGGGAGGCGGAGGGTCCTCCGGCGGCGGAGGGTCGTCGGGAACCGCCGTCGCCAAGTCGGGAGGTTCGCTTACGTTTCTTTTTGATACGGCGCCCCTCAATATGGATCCGTCGACAAGCCAGGACAACAATGTCTCCATGCCTCTTTGGAATGCGTGGTTTCAATACCTGATACAGCCCAAGACCACTGGGCCGGGATATGCTCCGATGCTGGCCGCGAGTTGGACCATCTCTCCTAATCAGCGTGAGTACACCTTTCACCTGCGGCACAACGTGACCTTTTCGAATGGCCATCCTCTGACTGCTCGGGATGTCGTCTTCTCGCTGACGCGCAATATTAAGCCCTCGATCTCGCTCCTCAACTTTCTACACGCCAAGCTCTCGGGAATTACGGCCGTCAATCCTGCCACCGTCCGCATCACCCTGAAGCAGCCATGGCCGCATCTCCTCGCCGACCTCGCAAGTCCGACCGGTGCGATTTACCCAGCCGGCGCGTTCACACAAAAGACCGCGAAGGCATTCTTCTTCACGCATCCTGTGGGGACCGGCCCCTTCATCTTGCGTAGCAGCGTGCCAAACAGCAGTTACACGGCGGTGCGCAACCCACATTACTGGGATACCGCTGCCGAACCAAAGCTTCATCAAATCGTCTTTCAGGTCACTACCGACGACACAGCGCGGGCGACCGCCGTGGAGGCAGGTCGAGCGGACGTCGCAGTTTCGCCGCCGGCGAACCTCGCGTCATCGCTCAAATCAAATTCTGCTGTACGCGTGGTATCCAAGCCAAGTGCGTGGGTAGAGCTGCTTGTCTTTAACACGAAGAAGCCGCCGCTCAACAATCAAAAGGTTCGTCAGGCGATTTCGTACGCGATCGACCGCCAGGCGATCGTCAAGTCGGGCTTGTTCGGCTACGGCAAGCCTGCCACCACGCTCATCGTCCCGCCGCAAAAGGACACCTTTCAAGAGACAGGCGTGAACTTGTATCCGTTCGATTTGCAGCGCGCGAAGGCGCTGATGCGAGCGTCTGGCGTCAAGACTCCGGTCACGATCCCGATGGAGGTGTCTACCGGCACGGCGCAACAGGCGATCTTGAATATCGTCCAGAGCAATCTCAGCTCGCTTGGGATAAAGGTCAGCGCCAGCGAAAAAGACTCGGCCTCAGTCGACAATGACATCATCGGTGAGAAATACACGATGAACACGACATTCTGGGGCGACATCAGCGCCGATCCAAGCGTGCAGGCGTTGTTTGCGATTGATCCGAGTTACTGCTGCAACGCGTACTTCACGAGCTATAAAGACCCAGGCCTGATCAGTCTCACGCGAAGGGCCGTGATAACTAATGATCGTGCAAAGGCTCAGCAGCTATTCGATACGATGCAGCACAAGGTGGCAAGCGATGCGTTTATCTTGCCCCTGTACTATCCGGCGTTTCTTTATGTGATGTCCCCGAAGGTCGCCGGGTTTAGTGTGAATCCGTACGGGATGTACAACTGGGCCTCGCTGGGATTCAAGTGAGTCGGCCCAATCCGTTGCGCGAGAGTAGATGGCGAGCAAAAGGACGTCGGGAATGTGGTTAAAGTAGGCGCTCCTACTGAGACCCCACGGGAGGACGGGCCACGCGATATTCCTCTGCTCGAGGTGCGCGACGTTGCCGCCAGCTACGGACCGACAAGCCGTCGTGTCGCCTGGCGGCGTCATCCTGCGCGCTGCGTGATCGAGGGAGTCGACCTAACGCTCGAACGGGGCGAGTGCGTAGGGCTCGTAGGTCAGACCGGATCTGGAAAGACCACGCTGGGAAATTGCGTTTCGGGACTACAACGCGTTGTGAAGGGAGAAGTGCGATACGGCGGGCGGGTCGTGAGCAGCGCTAGGCGGGCGCCCGCGCCCCCCCGTGTGCGAGGTATACAAGCGGTGTATCAGGATCCGTACTCAGCGCTGAATCCGCTTCGCACCGTGGGTTCGATTCTCAGAGAAATCCTCCTCGTTCACGGGCTTGTTGAGAGGAAGAGGGTCGACGAGCGCTGTACAGAGCTCGTGCGCCAAGTGGGCCTCGAGGGAAGCGTGTTATCGCTCCGGCCTCGCGCTCTGTCGGGGGGTATTTGCCAGAGGATTGCCATCACGCGTGCACTGGCGCTGCAGCCGTCTCTACTGATCGCCGACGAGATCACCTCGGCGCTCGACGCGTCGGTGCAAGCGCAAGTCATCAACCTACTCGCTGATCTACGTGAGCAGACGCAGATCGCCATCCTCTTCATTACGCATGACCTGGCCATCGTAAATCAATTATGCGAGAGGTTAATCGTGCTACATAAGGGCCGCGTGGTCGAGGCCGGGCAAACAAGCGAGGTCCTTTCTCGGCCGAAGCACAGCCATACGCAGGATCTCATAGCTTCCGTTCCGCACCTCGGTGGAAGTTCATGACGGCGCTCGCCGCACGCTCCTCTACCAGTCTGCCGAGCCGCGTGTTCCATGTGCTGCGGTGGCGGCTCGTACAGCTCCTCCCTGTGCTATTCGGCGTTACCCTCGTTACGTTCTTTTTGGTACGCCTGTTGCCGGGTGGCCCGGCTCAAACGCTCGTCGGCGTGCGGGCGTCGGCCCAAACAATCGCCGCAGTAAATAGACAGTTAGGTCTCAACGAGTCATTGCCGGGCCAGTATTGGCATTACGTCACAAATCTCTTTCATGGCAACTTGGGTCAGTCCCTTATTACTGGTGAGAGCGTGAGCTCCATCGTAAGCTCGCATATTGCTGTCACGTTGGGCTTGCTCCTTTATGCAGTTGTTCTGGTGCTGTGCATCGGGGTCCCTCTAGCGGTTCTCGCAGCGACAAGCAAAAGGGCGTGGATCGACCTCGTAATTCGCGCCCTTGCCGTCACCACACTAGGCATGCCGAGCTTCTGGATCGGCGGCCTCTTGGTCGCTTATCTCGGGCTTAGCCTTGGTTGGTTTCCCTCCGGTGGTGCCGGCCAGGGACTGCTAAGCAACCTCTGGCACCTGTTCTTGCCTGCCATGACCCTCGCGTTCACCTTCCTAGCGGTTGTGGTGCGAAGCCTCAGGGACGCAATCGCAGGGATTCTGCGCGCAGACTACGTGGATCTGGCGCGCCTGAAAGGACTGGGACGCGTCCAGCTGGTGAAACGACATATTCTGCGCGTGTCGCTGCGTCCCGTGATCACGCTCGTTGGCATGAACATGAGCTTCTTGCTTGGCACGTCCGTAATTGTGGAGAATGTGTTCGCGATTCCGGGTATCGGTCAGCAGCTAGTGTCAGCCATCGTGCAGCGGGACTTTTTGGTGGTGCAAGGCATCACCTTGATATTCGGTGTGATCGTAATCGCCATCAACCTTTCGGCGGAGCTCATTCAGACATGTCTTGATCCGCGGGTCGGCTAATGGGACTTACGACGCCGCTTGAGAACGTTGGCGCGCAGCAGGAAGATCTTTGGCGTGTCGCACCGCGTGCGTTGATACTTCGCCTGGGGATTCGCTCCCGGGCCAGCCTGTGGATCGGAATCGCGATGCTTGGACTGCTGTTGGTGTGTTCGCTTGCCGCTCCTCTTCTGACCGGATACAGCCCCATCCGGCAGAATCCCGCCGCGATATTGCAGAGTCCCAGCGCGTCTCATTGGTTCGGGACCGACCAGTACGGACGGGACGTTTTGGTTCGTACCCTCTATGCGGGACGGATCGACTTTCTCATTGGCATTACCTTAGTCGGCGTTGCTGCCTGCGTCGGCACGGCCGTGGGCCTGCTCGGTGCTTGGTGCGGGGGCATCGCGGATGCGATCGTGATGCGACTGTGTGACGTCGGATTTGCGTTCCCGTTCTTGGTATTGGTGATAGCGATCGTGGGAATCCGTGGTCCTGGTTTTGGGAGCCTCGTTATTGCCGTGAGCGTTGTGGCGTGGGTCTTTTACGCTCGACTAGTACGTGCCGAGGTTCTCGTCTTGAAGAGGGCGAACTTCGTTCGCGCGGCGCGGGTGAGCGGCTTATCGACGGTGCGAATCCTCGCAAGACACGTGCTGCCTAACGTAAGCGCTCAGATATTGATTTATGCGAGTACTGACTTCGTGTATGCGATCTTGCTGGGCGCGTCGGTTTCCTATTTGGGGCTGGGTATTCAGCCCCCGACTCCAGAATGGGGAGCGATGGTCCAAGCTGGTCAGAGCTTCATCACCACCCAGTGGTGGCTCAGTCTGTTTCCGGGGCTCGCGATTGTGGTGACCGGCATTGCGCTGGCCCTTGTTGGGGACGGCCTGGCCGCTCGCCTTCGTGAGGGGCGTAGATGACGGGCAGCGAACTCCCAATCAGCGGCATGACTGATACTGAGCGCAAGGGGGATTCAGTCCTTTCAGTTCGGAATGCAACTGTAATGGTGGGTCGTCCTCCCGTACCTGTCATCCGAGACATCAATCTCGAGGTGAGCCAGGGCGAGATTGTCGGGGTCGTGGGGGAGTCAGGCAGCGGCAAGACGACGTTCTGCAGAATGCTTGCCGGATTGCTCCACGAAGGGATGTATAAGGGCGAGGGCGAGATCTGTGTGGGGGGAGTGCAGATCGGGCAAATGGCGCCGGCGAAGATTCATCGCCTTAAGCCGCGTGGTATCGCCATGGTTTTCCAAGACCCACTAGCGGCGCTAAATCCGATAATGCGTATCGGGGATCAACTCGGAGAGGCGCTCGCCGCTCGCGGCGTGAGCGGACGAGCGAAGGCACGTCGGGCAGCGGCAGACCTACTTGACCGTATGCACGTGGCGGACGCTGGGGCTCGGTTGAGCGCCTATCCAATGGAGCTGTCAGGTGGCGAGCGACAACGCGTCGTAATTGCGATCGCGATGGCGGCAGATCCGCTTGTGCTGCTAGCAGACGAACCGACAAGCGCACTAGATGTGACAATTCAGAAAGACATTCTTCAACTAATTCAGGACCTTGCGCGGGAGCGCCGGATGGCCGTCGTGTTCGTCTCTCATAACATCGGGGTAGTGGCCGAGGTCTGTTCGCGCCTGTGCGTGATGTACGGCGGCCACGTGATCGAGGCCGGTGCAACGGCGTCGATTCTCGCCGCGCCTGCTCACCCGTACACGGCTGGCCTGATTGCGTCGCTTCCGAGCGTCGACGCGCGAAAGGAGCGGTTGCCGGTGATTGCGGGTCGGTCCCCTCGTCCCGGTGAGATAGGTGAGGGTTGCCCGTTTGTTCCTCGCTGCGCGCACAGCCGGGATGCATGCAGCGCTGCTCCGATGATCCTGGCGCCGCCGTCACGGAACTCTACTGGTCGTCTGACCGCTTGCATTAGGGCTGGTGAGCTCTACGGACAACGCATGAGCTCCGATCCATCGCGGAGTAAGCAAAGTCCTGCCGGACGAGAGATGTCGCCCCGTTGAGCTTTGCGCGTACGGTCTGCGGCGATGTCTCGCCGGATGCGATGGGCGTTACGCTCTCTCACGAGCATGTGATCTGCGACGGCAGCGTATGGCTACGTGAGCCATCCGATGAGACGGGTGTCCGCATGTCGTCGGTCGAGCCTTCTCTCGACAACTTATGGTGGATGAGGCAGTTCCCCAACTCAAATCGTTCCGTCTTGAAGCTGGACGACGAGAGTCGAGCCATCGATGAGTTGCGGCAATTCGCAGCGCACAGCGGCAGGACAATCGTCGAGCTTACGTGCTGTCCCGCTATGGGAAGGGACGTTGAGGCGCTCCAACGCGTATCACTTGCCACTGGGCTTCACGTCATCGCGTCCACAGGACATTACGTGGCGGCATCGCACGAGCCTTGGGTCGCGCGGGCTACCATCGAGGGTCTGGCGCAGCGCATGGTCCACGAGATCGAGGTCGGTGTCGGCGGGCGTCGTATTCGCTGCGGTGTGATTGGCGAGCTGGGATTGTCGTGGCCTCTGCACGCTGACGAGGTGAAGGTGTTACGTGCGGCGGCGGTCGCTCAGCGCCTGACCGGTGCTGCGATCACAATTCACACGGCTGCACATTCGGTGGACTCAGACTCGGCACTTGCCGCGGCTGATGTCCTTGCCGATGAAGGAGCAGACCTCCGGCGCGTCATCATGTGTCATATGGACACTTCTCTACATCGGCTGGACTACCATCGCGCTGTGTTAGACCGCGGTTGTTACGTTGAGTATGACTTGTTTGGGCACGAATTCTTCGAGAGTGAAAATGGTTTTCAGAGCTTTGGAGATACTGAAAGGGTCCGCGCAGTCGCGATGCTGATTGAAGAGGGGTTTGAGCGCCAAGTTCTGCTTAGCCACGACATTTGTTACAAGATTCAGCTGCAGGCCTACGGCGGATACGGTTATGCCCACCTACTGCGTAATATCAGTAAACGGCTGGAACTTGTCGGCATCAACCCGCATACGCTCGAAGGCGTCCTCGTCGATAATCCCGCTGTCGTCTTTCCGCTTCTGGCGCGAGCGTCGGCCGAGGCGCGCCCCCGGCATTCGGACCAGGCGATTTTGTCGCTCGAAACCTGACCCATGAGCGACAGAGAAGATTTGACCTACTTTCGCGCGATGGTGCGGCTGCGAGAGTTTGAACAAGCGTGCCTTGAAGGCGCGGCGTCGGGCGAAATCCACGGCGAATTGCACACGAGCGTCGGACATGAGGCGGTAGCCGCAGGAATGGCGCCATGGTTGAGAGATAGTGATGCTCTCGTTAGTACGCATCGGAATCACTATCACGCACTCATTAAGGGGGTTCCGCGTCGTGAACTGCTGGCGGAGATCTTTGAGCGCGAGGCCGGACTCTGCCGCGGCCGGGGCGGCCACATGCATCCTTTCGATCCTGGCCACAACTTCTCCGCCACCGGCATTGTGGGGGCGGCTCTCCCGGTGGCTCTCGGGTACGCGTACGCGTTTGCCCTGGAGGGCGACGACCGCGTCGCGGTCGCGATGACGGGGGACGGTGGAGCCAATCACGGCACGTTCCACGAGTCGCTAAATATCGCGGCGGCATGGGCGCTGCCGTTTGTGATAGTCGTCGAGAATAACCACTGGGCAATCAGCGTCGGCGCGGCGGAGGTCACCGCAACCGCGACGATTGCAGAGCGGGCTGCAGCCTACGGGGTGCCCGGAGAAGTTGTCGATGGCACTGACCCTGAGGCGGTCAGCGCGGCGTTTGGCAAGGCGATCACACGTGCACGAAACGATGGGGTGCCCGGAGTCGTCGAGGCTCTGTGCGAGCGCTTTCAGGGGCACTATGAAGGCGACGTGCAGGGTTACAGGCCCCTCGCCGAGCGCGAGCGGGTGCGAAGTGAGCGGGATCCCATTGAGCTCGCGCGCCGTGACCTGCTCGCGCGGCGCAAGGCGAAAGCAGAAGAGCTCGACCAAATCGAGGCAGAGGCGCGCGCGGAGATGAGCACGATGCTCGAGCAGGTGCGTTGTGATCCGCTTCCGGACGCATCGAAAGCCCTGGAATACGTGTTTTCGTCAACGGAGTCGCGCAATGGCAACTAGCGGAACAGTCACCCGCAACCTTAATGTCTCCCAGTACATTGCCGAAGCGATCGCCTTGGAGATGGAGCGCAATGAGCGCATCGTCGTGCTCGGCGAAGACATTGGAGCAATGGGCGGTGTGTTCGGTTGCACGCGTGGCCTCCAGAAGCGTTTTGGGCCCAACCGCGTGCGGGATACACCTATCGCCGAGATGACATTCTCAGGCATGGCTGTCGGGCTTGCGCTAGCGGATTACAGGCCTTTGATCGAGTTGATGTTTGTTGACTTCATCGGCGTTTGTCTCGAACAGGTATATAACGGGATAGCTAAAAACCGCTATATGTCGGGCGGCCGAGTGCAAATGCCCGTGACCCTCAAGACTGCTGGCGGGATTCTGGGTGCCGCGGCTCAACACTCGCAATGCCTCTGGGCGCTGTTTGCGCACCTTCCGGGGTTGCTCGTTGCTGTGCCGTCCTGTCCGTACGACTACAAGGGTCTCATGGCCTCCGCTTTGACGTCCGCCGATCCAGTCGTGTACATGGAGCATAAGGCGCTCTTGAACCGTAAGGCAGAGGATTTCCGCCATGGCGCCGATGTGCCTGATGAGCGATACACCATCCCGTTTGGTGAAGCGACCACTGTTAGGAAGGGCAGTGATGTCACGATCGCGACGTTGGGATTGACGGTCACTACCGCGCTTGAAGCGGGTGACCTGCTCGCCAAGGATGGCATCGACGCAGAGGTGATCGATTTGCGTACCGTCGTACCACTTGACAGCTCGTACGTCGCCAGTGCAGCCGCTCGCACGGGGCGCCTCCTCGTGGTGGACGAAGACTATCTGAGCTTTGGCCTTAGCGCCGAACTAGTAACACGAGTCTTGGAGGAGCTCGGACCGGATGACGCGCCGACCATTGCGCGGCACGCGGTCCCAGACGTCCCGATCCCCGCCGCGATCACCCTTGAGCAGGCCGTGATCCCCTCCGCGCAGTCGATTGCGAGCGCAGTCCGAGTTCTGCTTGAACGTGACCGCGACCGGCGGAGGACCTGAGCCTTGCCCGACGTCATAATGCCTCCGCTTTCCGACTTGATGAGCGAAGGGACTGTCCTCAAGTGGCTGAAGGCGAGCGGCGAGCCTGTCGAGCGTGGTGAAGAGCTCGTCGAGATCGAGACGGACAAAGCGACCGTCGTGTACGAAGCCGAACATGCAGGGCGGCTGGACATCGTGGTAGCGGAGGGTGAGACCGTTCCGGTCGGGGCGCCGATCGCACGCATCCACAACGGTGACCGCTTGCAGAATGAGACCCAACGCGGGATCGATGGAGAGAGGTTCGTGTCCGCCACTCCCGCTCGGATCAAAGCTTCCCCTCTTGCCCGGCGCATCGCGGCCCACCGGGGACTCGATCTGAGTCAAATCAGCGGGACCGGCCCAGGCGGTCGCATACTTCGTATTGATGTCGAGCCTGACCGCTGGGAGACACCCGAGGCCGCGATACCACCCGCCGCGCCGGCGATAGGTTCAAACGTTTCGGACGTACGGCGAGTGCCTAATGAGATCGATGTTGAAGATCCCTTGCGCGATGTAACGCGGGAGCGACTGACACAGACCCAGCAGCTGATCGCGCAACGCATGACGGCTTCGAAATCGTCCACGCCAGAGTTCACGGTCGAGCGCGAGATCGACATGGAGGCGTGCGCCGAACTTCGCGCACAGCTCTCGGAACTGACCGAGGACGACACGGTCCCGTCTTACAACGAGATGATCATAAAAGCGTGCGCTATCGCGCTCCGTGATTTTCCACGTGCGAATGGCTCCTATCGAGGCGACCATTTCGTGCATTATGCGCGCATTAACGTTGGGTTCGCGGTTGCGTCAGAGGCTGCATTGATCGTCCCCACCATCTTCGATGCAGATCGCAAGCGCTTGAGCGAGATTGCAGCCGAGGTGGGTGAGCTCGCCGAGCGGGCTCGCGCGGGTAAGAACAAACCGAAGGAGTTATCCGGTGCGACGTTCACAGTCTCGAATCTCGGCATGTTCCGGATCGACCGCTTTTCTGCCGTAATCAATCCTCCTCAAGCGGCGATCCTTGCGACTGGCTCAATTGCTCCACGTCCGGCGTGCCGCGCCGGGCAGCTGGTAATTCGCCGGACGATGAATGCCACGCTCTCTTGTGACCATCGAATCCTTTACGGCGTCGACGCAGCCCGACTCATTGCGCGAATCGCTGAGCTGCTTGAGCGGCCGCTAGCACTCTGGGCATGACCGACCTCAGGGATTGTCACGAGAGGGAGCTTATGTCGAAACGGCGAGTTGAGGTCCAGCCTCGGTTCGCCGGTGCTCTGGGAGGCAACGGGCTTGCGCGCAGGAATAGTGACCGACCGGCACACGATGGCTCGGGCAAGCCTTACGAGACCGTTAGCACGTTGCCCCGGCGCTCGCTGTGATGTCATGGACTAGCAACGACACATCGACCGAGCTTTTCGTCAACGGTACGCTGATGCGGGGCCTCGCCCTACATGGCAATCTCCACGGCGCAACCTTCATCGCCGAAGTACGGACTGCGCCCTACTACCGTGTGTTCTCCATCGCTGACATTCACCCCGCGATGTACCGGCTCACCCAGCACGACGAGACTCCAGGGGTCGCGGTCGCAGGAGAGCTCTACCGCGTATCGCCTGACGTCTTGCGCCGAGTCGAGAAGGGCGAACCGGCCGGGCTCTACCGCGCTCCAGTCGAACTAAGCAACGGACGATACGTTGACGGCATCCTGTATCCCCGAAGGATGGCCGAGCAGCGAGGACGTGACATCTCACACCACGGAGGCTGGAGAGCCTACGTAGCATCAAAGCAAGGCGATAGGTAGGCCGCGGCTATTGGTGGGTACGACTGCGTCAGCTTGCGGCTCCAGGCAGTGTTGTTCGCCGTAGCTGTGGAAGCAGGGGGTCTGACTGCCGGGGCGTGCCTGACATATTCCTAGGACAGGTCCCGGCTACCGCCGGACCGTCCGCCCGTGTGGCGCTGACGAGGCCGTGTCGAGGCCCGTGGGCTCTTCTCTTCGCGTTCCCGGCGTCGCGGCAAAGTTGCACGAATTGGTGTGGTTGGTAGGCATGTCCGCGAGTTTGGCTTGCCTTGCCGCTGTCAAGCAGAAGAGGCCCCGCCGGCCCGATTGGGCCGGCGGTACTGCGGGTGTCTTTCTTCTGTTTGACAGCCGGCTTCGGCTTCGCCGCCTCGCGGACATGCCTACCAACCACACCACCCAAACTGAGTGCACTGCGCTGTCCTCGCGGTTGACCAAGCTGGCGCTCGAGGCGCACGATTTGTGCGTGCAGCTTGAGGCCAAGGACATCTCGCCGTGGGAGACCGAGCTTTACCTGGATCTGCCGGCGGGGCTTTTGCAGCTGGTGCTGGACGAGCTCTATTGGGCGATCGACCGCGCCTGGGGGACCCCCAACGAGCGCGCAAAGTACCTAGAGAGCTCGCGCATCCTCGCCACCGTGATCCCCGCCGATCGATGGCTCAGGGCTAAAGACTTGTCTGGGGCGTCCGCGCCGGCGGCTTCAATCGCGGCCGGGAGCTGACGATGAGCGCGGACTCGCCTAGAGAGACCTTCTTGGCCGTGGCCGAGATCGCAGCGCGGCTGCGAGTCAATCAGCAGACCGTGCGCAACTGGATCGACAAGCGAGCGCTCCCCGCTGTGCGGGTGGGCCGCCGCGTGCGCGTCCGCCAATCCGACCTCGATCGCTACCTCGCCCTCGGCGCCACCAGTGCCGGGACAGCCCGCACCGGGACACAGCCATGCGCCTCCGCCGGCTCAACCGCTCGCCTCGCGGGAGCGTGTTCTAGTGCGAAGCATCGACGCGAAGCGGTCGCGCGGATCGATTGCAGATTTGACCTCCACCATCCTGGAGCGTACGCTACCAGCCGCGAAATTTCGGAATGTTTGATACAAGCCGATTGAAGGGGGAAAGGTGACGCAAGAGGTTCAGTCGTCGTCGGTCTCCGTCGAGCAGCCGAGCACTGCGCCGCGCGAGCCCCCGCCCGGGAGGTTGCGCAGGAACGCGATCGGGCTCAAAGACGCGATCGTTATCGGCCTTGCCTCGTCCGGCCCGACCGCGTCGATCGCCCTAACGTTGGCGGCCATCGTGGCGGCCTCCTCCTACGCGGGGCCTGTGGCCATTGTGGTGTGCGGTCTGCCGATGCTGGGCATCGCGTGGGCCTATCGGCGGCTCAATCACTGGCGCATCGACTGCGGCGCCACGTACACATGGGCTGGACGGGCGATCTCGCCCGACTTCGGGTTCATGGTCGGTTGGGTGATGCTGCTGGCTTACTTCATCGGCACGATCTCCGACGTGCTGCCGATCGGCCCGTACGTGCTTCAGGTCATCTGGCCCAGCCAGGCGCATTCGAGTACCGGCGCCGCCATCTCAGCTTCGATCTGGCTGATCGTGGTTATCGTCATCGCCTACATCGGCATTCAAGCGACCGCGCGGCTGCAGTGGGTGTTCGCGGCCGTCGAGTACACGATTCTTCTGGCCTTTGCGATCGTTTCGCTGGTCGCCGTCTTTGGTGGCAACCCGCACTCGGTGCCGTTCTCGTGGAATTGGTTTTCGTGGCACGGGACGACCGGTCTGGTCAACGGCATCCTGATCGCAGTATTTATGTTCAGTGGATGGGACAGCTCGATCTACGTCAATGAGGAGACCCGCGACTCCGCAAGTAACCCGGGCCGAGCGGCGATCAGGTCCGTGATGTTCCTGATCGTCATGTACGCGTTCTTTACGTTCGCCTACCAGGGGGCGGTGCACAATGGGGCGCTTCAGGCCCATGGCGCCAACGCGCTGGCCTACATCGCCAAGGAGCTCGCAGGGTCCCCCTGGGACAAAGTTGTGATTGTCGGGGTACTGCTATCGGTGGTCGGTGCTACCCAGACTGCGCTGGTCTCCGGGGCCCGCATCGCTTTCTCCATGGGCGATGACGGCACCCTCCCGCGCGCGCTCGGCAAGTCGCACCCAAAGCATCGCACGCCGGCGATTGCGACGCTCATTTTCGGTGGGCTCGTTCTAGTCGTGCTGTGGGTCTATCTAAAGGGATCGTCGTCGATCGGCGCAACGTTCGACCACGTGGTGAGCACGGTCGGACTGCTGTTCGCGCTCTTCTATGCCGCCACCGGCCTCTCGATGGCGGTCTATTACCGTAAGCTTGCGATCCGAGGCGCGGGCAACTTCGTGGGTCTAGCTCTCGTGCCGGTCGTGTCCGCGGCCTTTCTGATCTGGGTCATCATCAAGTCCGTTCCCGGGTTGGGCGGCTGGGGCGGCACTGTCCTGATCTACACGTACGTGATGATCGGCATCGGCCTGCTGCTCCTGTTCTGCGCACGCTTCGTCCTGCGATCCAGCTACTTCCGAACACCGACTGAGGCCTACGAACCACCACAGTGACTGACGTCGCCATCGTCACCGGTTCGGCGGGGACGATCGGGTCCGCCGTCAGTGAGCACCTCACCGCAGACGGCTTTAAAGTCATCGCAGCGGATATCAGAACGGGCACGGATCTCACTGATGAATATGCCGTCGATCGGCTTTCGCTGACACGTCTCAAGTCGGACGGCTGGCCGCCTTAGTCCTCGCTGTCGGGATCGCGTCTCGCGCCGAGACCGAGCTGATCGAATGGAACCATGTCCTGTCGGCTCCGGTGCGCGGCGTGCCTCTCACCGGAGGTGCGGATCCGCCGCCGTCCAAGGAGGGCGCCAGTCGTCACGCCTCTCCTGAGCAGTTGGGCCCGCTGTGGACCGAGGGTTAGAGCGGTTCCGCGATCTCAGTCTCTTCTAGTTCGCGCCCGGGAGGGAGTTCGTCGGGTGGCTTGATCTGACCGCATCTATCTAGGCCCTGCATACGCGCAAACCGCCTTCCGCAGGACCGGAAAGTATGGCGATCCTCGACGCCAGGATGGCTATGAGCTAGCGTCGGAGTCGAGCGGCGCTCAGGCCGGCGGATTTGCGGATCCCCCAGTCGTTCCTCTCCAAGGGGCGCCGCTCCTTCCTCCAGGCCGGCTCATCGACGGCGCCTTGGATCGTGAAGCTCCACTGCCCCAACGGCGTGTGCGGCGTAGGCCAGCCGAAAGCACCGAGAAGTCATCAGTCAGATACTGTCCCGGCGGGACCCGGGTAGGATCCACGACCGGGCGCCGGCGCCCGCGGAACCCGCGGCTAATCGGAGACAACGCCGCTCCACGGTGCTGGAAGGTAGGCGGTCAAGTCCACCGTCCCTCCTCCAGCCCAGGGTGGAGTCGCGAAGGCTGCGAAGCAGCGCGGACACCCTGCAGCGCGATGGCTCCCTGGCCACAGCGGTGGCCGTGGAGCTGATTTGAGCCCGAGGCTCTGATGTGCCGCTTGCGTACGGCAGCCACCACCCACACATCCTCGCTGACTCGTCAACCTGGGCAACTTCGGGGGGCGGTTCCGGACTAACTCAAGGCGGCTAAGCGTTCGCCTCAGACCTCGTCCCAACGAGCTCGGAAGGAGCCCACTACGCTCCGACCGCCCGCTTCAAGGAGATTGCGCACTCGGGCCTCGGCTGGAGTTCGGTCGCTTTCCTGCCGGCGGCGGCGGTCAGTCAGCAAGAGCCGGTCGCGCAGGCTTCAGCGGTGGGCGATCGCCAGTTGCACGGCAAGCACGTGCGCGCGCCGAACTGAACGGGCAAGCAGCACCGTGGCGAGCTCCCGCTACGGCGCAGCCCGCGCTACGAAACGGCGATCAAGCACGGCCAAACGGCTGCGCTCCAGCACCCTCCATCCGTCTTCGGCTCGCAAATGGCGCCGTCGCCATCCCACACAGGGGCCGCACGACGTCGCCCGGTCCTACGAGCTCGAGGCAACGGCGCACCAACACCTCCACTTCCACGGCCAGCGGGCCCTCGAGGACCAGGAAGCCATAGTGGGTAAGCGGGTCAGGGATCGCGCGCTCTGGGCGCAGATCATCCCAGGCCTTCACCGCATACACAGCCGCCAGGTTTAGGGGTGTTGTCCCTCCAGCGCTCCGGTTCTCGACGACCTCCGCGAGCTCGGGGTCCGCGTAATACGACGAGCTCCGCATCGGTTCCCACCGCGGTGCGCCTAGGCATGGGCGGGGGTTCTAAGCCGATCACCGCGTTTATGAGCGCTTCGTGCGCAGCCGGGTGTGGTTGGTAGGCATGTCCGCGAGTTTGGCTTGCCTTGCCGGCTGTCAAGCAGAAGATGGCCCCGCCGGCCTTTTGGCCAGCGGTACTGCGGTGTCTTGTTCTTCTGCTTGACAGCCGGCTGCGGCTTCGCCTGCTTCGCGTCCATGTCTACCAACCACACCACCAAATCTCGTTGTAGTGCGCTCTCCTCGCGCCTGTCGGCGCTGGCGCTGGAAGCGAGCGACCTCGTCTCGTTGCTTGAAGCGGAGGACATTTCTCCGTGGGAGTGCGAGCTTTACCTCGCAGGGCCGGCGCAGTCTTTGCGCATGGTCTCAGAGGAGATGTACTGGTCGATGGACCGCGCGTGGAGCGCGACGACCGGCGAGCGCTTTAGCCAGCTTGAGGCCGCGCGCGCCCTGGCGGAGTCCATCCCGGCTGATCGCCGCGCCAAGTACGCCCCGCGGCGTGCCCTGCGCGGCGCTGGCTTCTATCGCCGAGTGGAGCAGATCATGAGCGCATCTTCGCCGATCGAGCCGTTGTTGACGGTGGCCGACGTCGCACAGCGGCTGCGGGTCACCGAGCAGACGGTCCGGAACTGGATCGCTCGCGGTCTCTTGCCCTATGTGCGCGTGGGGCAGCGCCGGATCCGCATCAGGCGCAGCGACTTCGATCGCTTCACCGGTCTTCGAAGCGGTCACGCCGTTCAGCCTGGCGAAGGCGAGAGTCCGGCCATCGATGGCAGCAGTGTCCGTCGCTGGCAGCCCTCTGAGCCAGAGGCGCGGGATCGGTTCCTCGCCACGGCCGTCGATGTTGCGGACTTGATGCTGCACGACCGCCGGGCGGAGCTGGCGCCTGGGTTGCGCGCGCTGGCGCGGTGTGCCGAGCGGTGGGCGCAGGCGCTTGAGAGCTAGCCCCCGCGTGCATTACGCACCGGCTTGCCATTCGCGGGTGTGGGCGAAGAGCGCCCCCGCTTGGGAATGGTTGTGCGCGCGGATCTCTTCTGCAAGCCGGCGACCGGGAGCACCAAAGAGTCGCTCGGGCGTGTAGTCGCCTTTGATGCCGGCCATCGCGTATAGCTCGTAGACGGCTTCTTGGCCGAGCAGCCCGACGAGCTCGCGGTCTGCCAGCGGCTGCCAGCGGGGGTTGGTGAAGCGCACGGTGGTGGTGTGCTCGGTTTTATGCCACTGGTCCCGTTCACGGACGTGGAGCTCGCCGAGCGGAACTGTGCTTTCCGGTATCCGGTCAAGGAGTACTTCGGAGAACGCTCGGCACATGGGGGAGTGGGGGAACCAGGAGATCAGCCGGAACTGGTCTGTGCCGAGCCGCTCGGAGACCCTTGGTGGCGACCGTCTCGATCACGTTGCTGGTGGAGGCGCCGAGCGGCTGATCGAAGTTCCCCACGATGCACAGGGTCGGCTTGCGCGAAGCGATGTAGATGAAGAGGTGGCAGGCGGCGCGGAAGCCGTTGAAGGCGGGGAACTGCAACAGCTCGTCCGAGGCCAGCCAGTAGTGCCGCGCTTGCTTCTTGGCCGCGCGCCTTTGGACCCACCGGCGCGGTGGGCTTTTGAGCTGGCCGATCTCGATCGTCTCGATCGTCTCCTCCGTCAGGTCGTGTGGCTATGGCTCCCAGCCGGCGCTCCGGTCCGGCTCGCGGGAGCCGCGCCCGAGGCCCAGCCTCTCCAAGCGCTCGTTCTTGCAAGATGCGGTTTCCCTCCAGAGACGGATCGAGTTTGGCCAGCGCGTCGAGCACAAGCTCGGCGCGCCGGCGCTGCTCATGGCGGTCCGTGAAGCTGGTGGGGGGTCGGGGGTGCGCCGGGTTGCTCTCGCCCGCCCGGGCTTTGAAGCGATCGATCGTGTAGGCGGGCCGCTGCCCGCGCGCCGCTCGCCTGTGTCGCGGAGCGGCCCGCGCGCCGGCACGGCGTGGGGAGCAGGCGAGGGCGCACGCGGCCGCTCCCCCCTGACCGCTCGACTGTTTGCGTGTCTGGTCGCTGGTGGATTCTCTCGGGCTCGCGGCCTTGGTCAAGCTCGCGTACGTGCACTTGTGCGATCTGCGCCTCGTGGGCGAGGGGGTAGCGGATCGAGGGAATGTCCGGTTCTGAACGGCTCCCACGTTCGACCAGCGGCTCGAGGTAGCCGTCGGATTCCTCGATTACTAGTTGCTCGCGGCTGGCGTAGAGGTCGGTTTGCTCGCGGGCGCGGGTGAGCGCGACGTAGGCGCCTTCCCGGGTGTTGTGCTCAGCGACCAGCAGGTGGGCGGTGTCGGCGGCGCGGCCTTGGGCGGGGAAGGGATGCTGCACGTAAGCCAGGCGGATGTCCGCATGCGCGAGCTGCTCACGGTCGAGCGTGACCTGCCAGCCGGCTGAGAGTCGCAGCCCCACGCGCCCGTAGTCAGGATCGACTTCAATCACCTCTGCGACGGTGCCATTGCGTAGCTGCTCGCGCTCGGGGTGGCGGATGCTGCGATGGATCTGAACCTCGTCGTGCTTGTGGAGGCGATAGGGCCTGCCGGGGACTCCGACGCTGTCCTCGCCTAGCTCTCCTTCCTGGAGGCGGATGGCTTGGGCGCGGGCGTTGAGCTCGTCGAGATGCTCGTTTGAGGTTTGCGCGATCACCGACGTCCGCTTGTCGGCCTGTCGGTCGCCGTGCGCGGCTTCGAGCGCGGCGTCCTCGGCGTGGCGCTGCCGGTCGGCGATGTGCACGCGCTCGCGTTGCGCGTAGCTCTCCAGTGCCGTCTGGTGCTCGGCTGCTCGGAAGAGGCGTTGTGCTTCGCGCTCTTGGGGATCGCGGGCGCGCACGTTGCGCGAGAGCTCAAGCCAAGCTTCCTGCTCGGCCGTGGCTTGTTTGAGCTCTGGCCAGAGCCCGCCGGCGCCGACGGCCTGTCACGCCGGAGGTCGCGGGTTCGAGTCCCGTCGCTCCCGTTTTTTCTGATCCCGCGCAGTGGTCCGCTCCGTGGCGTATGGCGGCCCCGACTGACCGGGTTCGCTGTATCAAGCGACCGCCCGTAACCGCCTCTGAATGCGCGTGTCACGTTGGGCACGAGGGGGTAGGTACGACGCATGGAGGGTAGGGGTCTGGGGTCTCGGTATAGAGAAACCGCGCGTCTCGGAGCCGGCGGCATGGCGAGGGTTACGCTAGCCGAGGACAGGTTGCTCGGTCGTCTGGTGGCGCTCAAGCGCGTGTATGCGTCCGGTGACTCGCAGGGGTCGTCGAGGTTGAAACGGGAGGCGATGGTCGGGGCGTCGCTCAACCATCCGAACCTGGTTTCGGTCTACGACGTTGAGATGCAGGACGATGGCGACGTCGTGATCGTTATGGAATACGTACCAGGAAACACCCTGTCGGATCTCATTCGAGCTAGCGGCCGGCTTTCGCCAGATAAGGCGCTCCCGGTGTTGCGCGGAGTCGCCGCCGCGCTCGACGCCATCCATGCGCGGGGGATCGTCCATCGAGATGTGAAGCCGGCCAATGTCCTAGTTAGCGATGAGGGGGTAGTCAAGCTGGCGGATCTGGGTACTGCCGACGTCGCAGACAGAACGCAGACCGCGAGTCCCGAGACCATCATCGGCAGCTTCAGCTACATGGCACCTGAGCAGATCAGGGGTGCGCGGCCAAGTCCAGAAATGGATATCTATGCGCTCGCGGCGATGTCCTACGAGTCCCTGAGCGGACAAAGGGCGCGGCCGGAGCCGAATCCGCTCGCGCTCGCGCACGCCATAACCACGCAACCTCCGCCAGACCTGCGCAAGGCGTGGTCGCAGGCGCCCGTTCAGGCGGCGCGGGTGCTCCAGTCGGGCATGTCAAAAGATCCCGCGCGGCGTCCGAGGTCGGCTGGTGAGCTCGTCAGCCGACTGGAGGCGGCGCTCAAGCCCCCTGAACGGACTCAGGCCCATCGTCGAATCGCTCCCCTCACCCGCCCGCGCAAGCGTGATGCGCTAGCCGTCGCGCCTGCGGCAGCCGCGCCACCAACCGCCGCCCCCCTATCAAATCTCACGGAGCGAAGCGCGACAGCGCGTCCATGGCCGTCCCACGACCGGAGGAAACCGCAGATCGAGATCCGGGAGGCCGGTAGGCGCGATCGGACTGCAGGCCGGCGCACACGCGCGCTGATCGTGCCCTCTCTCATGGCCCTCGCGTCGCTCGCTGCAGGAATGGTGATCTTCTTCACCCTCGAGACGTCAAGCACCGGCTCATCTCGCCACAACGGGTCGCGAAAGATCGCGTCGGCTCGGACACACCAGGCGAGGGACACGGCGCGCTCCACGTCGCACAGCCACACGGGTGCGGCGAGAACCACACCACCTTCACGGCGACAGACGTCGGCATCGCGCAACCGACCGGCCCCGCCGCCTAGTCCGTCGGTGGGTTCCAGCGGAGCGGCGCTTTCCGAGGCCAGCGACTACGGAGCCAGCACGCCGACCGCTGCCGTCCAAGCGTTCTACGAGGCAGCGGCTCACCACGACTACGGTGCGGCGTGGGCGCTGGCTGACGCGAACATGCGAAATGAGGTAGCGGGATATGGGGCATTCGTGGACCAGATGAGTTCCGTGCGATCGATCACCTTCCACCGCGCAGGAATCGTCGCCGGTTCAAGCTCTGACGCGGCCACCGTCGGACTGCAGACGACCGCGGTGCTGGCTGACCGAACTCAACAGTGTTCGGGGACGGCACGGACGCTGCGGACCAATGCCGGGTGGGTGCTAGATGGAATCTCCATCAACTGCTCCTAGTGTCGTACCCGTCGCCCGCAACCCTCAGTGGACAGCGCTCCCGGTCTGGACGCCCGCGCCCGCGCGACGCACCGACGCCTGTGGCCGGCGCAATCGGTAGGTGCCTGGGCACGAGCCATCTCGCGCACCGCGCATTAGCGAGCCTGAGCGGCGCTGGCTACATCGATCTTGGCACGGCGGCGGCACTTACAGCGCAACCACACGCCTGTACGTCTCCGCGGTAATCGGCCTCGGCGTGTCGCCTGCACACCGGCTGGGACCAGCAGTCGTCGAGCGAGACCTGCCTGAGCGCGGAAAGCGCTATGGGTTGGGTTGCCAACCGAATGTCATCGTTGCCCACTCTCCGCGACAACGTTCATGGCGATGCTGGCATGGTCGCCGAAGTCGGCTCGCAGACGATCGCCGATAGCGATCAGCACCTGAACGATTGAGCCCGTGATGATGCGCTCGCCAGCGCGCATGCGTTGGTCGAGCGCAGTGAGGATGGCCACCGCGGTCATGATCCGCTCGGGGATGTCCGCCGGCCACGGCGCGCGATCGCGCCGCTCGCCGTTCACGTAGGCAACCACCTGCTGTGGGGAATCCAACGGAATCGGTGTATCGCCGAACGCGACTGCGCGATGAAAGACATTGTCCACGACGATCGAGTCGGGCTCCCCAGCACGTTGCGCAAGGTCAACGATCTCGAGCGCCGGCCAGCAGTGGGCGATCGCGCTCCGGACAGCCTCGGTATCGGGAAGCCGATCGAGATCGCTGCCAAGCTCAACGCACACCTCGACATCGAAGTGAAGATCGCCATCCTGAACCGCAGCTACCAGGGATGCGCCATTGCCCTGTACCAACGTGTCGGTTGTCAAGAAGCCGACTGCAATGTGCTCGCCGATCCGCTCGCGGCGCCCCATTCCTAGCTTCCAGCCCACCGGCTGCGCTCCGCGCCGAAACGCGCTGTCGCGGCGGCAAAGCTGCTTTCGCAGCGCTGCTATAAGCCGCGAGTCCAAAGCGGGCACACGGAACTACTACCCGCCTAGCGACAGTAACTGTCCTCGGAGTCTCGCTTTGCTGGGCCAGTTCGGCGGCAGCATGCCCGCTTCGCCCGGAATCCGGAACGCTCGCTTTTGTTCCACCTCCTCTTGCGAAGCAGGCGCTCGCAATGCGACGGGTCATCGCTGCGCGTCGTTGTTCGACGCGCTGCGGAAGCGCCGTTCGCGACGCCGGCCACTGGCGGGGAGAGCGAGCACGACCGGCCGTCTGCTTGCGACCTGGCGTCCTGCAAGCGCCACTGCCTCGCGGGCGGTCCTTTGGTTCTGGCGCTTGTTCTAGGTGTGGCGTTTGAGGGTGTGCCGCTGGCCAGATGCGATCGCGACGTCGTCGCGCAGCTGCTGGGCTTGATGGAGGCTTTGGAGCTTGCTGAGCGCGTGGTGCTCGATCTGGCGGATTCGCTCGCGGGTGACGTTGAACGCGCGCCCGACCTCGTCGAGTGTCCGCGGGTGCTGCCCGCCCAGGCCGTAGCGCAACTCGAGCACGCGCCGCTCGCGGTAGGACAGGTTCTCGAGCGCCTCGCGCAGCGCTTCGTTGGTGAGGGCTTCCACGGCCCGCTCGTAGGGGGATTCGGCTTGCTCGTCGGCGATCAACTCACCGAACTCGGACTGCTCGTCGTCACCAACGGGCTTCTCGAGCGAGATCGGCGCCTGCGCGGAGCGCCGGATCGACTCAACCTCCTCGGGCTCGATCCCAGTCACCTCGGCGATCTCCGCGACGGTCGGCTCGCGCCCGAGCCCGGTCACCAGCCTGCGCTCCGCGCGCCCAATCCTGTTGAGCTTCTCGACGATGTGGACCGGGATCCGGATCGTCCGTGCCTTGTCCGCGAGCGCACGGGCGACAGCCTGACGGATCCACCACGTGGCGTAGGTCGAGAACTTAAAGCCTCTGCGGTAGTCGAACTTCTCCGCTGCGCGGACGAGACCAACGGTGCCCTCCTGGATCAGGTCGAGAAACGGCAGCCCCTGGTTGCGATAGTTCTTCGCGATCGACACCACCAGCCGCAAGTTCGACTCAACCATCTTCTGCTTAGCCCCGAACGAGCCGCGCTCGATGCGCTTAGCGAGATCGACCTCCTCCCGCGCCGTCAGTAGCCGCACCTTGCCGATGCCCCTCAGGAACAGCTGCAGACCATCGGTTGTCCCCTCCGGCTCCAGATCAAGCGGAGCCTTGTGGCGGGACCGCTTCTCGGGCGCGCGCTCGATGACCAGGCTCGCCGCCGTGGCTGGATCGGTCTCCTCGATCAGCTCAATCTCGCAGCGCTCAAAGAGGCCTTGCAAGTCATTCACGTCGATGTCCTCGAGGCCAAGGTCGGCCGTGGCGGCCGCGATCTCGGCATACGTGAGTACACCGAGCTCCAGCCCGCGTGCGATCAGACCCTTTACCTCAGCCAGCTCCTGAAGATCCGCTCCTGACATCCGTGGCGCTTTGCGTCAGCCTGCCCGCTCAACGAGCGATTCGTTGATGACGCGGACCCTCTCGATTACTGACAACAGCACATGACTCACTCATCGGGAACTCCTCGACCGTGTCCTTGCGCGGCGCCACTCTCAGAGACATCGGCGCCTTCGCGCCCGAGAGTCGATCCCCGTTCATCGCGCGCCAGCGCAACCGAGGCCCCGCTAGTCGTACGCTCACGCCAGCTACCCACAGCGGGATCGCTTCGGTGGACCGGCCCCGCCCTGCGCCAAACGTCACGCGCTGCCCCAGCCGTCAAGCGCCGCTGGGCAGCGATCACCGAGGAAACCCTCCGCGACCCGCGGCCGCAAGCCAACTCGCCGCGCCGACCAGCCGGCCGATCGTGTCCTCCCCGCATCATCGCCTTCACACCTTTCCCATCCCTCTGTTGAGAATGCACGCACGGAAGAGGTCGAGAACCCGCGCGGCCAACCGGTCGGGACGAGGCCACCAGGCCGGTGGGATACGTCCGCAGAGCAAACGCCGTCCCGCAGTCAAAACCGGTAGCCCCCGCCTCTCGCCTCGTGGCGCGGACGCGCCGTCGGTGCCATTCAGGCTTTGGGGTGAGAATCCCGGCCGCAGGGCCAGCTCACCTACGACTGTACTCCCATTCGGGCCGTCTATATTTGCGGACCCCAAAAAACCCCTGCTCGGACTTCTCGACAGGCATTGGCGGACTCCAGGCAACCGCCGCCCGGGACGCGAAAGCGGACGCCCGCTTGTCAGTCAGCGTTGTCGATGCTGGTTGGAATGGCTTCGACTGTCAGGTCCCGCTTGGATCGAAGTGCGAGCCACACTCCCCAGCCGAGCACGATTACCGCCCAGAAGCTGAGCAGACGGTAGATCAGCACGACGCCTAGTGCGGTCGGCCGTGATGTCCCGTACGCGATCAGCGTGGCCGCGATGCCACCCTCGACTAGGCCGAGACCGCCGGGCAGGAACGGGATGCTCGATGCAAGCTGGCCAACGGTGTAGGCGACGATTATTCCGGGCCAAGGGGCGTGAGCGCCGAGCGCCCGATACGAGGTGGCCAGGCAGAAGAGGTCGGTCGTCCAATTGAGCAAAGCGGACATCGCGACCAGCGCAAAGTCCACCCGCGATGGATGAATGCCACCGAGCTGACGAGCCGCTTCGGCGACTAGAGCATCGGGATTTCCCTCTGGCCGGCTGAAATGCCGTTTCAGCCAGCGCAGCACTCGCTTCGCAATCGCTTCGACGCCGCTGCGCCGTCGAAAAAGCACGATCAGGCCAACGAGCACGCTCCCAAGGAGCGCGCTGACGAGCACGCTAACCCCAACACCCCCGACACCTGCGATCTCGGCTCCGATAACCGCCAGGACGACGAGGGCAGCGTTAGATGCGATCGCTCCCACCACCAGCACCCAAGCAGACACCGCCTGGTCCGCTCCCCTCAAGCGGTACTGGCGAAATGCATAGGAATTGGATAGGACCGGCCCCCCCGGGAACGACAGGGACATCGCGCTTTGGGCATAAATCAACGCCAATGACGTACTGCGGGTGATGCGCGTGCCACCAGCTGACAGCAGCCTGCGCTGCATGCGGGACTGATATGCGAACGACCCGTATTCAGCAAACGCCGCCAGCAAAAACCACGGCCACCGAATGCCGGCCAACTGGTGCACTGCCGAGGCAAGCTCGCCCCGTTGCGAGTAGACGGCGTACCCGACAATCCCCAGCGGGAGCGAGTATCGGAGAACGCGCCAAAGGATGCCCCGCATCAACTGAAATCATGCCGTAGCCAGCCACCGTCCTTTCAATGGCAAGGCGCCAACCCGTACCGCGGTTCGCCCGCGTTAGGTACTCCGTGCGGGTAGCGTGGTGTTCATGATTAGGTTGGCGCTTGAGCTCGTACTTGCCGCGGCCTTGGTGGCAGCGTCGACGCTTGCATGCCGCCGATTAAGCATGCGGATCGGCGGTGTGATCAGTGCATTCCCCGTCGTGATCGGCCCGGTTCTTCTGATCACCGCCCAGAACCGCGGTGCGGTTTTTGCCGCACGCGCTGCGAATGGGACCCTGCTTGGGTTGACGGCGCTGGCGGCCTTCGCGCTCTCATACAGCTGGGTTGCATCGCACGCCCGTTGGCGGGCCAGCCTCGCCTGCGCGTGGGCGTCGGCCGCGCTGCTATCCGCGCTCATCGGGCGGTCCGCCACTGGCCTCGGCTTCCCGGCCGGGCTGGGCATTGCCGTCGTCTCGCTGGCTTTCGCGTACACAGCGATGCCGTCCTCCGCGACCGGGGCGGTGATCGACCACTCCCTCGTCTCACATCGAGCCGGAATCGCGGCGCGCATGGTCGTGACGGTCTCGCTGGTGGCGCTGCTCGCAGCAACCGCGGAGGTGTTTGGGCCCGTAATCGGCGGTATGCTCGCCGGCCTCCCGGTCCTCGCGTCGGTCCTCGCCGTCTGCACCCACCGCCGAGATGGCTCGGTTGCCGTCGTCGACCTGCTCCGGGGGATGCTGAGCGGAATGGCCGGTTTCGTTGCGTTCTGCGCGGTCGTGGCGACGCTGATCGTCCCCACCGGCACCGCGGTGGCGTTTGCGGCGGCGACGGTCGCGGCGGCTGGATTGCAGGCGCTAGCCCTCGCTCGGCGTCCACCCCTCCTCCGCCACGGCCTTCGCCGCGCGGGCCATCAGGGCCCACCTGTGGCATGCCGTGCCCCGGCCCAGTGACGGGCGCAACGGTGCGGCTCAGTCCAGCCGTTCGTCGCCAGATGCTCTTCGGCCTGTTACGCCGGAGGTCGCGGGTCCGAGTCCCGTCGCTCCCGGCCCGCAGCGACGTCGTTTTCGCCACTCACGGTCAGTCGCTGGTGGACTTTCGAGAGTGCCGAGCATGCTTGCCTGGTGAGCTGCTCGACGAGCTCGGCAGCAGGCATCGAGTTGGCGAGGGGGTAGGCTTGCCCCGCCCACAGGTGGAAGGCGTCGGCGTCGCCGCGCTGCCTGGCCACGGTGCGCACCGGCGCGGTGAGGTGATGGATCTCGGGGTAGGCGCTCGGGGCGTTGGCGGAGTGCTCGCGCAGGAACCTGTTGGCGATGCCGCGAGCGGTGCGGCCCGTGAACGCGCGGGTCAGCG
Source organism: uncultured Solirubrobacterales bacterium (assembly GCA_963808655.1). Taxonomy (GTDB): domain Bacteria; phylum Actinomycetota; class Thermoleophilia; order Solirubrobacterales; family Solirubrobacteraceae; genus Palsa-465. The sequence continues at coordinate 34,049 of CAWEGZ010000012.1, forward strand.
CGGTGGGAGCGTCGCCGTGGGCGATCGCCTCGCGGTGGGTGGGTGCCGTCGCCGCCTCCGGGCAGAGCATGAACGCGGTGCCGAGTCCGGCGGCCGCGGCGCCAGTGGCCAGCACCGCGGCGACCCCACGACCGGTCATCACGCCGCCGACGCCCACCAGCGGAAGCTCATCGCCGACCGCTTCGCGGACGAGCTGCAGCAGAGCGAGGAGGCCTATGTCGCCTGGGGCTGCGTCGTCGAAGCTGCCGCGGTGGCCGCCTGCCTCGACGCCCTGCACGACCAGCGCGTCGGCGCCGGCATCGCGGGCAGCCTCGCCTTCAGCCGGTGTCGTCACCGTCACCCAGGCCGCCACGTCAGCCCGGTGCAGGCGCTCGACATCGTGCGGCGAGGGGCAGCCGAAGGTGAAGGACACCACGGGCACCAGCTCGCTGAGCATCAGATCGAGCTTCTCCCCATAGCAGTCGTCATCCCACCGCGCTGTACCCAGTTCGGTTTCCGCGCGGGCGGCCTCGTCTGCGAGCCTGGCCGCATAGCGAGCCACCTGATCCGCGCCCGACCCGTGCCCTGGCGGCGCGAACAGGTTGACTCCGAATGGCGCCGCGGGGGAAATTTGGGCGCGCAGCTCTGCGAGATCTTCGCGCACCGCCTCCGGCGACTTGTAGCCGGCGGCCAGAAAGCCAAGTCCGCCCGCGCCGGAGACGGCCGCGGCCAACGCCGGCGTCGATGGTCCGCCGCCCATCGGGGCTTGCACGATCGGCCGACCGAGCATGTCCAAGCTGAAGCGGGCCACCAAGACAGCATGACGAACGCAGACACATCACCGAGGCCGAGTGGCGTCCAAAGGCCGTGCAAGTTGGGAGTTGGGGCCGTCGGGTCGCGGCCTTTCCCGGGCGGGCTGGCACCGATCTGACTGGCTTGCTGGTTGTTTGCACGTCGAATAGCATGGCCCGATGAGGCGGTTAAGCCTGGAGGTCGTGGGCGCGGTCGTCCTGGGAGTGCCGTTTGTCGGGTGAAGACCAGGTGAGGGGGTGAGGCCGGCGTGACGCCTGGGCGTGTGTCGCGGCGGACAATGTTGATGGGGCTGGGAGGCGCCGGGCTGGCCGCCGGCGTCACGGGGTGGCCGTCAACTGCGCGCGCGCGTGCGCCGGACTCGCATGGAGGCTGGGAGGCCTTTGACTCTGCTGTCGGCAAGGAATTCGCTCGCATGAATCTGGTGGGCGCCGCGGTGGCGGTGGTTAGCGCCGACCGCGTGCTTCACACGCGCACGTTCGGGGTCAGAGACCTACGCAGCCATAGAGCCGTGACGAGGAACACGCACTTTCTCGTCGCGTCGACGACGAAGTCCATGTCCTCCCTGCTCGTCGCTACGTTCGTCGACGACGGGAAAGAAGTTCTTTTACAACAACACCGTATATGCCGTTGGGGGCTACCTTCCCGCGCTCAGGCAGGGCACGAACGGTGGTCAGTTGGAAGCAACTTACGCGGAGCAGATGCACGGACACGTCTACCAGCCCGTGGGGATGCGCGGCGCACGCATAGCCGACGATCCACGCGGCCTGGTCAAAGACTATGCAAGAGGCAACGGGCTGGAGTTGAACGGGAGGCGAACGACATTGCCTTATGGCCCAGTGGGCAGCTACGCGCCCGTCGGCGGCACGCTCGCAACCCTCGACGACATGGCCGCTTATGTGCGCTTACAGCTGCGCCGAGGAGTCTCTGTCAGCGGCCGCCGCGTGGTTTCCGCCGCCAATCTCGCTGAGTGCTGGCGGCCTCATATCGCGGTGCCTCTCGACGAGCAACTCGACCCTGACGCCGTCAGTGCGGGGTACGGCATGGGCTGGATCCGGACGCGCTACCGGGATGGCAGCTCGCTGGTGTGGCACAACGGCGGCATCGACGGCTTCACGAGCTGGATCGGGTTCTTGCCCGAGCACGACCTCGGTCTCGTCGTGCTCAACAGCATCAACCCAGACCCAACCGGGCTCTTCTTCTCTCTCTACGTACTCAACTGGCTCCTGAGCCAACGCTTCGGGTTGAACGTCGGTGTGCCCGCGAAGGTAGATACGGCATATAGGGCCGCCCTCAGCGATTTTTTGAAGCTCGGGCGCCGCGCCCGGCCCGTCGATCCGCACGCCATTGCGCCGTTCCTCGGCTACTACGAAGGCGGCTACCGGCTCGTGTTCGACGGGCACGAGCTTCGTGTCCTCCTTGGGCCGCGGAACATGCCACTGCGCGCCCTCGACGGGGGCTACATCATGTGGGGTGGGCTGCTCGTAGGGACCCGCGTCAACCTCCACCGCGACAAGGATGGCGTCGCGCGCATGGAACTAGTGGGGCTGGAAACGGTACGTCGAACCGTCGGCCTCGCCTAAGCGTGATGCAGCCGGCGGCGTCGACCCGGCGGCGTGGAGGGGCGGGCTGCCTGCCAGGCGTGCTCGCGTTGCTCGTCGTTGGTGCCGGCATTGTCGTCGTCGCCGTGGCCTGGTTTACCAGCAGCGCCCGTGACTGGGGTCCCGACGCAAACCGCTCATTCTCGACACCAGGCTCTGCGACCTATCAGCTGTCGGCCGGCACTTTCACGTTGTGGAGAACCGGATCAATTCACGTCGCCCCTGGGGACGTGACGGTCAAGAATCTACAAACTGGTCAGAGACCCGTCGTCAAAGGCACCTCGGGCATACTCGGCTTTGCGACGGGCATCGCCAACACCGCCGACATGGTTGGACAGGTCACGCTGCCGAGCAGCGGGCGGTGGCGCTTTACGGTGGGCCGGAGTCTCGGCGAGGAGGTCGCTCTCGGCCCGTCGACGTCGAGCATCACGTGGATAGTGATCGGTGCCTTGATCATTGCCGTCGCTCTGCTCGCGACGATCGTCTTGGGCATCGTTTGGCTCGCTACCCGTGTGTGACAATCGCCTTCCTCAGGGGCCCCTCGACACGGTCGCCGGCCATGAACCGGCCTCCACTCGCCGCCGCCCGCAGTCACCCCGAGTGCGACGGGCGGACCCTCGCACTGACCCCGACGGCCCGAGGCTCGGCTTAACTCAGTTGAGCTTCGTGCTGCCGCGCTGATCTTGCTCGAGCGAGAGCCCGCGTGAGTCGACAGGAGCGGACTGGACAATCGAGGTGGTCGTTTGTCCGTGGCCGGCGAAGCGGTCGATCACTTCTTCGAGGTGCTCGACCGAGCGGACGTGTGCGGTCATGATGTAGCAGTCATCCCCAGTGATCCGCCGGCAGTCGACAACTTCGGGCGTCCGTTTGGCGAGCTCCCCGACTTGGCGGAGTTGCCGTCCCGTGGGGCGCACGCGGATCACGGCGGTGAGACTCGCGCCGAGCTTCCGCGGGTTCAGCCGGGCGTGATAGCCAAGGATCACCTGCTCCTCCTCAAGGCGTTGCAGGCGCTCGGCCACAGCAGGAGACGAAAGTCCGACCCGCCGGCCGAGCTCGGCGAGGCTCAACCGGGCGTCAGCCTGCAGCTCACGCAGTAGTTGCAGGTTCGTGTTGTCGATGAACGCCTCTGCGGCGTTATGCGAGTTGCGCCTACGAATCCCAGGCATAAAACGAAAAATACCTATCGTTGGCCATGTACAGGGTTATGTATAGGGGCAATCCTCTCCAGCGTGGCGCATGGTCTGGCAACGCCGAGGAAGCCGGGCGCGCTCTGCGGAACCGATGTGCGGCAGGTTCCGCCGCACGTGTACTTCGTCGTCAGCGCGGTCTTCCACTACCTCGGTCCGTCGTTTGCAGTGTTGCTGTTCGCGCGCCTGCAGGTCCTGGGGGTGGCATGGCTGCGAATCGTTAGCGCCGCCGTCATCTTCGCCCTGTGGCGCCGTCCCTGGCGGACGTTCTCCGCGCTTGATCGCGGCGCGCGGAAGCTCCTGCTTGGTTGGGGGATGGTGCTGGCAGTCATGAACTCGTGCTTCTACCTCGCGATCAGCCGTCTCCCACTCGCCACGGTCGCTGCGATCGAGTTCCTGCCCGTGGTCGCCTTGGCCGCACTAGGCGCTCGATCGCGACGCAATGTTGCGGCACTCTGCCTCACAGTGCCCGGGGTTTACCTGCTGACGGACGTGCGGCTGGCGGGCGCATTCGTCGGCTTCGCGTTCGCATTCGCCAACGCGGCGCTGTTCGCGCTCTACATCGTGCTCGCAGATCGCGTTGCCAAACGCCCGCATGTGAGCGGCATCGACGGGCTAGCGATTGCGATGCTGATCGCGGCCGTGGCCATCACGCCGATCGGCGGCTGGCATGCGGCGCGCGCCTTCACCGACCCACTCGCGCTGCTGGCAGGGATCGGCGTGGGCATCTCCTCGTCGGTGATTCCCTACGTCACCGACCAACTGGCGATGGCACGCTTGCCGCGCGCCACCTACGCCACGATGGTTGCGCTGCTGCCGGCGTTTGCAGCCGTCATCGGCATCCTCGTCCTCACTCAGATCCCATCCTGGATCGAGGTCGCCGGCATCGCGCTCGTGGTCGGCGGCGTCGCCGTTCACCGCCCACGTGATGTCGCTGGGGAAAAGGCGGCGGCCCGTGAAGCGGACTCGACCCTGCCCGTCACGAGCTCATGAGCCCTGCGCCTGGCGTGTCTGTTTCTGAATGCTCGAGCCAGCGAGTCTCCCGGTGCTCACCTCGGCTCCGATCAAGCCCGAGACATGAGTATTGCCCGCCTGTCAGTCCGTTTTCGCGGTTTCGTCCGCGTGAGAAACGACGCTGCTCGCGATCGCCGTCGGGGCACCACCGATCAGGTCCAGGACCCGGGTATGCCGAGCTCGCGAACGGGCGAAGCGACCCTGGGAGCGCGACAGCTTGCGGGTGCCTGGTGAGTAGAACCATCGAGACCAAGGCGAAGACGGCGCCGCCAACCGCACCGCTGCGACCAGTGACACCAGCGGTACGAACATCCCGATCAAGCCCAGCAGCATCCGCCCTTTGATGATCGCCACGAGACATAGCACTAGGTTGACCGATAAGGCGAGGATGATCGACCATCCGGACCCAGAGGACTCGATCGGCGAGAGGCCGAGCACGACCACTCCGCCCAGCAAGGCCGCGACGATCACCGCATCGAGCGATGCTCTGCCTTCCTCGGCCCAATAGACGTCGTCGAGGCGCAGCCAGAGCGCGAACTCGTCAAGTGTCAGTCCAGCGCCGACGCCGAACAGAACCGCCAGCGCCTCTCCTCCGAGCCCACGCGGCCGCAATGCGATCGACAGAAACCCCGACGCCAGGCTCAGGCAGATCCCCCAGACCAGGTGGTGGATGTGCAGGCCTCCCTTCGTCTTCACGCTTCCCGGCCACCACGAGACCTGCATGCGGATCAGCCGTGCACTGGTACGGATAAAGAGGAACGTAACTAGGAATGCGACGAGCAACAAGAATCCGTCACGCTCTGCCGGGGTGCCCAAAAATCCCGAGCTATGCGCGTGTCCAAGCGGCCCGCCATTGACGAGGCTGAACGGAAGCTCCCGATGCGGCCCGTTACCCAGCAGACTCGAGGGAATGTTGTAAAGCGCGCTCGCTCCCGGCACCCCGCGAACTATGCCCGGGACGGGCGAATTTTCAAGGGGTGCGCCGCGCCAGGCGCTCGCAAGCGCATGCTGGCGAGCGGGGAGCGATCTCTTGCGAAGTACGCTCTGCCCCATGAAACAGACGTTTAACCTCGGCGTCCGACGAATGGAGTCGCACCGAGGAGCGCGAGGGGTGGCGCAGCAAGGATGCCTGGGTTGGTCAGCGGATCGGCGCCGAGTTGATCGGCGGGAGCATGTACGAGCTTGAGAGCGGCAGTCGCCTGTGGCCTTACCACACACATCATGCAAATGAGGAGTGGCTGATCGTCGTGCGGGGAAGGCCCACGCTCCGCACCCCCGAAGGTGAGCAACCCCTGCAAGAGGGAGACGTCGTCTGCTTCCGGCGCGGCAAGCAAGGAGCTCATCAGGTCGTCAACCGCACAGATACGGCAGTAAGGGTCCTGATGCTTTCGACGATGATCAAACCGGACGTCGTCGAGTATCTCGACAGCGGAAAGATCGGGGCGCGCAGCGTCAGCGGCGAGCGGATCATGTTGAGCCGGCCAGGCCCGCTGCTCGACTACTGGGAAGGCGAAGACTAGGCGCTCCCCGCGCAGTCAAGTCAGGGCTCGGCAAAGACCATGTTGCCGGCGCCCGGTTCCTGGAAGAGAATCGGCGCAGCATGTTCTCGAACGACTGGAGGCTGATGTGCCGCTCTATCTAGGTCGCTTCAAATACTCCGCCGAGGCGATGAAGGCGATGGTCGAGAATCCGCAGGACCGCGGCGCGGCAGCCGCGCAGACGGCCGAGTCCCTTGGATGCAAGCTGCACGGCATGTGGTGGACGTTCGGCGAGTGGGATGGGGTCTTCCTGGTGGAGGCGCCGGATAACGCCACCACGGTGGCGTTATCGATGGCGGTCGGTGCGAGCGGGCAGATCAGCACCGAGGCCACGGTGCTCCTCGACATGGACGAGGCGCAAGAGGCCATGCGCAAGGCCGCGAGCGCGAGTTTCCGAGCTCCGCATTGACATCCGCTGGGTCTGCTCGGGCCCGGCCCATCGCTCCGACCGAAATAGCACGAAAGCGGCTTGCCGGAACCTACCCGTCGCGCCAGACGGGGTCACGCTTTTCCAAGAAGGCCGCCATGCCCTCTTGCGCGTCATGGGCGAGCGCGTTGTCGGTCATGACCAGTGCGCAATGTTGGTACGCATCGCTCTCCGGACGATCCAGCTGCGTATAGAAGGCGTGCTTGCCCGTGGCGACGGTGGATCCGCTCGAGCGGGCGATCGCATGAATCAGCAAATTCACAGCGTCTTCAAGCTGCTCGCGCGGCACGACGCGATTGACGAGTCCCCAGTCGAGCGCGGTCGCGGCATCGATCGGCTCACCTGTTAGCAGCATCTCCATTGCCCGCTTGCGCCCGACCGCTCGCGAGACGGGGACCATCGGAGTCGAGCAAAACAACCCGATCTTGACGCCGGGCGTGGCAAAGCGGGTGCCTTGCGCCGAGACCGCAAGGTCGCACGCGGCGACCAGTTGACAACCAGCCGCGGTGGCGACGCCATGCACCTTTGCGATCACGGGCTGCGCTAGCTCGTGGATCGTCTCCATCATCACCGTGCAGCGGTCGAATAGATGCCCCAGGAACTGGCGCTCGCCTCCGATCATCTCTGAGAGGTCATGGCCCGCCGAGAAGGCTTGGCCGGCGCCCTCGATCACGATCGCCCGCACGCCCTCCTGCGCGGAGACTTCGCCTAACGCGGCGATCATCTCCTCCATCAGTTCGAGCGACAGCGCATTGCGCTTTTCGGGACGGTTCAGCACGATCCGGGCCGCCGCGCCATCGCGTGAGACGAGCAAGCCCCGGTACTCAGTCCCCCGTAGCGAGCTCACTGACGACAAGCTACTCCCGTGGCAAGCGGGAGACAAGGCGCACTCGACACGGCTGGGATAATCGCGTGGGAGGGCATCGATGTCGCTGGGACGGGGACGACGTTTAATTCACGAAGGAGGAAGGGCATGAGCGACGCGCGGACCGCGTCGGACGGTGCGCCGCCGTCCACTGAGACCTCGGGCAGAGTCTTCCGCACGGAGCTGAACCCGGTCGATTTCCTTCGTCGGGCCGCGTACGTGTACCCCGACAAGGTCGCGGTGGTGGATGGGGAGCGCCGCTACTCGTACCGTCAGTTGGGGGAGCGCTCGTGGCGACTTGCCAATGCGCTGCGGTCGGCGGGGCTTCGCAAGGGAGATCGCGTGGCGACGCTGCTGCTCAACTCCGCGCCGATGCTCGAGGCACATTTCGGGGTCCCCGCAGCGGGTGGGATCCTGGTCGCTATCAACAACCGTCTTGCGGCTCCTGAAGTGGGGCACATCCTCGAGCACAGCAATGCGCGTTTTCTGCTCGTCGACACGGAGCTCGAGCCGCTCGTGGGACTGCCCGAGCGTTCGGCCATCACCGTCATCCGAACCGGCAGCGCGGGCGATGAGAACCCGTACGAGCAGCTCCTCGCGGCCGCGCCCAGTGCGATACCAGAAAGCTGGCTCGAGGACGAGGAGGAGACGATCTCGATCAACTACACCTCCGGCACGACTGGGCAGCCGAAGGGGGTGCAGTACACCTACCGCGGTGCGTATCTAAACGCACTATCCGAGGTGATCGTGGCCGGGATGAGCCCCGAGTCGGTGTACCTGTGGACCCTGCCGATGTTTCACTGCAACGGCTGGTGCTTCCCGTGGGCTGTGACGGCCGTGGGAGCCCGACACGTGGCGTTGCGCTCCGTTGAGCCCGATCTGATCTGGAAGCTGATCGACGGGGAGGGCGTCACGCACTACAACGGTGCGCCCACCGTTCACCTGATGACCATCAACCACCCCGCCGCGCACCGGCTAGAGACCCCAGTCACCGCCATGGTCGCCGCGTCACCGCCGTCGCCGACGCTGCTGGCTCGCATGAGCGAGCTGAACTTCCGGATCGTCCACGTCTACGGCCTGACCGAGACATATGGACCGATGACCGTCTGCCCCGCTCAGGACACGTGGCACCAGCTTCCGCTTGAGCAACGGGCCAGACTGCTCGCCCGCCAGGGACAGGGCTACCCATCGGCCGACCTGGTCCGGGTCGTCGACGAAGACATGCGCGACGTCGCCCAGGACGCGGAAGCGATGGGCGAGGTCATCATGCGCGGCAACAATGTGATGAGCGGTTACTTCGCGGACAGCGCGGCCACGGAAAGAGCCTTCCGCGGCGGATGGTTCCATTCCGGCGATCTAGCGGTCTGGCATCCCGACGGCAACATCGAGCTGCGTGACCGCAGCAAGGACGTCATCATCTCTGGTGGCGAGAACATCTCGAGCATCGAGGTCGAGCAAGCGATTGCCGCTCATCCGGCTGTTCTGGAATGCGCCGTGGTGGGCATCCCGCACGAGCGCTGGGGCGAGCGACCGAAGGCGTTCGTCACGCTGAACGCCGGCACTTCCGCGAGCGCCGCCGAGATCATCGCTTTCTGCCGTGAACGACTCGCTCACTACAAGTGTCCAGATGCGGTCGAGTTCGGGCCGCTTCCGAAGACCTCCACCGGCAAGGTGCAGAAGTTCGCTTTGCGAGAGAAGGAGTGGGCCGGGCACGAGTCACGACTCGGCGCGACCTGACTCGCCTGCCACGCCGCGTCTCGGCCGCCGGCGCGCCGGTAGGCTCGCGGGAGTGACGCCCGAGCAGCTTGCCAACCTCGCTCACCTGCGGCGCGCCCGCGATCTGATGGACCGCGAGTACGCGCGCCGACTGGACGTAGCCGCGCTCGCACGCGCTGCCCTGATGTCGACCGCACACTTCTCTCGGCAGTTCCGCACGACGTATGGCGAGACCCCCTACGCCTACCTGATGACGCGGCGAGTCGAGCGCGCCAAGGCATTGCTGCGTCGCGGCGATTTGTCGGTAACTGAGGTCTGCATTGAGGTCGGGTGTACGTCGTTAGGGTCCTTCAGCGCACGCTTCACCCAGCTGGTGGGCGAGTCGCCCAGCGCCTACCGGGCGCGTGACCACCGTGCGCTCGCGAGCGTGCCGGGGTGCATCGCCAAGGACCTCACCCGCCCGGGCTACAACGCCGCCAGAGTCTGAGAAGTCCGCGGCGCCCCCGGGTCATACCCGAGCAGGATCTGAGAAGCACGCCTGCCGCGGGCTCCTTAACGTTCGCGGCATGCCTCTCACTCTTTCCACTTGCTTCGTTCTCGTGCACGACCCCGAGCGTGCACTGTCCTTCTACCGCGACACGCTCGGCCTCGAGTTGCGCAACGACGTCGCCCGCGAAAGCTTTCGCTGGATCACGGTCGGCGCGCCCTCCCAGCCAGAGGTCTCGGTCGTGCTCACGAACTACCTGAACGGCAGCCCCGCCGACCAGGACACGCTCGCGGGACTGGTCGCTAAAGGCGCGCTCAACGGCGTTCACTTCCATAGCGACGACCTTGATGCCACCTTTGACAACGTGCGCAATTTGGGCGCCGAAATCGTCCAGGAGCCCACCGAGCAGCCGTGGGGAACGCGGGACTTCGCCATTCGTGACCCGTCCGGCAACTTGGTGCGCATCGACCAGCCGCCGGCTGCATAAGCCTCACCCAGCGGCGGCCTGATTGAGCGGCCGGATGCGAGGAGAAGCTTGCGCGCTCGCGTCTCTTCCCTCATCGTTTGCACGATGCGAGCGACGATCCGGCCTTACGAGCACGGCGACCTGTCCGCGATCCTGCAGCTCTGGGAGCGGGCCGGCTTTGTCCCCGTGGGCCACGATGGTCTGACGCTGGATCAAGCGGTAGAGCTCATGACCTCGAACCCCGGCTCGACCCTCGTGGCGGAGCTCGAGGGCGAGATGGTGGGGGTGGTGATCGCCTGCGTTGTCGGCGCGGTCGGTTGGATCTATCGGCTGACGCTATCCGCTGCCCTGACGGACGGCGTCGTCGCGGGCCAGCTACTCGAGGCGCTCGAGCGCAAGCTGGCTGATGCCGGGGCAAGGAAGCTCGTGACCGTCGTCGAGGATGGCGCGGCATCGCTGGATGGGTTCGTCCGGTACGGCTTTCAGCCTGCCGGGGCCATGCGCTACCTGGAGCGGACGCTGCCGGCAGCCGGGGCATCTGTGCCCGCCGCGCTCGAAGAGCTCGGGGTTCATGTAATCCACCCAGGGCTTTGGGATGAGCTCAGGGGCCTCGACGAGGCCAAGCAGATCATCGAGCGGCGGGTCATCCTGCCTCTGGCCGAGCCCGCGCTGGCGGCGCGTCACGGCGTGTTCTCGCCCCGGGCAATCGTGCTTTTCGGGCCTCCCGGAACCGGGAAGACGACGTTCGCCAAGGGCATCGCCTCCCGCTTGGGCTGGCCGTTCATGGAGATCGAGGCGTCGGAGATCGGGGGCGAGGGGCCCGACCGCGAGGCGAAGCTGCTCGCGGAGAGCTTCACTCGCGCGCGCAGCGACCTCGCCTCGGCAGTGGTCTTCGTCGACGAGGTGGAGGACCTCGCGTCGGCTCGCAGCGAGCAGCGCAAGGTCAGTCCGAGCGTCACCAATGAGTTCCTCAAACAGATCCCGCGCATGCGAGAGCACCCCGAGCATTTGCTGGTCTGCGCCACAAACTGGGTGCGTCGTTTGGACCCCGCCTTTCTGCGTCCGGGGCGCTTCGACCACGTCCTCCCGGTCGGCCCGCCCGACGACGAAGCCCGGCGCGCGATCTGGGGCCGGTATGTCGAGGAGATCACCGACGAGGCCATCGATCTCAACTTGCTCGCTGCGGCAAGCGATCTGTTCACCCCAGCGGACATCGAATTCGCTGCGCGCAAGGCAGCGCAGCGCGCCTTCGAGCGCGAGCATTTCGAGGGATCCGCGCACCGCGCCATTCAGCAGGATTTCCTGGACGCGATCGCGAGCACGCGACCGTCGCTTTCGCAGGAGATCCTCGACTGGTTCCGCGACGACGTTCAGCAGTACGCCCGCTACTGAGCGAGCGCGTCGCGACCCGCCTTAGAGCTCGACGGCGGCCAGCGCGTCGAGATCAGCGATCGCGGTCGAGATCCGCTCGATCATCGCCAGGCTGATTCCTGGCGGCTGAAAGTTCGGCTGCAGCCGCGAGCGCCCGAGCGTGTAGACCCAGGCGAAATAGGGATAGAACAGCGCCTGGCGATAAGAGTCCCAGGCCCGCGCGCGTGGGATCGCGGCGCCGCCGGCCTCCATGAGCTGTTCGAGATAGAACCCGAGCAGCTCGCCTTCCCAGGCGCGGCGGTCGTCCACCCGCAGCGCGGTGGAGACGATGTACGCGTAGTCGTGAGCCCACGAGCCGCGCAGGCTCGTCTGCCAGTCGCAGACGCCCATTGCGCCCTCCCCGGTGAGGTAGGTGTTGGCGATGTGGAAGTCTCCGTGGAGGTAGGTACTTGGCTCCTCGCTCAGTAGCTTCATCGAGCGCCGCATCCCCGCGTACAGGTCCGGCTGACGCGCGTGCAGAGCACGGGGTATCACCGCGTGAGCACGAGCCGCGCCGACCTGCGTGCGATTTGCCAGGACGATCAGCGCATCGATCACGCGCATCTGCTCCGCGGGTGTCTTCAACCACTGCCACTGCGCCAGCCTCGAGCTCTGCCATAGCGCGCCGTGCCACCTCGCCGCGCTCGCCAGCAGGGACTCGATCCGCTCCCGGGTCACCTTCGTCGACGGTCCGCAGAAGCTGGCGTCCCGCGTGCTGACTACGTCCTCGATCAGCACGACCGAGCGCCACGATCGCCGGTCGAGTGCCCCGAAGTACCCGGCCGGCGCCTCCACGGCCAAGCCGGGCCGCACCTTTGCGTAAAAGCCGGGCTCGCCTTCGATGAAACCGCCGAGGCCGAGCATCAAGCGCTGCGCGAGGCTGGAGGTGCACTTCACGAACAGCCGCTCCGGCAGCGCAGCGGCACTGCCGACATCGTTGTAGGCGACCTCGAGCGTCGCGCGGGTGGTGGTTCCCGCATTCGCGCCACGCCGGACCACGGAGGTCACCTGCGCGCCGGGGACCGCGCCGCACAGAGCTCCGGTCAGCCACCGCGCGTCAAGATCGTGGGGAGATCTTGGGACGGTCGCCACGCGAGCTGGGAGCGCGCGCTCCGTGGCGCCGGCGAAGAGCACCGCGCCGACGCGCCAGAACGCCCAGGCCCGCTTGTCGCATGTGCGCAGGTTGGGCGAAATCGGGAGTCATCAGGGTGAACTATCGTCGCCGTTCTGCCGCCCGCGCGCCCTTTCGTTTCGAGCGAGCACAAGGCTGAGAGGTTCCTGAGTGTTGCGGCTGCTGAAGAGGGTCGCGACTAGACTGGCCGGTGGATACGGCAAGTGGGCACCGGTATCACGAAGCCAGACGCCCCCGTATCGTTTCGATCGACGCGATGGCATCTCGTAAGGAGCAGAAGGAGCAGGCGCGCGCTCGTCGCGTGGCACAGGAGCAGGCGCTGGCCGCGCAAGCACGGCGCCAGCGGCAGCTGCGGACGCTCGCTGGGCTCGTGGTCGTGGTCGCGGCCGTGATCGCCGTCGTGGTGGCGATCTCGGCCAGCGGGAGCGGCAAGCCGCCGCCGCGTCCCGACAGTCCCGCCGCGCGCCAGGCCGCAACGTCCGTGAAGAGTCTCCTGGCGGGAATCCCGCAGTCGGGCAATACGCTCGGCTCGTCCTCCGCGAAGGTGACGTTCACCGAATTCGGCGATCTGAAATGTCCGTACTGCCGGCTATTCACGCTGACGTCGGAAGACCAGCTGATCAGACAGGACGTCCGCTCGGGGCGGATCAAGATCGTCTACCGCTCGCTCTGCACGGCGACCTGCAACGGGCCTCAGCCCCAGATCTTCCCAACCCAGCAAGCTGCCGCCAACGCGGCCGGGGTTCAGAACAAGGCCTGGTACTACATTGAGCTCTTCTACCACCTGCAACAGGACGAGACCACGAGCTACGTCAACACGAGCTTCCTCGACGGGCTTGCCCGGCTGGTACCCGGGCTCAATTTCAATCAATGGTCCAAGGACCGAACCAGTGCGAGGATGGTGTCCAAGGTGACGGCCGACGGCAAATTGGCGAGCGCGCTCGGGTTCTCGGGTACGCCATCGATCCTGGTCCAGGGCCCTAGGGGCAGACGCGAGGTCACTGAAGTTGGTACCTACAGCACATACGAAGCGGCGGTCAAGGCAGTGGAGTGAGGTCGCGCGGTGGGGGATGCTGGCGCTGGCGATACTCGGCGTCGCCCTCACTGCGTATCTGACCTACGTGCACTACACGGGGCTGAAGCCCGTCTGCACCGCGGGTCAGTCCTGCATCAGGGTGCAGACGTCGCAGTGGTCGAAGCTCGACGGCGTTCCCGTTGCGCTGATCGGGCTTGTCGGCTACATCGCGATTGCGGCCGCCCTCCTCGCGCCAGATGGGGAGCGAACTCGACTCGTTGTGGTCGCGCTCACCCTCGTGGGGGTGGGCTTCAGCGCCTATCTCACCTACAGGGAGCTGTTTTCGATTCACGCGATCTGCGAGGAGTGTGCATCGAGCGCGATCATCATGACCCTTCTGGCGATCGGCGCCGTCAGCCGCTACCTGTCCTCCCCTTTGGTCCTCCCCGAAGCGCCCTCGCCCGCCGACCCAAGTCGGCCGCGTGCCGTAAGCCGCTCGTAAGAAGCGCTCGTAGGTAGCACGAGAGACGACACGGCTTCCTGACGCTGCACGGAAACCTGCACGGCTCCGTCCCCTCGGGATCGAGGCGTTGCCTCGCGCCGAAGCGCTCGAGCTGATCGAGGCGCACCTAATGCCTGGCTGATCTACTGGGAGGAGCAGCAGGACACGGCTGGCACGATCACGACGCGTCGGCTGCCGCGACTCATGTGCTGGAGGGACACGTGAGGGAGGAGCGCCCCGCCGAGGGTGGCGCAAATCACCCCCGCGGCATCTTTCCAACTAACTTGACTTGTCGGGTCGACTTACTGCTACTCTGCAGTTTCAGCTGGGGCAACGAAGTCAATCAATTCACTTCTCTTTAGAACCGGGAGGGGCCGTGTTTGTATCCATGAAAGCTGTGAAGAGGCGTATCGGGGCCAGCCCCCCGCCAGCGCTCGTGCGAAAGCCTTCGACGGCGCCCCCGCGGCGATCGAGGGCCTCAATGGTGCTCGCGCTGGCCGCGACGGTGGCGGCGGCGGGCGGACTGGCCGGCTGCGGCGGATCCTCCGATGCCGCGGGCACCTCGGGCTCGTCGGGTGGCAAGGACCCGCTGAACCTCGTCGCCTACTCAACGCCGAAGCACGCATACGATGACCTGACCGCGGCCTTCGAGAAGACCTCGGCGGGCAAAAAGGTTTCGTTTGCCGAGTCCTTCGGGCCATCGGGCTCTCAGAGCCGCGCCGTGGCCTCGGGGCAGCCGGCGGACGTGGTCGCGTTCTCCACCTCGCCCGACATCACCCGTCTGGTGAAGGCCGGAATGGTCGCGTCCAACTGGGACGCCAATTCCTACAAGGGGATCGTGTCGAACTCGACCGTGGTGCTGGTGGTGCGCAAGGGCAACCCCAAGCACATCACCGGTTGGGACGACCTCGTCAAACCCGGCATCAGCGTGATCACGCCGAACCCCTCCACCTCTGGTAGCGCGCGCTGGAACATCATGGCCGGCTACGGCGCTCAGCTTAAGGAGGGCAAGTCGCCCACTCAGGCGCTCGCATATGTCAAGTCCCTGATCGAGAAGCACGTCAGCGTGGAGGATCCGAGCGGCAGCACGGCTCTGCAAACGTTCCTCGGGGGCAAGGGCGATGTCCTGCTCTCCTACGAGAGCGAGGCGATCTCGGCGGTGAAGGCCGGCGACCCGGTGCAGTACATCCTCCCCAAGCAGACGATCCTCATTCAAACCCCGATTGCGGTCACCAAGAAGGCTCCGAAGGCGGCCCAAGCGTTCGTCAACTGGCTGTGGTCACCCGCCGCCCAGACCATCTGGGCCAAGAAGGGCTACCGCCCGGTCGTGCCCTCGGTGATGTCGAAGTTTGCGAGCAAGTTCCCGACACCGCCGCAGCTGTTCACGATCTCGTCGCTGGGTGGCTGGACTCAGGTGAAGGACAAGTTCTTCGCCCCATCCACCGGCCTGATCACCAAGATGGAGCAGGCGGCCGGCTTCCCTACCGCCTCGAGCTAGTGACCTAGGAGCCGATGGGAGCCACTGCTTCATCCGTAGCGACACGCGCGCCCGCCCTCAGGCGGGCGCGCATGCGCGCCCCTCGCGGGACCCTCGGCCTGGGGGTCTCCATGCTCTACATGAGCGTGATCGTTCTGATCCCGCTCGCGGCCGTGGTGGTGAACGCCGTCACCCAGGGGCTGGGCGCGTTTGCCGACTCCATCACGAACAGCCTGGCGCTACAGGCGCTGGAAGTCACACTGCTGGCTTCATTCGTGGTGGCCGCGATCGGTGCGGTCATGGGCACGCTCGTGGCCTGGGTCCTGGTGCGGGACAGCTTCCCGGGCAAGCGGCTTGTGAACGCATTCATCGACCTTCCCTTCGCCCTGCCCACAATCGTGGCTGGCCTGACGCTGCTTGTCCTCTACGGCCCCAATAGCCCGTTCGGTCTCTCGCTGGCGTACACGCGCGCGGGCGTGCTCCTCGCCTTGCTGTTCGTGACGCTGCCCTTCGCCGTGCGCTCGGTCCAGCCGGTGCTGATGCAACTCGACCCGGAAGCGGAGGAGTGCGCTGCATCGCTCGGCGCGTCCAACTTCACCACCTTCAGACGGATCGTCCTGCCCTCGTTGCGGCCCGCGATCGTCTCCGGCGCGGCACTCGCCTTCGCCCGGGGGGTGGGGGAATTCGGCGCGCTGGTGCTGCTGTCGGGAAAGGTCCAGATTGCCAGCATTGTCATCTTTGCCGACATCGAGAGCGACGCCACGCAATCCGCGGCTTCGCTCTCCGTCGTCTTGCTGGCGATCTCACTGATCGTGCTGGTGCTCCTGCGATTTCTCGGGAATCGCCATGCGCGTTAGCCGTGGAGCCACGCTTTCGCTGAGGGCGGTTGCGCTGCTCTATCTGGGGCTGCTGCTGCTGCTTCCGCTGGCGCTGGTGTTCATACGGACGTTCGAGCATGGGGTGAGCCAGGCCTGGGGCTGGATGACCACCCCGGCGGCGATCAGCGCGCTGTGGCTGACGATCTTGATCGCGGTGATCGCGGTGCCGCTCAACACGATCTTCGGGATCGTCTGCGCTCACGCGCTTGTCCGAGGCAAGGCGCGCGGGCGGGCGATCGTCGATGCGCTGATCGACCTGCCGTTCGTGGTCTCCCCGGTGATCGTGGGCCTCGCGCTGATCCTTGTATACGGCGCGAGTGGATGGTTCGGCAGCTGGTTCCTTCACCAGGGCATCAGGATCATCTACGCGCCCGTGGGGATGATCCTGGCGACGATCTTCGTGTCGCTGCCGTTTGTGGTCCGGGAGGTGGCGCCCGTGCTGCTCGAGGCCGGGGAGCAGCAGGAGGAGGCCGCGGCCACGCTCGGCGCCTCAACCTGGCAGACGTTCTGGCGGATCACGCTGCCCGCGATCCGCTGGGGCGTCGCCTATGGGGTAATCCTGACCACAGCCCGGGCGCTGGGAGAGATCGGTGCCGTACTGGTCGTCTCTTCCAACGTCGCCGGCTCGACGTTGACCCTGCCCTTGCTCGTCTATCAGCGAGATTCTCAGATTGGGTCGGCGGCCACTAGCGGAACTTATGCGGCCGCTACGGAGCTGA
The DNA here is from genome assembly GCA_963808655.1 of uncultured Solirubrobacterales bacterium. Taxonomy (GTDB): domain Bacteria; phylum Actinomycetota; class Thermoleophilia; order Solirubrobacterales; family Solirubrobacteraceae; genus Palsa-465. The sequence goes on from CAWEGZ010000012.1 coordinate 51,272, forward strand.
TCGTCCTCTCATTGTTGGTTTTGGTGGTGATGACCGTCCTTGGATCGCGAAGGGAGCAGTTGAATGACCATTGATGTCCAGGCCGTCGGCAAGCGGTTCGGAGACTTCACGGCACTCGAGGATGTCTCGCTCAAGGTCGCCGAAGGCTCCCTGACCGCGCTACTCGGTCCCAGCGGCTCCGGAAAATCGACGCTGCTGCGGATCATCGCCGGCCTCGAGGAGCCCGAGACCGGGATGGTGTTGATCAACGGAAGCGACGTCACCCGCGCGCGCCCGCAGGATCGCGGGATCGGCTTCGTCTTTCAGCACTATGCCCCGTTCAACCACATGAGCGTGCGCGAGAACGTCGCCTTCGGCCTGCGCATCCGCAAGCGCCCGAAGCCCGAGGTCCGCGCGCGCGTCGACGAGCTGCTCGGGCTCGTGGGCCTCACCGCCTGGGCGGGGCAGCGCCCAGCGCAGCTCTCCGGTGGACAGCGCCAGCGTATGGCGCTGGCGCGGGCGCTGGCCGTGCAGCCGCGCGTGCTGCTGCTCGACGAGCCCTTCGGGGCGCTCGACGCGAACGTTCGCGCCGAGCTGAGACTGTGGCTGCGGCGCCTGCACGATGAGCAGCAGGTCACCACGGTCCTGGTCACCCACGACCAGGAGGAGGCCATGGAGGTCTCGGACACGATCGCTGTCATGCACGAGGGCCGCATCGAGCAGGTCGGCTCTCCGCGCGAGGTCTATGACCGTCCGACGAACGACTTTGTGATGGGCTTCCTCGGGCCCGCGGTCCGCATGGCGGGCGAGCTCGTGCGCCCCCATGACGTCAAGCTCACGCTTGCCCCGGACAACGGCGCGGCCGAGGCTGTGGTCATGCGCGTGGTGCACCTGGGATTCGAGGTACGGGTCGAGATGGAGCTCTCCGACAAGTCCCAGGCCAGGGCCCAGCTGACCCGCGCCCAGGCAGAGGAACTCGAGCTATCGGCCGGAGACGTCGTCTACGTCATGGCGGAGCGCAAGGAGAGGGCGCCGGCCGCGGCTGCCTGAGGCTTGCGTGGGACGCTAGTCCCATATATGGGGACTGGCATCCCAAGCGATCCCAGCCGTCACCCGGCAAAGGCCTCGAGCGAAGCCCGGCACTCCAACGCCCCCGCAAAGCCGCCCTCAGCGCGTGATCCAGGCTTCCGGATCCTCGCTCAGGCGCACAACCGAGCGGGGCAACCGGCCGCTCGCGACGTCGGCCACCGTCACCCGCTCCACAACCTGGCGCAAGCTCTTGCGCACCGCGATCCACACGCGCGGCAGCTCGGCGGCGGGCCCGGGATAACTCGATTCCTCCGGCGGCCCGCCGCGCACGGTCGCCAGGGGCCCCTCCACCGCGCGCATCACGTCGGCGATCGTCACCCGGTCAGCGGGTTTGGCCAGCCGGAAGCCCCCCTCGGCGCCACGCTGGCTGCGCACGATCCCCGCGTGCCGGAGCTCCCCGAGGATGTTCTCCAGGAAGTTCAGCGGGATGTCCTGCGCGGTGGCGATCCGCTCCGCCTTGACGGGCTTACCGTCCGGACTGGTGGCGAGCACGATCGCCGCCCGCACCGCGTAGTCCGCCTTGGCTGAGATGCGCATACGGTCGCGAGCCTACAAGCGCGGCGGATCGAACGGTCCTCCCGCGCGTTCCTCGCCCGAGCGCGTGCCGAACGCGTATCCCGCTCCCTTGATCGCCGCGACCAGACGCTTACGCTCGCCCATGGAGGGCATCATCGCACGCAAAAGTAAGCTTCGGCGGCAACTTCCACCGAGAGCGACGCGAACGGAGGCTTCGGATGCAGCTGGGAATGGTCGGGCTTGGCAGGATGGGCGCAAACCTCGTGCGACGCCTGATAGGCGCGGGACACGAGTGCGTCGTGTTTGACGTCAACCCGGACGTGGTCAAGTCGCTCGCGGATGAGGGCGCCACGGGATCCGCCTCCCTCGAGGAGTTCGTGCAGAAGCTCGAGCAGCCGCGGGCCGCCTGGGTGATGGTGCCGGCGGGGGAGTTGACCGAGAAGACCGTGCGCCAGCTCGCCGATTTGATGGAGCAGGACGACACCATCATCGACGGGGGCAACACCTACTACCGCGACGACATGCGCCGCGCCCAGGAGCTCTCGAAAAAGGGCCTCCATTACATCGACTGCGGCACCAGCGGAGGCGTGTGGGGCCTCGAGCGGGGCTACTGCCTGATGATCGGCGGTGAGCAGGAGCCGGTGCAACGCCTGGCCCCGATCTTTGCGGCGATCGCGCCGGGTGTTAACGCGGCCGGGCGCACGCCGGGGCGCCAGGGCGAGCCCGCGCAGTCAGAGCAGGGCTTTTTGCATTGCGGGCCCGCCGGCGCGGGGCACTTCGTGAAGATGGTTCACAACGGCATCGAGTACGGGATCATGGCCTCCTACGCCGAGGGGCTCAACATCCTCCGCAATGCCAACGCCGGCAAGTCGCAGCGCGAAGAGGACGCGGAGACCGCGCCGCTCGAGCATCCCGAGTTCTACCGCTACGACATCGAGATCGGCGAGGTGGCCGAGGTGTGGCGCCGGGGGAGCGTGATCGCGTCGTGGCTGCTGGACCTGACCGCCGAGGCCCTGCTCGAGGCCCCCGAGCTCAAGGACTTCTCCGGCAGGGTGTCGGACTCGGGCGAGGGGCGCTGGACCGCGATCGCGGCGATTGAGGAGGGGGTGCCGGCGCCGGTGCTCTCGAGCGCGCTGTTCTCCCGTTTCGGCTCCCGCGATCTCGACCACTTCGCCAACCAGGTGCTCTCGGCCATGCGCAAGCAATTCGGCGGCCACGCCGAGAAGCCGGTGGGATAGGGACGGCCGATGCTCTTAGAGGGACGCAAAGCAATCGTGACCGGCGGCTCCACCGGTATCGGGAAAGCGACCGCCCAGCGCCTGGCTCGCGAAGGGGCCGGCGTGTGCATCAACTACTACTCCGACAAGGAGGCCGACGGTGCCCGCGCGGTCGCCGAGGAAATCGGCCGCGAGGGACACGCGGCAGCGATCGCCGTTCAGGCTGACGTGGGCCAGGAGGACCAGGTCGCGCGTATGGTCCAGCAGACCAAGGACGAGCTCGGCGGCCTTGACCTGCTCGTCAACAACGCCGGCATCGAGAAGCAGACCCCGCTGCTGGAGATGGGGCTCAAGGAGTGGGAGGCTGTGCTTCAAACCAACCTCACCGGCGCGTTTCTGTGTCTGCGGGAGGCCGCGAAGACGATGGCGCAGGCGGACGGGGGCGTGATCGTGAATATGTCCAGCGTGCACGAGTTCATCCCCTGGCCCGGGTTCGCTCACTACTGCGCGAGCAAGGGCGGGATGAAGCTGCTGATGGAGACCGCAGCCCGGGAGCTGGCGCCCAAGAAGATTCGTCTGCTCAACATCGCCCCCGGCGCGATCGTCACCCCGATCAACAAGTTCGTGCTCGACGATCCCGAGCAGAAGCACGCCGTCGAGAGCGAGATTCCGATGGCCCGCATGGGAAAGCCTGAGGAGATCGCCGCAGCGGTCGCATGGGCTGCGAGCGATGAGGCCAGCTATGTCACGGGGACGACGATCATCGTCGATGGAGGGATGTCGCTCTACCCGAAGTTTGTGTGAGGATGAGGAACAAATGAACTCCGGCAACAGCGGCACGCGCGACCAAACCGGACAAACGGACCAGGCAGCGTCGCGCGATGCCAACCGCCCGCGCGTCGTGATCGTCGGCGGCGGGTTCGGCGGCCTGACCGCGGCCCGGTCGCTCGAGCACACGGACGCGGATGTGGTGCTGATCGACCGCATCAACCACCACCTCTTCCAGCCGCTGCTGTATCAGGTCGCCACCGGCATCCTCTCTGACGGGCAGATTGCCCCGCCGTTGCGGGCCATCTTCAGTCACCAGAAGAACCTGGAGGTGCGCCTCGCCGAGGTCACCGGCTTCGACCTCGAGCGACGCGCGGTCTACGCCGTTGCTCCCGGCGGCACCAACATGATGCTGCGCTACGACTTCCTGATCGTGGCGGCGGGGTCTACGCACGCCTATTTCGGCCATGACGAGTGGGAAGCCTTTGCCCCTGGCCTCAAGTCGCTGAGCGATGCCCACCTGCTGCGGACCCGCATCCTGGGGGCGTTTGAGCTGGGCGCGGAGACCGCGCATCAGTCCGAGCGCGAGCAGTGGCTGACGTTCGTCGTCGTCGGCGCCGGCCCCACAGGGGTCGAATTGAGCGGACAGATCGCCGAGCTCTCGCAGCGCCTGCTCTCGCGGGAGTTCGGGCCGATCGTCGCGCACGCCCGGATCGTGCTGCTCGACGCTGCGCCGACGGTGCTCGGCTCGTTTCCGGAGCGCCTGCAGCAAATCGCCCACCGCGACCTCGAAGCGCTCGGCATCGAGGTCCGCAGCCACGCCACGGTCACCGGCGTGGACGCCGAAGGCGTCGAATTCGAGGATGAGCACGGCGAGCGCTCGCGGATTCTCGCGCGCACGGTTCTGTGGGCGGCCGGAGTCCAGGCCTCGCCACTCGCGCGGATGCTGGCAGAGGCCACGCGCGCGAAGGTGGACCACGCCGGTCGCATCAAGGTCAACCCTGACTGCTCTCTACCCGGTCGGCCGGAGGTGTTCGCGATTGGCGACATGATCTCGCTGGGAGATCTGCCCGGCGTGGCGCAGCCCGCGATCCAGGAGGGCCACTACGTCGGGCGCACGATCCGCCGGCGCCTCCGGGGCCGGCCCAAGCCCCGGCCATTTCACTACCTCGACAAGGGCACGCTGGCGGTGATCGGGCACCGGGACGCGGTCGCGGACGTGTTCGGGGTCAAGTTCGGCGGCCTCGCGGCGACGCTGGTGTGGGGCCTGGTTCACATCGCCTATCTGGTCGGTTGGGGCAATCGCCTCGGCACGGTGGGGCGCTGGCTGTGGGCGCTGGCGGCGCGCGACCGCCGCGAGCTGTGCATCACGGAGACCTCGCAGATTTCCCCGCCAAACGCGGCCGCACAAGACGCCAGGGACCAGGCACCCGTGCACGCGGCCCAGTGAGCGATGTCTCCCGCTTCGACGTCGCCGTCCCGCACGTGCTGCGGGAGTACGCGCTGCTCGCCGATGGCGAGCGCGGCGCGCTGGTCGGGCCGCGCGGCGATCTGTGCTGGCTGTGCTTCCCCGGCTGGGACGGGGACGCGCTGTTCGCGTCCCTGATCGGAGGCCGCGGCACCTACGCGGTGACGCCCACCAAGCGCTTCGTGTGGGGCGGCTACTACGAGCACCCCGGCCTCATCTGGCGCAGCCGCTGGGTCTCCGACGACGGCTCGGTGGCCGAGTGCCGGGAGGCGCTGGCGCTTCCCTCGAGTCCCGACCGAGCGGTGATCCTGCGGCGCGTCATGGCCCTTCGAGGCACCGCGCGCATGCGCGTGCTCCTGGATTTGCGCTTCGACTTCGGTCGCCGGGGAGCGCGCTCTCCCCGAGCCGAGCAGGGCATCTGGACGATCCGCGCGGGCGATGCGTGCGCGCGCTGGATCGGCGCTGAGCGAGCAAAGGTGCACCGCCGCGCCGGCGGCGCCGTGCTTGAGCTCGTGCTCGACCTGGATCCGGGCGACCACCACGACCTCGTGCTCGTGCTCGACCGCGACGGCTCGAGCCCCCTCCCCGAGGCCGACCACGCGTGGACGGGCACCGAGGTCGCCTGGCGCGAGCGCGTGCCCGAGCTCGAGCAGACGATCGCGCCGCGAGACGCGCGGCACTCGTACGCGATCCTCTGTGGGCTGACCAGCGCCGCGGGCGGAATGGTGGCCGCCGCCACCACCTCGCTGCCCGAGCGCGCCGAGGGGGGGCGCAACTACGACTACCGGTTCGCCTGGATTCGCGACCAGTGCTACGCCGGCCAGGCGGTCGCGCGTGCCGGCGGCCACCCCTTGATGGATGACGCCCTCAGGTTCGTCTCCGAGCAGATGCTCGCGCACGGCCCCGACCTGCGGCCCGCCTACACGACCCGAGGCACTCAGGTTCCTGACGAGCGGCAGCTCAAGCTGCCGGGCTATCCAGGAGGCAGCGACAAAGTCGGCAACTGGGTCAACCAGCAGTTCCAGCTCGACGCCTTCGGTGAGGCCCTGCTGCTGTTCGCCGCTGCCGCCGATCACGACCGCATGGACGCCGACGGCTGGCGTGCGGCCGAGGTCGCGGCCGAGGCGATCGCCGGCCGCTGGGAGGAGCCCGATGCGGGCATCTGGGAACTCACACCCGACTACTTCACCCACAGTCGCCTGATCTGCGCCGCGGGCCTGCGTCAGATCTCCCGCCACCACCCCGGGGGCGAGAAGGCCCGCGAATGGCTGGCGCTCGCCGACCGCATCACGGCCAAGGCCTCCGAGGAAGGCCTGCACCCGAGCGGCCGCTGGCAGCGATCCCCGAGTGACGAGCGCATCGACGCGGCGCTCCTGCTGCCGGCGATCAGGGGCGCGGTCGCCCCCGGCGACCCGCGCACGCTCGCCACCCTGAATGCCGTCGAGCGTGAGTTGACCGCGGATGGCTACTGCTACCGCTATCGCCCGGACGAGCGGCCGCTTGGAGAAGCCGAGGGAGCGTTCCTGCTGTGTGGCTTCCTGCTCTCGCTCGCCTACGAGCAGCAGGGCAGGGCGGTGGCCGCGGCACGTTGGTTTGAGCGCAACCGCGCGGCCTGCGGCCCCTCGGGTCTGCTCTCCGAGGAGTTCGATGTCACCCAGCGCCAGCTGCGGGGCAATGTGCCCCAGGCATTCGTGCATGCCCTGCTGCTCGAGTGCGCCGCCGCCCAGCACGGCGACACCCGCGAGCGCGACACCGAATCCGGCCTCGGGACATAGCGAAGCGCCGCTAGAGAGGGCGTTTTGTGCCTGCGGCAGTCGGGAAGCGGACTAGGCACGTTCCCTCAACCCATGCAGCGGGATGCGCCCATGCTGAGACTTGAGCTGCCCAGCACACCAGAGTGCGGCATGCTGGTACGCGCCCTACTGATGGGTATGGGTGCGGCGCTGGCCTGGGACGGCAACCTCGTCGAGGATCTCAAGACAGCGGTCACCGAGGCCTGCAACAACGTGGTCATGCATGCATACGGGGGTGGGGTGGGCAAGCTCGTCCTGCGACTCGCCGGCGATCCACGATGGATCGAGGTGGCGGTCTGCGACAAGGGCGAGGGGCTGCGCGGCGTGAGCAGCGACGGTGACCACCTGCACGTGGGTCTGCCCGTAATCAGCACGCTCGCCGAGCGCGCCGAATTCCTGAGCCCGCCTGACGGCGGCACCGAGGTACGCATGCGCTTCAGAGCGGCGAACAGCGGCGGCCCGTCGCCTCAGAGGAGCGCCACCTGGTCGACGGCGCCTTCACTTGAGCCGATCGACGAACCTATGTTGCTCAACGCCGATCTGGTGGGGGTGGTGGCCCCGCCGCCGCTGCTTGGCGCGGCGCTCGGGCGGCTGGTGCGCGCGCTGGCCGCGAGCAGCCGCTTCCGGCTGGGAAGCTTCTCGGCCCTGCGCGAGCTCACCGACACGCTCGGCGCACACGCGCGAGCGGCCGCGAGCGAGCAGCGCATCGGCTTCACGCTGAGGGCCTCGGAGCGCCGAATCGAGCTGGCCGCCGGGCCATTTCAGCGCGGCGGCGGCTCGGTTCTCACCCCCCAGGGACTCACGCACGCTGCCTCGCCCCTCTCAGAGCTCGCCGATCAGCTGTGCTTGAAGGAGATCGAGGGCGGGGAGATCGTGCGACTCGTGGTCTCAGATCGGGCCTAAATCGAGCGCATGCGCGCGGTGCCACCGTCCCGCGAGTGAGGATCCCTAGATAGCGCAGGATTGCCGCGATCCCGCCCAGCGGTCCGAGGTCGGGGCCGTCGACGGCGAACTACCTCGGCATCCTGGGCGATAGCCGCCTCGACGGCGTCCTCGAGCAGCTCGTCCGTGCCCTGGCCCGTCGTGAACAGCAGCGCCTCGACCCTGCGCTCCTCGAGCGCGCGCAGCACGCCCTCCGTGCCCCCCACCGCGCGTTCGTCGCGCCCGAGCTCGGACCGCAGGCGCTCGAGCCGCTCGGCCACGCGCCGGCGATCATGCTCGGCGATCACCTCGGCGGCGCTCGCGCGGATCTGCTCTTCGCTTGCGCTCTCGATGTCGACGTCTTCGAGGTAGCCGGCCAGCCGCTCGCGCACATAGGGATGCAACAAGCCCTCGAAGATGCTGCGCAGCTCGTGGGGTGCGCCCACCACCAGCCCCGCGAACGGTCGCCGCCGCTGCTGGCTCAGCAGCACGTCGGCGACGTGGCGCAGGTGGGCCTCGGACGCGTGCTCGAAGCCCCCACCGCGCGAGCGACTGCCCTGAACCGAATCCTCGAGCTCGGCCACCTTGAACAACTGATTCTGGGAGCCACGCAGGATGCGGGCCGCGCGACGGTTGACGAGCGCCACACACCAGTGCGCGGCCGGCCCGAGGGCGGCCAGCGGCGCCACGTGAGGCTTCGAGTCAAACGAGATCGAGCTCTCCACCGGCACGGGCAGCGACAGCGTCTCAAACAGCTCGAGCGAGGCGCAACAGAAGATCGCCAGGCCGTGAGCTCCCTCCGGCACGCCCCCTTCAAGTTCCTGCTCGACCCTGCCGAGGTCGGCGCGGAGCTGCTCGCGCTGCTCGTGCTCGAGTTCGGTGGCCTCGATCTGGCGCGCGCCCGAATCGATCAGCGAGCGTACGGCCGTCTGGCGCGCCCCGGCAACTGCGAAGCGCTCGGGGTCGAGATCGAGGTATAAGCTCACTACCACCGGCCCAGCAGCTTGCATCTCGGCCAGCCGCCGGAGCTTGGAAGGGGTTATTTCGTCGCGGGCTGGCATACCTGAGTTTGTGCTACCCAGAACGGGTAGGGGCTGACCGTGACGACCGTAGCCTTCCTGGGAACAGGCACCATGGGCCTGCCAATGGCCCGCAACCTAGCGCGCGCCGGGTTCGAAGTCCGGGCCTGGAACCGCACGCCCGAGCGGGCCCGGCCGCTCGAGGAGGACGGCGGCAAGGTGTTCGGCGATCCCGGCGAGACCGCCGCTGGCAGCGACCTGCTGGTGACGATGCTGAGTGACACCGACGCGGTGCTCGACTCGGCGAGGCCGGCGTTGGAGGCTCTGGCGCAGGACGCGGCCTGGGTGCAGATGAGCACGATTGGTATCGAGGGGACCGAGCTGTGCGAGCGGGCGGCCACAGAGGCGGGCGCAGTGTTCATCGACGCCCCCGTACTCGGGACGCGCGAGCCCGCGGAGCGAGGCGAGCTGATCATTCTCGGCTCGGGGCCTGAGCAGACCCGCGAGCGGACGGAGCCGCTATTCGAGGCGCTCGGCAAGCGCAGTCTGTGGCTCGGCGAGGCCGGGCAGGGGACCCGTGCCAAGGTCATGATCAACTCCTGGATCGTGGGGGTGGTGGCAGTGCTCGCCGAGACGATCACCATGGCGGAGGCGCTCGGCGTCGACCCCCAGGTCTTCTTCGACTCCGTCGAGGGCGGCACGCTCGATCTCCCGTACGCGCGCATGAAGGGACGCGAGATGATCGAGAAGGAGTTCGGCAATCCCGCCTTCCGCTTGGCCCTCTCACGCAAGGACGCCGACCTGGCACTCGAGGCGGCGCAGGCCGCGGGGCTGGAAGTGCCGGTGCTCGAGGCCGTGCGCGAGCGCCTGCGACGGGCCGAGGCGGACGGCCACGGCGACGAGGACATGGCCGCCACCTACTGGGCGACCGCTTCCAAGTAGTTCCGCCCGGCCGGCCCGATCATGATCGGGCCGGGGCGGCGGCGCATGCGCCGCCGGGGCCGGCGCACATGTGCGCCGGCCTTCAGTGAATCGGTGTTCTCGCCGGCTGGGCTGCGTCCACCTCGAACAGCCAGAAGTCGCGGCCCATGACGGGGATCGAGACGTTGTAGACGGGCACGTCGCCGATGCTGCCGCGGAAGCGGCCCGCGTGCGCGTGACCGTGCAGGACCAGGTCCGGCTCGTGCTCGAGGATCGGCGCCGCGAGCCGGTCGGTGCCGAGAAAGGCCCAGATCCCCGGCGACTCGCCCTCGATCGTGGCGGTCGTAGGGGCGTAGTGCAGCAGCACGATCCGGATCGCGCACAGCGCCACCGCTCGCAGCCCGGCCTCGAGCGCCTCCACCTCGCGCGAGGTCTCGCGGTAGACCTCACGCAGCAGCGGCTCGCCGAAGTCGGGCAGGTGCGAGCCGGGGAAGCCGCCCACGAACCCCTTCGTGCCGACGATCCCGATCTCGACCCCGTGGCGCTCGCAGACCGCGAAGCCGCGCTCCAGCACGCTGATGCCGCCTTGCTCGAGTGCCGCCACCAGCTCGTCGGCGCGGCCGACGTGCCAGTCGTGGTTGCCGAGGACCGCGAACACGGGCGCCTGGATCTCAGCGCAGGCCTCCGCGAGCACCCGTCCTTGCTCGGGGTCGCCGTCGATCGTGAGGTCGCCGCTCAGCAGCACCAGGTCCGCGCGCGGCCCGAGCTCACGCAGCGACGCGACGATTTCGTCGCGGCGCGCGTCGCAGCAATGTATGTCACCCGCGGCCGCGATGCGCAGCTTGCGCCCGGCGTGATTGGTGCTCATGTCGTTGCGCTACCCGCTATGAGGGGTAGCTCGTCGGCTATGGAGCCCGAGCCCCCGATCTTCGAGACCCTCCGGGCGGCGATCACCGCGATGCGCGATGCGCACGTGCCTTTCGTGCTCGGCGGCAGCTTCGCCGCCTGGGCGCGCGGCGGTCCTCCGCCGCACAAGGATCTCGACCTGATGGTCAAGCCCGAGGATGCCGAGCGGGCGCTCGCGGCCCTGGCCGCGGCGGGCATGCGCACCGAGAGACCGCCCGAGGAGTGGCTCTTCAAAGCCTGGGACGACGAAGTCATGGTCGACGTAATCTTCCACCCCGCGGGCCTCGAGATCACCGATGAGGTGCTCGCCCGTGCGCAGACCCTATCCGTGATGGCGATCGCGACGCCGGTGATGGCGCTTGAGGACATGCTCGCCACCAAGCTGCTTTCGCTCGACGAGCACTCGCTCGACTACCGCAGCCTGCTGGCGATCGCCCGCGCGCTGCGCGAGCAGATCGATTGGGAGGCGCTCGCGGCGCGCACGGGCGAGTCCCCCTTTGCCCGGGCCTTTTTCACGCTCGTGCGCGAGCTCGGCATCGCGCCTCCGGCGCCTCGCGAGCCCAAGCGCGTCGCGCCCGAGGGCGGGTCCGGGCCCCGCGTGCGCGTCGTGCGCTAAACGGGAGCGTGCTGCTCCGCGTAGCGCCGGCGGCACTGCTTCAGCTCCTCGACTGCGGCGTCCTGGTCGCGCCATCCCTTGACGATCGACTCCTTGCCCGGCTCGAGATCCTTGTAGATCGCGAAGAAGTGGCCGATCTCGTTGCGCAGCTGCTGGGGCAGGTCCTCCAGGCGCTCGAGCGTGCTCCACAGGGGGTCGTTGCAGGGCACGCACAGAAGCTTCGAATCCAGCCCGTGCTCGTCCTCCATGTCGAACAGGCCGATCATGCGGCACTTGATCACGCAGCCGGGAAACGTGGGCTCCGAGACGCAGATCAGCGCGTCGAGCGTGTCCCCGTCGGGGGCCAGCGTCTCGGGCACGAAGCCGTAGTCGGTGGGGTAGACCACCGACGAGGACAGGAAGCGGTCGAGCGTGATCGCGCCGATCTCGGGGTCGTACTCGTACTTGTTGCGGCTTCCCTTGGGGATCTCGACGACGCAGGCGACGATGTCGTCGGCGGTGGTGCTCATGGCGTCGAATCTTCGCAGGCGCTGGCGGTGCCGTATCTTGCGCCCATGTCAGCGAGCGGACTCTCCGTCGCGGTGACCGGGCCTACGGGGACCTTCGGCTTTGGCCTGATCCCGCTGCTTCAGTCGGAGCCTCGGGTGGCGCGCATCGTGGGCATTGCGCGGCGAGCGTTTGACCCCGATGAGCACGGCTGGAGCAAGATGGAGTATCGGCGCGGCGACGTCCGCGACCAGGACGCCCTGGCCGAGGCATTCGCAGGGATCGATGTTGTCGTGCATCTGGCCTTCAACTTGACTGGCACCCTGCCGGCCGAGACGATCCGCGCGATCAACGTGGGCGGGACCCTCAATGCATTCCGCGCCGCCCGCGATGCCGGGGCCGAGCGCTTCGTCTACGCATCCTCCGTCGCGGCCTACGGCTTTCACCGCGACAATCCCGTCGGCATTCGCGAGGACTGGCCCGTTCGCCCCGCTGACCGGCTCTTCTACGCGCGCGAGAAGGCCGAGCTCGAGGAGGAGCTGTGGCGCGAGGACCGCGCCAGCTCCAAGCCGAGGCTGTACATGGTGCGACCGCCGATCGTGCTCGGACCTCATGCAGCCGGCGCCAAGGAGTTTTTCCCCTCGCCCCTGGCGCGCGCCGGCAAGGGGATGCTCGGCGCCGCAGGCCGCCTGCGGATCCCGATTTTGGCGCCAGACGTCCCGGTCCAATTCATCCACGAGGACGATGTGGGTCAGGCGCTTGTCCGGTGTGTGCTAGGCGACGGGCCGCCGGGCGCCTACAACATCGCCGGCGACGGCGTGCTGAGCGGCTCCGACGTGGTACGCGAGCTTGGGCTAGCACCGCTGCCAATCCCGGCGCGCCTGGTGCACTCCTGGGCCCGGGCGGCCTCCGCGCTGCCGCGCATGCCGCTGCTCCCGCCCGCGACCGAATGGGTCGAGGCGCTCAGCCATCCTGCGATCATGGACACGAGCAAGGCGCGCGAGCAACTCGGATGGCATCCCAAATACAGCGCGCTCGAGGCACTGCGCGATACGGTCGGCCGGGACGGAAGCTGAGCGGCGTGGCCCGCTGAGGGGCGGCGCCGAGTGAGCGCCCCGGCTACTGCTCGCGCGCGATCGCCTCGGCCAGCTCGCCCTTACTCATCCGCGAGCGGCCGCTGACGCCGAGCTTGGCCGCACGCTCATAGAGCTCCTGCTTGGTATGGCCCTCGACGTCGACGCCGCCGTAGGCCTTGCCCTTGTTCTCGCGGGCGCGCGGGTTCTTGGCGCGCGGGTCCGAGGGGCCCTTCTCATCCTTGGCCTCCCATCGGTCGCCCACCTTCTCGAAGCTGTGCTTGAGCGCCGCGTAGGCGACCCGGTGCGCACGCTCCCCTTCACCGTACTGCTCGGCGGCTGAGTCGTGCGCCTTGGCGAAGGTCCGCTGGGCCTTTGCCGGCGAGCGCTTGACCGTGTCAGGGAGCTCGGATTTCTTCGCTTTTCCGCTGCTGGTCGTCTTTGGCATCGCTACGCGACTACCCCCGCGCGCCGGCGAGAAACGATTTTTGGGCGCCGCCAGCTCCACAGCCTGTCGGGTCGCGGGGGGACCAACCGGGCCGCTATTTACGGCCGGACGTCGGCGGTTTGTGGGCCAGCAGCAGCGGTAAGCGTAAGGAGGCTTCGGAGTTGCACATGAGTGAGCCAAGCTTCCAGACCATGAGACTGGCGCGGGGCAAACACACATCCCCCGGCCACGGGGCCTGCGTGATGGAGCTCGCGTCGATGCTCGCGGGCGAGCGCTTCAGCGACCACCCGCGGACCGTCTCGCCGGTGATCGCGGCTTTCCTACGCGGATACAACGACCTGCTCGACGATCGCCGTCGCCAGGACTTGCGGCGCTATGCGACCGAGGCCGTCGGCACCGCGGCGCCTGAAGCGGTCGAGCGAGCACGGGCCAGGCGACTGCTCCAGTGGGCTGACGAGCGCTGGGGTCAGGGTCCGCGTCTCGGCCTTCAAGGAGCACTCGCGCCCTGGCATCCGAGCGTGTCGCCGACCGACCCCGACGGCGCCGGCATATATGCGATCCGCTCGGTCCACTCGACCGATCGCCGCTTGCACGCCCAGGTGCTGGCGCTGCTCGACGAGCTGATCACGATGGGGAACCCGACGAAGCTCAGCGCGCCCGTGCCTGAGGCAGAGACGCCTGCCGGCGTGGCCTCCTGAGCGCTAGCGGCGCGCCGCGCCGCGGCGCTCGCCCCGCTCGATCGCCTCCCGCTGGGGGCCGATCACGGCCGCCACGTCGGACGCGGATCGCACGCCGGCTCTGAACACCTGCCAGCGCTTGCCCATGGCTCCCATCAGCATCATCGAACCGGCGATCGCGGCATCGCGACGCGACTGGCGCCCTCGGCAGCGAACCAGCACTCCGGCGGCGAGCATCCACGCGCGCCGTGCCCAGGAGAGCTTGCCGGCCAGGCCGACCGTGTACGGCCGGGCGTGTTCGCCGAGCCGCTGCTCCATGACCATCGCCGCCGACATCTCGGCCACCAACGCCCCCAGGGCGAGCCGCCGCGCGGGCGCGGCGTGCGCAGGGGGCGTCGTGATCAGCGCGGCGGCCCCAGCGCTGAGCGCCGCGCCTGAGGCGAACACGAACGGCAGCTCGCGGCGGGCCTCATGCCACGCGGGGACCGCAGTATTGGAAATCAAGGCCGCCGTGTAGGTGGACATCCCCAAGCCGAGCACTGCCGCCGCTGGGGACGCGACGAGCCGAGCGCGGGGCAGCAGGCCCGTCCATGCGTTCAGCGTGACGACCGCGTTGGAGGTCGCCGAGCAGACCAGGATCCACGAACCGACGCTCATCGGCGAGCTGACCTTGAACATCCGCAACATGTTGAAAAAGCGCCTGGGTCGTCCCAGGTCCGAGATCAGCAGCAGCGGGCTGATTGCGCCGGCGGCGGCCGCCGTCGTCCATGCGCGGCGCCCCAGCACTTCGTTGCCCCTCAGATCAGCGAGCTGCGCCAGCGCCGCCGACGAGCCGCCCAGCCCGCCGGTGAAGAAGTAGCAGGGGATCTCCCACGTCCACACGGGCTCCTTCAGCACCGGTTGCCCGTGGTAGGTGCGGACTGGCCGGCCTTGCCAGGTGGGGGCCGAGCCGCCGTCCTGGGTGCTCACCGCGGAGCCCTCGTCGCTCACTTCCGCCCCCCGAACACGACAGCCGCCAACCCCGCCGCGAGGGTCGCGGCCGCGGCGCCCGTCGCCGCCCAGATCGAGCCCAGGTGGCGGCGGGTGTCGACCGGATCGGGGGGCAGCCCATAGACCTCGGGGTCGTCAAGCAGCAGGAAGAAGGCCCCGGCGCCCCCCACGCCGTCCTCATCGTCGGCCAGGTAGAGCTGGGCCTTGTCTTGGCCTGCCTGCTTCAGCCGCTCGAGGCGGACGTGCGCCCGCTCGCGCAGCTCCGAGAGCTCTCCGAACTGGATTGAGTCGGTGGGGCAGGCCTTCGAACACGCCGGCTCGAGCCCGTCCTTAAGCCGGTCGTAGCAGAGCGTGCATTTCCACACGCGCCCATCGTGCTCGCGCTGGTCGAGCACGCCAAAGGGGCACGCCGGCACGCAGTAGCCACAGCCGTTGCAGACGTCCTCCTGCACGACCACCGTGCCGAACTCGGTGCGGAACAGCGCTCCTGTCGGACACACCTCCAAGCACGCCGCGTCGGTGCAGTGCTTGCAGACGTCGGAGGCCATCAGCCAGCGGAAGCCGTCGCCCTCCTGATAGGTGTGGAGGCCGGCATCGATCGCCTCAGAGCGGGCGGCCGCCTCCACGGGCGTCGCGCCGTCCTCCACACCGGCGGGAACACGCTGCTCGACGAAGGCGACATGGCGCCAGGTGTTGGCGCCGAGCTCGATGGTGTTGTCGTAGGACTTACCGGTGAACCCCTGGATCGATGTCGGCACGCGATTCCACTCCTTACAGGCGACCTCGCACGCCTTGCAGCCAATGCAGATCGAGGTATCGGTGAAGAACCCCATGCGGGGCTTGGAGTCGGCGCCGTAGGTGGACGGCCAAGTGCGGACCTCAAGCGTCATGCGAGGCCCGCTCGCCGCCGGTACTCCTCCACGAACTCGAGCCGCTCCCGCCCGCGGGGACGGCGTCCCGGCTGGATGTCGCAGGTGGCCACCTTGTATTCCGCGATGTGGACGTTCTTGTCGAGCACCACCGAGAGCAGCTCGTTGCCCGAGTCGCCCGTGACCAGACCCACGCTCCCCCAGTGGTAGGGAACACCGACCAGATGCGTGGTGCGGCCGTCTACGGTGATCGGCTTGATCCGGTCAGTGACCATCACCCGCCCCTCGATTGCGGTGCGGGCGGTGACGATCGTGGCCCACGCTCCGTGGGAAAGCCCGCGCTCCGCCGCCAGCGCGGGGGAGACCTCGCAGAAGAACTCGGGCTGAAGCTCGGCCAGGTAGGGAACCGAGCGCGACATTCCGCCCGCCGTATGGTGCTCGGTCAACCGGTAGGTCGTGAGCACGAACGGGAACACCTCGGCGCCCTGCACGCTGCCGGAGGGGTGATAGCGGTTCTCCGCGCGGTCGAAGGTTTGGCGGGTGGGGTTCTTCTGCTGGCGATAAAGACGGTTGTCGAACGGCGACTCGTGCGGCTCATAGTGGGATGGCAGGGGCCCGTCGACCACTCCGGTGGGCGCCCAGATCCAGGCACGGCCGTCGGGGTGGAGGATGTATGGCTTATCGCCGGCGATGGCCTCGAGCGCCTTCGCATCATCCGGGGGCACGAAGTCGGGCGCCTTGCTGGCGGGAAAGTCGGGAGAGTCGCCCAGAGTCGTCCACTGCCCCTGCTCGTCGTCCCACCACACGTAGCGCCTGCGCTCCGACCAGGGCCTCCCGTCCGGGTCCGCGGAGGCGCGGTTGTAAAGAATGCGCACGTCCTTGGGCCACGACCAGCCCCACTCGTGGGCGATCCAGTTCTGTTCGGTCCGCGGTCGCTTGCGCGCCGGCTGATTGACCCCGTCCTTATAGATGCCGGCGTGAATCCAGGAGCCACAGGCGGTGGAGCCATCGTCTTTGAGCTGGTCATATGAGTCCAGCGGCTTGCCCTCGGCATCGACCCCGCCAATCTCCTTGAGCACGGCCTCGGCATCGGGCTCCTGGTAGCGGCCCTTCAGCGGGTAATCCCAGGTCAACTCCAAGATCGCGCGGTCGCGGGGGTCGTCTGAGCCCTCGAGCTTCGCGCGCACGGCCTTGCCCAGGTGGTAGATCCAGTGCAGCTCGGAGCGGCAGTCGCCCGGCGGCTCGCACGCTTGCTGATGCCACTGCAGCAGCCGCTGCGTGTTGGTGAAGCAGCCGTCCTTTTCGGTGTGCGCGGCGCAGGGGAGGAAGAAGACCTCGGTGTTTATGTCCTCCGTCCGAACCTCGCCCGACTCGTGCTCGGGAGAATCCTTCCAGAACATCGTCGATTCAGTGGGCTGGAAGTCGCGTACGACCAGCCAGTCGAGTTTCCCCAGCGCGAGCCGCATGAGCTTCGAGTTGGCCGAGCCGACGGCTGGGTTCTGGCCCACGCAGAGCATGCCCTTCAGTCCGCCGTCGAGCGCCCGCAGCATCATCGCGTAGTGAGAGTGGTCGCCGTTGATGCGCGGCAGATGTCCGAAGCAGAAGTTGTTATCGGCGATGGCGGCGTCTCCCCACCACGCCTTCAGCAACGAGACCATGTAGGTGTTGAGGTTGCCCCATGCACCCGTACTGGGGCCATTCAGGCGCACGAACTCGTCCAGGGTCCCGTGCGACGCGGGATGGGGCATCGGGATGTACCCGGGAAGGATGTTGTAGAGCGTGGGGATGTCGGTCGAGCCCTGAATGTTGGCGTGGCCGCGGAGCGCGAGAATGCCCCCGCCCGGGCGGCCGACGTTGCCCAGGAGCATCTGCACGATCGAGGCCGTGCGGATGTTCTGCACGCCCACCGTGTGATGCGTCCAACCGACCGAATACACGACCGCCGAGGTGCGCTCCCGGCCCGAGTTCTCGCACAGCGCCTTCGCGACCGTGAGCAGCTGCTCCTCGGTGCAGCCGCAGATGCTCGCCACGACCTCTGGCGTATAGCGGGCGAAGTGGCGACGGACCAGTTGGAGCACGCAGCGCTCGTGCTGCATCGAGTTGTCGAGCTCGGGTGGCTCGCCGTGCTCGAGCTCCATGCCGTGGGCGCCGTGGGCCTGCTCGCCTGAGACGTCGGCCTGCTGTTCGGACTTGCCGGCGCCGAGCTCCGGGGAGGTCTTGTCGTAGGCCCAGCTGTCAATCTTGTAAGCGGCGTCTTCCGGGTTCCAGCCGGAGAAGATGCCTCCTGGCCGGAGGTCAGGTGGGCCGGCGCCTTCGCTACCGGGCTCCTCAACGTCGCGGAACTCCGGCTTGATGATCACCGGAGCGTTGGTGTAATGACGCACGTAGTCCTCGAACCAGGCGTCGTGCTTGAGGATGTAGTTGACAATCCCGCCGAGGAAGGCGATGTCGGTGCCGGCGCGGATCGGCACATGCAGATCGGCCATGGCGCTCGTGCGCGTGAAGCGGGGGTCGACGTGGATCACTTTGGCGCCACGCTCCTTGGCCTCCATCACCCACTGGAAACCCACGGGATGCTGCTCGGCCATGTTCGAGCCCATGATCAGGATGCAGTCTGAGTTCTGCAGGTCCTGCTGGAAGGTTGTGGCGCCGCCGCGCCCGAACGAGGACCCCAGACCGGGGACCGTGGAGCTGTGTCATATGCGGGCCTGGTTCTCGATCGAGAGCGCGCCCGCCGCCGAGAAGAACTTCTTGATCAGATAGTTCTCTTCGGAGTCGAGCGTGGCACCCCCGAGGAAGTGGATGCCGAGCGTGCGCCTCAGCGGACACCCCTCGTCGTCGGTGTCTTCCCAGGTTTCCCGTCGGGTGCGGATGAAGCGCTCGGCGATCATGTCGGTCGCCTCTTCCAGGCTCAAGTCCTCCCACTCGGTGCCTCCCGGGCGCCGGTATCTGACCTTGGTCTCGCGCCTGGGCGAGTTAACGAGACCTTCGGACGCAGCGCCCTTGGGGCAGAGCCGGCCGCGTGAGATCGGCGAGTCGGGGTCGCCCTCGATCTGGATCACCTTCTCGTCCTTGACGTACACCCGCTGTCCGCAGCCCACCGCGCAGTAAGGACAGATCGATTGCACCATCTTGTCCGCGGTCCGCGTGCGTGGCTCGAGCTTGCGCGACCTTCTCGATTGCGCGGAGCGTGCCAGTCCCAGCGGATCGCCACTGAGCTGGCGCAGAAACGGGGGCAGTCGGTCGGTGACGGCCACGCGAGCATGATGATGCCCGCATGCATTCCGTGCAAACGGGACGTCAGGCTGACGACAAAGACGGGTAACCTGGTGCTATGCCCGATCCCGAGCCGACACGCGACCCCGCCCGCGAGGAGGGCGCACGCGCCGCCCAGGAGAACGTGGGTGACGAGGAATTCGTCGCCGAAGAGGAGGCCCGGGCCGCGGCCGAAGCTGCGCGCATCGGCGGACAGGTGAGCGCTGAGCCGCATCCGATCGAGGAGGTCGACGAGGCACAGCGCCCGCTGGTCGAAGCCGGCGAGGGAGAGTCCGAGGGGTTCGAGCAGGCCGAGGAGGAGTTGATCGAGCACGCCTCCCACGGCGACCAGCACGCGGCGCGCCGGGCGATCGAGGACGCCCCGCTCGAGGAGTCCGACGATGCACGCGCGGCCGGCTCTGGCGAAGCTGACTTCGAGCGCTCGAGCGAGAACGAGGACGAGTTCGGGAGGTAGGCCGCCAGGCTAACGCGCGGCCATCTCCTCCTGCAGCCGCGGCAGAACCTCATCCTTGTACGCAGCGAAGAAGGCGTCCTGATCGGGACCGATCTGCTGCACGTACAGCTCGTCGAACCCCGCACGCGCGAACTCAGCGATCGCTTCGAGGTGACGCTCCACATCCGGGCCACAGGGGACCTGTTCAGCCACCATCTCGGCGGTTACGAGCTCGGTGGCCTGCTCGAAGTGCCGCGTGGTGGGCAGCACCTGGGCTAGCTCGCCGGGAAGCACTTCGTTTGGCCATAGCCTGAAGGCGGTCTGCCTGGCTCGCCGCTCATCCTGGTCCCAGCAGACCTTCATGCCGCCCTGGACAAGTTTGCCCTCACCGCCGTGGGAGCGGAAGCGCGCCACCGCCTCCGCGTCCGGTTGCACCGTGCAGAAGCCATCGCCAATGCGCGCCGCGAGCTCGATCGACTTCGGCCCGAAGCCTGACACCAGCACGGGTGGGGGTGATTCGGGGAGGTCGTAGACGCGAGCGTTCTCCACTCGGTAGTGACGGCCGCGGTGGTCGCGAAAGCCGCCCTGCCACAGCAGACGCATGACCTCCACCGCCTCCTCAAGCATCTCCAGGCGCTCGTCCGCACTCGGCCAGCGGTCGCCGAGGATATGCTCGTTGAGCGCCTCGCCGCTGCCCACGCCAAGGCAGAAGTTGCCCTCGAGCAGGACCGACGCGGTCGCCGCCGCCTGAGCGAGGACGGCAGGATGGATACGCACGGTCGGACAGGTCACCGCCGTGGTCAGCTTGACCCCCGGGCGCACAGCCGCGATCCCGCCGATCACCGACCATACGAACGGGCTGTGACCCTGCTCGTCGTTCCAGGGATGGAAGTGATCGGAGATCCACAGACCCTCGAAGCCGGCATTGGTGGCCTTGGCCGCGAGCTCGATCAGCTCCCGCGGCCCCCACTCTTCCGAGGAAAGGAAGTAGCCAAGCTTCATCCGCCCATCTCTGCCCCGCGGGAGGGGCGTGTAATCGTGGACGAATGTAGGCTGCGTCGGTGGCGACCCAGCGTTTTGACGTAATCGTGGTGGGTGCGGGGCCGGGCGGGGAGACCGTGGCCTCGCGGACGGCCGCCGCGGGCATGAAGACGGCCCTGGTCGAGCGTGAACTGATCGGGGGTGAGTGCGCCTACTGGGCGTGCATCCCCTCGAAGACGCTGCTGCGGCCCGGGGAGGTGCGCGCCGAGGCAGCGCGGGCCGCCGGCACCGGGTCTCCGTCGCTGACCTTCGCCGATGCAGCTTCCTATCGCGACGAGATGATCCGCCACCTCGACGATGCCGACCAGATCAAGGGCTATGAGGACGAGGGTGTAACCGTCTTCAAGGCCCCGGCCGCGTTCAGCGCCGAGCGGGAGCTCGATGTCGGCGATGGCACGATCGCGAGCGAGCGAATCGTGATTGCGACCGGCTCGGACTCCGCGGTACCGCCGATCGACGGGCTCCAGCAGGGGGGCTACTGGACCAACCGCGAGGCGACGACGTTGAACCGGGTGCCGGGCAGCGTAGTGGTCATGGGGGGCGGGCCGGTGGGGGTCGAGCTTGCGCAGATGTTCAGGCGCTTCGGCGCTGAGGTGCACCTGATCGAGGCCGCCGAGCGGTTGCTGTCTCGTGAGGATCCGGCCGTCTCCGAGCTACTGCTGGATGCGCTGCGCGAGGAGGACATAGGCGTGCACCTCGGCGCCGAGGTTTCCGCCGTAGCGGCGGGAGGCGCGGGCCGCATCGTGCGCTTTGGCGATCGGGAGCTCAGCGCCGAAGAGCTGGTCGTGGCGGTCGGCCGGCGGCCGCGGGTGGATGGCTTGCAGCTCGAGCGCGCCGGGATCGAGCCCGGAGACCACGGCATCGAAGTCGACGAGCGCTGCCGCGTGCGCGACGGGGTCTGGGCGATCGGGGACGTCACCGGGGTGATGCCATTCACGCACGTCGCCAAGTACCAGGCCCGCGTGGTCGTCGCGGACATTCTCGGACGGCCGGCACGCGCGGAGTACGGGGCCGTGCCGCGCGTGGTCTTCTGCGATCCCGAGGTGGCGGCGGTGGGGATGACCGAGCAACAAGCGCGGGAGGCGGGCCTCGAGCCCGTCTGCTCACGAGTGCGGCTCGCGGACTCGATCGCGCGACCGTGGACGTATGAGCGCGATCCGCGGGGGGAGTTGTGCGTAATCGCCGACCCGCGCGCGGAGGTGTTGGTGGGCGCCTGGGCCGTGGGCCCCCTGGCCGGGGAATGGATTCACTACGCGGCGCTGGCGATCAAGACCGCCACACCGCTACGGGTTCTCAAGGACGCGGTGGCCCAATTCCCGACCTACACCGAGGCGTATCTGAACGCCCTCGAAGAGCTGCCTGCGGAGTAGCGCTAGCGGTCTTCCGGCGACTCGTCCTGGCCGCCCCCGCTCGTCACGTCGGACCCTTCGAGACCGCCTCCCTGGTCTTCCGACGGACTCGCACCGGGAACGTCGGAGTCGGCGCGCTTGCGGCTCCAGTCGGCGCGAGCTTGCTCGATCTCCTGCCCCAGCTCCGCGCTCTCCTGCTCCATCCGCTCGGCCTCACGGTCCAGCCGCTCGGCGGCCCGCTGCACCGGTCGACCCTGCTTGATCGACTCGGTGCTGTCGCGGTGCTTGGAGTCTTCGTCTCCCTGGCTCATCAGTCCTCTCCTGACGGGGTCATGTCTGAAGCGTAGCCCGCCGGTGTGTCGCATGGAAACCCCTCGGGTAGCGACAATGAGCTGCTCTCGCCGCTAGGCGTGCGCGGCGCTAATGATGAAATCGCGGAGCGGAGGTGTTCAGAGATGCTCGGACTGGTGATACGCGTTGTCGAGGCGCAGATCTCCCTCTCGATCGACGTGATGCGCCGCAGCGCGGCGTTCGCCGGTCGCCTCACCGGATGGGCGCTGAACGAGGTCGCGAGTGGGCTTGCACCTGACCAGCCGCGGCCAACCGCAAGCAGGGCTCCGTCGGCCCCGGCACCCCCGCCACCGGCGCCGCCCGCGGCCCCGGAGCCTCCGCTCTCGGTCGCCGTAGAGACGCCCGCGCCGCCGGAGCCGACCGCTGAGGAGACGCCCCCCGAGCCCGAGCCCCCCGCCACGCTCTCCGAGTCCGAGCCCGCCTCCGCCGCCGAGGCGGACACGGTGGTTTCAGATATTGCAGGCGGCGAGGAAGGCGCCACCATCGAGCATGAGCCTGGGCCCGGCACGTCCGTACGCGCGCGGACGCCCCATTCGTCGCTCAACAATCCGGTGAGCGAGCCCGACCTGACGGAATGGCCCGATCCGTATGATCACCGCGAGGATCCGCGGGATCCTGGCGAGGAGATGGTCTTCGGAAGGGACGCGGCCCACACTCCGCCCGGGGCGACCAGCACCAGCGAGCCGCACCCTTCACAGGACCCGGAAGCCGAGCCCGCCGAGGGTCCAAAACGCGACAAGGTGGACCAGTAATCGCGTGCTCCCGCGCCCTCCCTTCGACCTTTGAGGCGCGCGAGCTACGCGGATAGCCGCTTGCGCAACTGCTCTTTGCCCTGCTCGCCGCCCTTGCGGCTCTCGCTCTGAGCCCTGCGGAAGAAATCCGCGAGCTCACTGTCGCCCTCGCGCTCGGCATCCTGAATGTAAGTCTCGAGCCGCAGCGCGTTCGACAGGCACTGCTCGGTGAACCAGATCAGGTTGTAATCCTTGTCCTTGGTGCCAGTGACCTGGCCTGCCTCCGAACCTGATGACATGTGCACTCCTTTCCTCGGTTTGCGTTTCGCGGTGCAAATACCCCGAGGCCGGGGGCGTAACCATTCGGCTGGCGATTTCGCCGAGGGGGACTGACGATTCGGGGTAGTAGGCGTCCATGACTCCCGAGACGGGTCACGCGGGAGATCGCCCGCCCGCCCCGGTGCCGGCTCGCGCGACGCGCCGAGCGCTAGCCGAAGCCGTGCAGCACTGCCGTGCTTGCGACCTTTGGGAGGGCGCTACCCAGGCGGTTCTCGGAGAGGGGAGCAAGCGGGCGCGTCTGCTCCTGGTCGGCGAGCAGCCGGGCGATCGCGAGGACATCGAGGGTCACCCGTTCGTTGGTCCGGCCGGCCGCGTCCTCGACAGAGGGCTGGAGGAGGCCCAGATCCCGCGGAGCGAGGTCTTCATCACCAACGCGGTCAAGCACTTTCGCTATAAGGCACGAGGCAAGCGGCGAATCCATCAGCGGCCCGAGCGCTGGCAGGTTCAGGCGTGCATGCCGTGGCTTCAGGCCGAGCTTCGCATGGTCAAGCCGCGGGCGCTGGTGTGCCTGGGGGCCACCGCAGGGCAGGCGCTGATCGGGCCGAGCGTCCGTGTGGGCCGGGACCGCGGCCGCCCGCTGGACTCGACGCTGGCGGAGCTGGTCACGATCACCACCCATCCCTCCTCGATCCTCCGCGCCCAGAGCGACCGTGAGCGGGAGGAAGCGTTCGAGGAATTCGCCGCCGATCTGCGGAAAGTCGCGCATTGGCTGCGACGCGACGGCGGTTGACCAGGCGAGGGACCGGGTATTGCTCGAGGATGGAACGCTTGCCGGTCGCCACGCCAGCCTCGTCATATGCGCTGGCGGTCCCACAACCGCAGGAACCGCTCACGCCCACGGTTCCGGAGCCCGTGACGCCAGTCGTACCCGATCCTGGTACGCCCGGGCAGCCCGAGGAGCCGGCGCAGGTTCCGACGCCCGAGGAGCCGGCGACCCCGATCGTCCCTGAGCCCGGGCCTCAGGAGCCGGCACCCGGTCAAGAGCCCGATCCCGGCGAGGCGCCCGACCCAAGCCCCGCGCCTACGCCGGGGACGCCCAGCGAACCAGAGCCCGGAGTGAAGCCTGATGAAGGCTCGTTTGGGCGCCCTGACACCGGCGGAGCTTGAAGACACAGGAGGCTCGAGAGAGGGGAGAGTTGCTGCCCTCCGGCACCCATACTCACGAGGCGCTCTTTTACCGGGACGATCGCGAGTACCTGGACGGGATCTCCCGCTTTCTCGCACCGGCGCGCCACGCAGGAGAGCGGATCGCCCTATTGCTGCCCGGGCCGAAGCTCGAGCTGGCGCGGAGCTTGGTCTCCGGGCTGCCTCCATGTGAGCTGCTTGACATGTCCCACGTGGGGCGCAACCCGGCCAGGGTCATTCCGCTCGTCAGACGCCTGCTCGAGCAGGCGCAAGACAAGCGGATCCTCCACGTGATCGGAGAACCCATATGGCCCGGCCGGGGATCGGACGAGGTTCGCGAGGCTCTCCGCCACGAAGCTTTGGTCAACCTGGCGTTCAAGGACGCCGCGGTGCGAGCGCTCTGCCCGTACGACGCCGCCCAGCTCGATCACTCGGTGCTGGCGATCGCCGAGCGCACCCATCGCACGGTGCTGGACCACGGGCGGCCGCACGCCAGCACGTGCTACAGCGATGCGATTCCTCCCGAGTGTGAGTTGGCGCTAACTGCGCCGCCCGGCGACGTCATGCGCTTCGAGCTCGAGGATGGGGATCTGGGTGCGCTCAGGGCGGCCGTGCGTGACTTCGGCCGCGCGCAACGAATGCGGACTAGCGCGCTCAACGACCTGCTGATCGTCGCCAACGAGCTCGCCACCAACGCCTACGAACACGGCGCGCCGCCGCGCCGGCTGACCCTCTGGCGGGCGCTGCGTCATCTCGTCTGCCAGGTCGAGAACGAGGGCACGATCACGGATCCCCTCGCCGGCCGCCGCAACCCCGATCCGCAGCCGGGTCGTGGCATGGGGCTTTGGATCGTGCACCAGATCGCGGACCTGGTCGAGGTGCGCGACGGCACCCGCACGACCGTCAGAGCGCACCTGGCGGCCGAGAGCGCGCCCTAGCTGCTACTGCGCGCTGCGACCCTGACCGCCGGATCGCCTCCCGCTGGAGCGAGAGCCACCGCTGCGAGCGCCGCTTGAGCGGCCGCTGCCCGTGGAGCGAGCGGACGAAGTCCGGCGCTTAGTCGAGCCGTCCGAGCGCGCCGGTGGAGCCGCCGGTGCGCGCTCGCGTGCCGCTGCGCGGCGCCGGCGCGCTTCCATCCTCCGCCGCGACCCCATCGCGGGCGCCGCGGACTGCGCCGCGTGCCGCCGCCACGACCACGTCGCCGGCCCGCATGGCGCCGGCCAGCCCGTAAACCGCGCCGCGGCGAAACAGTTCCCTGGCCCGAGGGGACACCGCCGCCGCCGTCGCGGCGCTGATCAACCCAGTCTCGGCGTTTACATAGTCATCGATGCCCATCGTCCACCTCGCTCGCTCTAGCCCGGTACGGGCGGATAGCCTGGGACCACGCCGGTAAATCACAGGCCGTTGGTCCGGCGTTCAGAGGGTATGGTAATCGCATGGCCGAGAACGGATCACGCTCGGGCGCGCAAGACCAGGGCGCAGGGCGGCCCCCGGGATGCCACCGCCGGTCCCGAGCGCGCGGAGCAAGTGCTCGAACAGTGGGGCTCACGCGTAGGGCCGAGGGATCGCGACCGCCGCAGCACGCCTCCGCGAGGAGGCTGAAGACATCTGGGCCGAGGCACAGAGCATCCGGCGCGGCGAGCGCGACTGAGCGCCTTCCAGGGGTTAAGCAGGCGCCGTAAGCGGCGCTCCCTCGGCACCGCTTGAGCGACTCCGCAGCGGGTATCCCGCCCTCATGCGAGTCGTCGTCGTGGGCGCCACTGGCAACGTCGGCACGAGCGTACTCGAGTCGCTCCGGGCCGAGCCGGCAATCCAGGAGATCGTCGCGATCGCCAGGCGGCCGCCCGCATCCGACTCGCCGAAGACGAGCTTCGTGCCCGCCGACGTCGCGCACTCCGAGCTCGCGCCGCTGTTCCGGGGCGCGGATGCCGTGATCCACCTTGCGTGGCTGATCCAGCCTGGTCGCGACGAATCCGTCACGTACAAGGTGAATGTCGAGGGCAGCGAGCGGGTTTTTCGCGCGGTCGTCGACGCGGGCGTGCCGGCGCTGGTCTATGCCTCGTCGGTCGGCGCCTATTCGCCCGGTCCCAAGGACCGCCTGGTCGACGAGTCGTGGCCCACGGACGGGATCCCCAGCTCGTTCTACGCGCGACACAAGGCCGCGGTCGAGCGGGTGCTCGACCGCTTGGAGCGTGAGCGGCCGGAGCTGCGCGTGATCCGCATGCGGCCCGCTCTGATCTTCAAGGCTCAAGCGGCAACGGAGATCCGCAGACTGTTCGCAGGTCCGCTCCTGCCAGGGCGGCTGGTCACTCCCAAGGCGATTCCTCTGGTGCCGGACACGCCCCGCCTGCGGTTCCAGGCAGTGCACTCGCACGACGTGGGGGACGCCTACCGCCGGGCCGTGCTCGCCGACAGTCGCGGCCCATTCAACCTCGCCGCCGATCCCCCGCTGGGCCCGCCCGAGCTGGCCCGATTGCTGGATGCGCGGCGCCTCCCGGTCAGCGCCGCGATTCTGCGGGGCGGCGCGGCGCTCACATACGCCCTGCGTCTGCAGCCGAGCGAGCCGGGTTGGTTGGACATGGCGCTGGCGGTGCCGCTCATGGACAGCGCGCGCGCACGCGCCGAGCTGGGGTGGAGCCCGCGTCATGGATCGCTCGAGAGCCTGTCTGAGCTGATGCGAGGCATGCGCGACGGGTCGGATTACCCCACGCCGCCGCTCGCGCGCACCACCAGCGGGCCCCTCCGCGTCCGTGAGCTTCTCACCGGAGTTGGTCGCCGGGTCTGAACCCCCGCCGCACCGGGTAGCCCGAGGGGATGATGGAGCGACCGCAGGGACAGGTGACTCCGTGCCCGAAGAGCTCCGGCCACGCCAGATGACCGCGGACACGCGGAACCAGTGACGCTCAGCCACTCAGCCTTCGGACTTCGGGCGGCTGACGGACTTGACGGGTTTCCGAAGCGAGACGGACAGCTCTCGCCGGATGGCGCTCGGAAGAGTCTCTCGCTCGTGCAGTTAGACCGCCATCTGAATCCTCACCCGCGCGACTGGCCAGCCACCGGGACCAAACGGCTCGTGGCCCGGATCGCGCACATTGCAACTGGGCCGTTCGACCCCATACAACTCATCGATGACCCCCGCGAATGGCGCGGGCTGTTGGTGATCGAGGGCTTGGCGCTGGTGCAGGTCTCGGCGGGGCGCGCCCCCATCGGCTGGCTGGTCGGCGCCGACGATCTGATCCGTCCCTGGGAGATGGACGAGGTCACGCTCCTCGCCGGCGTGGCCTGGCAAGCGCTCTCGCCGCTGCGCATCGCGCTGCTGGATGGCGATTTTGCACGCCGCGCAAGTGGGCTTGACACGGTCGGTGAGGCGTTGCTGGCCAAGGCTTCGCAAACGAGCAACTGGCTGTTCGCGAAGTCGCTCGTGACGGGTACCTCTGTGATCGAGGAGCGGCTGCTACTGCTTTTCGCGCTGCTTGGCGAGCGCTGGGGGAAGGCCACCTCGGCCGGCGTGGTTGTGGCCATGCCGCTGACGCACCAGGTGCTTGCGACGCTCGTCGGCGCTCGGCGCCCTTCTGTCAGCACGGCACTCACAGCGCTCTCGGCCGCGGGGCTCCTACAACGGATCGGCGAGGGCTGGCTGCTCTGCCGGACCGAGCCGAATGGTCAGCCGCCACGGCCTCGCTGCTGGCCTCAGTACGCCGAGGCGCTTGGCCTTGCCCTGAGCAAGGCCTAAGGAGCTCGCCCAGGACTGACGGGCCGCTCACCGCAGCACGAAGTAATCGCCGCTCCGGTCGCGGAGCGAACACGCCGCCGCTCGTTTTGAGCCAACGCAAGCGGGTAGCTCAAGGGCCGGCTATGCCGGAGCGTTCACGACCTGCGCTGGTCGCACGCCGTGTACTGGCCTGGAGTCTGGGATGGCTGTGCGCGGGTGCGCTCTACCTGCTCCTGATCGACATCACCGATCTACCGGAGCTGCTGGTCGGCGCGGGTGTGGCGGTGCTTGCCGCCACCGGCCTCGCGCTCGCCCGCGAGCAGGGGCTCGTCGGCGAGAGCCTGCGCTGGCACTGGCTGCTGCGGTTGTATCGACCACTGCTGCGCGTTCCGCGCGACATCGGCGTGGTGTCCGCGATGGCGTTCGTGGCGCTGGTGCGGCGCAAATCCTCGCTCGGCGCCTTCAGGGCATTGCCGTTCGAGGGAGGCGAGCGCGAACCTCTGGAAACCGGGCGCCGCGCGCTTGCGGAGGCGGCCGGCTCGGTGGCGCCCAACACCTTCGTGGTGGGAATCGACGGTGAGCGCGGCTTTGTACTCGCTCACCAGCTGAAGGTGGGCGGGGGGCGCGAAACGGTCGACCCGCTGGAGCTTGGATGAACGAGTGGGAGATCGCCGCCGCGGTGCTCGCCTTCGCGCTGATCCCCTGTGTGCTGGTGGCACTGCTCAAACCGCCCCCGGAAGGCCTCGTGGCAATGGAAATCGTGGGCGTGCTGGTTTGCACGATCCTGATGCTGCTCTCGGAGGGCTTTCATCGTCAGCCCTTCATCGACCTCGCGGTGGTGCTCGCGCCGATGGCGCTGGTCGGAGCGCTCGTTTTTGCCCGGCTCATGGAGCGCCAGCTGTGAACTGGCGGATCCTCGTGGCGACCGTCTTGCTGTGCGCCGGGGGCGCGATCGAGGTGATCGCGGTGATCGGGCTGTGCGCCATGCGCGACGTCTTCGACCGCATGCACTTCGTGGGGCTGGTGAGCTATGGGGCGCTGCTGATCGCGGTGGCGATCGTGTTTCGCGAATCGTTCTCCCTGCTCGGCGACAAGGCACTGCTGGTGGGGGTCGTGCTCGTGCTGAGTGGGCCGATCCTGGTGCACACCACGATGCGAAGCGTCCTCACCCACGAGCGCGGTGATTGGCGCGCGGCGATCGACGACTCACACAAGGACGACTCCTCGTGATCGTGCTCCAGATCGCGGCGCTGGCGGCGGTGGCGATCGGCGGCACGGCCGTCGTGCTGGCTCCCGATCCGCTGCGCCAAGTGCTGGTGCTCGGCATTTACGGGATGTCCTTGACCGTGTTGTTCTTCGTCTTCCAGGCCCCCGATGTGGCCCTCTCCGAGATCGTCGTCTCCACCGTCGGCCTACCGGTGATGGTCCTGCTCGCGCTGCGCAAGGTGAGAGAGCACGACCAGCAGCGACGGGAGCAAGAGGAGAGCGAGCAAACGTGAAGCGCCGCGGGCGGCTGGGCTTGTTCGGCGTGGCCGGAGCAGGGCTCGCGGCCGTGCTGGTGATCGGGTTCACCGGGCTCCCGAATTTCGGCGACTACCACGGCGTCTACGGACGCGTGCTCGACGGCATCGGCGTCACGCTGCGTCACGGCACCGACTTGATCACCGCGCTCAACTTCGACTTCCGCGGCTTCGACACGATGGGGGAGGAGTTCATCCTGTTTGCCTCGGTGCTGGGCATCGTGCTGATCCTGCGGCAGTTGCGCGAAGAGCAGGAGTCCCCCAACCAGGAGGAGTCCGCCGAGCACCATTTCGCCGGGGCGAGCGCGGCCCTGCGGGCCATGGCGCTGGCACTGATTCCAACGATCGTCGTGGTCGGCGCGTACATCGTCGTGCACGGGCAAATCACGCCCGGCGGCGGCTTCCAGGGAGGCGTGATCCTGGGGACAGCCCCGCTCGGGGCGTTTCTGGCGGGCCGCTACATGCGCATGAAGGCGATCGCGCCCCATGTGCTGGTGGAGCTGGGGGACGCGCTCGGAGCGGCGGGGTACGCGCTCCTGGGGCTGAGCGGGCTGGTGTTCGTGGGCGTCTTCTTCAAGAACTCACTCCCGCTGGGGATCCCGGGCCACATCCTGTCGGCCGGCCAGATGGATGTCGCAAGCGTGCTGGTGGCGCTCGAGGTGAGCGGCGCCTTCCTCGTCGCCTGGACGCAGTTCCTGGATCAGGCGATGCTCATCAAGGGGAGACGCCGGTGAGCTTTCTGCCCTTCGCGGTGGCCGCCTGGCTGTTCGTGGTCGGGCTTTACGGGATCGTCTCGAGCAACAACCTGGTGCGCACGATCATCTCGCTGACGATCGTCCAGTCCTCGACCTATCTCCTGCTCCTCGGCGTCGGCTATGTCAGCGGCGGCAAGGCGCCGATCTTCGCGGACATCACACAGGTGAGTAAGGCGGTCGACCCCGTCGTGCAGGTGCTGGTGCTGACGGACATCGTGATCGAGGCGACCGTGACGGGGTTGCTGCTCGCCTTGGCCGTGCAAGCCCACAAACGGTTCGGCAGCCTCGACCCACACGACCTGCGCGCGCTCCAGGACTAGTGCCGCGTCTGCCGGTGAGTGAGCTCCGAGCGGCCAGGGCCCAACCATGCACATAACCGCGCTGCCCGTCTTCATTCCGCTGTTCGCGGCTGCCGCGATTACGGCGGTCAGACATTGGTCGCCGCGCGTGCTGAACGATGCGATTGCGACGGGCGTGGGGGTGGCGGTCGTGGTGCTGTGCGCCTTGCTGCTGGCCCACACCGCCCACGGGCATCCCTTCGCCTACTGGATGGGAGGTTGGCGACCGATCCACTCAGTGGCGATCGGGATCTCGCTCTCGATCGATCCGATCGGTGCCGGTCTGGCGACGTTCATGGCGATCCTGGTCACCGCGGCGCTCGTCTACTCGTGGCACTATTTCGAGGCCGCCGACGGCCTCTACCACGCCCTCATGCTCGTGTTTCTGGCCGCGATGGCGGGCTTCTCGCTCACGGGAGACCTCTTCAACCTCGCGGTGTTCTTCGAGCTGATGGGCGCCGTCGCCTACGCCCTGACCGCGTATAAGACCGAGGAGCAGAGCCCCATCCAGGGTGGCATCAATTTCGCCATCTGCAACAGCGTCGCCGCCTACGCAATCTTCACGGGCATCGCCCTGCTCTACGCACGCACCGGCGCGCTCAACATGGCTCAGATTGGAGCCGCGCTCGACGGCCACCGCGCCGACCCGCTGGTGCTGGTTGCGATGGCGCTGCTGTTCATCGGCTTCTTGACCAAGGCGGCCGCGGTGCCCGTCCACTTCTGGCTGGCGGATGCGCACGCCGTCGCGCCGGCGCCGGTCTCGGTCCTGTTCTCGGGCGTGATGGTGGAGCTCGGCATCTACGCGGTCGCGCGCCTCTACTGGACGATCTTCGCCGGCCCGCTCGGCCCGCACGCCGAGGAACTACGCGCGATCTTGATCGCTTTCGGGACGCTGACCGCCCTCTGGGGGGCGGTCATGTGCTTCTGCCAGCGCCATCTCAAGCGCCTGCTCGCCTTCTCCACGATCAGCCACGTGGGGATGTTCGTGTGTGGGATCGGGTTACTGAGCGCCAAGGGCCTCGCCGGAGTGGCGACGTACATCATTGGGCACGGATTCACCAAGGCGGCGCTGTTCATGCTCACGGGAGTGCTGTTGCACCGCTTTCGCACGATCGATGAATACGATCTTCACGGAAAGGGGAAGGCGATCCCGTGGGCTGGGGTCATGTTCGCGGTCGGCGGCCTCCTGCTGTCGGCCATTCCGGTGGTCACCCTGTTCTTCGGCAAGTCGCTGCTCGACGGCGCGGCGCTGGATGCGGGATATCCATGGTTACCCGCGATCTTCGTCATCTCTTCGATGTTCACCGGCGGCGCGGTGCTGCGGGTGACCGGGCGTGTGTTTCTCGGCTGGGGTCCCGCGGAGGCCCCCGAGAACCGGCAGGCGGCCGCGGCGCGCGAGGAGCAGGCGGAGGAGGATGCGCCCCGGGACCACACGCCGGTGCTGATGCTGCTCGTCCCAGGCCTGCTGCTGCTGGGGGCGATTGTGGTTGGCCTGATCCCCGGCGCGGTGCCGGCCATCGAGGTGGCGACCTCCCACTTCCACGATCACCTGAGCTACATCAATTGGGTTCTCCACGGCCGTACCCACTTCATGCCCGCCTCGACCTCGCATGTCGAGGGCTTCGACTTCGGGTATGCGGGCGGCGCCACGGTAGGCGCGATCGCACTAGCGGCGCTCGGCCTCTTCGGCAGGCCACTGCGCCGCCGCGTGCCCGATCTCATGCTGCGGCCCGTCGTGGTCGCGGTGGGCGGCCTGCGCGGTCTGCACTCGGGACACATCGGCGATTACATCGCCTGGTGGACCGCGGGGGCCGCCGCCATGGGCGGGGCAGCGCTGATCTTCCTGCGATGAGGGTCCCGGTCCTCCAGCGGCTGGCCGTGCCGCTCCTCGCGGCGGCGTCCGTGGCCGCCGCGGGCTGTGGCGCCCTGCCTCCGGAGGCCCCGCTGGCCTACGCCAAGAAGCTCGATGCCGCCACCGGCGGGATCTCCACGGCTTGCGGCGAGGCCTATCGCGTGCAGGCCTTCCCGAACGCCCGCACCGCCCGCGACATGAGGAAGCTCGAGGCCGCCGTGAGCAGCGATGTGAGCAAGCTGGTCGGGGTTTTTCGCCGCAACCGCAAATGGATCTATCAGGGTGACACGATCGCCGAGATCTCTAGCGACGCGGTCTCGATGCTGCACGAATGCGGCCTGCACATCGCCGCGGAACAGCTCAGAAAAGCGACCACCGCATCATGAGACGGTGCGGGATCAGTGCACCTCGTAGCGAGCCGCGTCGGAGCGCTTGAACTCGAGTCCCAGTCCCAGCCGCCCGCGGTCGGGGGTTAGCGTGCCGCCGTCCGGTTCAAGCGTGCCGTCGAACAGCATTCGCTCGATGCGGTAGTGGTCGAAGAAGTACTCGATATGAATGTTGGTCTCCATCGCGCAGCAGGCGTGGGCCGAGAGTGCCGGGGCGCAGTGGGCCGAGGAGGGCATACAGCGTGCCTTGCACAACCCATCGACTCGCACCATGTTGGTGATCCCGCCGCAGCGGGTGACGTCGGCCTGCAGGATGTGCACCGCCTCGGCATCCAGCATGCGCTGGAAGTAGGGGAGATTCCAGCCGTACTCGCCGGCCGCGACCGCCATTCCCGCCGGCGCGTGGTCACGGACGTAGGCGAGCCCCATCAGGTCGTCCGAGGAGACCGGCTCCTCGAAGTAGGTCACACCCAGCTCGCTGTAGCGCCGCGCCCACAGCACGGCGTCCGGCGGGTTGTTGGCGCCGTTGGCGTCGACCATCACCTCGACGTCGTCGCCCGCAACTGAGCGGACCAGCTCCACCCGCTCCAGATCGGCGTGCGCATCGCGCCCGACCTTGATTTTGACGCTGCGGAAGCCGTCATCCACCCATCCCCGCACCTGCTCACGCAGCTGCTCCGGGCTGTAGTCGCAGAAGCCGCCGGACCCGTAGATCGGGACGGATTCGCGAAAGCGCGGCAGCGCGTCGGCGAGGCAGACGCCGAGCAGCTTCGCCTTCAGGTCCCATAGCGCGACGTCGACGGCCGAAATCGCCATCGCCGCAATGCCGACCTGCCCCAACTGTCGAGCCTGGACCTGCATCTGCGTCCACGCGTGCTCGGGCATGAGCGGGTCGGCTCCCTCGATCGAGCCGCGCAGCTTTGAGTCGATCACCGCAGCCGCCGTCGGATCGCAGTACGTGTAGCCGAGACCGGTGTGCCCCCCGCAGCGCAGCTCGACCACGACGAGGGTGGTCGAATTCCACTCGAGGGTGCCGTCTGATTCCTTCTCGGTCGCGGTCGGAACCTCGTAAGCGCCGACCTCCAGGCGCTCCACGCGGGCAGCAGCAACGCTCGTCGCACTCACTTATGAGGCTCCTACCCGAACTTCGGGCTCTGCAAGCTCAGCGGCCGGCCAATCCGAGCGCGTGCTGCATCGCCTTCGCCAGCGCGTCGATCGCCTCGCGCTCATCTCCTGCCCGCCCCCCGGAGCCGCCGGCGAGACGCTCGTTCGCCGTGCGGATCCACGCGCGCGCGCGGCGTTTGCTCTGCCTGCTCCCCTCCACGTCGTCGAGCGCGTGCTCGATCGCGTCAAGCACCTGGCCAACGGTCAGCGTGTGCACGTCAGGAGTGGCGATCCTGGTCGACGCCGGCCGCGCGTGCTCGTCCTCCTCGGGCTCGGGAGCAACCGCATAGGGCGGTTGGTGAAAGTCCGTCTGCTTGGTCTTATCAGGCGGGTGAAAGGCGACCTCGATCGTCTGCTTGTCGTCGCGCTCCTCGACCTTCGCGAGCGCCGCGCGAGCCCGGCGGTCGGCCTGCTCCGGCGGGTCCATCAGGCTCCGCGGCCACAGCCGCCGGGTCAGCACGACGTTGATCTCGGCCGCGAAGACCACGATGCGGGCGCCGAGATATAGCCATGCGAGCAGCCCGATCACGGTGGCGAAGGTTCCGTACGTCTCGCCGGCGCCCCGGACCACGTGGTTGACATAGATACCCCCTACGGTCTGAAGAATCTGCCATCCGACCGCCGCGAGCGCCACCCCGGGCCACAGCTCCGACATCGGTACCACGCGGGGGACGAAGAAGCGAAAGGCGATCGTGAACAGGATCAGGTTGAGCACGAAGGACAGAGCGATGCCGCCAATCGTGAGCAAGGTTCCACCGAGACCCGCGCTGACCACTCCGGAGACCACGGTCGAGAGCACCTGGAGCAAGCCCGCCGCGGCCAGGAACTTGATCCCTCGCCAGCGCGAGATGAAGAAGTTTGGCTGCTGGAAGTGGGGCACCGCGTAGACGCGGTTGAAGGCGTTTTGCGCGGCGACCGTCACTCCTAGCCCCGACCAGATCGTGCCGGCGATGCCGATGCCGAGACTCGTGCCGCTGCCGTGCAGGTTCTTCAGATTCGCCCCCACGATCGGGAACTGCTTGAGCGCCGAGTTCAGCAGGGAGTGCTGGATCCCGGGGTGCCCCTGAAGCACGAAGCCGAGGATCGCCGAGAACAGCAGTAGCAGCGGGAAGATGGAGAAGAACGCCCAGTACGCGATCAGCACCGAGGCATTGCCCGCGCCCTGGTCGGAAAAATTACGAATGACGGCGATCGGTATGCCCAGCGCTGGGTGTCGGCGCTGGAGGCGATCGAATGCCCTGATTGGCGCGAGTAGGTCCATGGCATCTCCTTGAATCTGACGGGCCGGCGCACATGTGCGCCGGCTGGCGGGCGAACATGTTCGCCCGCCCCGGCCGGAACATGTTCCGGCCGGAACACCAAACGGCTATTTCTTTGTGTTATTCGTCGCCGCGTCGCTCCACCCGCGTACGCACCTCCTCCTCGGGCTGGTAGGTGCGCTCGGCGGCATACGCCTGGAGGGCGCGGTGGTCGGCCTCGGTCTGCGGCGCGTCTTTCAGGGAGCGGGGGTGCAGACGCTCCTTCAGCACCACGTTGAGCTGCGCCCCCAGCAGGGTGACGACCGCCTGCAGGTAGAACCACCACAGGATCGTGATGACCGTGGCGAAGTGCCCGTAGGTCGACTGAGCGTTCTTCAGATGCCGCGCGATGATGAACGACGAGAGCTGCTCGAGCAGGAAGAAGACGACGCCCGAGAAGACCGCTCCTGGGATCACGTCGCGCACGCTGATCTCGCGGTCGGTGAGCATCCGGAAGGCAGCCACGAACAGTCCGATATCGAGCACGAGCGAAAGCACGTACCCGCCGATCCGCCCGGCGGCGCCGAGGTTGATACCCGTCGAGCTCGAGGTGACGAAGCCCGAGATCAGCGTCGTCACCACCAGACCGGCCCCGATCGTGCAGAGCACCCACAGGCTGCGCAGGACCTGCTCGATCAGGCGGGGACGCTGGTGGTAGGGGATCTCCCAGACTGAATTGAAGGCCGTCTGCGCGGTCCGTACCGCCCCGATCCCGCTCCAGAGTGCGGTCGCGCCCCCAAGCACCAGCGGCCACCACGTGCCGGTGAGGCCCTTGACCGTGTTGACGTCGAGCAGGGGAAACATCGCGGCCACATGGGTCAACACGTTGTCCTTGGTGCTGGCGGGGAGGACGAAGCCAAGCACCGTTACCAGCACCATGAACAGCGGGAAGATCGAGAAGAAGGCCCAGAAGGCCACCATCGCCGCCAGGTTCGTCGACTGGTCCTCGGAAAACTTCTTGAACGTCGCCACGGCGACGCTCGTCGGCTTGGTCGCTTTCTGTGCCGCGTCCAGCTTCCCCGAGACGCCCATGGGGGAAAGTTAGTCGCCGCTACGCAGCGCAGCCACGACTCCCGCCGCGGCGGCCGCCCCGAGTGCCCCGAGCACGAGGCCCCGTCTCTTGGCAAGCTCGTATTGCGGGCTCACCGAGTGAGCCTTCTGATCGAAGGGGCCGTGCGCGCCGCGATCCTCGTCCACGGGCTCAAACAGGTTGTCGTGACCGTGCGGGTCAAGGTCGTGGTCGGTCATTTGAGAGCCAAAGCCGGTCTTGGCCAGGTAGTGATCGAGCAGCCAAGGCGCCGTGCGCTCTCCGATGATGTTCATCACGGTGGGGATCCCGACATAGATCTGACGACGCTTGTGATAGGCGGCGTGGTGGATAGCGTCGGCTGCCACCTCGGGCTGGTAGATCGGAGGCACGGGCATGGTCTGCTTTGGCAGCTTGGTCCGTCCCCAGGTAAACTGCGTGGTGTTCAGGCCGGGAAGCTGAATCATCGAGACACGCACTTTCGACTTGTGGTGCAGCAGCTCGGTGATCACGCTCTCGGTGAAGCCTTTGCAGGCGTGCTTGGCGCCGCAGTACGGCGACTGAAGCGGAATGCCCCGGTAGGACATCGCCGAGCACACCTGGACAATCGAGCCGTGGTCCCGCGGCACCATGCGCTTGAGCGCCGCGCGCGTGCCCCACACCATGCCCAGGTAGGAGACCTCGGTTGAGCGCCTGAACTCGTCGGGCTCGATGTCGAGAAACTCGGCGTAGACCGTCACCATCGCATCGTTCACCCATACGTCGATCGGTCCAAAGGCATCCTCCACTGATGCGGCCGCGGCCTCGACCGCGTCGTGGTCCGCGACGTCGAGCGGCAGGATGAGCGCCTCGCCGCCGGCACGCTCGACTTCGCGTGCGGCCCCCTCCAGCCCGCGCCGCCCACGCGCGATCAGGGCCACCCGCGCGCCGTCGGCCCCGAAGCGCTGCGCGGCTGAGCGGCCGACCCCCCCGGACGCCCCTGTGATCACCACGACATCACCCGTTCCCGGCATCGTGCTGCTGCTCCCCAATCGCGGAGCACGCGAAACCTGGCTTGACGCGGCCCACCCCGGGTAGGGGTTTTGCATGGAGCGCGTCAACGGCTACTTGCCGATCGAGGGCTACGCCGCGATCGGCGACGGGCGCGGCTTCGCCCTGGTCGGCGCGGATGGCTCGATCGACTGGCTATGCGCGCCCTCCCTGGACTCGCCGACAATCCTCGCCGCGCTGCTCGACGCGGCCCGTGGCGGGGTTTTTGAGCTCTGCCCCGCGGAGCCGTTCACCAGCGAGCGGCACTACCTCGAGCGAACAAACGCGCTCCAGACGAACTTCGAGTGCGAGGCAGGACGACTGCGCGTGACCGACGCCTTCACGATCGACCCGGGCCAGGAACTGCCGGGGCGCGAGCTGGTGCGTCGCGTCGAGGGCCTCTCGGGCACGGTGCCGCTACGGTGGCGTTTCGAGCCGCGTTTCGACTACGGTCGGCACGGCGCCCATTTCCACAAGCGCGGCGAGGGCTACACGGCCCGCCATGGCGCACTGCAAATCGCCCTCCAGTGCTTCTCGGCCGGGGAACCCCAAGTCACGGATGGGGTTCTCGCCGGCGAGCTCCAGCTGGCCGAGGGACAGCAGGCGCTGCTCGCGCTACAGGTGGCGGAGGGCGAGCTGCTGCCCTTGCCGCCTCGCGAGGCCATCGCGCGTCGGCTCGAGCAGACCGCGATGGTATGGCGCGCCTGGCTGGGTGCCCACGATTACGACGGTCCCTGGCGGGAGGCGCTCGAGCGCAGCCTGCTGGCGATCGGGCTGCTCACCGACCGGCGTAGCGGCGCAATCGCCGCTGCCGGCACCAGCTCGTTGCCCGAAAGACTGGGCTCCGAGCGCAACTTCGATTACCGCTTCGGCTGGGTACGTGACCTCTCGTTCACGCTCGAGGCATTGATGGCCGTGGGCATGGAAGAGCCCGCGCACAAGGCGCTCACCTGGCTGCTCGAGGCCACCTCCCACACACAGCCCAGGGTTGACCCTGTCTATGCGCTCCGAGGGAACGTCATACGCGGCCAGCGGGAGCTGCCGTTATCTGGGTACCGGGACAGCCGTCCCGTGCTGCTTGGCAACAACGCGGGGAGCCAGCTTCAGCTGGGCGGGTTTGGGGACATGATCGAGACGGTTTGCCAATACGTGAGGCGCGGGCACCTCCTGGCCCCCTCGGCCGGGGAAAGGATCGCGGACAGCGTGGACCTCCTCGCCGCCATCTGGCGACGCCCAGACGCAGGCCTATGGGAGCTCGGCGACTATGCCCAGTACGCGACCTCCAAGCTCAGCTGCTGGGTCGCGTTTGACCGCGCGCTCGAACTCGTCGAGCGCGGCCAGGTCCCGCCCCGGCACGTCCAGCGCTGGCGCCGGGAGCGAGACCAGGTCGAGAGGTTCATCGAGCGCGAGCTGTTCTCCGAGCGCGACCGCAGCTACCTGATGGAATCGAGAAGCGAAAAGCGCGACTGCGGCTTCCTCCTGGCCGCTCGCCGCGGCTACCTCGACGGGGCCAACCCCCGGCTTACCGGAACCGTCGAGGCCGTCCGGCGCGAGCTCCAGGCCGGCGGGCCTCTGCTCTATCGCTACACCGGGATGGCGGAGGAGGAGAACGCATTCCTGGCGTGCTCCTTCTGGCTGGTGGAGGCCCTGGGGCTCGGAGGCCTGGATGAGGACGCGGCGGAGATGATGGATGAGCTGGTCGGCCTAGCCAACGACGTCGGGCTGTACTCCGAGGAGATGGAGCCGAACAGCCACGCCATGCGCGGGAACTTCCCGCAGTCGCTCACGCACCTGTCGCTGATCCACGCCGCGCGCGCGGTGCAGGCGGCCGCTGACGGCCCCCGCAGTGCGCACGCCCCGTCGACCTAGCCCCGCCGCTCCCTCACCCGGGCGACGGGATCCGACAGCAGCCTCGGGACCGCCTTCTCGACGCGAGCCCGCGTGCGCTCCTCCTCCAGGTCGATCTCTCGCGTCCGCCGTAGCGCCGGCGCGATCGTCGCGCCGGCCTGATAGCGGTCAAAGACACGCGGGTCGATGTACGCGCGTCGCGCGACCGCGGGCGTGTTTTCCCAAGACTTCGGCGACCTCGCGTACGGCGGCGTTCATCGCGCGGCGCCGGGCGGTCTGCGTGGTCGCCTCGCGGCCGTCGACCGCGACGACCACCGCCGCCAGCACCGTCGCGTTCCAAGTCCTGAAATCCTTGGCGCTGAAAGCGTCGCCCATGCGCCGCCGTTTGAGGCCGCGCAGGATCGCGATCGAGTCGGGATCGGTGATCGTCTGGAGGCGCTTGACGCCGCTTTTTGCCGGCTAGTCGAACAGCGCCCGCGTTGACGCGGCGAAGGCCGGGGCCGGAACAGTCAGAACGTCGTAGACGCATGGTTTGAGGCAATCGTCACAACTCTGGTGTTATGTCCGCGGGCCGGAGGGTAGCCAGGCATCGGTTCGAAGAAAGGAGCTGACAATGGGTTTGATGGACAAGATCACTGGACGGGCCAAACAGGCGGCGGGCGACGTCGCCGGCGACGCATCGCTGCAGCGTGAGGGACGCCGGGAGGAGCGCAAGGGGGAGGAAAAGGAGAAGCTCGCGCGGGCCCAGGAGAGGGTCGATGAGAAGGCCCAGGACGTGGCCGACCTGGAGCGCGAAACCTCCTAGTTGCGGCTGAGCCAATGCCGTCGGAGGACGATCGCCGGAGGTACGCGATTCTCGATGTCGACGGCACGCTCGTCGACACCAACTATCAGCACACGATCGCCTGGTTCAGGGCGTTTTGCCGCCACGGGATCGTGCTGCCGATGTGGCGCATTCATCGTCACATCGGCATGGGCGGCGACCAGTTGGTCGCTGCCCTCACGGATGAGCAAACTGACAGGGAGCGCGGGGACGATATCCGCGCGACCGAGTCTGAGCTTTACTCCGAGTTGATCGGAGAAGTGCAGCCGATGCGGGGCTCCCGCGAGTTGATCGAGGATCTGCACGGACGGGATCACGTCG
This sequence comes from uncultured Solirubrobacterales bacterium, assembly GCA_963808655.1. Lineage (GTDB taxonomy): Bacteria > Actinomycetota > Thermoleophilia > Solirubrobacterales > Solirubrobacteraceae > Palsa-465. The sequence continues at coordinate 91,746 of CAWEGZ010000012.1, forward strand.
TGGTGCTGGCGAGCTCCGCTAAGCAGGAAGAGCTCGATCACTACCTAGATCTGTTGGACGCACGTGAACTGGCTGACGCGTGGACGACCTCGGCGGACGTCGAGGCGACCAAACCGGCGCCGGACCTCGTGCACGCGGCGCTTGGGCGCGTCGGAGCCTCCGCCGATCAGGCGGTGATGGTGGGAGATACCCCCTGGGATGTGCAAGCTGCCGGCAAAGCGGGAGTACCGACGCTCGCGGTCCTGACGGGCGGGTTCGCGATCGAGGAGCTCACGGAGTCGGGTGCCGAGCGGGTGTTCCAGTCGGTAGCAGAGCTCCGCGACCGGCTAGACGAGACACCTCTGCGCTAACGCCCGAAGCGACCGCGCGCATGCCTCGCGAGCGGCCGCGTTTAGGACCGGCATGCAGGGTAGCCTCTTGGCGACCGTGTGGCTGCTCCTTCTTATCGCATTTCTCGGCCTGATCGCGATCGTCGGTGGCGCGCTGGCCGGTGGCATCTTCACGATCGTGCTGATTCCGGTGGCCCTGGTCGCCTTCGTGAGCGTGGTGGCTTATACCTACTTCACCGGCGCAGCCGAGCGGCGAGCCGGTCGCGACCGTCGCGGCCAACGGCCCCCCGCTCCTCCGACCGCGCAACAGCCTGCCTCGACGCCGCGGCCGGCGACGCCGGAAGAGCTGAGCGACGCCCGGCGGGCCAACCAGTAGCGACCGCTAGCGCGCGCGTCGCTTCTGCGAGACGGCGCGGATCAGCTGCGCCTTGCCCATTTTTGACCGGCCCGAGATGTCGAGCTTGGCCGCTTCGCGCCGCAGCTCCGTCACCGTCATCGCACCCGCGCCGGTGCCCGTGCCCTTGGCGGCCCCGCGCTTGCGGGCGGCCGCCTTCGCGCCCTCTCGGCCGAGGGCTCGCCGCGTGTCTTTCGAGAGGTTCGAGATCGTCCGCTTCTTGCGCGACCCCTCCTGGGCCTTCGTGACGTTCTTGCGCGCTGTCTGTCGCTGCTTTTGTGTCGCCATGGGGCCTATCCTCTCGCACTCTCGCCCGCCCCGCAAGCCGCGCCCGTCGAGGCCGGGGAGCGCCGACCGACGGGTCAGACTTCTGACTAAATTGCCATGGTAGTTTTCGCATGGGGCCGCCTCCGAAGGATGAGCCCGTCTTCCGTCCTTCCGCCATTCGACCGAACCGAGGACTAGACAGGCCGTATGGAAGGTTCATCGCCGTCAGGTTCCACCCTCTCGATCGAGCGCCACGCGCTTGCCGACGGGGTACCCATGCTCGCGCTTGTCGGGGAGCTGGATCTCGCGAGCATGCACGTCCTCGCACAGCAGCTCGAGCAGCTCCCGGAGGTGGCGCAGAGCCTGGTGCTGGATCTCCGCCGCCTCCAGTTCATCGACTCGACAGGGCTGCACGCGTTGCTACGGGCCGACAGGCAGCTGGCCGAGGGAGGCGGCCAGCTCACGATCGTGCGCGGGCCGCAATCCGTGGACCGGCTATTTCGCCTCACCGGGCTCAACACGCGTCTGCGGATCGTGGGCCCAGCGGAGATCGACCTCCCAGCTGCCTAGCTCCCGCAGGGGCGCCGTCCCGGAGCCGCCGGGGTTGCTCGAACTACCCCGCGGGTTTCGGAGGAGGCCTGGTGCGGTAATTCCATAAGCGAGAGCCACGACAGCGAAGTGAGGAGGCCTCATGGCCACGACGGTCGAAGAGCAGCTCGCGATCTACCTTGCCAACGCCCACGCGATCGAGCTGCAGGCGCTGGTGCAGGTCGAGCGCGCCCCGGAGATCGCCGGCGACCCGGAGATCGCCGACGCGTTCGAGAAGCACATCGAAGAGACCAAGCGCCATGAGCGTTTTGTCCGCTCGCGGCTCGAGGCGCTTGGGTTCGCGCCGGTTTCGCACAAGGATCTCGCCGGCAAGGCCACCGGCCTCGGCTTTGCTCTATTCGCCCGCTTCCAACCGGACACCCCCGGCAAGCTGACCGCGCACGCCTATTCATACGAGCACATGGAGCTCGCGGCCTACGACCTGCTCGGTCGCCTCGCCAAGCGGGCCGAGGACTCCGACACCGAGCTCATGGCGGAAATGATTGAGAAGGACGAGCGGAAGATGGCCGAGCGTTTGGAGGCGTGCTTCGATCGTGCCGTCGACGCCTCGCTACGCGAGCTGGACGTCGATCCAGCCAAGCAAATCGACAAATACCTGGCCGACGCTCACGCCATTGAGCAGCAGGCGATCCAGCTGCTCAAGAAGGGACCCAAGATTGCGGGTACGCAGGAGCTGGCCGATGCGTACGAGGACCACCTCGAGGAGACCCAGGAGCACAGTCGCCTATTGGAGGAGCGGCTGAAGTCCCGGGACTCCGGGCCCTCCGCGCTGAAAGACGCAATGCTGCGGCTCGGCGCACTCAACTGGGGCTTGTTCTTCGGCGCTCAGGTTGACACACCCGCCAAGCTGGCCGGTTTCGCGTATGCGTTTGAGCATCTGGAGATCGCCGCCTACGAGCTGCTGAAGCGCGTCGCGCTGCGCGCGAAGGACGAGCAGACCATCTCCGTCGCGGAGAAGATCCTGCTTGAGGAGCGAAATGCCGCCGGCCGCATTCACAGCCTGTTCGACTACGCGCTGGATGCGTCGCTGCACGAAGCGGGGATCACCGCGTGAGCAGCGGGGCGCGCAGCGACCTCGCCGCGCCGCGCACCGCCGACGACACGCCCCGCGCCCATATCTTCCTGCGGCCGATCGGCACCCCGCTGTCGCTCGGCATGGCAGGGCTGGCGATCGCCTCGTTGGTGCAGAGTGGTTTTGACCTGCATTGGATCGCCAAGAGCCAGGGGTTGGAGGTGGGTCTCGTCCTGCTGGCTGTGCCCTTCTTTCTCCAGTTCCTCGCCTCGGTGCTCTCGTACCTGGCACGGGACGGGACCATGGGCACGGCGGTGGGAGTGCTGTCGGCGAGCTGGCTGGCGATCGCCCTCATCCACATCGCCAGCAGGGGGGGCCATCGCAGCGGGGCGCTGGGCTTGATGCTGCTCGCGGCCGGTGGCATCCTACTGCTAACCGCGCTCGCGATCGGCGCCACCAAGCTGCTGCCGAGCGCGGTCTTTGGCGTGGCCGGCATACGTTTCGCGCTCTCGGGGGTCTTCGAGCTCGGTGGCAGGCACCCGTGGGAGACAGCCGCTGGGATCGCCGGGCTGGTCGTGGTGGCACTGGCGGCGTACGGCGTCCTGGCCTTCGACCTCGAGGGTATGCACCATCGTGCGATCCTGCCGACGTTTCGCCGAGGCCGCGCGAGGGCAGCGCTCCAACCCTCACCGCCCGGGGCTGCCATCGACGACGTCGTGCACGAGCCCGGCGTGCGTGAGATGACCTGAGTCCCGCGGGTACGTGCCGTATGCCAGGGGGCTGAAGCGTTTACGGTTGACGCTTTAGATTGCGGGTATACGCGGGACGGCCTTAGTCCTCCCGCCCAAGACAGAGAAAGGACGTCCGATGGCCATTACGCAGCTCAATGAGCGCGACACCAAGCTGACCCAGTGGCTAAACGAGGCCCACGTCAAAGAGGCGGAGCTCGAGGCCGACCTACGGGCGCACATCGCTCTCACGGATAAGGCCTCGTACAAGAAGCGACTTCAGCAGCATCTGCGCGAGACGCGCGACCACAAACGCCGCGTGGCGTCACGCATCAAGAAGCTGGGTGCCCAGGCGAGCGCTCCGGCCGTTCCCGGCATTCCCGGGCCCGCCGGCGAGATCGCGGGCAAGGCCGTCGCGGCGGTCAAGGGCCAGGTCGGTGCGGCGCGCGCGGTGGTCACTGAGCAGGCGGAGACGCATGTGCGCAACGCGCAGGAGGAGCTGCGCGAGGAGCAGGTCGAGATCGCGCTCTACAACCGCATCGAGACGTTCGCCAATGAGGTCGGCGACCGCGACACCGCGCAGCTGGCCAAGTCGATCCGTCGTGACGAGGAGCGCATGGCCAAGTTCCTCGTGGCGGAGCTGGAACGCTTGGTCAAGGCGCTGGTGAGGGCCGAAATCCCGCGCGATCAGCGCGCGACTGCCAGACGCTCGCGCCGCAGCAGCTCGCGCGCGACCGGCCGCAGCCGAAGCACGAGCGCCCGCGGCAGGACTTCTGCTCGTGGCAGCGCGTCCACGCGTTCGGGCGGCGCGCGTAGCGCGGCTGCCCGCGTGAGCTCCGGGCGTGGCAGCTCGTCCCGGAGTGGCTCGACGCGGAGCGCCTCGGGCACCCGGCGCGGCGGCTCGAGCAGCGGCGGCAGCCGGTCGGGGAGCCGCAGCTCCGCGGGCAGGTCCGGCAGCTCCTCGAACCGGTCGGGCAGCTCCGCGGGCGGGTCGCGCAGTTCCTCGAACCGGTCGGGCGGCTCCGCGGGCGGCCGCGGCACGAGCCGACGCCGCTCGAGCTCGTCCTAAAGCTTTCGGCGCAAGAACAGGAGCCCTAAGAGAGTCACCCCGACCGCCGCTACGGCGCCGGGGTGCTCACGCGCCCCTTGGGCGAGGGTCGCGGTCTTCTCCCGCAGCCGTGCCCTGACGTTGGTTTTGGCGGCCAGCTGCTCGACCGCCTCGCCGAGCTCGTTACGCGTCTGCGCGATCTCGTGACGGATGATCTCGGAGTCGCGCACGTCGTTCACTGCCGCCCTCGCTCCGCGCGGGCCTTGATCCACTCGACGTCGTCCTTGACGCTCTCGGCCGCCTGCGCCGGTGTGAGCGGCGTCGCGCGTCGAAACTCAAACCCGCCCAGCAAGAATGCGATTCCGGCGGCGCCTAGGTAGACGCCGGCGACGATCAGCGCCGAGCCCCACCCCGGGAGCACCAGCGCCAGCGCGAGGATCGCAGCCACCGTTAGCGATCCGAGTCCGAACAGGCCAAGTACTCCAGCGCCCCCGAACATTCCCGCCCCGAGACCCGCCCGCTTGCTCTTCGTCATCATCTCGGCCTCGGCGAGCTCGAGTTCTTTGCGCGCGAGCGCGGCTGACTGGGTGGCGATCTGCTTGACGAGTTCCGGAACGCTCTTCTCTGCGCTCGACTGTTCGCTCTCGGCCATCTTGGTCTCCTCGGCGTCTCCAGCTTCCGCCGCCACGCTACCCGGGTCAGATGGCGATAAGCAGGTGCTGTTTAGGCAGCCACAGAGTCGGACAGCCGCATGCGCGCGACGGCGGCGCGGGCAGCGTCATCCCCGTTCCCCCCAGTAAGACGAAAGCGAGGCAGGAATGGCCGTTCTCAGCAACACCACGAAGGGTAAGCTTGGGCTCGCCGCGGCCGGCACCGCGCTCAAGAATCCACGTGCTACGAAGACCGCGACGAAGTTCGTCGCCAAGGCGACCGCTCCGGCGGCCAAGGGCGGGATCAAGGTCACCAAGGCGATCGGAAAACGTAAGGCACGCCGACGCATCGAGGATCTCGGCGACGCCGCGCGGGGCTTCGCCGGCCTGCTTGCGGTCTATGGCCCCGAGGCCGCCCAGGCGCTCGGCTGGGTCGAGCCGCCCAAGCCCAAGCGCACGGCTCCGCGGGTGCTCATCGGCGTGGTGATCGGTGCTACCGGGATGTACCTGCTCGAGCCCGGTGCCCCCGGACGCGAACACCGCGCCCAGCTCGCGAAGCTGGTCGCCTCCTAACTCTTCTCACGGGCGTCAGTTGTAACCATTACGACCGTCCCGCCTGCGCGGCTGTCATTCGCCTGACGGGCTACGGGACGGCAGCCGCACTTCTCCCACGGGTTGGGTAGCGCAAACTGGGATCGCCGGTAATCGGGCACAGTCACCCGACGATTACCGGTAACAGATCAGCTCTACCCACCGACCCTCATGGGAGGTAATGCTATGAGCACAATCAGTGAGCGACGCACGCCCGGCGCCGTTCCCATACAAGAGGACGGCGTGCGCGTGTCGAGCTTTCTGCAGCCGATCGCCGCGCCCACCGTGCTCGGGTATCTCGCGGCGGCGAGCGGGTTTCTGTTGTTTGGAGTCTGGTTTGCAGGCGCGCTCGGCGGTTTGAAGGACGCGGTCGCGATCTTTCCGTTCCTGCTCTTGTTCTCAGGTATCGGTCAGTTGGCGGCGGGCATTTGGAGTATCCGTGCCCGTGATGCGAGCAGCATGTCGTTGTTTTCGATCTGGGGCGGTTTCTGGATTGGTTACGGAACCTTGTGGCTTTTGGACATCACCGGCACGATCGCGTTGCCCCCGTTCGCGCTGGGGTTCGGCGCGCTCGGGCAGGTGTTCATCTACATGGCGGTGATCACCTGGACGACCGCGTTCGCCGCGCTGGCCCGCAGCCCGTTGCGATTCCTGACCCATGCGACCGCGGGTACCGCGGCCACGATCGCGTGCGCGAGCCTGATCGCGGGCGCCACGGGCTGGCAGGCGATCGCGGGCTGGCTGTTCGTCGCGACCGCGGGTCTGTTCGGGTTCTTCCTCGCCACCACGATGGTGTCAACCTGGATCCTTGGCTGGTGGGGGAACCCCTCAGCATGGCCTACGTATTTACGTTCGCCGGCGCAATCGGAGGTCTGGTGCAGTTCATCGCGGGCATGTGGTCGTTCAAGGCACGCGACTACGTGGCCTCCGGAATCCTCACGATGTGGGGCACTTACTGGATGGCGTGGGCGCTGTTCCAGTTCCTGGTCGCGGACAAGCTCGTGCCAATGGCGCCGATCACCGCCTCCCAGCCGGGCTTAGCGATCTGGTTCATTCCGCTCGGCCTGTTCACGCTGGTTGGCGCCTTCGCGGCGCTGTCCCCCAAGCACGGCAGCCTGTCGCTGTTCGCGCTGTTGTTCACCACCGGCGTGGGCTCGCTGCTTTTGTGCATCGGCCTCTGGACTGGGATCAGCGGCTGGGAGCAGGTCGGCGGCTGGTGGCTATTGATCTGCGGCTGCATCGGCTGGTATGTCGCCTCGCAGTTCATGCTGCGCTCGGCGTGGCGCCGCACGATCCTGCCTTTCGGGTCCTGGAGCCGCGAGGGCATCATCCCCGGTAGGCAGGTGGTCTACGCGACGGAGCATCCCCACGGCCAGCCTGGAGTCAGCCAGGGAAGCATGTAGTCCTATTTCAGCTCGGGAGCCGTCCGCCCTTACCGGGGCGGGCGGCTTTCGCGTGATGCGGCTCGCTCCCAAGCCCAGGGGAAAGTTTGAGCGCTGACACCCCGCTTGGCCGGGCGGCCCGCGGTGGGTAGAAGCTTGAACGAATGAGCGTCTAGCGAAGAGGAGCGAGCATGGCCCGCAGTCACACTGCCGCCGACCAGCTGGTCGAGCGCCTGATCGAGTGGGGGATCGACGTCGTCTTCGGTCTCCCCGGCGACGGCATCAACGGGGTGATGGAGTCGCTGCGCACGCACCGGGACAGGATCCGCTTCATCCATGTGCGCCACGAGGAGACCGCCGCACTGGCCGCGTGCGCGTACGGCAAGTTCACCGGTCGGCCCGCCGCCTGCCTGTCGACCGCGGCCCCTGGAGCGATCCACCTCCTGAACGGGCTCTACGACGCCCGCATCGACCAGTCGCCGGTGGTCGCGATCACAGGCATGACCTACCACGACGTGATCGGAACCCACTACCTCCAGGACATCAACCACGACTTTGTGCACCAGGATCCGTGCGTGTACAGCCAGCGAATCATGGGCGAGGCGCACGTGATCCCAGTGGTCGACATGGCCGTGCGCTCGGCGATCGGGCAGCGCGGCCCGGCCGCGATCGCGATTCCGATCGACATCCAGTCGGGCGACTCGGTCACGGGCGACCGCTCGATCAAGAACATCCAGGGACACTCGGCCGTGGCGGCGATCGACGGTCGCCGGATCCCGCCGCCCGAGCGGATCGAGCAGGCCGCGAGACTGCTTTCGAGCGCCTCCAGGCCGGTGATCTTCATCGGGGCCGGAGCCCGCGGCGCAGGGGACGAGGTCGAGCGCGTGGCGGAGAAGCTCGGCGCGCCGATCGTCAAGGCGATGCTGGGCAAGGACGCCGTCCCCGACGACAGTCCCTACTGCCTGGGTGGCTATGCGCTCGTGGGCACGCGCCCGTCACAGAACGCGCTCAAGGGATGCGACGCCATCCTGATCGTGGGCAGCTCGAGCCCGTACATCGAGTTCCTGCCTTCCCCGGGGTCAGCCAAAGGCGTGCAGATCGACGACCGGGCAGAGCGCATCGGCATGCGCTATCCGGTCGACGTGGGCCTCTGCGGCGACGCCAAGCTCACGCTTGCCCAGCTCGAGCCGTTGCTCGAGCAACGCTCGGACAGATCGTTCCTGGAGCAGGCGCAGGCTGAGATGGGCGACTGGCGCAGCCTGCAGGCGCAACGCGCCGAGCCGGTCGACGGGGAGCCGATCAAGCCCGACGCGATTCCCTTCCACCTGGGAAGGGCGCTGTCAGACCGCGCGATCCTGACCGGGGACTCCGGAACGGTCACCACCTGGGCGGCCCGGACCGATCTGCGGCGCGGGCAGCTGTTCTCCTTCAGCGGCACGATGTGTTCGATGATGGCGGCGCTGCCGTACGCGATCGGCGCGCAGGCCGCCTATCCCGACCGCCAGGTCGTTGCCCTCACCGGGGACGGTTCTCTGACGATGATGATGGGCGAGCTCGCCACGCTCGCGCAGTACAGGATGCCCGTGAAGGTGGTCGTGATGCGCAATGACGTGCTCGGCCTGATCAAGTGGGAGCAGATGGCGTTCCTGGGCAATCCCCAGTACGGGGTAGAGCTCGCGCCGGTGGACTTCCCCAAGGTGGCCGAGGCGTGCGGGCTCAAGGGCGTGCGCATCGAGGATCCGCGGCGCGTCGAGGACCAGCTTCGGGAGGGGCTCGCGCTCGACGGACCGGCCGTGATCGAGGCGATCGTCGATCCCAACGACATGCCGATGACGCCGACGATCAACACCGAGCACGCCAAGGGCCTCGCCTGGGGGTTGGCGCGCGGCGAGCCCAACCGGGAACGCATTGCGCTGACGATGTCGCGGGTGCTCGCCCGAGAGATGAGCTACGAGACCAGCCCCGCGGGGGTGGTCAGCCGGGCCAAGGATGCGCTGGCGGAGAAGCTCCCCGGCGGCGACGGCGACGCCGACGGCGGCGCGGGCAACGGCAACTGAGCTCAGCCCCATGGCCGTCACCGCCGGTTCAACCAAGGCCGTCCACGACACGCCCGCGGCGGGCATCGATGCCAGAGCGCTCGCGCGCGAGCTGGCCCACGAGCTGCGCGGTGAGGTGCGCTTCTCGGCAGGCAGCCGCTCTCTATACGCCAACGACGCCTCCGCCTACCGGCAGCTCCCGATCGGCGTGGTGATCCCACGCGACGCGCCTGACGTCATCACCGCGGTCAACATCTGCCGTCGCCATGGCGCGCCGATCGGGGCGCGGGGATGCGGTACCGGGCTCGCCGCCCAGACCGTCAACGAGGCAGTCATGCTCGACTTTTCGAAATACATGAAGGAGATCGTCGAGTTGGACCCCGAACGGCGCTTCGCCGGGTCCAGCCCGGGGTGGTGCTCGACTGGCTCAGGGACGCCGCGGAGAAGCACCATCTCACCTTCGGCCCAGACCCGGCCACCCACAGCCGCTGCACGCTCGGCGGCATGATCGGCAACAACTCCTGCGGGACACACTCGATTATCGCCGGCGTCACCGCCGACAACATCGAGGCGCTCGACGTGCTGCTCTACGACGGCACACGGATGACGCTGCCCGCCGAGGTGAGCGACGAGGGGCTCGAGCGGACCATTTCAGCCGGTGGGCGCGTGGGCGAGATCTACGGCGCCCTGCGCGACTTGCGCGACCGCTATGGGGACCTGATCCGCGAGCGCTTCCCGAAGATCCCGCGGCGCATCTCGGGCTACAACCTTGATCAGCTGCTCCCTGAGCAGGGCTTCAACCTGGCCGCCGCGCTAGTCGGCACCGAGGCTACCTGTGCGCTCGTTCTTGAGGCGCGCTGCAAGCTAATTCACAGCCCTCAGTACCGCTCCCTGGTGCTGGTCGGCTACGGCGACTGTCCAGCCGCCGCGGACCAGGTGCCGTGGGTAGCTGAGTTCGGGCCGATCGGGCTTGAGACCTTCGACCGGCGACTGCTGCGCAACGAGCTGATCAAGGGCTTCAAGCGCCACCCTGAACTCCTGCCCGACGGAGATGGCTGGCTGCTGGTCGAATTCGGCGGCGACTCCGACGAGGAGGCCAATGAGCAGGCTGAGCGGTTCACCGGCGCGGTCACGGAAAAGGGAGGACACCTCGGCGTGAAGCTCTACGAGAACCCCAAGGAGGTGGCCCAGATCTGGGAGATCCGCGAGGGCGGGGTCGGCAACAGCAAGATCCCCGGCGAGCATCCTGGCTGGCCCTCCTGGGAGGACGCCGCGGTAGGCACCGGACCGCATCGGCGACTACCTGCGCGACCTCGAGAAGCTGTGCAAAAAACACGGCCGTCGCATCTCCTGCATGTTCGGCCACATCGGCCACGGCTGCGTGCACACGCGCATCGATTGGGACTTCCTCACGCCCGAGGGCCTGCGCAATTACCGCGCCTTCATGGAGGACGCCGGAGACCTGATCGCGAGCTACGGCGGCTCGCTGTCGGGCGAGCACGGCGACGGCCACGCGCGCGCCGAGCTGTTGCCGAAGATGTTCGGCGGCCGAGCTAGATCCACGCCTTCCGCGAGTTCAAGGCGATTTGGGACCCCGATTGGAGGATGAATCCGGGCAAGGTGGTCGACCCCTACCCGCTCGACACGCACTTGCGCATGGATCCCGGCTACCACACGCGTCCCGTCACGACCGAGTTTCGCTTCCCTGACGCGGATAACGGCAGCTTCGCGGCTGCCGCCGAGCGCTGCTTCGGGGTGGGTGCCTGTCGCGACCAGAGCGGCGTCATGTGCCCGAGCTACCAGGTGACGCTCGAGGAGCGCCACTCCACTCGCGGCAGGGCGCGGATGCTGTTCGAGATGATGCGTTCGGACTCCCCGCTCGACGGCGGCTGGCGCAACGACGAAGTCAAGGAGGCGCTCGACCTCTGCCTAGCCTGCAAGGGCTGTCTGCATGAATGCCCGGTGAGGGTCGACATGGCGACCTACAAGGCGGAGTTCCTCTCGCACTACTACAAGGGCCGCTTGCGTCCGCGCCAGTCCTACGCGCTGGGCCTGATTCGCTGGGAGGCGCAACTGGCCTCCCGCGTGCCCAGGTTCGCGAACTTCATGCTTCAGCGCGAGCCGTTTGCCGCGGCGGGCAAGCTGCTCGCCGGCGTGGCCCAGGAGCGCACCCCGCCGAGGTTCGCGCCCAGAGCTTCAAGCGCTGGTTCGCCACGCGCGACGGCCAGGCGGCGGGGACGGCCTTCAGCTCCCGCCACGGCGCCAAGGATGCGCCCCGGGTGATCCTGTGGGCAGATACCTTTAACGACTACTTCCACCCGGAGGTGGCGATCGCAGCGACCGAGGCGCTCGAGGCCGCGGGCTTTCGGGTGATCGTGCCGGAGGCCTCGCTGTGCTGCGGGAGGCCGCTGTACGACTACGGCTTGCTACGCCTAGCGCGGCGGCTGCTACACCAGGTGCTCGACGGGCTGCGCGACGAGATTCGCGCCGGCACCCCGGTGATCTCGCTCGAGCCGAGCTGCGGCGCCGTCTTTCGCAACGAGCTGATCAACATGCTTCCGCACGACGAGGACGCGAAGCGGCTCGCGCGGCAGACCTTCACGTTCGGGGAGTTCCTGGCTGAGCACGCGCCCCACTGGGAGATGCCCCGGTTGGAGCGAAAGGCGCTCGTGCACTTCCACTGCCACCAGCGCGCCACGAGCGACACCGATTGCGACCAGCGGGTGCTCGGCAGGCTCGGACTCGACTATGAGGTGCTGGGCACCGGCTGCTGCGGGCTGGCGGGCTCGTTCGGCTATGAGGCGGGCGAGCGCTACGAGGTCTCGATCAAGGCCGGGGAGCAGCTCCTGTTACCGCGTGTTCGCGAGGCCTCCGAATACGAGCTGATCCTCTCCGACGGCTTCAGCTGCCGGTCCCAGATCGAGCAGGGGTCCGAGCGCAGCGCGCTACACCTGGCGCAGGTGGTGCAGATGGCGATGCGCGAGGGGCCAAACGGACCGGCGGAGCCAAGGCCCGAGCTGCGCTACCACGAGCCGCCGCGTCCTTCGGCTCGCTCCCCGCTGGGGCGGGCCGCGCTTGCGGCCGGCGCGGCCGGCGCATTGGGAGGGCTGGGAGCGGCCCTGGCGCGCGGGCGACGCTAGCGCCGTCACTGCCAGGACTGCAGCAGCTGCTGAGGATCTCCTGTCAGGATGTAGCCGCCGCGCGCCTCGCGCACGATCCGGCCATCCTCCCGGAGCCGTCTCATGGCGCTCGTGACCGACGGCCTTCTGGCACCGACGATTTCGCCCAGCGCCTGATGGGTGAGGCGAAACGGCATGCACACGCCGTTCCGTGTGACATAGCCCCAGTTGCTCGCTAGGTGCCACAGAGTTGCAAGCAACCTATGCTCGACTTGGGCGGAAGTTGCCGACGGTCATGAGGTACTCGGCATATCGCGCGCGCCTCAGAAGCCGCCCCGAGAATGCAACCGACAGCTCGGGGCGTTGACCGAGCAATCGTGTGATCCGCTCCTCGAGGACCGCCAGCCTGACCGGCCGAAAGACTCGCCATTCGGCAGTGGGCGGGACCAGATTCCACAGGCACGGCTCGTCCCACGGCCGCAGGATGTCGCCGCATGCGAGCAGCTCCGTCGAGACCGCGCGACCGACGCGCATCCGGCGACCGATCAGGCCATCGAGGATCAGCAGCCCATACGTCGTGCGCGGATCAAGGCGTGGCGGCTTCCACGCAGGCCCCTCGCCCCTGATCACTGGCGCGTAGAGCAGTTTCCTCGCCACGCGCGCTGCCTCGGGAGGCAGGCTCTCTCCCAGCTCCGGGTCCTCCTCTAGAATGAACGCCACCTCGCGCCCGGGCTTGCGCCGGGCTCTCCGCGGCGAGGCGCGGTGCCGCTCGCTCCTGGTCCGGACGGCCGTGGAACCTTTGTTTCAGTGCTCAGCGCGGAAGCCAAATTACTGGACCACTACCCGGACTTACGGGCCTGTGCAGGCATTTGTCGATAGACCTACAAATGCACGTCAGTGGGTCCGCCGCGTCCCCTCGTGGCTGCCGGGCGCGGGGTCCGCGCCATTCGTGCCTGGGCGGGTGCGCCGGTGCAGGCGCTCCAGCTCCGCCGGAGGCTGCCCGAGCAGCAGCCAGCGTGAGTGGGGCTGCGCCTTGATCAGCCCTTCCTCCCCCAGCCGGCGCAGCCCAGTGGTGACGGACGGTCTGCGCGAGCCCGTCACTGCCGCGAGCAGCTTGTGGGTGAGCCTGAGGTCGAGCCGCACTCCCTCCGGGGTCACCGTGCCCCAGCGGTCAGCGAAGTGCCACAGCGCGAGCAGTAGCCGTTCCTCCACACGGCGCAGCGCGCACACCGCGAGATGAAATGCCAGCCAGTGGGTCCGCTGCATGAGACGCCGCGAGACGGCGGTCGGGATCTCTGGCCACTGCGCGACACTGACCGCGAAGCGACGCCCCAGATAGGCCGCCTCGACGGGCGCCACGACCTCCCAGTCGACTTCCGTCGCCACCGACTGATCGGGCCCGATTCGCAGCCACGGTTGGAGCACGTCGCCGGGTCCAAGAACCTCGGCGCACGTATATGCCGCCACCGTCACCTGCCGCGCCATGAGCCCTTCGATCAGAAGCAGATAACTGCCGACAGGATCGAAGTCGTCCGGGCCGACGTCCCAGCGGCCCGTGGGGTAATGGACCAGCTCTGAGACGACGCGGGCGCGGGCCAGCGTCCTGATCCTGATTCAGGTCCTCGGCAGATCCGGATCGTAATCCAGCAGCAGCACCAACTCAGCCCTCGTCACCGCTCCTTGGCCTCTCGCCCTCACAGCTCAGGCAGAGTCAGCCAACTGCCCGTTTGTCACGGGTCTGGATGCTCGATCAGAGCCGCAAACAGGTGTGCAAGGGCTGCGCGGAGCGCCGCAAGTCAAATGCCCGCGGCGGCTAGGCGTGCGGGAGCGGCGACGGGCCGGCGCGGAAAGGATGCAAAGGAACAGACGCGCCGAGGCCGGCGCGCATCGCTGCTCCAGAAGCTGAGACTCCTCAGGAGCGGAGGTCTCGTCCGCGGGGAGAGCGCCGTTGGCGCACTCGCCCGTCGCTGTGCTTGCGCTGAGCGCCGGCGGTGCCGCAGCGTCGAGCGTAGTTGCGGAACTCGGCTTCGAACTGCGGCCACCAGTCGCCGCGCAGATCCTCAGGCGTGTTTTGCTGTTGCTTGGCCCGGTAGGCGTACGCGCCGATCGCTATCACCGCTATCGCCAGGGCCGCGAGAACAAGAACGATCATCACCACCATCCAACTCGTCGGGGGCTCACACCTTTTGTCTTCCCGCCCACATGCGCCGTGCAACGCGAAGGCGACGGCCTGCGTCCGCTCGCTGACCTCGGCCACCGGCATTGCCGACGCGCTTTTGATGGAGCCGTTCGGCCAGGCGAGAAGAAAGCGCCATGATCGTCAGTGCGGGGTTGGCCGACCCCTGTGTGGGCATCACGCTGCCGTCGGCGAGAAACAGATTTGGCGTGTCCCAGACCCGATGGTCTGGGTCGACCACGCTGCGTTCCGGCTCGTTCCCCATCGGGCAGCCCCCGACGAGGTGCGCGTAGCGGTCAATACCGAGCACATCCTGGGCGCCCGCCGCCTCGAGGATGTCTCTGAGCGTCTCCCGCGCCATGGCGATGTTGCGCCGGTCGTTTTCGCCCTGCGTGTAGTCCATCCGCGCGACCGGGATCCCGTGGCTGTCCGTGACGTCGGTGGATACCGTCACGCGGTTCTCTGCGCGCGGCAGCAGCTCAGAGAGCGCACCGAGCGCGTACCAGTGGTTGTAGTCGCGCATGTACTCGCGCAGCGCCTGGCCCCAGTGACCATCCGCCAGCACGTGCTCGGCCCAGGCGATCGGCAGCGGGCTCACGGTCTGGATCGCGAAGCCGCGCGCGAAGCCGCGCGTAGGGTCTGTCTCATAGAACTGCTCTGAGGAGATTTCCGGCGGCGGGGCCTTGTACATCCGCACCTCGTCCGGGAAGCGCCCGGCGAGCTGCGGCGCTCCCTGCACCATCACGCTGCGCCCGACTAGGTCGTGGGCGTTGCCGATGCCACGAGGAAACCGCCGCCCACTCGAGTTCAGGAGTAGCCGAGGGGTCTCGATCGAGTAACCGGCGACGGCGACCGCGTCGGCGCGCTGGAGCCGCTCCGAACCATCTTTGAGGTAGCGCACGCCGACCACTCGCCCGCTCGAGTCCTCGACTTCGACGGCGCAGGCCATGGCCCCTGCGCGGATCTCGGCCCCGTGCTCGATCGCGTCGGGGACATGGGTGACGAGGGGTGAGGCTTTTGCGTTCACCTTGCAGCCCTGCAGACAGAGGCCCCGGTAGATGCAGTGGGGACGGTTGCCGAAGCTGCCATTGGTGATCCCGACCGGCCCAACTCGCATCTGGATCCCCAGTCGCCGTGCGCCCTCCCAGCACAGCTCGGCACCACCGGTGACCGGATGGGCGGTGTGCGGGTACCTGTGCGGGTGGCCCCACGGCCACCAATCGCCGGCGACCGGCAGCTCGAGCTCGAGGCGCTCGTAGTGAGGCTTCAGGTCCCAATAGGAGATCGGCCAGTCCTCACCTACTCCGTCGCGGGAGCGAACCTCGAAGTCGGAGGGGTGGAAGCGAGGGCAGTAACCGGCGTAGTGGACCATCGAGCCTCCGACGCCATGCCCCGAGTTGTTCTTGCCGAGCTCGACCGGATCCTGCCCGCCGATGACGCGCTCCTCGGTCCAGTACAGCTTGTGTGCGCCGGCCTCGTCAGAGACCCAGTCGGCGTCGGGGTCCCAGAAAGGCCCCGATTCCAGCACCACGATCTTCCAGCCGCGGCGCGCCAGCCGCTGCGCTAGCGTGGCGCCCCCGGCGCCGGCCCCCACGATCAGCAGATCGACGGCGTAGTCGTCGTCGTAGTGGGCCATCCGCTCCTGCGGCACGGCGCGACGATGGACGTCGAGCAGGAACGCCGAGTCGTTGTCGGGCGGGCGCAGCGCACCCTGGGCATAGGTGCGCAACGCGTGCCTCCCCACTCTCCCACGCAGGGACAGCCGGGATGCCGCACTCGCTCGGCGTCGCGGCGGTGTCACCCGAGCTGGTTCTCCCGGACGTCTGCGACCGGGTCATCCGCGGTGGCGGCCTGATCCTCCCAGCTCTCGCGCTGACCGGGGCCGAAGCGAGCGAAACCGCGCGGGTACGCGGGACCGCCGAAGCCGATCTCGTTCCAGGCCCAGGGATGGGAGTAGAAGGCGCTCAGCACCATGCGCATCAGCACTGACCAGGCTCGCTTGGCCGGCAGCTCGTCCCATACCTCGCCGTGAAGGGCGCCTTCGGAGAACGCCTGAATCACCTCGCACTGCACCGGCCACGGCGCGGTCGCAAACTTTTCCAGACCGTGCTGGCGGGCCGCGGCATCGAGCCCCTTCGCGACTCGCCGCCACGTCTCACGATCGTCCGGCATGTCCGCGTAGCGGTACCCGTCGAGCTTGCCCGCGAACAGCTTCGCGTCCACCATGTTCAGCACCGGGACCCGCGGCTCGCGCTCCTGCGCCAGCACCACGTCGCAGAAGACCCCGAGCGTGCGCGCCTCGTCCGCGGAGAAGAAGCGAATATCGGGCACGCTCTCGACCCGCGAGAGCACCTCGCGCCGGGTCACCTCGTCCCAGTGCGAGATTTCTTCGAGCACGTCGAAATCGGGATAGCGCCCGTACATCTGCGGGGTCACCCCGGCCCGCTGGCGCGGCAGCCGCTCGGGAGGCGCGGGCTGCCGGTCCGGTCGCTGGTTCGGCAGATGTCCAGCTTGGCGAAAATCCGTCGCCATCTGGGCTCAGCGCTCGCGCTCGAGTCCTGCGGCCGCCAAGCCCATTCCGCCTACGAGCGCGAGTGATCCGGGCGCCAGCAGGGGTGGACCCATCACGACGTTGAACAGAGGCTCCGAAAAGCCACCCGGCTTGCGTGCCACGCCGCGTACGTGCGTGATTACGCCGATCGCCCCGTCCAGGCAGTAGAGCGCCGAAAGCGCGGGCAGCCAGGTGCGAGCGGCGCGCCGCGACCGAACGCCCGCGATTCCCGCCGCTGTGAGCGCCGGGGAGAGCCACACCGGCGTCCACATCCACTTGTCGCCGAACGAGCCACGGAAGTGCTCGAAGTAGATCTCCAGCCCCAGCGGCAGCGCGCTGAACGCAGTCGCCGCGGCGAGCGTCTGTTGCGCGCGACCGCTGCGCACGTTCGACCACCAGCGCTCTAGCGGCTTCACGGGCCGCCTCCGCCGGCCCGGCCCAAACTTGCGCTTGCTCATCGGCCGGGCAGGAACTCCTGCGCCTTCTCCACGAAGGACTGCTTGATGATGCGGCCCGCATGAGGGTCGCCGCCAAGCAGCGCGGAGCTCAGGGCCTTGGCCTGCTCGATCGTGATGTGCGGCGGTAGGGGCGGCACCTCTGGGTCGGTGATCGCTTCGTACACGACGGGCCGGTCGGCCGCGAGCGCCTCGTCCCAGGCCGGCGCCACTTGCTCGGGATGATCGACGCGGATGCCCTTCAGCCCCAGCATCTCCGCGTAGCTCGCATACGGGAAGTCCGGCAGGTCCTGCGACCCGCGGAATTTGGGGTCGCCGGACATCGCCCTCTGCTCCCAGGTGACCTGATTCAGGTCGCGGTTGTTGAGGACCAACACAATCAGCCGTTGGTCCGACCAGCGATGGCGGTACTTGGCGATGGTGATCAGCTCGTTGATGCCGTTCATCTGCATCGCCCCGTCGCCCACCAGTGCGAGCACGGGCCGTTGTGGATGCGCGAACTTGGCCGCGATTGCGTACGGCACACCCGGGCCCATGGTCGCGAGCGTCCCCGACAGCGACCCCATCATGCCATCGCGTAGCCTGATGTCCCGCGCGTACCAGTTGGCCGAGGACCCGGAGTCGGAGCTGAGGATCGCCCCGTCGGGCAGGCGCTTCGACAACTCGTGGAAGACCAGCTGCGGGTTGATCGGGTCGGCCTCGAGATGCGCACGGTCCTCCATCAGACGCCACCAGTCGCTGACCTCGTTCTCGATCTGCTCCCGCCACCCGCTGTCTTCCTTGCGGTTGAGCAGCGGTAAGAGCGCCGCCAGCGTCTCCGCGGAGTCGCCGACGAGGTTCACTTCCATCGGGTAGCGGATGCCGAGCATGCGCCCGTCGATGTCGATCTGAACGCCACGCGCCTGACCCTCTTCGGGCAGGAACTCGGAGTAGGGGAAGCTCGAGCCGACCATCAGGAGGGTGTCGCATTGCTGCATCAGCGTCCAACTCGGTTTCGACCCAAGCAGCCCGATTGGGCCGGTGACATAGGGAAGGTCGTCTGGCAGTACCGCCTTGCCCAGCAGCGCCTTGGCGACGCCCGCCCCCAGCACCTCGGCCACCGCGGCCACCTGGCTGCGTGCGCCGAGCGCCCCCTGCCCGACCAGCATCGCCACCCGTTCGCCCGCGTTGAGCACCTCGGCCGCGCGGCTCAGCTCTTCGTCGGCCGGGAGCACTCGCGGGGCACGGTACCCGGGACCTGAGTGCACCGTTCCGTGTACGTGCGGCGGCTGCGGCACGGCGTCCGCCTCCTGCACGTCGTTGGGGATGATGATCGCAGTCACGGTATGTCCGGCCAGCGCGATGCGGCAGGCGCGGTCGACGAGATGGCGGACCTGCGTGGGCTCCATCGCCACCTGCACATATTCACCTGCCACGTCCTTGAACAGTGCGTCGAGGTCGATCTCTTGCTGGTAGTGGCCGCCCAGCCCCGCGCGGGCTTGCTGGCCCACAATCGCGAGCACCGGCTGGTGGTCGAGCTTCGCGTCGTAGAGCCCGTTGAGCAGGTGGACCGCACCGGGGCCCGAGGTCGCCATGCACACGCCGAGCTCGCCGGTGAACTTGGCGTGAGCGCAGGCCATGAACGCTGCCATCTCCTCGTGACGCACCTGGATGAAATCCGGCACCTGGCCGCCGCCATCGGAGTTCTCGACTGGTCGGCGGCCTTCGGTCGCCCGCTCGAAGGCGCCCATGATGCCGTTGATGCCGTCGCCGGGATATCCGTAGATGCGGGCCACGCCCCATGTCGCGAGGCGCTCCAGCAGGTAGTCGCCGACCGTCTGGCTCATGCTTGGCCCTTCGCTTTCTCTTTGTTTCCTTCGCTTGCGTTCGTTCCCTACCCATCCTGCGAGAGCTCATAACTTCGCGCTTGGCAGCGCGCAGACGCTGCGGTCGGGAAGCGTTGTCTGTGCTCAGACCGTCGCTCCGCGGTCTGCGCTCCGGCGACGCTATGCGGGTAAAGTGCCTGCCGCCAGTCGTCTGCACCGAGGAGTTCGCCGTATTGGTGAAGCCGCCCCCCCGCCAGCCGCGCCGGACCTCGAAGACGAGGTTCGCCGTCGCCGTCATGGTTGTGGGCGGGGCGGTAGTCGTCTCGGGATGCGGCCGGCAGTCGCTTATCTCCAACCAGAGCCCGCAGGCCCACGACATCACGGTGCTTTGGTGGTGGATGCTGGGAGTCGCGAGCATCGTCTTCGCGGGGGCCGTTGCCTTCCTCGTGATCGGCTTCGTGAAACGGCGCACACCCGGCATGCCGATCTTCGGCCGTCACGAGCTGGCCGCCCAGGTGCTCGTGCTCCTGTTCGGGATCGGCGTTCCGCTGGTGGTGCTTGTCGCCCTCTTCGGCGTCTCCGACGTTTACCTTGTGCAGCAGACTTCCGCCCCCGCACCGGGCTCCACCA
The DNA here is from genome assembly GCA_963808655.1 of uncultured Solirubrobacterales bacterium. Taxonomy (GTDB): domain Bacteria; phylum Actinomycetota; class Thermoleophilia; order Solirubrobacterales; family Solirubrobacteraceae; genus Palsa-465. The sequence goes on from CAWEGZ010000012.1 coordinate 111,528, forward strand.
AGCTGACGATCCACGTGATCGGTCACCAGTGGTGGTGGGAGGCGCGCTACGGCAACGGCCACCCCGTCACCGCCAACGAGATCCATATCCCGGTGCGCACGCGCGTGAACGTGATCGCCACGACCGCCGACGTGATCCACAGCTTCTGGGTCCCCCAGCTCAACCGCAAGATCGACATGATCCCCGGGCAGCGCAACCGCGTGCTGCTCTACGCTGAGCGGCCCGGCAAGTACCGGGGGCAGTGCTCGCAGTACTGCGGACTGCAGCACGCGAACATGGGCATGTTCGTGATCGCGCAACCGGCCGCGGCCTTCCATAGCTGGATGGCGAAGATGTCCGCCAAGGCCGCTCAGCCGAAGACGGCCGCGGCGCGTGTCGGTGAGCAGCTCTTCATGACCGATCAGTGCGCGAGCTGCCACTTCATCGCGGGCACGCCCGCCCAAGGCACCGTGGGTCCCGATCTCACACACGTGGCCAGCCGTTCGTCGCTCGCCGCGGCCACGATCCCCAACACACCGCACTGGCTCGCGCACTGGATCCATAACCCGCAAGCGATCAAACCCGGCAACCGCATGCCAGACCTGGGGCTTTCCTGGGGCAAGGTGAACAGCATCGTCGCTTACCTCGAGGAGCTCAAGTAGATGGCCACAGTGATCCGTCCCCGGGGCCAGCAGTACGTCGACCTGCTCGGCCGCGTCTGGGAGGAGCGCAAAGGGCTGGTGGGGTGGCTCACCACCACTGACCACAAGCGCATCGGGATCATGTACTTCTTCACCGCGCTGGCCTTCTTCGGCGCGGGCGGGATCGAGGCGCTGCTCATCCGCACACAGCTGTTCGGCCCCCACGGTCATGTGCTTTCGCCAGCGGCCTACGACGAGGTCTTCACGATGCACGGGATCACGATGATCTTCCTGTTCGTGATCCCGATGACGACGGGTGCCTTCGGGAATTACCTGCTGCCGCTGATGATTGGCGCGCGCGACATGGCCTTTCCGCGGATGAACGCGGTCTCCTACTGGATCTTTCTGGCCTCGGGAATCTTTTTCTATATCGCGCTCGCTTCGGGGCACGCGCCTAACGCCGGCTGGTTCGACTACGTGCCTCTGGCCTCGAAGACGTACGACCCCTCAAACAACATCGACTTCTACGGCTGGGGCTTGATCTTCAACGGCATCTCCAGCTCGGCGGCCGCCATCAACTTCATCGTCACGATCTTCAAGCTGCGCGCGCCCGGCATGTCGCTCAACCGCATGCCCTTGTTCTGCTACGCGTTCTTGGCGGTCTCGTTCGCGCTGTTGTTCGCCCTGCCCTCGTTGAGCGTGGCCGCACTGTTCCTGGAGCTGGATCGTGAGCTCGGCTTCCAGTTCTACAACTCCACTCACGGCGGCAACCCGCTCTTATGGCAGAACCTGTTCTGGATCTTCGGCCACCCCGAGGTCTACATCATCATCCTGCCCGCGTTCGGGATCGCTACGGCCATCATCCCCACCTTCACGCACCGCAAGATGATCTTCTTCCCGCTGGTCGCGTTGTCGGAGATCCTGGTCGCTTTTCTCGGCTTCGGCGTGTGGGTCCATCACATGTTCACGGTCGGCTATCCGACCGCCACGACCGTCTATTTCGCCGCCGCCAGCCTGATCATCACGATCCCCTCAGCGATCCAGCTGTTCGCCTGGATCACCACGATCATGACCGGCACCCCGGACTTCAAGACGCCCCTCCTGTTCATCATCGGCTTCATCATCTTCTTCATCATCGGGGGACTTTCGGGAGTGATGCTTGCAGCGATCCCCTTCGACCAGCAGGTGCATGACAGCTATTTCGTCATAGCCCACTTCCACTTCGTGATCTTCGGCGCCGCGGTCTTCCCAATCCTCGGCGGCATGTACTTCTGGTTCCCCAAGGTCACGGGGCGGATGTACCACGAGGGTTGGGGCAAGTTCTCCTTCTGGACGACCTTCATCGGCACTCTCGTGACGTTCTTCCCCATGCACATCCTCGGGCTGATGGGGATGATCAGGCGCAATTACACCTATCCCCCTGGACTGGGCTTCTCCACGCTCAACGCGCTCGAAACGGTGGCCGCCTACGTGCTCGCCGCGGGCCTCGTCTCGATCGTGCTCAACCTGCTGATCAGCTACTTCAAAGGCGCCCAGATCGGCCCCGACCCCTGGGAGGGCGACACGCTCGAGTGGTCGACGACCTCCCCACCACCGCCATACAACTATCCGGTGATCCCCACCGTCACCAGTCCGTATGCGATGTGGGACAAGCAGGACCGAGAGCTCGACAACCAGCGTCTCGAACGCGGCGAAGGCGTGCTTGCGCTCGGGCATCGCACGCCTGGATCATCGGTTCAAGACGCGGAGCTCGACGAGCTGCTCAAGATGCCTCCCCATTCGATCTGGCCACCGGTCACCGCGATGGCGCTGGCGGGCGTGTTCGCGATGCTGTTGCTCCAGCACTTCTTCATTGCGGCCGGCTTCGCGGCGGTCATCGCGCTTACATTGATCGGCTGGCACCGACACGGGTCCGACCCATGAGCGCGCCGGCGATCCATACAGGGTCATGGAGCCCCGGGGCATGAGCGCGGTTCCGAACCAGCCCATCGATCGCGACACCCCTGCCGGCGGCGTGCGCCTCGCCCAAGGCCGGCGTTCTCAGCCGGTTGGCTGGTGGGGGATGGTGCTCTTCCTCTGCAGCGAGGTGACGATCTTCGGCACGATGATCGCCACCTATTTCTACCTCGAGTTCGGAGTGCACCACTGGCCTCCGCGCGGGATCGCTCCCGAGAAGATCACGGACCCCGCGATCGCCACGGGCGTGCTGGTCGCCACCTGCGTGCCGATGTGGTTCGCCGCTCGTGGAGCCCGCGCGGGTTCGCGTCGCGACGTGCTCCTTGCCGTGACGGTGGCGTTGATCGTCCAGGCCGCCTACTTTGGGGTCCAGGTCGCGCTGATGGCCACTGATCTGAGTCACTTCAGTCCGAGGGCGACTGCCTACGGCTCGATCTACTACACGCTGCTCGGGACTCACCATGCCCACGTCCTGCTCGGGTGCCTGCTCGACCTGGCCGTGCTGTGGTTCGTCGCCCGGAAGGGTCTGACGAACTACTGGTTGACGGCCACGCGGAACCTGGCTCTCTACTGGTACGTGGTCAACGCCCTGGCGGTTTGCGTGCTCCTGACCCAGCTCTCGCCATCGCTTTGAGACCTCGATCCTGCATCGCTCGTGAGCCCCGGTTCGACGCCTAGCCAGCCCACTGAGGAGGGTGTGCCCACACTGCCGGGCGCCGGCCGGCCGGGCACGCTAGAACCGAGCTCGATCGACGCGCTCGCACCGGGCGCCAAGGTGAAGGCGGGCTTCGATCCACCCACCGCGCTCGTCTGGTTCGGCGTCATGGGCGGCGCTCTTGCCTGGGCGCTGCAACACGTCGTTGGTCAGGGCTTCGGCTTGGCGCATTGCTTTCCCACCGGGACAAGCTTGGGCTTGCCGTTGAGCACCTGGCAGATCGCCGCCGCTGCGGCTGCCGCACTCGTCACGCTCGCCGCCATTGCCGTCTCCTTGTGGATCTTCATGCGCACCTTCCGCATCGGCGACGTCTCGGGCATGGAACGGCGCGGCGACGGTGCCCCACCACCGGCAGGACGTCTGCAATTCCTGTCGATGACCGGTCTCACCGTGAACCTCCTTGTGCTCGCGATCATCGTCCTCAGCGGCGTCGGCGGCCCCATTCTCCACTTGTGCCAGCAGTCATGACCACGCGGCATCCCCACCTTCCGTCCCGGCCGATCTCTTTCACTGGGCCCAGGTTGAGGTGGGTCCTCGCCGGCGTGATCCTGATGGTTCTCGGCAGCGCCGCGATTGCCGCCGCACAGCCGCAGTCCGGCATCGTCCGGCCCACATATGAGACGCCCAGGCCCACGCTCAAGCTCGGGGCCGAGCTGTTTGCGGGCAATTGCTCCAGCTGCCACGGCATTGCTGGCTCGGGCATTACCAGGGGTCGCCTCGGCGCCGGCCACATCCTGGGGGAGGGTCCCTCGCTACGCGGCGTGGGTGCGGCCGCGCCCGACTTCTATCTGCGCATGGGGTTCATGCCGCTCAGCAACATCCATTCTCAGCCGGGCCCGTTACGCGAGCGGGTGCTGTTCTCGAACAAGGAGATCGAGTCGCTCGTCATGTACGTGGCCTCGCTCGGCAAGGGACCACGCATCCCTCACCCGGATCAAGCGAGGGGCGACCTCTCGACCGGAATGCAGCTGTTCACCCAACACTGCGCCGGTTGCCATCAGCAGCTGGCTCGCGGGGGCTTCGTGACGGGCGCGGAGGTGCCGCCGCTCCAGACCCTCAGCTCTCGCGAGATTGCCGAAGCGGTCCGCATCGGTCCCTACCTGATGCCGCGCTTCTCTGAGAGGCAGATCTCCAACGCACAGCTCAACTCGATCATCAGGTATGTGCAGTGGACCAATCGCCCCAACAACCACGGCGGCTGGGGCATCGGCAACATCGGGCCGATCCCGGAGGGGCTCGTGGCGTGGTGGATCGCGGTCCCGCTGCTGCTGATCTCCTGCGCCGTGATCGGCAGGAGGTTCAAGCGCTCATGATGCTCTCGTCCCGACGAAGGAGGTTCAAGCAGGCATGAGACCGCTGCGCTGGCTGATCGCACTGCTCTCGATGGCCCGCTCCCGCCATCGCCGTGCGCGGGCTGAGTCCGACGAGGATCGGATCGTGCCCGCGGGTCCGCCGGAGCGCGGGGCGGAGAACCTCGTGCTGTTGTGTTTCCTGCTGACGATCGTCTTCGTGGCCGGCTTTCTCTTCATCTATGGATGGTTCGCCGCGCCGATCATGCCCAACACACTGCTTGGAGTGTGCTTGGGAGGCGCGCTCCTGAGCCTTGGCACCGCCTTCCTGATCATCGGCAAGCGCCTCGTGGTGACGGAAGAGCTCGAGGACGAGTATCCCGGCGAGAACCCCACCGAGCAGGAGGAGATCGTCCAGATCATCCACGAGAGCGGCAGTCGCATCACGCGCAAGCGGCTCTTGATCTCGGCCGGCGCCGCGGCGGCCGGGGCGCTTGGCGTGGCAGCGCTCGCCCCCGCGATATCGCTCGGTCCGATCTGGGACACGGGTGCGCTCGACCGCACGCCGTGGCGGAAGGGGACTCGAGTGGTCGACGAAAGCGGCAGGCCCATCAAGGCCGCCGAGATTCGCCATTACACCTTCTACTCGGGCTTTGCCGAGGGTGTGGCCAAGGAGGACATCGCCTCCAATCTGGTGATCGTGCGCGTCAATCCCACGAAGCTGCACCTGCCCCCGGGCCGCGCGGGCTGGGCCCCTGGCGGGATCCTTGCGTTCTCCAAGATCTGCACGCATGCGGGCTGCGCCGTAGCGCTCTACCGCAAGCCCACGTTTACGCCGGTCGAGCCGAATCCGGCGCTGGTGTGCCCCTGCCACTACTCGACCTTCGACCCCTACACGGGCGGCACGGTGACCTACGGCCCCGCCGGGCGGCCCTTGCCCCAGCTGCCGCTCGAGATCGACGCGAGCGGCAATCTCCGCGCCGCTGGCAACTTCTCCGCGCGGGTGGGTCCGGGGTGGTGGAACGTGCGCTCGAGGCCTACGTTCGGGGTCAGCTGAGTGGACGTGGTGCTGGAGAGGCGGGGGTCCGTCTGATGGACCCGATCCGCGATCCGGTTCGCTTCATCGACGAGCGCACCTCGTCGGCGCCGCTGATCAAGAAGACCATGCGCTACCTGTTCCCCGACCACTGGTCGTTCCTGCTCGGCGAGGTCGTCCTCTACTCGTTCATCGTCCTGATCGCCACGGGCATCTACCTGGCGCTCTTCTTCGACCCCAGTACGGCCCACACGATCTACCACGGCCCGTACAAGCCGCTGGACGGCCAGACGATGAGCAACGCCTACAAGTCGGTGGTCAATATCTCCTTCTCGGTCAAGGCCGGCCTGCTGATTCGTCAGACCCACCACTGGGCGGCCGACGTGTTCGTCGCGGCGATGGCGATTCACCTCATGCGCGTGTTCTTCACCGGCGCGTTCCGCAGGCCCCGTGAGCTGACCTGGATGATCGGGCTGATCCTCCTCTTCACCTCGCTCCTGGAGGGCTTCCTCGGCTACTCGCTGGTCGACGACCTGCTCTCTGGGATGGGACTCGCGATCGGCTACGGCGTGGGACTCTCGATCCCGATCATCGGCGGACCGATGACGCTTGCCATCTTTGGCGCTCCGTTTCCGGGCAAGCCGGAATTGTGGTCGCGTATGTACATCACCCACGTGCTGCTCGTCCCAGCGCTGCTGGCTGTCCTGATCGGAGCCCACCTATTCCTGGTCGCCGCGCGTCATCACACGCAGTTCAAGGAGAGCAGGCGTCACACCCAGCGCCGGATCATCGGCCTGCCCACGTTCCCCGCCCAGACCCCGCGCTCGATCGCGCTGCTGCTCTTCACCGCGGCCGTCTTGTTCCTGCTCGGCGGCCTGATCCAGATCAACCCGATCTGGCAGTGGGGGCCGTTCGAACCCTGGCTTGCGACTAACGGAGCCCAGCCCGACTGGTACCTCGGCTGGCTGATCGGGGCCCTGCGCCTGATGCCGAGCTTCGACGTGACCGTCAGCCATTTCACGCTGGTCCCCAACCCCTTCTGGGGCGGGGTGGCCTTCCCGCTCGTCGTCGTGCTGGTCCTGGGCAGCTTTCCCTGGGTGGAGAAGCGCCTGACCGGCGACCGCCGCGTGCACAACATTGCCGACCGCCCCCGCGAGGCGCCCAATCGTACGGCCTTCGGCGTAGCCTTCCTCAGCTGGGTCTTCCTGATCTTCATCTTCGGCGCCGCCGACCGCATCTTTGTGTTGTGGGGCCTCACCTACAACTTCCAGCTTTTCTTCTTCCGGGTCGCGATATGGGTCGTGCCCCTGATCCTCTTTTTCGTCGTCAGACGCGTATGCCGGGAGCTGCGCGCAGCTGATCTGATCGAGGAGGATCAGGAACGCGCCGAGGAGTCCGTCGCGCAGCGTGAGCAGGCCGTCCGCGCGCCCACGTAACTCCACTGACATGGCGGGCCCGCGTTGGATAACAACATCCTCCGCGCGAGGGACCACGGCGGGGCTAGGCTCGACTTCTTGGCGCAGATCTCCTCGATCGAGGCTGCCTGGCAAGAGGGGCGTCCCGGCCTCGTGGACGTGCTTGACGCACTGGTCGAGTGCGTGGTCATCCTCGCCCCGAATGGCACGGTCAATTTCGCCAACCGCGCGGCGTGCGAATTGTTCGGCGCCGGAGAGGAGCGCTCGCTCGCGGGCAAAAGCATCAAGTCGCTGCTGGCACCATGGCTGCTCAGCGACGAGGATGCCACAGACGAGCTCCCGTCCTCTCATCTGCTGACGGCTGCCGCGGACTCGGCTCCGCTCAGGGCGGTGAACCGCCACAGCGGCGAGCTGCGCTGGTGGGACGCTTGCTGCCAGCCGCTCTCAGATGGCGTCACCGGCGAGGACGCGCTGTTGCTGTTGCTCGAGGACATCACGGCCGTCAAGGAGGCCGAGATGCGTACGCGCGTATTGGCCGAATCCGGCCGCGCGCTGATCGAGTCGCTCGACTTCGAGCAGCGGCTTGTGAACCTCGCCCAGATGCCGATCCCGTTGGCTGACTGGTGCGTGGTCTATCTGACCGACCAGGCGCTCAATCTGCGACGGGTAATCACCGCCCACCGAAGTCCCGCCGGCGAGGCGCTCGCCGAGGGCATACGCCGGATGACGGGGGATCCGCTCGATCCCTCCTCGGAGCTCGGGCGCGTGATCCGTACGGGCCGCTCGGTTCTGCTTGAAAATGTGTCGGGCGAGCACCTCGCGAGACGAGCGCGAACGGCGGAACAGCTGCGGCTGCTGCGTGAGATGAATCTACGCTCGGCGGTGATGGCGCCGCTGCGCGCTCCCGACCGCATCCTCGGCGCGATCGTCATCGCCACGGCCGACTCGCGCCGGCGACTCACCGCCGCGGACCTCGAGCTCGCGGAGCAGCTGGGCCGACGGGCCGCGATCGCGCTCGAGCACTCGCGCCTGCACCAGCAGGTCTCCGAGATTGCCGAGACCCTGGCGAGCAGCTTTCTGCCGCCCGCGCTGCCCGAAGTTCCCGGGTGGGAGGTGGCCACGCTTTACAAGCCGATCGTCTCAGAACTGCGGATCGAGCTCGGGGGCGACTTCCTCGACATACTCGCCGTGGGCCCCTCCTGGTTCGCGGTCATCGGCGATATCGAGGGCAAGGGCATGCTCGCCGCAACGGTTGGCGGACTCATGCGACACGGCACTCGTCTCGCCGCCCAGCAGCGGCCGTGCCCGGCCGCCGTGCTGAAGCAGCTAGATGAGGCGCTGAACAGCTATCCGAGCGACGTGACCGCGACCATGCTCTGCGCCCGCCTCGGCGCGTCAGACCTGACTCTCGCCTCGGCGGGGCATCCGCCTCCGCTCGTCGCCAACATCGGTGGCGAGACCCGCGAACTGCGGTGCCGGGGACCGATGCTGGGCGCCTTCCCCGACGGTGAATGGCGCGAGCGCGCGTTTCCCGTCGACACCGGGGAGCTCGTGCTGTGCTACACGGATGGCATCACCGAGGCCCTCGGCGGCCGCAAGAGCCTCGGTCGCGATCGCTTGAGGATGTTGCTGTCCGCACAAGCGGGTCGACGGCCCGCCGAGGTGGTCGACGCGCTTGACCGCGCGCTCGGCGACGTCAGCGTACGCGACGATCTCGCGGCGTTGGTGCTGCGCCGCCGCTAGGCCGGGTCGGAGTGAAAGCTAGCCGCGTCGGGCGCGACGCTCGGCGGGAGCGCCATCGGGATCGGCGAACTCGTTCAGGCGTCCCACTGCCCGACGGAGGATCCGCGAGACCTGCATCTGCGAGACGCCGATGCGCTCGGCGATCTGCGTCTGGGTAAGGTCCTCAAGGAAGCGCAGCTGCAGCACGCGCCGTTCGTGCAGCGGCAGCTGACGGGCGGCCGCGGTGATTGTCAGCCCGTCCTCAACCAGGCTGTAGCGCTCGTCCTCGGAGCCGAAGAGGCTGCCGAGGGTGCCGGTGCCACCCTCCTCGTCGGTGTGCGGCGCATCGAGCGAGGCCGCATGGTGGGCGCCTGCGGTCTCCAGGGCCTCAAGCACATCCTGGACGCTCAGCTCGAGGTATTGAGCGAGCTCCGGCACGGTCGGGGGCCGTCCCCGCTTGGTGGTCAGCGTCTGCTGCGCTTCCTCGACCTTGAGCGCCTGCTCCTGCGCCCCGCGCGGGACGTGTACGGACCAGCCACAGTCCCGGAAGTAACGCTTCAACTCACCGAGGATGGTGGGCACCGCAAACGAGGAGAAGGCGGTACCGCGGCTCATGTCGAAGCGGTCCACCGCCTTGACAAGACCGAGGCTCGCGACCTGGAAGAGGTCCTCGATCGGCTCGTGTGCGCCCCGGTAGCGGTGCGCGAGCTTGCGCGCTAGCGGCAAGAACCGCTGCACCAGCTCGTCGCGCGCTCGCCGGTCACGATGATGGCACCAGCGATGGAAAAGCTCCGTGCACTCGTCTTCCCCCGCCGAACGGACCGGCGTGGGTATGGCCTGGGCATTGTGGACGGTTTGCTGCATGCTGGCTCCTCTCGGGGGCGGTCGGGAGCGCGGCAAGGCACGCTGCGTTCATTCATACCATAGGTTTTGAGCGTGTGGGACCGGATGGTCAGCATGCATACCCCCGCAGCATCGGGCACGCGACGAATACCCTGCAAGTTCGCCCTTACGCGCGGGCGTTCCCCGTTAGAACGAACTCACCCGCTCCAAGAAGGGCTCCCTAACCTGCCCTCGCAGCAGCGGTCGCCCGCGCGAAGACCTCGATGATCTTCCCGCAGAAGGCGGGCAGGTCGTCGGGCTTACGCGACGAGATCAGGTCGCCGTCGACGTGCACTTCCTCGTCCACCCAGGCGGCGCCCGCGTTGCGGAGGTCGGTCTGCACGCTCGGCCAGGAAGTAAGTGTGCGCCCACGCACGACGTCTGCCTCAACGAGCGTCCAAGGCCCATGGCAGATCACACCCACGGGCTTGCCTTCCTCGAAGAACCCGCGCACGAACTTGACCGCGTGCTCGTCCGTCCGGAGCTGGTCGGGATTGGCAACTCCCCCGGGTAGAACGAGTGCGTCGTAGTCCGAGCTCGAAACCTCAGAAGCGGCCTTGTCGGCCTCGATCGTGTCGCCTTTGTCAAGGTGGTTGAACATCTGCACGCTGCCGGACTCAACCGAAACCGTCTCGGTCTCCCCGCCGGCCTCCCGGACCGCCTTGATCGGCTCGGTCAACTCGACCTGCTCGACGCCTTCCGTGAACAGGAACGCCACGCGCTTGCCTTGAAGCTCTGAAGCCATGTCTGATCCTCCTTTGTCGTTCTCCTGGACCGCTACCCGCGTGCGACCCGTCAGCAAACGACCTCAGCCGACCCCCGGCGGCCGTCAACCGCCGAACTGCAGGACGATCAGGAAGACGTTCAAACCGGTGATCAACGCTGCACAGCCCCACGCCAAGATGGTGGTCAACTGCCCGTTCACGTGGACGCCCATCACGTCGCGCCGACAGGTGAGCATCACGAGCGGAATCAACGCGAGCGGGATGCCGAATGAAAGCACGACCTGACTCAGCACGAGCGCATCGGTCGGGTTTACGCCAATTGCGAGCACCACGATCGCTGGAATCATGGTGAGTGCTCGTCGCAGCATCAGCGGGATGCGCAGGTTGACGAATCCGGCCATCACCACCTGGCCGGCGTAGGTCCCCACGCTCGAGGACGAGGCGCCCGAGGAGAGCAGCGCGACGGCGAACGCGAGCGCGGCGGTGCCGCCCACCAGCCGACCCAACTCGTGGTGTGCCTGCTGGATCGTCGAGAGCCCTGCCAGGGCGGGTGTGTGGAAGAGTTTGGCGGCGACCGCGAGCATCGCGATGTTGACGAGGCCGGCGAGCCCCAGGGCAATGACCACGTCCAGTCGCTCGAAGCGCAGCACGCGGGCGCGCTCGCCGTCCCCCCGGATCGGCATCCGGTCCTGCGTGAGCGCCGAGTGCAGATAGATCACGTGCGGCATGACGGTGGCGCCGATGATCCCGACCGCCAGGTACACCGAGCCCGAGCCGCTGAGGCCGGGGATCAGGCCGTGCAGCGAGGCGCTCGCGGAGGGACCGATGCGCAGGGTCTCGTACAGGAATCCGAGCAGGATGATCCCGAGCAAGCCGGTGATTGCGAGCTCGAAACGGCGGAAGCCCCGGGTCTGCAACTCCAGAATGGCGAACGCGATCGCGCCCGTGATGAACCCCGCCGCCAGCAGGGGCACTCCGAAGAGGAGATTCAGTCCCAACGCCGCGCCCAGGAACTCGGCGATGTCGGTGGACATCGCCATGATCTCGGCCTGTACCCACATGCCCCAGGTGACCGCCCGGGGAAAGCGTGTGCGGATGTTCTCCGGCAGGTTGCGGCCCGTGACGATGCCGAGCTTGGCCGAGAGGTACTGGATCAGCATTGCCAGCAGGTTCGCCAGCAGTACCACCCACAGCAGCATGTAGCCGTACTTGGCGCCGGCCTGCACGTTGGTGGCGAAGTTCCCGGGGTCGACATAGGCGATCGAGGCCACAAATGCCGGCCCCAACATCGCCAGCGTCGCCCGCAGGCGGCCCTTGGCCAGCAGCTGCTCGAGCGCGCTGGGGACGTTCTCGCCGGGCTCCGGTACGGCGACAGACGCGCCCTCGGCAGCGGCGCCCTCGACCGCCGGCGCGGTTCGGCGACGACCGAAGCTCACCGGCACAGCTCCTTTTCTGTGACGCAGGCCGTCATCGGGGAAGCTTCGTCACCTCGATCCGCATCGCCCGCGCCAACTGGCCCCCCAGCGGCAGATCGCGACCTCGTACACGCATGAACACGGGTCCGCCGAAGGGCTGGCGGCCGGCTACCTCGACGCGGTTGCCGAGCTCGATTCCCTGTTGAGACAGATAGCGCAGCATCTCCGGGTCGGAGTCCGAGACCCGCACGAATCGCCCCACGGCTCCGGCCGGCAGCTCGTCGAGGCTCGCCGTCTGGCGCTCGTCAATCTCGAACTGGGCCGTTGGAATGGGGTCGCCGTGCGGGTCTACCCGCGGATCGCCGAGCCGGGCCGCGATCAGCCGCTCGAGGTCATCGGAGAGCACGTGCTCGAGGACCTCCGCCTCCTCGTGGACGCGATCCCACGACATGCCGAGCTCCTCCGCCAGGAAGAGCTCGACCAGGCGATGGTGGCGCAGGACTTCAAGTGCCACGCGCCGCCCTCGAGCGGTGAGGCGGACGCCCCTATACGGCTCGTGTTCGACGATGCCGAACTCCGCCAGCTTGCGCACCATGGCGGACACCGAACCCGGGGTGACCCCGAGTCGCGTCGCCAGATCGTTGGTGGAGACGGCGGCGCCGGCGCGGACCTCGAGCGCGTAGACCGCCTTGGCGTAATCCTGGACCGAGGCAGAAACAGAATCAGATATTGCCATAACAGAGATTTTGGCATAACTAAACTTTCTCCGTCAGGCGCCTTCTCATCGCTCGAATTGCGATCAGTCGCGCCCTTTGTGGCGCCTCTCTTCTCGCTCGGATCACGAATCCACCGGATCCTCCGCCGGCCTCCCCATCTCCGCTCGGGATTAGCATCCGCCGAGACGTGACCAGGACCAGATTTCAGCCGCGCTTTCGCGAGCGGGGCATCTTCACCGCCGGAATTGGGGCGGCGGCTGCGCTCGCTGTGCTGATCGTGGTCGCGCTCAGCGTAGGGGGGCGCGTCTCCGGCCACGGGTGCGTGGCAGTTTCGATCAGCTATTCGACCGGCGGCTCGCAGCTCTACCGCTGCGGCGCGGCGGCGCGCCACCTGTGCTCATCGGTGGGAGAGCCCGGCGGCTTCACGGGCGCGGCCGGCGCCGCGGTCAGAAGTGAATGCCGGAAGGCGGGCCTGTAGATGGAACCCGCGATCTTCCGCGAACAGTTCCCCGTGCTCGAGCGGCTCGCCTACCTGAACGCGGGTACCGTGGGCCCGGTCCCCGCCCGCGCGACCGAGGCCGCGGACCAGCAGCTACGCCTTCAGCGCGATCAGGGTCGCTGTGGCCGCCCCTACTTCGAAACCACGTTGAACCTCGCCTCCAGGTTGCGTGCGTCCTACGCCGAGGTCCTCGGCTGCGACTCGGACGAGGTCGCGCTCACCGGCTCGACGACCGACGGCGTCAACACAGTCCTCTCCGGTCTCGACCTGCGAGCGGGCGAGGAGATCCTCACATCCGACGAGGAGCACCCCGGCCTGCTGGCGCCGCTCGCCCGCGCCAGGCGCACCCGCGGCGTGCAGATACGAGTCGTTCCCTTCGCCCAGATCGCCGCCGAGATCCGGCCCGATACGCGTCTTGTGGCCTGCTCTTATGTCTCCTGGGCATCGGGGCAAGTGGTCGATCTGGCCGCCCTCGCCGCCTCGGACAAGCCCGTGCTGCTCGATGCGGCCCAGGCGCTTGGCGCGGTGCCATCCCCAATCCATGAACCTGGATGCGACTTCTACGCCTGCTCGGGGCAGAAGTGGCTGTGCGGGCCCGAGGGCTCTGGTTGTCTGTATGTCGCGCCCGAGCGCGTCGAGGAGCTAGAGATTCCGTGGCCTTCGTATGCCTCGCTCGCCGACGCGCACAGGCCCCTCGAGTTCGAGCCTGCTTCCGGCGCCACACGCTTCGATCTTGGCTTCCCCGCCGCACTGCGCAGCGTCTTTGCGCTGGCATCTTTGGAGGTCCTGCGAGAGGCAGGTTGGGACTGGGTCTACGAGCGCGCCGCGGGGCTCGCGGCGCGGCTCGTGGAGCGATTGAGCGAACGGGGAATCGCGGTCCTGCCCCGCGGTCAGTCGACCCTCGTGTCGTTTCGTCTCGAGGGACGCGACGCAGACAAGGAGGTTCAGCGGCTGGCGGGCGAGGGCGTGATAGTACGCAGCGTGCCGATCTACGAAGGCGTACTCCGGGCTTCGGTGGGCGCGTGGTCGGACGAGGAGGAGCTTGAGCGCCTGGCGGAACTGGTCGCGGGGTAGCGGCGAGCTCTTCTGGGCGCCCCCTACTGCACCCGAGCCGGATGCGTGTACACGTTGACGCTTGTGCCGCGCGCAAACCCGCACAGCGTGAGCCCGCGATCATCCGCCAGCGCGATCGCCAGCGAGCTCGGGGCGCTTACGCCCACCAGGATCGGCGCGCCCGCCACCGCCGCCTTCTGCGTCAGCTCGAACGACAGCCGTCCGCTCACGCACAGCAGCCACGAGGACAGAGGAACCAGGCCGTCCAGCAGCGCCCGCCCGATCACCTTATCCATTGCGTTGTGGCGCCCCACGTCCTCGTGCGCATAGAGAAGCTGCCCCTGCGGGTCGAACAGACCGCTGGCGTGCAGGCCGCCGGTCTTGGCGAACGTCGGCTGCCGCAGGCGCTGCGGCAGCGCGGCGAGCAATGAGCGCGGGATCACCGGACCCTCGTCCAGCGGTTCGCTCAGCACCGCGACCTCCTCGAGCGCGCCCTTGCCGCACACCCCGCAGGACGAGGTGGTGTAGAAGCGGCGCGCGCTCGTCTCCCGCAGCAGGGGCCCGGAGACCTCGACCACGTTCGCAGCAAAGTCCTCGCTCGGTCCCGCGTGACGCGGCGCGTCGATCAGGCCCTCTCCGAGCAGAAAGCCGAGCGCCAGCTCCTCGTCGTGGCCGGGCGTGCGCATTGTTACCGCCAGCGCCTCGCCGTCGACGCGGATCTCGAGCGGCTCCTCGACCGCGACGGCGTCATCGACGCCGTCGTGCCTGACGGTCACGTAGGAGTAGGCCACCGCCCATGACGGTACATACTTGAAGGCAGTGTCAGTGGAGCAGCTCTCAGAGATCGTGCCGCCGCCCGCGCGGGGGCGCATGTACCGCGCGACGATGCGCGCCGGTCTCGCCGACGTCGCGCCCTCCGGCCGCACCCGCCTCGATGCGTTGGCGCGCTGGATCCAGGACGTCTCCTACGCGGACATGGAGGACGCCGGTCTGGCGCACCTGGCCGTGTGGGTGATCCGCAGGATGCGGATCAGTGTGCGCCGCTTCCCGCGCTTCGGCGAACGTTTCGAGCTCGAGACCTTCTGCAGCGGCCTGGGCCGCATGTGGGCCGAGCGCCGCGTGACGATCGCGCCCCAGGACGCGGCTGAGTCAAGTGTCGAAGCGGTCACGCTATGGGTTCATCTCGACCCGGCGGGAGAGCGACCCACGCCGCTGTTGCCAGTGGAAATCGACACGTTCGCCGAGGCCGCCTCGGGCCGCCGCGTCACGGCCCGCCTGCGCCATCCCCGACCGCACGAGGTAGCCGACCAGCGGTCGTGGCGCTTTCGCCACATCGACTGCGACCTCGCGGGCCACGTCAATAACTCCGCCTATCTACAGCCCCTCGAGGAGGAACTGCTCGCCGACGGTGGCGGCGAGCCCGAGCGCCTAGACGTTGAGATCGAGTTTCGCAACCCCGCTCAGCCGGGGGAGAAGACGGTACTTCACGACGGCCCCCAGCGCTGGATCGTCGGCGACAGCGAGACACACGCCTCGATCGTGCTCGGCACTTAGGGCCCGCTGCGGGCCGCTAGGGTTCCCGCCGTGGCCGAGCCCGCAAAGCACCCTATGGGGGGTGGCCCCTCGAGAGCGGTTCTGATAACCGGGTGCTCGTCCGGTATCGGGCGCGCGACCGCGCAGCAACTGGCCGCCGAGGGTTGGAAGGTTTACGCCACCGCCCGCCGCCCGGAGACCATCGCGGATCTTGAGGACCGCGGCTGCGAAACGCTCGCGCTCGACGTCCTCGACGAAACCTCCATGCAGCGCGCCGTCGAACACGTCTCAGAACGGGAGGGCGCCGTCGGCGTGCTCATCAACAACGCCGGCTACAGTCAGTCGGGGGCGGTCGAGACCGTGCCCCTCGAGGCCGTGCGCCGTCAGTTCGAGACCAACGTGTTCGGGCTCCTGCGGATGAGCCAGCTGGTATTGCCGAAAATGCGCGCCCAGCATTGGGGCAAGATCGTCAACTTGGGCTCGATGGGGGGGAAGCTGACCTTCCCCGGAGGCGGCCTTTACCACGCGTCCAAATACGCGATCGAGGCGATCTCGGACGCGTTGCGCTTCGAGGTGCGTGGCTTCGGGGTCCACGTGATCCTGATCGAGCCGGGGCTGATCACGACCGAATTCGCAGGCACCGCGGCGGCCTCCGTCGATCAGGCCGCTCAGTCGGATCCCTACGCCAACTTCAACCGCAGGGTGGCGAGCTTGACCGAGGCCGCCTACCGGGGACCACTCCGGCTGCTCGGGGGCGGACCCGAGTCAGTGGCGGGCACCATCGCTAACGCGATCAAGTCCGAGCACCCCAAGCCGCGCTATCCGGTGACCCTCAGCGCGCACCTCATGATCAACCAGCGCCGCTTCATGCCCGACCAGCTCTGGGACTTGATGATGCGCACGCAGTACCCGACGCCTCGGAGCTGATCATCGCCTCCTAGCATCTCGGCGGCGAAAAGCTCAGATGCCGAGGAAGCAGCGCTCAACGTGCGAACGACATGCCCGGCTCGAGCCGCTGGGCGAAGCGCGCGATCAGGCGCGCCGTGCTGTCGATATCCGCAAGCGCGACCATCTCTACGGGGCTGTGCATGTAGCGCAGCGGCACCGACACGAGGCCCGTGGGTACCCCCGCGCGCGAGACGTTGATCGCATCGGCGTCGGTACCGGTTCGCCGCCCCAGCGACTCGACCGTGAAGGGAATGCCCTCCGCCTCGGCGACCTCGTACAGCAGTTCGAAGATGAGCGGATGGAGCAGCGTGCCGCGGGCGATCACCGGTCCTTCACCGAGCTCGTGCTTGGACATCTCGCCGAGCTCGATTCCGGGCTGGTCGGTGGCAAACGTCACGTCCACCGCGATCGCCAGGTCGGGGGCGAGGCCGTAGGCGCTCGTGCGCGAGCCGCCAAAACCGGTCTCCTCCTGCACCGCCGCCACTGCGATGACGTCGCCGGGAGCCCCGCCTGCTTCGGCCACCAGGCGGGCGGCTTCGGCCGCGACGTGGCAGCCCACGCGGTTGTCGAGCGCCCGCGCAGTCAGGCGCCCGTTCGGCATCTCGATTGGGTCGGAGTCGATCACACCCACGTCCCCGATCCTCACCAGACCGCGCGCCTCCTCGCCGTTGGCGGCGCCGATGTCGATGTGCAGCGCCTTCAGCTCGGGCATCTTCTTGCGATCATCGTCCTTGAGCAGGTGGATCGGTTTGCGTCCGATCACACCCACGCGGGGGCCCTCCCGTGTCTGTAGGCGCACCCGCTGGCCGATCAGCACCGCCGGGTCCCAGCCCCCAACGCCGCCGAAGCGCAGGTAGCCCTGGTCGTCGATGTGGGTGACATGCACCCCGATCTCGTCGATGTGCCCGACGATCGCCAGCGAGGGCCCGCCCCGAGTGCCGTGCACGCGGGCGTGGGATGTCCCCAGGTGATCCGCGGCCACTTCGCCGGCGAAGCTCTCGCAGTATTCGCGCCACACGCGCGCAGCCTCGGTCTCTTGCCCGGACGGGCCAGGGGCCGTGAGGAGGCTCTTCAGTTGCTCGACCGTATCCATGTCCTTAACCGGCGCGCCGGCGGACGAACCCTAACCATCGAGCAGCTGCCGCAGCACAAACTGCAGGATGCCGCCGTGGCGGAAGTAGCGCTGCTCCTTGGGCGTGTCGATTCGCGCGGTGACCTCGAAGCGCTTTCCGTCCGCCTCAACCGTCAGCTCGCGAGGAACGGTATCGGCATCGGCGAGGCCATGAATATTGAAGGTCTCTCGCCCGCTCAAATCCAATGAGGAGGCTGACTCGCCGTCCCTGAATTGGAGCGGCAGGACGCCCATGCCGATCAGGTTCGAGCGGTGGATGCGCTCGAAGCTCTCCGCGATGACCGCCCGCACCCCAAGCAACGCAGTTCCTTTCGCGGCCCAGTCGCGGCTCGACCCTGAGCCGTATTCCTTGCCCGCGAGCACGATCAGCGGCACGCCCTCATCCAGATAGCGCAGGGCAGCGTCGTAAATCGTCATCTGCTCCTCGCCATCGCCGCCGAGATACAGGGTCACACCGCCCTCGGTGTCCGGCGCGAGCAGGTTCCGTAAACGGATGTTGGCGAATGTGCCCCGCATCATCACCTCGTGGTTGCCGCGGCGCGAGCCGTAGGAGTTGAACTCCTTTGGCTTCACGTCGTGCTCGATCAGATACTTCCCGGCCGGGCCGTCGCGTTTGATCGAGCCCGCGGGCGAGATGTGGTCCGTGGTGACGCTGTCTCCCAGCATCGCCAGCACGCGCGCGCCCTCGACATCGCGGATCGGTTCGGGCTCGCGCGGCAGCTCCTCGAAGAAGGGCGGTCGGCGCACGTAGGTCGACTCCTCGTCCCAGGCGAACAGTTCGCCGCTCGGCACCTCGAGCGAGTTCCAGCGCTCGTCGCCGTCGAAGACTTCCTCGTAGCTCTTGCGGAACATGTCCGACTGGACGGCCTCTTCGATCGTCTCTGCGACCTCGGCTGCGCTCGGCCAGATGTCCTTCAGATAGACGGGCTGGCCCCCGGCGTCTGAGCCCAGCGGCTCTTCGTAGAGGTCGATGTCCATCGTGCCCGCGAGCGCGTAGGCGACGCACAGCGGGGGAGAGGCCAGGTAGTTCATCTTAACGTCGGGATTGATGCGCCCCTCGAAGTTGCGGTTGCCCGAAAGCACGCTCACTACGGTCAGATCGTGCTCGCCCACCGCCTCTGAGACCTCGTCTGGGAGCGGCCCCGAGTTGCCGATGCAGGTAGTGCAGCCGTAGCCGACCAGGTTGAAGCCGAGCTGGTCGAGGTACTCGGTCAATCCGGCCCGCTCGAGGTACTCGGTCACCACCTTCGAACCCGGCGCAAGCGAAGTCTTGACCCAGGGCCTCACTTTGAGCCCGCGCTCCACCGCGTTGCGGGCCAGCAAGCCGGCTCCGAGCATCACCGAGGGGTTTGATGTGTTGGTGCAGCTGGTGATGGCAGCAATCACCACGTGGCCGTGATCGAGCTCGGTGTCCGTGCCGTCGGCCAGGGTCACCTCGACGGACGTGCGGCCGCGCTCCGCCACCCGCGCACCACCCTGGCGGGCGGGTGGCTCCGGCGGGTCGGGCCTGTGGGTGGAGACGGGATCCGAGGCCGGAAAGCTGTCCGCGATCGCGCCGTTCTCATCGTCGTCCTCGGGTACGTAGCCCGCGAGCGCCTCGCGGAAGCCCTGCTTGGAGTCGGTCAGCGCCACGCGGTCCTGGGGCCGCTTGGGCCCGGCAACGCTGGGGACGACAGTCGAAAGATCGAGCTCCAGCTGCTCGGAAAAGGTTGGCTCCTCCGAGTCCTCGTCGTGCCACAGGCCCTGTTCCTTCGCGTAGGCCTCGACGAGCTCGATCTGGCCCTGCGGGCGCCCTGAAAACTCCATGTAGCGCAGCGTCTCCGCGTCGATCGGGAAGATCGCGCAGGTCGAGCCGAATTCCGGCGACATGTTGCCGATCGTCGCCCGGTCGGCGAGCGGCAGGTTGGCAAGGCCGGCGCCGTAGAACTCCACGAACTTGCCCACCACGCCACAGCGGCGCAGCATCTCCGTGACCGTGAGCACGAGGTCGGTGGCGGTCGCGCCCTCCTGGAGCTCGCCGGTCAGCTTGAAGCCGAGCACCTGCGGGATCAGCATCGAAAGCGGCTGACCCAGCATCGCGGCCTCCGCCTCGATCCCGCCCACGCCCCAGCCGAGCACCCCGAGCCCGTTGACCATGGTCGTGTGCGAGTCGGTGCCCACCAGTGTGTCGGGATAGGCCTGGGGCGGGCTGGTCGTGTCGTCGGAAAAGACCACGCGTGCCAGATACTCCAGGTTGACCTGGTGGACGATCCCGGTGTCGGGTGGGACTACCTGGAAGTTCTCGAACGCCCCTTGGCCCCAGCGTAGGAAGGCGTAGCGCTCGCCGTTGCGCTCGAACTCGAGCTCGGCGTTGCGCGCGAATGCGTGGCGTGAGCCGAAGACGTCGACCTGGACCGAGTGGTCGATCACCAGCTCCGCCGGGACCAGCGGGTTGATCTTGTTCGGATCGCCGCCCATGTCCCGCATCGCGTCGCGCATCGCCGCCAAGTCGACCACCGCCGGCACGCCCGTGAAGTCCTGCATGAGGACGCGTGCGGGGGTGAAGGAGATCTCGTCGTGCGGCTCTGCGTTCGCATCCCAGCGCGCGAGCGCCTCGATGTCCTGGGAGCGGATCGCCTCGCCGTCCTCGTTGCGCAGCAGGTTCTCGAGCAGGACCTTGAGCGAAAACGGCAGTCGCGCGATGTCGTAGGAGGCCTGGAGGGCGTCAATGCGAAAGATCTCAAATGAACGCTCGCCGACGGTGAGCGTGCTCTTGGCGTCAAAGCTGTTCGTGGTCATGGACTAATTATCGGGGGCCGCGCCTCTGCGGTCGGTCCTGCGGAGCGCGCTCGAGCTTTTTGTGGGCCTCGCCGGCGAGTTCCACCAGCCGCTCGGGCCGCCTCGTGGTCGCGGTGCAGGTCCACTGAAAGCGAGAATTTTCACAGCGCGCGTCTTTTCCGCCACAAAGTTTGGACCACGATTGGCGGCATGTCCGAACGATGTCAATTACGTCCCACCCCTCGGGACCGAATCAACAAAGTTCGGATTGGGGGCCTAGCGAGCCGGCAGTGGGGCCGGATCCATCTCGATCAGCTCAAGGACGCGGGCGCGAGTCGCTCGACCATTTCTCGCTGGGCCGCCGACGGATATCTCCATCTCGAGCTCCCATGCGTCTATGCGGTTGGCCATACCGCCCCCAGCTTCGAAGCGGATCTGATGTCCGCGATCCTGTATGCCGGACCGGGCGCCATGCTCAGTCACGAGACGGCGACCTGGTGGTGGGGGTTGACGGACTGGCAGCTCAAAGCGGTCGACATAAGCACCCCGCGACAGTGCCGCTCCCCGGCGCTGCGCGACCGTCTCCCGGTCCGCGTCCACGGGCGGCGGCGGCTCGAGCGGGTCTTGCATCGCCGCCTCCCGGTCAGCACTGTCCCCCAGACGCTCCTCGACTTTGCTCGCGTCGCTCCATACAGCCGCGTCAGATACGCCCTCGCGGAGGCCGAATATCACGAGCTCCTCGACTTCGAGGCGCTCGAGCACATACGGGGCCGCGGGCGGCCCGGTAGCGAGGGGCTCGGTCGGGCGCTCGCAAACCACCGTCCTGAGCTCGCGTACACGCGCAGCGAGTTCGAGCGCCGCTTCGTGGAGCTGTGCGAATGGGGCGGTCTGCCGATCCCCGAGTTCAACGTGAAGCTGCTGGGGTTGACGGTCGACGCGCTCTGGCGCCGGCAACGTGTGGTGGTCGAGCTGGACGGAAAGCAGGGACACGGGACCCCGGCGCAGATCGCACGCGACCACGAGCGCGACCTGCGTTTGCGCGCCGTTGGCTTCGTCGTCCTGCGCTACGCCTGGAAGCAGGTCACTCGTCGCCGCGCTCTGGTTCTCGCGGACGTTCGGCGAGCGCTGGAGCTTCGCTCAGCTCATCGAGCGACGACTGCCCCGGGCTGAGCTCGCCGCCGTTACCGCTCGGCAGCTCACCAGGCTCGTTGCCGCCCTGCGCGCCGGCGAGCGCCCCCCTGGCCGCGTCCATCACGGGCTTGACGAGGTCGATCGGCATCGGGAACACGACCGTGGAGTTCTGGTTGCCGCCGATCTCGCGCAGCGTCTGCAGGTAGCGCAGCTGGAGGGTGGTGGGGTTCGCACCGATCACCTCGCCGGCCTGCGAGAGTCGGGCCGCCGCCTGGTACTCGCCCTCCGCGTTGATGATCTTGGCGCGGCGCTCACGCTCGGCCTCGGCCTGGCGCGCGATCGCGTGCTGCATGCGCTCGGGGATCTCCACGTCCTTGATCTCGACCGTGGTCACCTTGATCCCCCACGGCTCGGTCTGCGTGTCGATGATCTGCTGCAGCGCTTCGTTCAGGCGCTCGCGCTCGGAGAGCAGGTGGTCGAGGTCCACGCCGCCCAGGACCGAGCGCAGCGTGGTCTGGGCGATCTGCAAGGTCGCCGCGTGGTAGTTCTCGACCTCGGTCACTGCGCGCGTCGAATCGACCACGCGGTAGTAGGCGACGGCGGTGACGCGGGCCGGGATGTTGTCGCGCGTGATCACCTCCTGCGGAGGCACGACCAGCGTGACCGTGCGCAGGCTGACCCGCACCATGCGATCGATCGAGGGCACGAGCATGATCAAGCCCGGGCCCCTGGTCGGCATCAGCCGCCCCAGGCGGAAGACCACCGCGCGCTCGTATTCGCGCAGCACGCGGATGGAGGCGACCGCGGCTGTCGCGGCGATCGAGACCACCACCCCGATCACGACGATGGCGATGATGATCGCGACGCTCACGCAACCAGCTCCCAGCCTTCAGCTTTGCGCACGCACAGCGTGAGGCCGTTGACTCGCTCGACCACGACCTGGTCGCCCTCCTTCAGTGGATCCTCATCGGGCAGCGACGGCCGGGCGCGCCACAGCGCGCCATCGACCAGCACCGTGCCCGCGGGTTCGGTCCACCTGCGCACCACCCCGAGGTGCCCGACGATGCCCTCGGCGCCCGTCTGGATTCTGTGCGTGCGAACCGCCACGCCCTTGTGCAGGGAGACCCCAACTACGGCGGCGCCCATCGCGGCCAGCACGACCGCGCAGGCCACCACGAGTGCAAGCCCGCCGCCCAAGCCGCTGACAGCGAGTACGGCGCCCGCGGTGAGTGCCGCCACCCCCGGGGCGCCCAGAAATCCGAGCGACTGAACATGGGCCTCGACGATCACCGCGATCGCGCCCAATGCGAGTAGCGCCAAGCCTAGTGCCGTCATGACTCGATGGTACGCCCGTTGCGGGCCCATTTGGAGGGGTTACCTCAATGCAAGTTCTCGCTCGCCCCCCTGGGTGAGATCCGCCAGCGCCGTCTCGACCGCTTCCCCTGGGTCTCTTCCGCTGAGCCACGAGGGCAAGCGCGGGTGGCGATGCGCCGGCTTCAGCGATGCGAGCTCGCGCACGAACTGAAGTGTCCACTCGTGCGCTTCGGCGGACGGCCCGGTGCGTAGCGCCGCCAGCGCGGCCCAGCTACCGCTGGCTTCAGCGGTTTTCATGCCCATTGCAGCGCGGCCGCTCGGCAACGAGGCGCCGAGACTGCGGGCAAAGACGAGGCAGCGGCTTGCCCGCTCCTCCTCCACGCCGCGGCCCGCGTTGGTGCCGACGATCAGCGACGCAAGCGGATAGAGGTCCTGGCGTCGGCCGTCGTCGAGGCCGTCGTTGTAGGTCCGCAGCAGCGCGCCAATCACCGGAGAGATGGTCGCGGGCCGGTCGGTGAATGGTTCCTCGGCCAACATTGACGCGAGCTCCATGACGCACGCGCCAAGCTGCGGCCCCGTGTGACGGCCCGCGCTGAGCCTCACTGTCTGGTAGGTCGCGGTCGTGTCCATCACTCTCGCTCCTCGTGGGTGGACTAATTCCCTGAGCCTCAGCATTGCACGCCCACGGTCCCTGGAAAAAGCTGTTGGTGCGGCGGATTACATACGTTTCAGCGCATGAGCCAGCAGCCCGACAACACGCTGCGCCGCTTCATGCGGTGGACGGGCTCGGTCAAGCCGATCTCACTCCTCTATGCCCGCACCTTGCACCACGTCGACCGCCGCGTATTCGAGTGGTCGGAAGGCCGGACCATGTTCTCCGCCTGGGTGGCGGGCCTGCCCGTGGTGATGCTCGAGACCACCGGGGCGCGCAGCGGGCAGCGGCGGACCCTGCCAGTGCTGGCCTTCCCCGACGGCGAGGACCTGTTCGTGATCGCCTCCAACTATGGCCAGAGCCGCCATCCCGCCTGGTACCACAACCTGAAGGCCCACCCCCGGGCCCGGATCACGGTCCAGGGTGTCGCCCGTGACGTGGAAGCAGTCGAGGTCACCGAGGCGACCGAGCGCGAGCGGCTGTTCGCGCAGGCGAGCCGCGCCGTGATCGTGTTCCCCGCCTACCGCCGGCGGACCGATCAGACCGGCCGCAGGATCCCGGTCGTACGTCTGCGTCCGATGGCGGCCTCGAGCAGCGCGGCTTCTACCACTCGATCTCCTGTGCCCTGAGCCATTCGGCCACCACGTGCGGGGGCTTGCCGTCGAACTCGGCGCGCGTCGCCAGCCGCAGGAGCTCGACCGGTTCCTCGCTCAACTCGTCCCGGCGGTGGGCGAGGTAGGTTACGAGCGCCTCCGTCATCGCCAGCTCGGGGTCGATGTCCGGGTCGCCGACCGAGTTGACGGCCATGCTGACCATCTCCTCCACGTCCCCGATCGCGGTCACCGGCTCGTCTTGGTCCTCCAGGCGCTCCAGCAGTGCGGCCAGCGACTCGCTGCCGCTCTCGG
This sequence comes from uncultured Solirubrobacterales bacterium, assembly GCA_963808655.1. GTDB lineage: Bacteria > Actinomycetota > Thermoleophilia > Solirubrobacterales > Solirubrobacteraceae > Palsa-465. The sequence goes on from CAWEGZ010000012.1 coordinate 135,943, forward strand.
GGTCAACGACATCCACCGCGCGACGGACGATCTGTGCGAACGTGACCGGTTGTGGTTCAGCGGGCATCGGCCCCGTCTCTCTTCCCCGCAAGACCGCCTCGGGAAACTCAGGTCTCTTTCGCGAGCCACTCAGCGATCAGCGCCCCGACCCGCTCGCCCTGGTCCTCCTGCAGGTAGTGGCCGGCATCGACGATCACCCGTAGCTCCTCGGCGCTCGGGATCAGCTCCGCCACGAGCCGTCCCACCGGCTCGAGCGGCAGCGCGGGGTCCGAGTCAGCCCACAGAACGAGCGTGGGGCGCGTCTCTCGCCTGAGCGCCGCGATCACGGCCGCCCCCTCCTCCGCCCCCGGCGCATCCGGACTCAGGGGGATCAGCGCCGGGAACGTCCGCGCACCCGCCTTCGAGGCCTGGTCGGGGAACGGCGCCTCGTAGGCGCGCACGATCTCATCCGCCGGCGACGACTTGCAGCCGCCCCGGATGAGCACGCCGATCGGCAGGTCGGGGGTGCGTTCCACGAACTCCCGGAAGCGGTGCCAGCCCTCGCTCATCCGCTGGCGCCCGTCGAAGACGCCCGTGTCCATCAAGACCAGGCGCGCGACTCGCTCGGGCGCCACCATCGTCCCTACCCGCAGCCCGATCGGCCCGCCCCAGTCCTGCATCACCAGCGTGGCATCGCGCAGGTCGAGCGCCTCGAGCAGGGAGGCGATCGCGAGCGTGTGGTTGTCGTACGAGTACCAGGCCTCGTCGAGGGGCTTATCCGAGCGACCGAAGCCCGGGAGGTCGGGCACGATGCAGCGGTGACCCGTCTCGAGCAGCGGGCCCATCACCTTGCGATAGAGATAGGACCAGGTGGGCTCGCCGTGCAGCATGAGCACCGGCGGCCCCTCGCCCTCGTCGAGGTGGGCGAGCCGCAGGCCTTGCCAGTCGCGATAGCGCGGTTCGAACGGAAATCCGGGCAGGTTCGCGAAACGCTCATCCGGCGTGCGGTAAACGGAGGCCGTCAGAACATGATCAGCGCGCGGCCGCGCAGGCCCCCGGCCTCCATGGCGCGGTGGGCATCCCCGGCCCGCTCGGGTGGGTACTCGCCTGCAACGCGCAGCACGAGCGCGCCGCGCGAAGCATGGTCGCGTAGCTCCTCCAGCCAGTCGGTCCGCTCGAGCACCTCGAAGACGTAGACCTCGCGCACCTCGATGCCACGCTCGGGCACGAGTCCCGCGAGTCGGCGCACGATCGCCAGCCGCCCGCCGTCGCGGATCGCGGGCATGGCGGCCTGGCCAAGAAGCGCAGTGTCGAGGAACCCATCGGCGCCATCGCGCGTGATGTGTCTTACCACCGTCGGGAAGTTTTCCCCTCGCGGCAGCACCTCGTCTGCGCCGAAGCTGCGCACCAGCTCCTCGTCCTCGCGATTGGCGTCGGCGAGCACGCGAATGCCGCGCAGCTTGGCCAGCGGAATCGCGTAAGAGGCGAGCAGACCGGCGCCGCCGGATACGGCCAGTGTCTGCTCCTCGTAGAGGCCCAGATGTTCGAGCGCCAGTACCGCCGTGAGCCCATTCATGGGCAGGGTTGCAGCCTGGGCTACCGTGCTCCCCTCCGGGATCGCAACGGCGGAGGCCTCGGACAGCACCACGAGCTCGGCCTGCGCGCCACCCTCCGGCCGGCGGGGCGTGACAGCGGCCATCACCTCCTCGCCGACGGCGAGCCGCGAGACGCCCTCGCCGACGGCTTCGACCACCCCGGCGAGGTCCATGCCCGGCACCCACGGTGTGGGTTGGTCGTCGAGGCCGTTCCGGCGCACGACGATGTCCGTGGGGTTGACGGCGGCGGCGGCGACGGAGATTCGCAGCTCGCCGCGAGCGGGCTCGCGAACGTCTCGCTCGACCACAGACAACACCTCGGGGCCACCCGGCCGAGATATGCCGACCGCGCGTGCGCGCGTGGATTTGGCGCTCGGGCTCAATACAGCTCGAGGTACTCCTCGAGCTCCCAGTCGGTTACGTGATCGGCAAACCGCTGGAGCTCGTGGCGGCGCATGACCGTGTAGGCCTCGACGAATTCGGCGCCCAGCAGCTCGACGATGCGCTCGTCGTCCTCGAGCAGCGAAAGCGATTCCTCGACCGTGGTCGGGAGCGGCGGTTTGGATGCATCCTCCTCGGCCGGCGGGGCCGCGGGCGGCTCCAGCGGGAGCTCTTCCGTCATCCCGAGCAGTCCGGCTGCGAGCAGGCCGGCACAGGCCAGGTAGGGGTTGCACAGACCCGTGGGGGCGCGGTTCTCGAGGTGCCGGGCCTCCGGCGAGCCGCCCTTGATCCGCACGAACGCGCTGCGGTCCTCGAGGCCCCAGGAGACGTTGGTGGGGCTGAAGGTGTGAGTGCGCCGCCGCTTGAGGCAGTTGACCGTTGGTGCCAGCAGCGCGTAGATGGAGCGCCCGTGGCGCAGTTGCCCCGCGATGAAGGAGCGCGCCGGGGCGGAGAGCCCGAAGGAATCATCGTCGTCCGACATCGCGTTGGTGCCACGCTCGAGGTCCAGCAGACCGATGTGGATGTGGCAGCCGCAGCCTGCCGAGTCCGCGAACGGCTTCGACATGAACGTCGCCAAGTAGCCGTCCTGGTGGGCGATCTCCTTGACGCCGTTCTTGAACGTGAACGCCGTGTCGGGCCCCTCCATCCCCCGGCCGGGACCGTAAACGATCTCCCATTGTGAGCCGGCGTACTCGCAGTTGGCGGTGATGATGTCGATGCCGAACTCGCGCATCTCCGCGACGATCCGCTCGATCACGGGCACGTAGCTGTTGCGCAGCGTGTTGAAGATGTGGTAGCCGGAGAAGAGCGGCTTGCGGGTCTCCGAGTCGAGCAGGTAGAACTCGGGTTCGACCCCGATCAACGGCTCGTATCCGAGCTCGTGACAGCGCTCGAGCACCCGCGCGAAGACGTAGCGCGGAGCCGCCCCCAGGGCCCGGCCGTCGTCCCAGTAGGTGTCGCAGATCATCCTGCCCGTGCCAGGAGCCCAGGGGAGCACGCGCGCCGTGCTGGGGTCGGGCCGCAGCCGCTGGTCGGCGTAGGCGATCTCCTCGTTGTAGAGCGTGCCGGGGACCACGTCCGAGCGGGAGTCCAGCACCACCGCGCCTCCGTACATGTTGAGCCCGCTCTGGGCGTAGCCGATGACGTGCTCGAGCGGCACCATCTTCGAGCGGCTCGTCCCGTGCATGTCCGGCAGCTCGAAGCGGGCTGTGTGCACCCCGGCCTCCCGCCACTGCTCGACGACTCGCTCGACGGCCTCGGTGCTCTGCTCAGCGGTTGCCATCTTTGCTCACCTCCTCTCAGGCTCGCGCTCTGCGGCGGCCTCCATCGGTCCCGTTGTCACATTCCCATTTTGAAGCCCCGCTCGCCGCCCCGCGGTGGCCGCTGCCAGCGCCAGAGCGGTGAACACCCTGCTGCGAGGATCGGCCTCCGGGTGCCAGGCCAGGCCCAGGAGCCAGCGCCCGTCCGCGGACTCGAGCGCCTCCACGACACCGTCGGAGGCCCGCCCAGAGACGGTCAGCCCATCGCCGACCCGCTCCACCCCCTGATGGTGGTGACAGCGGGCGACGTGGTGCAGCTCCCCGACCGCCTCGGCCGCCAGCGAGCCCTGCTCGAGCACGACCTCGTGCTCGGTGCCGGCGAACGCGCCTCTATTGCGGCGGTGCGATGTCTGGCCCGAGCCGTCGGTGAGATGCTGGCTGAGGGTCCCTCCGAGGGCGACGTTGATCATCTGCATGCCACGGCAGATTCCGAGCGTCGGCAACTCGCGCGCGAGCGCTGCGTGCACGAGCGAGAGCTCAAATTCGTCGCGCTCGGGAAAGGTGGCCTCGAGCCGGGAATCGCGTTCCGCGCCGTAGAAGGAGGGGTCGATGTCCGATCCGCCGATCAACAGCAGGGCGTCGACGCGGTCGAGGTAGCGCTCTACCGCGTGTTCGTCCACGGGCAGCAGCAGGGCAGCCGCGCCGGTGCGCCGCACGGAGCTGACGTATGAGGCCGCCACCAGGTGGGCGGGCTGGCTCCAGACCGACCAGCGCGCAGGCTCGTGCACGGCCGGGATGCCCACCATTACTTCCTCAGGTCCCCGGGAGCCCCTCATAGAGGGGAGTAGCGGTCGCGTTCCCACTCCGATACGGCCTGCTGCCACTGCTCGAGCTCCCAGCGCCGCGAGGTCGCGTAGTAATCGCTGAACTCGACCCCGAGGGCCTGGCGGAGCGCACCATCAGCCGAGAACGCGTGAAGCGCGCTCTCCAGCGAACGCGGCAAGGGGGGCAAGTCGGCGCGCTGCGAGGCATCACCCTCGACCGGTGCCGGGGGCGACGCATCCCGCTCGATCCCCTCCGCAGCCGCGGCCAGCAGCACGGCCAGCGCCAGGTAGGGATTGGCATCGGCGCCGGGGCGCCGGCACTCGATCCGGGAGCGCTCCGGATGCTCAGCGGAGGCGATCGCCCTCAGGGCCGCGGAGCGGTTCTCCACGCCCCAGCTGACGTTGACCGGCGCGAACCAGCCCGGCACGAGCCGCTTGTAGGAGTTGATCGTCGGGTTGAGCAGCAGCGACGCCGCCGGCAGGTGCTCGAGGATTCCCGCGAGCGCGGCCCCGATCGGGCCCTCCGAGGAGGCGAAGGCGTTCTCTCCATCCCGCCAAAGCGAGACATGGACGTGGCCGCTCGAGCCCTCTTCGCCCGGCACGGACTTGGCCAAAAACGAGGCGGAGAGGCCCATCGAGCTGGCAATCGCCTTCGTGGCCAGCTTCACATAGGTGGCGTCGTCGGCGGCGCGCAGACCTTCGCGCGCCGCGAGGTTGAGCTCGAGCAGGCCGGGCCCCGCCTCGGTGTGGACCGCGGTCAGCTCCACGCCCAGCGCATCGAGCGCGGGCAGCAGCCGTCCGAGAAGGGAGTCGAAGGCGCCCACCTGCTCAAAGCTGTACGACATCGCCGCCGACAATGGCCTGCCGGCAGCGTCACGCAGGCGAACCTCGTACTCAACCGCCGCGACCGTCTCGAACCCCAGCGCCTGCATCCTTCCCAGTGCTCGCCGCAGCACCTCACGCGAGGCGAGCTCGCAGGCGCCACCGTCACGCCAGCTCGGCGTGGCGATGCACACCTGCCAGCCCTGAAGCCAGCTCAGCTCGCGCAGCGTCGACTCATCGGCGTGCACGACCAGATCGCCGGCGCCGGACCGCAACCCGAAGCCCTCGTACGCGGTGATCGGCGTATCGGTGGGGTCGAGCGCCAAAAGCAGATCCGTCATCGTGGTCCCCTCCCGGGCCGCCGTGGCGAAGGCCTCTCGCCGGAGCGCCTTGCCGCGCAGGAGCCCGTTCATGTCGGGGAAGCCGAGCAGCACGAATTCGCCCTGGGGCAGGGCCGCGGAAGGCATCAGCTCGCTGAGCGGTTCGGGAACCGCGGTCACCTCTAAGGGCCCTCCGATGAATAACTGTGGTCTGCGGCGCCCGATGAGCGTCGCCGATGCTTCGTCCTCGGATCTTGCGGTAGCGCTGCTACAGCTTCGATCCTGCGTCCTCGCCCCGCTCTCTCCTCGGACCCCTCATTCCCCCACTTATTCATCATCGGGCCCTAAAGCTCTTTCACGACTCGCGCCTGGACGTCGGCGAGTGCCGCCGCCGTCCGCTCCACGATCTCCTCGAGCTCTGAGTCGGTGCTCGTATACGCGGGCGCGAGCAGCGTCTCGTCGCCGGTGTAGCCGTCTCGGTGGGAATGGCTGGAGGTCACCAGCACGCCGTGCTCGAGCGCCACGTCGTCAACCAGCTCAGCCGTGTGCAGCCGTTCCGGGAGCAGCGATTCGCCGTCCCGGGGGTCGACCAGCTCGATCCCGAGCAGGTAGCCGTGCCCGCGTACCGAGCGCACCATTTCGACGCCCGTGAGCGTGGCTTGCAGCTCATCGCGCAGGGCCGGGCCGCGGTCGTGGACGCGCTCGACCAGCCCGTTCGAGAGCATGTAGTCGAGCACCGCGAGGCCGACGGCGCATGGCAGTGGGGCCCCGTCCCAGGTGTGGCCCAGGTCGAAGATGCCCGAGCCCTGCGCGAGCGCGTGATACACGTGCGCCCGGCACAAGGTGGCGCTGAGCGGCGCGTATCCACAGCCAAGCCCCTTGCCGGCGGTCACGATGTCGGGTTCGATCGGGAGCTGCTGATAGGCGAACCAGGTGCCGGTCCTGCCCATGCTGGTGACGATCTCGTCGAAGCAGATCAGGAAACCGTGCCGGTCGCGGCGCTCTGCCAGTCCTTCCCAGAAATGGTCCGGCTCCCGATGGCCGGGCAGCGCGGCGGCGCCGATCGGCTCGCAGAAAAAGGCCGCCACCGTGTCCGGTCCCGCGTCCTCGAGGGCTCGGTCAAGCGCCTCGAGCGCCGCCTTACCGGTGGGGTCCGAGCGCCAGGTGCTCGGAGCGATGTGCAGGTCGGCGAACAGATACGGCTCGAACGGCTCGCGCACGGCCTGCCGGCCTGTGAGCGATAGCGTCGCGAACGTCGCCCCGTGGTAGGACTGGGCGAAGGAGATGATGCGCGTGCGGCGCTCCTCGCCGCGGTCGAAGTGATAGGAGCGGGCCAGGCGCAGCGCCGTCTCGTTGGCTTCGGCGCCGCCCGAGGAGAACCGCACCCTGGCCATTTCGGGCGCCGCCACCTCCATCAGGCGGTCCGCGAGCTGCTCCTTGGGCTGGTTCGTGAAGTGGTGGTCGTAGACGTAGGGGATGCGCTGGGATTGAGCGCTCGCGGCGGCGACGATCTCAGCGCGACCGTGTCCCAGCGCCGCGACCATGGCGCCGCCGGAGCACGCATCCAGCAGCTCACGGCCGTCGCTGGTGTAGAGGCGGACTCCCTCGCCGCGCTCGATTTCCGGGTAGGCGAGGTCCAAGAAGCGGGGGAGGACGCTCGTCTGATCAGCCGCGACGGCCACTATCGCTCCCTGACCAGCGAAGGCATGCGGCCGCGACGGCGGCGTCGCACGGCTTCGAGGACCGCGCGCAGCCCCTGCTCACTGTTGGCCACGTGGACCTGCATGGCGGCTTCGGCAGTCGCGCGATCGCGGGCCTCGATGCCCGAGACGATCGCGTCGTGCTCGCCCGAGATGCGCTGGTGCCACACGTCGGACTCCGGCAGCAGCGTCATCGCGTCTCCCAGCCGCAGCCGGGTCTCCTCGATCGCGCGCACCATGAAACGGTTGCGCGTGGCCTGGGCGATCGCGAGGTGGAACTCGGTGTCGTTGCGCATGTACTCGGGCTCCGAGACCGCGTGCGCCATGTTCTGCAGCGTGGCGCGCATCGCCTCAAGGTCACCGTTGCGCCGCACCGTCGCGGCCAAACCGGCGACGGCCGGTTCGACCTCGCGCCGCCAGTCGAGCAGCTCCGTGATCGTCTCGCCTTCTCGCAGGACGCGCCCGATCAACTCGTCCATCGCTTCGTCGTTCTCGCTCGGCTTGCACACGAAGGTGCCGCCGCGGCGGCCGCGGCGCGCCTCCACGAGCCGTGCGGCCTCGAGCAGCCGGAGCGCGTGTTGGATCGTCGGCCTGCCTACTCCGAACAGCGAGGCGAGCTCGCGTTCGGAGGGCAGCGGCTCGCCAGGCTGAATCAGTCGCAGCCCGATGTGGCGGCGGACCTGCTCGGCCACGTACTCGTGGGCGCGCACCTGCTGGATCGGCTCAAAGCGGACCTCAGTTGCCACTAAAGCGAACCTCAGCGGCCACGGACTTTCTCCAAGCGAGCGATCCGGTCGGCGAACGCGTCGAAGAGCTGGTAGGCCGCGGCGCAAGACTCGTCCTCGCGGCGGCGGGTCTCCTCGAGCAGGGCGTCGGGGTCGACCCCATCTGCGTCGAGCTCGTGGCGGTAAACGCGAACCCAATCGTCCATGATCTCGACCGTGACCTCGGGGTGGAACTGGACCCCGAGCGAGCGCCCCACCGTGTACGCCTGCGGGCCCACCGAGCTATCGGCGATGAGGCTCGCTCCGGGCGGCAGGCTGAAGGTGTCGAAATGCCACTGAAACCAGGGACCGGCAGGGACCAGCTCGGGTTCTTTGGTGTGTACCGGTAACCAGCCAATCTCCGAGCGCTCGGAGCGCCATACATCGCCGCCCAGGAGGCGAGCGAGCAGCTGGGCGCCGAAGCAGACTCCGAGCACGGGCACCTCGGCGTCGACGGCGTCCAGCAGAAAGCGCTTCTCCCGCTCGATCCAGGGCAGGCTGTCGTCGTAGGCGGCGTACTCCGATCCCAGCGGGACAATCAGCTCGTAGTCGCGCGGGTCCGGGACATCCTTCACCAGGTCGATTTGCAGGATCTCGATCTCGGCTTGGCGGTCCGCGAGCCAGCGCGACACGTAGCCCCCGGGCGTGGCGCGCTCGTGTTCGACGATCAGCGCCCGCATCCTCAGCTCCCCGCCGCCACGCCCGTGTGCGCGCCGCGCTCGAGCTCTGAGCCGACCTCGTCCGCGACGGCGCGGACGGCGGCCTCGAAACGCGCGACCATCTCGGAGAGCTCCTCTTCACCGGTCACGAACGGCGGTGCAAACAGGCACTGGTCGCCCGCGAACCCGTCTCGCGTCGGCTGCGTGGCGAGCGTGATCAGATTGCGCTGGAGCGCCGCCGTCTCGACTCGGCCGGCCACGCCGAGCTCGGGCGGGAGGAAGGAGCGGCCGTCGCGCGGATCGACGAAGTCGACGCCAAGCAGGAAGCCGTGCCCGCGGACCTCGCCGACCATGTCGTTGTCGGCAAGCGCCTGCGCGAGCTCTTCGCGCAAGCGCGCGCCCCGCTCGGCGACGCGCGTGATCAAGGCCTCTTCGCGCAGGGCGGAGATGACCGCGCTGCCGACCGCGCACGGCAATGGCGCGCCGTCCCAGGTGTGGCCAAGCGTGAAGCGCCGCGACCCCCCCGCGATCGCCTCATACACGTGCTCCTGACACAGAACCGCGCCGATCGCGGCATATCCAGCGCCGAGGCCCTTGGCGGTGGCGATCATGTCGGGCCGGAAGGGCAGCCCCTCGGAGGCGAACCACCGTCCCGACCGCCCCATGCCGGTGACGATCTCGTCCACGCAGACCAGGAAGCCATAGCGCTCGCGGCGCTCGGCCAGTCCCTCCCAGAAGTGGTCCGGCGCTCTGTAGGCAGGTAGCGCCGCCGCACTGATCACCTCGCAGAAGAAGGCCGAGATACCCTCGGGACCGCTCGCCTCCAGCGCCCGGTCAAGTTCCTCGAGGGCAGCTTCCCCGCGTGCATCGAAACGCTCGGTGCTCGGCGAGATATGCGCGTGCTGGCTCAGGTACGGAGCGAAGGGCCCGTGCAGCCCAGGGCGACCGGTGAGCGCGAGCGTGGCCATCGTGGGGCCGTGGTAGGACTGGGCGGGCGAGACGATCTGCCACCGCTCGGGCTCGCCGCGTTCCACGTGGTACGCGCGCGCGAGGCGCATCGCGGTCTCGTTGGCCTCGGCCCCGCCGGTGACGAAGCGCACGCGCGTAAAGCCCTCGGGCGCCACCTCCACCAGCTCGCGCGCGAGACGCTCCTGGGCGGGATTCGTGAGCCGCTCGTTGTGAACATAGGCAAGGCGCTGCGCCTGCTGGCGAGCCGCCTGCACGAGATCGGCACGGCCATAGCCGAGCGTCTGCGCCATCGAGCCGCCGCTCATCGCGTCGAGGTAGCGCCGCCCGCTGGCGTCCTCAAGCCATACGCCGTCGGCCGCCACGATCACCGGGTAGCGGCGATCGAACTCGGGCAGGACCGTGCGTGTTGAACTGCTGTCGATTGTCTCCGTCGCGGCCACTTCCTCCGCGCCCTCCACGTGGTCTTGCAACTGGTCCTTATATCATCTTGGCATGGAAGGGCTCGAGACGCGGACGCTGGCGGTGGTGGAGCCGGCCACCGAGGAGGTTATGGCGGAGGTTCCACAGGCCGGAACCGAGCAGGCCGACGCTGCCGTCGGGAGAGCCCGCGAGGCGTTCCCGCAGTGGCGGGCGATGGCCCCCGGGGAGCGCGCCGGGCTGCTTCGGACGGTCGGCGACGCGGTGGGGGAACGAGCCGAGGAGCTCGCGCGCCTCGAGGCGCGCAACGTGGGCAAGCCGATCGCCGACGCGCGTGCCGAGGTGGCGACTGTGGCCGACGTCTTCCATTACTACGCGGGGGCACCGGAGCGGCTGCTCGGCGAGACGATCCCCGTCGCCGGCGGCGTCGATATGACCTTCCGCGAGCCGCTCGGCGTCGTCGGGCTGATCACGCCTTGGAACTTTCCGCTCCCGATCGCCTCGTGGAAGGTGGCCCCGGCGCTCGCCGCGGGCAACACCGTGGTCCTGAAGCCCGCCGAGCTCACCCCGCTGACAGCGCTGGAGCTCACGCGCATCGCCCGTGAGGCCGGCCTCCCGGCGGGCGTGTTCGAGGTGGTGGTCGGCCCCGGCCGTGTGGTGGGCGAGCACCTCGTCACTCACCCCGATGTGGCCAAGATCGCCTTCACCGGCTCGACCGCGGTGGGACGCAGGATCGGTGCGCTGGCTGCTGAGCAGATCAAGCGCGTGACGCTCGAGCTGGGGGGCAAGTCCGCCAACGTGATCTTCGCCGACGCTGACCTCGAGGCGGCCGCCGCGGCGGCGCCGCTGGCCGTGTTCGGCAACGCCGGCCAGGACTGCTGCGCGCGCTCGCGGATCCTCGTAGAGGCCTCCGCGCTCGATCGCTTCATGGGACTCTTCGAGCGGGCCGTCCGCGCCCTGCGCGTCGGCGAACCGCTCGCTGAGGACACCGACATGGGTCCGCTGATCTCGGCCGAGCAGCGAGACAAGGTCGCGTCCTATCTCGAGGATGGTCTGCCTGTGGCGATCCGCGGGTCGGCGCCCGAAGGGCCGGGCTACTGGATGGCGCCCACCGTGCTGTGTCCCGTCGCCAACGACGCGCGCGCAGCACGGGAGGAGATCTTTGGGCCGGTGGCGTGCGTGATTCCGTTTGGGGATGAGGCCGAAGCGATCGAGCTCGCCAATGACACGATTTACGGGCTCTCGGGCTCGGTGTGGACGCGCGACGGCGCCAGGGCCATGCGCGTCGCCCGGGCGCTCGACACCGGCACGATCTCGATCAACTCCAACACCTCCGTCCGCGTCACCACGCCATTCGGCGGTTTCAAGCAATCGGGGCTGGGACGTGAGCTGGGCCCGGCGGCGCTCGAGCACTACACCGAGCTCAAGAACGTCTACATGAGTACTTGATCATGTTCCGGGCCGATCATGATCGGCCCGGCCGCCCGGCACATGTGCCGGGCGGGGTCGGCGCACATGTGCGCCGACCGTTCCCTAATTGGTCTAAAGGACAGGCCTTGACGCCAGTGGGGGGATGCGGTATGAACCGCGTTCTGCCAGCAGGCGAGGGGCAGTTGAGCGAAGGGAGCGGAGAGCGATGACCAGCGATGAGCAGCGCCTTCGGGCCGACCTCATGAACCTGGCCGCCTCTGAGCGTGGCCGCGCGCTGTTGCAGCTCGGTCTGCGCGGGATCGAGCGTGGCGAGCACGAGCTGACCGCGGGCTGCTGGACCGAGCGCGGAGACGCGGGCTGCCTTTTTCAGCACGCGTATTGGGAAGGCGTACGCGAAGGGGTCTTCGCCGATGCCGGCCGGCCCGGTGACTGGATCGGGAGCTTCGTGGGAGCACACGATTACGGCATCGTCATCCGCACGATCGCGTCCTTCGATCGGCTTGCCCGATCCAGCTACGCGGACGTCCGGCCACGGACGCTGTTACCAGACCGTGTCTCGGTGAGACAGAAGCAATGGAACGCGGCGGTGGAGCAGCTGCTCCTTGACACGCTGCGCGAGGGCCACGATGACCAGTGCAGCGAGCCGCAGCCGGTGCCCGCGGGCGCCTAGCGGGGCGAGCTTGAAATCGAGGAGGGACTGAGGTGAGCACAGAAGTTGGAGAGCACCGCGAGGGAACGCGGTCGGTGGTCGACAGCATCGACATCTCCCAGCGCGCCGACATTCACAAGCTCAAGCCGGGGGCCGTTGGCCTGATAGGCGTGCTGTTCCTGACAGTAACCGGCTCCGCGCCGATCTCGGCGATGCTGTTCAACACGCCGATCGCCGTCGGGTACGGCAACGGCCTCGGCGCGCCGGCCGGCTTCATCGTCGCCGCGATCGTGCTGACCATCTTCGGCGTGGCCTATGTGGCGATGGCGCGCAAGGTCACCACTGCGGGCGGCTTCTACAGCTTCATCAGCCACGGGCTGACCCGCGAGCTGGGAATGGCCTCAGGCCTTTTGATGGTTTCCGCCTACAGCGTTTTCGAGGTCTCGCTGGTGGGCGGGTTTGCCTACTTCGCGCAGCTGAAGGGACAGTTTTACGGCCTCCACATCGCCTGGTACTGGTACGGCTTCTTCATGATCGCGCTGATCGGGGTGCTCACTTTCTTCGATGTGAAGCTGTCCGCCCGCCTGCTCGGAATCGCGCTTCTATGCGAAGTGCTCGCGCTGCTCGTGTTCGACGGGTTCATGTTCACCCAGGCCTCGAGCAACGTGAACTTCAACGCGATCAACCCCGTCAATGCCTTCAAGGGGCTGGCTGCGGGGCACGCCGGCCACACGGCGGTTGTCGCCGGCGCCGCCGGGATCGGCATCTTCTTCGCCTTCTGGTCCTGGGTGGGCTGGGAGATGGCCCCCAACTACGGCGAGGAGTCGCGCAATCCGAAGAAGAACGTGCCCCGCGCGCTGTACATCTCGGTGATCGGCCTCGGGGTCTTCTACGCCCTGACCTCGTGGGCAGGGATCACGGGATACCACTCGATCAACTCCGCGGCCGCCGTGGCCCAGACCAACTCCGCCAACTTCTACTTCCTGCCCGCCCACCACTTCGCCGGCTCCTTCCTGAGCGGCGCTCTGAGCTGGTTCATCATCACCGGTTCGTTCGCGTGTGGAATGGCCTTCCACAACACGACCGCGCGGTACATGTATTCGCTCGGGCGCGAACGCATACTGCCGGCAGTCCTCGGTCGCACACACGAGAAGTTCAAGAGCGCGCACATCGCCTCATCAACCCAGTCGATCATCGCCGCCGTGATCCTGCTCGTGTTCGCGCTGTTCGCGGTTGTAAACAAGAAGCTGGGCGCGGGCGACTCCGTCGCCTACCTGCAGGTCTACGGGCTCATGGCGGTGATGGGCGTGATCTCGATCCTCGCGATTCAGGCCATTGTCTCTGTCGCGATCTTCAACTATTTCCGCACGCATCACACGGCGGACCACCATTGGTGGACGACGATCACCGCTCCGGTGATTGCCTTCGTCACGCAGGGGCTGGTGCTTTACCTAGCGATCAAGAACCTGCACTTCCTGGGCTCGGGCTACAGCTACTCGAAGTGGCTCGCGTGGGGGGATCTGGCGATCTTCCTCGGCGGGCTCGGGTACGCCTTCTACCTGAAGCGCAATGACCGCGCCAAGTTCGAGAGCGTGGGCCGCATGATCAACCAGGGTCTCGAGGCGGAGCCCCTGGAGGCCGAAGCACCGAGCACGGCGTGAGCTCCGCGGCTCCGCGGAGCGGCCAAGGGAAGTTTGGGGCGGCAGGCGACGGCCGGGCGGGCGAGCAGCGGCCTGCGATCAAACCCGCGCTCACGCTCGCGGAGCTCTCCAAGCGCGTGGCGGAGGGCGCGACCGACACCGTGGTCGTGGCCATGACCGACATGCAGGGCCGGCTCGTCGGCAAGCGCGTCGATGGCGAGTTCTTTCTCGAGGAGGTCGCGCGCCACGGCGTCGAGGGCTGCAAGTACCTGCTCGCGCTCGACATGGAAAACAACCCCGTGGAGGGCTACGACCTGGTCAACTGGCAGATGGGCTACGGCGACTTCGCGCTCTCCCCAGACCTATCCACGCTCCGCAATATCCCCTGGCTCGACCGCACCGCGCTCGTGCTCTGCGACGCCTTCAGCGACACCGGGGAGCCGCTCGAGCCCTCGCCGCGGCAGGTGCTCGCGCGCCAATGCGAGCGAGCGCGGGCGATGGGGTTCGCCCCGATGGTCGCCACCGAGCTCGAGTTCTTTCTCTACAAGGAGAGCTACGCCGAGGCCCGCGAGCGGGGTTATCGCGGCCTGCATCCCACCGTTCCCTACGTGCTCGACTATCACATCCTCGGCTCGACCTTCGACGAGGACCTCATGGGCCAGGTGCGGCGCGGTATGCGCGGCGCGGGCATTCCGATTGAGTTCTCAAAGGGGGAAGCGTGGCCCGGACAGCACGAGGTCAACGTCCGCTACGCCGAGGCGCTAGTCACCGCCGATCGCCACACGATCTACAAGCACGGGGTCAAGGAGATCGCGTTCTTCAACGGTCTGGCCGCGACCTTCATGGCGAAGCCGTTCACGGATGATTTGGGGAGCTCGTGCCACATCCATCTGAGCCTCAGCGACGACTCCGGCGCAAATGTCTTTGGCACCGATGAGGAGCTGTTTCGCCACTGTCTCGGTGGAATGCTCGCCCATGGCCGCGAAGTCGCGCTGGGCATTGCTCCCACCATCAATTCATATAAGCGCTACGCGTCGCGCACCTGGGCGCCCACCTCGATCAGCTGGGACCGCGACAACCGCACCTGCGGCTTCCGCATCGTCGGGCACGGGCCGTCCCTGCGCATCGAATGCCGCCTGCCGGGCGCCGACATGAACCCCTATCTGGGCGTAGCGGCGCTGATCGCCGCCGGGCTCGACGGCATCGAGCACCGGCTCGATCCCGGGCCACCGCTGCAAGGCGACGCATACTCGGCCGGCGATGTCGAGCCCTTCCCGGGCTCGCTACGCGAGGCGCTTTTAGCCTGGGAGCAGAGCGCCTTCGTGCGCGAGGCTCTCGGCGAGGAGGTTTGGCGCCACTACGCCAACTACGCCCGGACCGAGCAGGAGCAGTTCGACCGCGCGGTCACCGACTGGGAGCGAACCCGGCTGTTCGAGCGGGGTTGACGGTGCTGCGCCTGCTCCGCCGGACACTGGCTGTGGCCAACGCGTTTTTCACGCGTGTGGGCGAGGCTAGCTGCCTGGCGCGGGCGCAGGCAACGCTCGGGCGTGAGCTCGGTCGGCCGAAGCCCCGCAGCTGATGCCGGGCCGCCTCCAAGACAAGGTCTGTGTCGTCACCGGCGCCGCCGGCGGCATCGGCGCTGAGATCGCGACGCTCTTCGCGCAGGAGGGCGCGCACGTGATCGGCGTCGATTTGGTGGACGGCGCCAGGGGCGAGGTAGCGCTCGAGGCGGATGTGACCGACGAGGCTCAGGTCCAGGAACTTTACGCGCGCGCGTATGAGCAGTTCGGGCGCCTCGAGGTGCTCGTCAACAACGCGGGGATCGCGGCCGCCGACGACCGCTCGGTGCTTGACACCTCGCTCGAGGCCTGGGAGCGCGTCCAGGCGGTCAACCTGCGCGGCGTCTTCCTCTGCTGCAAGCACGGTATCCCGCGCCTGCTCGACAGCGGTGGCGGAGCCGTCGTCAACCTGGCGTCGTTCGTCGCGGTGATGGGCGCCGCCGTCTCGCAGGTGTCCTACACGGCCTCAAAGGGGGGCGTGCTGGCGCTCTCCCGAGAGTTGGGCATCGAGTTCGCGCGTCGTGGGGTCCGCGTCAACGCGCTCTGCCCGGGCCCGGTCGAGACGCCGCTGCTGGCGAAGATCTTCGCCGAAGATCCCGAGCAGGGGAGGCGGCGCCTCATCCACGTGCCCATGGGCCGCTTCGCCAGGCCGCGGGAGATCGCCAACGCCGCCCTGTTTCTCTCAAGCGACGAGGCCTCCTACGTCACCGCCTCGACTTTCCTCGTCGACGGCGGGATCAGCAATGCGTACCTGACGCCCGAGTAGTCGAGCGAGCGAGTTCGCTCTAATCCATAGGTGTGCGCAGGCTGCTCTCCATGGTCGCCGCGATCGTGCTCGTGGACACGATGTTCTATGCCGCGATCGCACCCCTGCTGCCCTACTACGCGCATCACTTCCATCTCGCAAAGTCGCAGGCGGGGCTGCTGACAGCGGCTTACGCCGCCGGCACCCTGATCGGCTCGCTTCCGGCCGGCTGGCTCGCAGCGCGCGTGGGGGTCAGAGCCACGATCGTGGCCGGGCTCGGCCTGATGGTGGTCTCGAGCGCGGTGTTCGCATTTGGCTCCACGGTGGGATTGCTCGACGCAGCGCGCTTCGTGCAGGGGTTGGGAGGCGCCGCTTCGTGGGCGGCGGGGCTCGCCTGGCTGATAGTGCGAGCGCCGGATAACAGGCGCGCGGAGATCATCGGCGGCACGCTCTCCGCCGCGATCGCGGGGGCCCTGCTCGGCCCTGTGATTGGAGCTGCCGCCGCTCAGACGAGCCCCAAGCTCATCTTTTCCGTCATCGCGGCACTCGGCATCGGATTGTTGGCCTGGACGCTCACCGAACATGCGCCCCCCGCCAGCGGCGAGACGGACCTGGCGGCGCTCGCTCCAGCGTTGAGGAACCGGCGGGTCGTGACGGGCATGTGGCTGACGATGCTGGGCGCACTGCTCTACGGCACGCTCTCGGTATTGGCGCCTCTGCGACTCAGCCACCTCGGGGCGAGCAACGTAACCGTCGGCGCCGCGTTTCTGCTCGGTGCGGCGCTGGCGGCACTCTCGAGTCCGCTGCTTGGGCGTATGTCCGATCGCCGCGGCTGGCGCGTCCCCGTGCTGGCGGGGCTCTGCACCGCCACACTGTGGGCCCTGCTGCTGCCGCTGCCGGAGTCGATCGCGCCCTTGTTCGCGCTGATCGTGGTTGCCGATGGGTCGTTCGGCGCCTCTTATCCGTCGGCCGGCGCGATGATCTCCGCCGGCGCGGAGCAGGCTGGCCTGGGCCTGGCCTACGGCTTCGGGCTGTTCAACCTTGCCTGGGCCGGCGGGCAGGTGATCGGCGGCGCCGGAGGCGCGGGGCTCGCGCAGGCGACCGCGGACGCGGTGCCCTACTCGGTCTTAGCGGGCCTCTGCCTGCTGACGGTGGTGGCGATCGCGGGCCGTCGGCGGACGCTCGAGCGCGTCAGGTAGTCAAGGCCTAGGCGACATGCCGGCCGGGCTGCGACTGGGTTGCAGTGCAGCCCGGCCTGGGTGGCATGTCTGGAGGAGAGAGTGCTTTCTTAGTCGCCGTTGCTGCGTCCTTCTAAGCGCAATCGATGCCGGGATGTGGGAATCCAACTTGGCATTTCGTGAATGCGCCGGCGTCTAGCGCGCTTCCAGAACCCCGTACTCGATCCCGCCGTGGCGGTACGTAGGCACGACCGGCCATTGCCGCTTGGACGCGATCAGCTCCGAGGAGGGAAGGATCTGCTTCCAGCGCGGATCGCGCCTCGAGAAATCGGCGAGTGCCTTCTCCTTGAGCATGGAGTCGTACTGATCGATCGAGTCTTCGAGCGTGTTGGCGTTCGGGCACACCTCGCGCTGGGAGGCCAGGGCGTACTGGCGCACCCCTGGAATCTTCGATAGCTCGGGCTGCCAGTTGTCCGAGCTGACGCCGTTCTCGGAGGAGATCCAGAGGCCATCCGGCGTGTTGAGCACCAGCGAGTGGTTGCCGTCCGTATGACCCGGCGTCCAGGCGATGGCCACACCCCGCCCCAGCTCGAGGTCGCCGTCTAGAAGCTCGATCCGATCGCCCGGGACGCCCTCGAGCCCGCCCTCCACATACCACAGCCACTGCATCGGGTGAAGCGATTTGAGCGTGGCGACTTCGCGGTCCTGGACGAGTAGCTTGGCGGCGGGGAAGTGGGACAGGATCATGCGCGGGTCCTGGACATGGAGGTGGTCGAAGCTGATGAAGTCGACTTCGTCCGGGGCGATCCCCGCGCTCGCGAGCGCGTCTCCCGGGAGCGTGTGCTGCTGGTAGTAAATCTTCTCGAGTGCTCTGTAGATGGGGTTGCGCCGCGAGCGCTCGATCATCTGGGAATAGAACGGCGCGGCCGCCGAACCATCAGGCTCGGTGGGCTCCCAGACCAGTGTGCGGCGTGTCCCGCCCCAGTCCTCGTACTGCACGACCACCATGCGATTGACGATCGAGAGGTACGGATTGGGCGTCCTGGCGGCGCCGTGAAACGCGAACCGGGCCAGGTACGGGGCGGTCGCGATGTCCACGGACCTCACCCCGAGCACCTCGCCCTGCGACTTGAAGCGCCGCCTGAAGCTCGCCGCCGCCTGCCGGATCGCCTGGGGGCGGCTGCCCCGGGGCCAGATGTCGTAGACGCCCTCGAACTCGAAGATCGGGCGCAACCCCAGCCCAGCGCCGGTTCTCGTAGCCATGTCGGTCAGCGTGTCTTGTTTGCGCGCGCTCCCCCGGCGCGATCGTACATCCGCGAGCACGTACGCGGCGGAGAAATTCCTGGGAGTGGCTTCACTGGCTACCATGAATTGACCAGCGGATCGCCCACTCGGTCGGGGCGCTTCGGCGCCCAGCCGGGCCACGCGTTCGCGACGCGGGCGCCCCGTCAGTGGACGGGGCCAAGCGCCCGTTGAGCGGACGGCCCGTCCCGGCGGCCGGGAGTGTCATGCCACCCCAGGCAGACACAAAAGTCCTGGGACATATGTAGTCAGCGGTGATCTATGACTGGGCGGCCGGCGGCGGGCCCTCACGCGGGGCCCGGCCGGTCGCAACATCGCGGCCGGGCTGCGTCCCTTTGCCGTATCCCTCATCTAGAGTGCGGGTGGTCCAGAAGAGGCGCCAGGCAGCCGTCGTGTGGGCGCCTCGACCCAAGGAGGTAAGCCTTGACCGGTCGGTTGCTGAGCATTGCCGGAATCGGCGCGGCCATCGCCGTGGCCGCGGCCGCGCCGCATGGCGTGGCGAGGCGGGAGGGGGCGATGATCCCGACCTCCCCACACGAAAGGATCCCGCTCTCCGGCGGCACAGTCGACAGCTCCAACTGGTCTGGCTATGTGGTGAGCTCAAAGCGCCACAAGATCACCTCCGTGGCAGGATCGTTCGTCGTGCCGAGCGCCAGCCGAACGCGCGGGGGCTTCGCGGCTACGTGGGCGGGGATCGGGGGCTACCGCCACGGCGCATTGATCCAGGCCGGGGTCGGAGAGCAGGCCTCGCGGGCGGTCAGCGGCAGGTACTACTACGCCTGGTACGAGCTGCTCCCTCGTCCCGAGCACCCCATTCCGGGTCATCGGGTGCGGCCAGGGGAGCACATCAACGTCACGATCAGGCAGACCGGTTCGAGCCACTGGCGGATCTCGATCGTCGACATCCACCACTGGCGCTGGAGCCGGCGTTTCTCCTACCACTCCGCGAACGCCTCGGCGGAATGGATCCTGGAAGCACCCCTGCTCAACGGCGGCGTCACCAACTTGGCGCATGTGGGAGTGGTGCACTTCGGTCCAGGTGACACGTTCCGGCTCGACGGGCATCGGCGGACGATTGCTCAGGGTCATCCCACGCGCATCCTGTTGGTGGGCCGCCACGGCGGCAGGGAAGCGACCCCTTCGCACCTGGCCGGTCAGGACCGTTTCAACGATTGCGCCTACAGCCGCAGTTGCCACACGCCGTAGGGGATGGTTACGCGGCTGGCTGCGGCGGCAGCTGGTCGAGCGCCTCAAGCTCGAAGCGCAGGACCTCGACCAGGCGCGAATCCTCGAGCTCGTCCTCGAGCATGCTCAGCGAATCGCGGTAGCGACGCTGCTTCGCCGCCGCCTGCTCCGGGGGGAGTCCCCGGGCGAGCTGCATGCGCAACTCGCGCACCTTGCTGATCTTGTCAGCCGCATAGACGGCGAGCGCCTCCCGGCCACTGCCGCGAACTCGCTCGCGCACGTCACGCTTGCGTTGATCTTTGTCCGCGATCGAGGGATCGTCGCTGACGAGAGCGACGAGCCGGCTCACCTGTGCGCCGAACTGCCGCTCGAGCTCGCGCGGACCCGCGTCCGTGTCTTCGAGCACGTCGTGGAGCACCGCGGCGGCGATCACGGGGTCGGGATATCGCTCCCGCTTCAAGAGGGCCGCGACTTCGAGGGGGTGGAGCAGGAAGGGCGCGCCGTCCGCCTCACGACGCTGGTCGCTGTGCCTCTCCCGCGCGAAGGCGACGGCCCGGCGCGTCAGCGGCAGCTCGCGCATAAAACTAAGCTTGGGAATGTCCGCCGCGCTCGTGCTCACCGCAGCGAGCATACCTTCGGCCCTGGTTCCTACGGGACCTCAGCGGGTAGGCGAAAATGTCGGCGTCCGTGCGAGAGGAGAGATGAAAGTGGCCTACGAGTTCGGTGCTAACGAATCTGTGCGCGACGCGATTTTGCGCTGCGCCCGGGAACAGCTCGACCGAGCGATCGCAGAGCTCAGCGAAGGCATCAAGGAGCATCCGTCCCGGGCGGTCCACAACGCACGGAAGGCGATCAAGAAGGAACGCTCGTTGCTTCGGCTCGCTCGCGGCGCGATGCCGGCGAAGCGGCGGCGGCGCGAGAACGCCGCCCTGCGCGACGCGGCCCGGGGATTGTCAGGCGCGAGGGACGCAGTTGTGATGACCGCGGCTCTCGATGGGCTGGCAAGCCACTTCGCCGGGCAGCTCCCGGCCAGCACCTTTGACGCGATCCGAGAGCAGCTGGAGGCGCCCCAAGGGACAGCGGCGGCGGGATCGAATGGATCGGCGGCGGAGCCCCGGGCGGTCCGGCAGCTGGATGCGGTCCGCGCGCGGATCGAGGACTGGGAGCTGTCGGATGGCGGATGGGAGGCATTGGACGCCGGCCTCAGCCGCTCGTTCAAGCAGGGGCGCAAAGCCTTCGCCCGCGCGCGCCGCGCCAAGTCCTCCGAAGAGCTGCATGCATGGCGCAAACGTGTGAAGGATCTTTGGTATGAGCAGCGTCTGCTCGCGGAAACCTGCGGGCCCACCGTTCGCGGACAGGCGAAGGAAGCGCACAGGCTGGCGGACCTCCTGGGAGACGATCACGATCTCAGCGTGCTTCGCGATGAGCTCACCGAGCGTCCCATGCCGGTTCCGGCCGACGTCGACGCGGTCGTGAAATTGCTCGATCACCGCCGCGAGGAGCTTCAGGCGGAAGCCTTTCATGTCGGCGAACGCGTGTACGCCGAGTCGCCAAAGGCGTTTCAGCGCAGGATGAGACGGCTGTGGAGGGCAGGCCGGGCGCTCGCGCAGGAGCAGATCGAAGCGCGGCCGGAGGTCGTCGCAGCGGCTACGCGCGAGCCCGGCGCAGCGGCCTGATTCGCGGGCCAGCTCGCTTGCGGGGCCTCTGCTACCGCTTTGCGCGCCACCGAGGAAGAGGACATGAGCTCGACTGACGACCTCCTCGCCAACAACGCGGCGTTTGCGGCCTCGTTCGATAGACGCGAGCTCGGCGCCGCGCCTTCAAAGAAGGTCGCGGCAGTTGCGTGCATGGACGCGCGCCTGAATGTGTACGACGCGCTCGGCCTCGCCGAGGGAGATGCGCACGTCATCCGCAACGCCGGTGGGGTCGTTACCGACGATGCGATCCGTTCGCTGGCGATCTCCCAACGGCTGCTGGGCACGGACGAGATCGTCCTGATTCACCACACGGGATGCGGAATGCTCATGTTCACCGACGATGAGTTCCGGAGCTCGATCGAGCGGGAGACGGGTATCAAGCCGGCCTGGGCGGCGGAATCCTTCTCCGACCTCGAGTCGGACGTACGTCAGTCGATGGCGAGGATCAAGGCCTCGCCTTTCCTGCCGCACAAAGACTCGGTGCGAGGCTTCGTCTACGAGCTGGAGACCGGGCGGCTGCGCGAAGTCGAATAGGCGCAGACGCCCTGCCAGTGGTCTCAAATGCCTATTGACGACGAGCTGGCGGCCCTGCTGGCTGATTTGTATGCACGTGGGCGCGAGCATGACGCGCGCCAAGCCGACCGGCTCGATCGCTTTCGGAACGTCGAGCCGGACACCGCGGAGCTGCTGGCGCTGCTGGTGCGCGCGCTCGCGCCGAGGCGGCTCTTGGAACTGGGGACCTCGAACGGCTACTCGACGATCTGGCTAGCTGACGCGGCGCGGACGGTTGGCGGATCGATCACAAGCGTGGACGTCGAACCGGGCCGCTCCGAGCTGGCGCGCGAGAACCTGCAGCGAGCTGGCCTCCGAGATGTGACCGACCTACGGGTGGATGACGCGATCTCGATCCTGACCGCCAGCCCCGACGGAGAATGGGAGTTCATCTTTTTGGACGCCGAGCGTCCCGCCTACCCGGGCTATTGGCCGGAGCTCGTGAGGGTGCTCGCGCCGGGTGGCCTTCTAGCCGTCGATAATGTCCTCTCGCACGCCGATGAGGTGGCAGCCTTCCGGGAGCTGGTCGCGGAGGACGAGCGCGTCACGCATGCGCTGGCCCCTACCGGCGCGGGCCTACTGCTCATCGTCCGCGAGCGCAGCTGACGTTTGGCCGCGAGCGCAGCTGACGCTTGGCCGCCGCGGATTACCCGCCGTTGCCGAAGGCCGGCAGGACACTTGCGCTGCAGGCGCCCGCCAAGCAGGAAAGCCCGAGACCGCGCTCGATCGTCGCCAGCGTCGAGTAGTGATCGTAGGACTGGGAGTAGGTGCCGGCGAGCACCTGTGGCCCGGTGACCATCATCATGGTGTTGGTCGCTCCCCGTGAGCCCTCGTCGATGGTGGTGAAGATGACCGAATGGGCGCCGAAGGCCGGCGACTTCTCAATGAGAGGAATCTCCCTCTTGAGGAAATTGTTGAACTCAGTCACCGCGTAGGGGACCGTGTGCGGGCCGTTACAGTCGTGGTACCCGTCCGCGCATTCGTTCGGGGTGATGAAGTTGTACTTCGGCTCCGTTCCCTTGGCGAGCGCATGGTTAAAGGCGCTCATGTCATCTTGTCCCGTTGTCCCGGCGGGTACGTCGTAGGTGGAGCAGGCGAGGCCGGCGTAGTACAGGCCCGGATTGTGGCCTGCCTTATAGGCATTCAGCGCCGTGATAGACCCCGCATTCGTTCGATAGCAGTTGGAAGGCATCGACTCGTTCCAGTCCATCCATTTGCCTTTTCCGAGCTGAGAAAAGATGCTTGGGACACTGAATTCCCCACAGGGACCGCTGGTCTGGCATGAGGCGTATTGCCCGGAGGTGAGGCCCACGTAGTCCGCCAGCGAGCCCCTGGCGACGTCGTTGTAATTGGTGAACCAGGCGCTCTCGGGCTTGAGCGTCTTCATGAGGTAGGGGGCGTCCTTGGAAGTGATGTCAGAGAGCGACTTGTTCTCGCCGACGATCACAAAGACGTGGCCGAAGGAAGGCACCGTGGTCGATCTCGCGGGCCGGTCAGCGGCTGGCGGACGCGCGGCGGCGCTCGCTGAACCGTGCCCCGCCGCCAGAGTCGCGGTGGATCCAGCGAGCGCCACGAACAGCGCAACAACGGCTTTGACCAACATGGCACTGTGCTCCCAGATAGGCGCCTCCACCCTTCAACTTACTTGAACACGCTTAGCCCGCGGGAGTTTCTTGGCGGCAACCGTCGTTTCGGCGACTATCAGCTGGGCGTGATCGCTATGACGGGTATGGGCCTGCTCGTCTTCTGCTGGTAGGCGTTGTAGCGGTCGCGATTATGTTCGTTGACCAGCTTCCACAGCCGCTCGTAACTGGGACCGAACGGCTCGATGATCCTGGCGGTGGCCCGACGACGATCGCGTCCGATCTGAATCTCGACATGTGGCTGTGCTCTCAGGTTGTAGAACCACCCCGGCGGTCGGTCCGCGCCACCATTGGACGCCACCACGAGGTAATCGTCGCCGTCGCGGGCGTAAACAAGTCCGCTGGCTCGAGTGGCGCCAGAACGACGACCCGTCGTGCGAAGTAAGAGCGTGGGAACGCCGATTATTCGGTGCCCAAGCCGGCCGTCGGTTCGCTTGTACAGCTGCTCGTGGAGCCGTAGCGCCTGACCCGTAAGGCTCACGACGACGCAGCTTAGGGGACCGGCAGGGCGGGATCGTAGGTGCCGGCGTCGATGTCGGCGATCAGGCCGGGACCAGTCGGCTCCCAGCCGAGGAGCTCGCGGGTGCCCGCGCTCGACGCCAGCACGTCCATCGCGACGAATCCGCCGAGGAACCCGAACACTTCACTAGCCTGCTCGGCTGACACCGAGGTCGCGGGCAGCCCGAGTCGGCGACCGATGGCCTCGGCGATCTCGCGAAAGGGGATGCCCTCGTCGGCAACCGCGTGCAGGACCGAGCCCGCGGGTGCGCGCTCGATGCCGAGGCGGACAAGGTGGGCCGCGTCGCGTACGTGGACGGCGGGCCAGCGGTTGCTGCCGTCGCCGACGTAGGCAGCGGTGCCATGCTCGCGGTCAGCGGCGACTACGCGCGCGACGAAGCCGTGGTCGCCGGCGCCGTGCACGGTGGGGGCGAAACGCACGCTCATCGAGCGAACCCCGCGGTCAGCGAGCGAAAGCGCGGTGCGCTCATTCCTGACCCGGCCGCCGGCGCCCGGCGTCGGCTCGGGCCGGTCGTCCTCGGTAGCGATCCCTCCCGGCCGCGTGCCCGCGAGGCCCGAGGCGATCGCGAGCGGCTTGCCGCTTCCCGCCAGCGCCTCGCCGATCGCTTCGATCGCGGCATGGTCTGAGGCGACGGCGGCGTCGAAGTCTCCAAAGAATGCGATGTCGTGGCGGAAGGCGAGGTGGATGACCCCGTCGCACTCCGCGGCAGCCTCGCGTAGGACGTCGAGGTCGGTGACCTCGCCGCGCCGGACCGCGGCGCCCGCGGTGGCGATGGCCACGGCGGAGTCATCAGAGCGAGCTAGGCCGAGCACGCGGTGGTCATTCATAAGCAGCTCGGAGACGACTGCGGAGCCGATCCAGCCCGATGCCCCGGTGACGAATAGACGCATAGTTCCTCCTTGGAACCCGATGTCAGTAACTGCCATCACCCTACCATAAGCATGTCAGTTACTGTCATCAGGCTAGGATGAGGCGGTGGGACGTTGGGAACCCGACGCGCAGGGCCGCCTACGTAAGGCAGCCCTCGAGCTGTTTGAGGAGCGCGGCTTCGAACAGACGACGGTCGCCGAGATAGCGGCTCGGGCAGGTCTCACGGAGCGGACGTTCTTTCGCCACTTCGCCGACAAGCGTGAGGTGCTCTTTCGCGGTTCCGAGGGACTGACCGACACGCTCGTTGCCGCAATTGACGAGGCATCGCCCTCGGCGAGCCCGCTGGAGGCGGTGACCGCGGCACTTGACGCCGCGGGAGCAGTGCTGACCCATGAGCTCGCGCGCCGCCGCCGTGCGGTCATCCTCGCCAATCCCGAATTACAGGAGCGGGAACTCATCAAGCTCGCCTCGCTCGCCGCAGCACTAGCCGAGGCGCTTCGCGCCCGCGGCATTGCCGATCCGGTGGCCGGCCTTGCCGCGGAGACGGGCATGGCCGTATTTCGGATCACGTTCGAGCGCTGGGCCACCGACGCTCCCGCGCGGCCCTGGACCGCGCACCTGCACGAGACACTCGCCGAGTTCGCCGAGCTCGGTGTCGGCACCCCCGCACCCGCCGCCTGATTCGTCACGATCGCTACGACACCGCAGAGGAGGCAGGCAGATGGCCACCATGGATCCGGGCATTAGCTTTCCCGGCGAGTCCGCGGAGTACCGCCGGGCACGTAACCGACTGCTCGAGGCCGAGGCCGAGTTGAGGCGCGCCGTCGAGGGAGTCGCCGCCCAGCGGCGACTCCCTCGACGGGGTGGTCCCGGACGACTATCGCTTCGAGGACGCCTCCGACGGCGGCACGGTGCGATTCTCGGAGCTGTTCGAAGCGGGCAAGGACACGCTGGTCGTCGATAGCTTCATGTTCCCTCGCTATTCCGGAGATTCAAGGCCGGGACCGGCAGAGGGCGAAACGGCTCGGCTCCCGCTCAGCGAGACCCCGTGCGCTTCATGTGACGTCATTCCTCGACTCACTCGACGGCGCCGCTCCCCATCTTGCCCAGCGACTGAACCTCGCGGTCGTTGCGAAGTCAGACCCCGAGCGGCTCCGCGCCTTCGCGCACGAGCGTGGTTGGGGGCGCCTTCGCCTTCTGTCTTCGCGCAACAACACCTACAGCCGCGACTATCACGCGGAGACGCCAGAGGGCGAGCAGATGCCGATTCTGAACGTGTTCATCCGCAACAGCGACCAGATCCGCCATACCTGGGCTGCGGAGCTTATGTTCGCGCCGCGAGACGAAGGTATGGAGGTCCGCCACATCGACTCCGTCTGGCCGATCTGGAACGTGCTCGATCGACGCCGGCCGGCCGCGGGACCGAGTTCAGCTTCCCCGGGCTGCGCTACGACTGAGAGCCGTGATGCGAGCGGCAGCCTGGCGAGTGGCCCATCTCCGTGGCTACGGTCGATCGGCCCCCGCACGCGCCTGTTGCGTCAGCTTAATGCTGGCGGAATGATCGAGATCCACCATTTCGACAACGGTGCGTCGTTCTGAGGACCTGAACTCGAGCTGAGCCTCGGGGCTCCCCGTGGATTGGCAGCATGCTTTTCACGTCTGAGAGGTCACATCGCCGCAGTTGCCGTCCCGGCCGTCGCCAAGTCAACGGGTGGCGCGCATCACGCGCCCGGTGACGGGGATGGCTGGACGTTCCTGTGTCATCGCGATCGCTGTGTGTCTATCGCTTGCGCTTGCCTCGTGCGGAGCCAGCACGCGGCCTGATCACAGCCGCGGAGTAGGGGCCAAGCCAAGCGCGAGACACGGCCGGCGATCGGGCCGTACGAATTCGGCGACCACGTCGACCGCTCCGCGCGCTCTGCCCGCAGGAGCGCCGTTAGCGCCGCTCCCTAAGCCGAAGGATCTGGCTCCTTTTGGGCCGCGGGCAGCGGCGGGGGAAGGGGGGTGGCGAGCAGCGGGGCGCCGCGTCCACGGTGTGCCTGCCGTATATGAGACAAGGCTGGTCCCCCCCGGCGGGTCGCAGACGGCTGGAATCGCGTGGATGGACACGCATCTGCTCGCCGCCCGGCTTTACTCCGGCTCCGAGAGCCCGGGGGGCGGCCCCTTCCGGTACACGGCGCCGATCCAGCAAGCGAACGCGCGGCATTTGGTCGCGGCCTTCAACGGCGGCTTCAAAATGAAAGACGCCCACGGCGGCTACTACACCGAGGGTCGCATGATCGACCCGCTCCGTGTCGGGGCTGCCTCGCTGGTTATCTACGCCGGTGGTTCGGTGAACATAGGCGCTTGGGGCAGCGACGTGCTCATGACTCCCCAGGTCGTAGCAGTCCGCCAGAATCTCGTGCCGCTTGTCGCGGGCGGCCAACCTACGGCCCGGGCAAGGAGCGCCGATTGGCGGGTTTGGGGTTCGACTTGCGGCGCCACTTCGTGCGCCCATAGCGTGCCTGGCATCGAGCACCAGTGGCGCTCCGCGCTGGGCGTTACCTCGGACGGCGCGCTCGTCTATGCCCAGGGGCCTGCGCTCGACCCCTTACAGCTTGCGCTCCTACTAGTGCGCGCCGGGGCCGTCCGTGGGATGGAGCTCGACATCAATCCCGACTGGCCGGTACTCGCGACCTACGATCCCGCAAGCGCGCACGGCCTTGCCACACCATCCAACGGCCACTCACTCACAGCGACGGTGCGGGGCCCGGAAACCTTCTTCGAAGCATCGTGGGCGCGCGACTTCATCACGATGTCCGCGCGCTGAGCGCTTCGCGATGAGCTCCGTTGGCACGCCGGCCGGTGATGAGCGCGCTAGGGCCGAAGTGGGTCGAGTTGGATGCCAACGTCGGCGAGCTGGCAACACTGTCGCTATTAGCCCAAACGGCGACGCGGCCGGCCATCACGACGGCCTTTGCTTGGTCACCAGAAGCAGGCGCCGCGTCCTCGTCGGTCGAGGCGTCAGGGGGGAGGGTAGTGCGGGACCTGAGCGCAATTTCGCCCTGGCTGTCTCGTTCTGCGGTCTAGATCAGCACAAACGCCCAGTACGGTCGTTCGCTGGCGGAGCGGTGGAACGGCAAGGACTGGCGCGTTCAATCCACACCGAGCAAGCCGCACCACGCCGGATTTGACGCAGTCGCGTGCACTTCCTCGACCTCGTGCACCGCCGTCGGCGCTTACGCCGGCAGCTCTAACACAGGCTTCACGCTCGCGGCGCGATGGAACCGAGGCCACGTTTAGTCCATTGGTCCAGCGCGGCCGCAGAGTCTGGCACCAGTGAACGAGTGCTCTCACGCGGTAGCGGTTCGTCACGGCTCGGCTGCGAGCGCAGTTGGACTCGCAAAATCGACGCCTATCCCATCAGCCAGCGCTCACAAACGCACAGGCGGTCACGAACTCGGGCGCGTGACAATGTCACCGACGACAATATCCGCGCGTCTGGAAGTAACACGCAGGTAATGGTGTGCTGGCCGGACCACGATTCTTCAGCTTGAAGGCGCGTCGATCCCGTGCTTGTCCCAGGCCACATGCGCGGGCTCGCTCGACGCCCTGTTGGTGTCCGGCAATACGTCGCGACGGTGACTCGCTTCCCGAACGGCCTGGCCGTCGTAAGCGGATCAGCGTACGAATCGAGCGTGTTCGCGTGAGCGCTAACTCTAGGGCGCCTATGCGCAAACCCTAGGGGGGTCGCCTGGGGCGAACTGTCGTCCAAGGACTCGATACTCCGACGCGGACTAAGAGATCCAGGCGTTTTTGAGCCGTCAACTTCGCTGCGAGAGCGGCAGGTGACGGAGAAAGCGGGGGAATATGCGCAAGTTTGGGCTAACTGGAGCCACGCTCGCAGCCTGCGTTGCGATTAGCATCCTTGGAATAGCGGCTGGCGCGACTGCGGCTACGCGTGGATTGACGAAGCGCGCGGCGCCGAGCGTGGAGCTCGTTGCTCAGCTGAGCGGCAAGGGAATTCGCGGGGGCGATGCCCACGGTCGGGGCACTGTATGGCTGCAGGTCGAACGGTCCAGGCGCCAGGTGTGTTTCGACATGCGTATCAGCGGAGCCCCGAAGGGACGCCTCCTCGTCGGCAGAGCTGGGCACGGGGAAGTCCTTACGCTGCTCGGGTCGAAACGGCCGCGTGCCGGCAGCAAACGTTGCGTGACTAAGGTCGCCACTCGCCTGATCCGAGCGCTGGACACCCATCCGACAGGCTTCTTTGTCAAGCTGGCGGCCCGCGGGTTCCTGAACGGGGCGATCAGAGGCCAGCTCACCCGCAACACTGGATCGCGACCCAATAGCCGCGGGCTTTCCGATTGCAATCTCTACCTGTACGACGACACCGGCAAGGACGTCGTCAACATAGGTAAGAACCCCACTCCTCCGAACGGCACCGGGGTACGCAGCGAATGGCACAACTCAGGAGGAGACATTCTCGGCGGCTTTTGCCGCATCAGTTTCAAGTACGACTACAAGGACCCAAACGTCACGCGGTCGCTTGACGTCCTGATCGAAAACCCCGTTTACGGCAGTAACACCTACTACTGTCGAGCCCAGGGCGACATCAAATGTTTCGGGCCACGGTCGGGATCTACCACGAGCGGGTGGACGCTCACCGCCATCTACTACATCTGCATCCCGGGCGCATGGCCACAGAACCCGAGCTACTGCAAAGGATGATGACGTTCCGGCCGGGACGCTGCTCGAGACGACTGCACGATCGCAACGGTCGTTTAGAGATCCCTGCGGCCTCGTCAGAGCCACCCTCCGGAGTCAAACAAAGCGCCGATTAGCAGGGAGTTCGTGAGGTGGAGCCAGCCGGGATCGAACGGGCGAGCTCCTGCTTGCAAAGAGTCGGCGGGCCGGATCGGGTGTGGGTCGGATGCTCCTGGCTTACCGCCCGTGGTGGACTGCTTCGATGTTGTGGCCGTCTGGGTCGAGCACGAATGCCCCGTAGTAGCCCTGCGAATATTCCGGCCGCGGCCCCGGAGAGCCGTTATCGCGACCTCCTGCCGCGAGCGCGGCGGAATAGAACGCGTCGACTTGCTCGCGTCGGTCCGCTGCGAAGGCGACATGAACTGGTGCGCCGGTCGGGTAGGCGGTCGATATGGCGAAGTCGTCTGCCTCGTCCAGGCCGAATGTGACTTCCTCCGCGCCGTCTCGCCATGGACCCAACTCGGCGAATCCCAGCGGCGTGAGGGCGTGACGATAGAACTCGCGACTCCGGGCCAGGTCGCTGACACCAACGCTGACATGGTCGATCACAACCCGCCGTCTCGGCATGGCCAGCACTGTATATGCGCGGCGTCGGCGCGCCCATCGACAGTCTCGAGCGCTCGACCGCCTCCGGCCACACGATCGCTTTGCTGCTCTCGACAGCTCGATTCGCGCTTTCGCGTAGGCGACAGAGGAGCGTTGGATCGGAGACATCGCGCTGTCGCTAAGGTCATCGTCAGCTCCGTGACGTCGGACTGAGCAACGGAGGCGTCGGCGGCGGCGCTCGCGGGCAGCTGGACTTGGGGAATCGCCCAGATTCGACACTCAGCCGCAAGCACACCGCGCTCTCCGTGTGGGCGATCGAGAGGCGCGACTCGCGGGCGCTTGGGAAACTGAGTAGACCCTTTGGCGAGCGCCTGCGTTGGGCTCGTCCCCGGGAGTGATCGGGTGGGAGACTTCAGGCGTGGTTGCTCGCCGCCTGGTCCGCTTCCCGGCTCCCGTCCTGGCCGGGCTCGAGTGGCCGGTCTTCGAGGCGACCGGCGGACGCGACGGGCAGCGCGTGTGCCTACTCGCCGGGGTGCATGGATGCGAGTACTCCTCTATCGCCGCCGTGGTGCAGTTCATGCGCACGCTCGAGGTCTCGGCGGTGACCGGGTCGATCGTCGCGGTGCCAATCGTGTCGCCGACCTCGTTCGCCGCGCGATCGCCCTTCGTAGTCCCCGAGGACGGACGAAACCTCAATCGCTCGTTCCCCGGTGACCCGCACGGCTCGTTCAGCGAGGTGCTGGCCCATCACGTCTTCTCCGAGTTCGTGACCGGCAGCGACATCCTCATTGACCTGCACGGCGGCGACATGGTCGAGACGCTTGAGCCGTTCGCGCTCTACGACGACTCTCCGGTGCGCGAGAGCACGGAGCTGTTGGCACGAGCCTTCGGCTTGCGCTACGTGGTGTGCGACACCAACGAAACGCTCGGGGGGACGACGAGCGCCGCCGGCGCCGGCGCCGGGATCCCCGCCTTCATCGCCGAGGCGGGGGGCCGCGGTATCCTCGAGCCGGCCGAGGTGCGGCGCCATATCCGGGGCCTGCGGAGCGTGCTGCAGACGGCGGGCGTCCTCGACGGCGAGCCCGATCCGCCTCTGGCAGGCCAGCAGCTGGTCGAGCGCTTCCTGTGGCTGCGCACCTCGATTCCCGGCTGGTGGCAGCCGGCCGTCGACGCGGGCAAGACGGTCGCGGCCGGCGAACGCCTCGGCACCGTGCTCGACGGGTTCGGCGACGTGGTCGACACGATCACTGCCCCCGAGTCCGGCGTCCTGCTCTTTCTGACCTCAAGCCCGGCCGTGCAGCCAGGCGGCTTGCTGCTCGCGCTCGGGGCCGGCCTCCGCGAGTTCTAGCCACGAGCCCGACGACCAGCTCCTCATGTCTTGCTGCGCCTGCACCGCGTGTGGTCTGTATGTCGAGCGGGGATTGGACACTGCCCCCGCGTCGACGCCGACGTAGCCATCCTCGCCGACCGCGCTCAGCACGGAGGAGCGGGGCACGGAGGAGCGGGACACGGTCGAGATTCACCCGCGCCGGCAGCCGGACGAGCGGGGGCGTCGCCGTTGCGATCACCAGCTTCGGAAGCGCTCTAGACATCAACGCGATTGCCAAAATCTCGTTGACACCGGCCACACCTGAGATGCTCATGTTATGTATGGCGGAAGGTCTCTCAGGCTCCGCCAAGGAACTGAAGTGTCGCGTCAGTTCTGTCTCTCGCCCGCACCAGTTATGTGCTGCAACCCATAACCGCAGCGGACGAGAACCTCGCCGCGGGCGCCAGACTCCCGTCGCACGCCGGAACGCGGAACGCTGGCGCACCCGCACTTGCCCGACGCGTGCCGAAACGAGATCGAAAGGAGTTGGGCGAGGGGCCTGAGTTCACGTTTGACGGCGAGCGCATTATGGGTACCCAGAACTCATGCGTCGAGTGGGTCTGGGGCTCACGGCGGTGGCAGTGGCCGCATTGCTGGTGGTGCCACCGCCAGGCGAGAGCGTAGCCTCCGCTCGACATGTGCGCGCTGAGGGTGCCGTTCCTGCTGCGGTGCGGAAGCAGCCGGTCGCGGTCGGCACTGGCGGTGCGGTTGCCTCGATGGATCTCGATGCCAGCAAGGCCGGCATCGAGGTGTTGAAGCGGGGAGGCAACGCGATCGACGCTGCGGTCGCGACTGCGAGCACGATGGGTGACACGATCCCGTTCGTGGCAGGACCGGGCGGCGGCGGTTTCATGGTCATCTACCTTGCCCACAGCCATCGAGTAGTGACGATCGACGGTCGGGAGACGTGCCCGTCCGCGTGCACGTCGAGGATGTTCGTCAATCCGAAGACCGGCCAACCGATGGACTACGACTATGCGTCGGAGCAGCCTCTGTCCACGGGCGTACCCGGAATGGTCGCGACCTGGGCGAAAGCGATTCGCCTGTACGGTCACCTTACCTTCGCCGCTGATCTGCAACCGGCGATCGCGGTCGCGAAGCATGGCTTTAGGACCAACTTCGACTTCAAGCAGCTCGAGGAGTCGGGGCTTGCCGTGCTGCGCTCATACACCGCCAGCCGCGCACTGTTCTTGACCAAGGCCGGGAACCCGCTGCCAGCCGGGACGCTGCTACGCAATCCCCAGCTGGCCAAAACCTACAAGCTCCTCGCCCGTCACGGCCCGTCGTATCTGTACGACGGGCCAATCGGCCGTGCGATCGTCAAGGCCGACGACCACCCCGTGCTCTACCCGGGCACCACGCTAATCACCAAGCCCGGGATCCTCAGGGCTAGAGACCTGCGCTCCTACGCCGTGAGGATCCAGCCACCGACCCGGGTCGGGTACCGCGGGCTCGAGATCTACGGCATGCGCCCGCCGTCGAGCGGAGGCTCGACCGAGGGCGAGATCCTGAACATCCTTAGCGGCTGGAACCTGGGCCGGGAGCCGAGGGCGAGGGCACTGTTCCAATACCTCGAGGCGTCGCGGCTTGCATATGCCGACCGCGACGCGTACGTCGGCGATCCGCGGTACGTGCGGGTGCCGCTGAGCGGCCTTCTGAGCCCGGCGTTCGCCGCGACCCGTCGCTGCTTGATCCACAACACGGCACTGCCCTCACCGCAGCCACCGGGCCACCCGTTCCCGCCATACGCGAAATGCAGCACGTTCGCTTCGGCCGCTTCAACGTCATCGGCCTCTCCCGAACAAACGCACACCAACAACATCGTGGCAACAGACAAATGGGGCGACGTCGTCGTTTACACAAACACGATCAACTTCTTCGGCGGCAGCGGCGAGACGGTTCCGGGATACGGCTTCCTGCTGAACGACGAGATGACCGACTTCGATTTCGCTCCGTCCACCCCGGGCGCGTCTGACCCCAACCTTCCCGCGGGCGGAAAGATCCCACGCTCCAGCATGGGTCCCCTCATCGCGCTCCGGCACGGTAAGCCGGTGTTCGCGATCGGCGCCGCCGGCGGCTCGACGATCATCACCACCGTCGTGCAGACCCTCATCAACCACGTGGACTTCGGCATGCCGCTCCCCGCCGCGCTGGCAGCCCCGCGAGTCAGCCAGACGAACTCGAAAACCTCTCTCGCCGAGCCCGCCTTCTACAACAGCTCCCTTGCGCAGCAGCTGAAGAGACAGTTCGACGAGCGGTTCACCGAGGCCACCGGCCCCATCCTGCCTCTGGACCATTACCCCGGCGACGCCACCGCCCTCCAGATCCTCAGCCATGGACGCGCGGAAGCGATTGCGGAACCAGTCCGCCTCGGTGGCGGAAGCGCGCTGGCGGTGCATCCCACGCGCTACGGGATCAGATGAGCCGGCGCGGAAGATGTGCGCATCTCCATGACCACCGCTTTGACGACGGGGCGCTGTCGGAGCGCGGGATTCGCACGGCGACGACTCAGTCGTGAGGCTCGCTGCGGCCCGATTCGGTTGCCGCGCAGACGAGCGTCAGCTCGCCGGGAATCATCGCGGTCCTTGGGCGACGGCTTCTGGCTGTTGCTCGATGACCGCGAGCTGTTTCTGTCGTTTGATCGCTTCCCTTGGTTCAGGCAAGCCACCCTCGACGCGATCCTGAGCCTCGAGCGGCCGGACCGGTAATCAACGCCAGCCGCCCCGACCCGCAACTGGCGACGATGCCTCTGCAGTCAACCCATGGCGCCAACGCGCTATCCAGCCGTTGCCGAAGCGGACGCCGACTCAGCCCAAGCGAAAGCGGTCGGCGTTGCGGGCGCCTTCACGCCGAAGGCGGTCGTGCCGCTCGGACTTCGCAACCTTCTGCCGCCGGCGTCCTCGGCCCCCTGGCCTCGATCGCCTCCAATGGGGGGCCGCTCGGACGGACCGTTCGGCCGTGAGTAGGAGCCTTCGTCCGCGCGCGGCGACCGACGCGCGTTCAGGGAAGGAACCCGCCCGAGAGCAACCAGCGCTGCCCCCGCTTCGAGAGGGCATACGTTCGCGAGGTCCTGCCGCCGGCCTTCGCCGCCGCGGTCGCGGTAGCGCCGTGGATATGCACGTCGATGACGCGCGCGGAGCGCAGCTCGCGGCGTTGGGCGGGATTGAGGAGCTTGCTGACCTTTGCGATCACGTCCGCGCAGCTGGTCCCACCGAACTGCGGCGCCTGGTGTGCCAGCCGGGCGACCTCGGCGGCGCCCCCGCTCGTGAGCTGCGCGCATGCTGCGTGGCCATCCCCCGCAGCGACCGCGGCGAAATAGGCCCGGACCGTGGAGGAAACGCTGCTGCTAGCGCTGCTGCCGCAAGCCGCCACACAGACCATGAGCGCGACCGCCGCGGGAGCGAGCGCTATCCGCCCTGATCGCCCCCAGCTCATGGAGCGAGAGCGTACTCGCCGGGAGCGGGGCGGCGCTGGCAGCTACAGCGAACAGTTGGTGGGGCCCGCGATCCTATGCTTGATCGTGATGCCCTACGCCGAACTGGAAGCCCGCCAGCAGCTTCTTGACGTGCTTGCAGAGGCGACGGATGACCTTGCCGATGGGCTGGTGTCGTTGGGCGCCGCATATGAGCAGTTAGATGACCAGCAGGCCGACCGCTTGGAGGAGCAGCTGTTCCGTCCAGTTCAACGGGCGTATGGTCGCGCCAAGCGCGCCCATGCCGAGTTCGCAAGCCGGCACGGTCTCAACGGCCGAGAGTTCAAGTTGCCATCACCCAGCATGCCTTCGACTGGCGTCAAAGGATTTATCCAGAACGCGGTTGATGCGGTCGAGCGTGCCGAACGGGAACTGGTGGCGCTACAGGAGTCCCAGATTGCCATCGAGGTCGGCAATGTCGACCTTCGCGCTGGCGTGACCGAAGTCCGCCGGCTAATCGATGGGCTCTCACAGCACGCCCGCTCGTTCGTCAGCACATTCGGGCGGTAGACGACTCAGCGCCGGAAGCGCAGTGTTGCGGCGCCGCCGCGCGCCCACCCGTCCCGCTGCCTTCGCGCTAAGTTGTCGGGCACTCGTCGTAGTCTCAGCAGGCGCCCGATAGTCCGCGACGGACAGGCCCGCACCGCCGGAAAGTCCGGCGATCGCTTCCGCTCCTTGAGCGGCCCGGCCGACACGAACGCTTCGGCGACGAGGGAGTCGCGAGCGCCTCGACCGGCGGACGAGCGCTCGGCCATGAATGCGATCAGCGTCGACGCCTGCACTTGGGCGAGTTCGACGATCAGCAGAGGCGCGCCGGCTGGATCACGATGCTGCTGCACCGTGATCGGCGAGCGGAAGTCCCGCCCCCAAGCGGCGTCGCGACCCTGGTCCTGGCGGGTGTTATCGCTGGCGCCCGACGGCCGTGGCGACCTCGTCGCTATCCGGCGCCTGGAGGTCGGCTTCGATCGCGTAACTTGTCCCAGCCCTGGTCGAACTTCGCGCGGTAGCGCTCGCTCCACCCTTTTGCCACTTGATGGGGCGCGTGCGCGCAGCCGGTCGAGTAGTACATGGACCATGGCTTGGCCTGATCCTGGGCCCGTACCGCGTGCAGCCACTTGACCGCCTTGTCGGTTAGGTCGTCGGCCAGGTAGTACTGCTGGCCGTCGTCTCGCTGCGGGACGCCGATCACGGTGTTGTCCTGGGGGATGACCGGGTCAATGCGGTGTTCCACTTCCCGATCACGCGACTTCCTCCGAGGTCCGGCCTGCCCCCGCGCAAGCACGGCAGCATCTGAGAGCGATCATCATCTTGGGAGCGGTCATCGGCGTGGTGCTCGCACTCGCGACCACAGTGTGGTCACCCGGGGGGGACGCCCCTGGTCACGCTCTCGCTCTGGATCGTCATCGGCGTGATGATGGTCTGCTAGGTGGCCATCCCCGTGCGTTGATCGGCGTGAAACCGGATCAAATCAAGGCGCGACCGGCTGGCGAGCACCGCCGTCAACGGCGCGTGAGCGCGCCCGCCCTACTTGCTCGGGCGCCTGGGCATCCTGATGCTCGGGTCAAGCGTCCTTCTCATTCTCGGAATCGTCCTACTCGCCGTGGGAGTCACGCTGCAAGCGGGCGTAACCGGGTCAGTCCGGGCGATAAGGATGAGTGCCAGGTTCACGACAGCGCGCGGTCCCAGTGACCAGGCAGCGAGCACATCCTGATCCAGCGCCCTGGACCGCCCTTCGGGTCGTCGCGGGCGAGGTGGCGCCGGTCGCGGCGCCCGGCTCGAGGCGCCCTTCGTGGGGCGGAACGGCGAGCTTCAGCGAGTGATCACGGCGTCGGACGAAAACGCGGCCTCGCGACGTGCCAATCTGGTGGCGGTCCTGGGTGAGGCTGGTTATGGGAAGCCCGCGCCCCCCGCATCCGCTTGTGAGGGGTCCCGTAGTGCGATCGCCAGCCAAGGGATAGCGACTAGCGGCACACCGATCAGCGCGATAGCCCTGGCTCGTCTGGCTTCTCGTTTCACTGTCGGCCGGTCTGAGAACCCGTGTGCTCTCCGTCAGTGCACTGGGAGCGGTGGGGGGTCGGCAACCGGCGCTTGGACCGCCGGCGCAACCTGAGCCGGGGCGCTGCCCGTCTGGGCCTCGAGCACCTTGTTCCAGTTGGACTGGAAGATGTACTGGGCGACGGGCGAAATGAAGATCCACAGCACAAGGCCGAGGCCGGCCTCCAGCCCGGAAAGCCCGGTGAGCCGCTCTCCGCTATTGAGGCGCTTCCAAGAGTTGTAGACCGATATGAAAGCCGGGACGATTACCACCGCGCCCAGGGTTACGGCGAGGACGGAGGTACCGGGACTCTCACCGAGCTCACTGGTGTTCCTGGCCCTGCCCACTGCTGCCATCTCTTTGTTGACGAAGTAGTACCAAAAGATCGCATAGATGCCGAGGGTGACGATCGACAGAGCGATGACGCCCAGCGGGTTTCGAATTTTCGCCTCAGCGTTGGTGCCCCGAATCTCAACTTGATCTGCCATCCTGCCCCTCGCTTCTAGGACCCCCGCGGATAGGGACGGATCCTGTTTTTACGGCGTCTCATGCGCTTTTGAGCGAAACCCGGTGACGGCTGGGAGGGACAGATGATGCGCCCCGCCCTAGTCCCCCGCAAGATGTTCGAGCAGCAGCCCCTGAAAACGGCCCGATCTCAAAGGTACTCCCGGCGGGCGTGTTGTCCATGGCCCGTTTGGGCCCGACGGGGGGATCCGAACGGGGCGCTAGGGGTGTGCAGGCGCCAGCGGGGGTGTGCATGCCTGGATTCTGGGGCCTGACCTGAGGGCTGGTAGATTGCGGCCCAGGAGAAGCTGACACCGGATGCCATCTGAGCAGAATTCCGGGGCGGAGCACCGCGGGATGGTCACGGTTGTGGTGGTCGATGACGAGCCGCTGATTCGCAGCGCCCTCGCCCAAGCGTTATCGGTCGGCGGGGTCGAGCTCGTTGGGGAGGCCGCGGATGCGCACGCCGCGATCGAGCTGGTGCTCGATCTGCGGCCTGATGTCGTGCTCATGGACCTCAGGCTGCCTGGCATGTCGGGTGTGGAGGCGATCGAGCAGCTCGGTCTGCTCGCCCCCGCTTCGCGTGTGCTGGTCCTCGCTCGCAGCGAGCAAAACCGCGTGGTCGAGGCGATCGTTGCCGGCGCCAGCGGGTACATCCTCAAATCCGCGCCAGCCGAGACTATTGCTGCGGCGGTTAGGGCAACTGCGGCCGGAGAGTCGGTCATCTCCTCACAGGTCGCGGGAAGGCTGTTGCAGCGGATCCGCGAGCGTGACATCCCTGTCACCAGTACCAGTCATGACGCCGGAAGCGCGATCCGGGCGGTGCTGACAGTGCGCGAATTAGAGATCTTCACCAGCCTCGCCAGCGGCAAGAGCAATCGCGACATCGCGCACGAGCTATCGCTCAGCGTCAACACCGTCCACAACCACATCGCCAGCATCCTCGCCAAACTTCACCTCGACAACCGCATCCAAGCAGCCGTCCAAGCCGTCCGCAGCGGCATCGCCTAACCTTGCGCGGAAGGGGGCGCTTGCATAAGTGAGGATGCGCTTCGCTTTGGGCCGCGAGGAGGGTGAAGCGATCAACGTGAGCAAGAATCCTCCTTGGCGCGCGAAGGCGATCGCCAGCCGTCCCTCGAGTCTGGCCCGCCCCGCAGTGGCCCGGGTGTACGAACCGCGACCGCCGGCTCCACGATTGCATTCGTCAAAGGGGCCGTCCCGACGGGCGACGAGCCAGCGATGCCTATGGCGACGACGCGCTCGTCCACCCGGCCGTGAACAGCGGCCCGCAATCCCGCGGGGACGAACGGATGCGACCGTCGTTGGCGACGAGCTGGCACCAGCATCCCGTACGGTCAGACTACGGCGAGCCTTGCTCTGCGCAAGCCAGCGCGGTCACCAGTCATTTTGATGACAAAACTTGACGATGACCAACCTCGACATACGCTTTGATAGGGCGGTCATCCATCTCTCCAAAAGACCTAATGAGCAGGACTTTCTAGTAATGGAGCCAACGGGATTCGAACCCGTGACCTCCTGCTTGCAAAGCAGGCGCTCTCCCAACTGAGCTATGGCCCCCGTCGCGGGCCGAGTGTAGAGGCCGTAGGACCGACTTCAGCTCTGGGGCAGCGAAAGGCTGGGCCCATGCGCGGCGGCTTGCGAAACGCCTCACAGCTGCGTGCGTTCGCGCCTCAGTCATCGAAGTCGAAATCGCGTGGAGGCCGTTGTTCGAACCAGAGGCGGTCATGCTCGGGCGCATCTTGAAGAAACTCGGGCGTCTCCTCGAGCATGTCGCCTTCGTCTTCCCGTGAGGAGCGACGGGCAGGCTCGTCTTTGCGACTCCGCCGATCCTCATTGAGCGCGTCTCCGACGCTGTACTCGACGGTCTCCTCGGCATCGTCCGCCTCTTCATGGTCCGCTAGGGGCGATGACGGGGTGTCCTCGTCCCGAGTACTCGCCTGCCGGCGACGGCGCCAGCGAAAGCTTCCGGTCTCCGCTTCTTCGTCTAGCGGCGCCTTCGTCCGTGGGCTCGGGGCCGGCCACCGAGGGCTCTTCGCCCCTTCCCCTAGAGTCGCGCCGCGCTCCGAGGTCATCCTCCGCAAATGCGTCTCCCCAGTCGTCGCCGTTCTCCTCGGCGGAGAACTCCTCCGTGTAGTACTCCTCGTATTCGGCCTCGTGTTGCGCATCTTCGCGGTCGGAAGTGGCGGCGCGCGCGTGTGGTGCCTCCGGTCCCGGTTCGCTTTCCGCTGACCCGAATGGCTCCCGGCGCACAGGCCCGAGCGCTTCATGCTGCAGACGGGCGATCTCGGACGAGTCGGCACCGCGGCGCCGCTTCAGTTCGAGATGTTCGCGGATGGCGTCGTCCAGCAGGCCCATAAGCGAAGGCTACCTGCCGGGTACGTTAGCGGGCTCGGCCGCTGCCCTCACGGTTTGATTTTTTCCTCCGCGCTTCGCCTCGTACAAGGCTCTATCCGCGTCGAAGATCAATGCCTCCTTGTCGCCCGTGGTGGACGCCGCCACACCAATGCTGGCCGTCAGCTGAAGCGGCACCTCCCCGTTCGGCCGCGCGATCTCTAAGTTCGAGATGGCAAGTCGAATCCGCTCGCCGATCGCGAACGCGCCGTCAAGCGGCGTGCGCGGCAAGATGACGGCCAGCTCGTCGCCGCCGTACCGTGCGGGCGCGTCTGCTTCGCGACAGCCCTCGCGAAGCGCTCGAGCCACCTCTCGGAGCACAGCATCGCCCTGTTGGTGTCCATAGGTGTCGTTGATCGACTTGAAATCGTCGAGATCCAGCATCAGCAAACCAACTGGATCGCGGTAGCGCTTGACCTGTTCGAGCGTGATCGACAGCAACTCTTGGAAGTGGGCATAGTTGCCAAGCCTGGTCAGCTCGTCGGTCACCGCTTGGCGACGGACCTGATAGTGCAGATCGACGTTCTCGAGCGCCAGTGTTGTCTGCGCAGCGAGCAGGCGCAAGAGCTCGCGCTCCTCCTCGGTGAACGGTCGACCGTCTCGACCTACAGTTATCAGGCCGTAGAGTCGCCCATCGCGCTCGGAGGCCCTGAGCGCGACCGAGGCGAGAAAAGTTTGCCCGAACGTTGCCTCTCCGATGTTTCCATCCCTCACCGCGGCATCCTCGGCCTCCTGCACGGGCAGCTCCAAACCCTCCAGCGATCCCATCGCGCCTGCGTTCGTCATCACTGCTCCAGGCGAGGCGCGTATCACGAGCTGGCCCGCGCTGGCATGCACCCCGTCGACCGCCGTCTTCAGCGCCAGCTCGAGAAGAACGGGGCGATCGAGATTCGAGGCCAGCGTCTCTCCGGTCCGGCGGATCGATTCCCGCAGACGGCTGCGCTGCTGAGCCAGTTCCTCGAGTTGAGGCTGAAGCTGACGGGCCATGGCTCGCGATGCGAGCATGGCGAACAGAAGGACCAACGCCAGCAGCCCGACAGTCAGTCCGATCACCCCCGGATGCCCGAAAACTAGGACCGAGACGAGCACCGCAGGGACGGCGACGAACAGCAAAAACAGGGCGACTAAAGGCGTTTGCAAGCGCAACCAATTACTCCTCTTTTGAGGGTATCGGCCAATCGACGCGATTTCCTTAGCCCTGGGCTATTCGAGCGCCCTAGCGGATGATGGGATGGAAAACCTAGACGACCGGAGGCACGGTGGGAGCGCGGCTAAACTTGGCGGCGCCCGGCGGCGGCGTGCCGTCATGAGGGGCTATAGCTCAGTTGGGAGAGCGCCTGGATCGCACCCAGGAGGTCGCCGGTTCGAGCCCGGCTAGCTCCATCACGAAAAGGCCCTGCACAGCGGCGCCTTTTTCGTTCCGCCGATCGCCGTGGATGCCCGAGATTGGCGCTCCATTTCAGGCACTAGTGCCTGAAATCGCGGCGATAGCCGTGGATCGCTGCCGATTAGCGGCGATTCGCCGCTCGCTTCCCGCACGGCAGAGCTATGGTCGCCGTCGTCCACATAGTCGGCCCCGGCGGCGCGGTCACGCCCCGGGGCCCGGCACCGAGGAGTAGCCCCCTCGATGCGCCGACAATTGTCCCGCCCTCCGGGTGGGGCCATTAGGTCGGAAGTGCGGCAACGTGAGCGGGCGCTCTCGGTACCCCGAGCGAAGGGAGCCGAATCATGTCCCAGACCAACACGCCCACGACCAAGGACTCGGCGGGCGAGAGCATCACGAGCCCGCAGCCGGCGCCGAGCGCGCGCCGTCAGCCCGAGCCGCGTGAGGGCTCGACGCTATGGGCGGCGATCGAGGTCTTGCGCGGCAAGCGCAAGCCGATGACCGCGGCCGAGATCTACGCGGAGATTCGCGAGCGCAACCTCGCTCCGGGCCTGAAAGGAAAGACGCCCGAACAGACCGTCGCGGCTCGGCTCGCAGTGGCCACGAAGCGCGGGCCGTACGTCGAGCGCGTGGAGCCGGGAAAGTTCCGGCTCAGGCGCGGTGCGGGACCAGCAGGGGCGACGTAACGGCTCCCCGCGCGCCGCGCAGGGAGGGCCGACATGTCGCAGATGCCTGGCCTGGTACGGAAGCAGGTGTCGACCCCGACCGGAAACGGTCGGCGGTGCGCGGGAAGCGTCGAAGTGTCTCGCGGTCCAGATCGGGATAGGCGCCTTTGGCAAACCGTGTCGGTGAGGTGTTAGATGATGGGGTAAAGGCCCGGGCTGCTGCGCCCTACGACGCCCGCGGCGCATTGAGTGGGACGACCGATCCTCCCGTACTCACGTTCCCAGGCGCGGCGACGGCAGCGTCGCCTTCGTCACGGTCGGCCTTGAGGTCCATGACGAGCGTGGCGAGCTCGTCGAGCAAGGCTGTCAGCTGCTCAGGCGTGCGTGCCGATGGCTGGAGCTCGAGCGCCTCGTGATGTGTCTTGGGCGCGGCCTTCCTCATCCCCCTCTCGATGCGCTCGATCACATCGGGGGTGCACTGACCGCCCCTCAGTCTCCCCACGCGCACGAACGCGTTGAAGCGACGCACAACCGAATTCAGCGCCCCGTCCTCGATCAGCTGGTCGTACGCCTTACGCAGGTCGGCGAGCCATAGATCGGCTTCGCGTTCGTATGCTGGATCCTGCCGCCGGTGCATCGGTCCAAGATCGGCCCGCAGGCGATGGCGCAACGCGCGTATGCGGCGACCGATGGCGAGCATCTTTATCGGGAGGTCGGCGGTGACCACCCCAACGCGATGGAGGGCACGCTAGAGCGTGCTGCCGGTGAGTGGCACGCCTGCCTCGTCGGCCGCCTCCTGGAGCAGGTGCACGAACGTCATGTCGTGGGTGAAGACGATGACCTGCCGATGTTTCGATTCCTCGGCGAGCCGCTCGGCAAGATACGTGCGGCGCTCATGGCGCGGCGCGTCAAGACCAGCGCGGGCAACGTATGGGTAATACCGGGGAACGGCTTCATCTGCCTCGACGTTGGCGGCATAAGTTGTAACGCCACCGAGCAGGCAGCGTCCCGGGGAATGGTGATGTGGACCTCTGCCCGCTCTGGCGATCAGAGCATCGTTCATGGCCTCGTCCCTGACGCCGTCGAGGAAGTTACGCTGATAGCGGAAGATGGCACGGCGAACACCGTGCCCGTGTGCGACAACGTCTACGGCGCGCTCCTGGCCGGAGGATTCAAATCCGTTCGCTTCACCGGTTCGAGTGGAACAGTGGTTGTAGGTCCGTTCAGCGCGTGACGCTAAGCATTGAGGTCGCCCTCATTCACTCGTAGCGAAACGAGCGTCCGACCGTCGTGTTCGCGCGCGTCTCCTTTCACGCGAGGCTGTCGCGTAACTCGGGGTGTCGTCCGGGTCGTTTAAGACCATTCTCGGATGGCCCAGAACTTCATAGCTTGTGGTCGTGAGCAGTCGTTTTTGGTGCCGCCGGATGTGAGGGATTGGCTGCCGGAGGGGCAGTTCGCGTGGTTCGTGCTGGACGCGGTCGAGGAGTTTGACCTCGAGTCGTTCTATGCCATCTATCGGCGGGACGGGATGGGCCGGCCTGCCTATCACCCGAAGATGATGGGGTGAATTCAACTGGTTGTCGCAATGCCTGACGTTGGGAGTTGCGATGCCGAGGAGAAACCGGGCGTGGAGTCGTGCCGCTGCAGCCGGAGCGCGTTGGGGTGGGCATCCGCCTGCGGGGCGGCGGGAGCATCGGGTCCGGTTCTGGGAGGCGATCGCTCGAGGTGCATCGAGCGAGAACGCTGCGGTGGAGGCGGGAGTCTTGCCGAGCATTGGTGTCCGGTGGTTCCGCAAGGGTGGCGGGATGCCGCCTCTCGATCTCGCGCCGGTGTCTGGGCGCTATCTGTCCTTCTGCGAGCGGAGGAGATCGCGGTCCTGCTCGCCGGTGGTTCGGGGGTGCGAGAGATCGCGCGTCGGCGACCACAGCCCGACGTACGGGGCGAGCGGCGCCTGCGCCTGCATTCCACCCAGGTGCGCGATCTCCGTCAAAGCGTCGGCGGAGGCGCGCGCCAGCAGGTGCTGGCGCGCGAGCGTGGCTCGCCCCGCCTCACGCGGGGAGCGGCGCCTGCGCCTGCATCCCGCCAAGGTGCGCGATCTCCGCCAAGGCGTCGGCTCTGGCGCGCGCCAGCAGGTGCTGGCGCGCGAGCGTGGCTCGCCCCGCCTCACGCGGGGACAGGACAGTGCCGGTCATGTCAGCTCACCGCTCCCGTGCGCATCCAGGCGTCGCTGCGTTCCCGCAGCGCCAGCACGACCCAGCGCGCGAGCGTGAACACGCCGATCACGCACCACAGCCCGGTCAGCGCGCCCCCGGAGCCGCTGCCACCCGTGCCCACTGTCGTGTGCGGCGGGGCGATGGCG
Source organism: uncultured Solirubrobacterales bacterium (assembly GCA_963808655.1). Classification (GTDB taxonomy): domain Bacteria; phylum Actinomycetota; class Thermoleophilia; order Solirubrobacterales; family Solirubrobacteraceae; genus Palsa-465. The sequence continues at coordinate 180,155 of CAWEGZ010000012.1, forward strand.
CGCAGTACCGCGAGCCCGCTCAGGAACACCCCTGTGCAGCCGAGCGCCGCCCAGGCCAGATACACCACGTCACCGGCGCCGATCAGTACCCCGTCCAGCACGAACACGATCCCCGCCGGCAGCTGAAGCACCGCGGCGAGCGCGAGCACCGGCATCAGGGCCGCGCGCACCGCCGGATCGGGCGTGAACAAGGGCACGTACAGCGGCCGCGCGGCCCACAGCGCGAGCCCGGTCAACACGCCGAACCCCAGGCCCCAGCGCACCATCCGCCGCACCGTCGAGCGTACCCGCGCGCGGTGCCCCGCCCCCAGGTCCCGGCCGACCAGTGCCTGCGCCGCGATCGCCAGCGCGTCGAGGGCGAGGGCGAGGGTCAGCCACAGGTTCGTGGCGATCGTGTGCGCGGCCAGCGTGACCGTGCCGTAGCCGCCCGCGGTCCACACCGCGGCCAGCAGGTAGATGCGCAGCGCGACGGTGCGCGCCAGCAGCGCCGCGTTCGCGCCGAGCGAGGCGCGCAGCGCGCGCCGGGTCGGGACGAAGCGGCACGTCGTGGGCGCGGGCCGCGCGAGCCACGGCGGCGCAGTACGCGGCGGCCATCGCGCCTTGCACCAGCACCGTGCCGAGCGCGGAGCCTGCGATACCCAGGCCAGCGGGGTACACCAGCGCCCAGTTCAGCGCCGTGTTCGCCACTGCGGCGGCGGCCGCGACCAGCAGCGGGGTGCGGGTGTCCTGCAAGCCGCGCAGCAGCCCGGTCGCCGCGAGCACGGCGAGCATCGCGGGCAGCCCCAGGCAGCTCAGCCGCAGGTAAGTCACCGCGTAGGGCGCCGCCGCCGGGGTGGCGCCCAGCAGCGCGACGATCCGGGGCGCCAGCGTCGCGCCGGTGATCGCGAGCAGCACGCCGAGCGCGGCGGCCAGGTAGATGCCGTCGACGCCCCGGGACAGGGCGCCGCGCCGGTCCCCGGCCCCCAGCAGCCGCGCGACCTGGGCGGTGGTGCCGTAGGCGAGGAAGACGCACACGTTGACCAGGGTCGCCAGCGCGGTGCCCGCGGTGCCTAGCCCGGCCAGCTGCGCCGCGCCAAGGTGCCCGACGATCGCCGAGTCCGCCAGCAGGAACAGCGGTTCGGCGATCAGCGCGCCGAGCGCGGGGACGGCCAGGCGCAGGATCTCGCGCGCTGAGGCGCCCGGATCCTCGCCGTGATCGGCCGGGCCGCCGCCGGCTGAGGGGGAGTGTGGTTGCGCTGGTAATCGGCTGGAGCCGGGAGCGGGGTCGTGGTCGCGAAACGGGCCGATCGCGGCGTCGTCGTCCGGGTTCACCTCGCTCGTCTTCACGCCTCCCGATCATGCCATGCCGCGCGGTGAACCGATCTGACGCGGCGCCAGCGCGCCGCAGAGCTCTGGCCTGCGAAGATCGGCGGCATAATGCGGTCGTGGGCGCGCGTGCTCAAGCCCGCGCGGCAGGCGGCGCCGCAATTGGGGGGTCGCCGGGTGTCGGCCTCGTCTGGCAAGCTCGGACCCGCCGACTGACCGCGCCGCCAGGAGCCGCCGTGACCGCCGCCCCAGTCTCCGCAGCCGACGACCGCCTGATACCCCGTCACAGATCCTGCCGGGGCGAGCGCCGTGCTGCCGCTGACCGCCCGCGACCTCGCCCCCGACATCGAGCGCGCCGGGCAGGTCGAGCCGCTGGGCGCCGGCTGGCTCACGGTGACCGTGGTCATCGGCGTCATGGCCGCGCTGATCGCGCTCGGCGGCATGGTGCTCTCCTTCCGCGCCGTGAGCACCGAGATGATCCCGGCGTTCGGGGCGCGCTGGGCGTGGCTGGTGCCGATCGTGGTGGACATGACCGTGTTCGTGTTCTCCGGCGTCGACCTGGTCCTGGCCCGCCTCGACATGAGCCACCCGCTCGCCCGCTGGACCGTGTACGGCGCCACCGGCGGCACCGTGTGGCTGAACTACTCCGCCGGCGGCAGCGTCGCCGGACGCGTCGCGCACGTGCTGATGCCCGCGATCTGGGTCGTGTTCGTCGAGCTGATGCGGCACGTGGTGCGCCGCCAGGCGAACCTGGCCACCGGCATCGCGCCGCGAGCCGATCCCGGCCGCGCGCTGGCTGCTCTCGCCCTGGCCGACGCTCAAGCTGTGGCGGCGCATGGTGCTGTGGCGGGTGCACTCCTACCCGCGCGCGCTCGAGCAGGAGAAGCATGCGCCTGGGCGCGGTCGCCGCGGCGCGCGAGAAACACGGGCGGCTGTGGCGCTACCGCATCAGCCCGCTGACCCGCCTGCAGATCAACCTCGGTGAACTCGGCGCGAACGACCTGCGGCCGGGGATGGCAGGAGCGGCGACAGCGGCGGCGCGGCGACAGCGCTACCTGCGGCGAACGGTTCTCCGACGATCGGGCACCTGGGCGTCGCGGTGGCGAACGGCGTGCCGGCCTACGAACCGCACGCGCAGGCAGAGCACGCGCACGGGGCCACCGGTGTGCCGGACGTGCAGAACCCTGCGGAAGACGCAGAGCAGGCCGGTCAACGGTGCCGCGAGCCGTCCCCGCGCAGCGCCCGCAGCCGCCGGTGAACGGGACCGACCCGCTGCCCGGCGTCGCCGCCGCGGGAGCGGCCGCTGGCGCCGTCGCCCGCGAAACGGCGGCGCAGCAGACATCGAACGGCAGCCTGCAGCCGCCCGCCACCGCCGTCCCCGCGCAGCGCGCGCACGCCGCCGCGCCCGCCGTGTCCTTCCCGCCGAACGGCCGGCGCGAGAACCCGGCGCAGAATCCCGCTCAAGATCCTGCCCGGGACGCGGGGGAAGGTGAGAGCGCCGCACGCCAGGAACCCCCGCACGTCGAATTCCAGGCCCCGCCCCCGATGCCGCAACTGCCGCGCCGCAGCGTGCGCGAGAGCGAGCTGCTCACCGCCGCCCGCCAGGTCGAACGCTGGCGCGGCCAGCCCTCAGCCACCCGCATCAGCCGCGAACTGGGCATCGGCACCCAACTTGCCAACTTCCTGGCCAACGCCCTACGCGAGGAGGACGGGCTCGCCCCCGACGAGACTTAGGCCCTGCCTTCAAAGGGGCGCCGGTTAAGGCTGCGGCGCGCCGCGCGGATCGGAATACGCGCCCGCCGCTGCTACCGTGGAGGTAGCCGTTCATCCCGCACGGAAGAGTCCCGCAACGCCGCGGGCGCCGAAGGAGCAACCCCTCCCCGGAATCTCTCAGGCACACGGACCGTATGGGACAGGCGACTCTGGAAAGCGAGGACGCCGCCGCGTGACCCACCGGGTCCGCCGGCTTCCTCCACCGACGGTGAAAGCCGGGCGAACGACCCCGCGCCGCGGGGCGGGCAGCCCGGCGAAGCTCTCAGGTCCCATGACAGAGGGGGAGAGGCCGACGCGCGACCGCCGCGCGCCGGAATGGGACCTGCTGGAGGCTCGCGATGGCCGACACCGCCACCACCACGACCCCCACCCCGCCGCCGGCCGGCCCGCCACAGCCGGGCCCCGCCCCCGTGCCCGCCCGGCGCCAGAACCCGGCACCCCAGCAGCCCGCGCCGCGCGCCAGCGCGTCGCTGACCGACCTGGAAAGCGCCTCCCCGTTCGCGGACCGGCACATCGGCCCCGGCCCCGAGGACCAGGCCAAGATGCTCGCCCTGCTCGGCTACGGCTCCCTGGACGAGCTGACCGAGGCCGCCGTCCCGGCGACCATCCGGCATCACCGAGCGCCTCGACCTGCCGCCGGCGCGCTCCGAGGCCGAGGTGCTCGCCGAGCTGCGCGACCTGGCCGGCCGCAACCGGGTGCTGCGCGTCGATGATCGGGCTGGGGTACTACGGCACCTTCACCCCGCCGGTGATCCTGCGCAACGTGCTGGAGAACCCGGCCTGGTACACCGCCTACACCCCGTACCAGCCGGAGATCTCCCAGGGCCGGCTCGAGGCGCTGCTCAACTTCCAGACCATGGTCGCGGACCTGACCGGGCTGCCGATCGCCAACGCCTCGCTGCTGGACGAGGGCACCGCGGCCGCCGAGGCGATGACGCTGGCCCGGCGCGTCGGCAAGGTCAAGGTCGAGCGCGTTCCTGGTCGACGCCGACGTCTTCCCGCAGACCCTCGCCGTGCTGCAGACCCGCGCCGAGCCGCTGGGCATCGAGCTGGTCGCTGGCCGACCTGGCCGCCGGCGCGCTGCCCGAGCGGCGAGTATCTTCGGCGTGCTGGCTGCAGTACCCCGGCGCGTCGCGGCGCGGTGCGCGACCTGGCGCGCGGTCGCCGAGCAGGCGCACGGGCGCGGCGCGCTGGTCGCCGTCGCCGCCGACCTGCTGGCGCTGACCCTGCTGCGCGCGCCCGGCGAGTTCGGCGCCGACATCGCGGTGGGCACCACGCAGCGCTTCGGCGTGCCGCTGGGCTTCGGCGGCCCGCACGCCGGTTACATGGCGGTGCGCGACGGCCTGGCCCGCTCGCTGCCCGGCCGCCTGGTCGGCGTCTCCGCAGGACGCCGACGGCGACCGCGCCTACCGGCTGGCGCTGCAGACCCGCGAGCAGCACATCCGCCGCGAGAAGGCGACCAGCAACATCTGCACCGCGCAGGTGCTGCTCGCGGTGATGGCCGGCGATGTACGCGGTCTACCACGGCCCGGAGGGGCTGACCGCGATCGCGCGGCGCGCCCACCGCTACGCCGCCGTGCTGGCCGCCGGGCTGCGCGCGGCCGGCGTACGAGCTCGCCTCCGACGGCGTTCTTCGACACCGTCACCGTGCGGGTGCCCGGGCCGGGCCGCCGAGGTGTGGCACGCCGCGCGCGCTGGCCGGGCGTCAACCTGCGCCTGGCCGACGCCGACACGGTGTCGCATCGTCCTGCGACGAGACCACCACCTGCGCCGACCTGCAGGCGGTGTGGAGCGCGTTCGGCATCGAAGGCGCGCAGGTGCACGCGCTGGACGAGAGCACCGCCGACGCGCTGCCGCGCCGCCCTGGCGCGCACCAGCGACGTTCCTGACCCACCCGGTCTTCCACGCGCACCGCTCCGAGACCGCGATGCTGCGCTACCTGCGCGCGCCTCTCGGACCGGGACGTGGCGCTGGACCGCTCGATGATCCCGCTCGGCTCCTGCACGATGAAGCTGAACGCCACCACCGAGATGGAGCCGATCACCTGGCCCGAGTTCGCGCGACCTGCACCCCTTCGCGCCGCTGGAGCAGGCCGGCGGGTACCTGACGCTGATCGGGCAGCTGGAGCGGTGGCTGGCCGAGGTCACCGGCTACGACCGGGTCAGTCGTGCAGCCCAACGCCGGTTCGCAGGGCGAGCTGGCCGGGCTGCTGGCGGTGCGCGCCTACCACCGGGCGCAACGGGCCAGGGGCAGCGCGACGTGTGCCTGATCCCGTCCTCGGCGCACGGCACCAACGCCGCGTCCGCGGTGATGGCCGGGATGCGCGTGGTCGTGGTCGGCTGCCGGGAGAACGGCGACGTGGACGTCGACGACCTGCGCGAGAAGATCGCCGAGCACCGCGACGCGCTCGCCGTGCTGATGGTCACCTACCCGTCCACGCACGGGGTGTTCGAGGAGCAGATCACCGACGTGTGCGCGGCGGTGCACGAGGCCGGCGGCCAGGTGTACGTCGACGGCGCGAACCTCAACGCGCTGGTGGGCCTGGCCAAGCCGGGCCGGTTCGGCGCGGACGTCTCGCACCTGAACCTGCACAAGACCTTCTGCATCCCGCACGGCGGCGGCGGTCCCGGCGTCGGCCCGGTCGCGGTGCGCGCGCACCTGGCGCCGTACCTGCCGAACCACCCGCTGCACCCGATCGCCGGGCCGCAGCGCTCGCGCCGCCCCGGCGGTCGGCCCGGTCTCGGCGGCGCCGTGGGGCTCGGCGGGGATCCTGCCGATCCCGTGGGCGTACATCCGGCTGATGGGCGCGGAGGGGCTCAAGCGCGCCACGCAGGTCGCGGTGCTGGCGGCGAACTACGTGGCCGCGCGGCTGGCCGCCGCACTACCCGGTGCTCTACACCGGCCCGAGCGGCCTGGTCGCGCACGAGTGCATCATCGACCTGCGGGAGATCACCAAGGCAGACCGGCGTCACCGTGGACGACGTGGCCAAGCGGCTGATCGACTACGGCTTCCACGCCCCGACGATGTCGTTCCCGGTGGCCGGCACGCTGATGGTCGAGCCCACCGAGTCGGAGGACCTGCGGCGAGCTGGACCGGTTCTGCGACGCGATGATCGCGATCCGCGGCGAGATCGAGCAGGTCGCCGCGGGCGAGTGGGACCGCGAGGACAACCCGCTGCGCCACGCCCCGCACACCGCGGCGATGCTCGCGGGGGAGTGGGAGCACGCCGTACGACCGCGCCGACGGCGGTGTTCCCGGCCGGGCCGCGCAGGCCGGCGGACAAGTACTGGCCGCCGGTGCGCCGCATCGACGGCGCGTACGGCGACCGCAACCTGGTGTGCTCCTGCCCGCCGATCGAGCGAGCTCGCCGAGGGCTGAGTCGGTCCGGAGCCGGTCCGCGGCGCGCAGCAGTGCGGCAAGTGGCCCGCCGGTAGTCCGCGCGGTCCCCGTCCGCTGCGGACTCCCCGCTCCCGTGTCCCCGTGGTTCGGTCGGCCGCTGCCGACCGGACCCCGTGTGGTGGTGCTCCCGTGTACCCGCGACCCGTGTGCTAGCTGCGGTGGTGCGTGATGCTAGCGCTGGGCGGGGATCAGCTCGCTGCCGGGCAGTAGCGCGCCGAGATCGTCGAACACGATCACCCCGTTGCACAGCAGCGACCAGCCCTGCTCCGGGTGCGACGCGACGACGTGGGCGCGGTAGCGGTCCGCGGCGTCGGACGGTGGGCAGGCGGGCTGGTGGAGACAGTGCGTTGAAAGTGCGGCAGCGCTCGTGGCTGCGGTTCCCGTGACGGCGCGCGGTGCGAGCGCTTCCGATCGAGCGGCGCCGGATGTGGTAGCAGGCATTAGGTGTCCCTCCCTCGGGACGAGTTGTTCGCCTCTACCGCCTTAGTGTCCGCTCGCACCGGGTCCTATGGCGGGTTTCGGCTCGCGGTCCGCCCTTCCGCGCAGACGAACTACCCGAACGGGCGGGGTCGTCTGGCCCGAATGGGCTAGACCACTTTCTGTTCTCAACGCCCCCAGTAGACGCCGAATCCCCGGCAACATCAAGAGTCCCGAGCGACCGCTCGGCGATCCGCCGCGATCACCGGGCGCAGCGCCCGCGCCAGTGCCCCGACCGGGTGAAACTTGCGCGACAGGCAGCCGCCGCGCGGCCACGCACGGTCGCCACGCGGGGAGTTGTGAGGCTCTGGCGCACTCCCGGTTCCGGTATGCAGCCGGCCGGTCGCGGCGCGTGAAAGTTACCGCGCCGCGACCGGCCGGGCCGCCGGGCCGCTGCCTGCTTCTCGTGGTTCTGGCGGTTTCTCGTGCCGCTACCGGCGCTCGCGGCTGGGGTCTTCCGCCTCGATCGCGATCGGCTCGGCACGCTCGTCCTGCGGCGCACCGATGCCGCGCTTGACCGAGTCCAGGATCGTCAGGCCCTGACTGACCAGCCCGGCGGCGATCTCCCCGAGGCCGTCCGCGCCGTTCAAGACGTTGACGTTCGCGCCGGCCAGGCCGCGCGCGGCCTCCTTGACGATCTGCGGCAGCTGGTCGATCAGCATCCGGTCCAGCGCCACCCGGTTGTTGGAGTTGGCGGCCTCGGCCAGGATCCGGGTGCGCTCCGCCTCCGCGATCGCCAGCAGCCTGATGCGCTCAGCCTCGGCTTCCGCCGGCCGGACGACCTCGGCCACCAGTTGCTGCTGGCGCAGTTCGGCCGCGCGCTGGGCGAGCTCGGTCTGCGCGGTGAGCACGTCGCGCTGCGCACTGGCCTGGGCCAGCGGCCCGGCCTGCGCCGCCTCGGCCTGCGCTCGGTCGATCTCCGCCTTGTACTCCGCCTGCACGACCGCGGTGTGCCGGGCGTACTCGGCCTGCAGGCGCTGCGCCTCCTGCTGCGCCTCGGCAGCCGTCTGAACGGCTTGCGCTTGTGCGATCTGCGCCTGACGCTGGATCGCCGCCTTGTGCGGGGCGCTCATCGCGTCGATGTACCCGCTGCCCATGTCGTCGATCGACTGGATCTGCAGGGAGTCCACGGTCAGCCCGATCCTGGCCATCTCGATCTTCGAGGTGTCCAGCACCTCGCTGGCCAGCTTCTGCCGCTCGGTGACGATCTCCTCGACCGTCATCGACCCGATGATCGAACGCAGGTGCCCGGCGAAGATCCGCCCGGTGAGCACCGACATCTGGTTCTGGTCGGAGAGGAAACGCTGCCCGGCGTTGACGATGCTCTCCGGGTCGTTGCCCACCTTGAACGCGATCACCGCGCGTACCGTCAGCGAGATGCCCTGCCGGGTCACGCAGGTCTCGGCGACCTCGGCCTCGCACATCGCCAGCGTCAGGAACCGCACCTTGCGGAAGACCGGCGGCACGAACTTGCCGTGCCCCGTGACCACCCGGAACGGTGCGCCACCCTGCCCCCGTTGCCCCCCGGAGATCAGCATCGCCTGGTCGGGGGCGGGCACCTTGTACCCGAACATCGCATACTCCTTAGTCGCCGGCCATGCCGGCATCCGGACCAAGCGGGTCCTCCCACTCGGCCACTTCCACCGTCCGCGAACCGCGCGACTCCACCACCAGCACCGTCGCGCCTCGCGGCAAAGGCGTCTCAGACCAGGCCAGATAGGTCTCCGAGCCGCCGCGAATCTTGACCAGAACCTCACCCGGACCGGCCGGGCCCCGGGTGCCGATCACGAGCACACCCACACAGCCGATCGCCGACTCGTCCCGCACCGCCCTCGCCCCCTCGTCCGCGCGCCGAATCGACCTGGTGCCGTCACAGTACTCCCGCACGCAACGCTGCGCGTGCACGCCACTACCGCTCCGCGCGAACCCGCCGCGGCCTGCGCGTGCGCGCCCGTATGGAGACCCCGTGCGGCGGGTACGTGAGCTACACAGCGTCAGCCGTACCGCCTGGCCGTCGCGCGCGCCTCGGCGTCGTTCGCGGGGCCGGCGCTGCGGCCGGGCTCGGCAGGAAGGAGAGCCGGTTGGGCGAGCGCGTCACCGTGGCGGATCTGGGGTTCGACGGGAGGGACCGGGCCAGGTTCCGCAGCAGGCTGGGCTCCTGCCAGCAGGTGCTCGAGCGGATGCTGGCCGAGGACCGCTTCGAGAAGGGCCGCAAGCTGTGCGGCGTCGAACTCGAGCTGGTGCTCATCGACGGCCACGGCGATCCGGCGATGGTCAACACCGCGGTGCTCGACCAGATCGCCTCGCCCGACTTCCAGACCGAGCTGGGCCTGTTCAACCTCGAGGTGAACATCGCCCCGCACAAGCTGAACGCCTCGGTGTTCTCCGAGCTGGCTGAGGAGCTGCGCACCGCGCTGCTCTACGCCGACCGGGTCGCGGCCGGCTGCGGAGCGCACGTGGCGATGATCGGGATCCTGCCGACCCTGGACGCGGCGCACATGGTGCGCGAGAACTTCTCCGCCGACGATCGCTACGTCCTGCTCAACGACCAGCTCGCCTCGGTGCGCGGGGAGGACTTCCACCTGCGCATCGACGGTCCGGAGCCGCTGGACATCACCTTCTCCAACATCCTGCCCGAGGCCGCGTGCACCTCGGTGCAGTTCCACCTGCAGGTCACCCCGGAGGGGTTCGCGCCGGCGTGGAACGCGGCGCAGGCGATCGCCGGGGTGCAGGTCGCGCTCGGGGCCAACTCCCCGTTCCTGTTCGGCCGGCGGCTGTGGCACGAGACCCGCATCGCGCTGTTCGAGCAGGCCACCGACTCGCGGCCGCTGGAGCTGGCGGCGCAGGGAGTGCGGCCGCGGGTGTGGTTCGGCGAGCGGTGGATCCAGGATCCCGCGGAGCTGTTCCGGGAGAACCTGCGGTACTTCACCGCGCTGCTGCCGCGCGTGGACCCCGAGGACCCGGAGCAGTCCCTGACGGCCGGGCGGGTGCCGCACCTGCCGGAGCTGCGGCTGCACAACGGCACGGTGTACCGGTGGAACCGGCCGGTGTACGACGTGGCGCGCGGCAAGCCGCACCTGCGGGTGGAGAACCGGGTGCTGCCGGCCGGCCCGAGCGTGCTGGACGTGCTGGCGAACGCCGCGTTCTACTACGGGCTGGTGCGCGCGCTTGAGCGAGGCGGAGCAGCCGGTGTGGCGGCGCCTGTCGTTCGCGGCGGCGCGCAACAACCTGCACGCGGCGGCGCGTGACGGCATCGGCGCGCGGCTGCACTGGCCGGGGCGCGGGCAGGTCGAGGCCGCGGACCTGGTGCTCGAGGAGCTGTTGCCGCTCGCGGCGGCGGGCCTGGACCGCTGGCGCATCGACCCGCGCGAGCGGGACCTGTACCTGGGCATCATCGAGGCGCGGGCGCGCACCCGGCGCAACGGCGCGATCTGGCAGATGGAGCAGGTCGAGCACCTGGAACGCAAGCGGGGGCTGAGCCGCGCGCGGCGCTGGCGGCGATGGTGCCGCGGTACGCGGAGCTGGCGCGCGCGGGGGATCCGGTGCACACCTGGCCGGTCGGGTAGGCGAGCGGCACACGACGGCGGCAGGCGGCGGGCGCGCCGTGTCGGCCGAACGTGCGGATAGGTGTGATCATCGCCGGGTCGCGCGCGGTGGTCGGCGGCGGCGTTTGGCGCGAACTGATCCGTGGGCGGGCGCGTGCACTCGGGTGGGGCGGGTGTCTGTCGGTGTGCTCAGGTGCGCGTGGCAGACTGCGCCCGGGAACCGACCACGCCGCAGGAGGCACGCACGATGGCCGCGCGCGAGAACGCCACGCCTGCGCCCGAGGACGGCCGGGCGCGCCAGCAGGAGGCACCGTCACAGGGCGGCGACGGCGTCTCGCGCTGCGCGCAACCGCGACCCAGCTTCTCGCTCGACGGGCTGACGCCAGGCGGTGAGCGAACCCCGGACGGTGAGCAAACGCAGCACAACCCTGGGCCGCGCTGGCCGGTGGTCTACACCCGCAGGCTGATCATGTTCGAGGTCGGCGCGGTGCTCGCGGTCTCCCTCGGGCGCTCCGCGGTCTCGGCGTTCATCGACCTGATGGGTTCGCTGACCGCCCGCAAGGCCCTCAGTGCCCAGCACGCCACGCTCAACGCCTCGGCGGCGCCCGGGCGCCCCTGGCTGGACCTGTCCTTCCAGCTCTACGGGATCGCGTTCGGTCTCGCGCCGGTCCTGCTGGTCGCCTACCTGCTCTCGCGCGAGGGCGCGTCGCTGCGCACGCTGGGCGCGGATCGCACCCGGCCGTGGTGGGATCTGGGGCGCGGCGCGGCGGTCGCGGCGGTGATCGGCGGCAGCGGGCTCGGCCTGTACCTGGCCGCGCACGCCGCGGGAGCCGCGCTGACCGTGGTGCCCACGACCCTGCCGCCGGTGTGGTGGCGCATCCCGGTGCTGATCGCCTCGGCATTCCAGAACGCGGCGCTGGAGGAGGTGGTCGTCCTGGGCTACCTGCTGCGCCGCTTCAAACAAGCCGGCTGACCGACTCGGCGCTCGGACGTGCTCAGCGCCGTGATCCGCGGCTCGTACCACCTCTACCAGGGGTTCGGCGGGTTCATCGGCAACCTGGTGATGGGGCTGATCTTCGCGCGGCTCTACCGGCGCTGGGGCCGGGTGATGCCGCTGCTGGTGGCGCACGGGCTGATCGACACCGTGGCGTTCGTCGGGTACGTGCTGCTGGCGCCGCATGTCAGCTGGCTGCCGCACTGACCGGGCTGCCGCAGGGGCGTGGGTGGTGCGCGGCGCGGTGCCGTAGGGCGCCGGGCCGTTCGGTCAGGAACGGCCCGGCGCTGTGGCGTGGGGATGGTTGGGGGAGAGGCCCGGCGCCTTACGCGGCGACGGGCTCGCGATCAGGTTCGGACCAGGCGCCGGATTGCGGCGCGAGCGCGTCGCGGCGAGCCGCGACGCCGTGGCGTTCCAGACGCGCGATCAGCCTCGTCTTCGCGCCCTGCCACTCCTCGGACAGGATCGAGAAGAGCGCGGAATCGCGCACGCCGCCCTCGGCCGCCGGGAAGTGCGCGCGGCGCACTCCCTCGAAGGTGGCGCCGAGCGCGAGGATCGCGGCGCGGGAACGGTCGTTGCGGGTGTCCGCCTTGAACGAGACCCGCTGCACCCGCCAGTGCTCGAAGGCGTGCGTGAGCATCAGCAGTTTCGCCTCGACGTTGATCCCGGTGCGCTGCGCGGACGGGGTCAGCCAGGTCGAGCCGATCTCGGCCGCGTCCGGGACCCCGGAGGGATCGACGTGCCCGTGCCGGGGCGGCCAGACCCCGGCGTTCCAGTACTCGAGCTCTCGGAAGCGGGTGGTGCCCACCACCCGGCCGGTGCGCAGCTCGACCGTGGCGAACGGGACCGCGACGTGCGCGCGAAGGTCATCGCCCGCCACGTCGAGATAGCGGCGCACGGCCGCCCGGTCCTTGGGTACATAGGTGTACCCGAACGACGCGCGATCCTCGGTGGCCGCGCGCGAGCAGCGGTTCGAGGTGGTCCTCGCGCATCGGTTCCAGCCGCACGAGGCGGCCGGTCAGCGTGAAAGGTGCTGGCATGGCGCACATCATGCACGGCTCAGGCCCTCGTGGGGAGTGACACGACGATCAGACGCCTAAGCGACCTCTTGCGGGGCCCCGGCGGCAGTGCCTACGCCAGCCGGGAGCCGCGAAAGCGCAGCTCAGCGCACCGGGTCAAGTTCACCGGTAACACTGTTCATGATATGAAGTATTGTGGGCCGGTAGCCGATCGCGCCGCAGTCCCGCAACCCGGGGCGAGCGGTGCGCCACCGAACGTCACACCGCGTCCACCACGACGAAGGGCACCCACGATGACGACCACCGCCCGCGAGTTCCACCTGGCCTCCCGCCCGCAGGGCACCCCGGGGCCCGAGCACTTCCGCCTGGTTCAGCGGGAGCTGCCCGACCCGGAGCCTGGGCAGGTGCTGGTGCGCAACGAGGTGCTCTCCGTCGACCCGTACATGCGCGGGCGGATGAACGACGTGAAGTCCTACGTGCCGCCGTTCGCGCTCGACGCTCCGCTGGAGGGCGGTGCGGTCGGCACCGTGATCGCCTCCGGCTCGGACGCGGTGCCGGTCGGGGCGAGCGTGCTGCACATGGGCGGCTGGCGCGACTACGCGCTGATCCCCGCCAAGCACGCCACCGTGGTGGACACCAAGCTGGCCGCGGCCGCGCAGTACCTCGGCGCGCTGGGCACCACCGGCCTGACCGCCTGGGGCGGGCTGCTGTTCGCCGCCGAGTTCAAGGCGGGCGACACGGTGTTCGTCTCCGGCGCGGCCGGCGCGGTCGGCTCGCTGGTCGGGCAGATCGCCAAGCTCAAGGGCGCGGCGAGGGTGATCGGGTCGGCCGGCGGGCCGCAGAAGGCGCGCGCGCTGACCGAGCGGTTCGGCTACGACGCGGCGATCGACTACCGCGAGGGCGACGTGCGCGGGCAGCTGGCGGCGGCCGCGCCGGACGGCATCGACGTGTACTTCGACAACGTCGGCGGCGAGCACCTGGAGGCGGCGATCGGCGCGTCCCGGCTGCACGCACGCATCGCGATGTGCGGTGCGATCGCCCAGTACAACAGCGCCGAGCCCACGCCCGGGCCGCGCAACCTGGCCCTGGCGATCGGCAAGCGGCTGACCCTGCGCGGGTTCATCGTGATGGACTATCAGCCGCGGTTCGCCGAGTTCGCCGCCGAGATGGCCCCGTGGCTGGCCTCCGGGCAGATCGAGGCGGCTGAGACCGTGGTCGACGGGCTGGAGCACACCCCCGACGCGTTCCTGAGCCTGTTCACCGGCGGCAACACCGGAAAGATGCTGGTCAAGCTGTAGCGGGGCGCGCAGACGCCAGATACGCCCGGTGCCGCGCGGCGCTTCGCACGCGGCGAAGCGCCGGCGTCGCTGGGCCGCTGCCGCTGTACCTGTGGCTGCTGCCGGTGAGGTGTTACTGCGGGATCGAGTCGCCGGGCAGCAGCGAGCCGATCCAGCCGTCCAGCCGCTCGCCGCGCTGCACCCACCGCGAGCGCAGCTTGCCTTCCACGGTGAAGCCCGCCTTGACCGCGACCGCGCGCGAGCCCTCGTTGCCGTCGAACGCGATCCACTCGATGCGCTGCAGGCCCAGCTGCGCGAACCCCCAGCGGCAGATCGCGCGCACCGCCTCGACCGTGTAGCCCTGCCGGCGTGCCTCGGGCGCGGTCCAGTAGCCGACCTCCGCCATCGCCCCGTTCTTCGCCTGCGGGCCGGTGATCCCGTGCAGGCCGATCATGCCCAGCAGCTGCCCGCTGGTGGCCTGGTAGAACCCGAAGACCGCGTTGCTGCCCTCCTTCGCCCACCCCGGCACCGACTTCTCGACGAAGTCGCGGGCGTGCTCGTACTCATACGGGGAAGGCACCGCGGTGTACCGCTGGATCGCCGGGTCCTGGCAGATGCGGTAGATCGTGTCGATGTCCGCGGACGTCGGGGCCGTGAGCACCAGGCGCCCGGTGGTGATCATGGTGCCGGTCAGATCGCGGCCGGAGCCCGGCGCCTGGATATGCGCCGCCTGCGCGTGAGGCGCGGCGCCAGGTGCCGTTTCGGGCATGTCGGGCGTGTTTGCGGTGGTTTGCTGCACGGTGGTCTCCTTTACTACGCGCGACGCTACCGGCCGCCCGCGCGCGGCGGCCACCTGATTGCCGGCCCCGCCCCGCGCTCTTGACAGGGCGGCGGGCCGCGGCGGAGCATGAACCCGACACAAAACATGAGCACGTGTTCATATTCCGCGCCGGGCGCGGACCGAGCGGGAAACCGAGGTGCCCCGATGCTGCTGGCCGAAGAACGCGAAGCCCTGGCCGCCGCCGGCCGCCGCCTGGCCGAGCGCGGCCTGGTCATCGGCACCAGCGGCAACCTGTCCGCGCGCCACGAGGACCTGGTCGCGGTCACCCCGACCGGCGCGGTGATCTCCGAGCTGACCGCCGGCGGACCTGACCGTGCTCAGCCTGGCCGACGGCGCGATCGTGGAAGGCGAGCTGGAACCGACCAGCGAGGTGCCGATGCACCTGGCGATCTACCGCGCCACCGCGACCGGCGCCATCGCGCACACCCACGCCGCCACCAGCACCGCGATCGGCCTGGTGTGCGAGGAGATCCCGCTGATCCACTACACGATGCTCTCCCTCGGCGGCGCGCTGCGCGTGGCCCCCTACGCCACCTACGGCACCGACGCGCTGGCCGAGCACGTCGTGGCCGCGCTGCACTACAAGCAGGCCGCGCTCATGCGCAACCACGGCTCGATCGCGATCGGCGGCACCGTGGCCAAGGCCGTGGACAACCTGGAACTGGCCGAGTGGTGCGCGGAGACCTACGCGCGCGCCCTGGCCGCTCAGCGCCGCGCTGCACGGCCCCGGCGCGATGCCCCCGCGGGCGCTCACCCAGCAGGAACAGGAAGACGTGATCAACGCCGCGCTCGCCTCCGGCTACGGCACCACCAAGAAAATCCCCAAGTGAGCGCACTGCACTAGTACAATCGCAGCTTTGTACCACCACAAATATCCGGCCCGCGGGAAGGCGGCGTGATGAGCAGCAGCACCGACGAGATGCGCACCGCAGAGACAACCGCCGCCCCGAGCCCCGGCGCCGGCCGGCGGCTACGCGATCTCGCAGTACCCCGACGTCCCGGCGATCGAGGCGCGGCTGCACCGCCTCGTGCACTCCCCGCTGCGCGCCCTGCCGCCCGAGGCCCTGGCCCGCTACGAGGCCTGGTACGAGCAGCACGCCGCCGCCTCCAAGGCCCTGGCCGCCGAAGCCGAGCAGTACATCCCCGGCGGCGTGCAGCACAACCTCGCGCTCAACGACCCCTGGCCGCTGGCGGTCACCGCCGCCGAGGGCGCGTACCTGACCGACCTGGACGGCAACAGGTACATCGACTTCCTGCAGGCCGGCGGCCCGACCGTGCTGGGCTCCAACTACGCCCCGGTGCGCGAGAAGGTCCTGGAACTGCTGGCCTCCTGCGGCCCGGTCACCGGCCTGCTGCACGAGTACGAGGTCAAGCTCGCCAAGCTCATCCACGACTTCATGCCCGCCGTGCAGCGCTTCCGGATGCTCGGCTCCGGCACCGAAGGCGGTGATGGCCGCCGTGCGCGCCGCCCGCGCGTACACCGGCAAGAACCACATCATCAAGATCGGCGGCGCGTACCACGGCTGGAGCGACCAGGTCGTCTACGGCCTGCGCATCCCCGGCACCGGCTCCCTGGAAGCCACCGGCATCCCCAACGGCGCCCTGCGAGCTCACCCACGAACTGCCCCCGGCGACACCGACGGCGCTCGCCGACCTGCTCGCGCAACTGGAGGAGGACGGCGGCACCGCCGCGGTCATCGTCGAACCGGTCGGCCCGGAGTCCGGCACCTACCCGGCGGCCCGCGGCTACAACGCCGCAGGTGCGCGAGCTGTGCGACCAGCACGGCGCGCTGCTGGTCTTCGACGAGGTCGTCACCGGCTTCCGGCTCGGCATGGGCGGCGCGCAGGGCTACTTCGGGGTGACCCCGGACCTGACCGTCTTCGGCAAGTGCGTCGCCGGCGGCTACCCGGCCGCCGGCGGGGTCGGCGGCAAGCAGGAGGTCATGGACGTGTTCGCCGGCGGCCTGACCGCCGCCGGGCAGCGCGCCTTCGTCGGCGGCACCCTGTCCGCCAATCCGCTCTCCTGCGCGGCCGGCTACCACGCGCTGCTGGAGATGGACCGCACCGGCGCGCCCGCCAAGGCCGGGGCCGCCGGCGACCGGCTGCGCGCGGGCCTGGACGCGCTGATCGCGGCGCGCGAGCTGCCGTACGTCACCTACAACTTCGGCTCGATCGTGCACCTGCACACCTCCGGCGTGCTGCACCTGACCCTGGACAACCCCGACTTCTTCACCGAACTCGGGCCGCGCAAGGACATGCTCGGGCACATGTCCATGGCATTCGCCGCCGAAGGCGTCATCACGCTGGCCGGCTCGCGCATCTACACCTCCATGGCGGACAGCGACGAGGTCCTCGACGCCGCCCTGGCCGCGTTCGACCGCGTCTTCGCGCAGGTCTGATCCGCGCCCGGCGGCACAGACCGAGACACGCAACAGGAAGCGGGAGAAGCGATGGCCGCGCGTCTCGTACTCGGCGTGGACCTGGGCACCAGCGGGCCGAAGGTCGCGCTGGCCGACGCGCGCGGCCGGCTGCTCGGCCACGCCAAGGCCCCGGTGCCGCTGCGGCTGCTGCCGGGCGGCGGCGCCGAACAGGACCCGCACGCCTGGTGGAACGCGATCTGCGCCGCCGCCAAACAGGCCCTGGCCGACACCGCCGCGCAGCTGGGATACGACCCGGCCCCGCACGTGGCCGCGGTCTGCTTCTCCGCGCAGTGGGGCGGCACCGTCCCGGTCGACGCCGACGGCAACCCCACCCACCCGGCGGTGATCTGGATGGACGCGCGCGGCGCCGCCTACAGCCGCGCCGCGGCCGGGGGAGCCCCGACCGTGCCCGGCACCGGGTACAACGCGCGCAAACTGCGCTCCTGGCTGGTCAAGACCGGCGGCGCCCCTACTCTGACCGGCAAGGACCCGGTCGGCCAGGCACTGTTCCTCAAGCACGAGCGCCCCGAGGCCTACGCCGCGGCCGCGTACCTGCTGGACGTGCCCGAATACCTCACGCTGCGCGCCACCGGACGCGTCGCCGCCGCGCACGACACCGCGGTGCTGCGCTGGTGCACCGACAACCGCACCCCCGGCGCCGTGCACTGGGATCCCGCGCTGACGCGCCAATGCGGGCTGGACCCGGACAAGCTGCCCGGCCTGGTCGCACCGGCATCCGTCGTCGGGCCGCTGACCGCGCAGGCCGCCACCGACCTGGGCCTGAGCACCAGCGCGCTCGTCGTGGCCGGCACCGGGGACACCACCGCCGCCGCGATCGGCGCCGGAGCGGTACGCGACTACGACGCGCACCTGTACGTGGGCACCTCGGCGTGGCTCAGCTGCCACGTGCCGTACAAGAAGACCGACCTGCGCACCTCCATCGCCTCGCTGCCGGCCGCGGTGCCCGGCCGCTACTGGGTCGCCACCATCCAGGACGTGGCCGGCAAGGCGATCGACTGGTTGATCGACAACGTCCTGCACGAAACCCGGCCCGAGGCCGCGCTCGAGCAGCTCAACGCCCTGGCCGAGGCCTCACCACCGGGCGCGCGCGGCGTGCTGTTCACCCCCTGGCTCAACGGCGAGCGCACCCCGGTGGACGACTCCTCGCTGCGCGGCGGCTGGTTCAACGCCTCCCTGACCACCGACCGCGCGGACCTGGCCCGCTCGGTGTTCGAAGGCATCGCGCACAACACCCGCTGGATGCTCGAAGCCGTCGAACGCTTCACCGGTCGCACCGGCCCGCAGGGACTCGGCGCGCTGCGGTTCATCGGCGGCGGCGCCAGCTCCCGGCTGTGGTGCCAGGCGATGGCCGACATCCTGGATCGTGAGATCCACCAGGTCGCCCAGCCCGTGCTGGCCAACGTGCGCGGCGCCGCGCTGCTCGCCCTGGTCGCGCTCGGCGAGCTGACCTGGGATCAGATCCCCGACCTGGTGCAGATCGAACGCACCTACACCCCCGACCCGACCAACCGCGCCGTCTACGACAAGGCCTACGCAGCATTCCGCGACGTACACAAACGCAACCGGCGCCTCTACGCCAAGCTCAACCCCGCGCACTAGCCGAGCGGCCGGCCGCAGCAGCCGACCGCGCGTCACGTCGGCGTGCCTGACCAGCCCTCAGGGCGCGGCTCGTCAGGACTCGCCGAGCCGGCTGGTCAGCCGAGCCAGATACAGCCGCAGCAGTTCCTTGAGGTCCTCGAGCACCTGCTCGTCGCCGTCCGGGGCCTGGCGGAACGCGAACTGCAGCAGCGCGTCCGCCACCACCACCGCGATCCGCGCGGCGCGCGCCAGATCCGCACTGTCGGCCAGGGCCGCCTGCCGCACCAGGATCCGGCGCACCCCCTCCGCGATCGCCGCGTTGTTCGCCTCGTCCGCCCGCGCCAGCTCGGGGGAGACATGCCGCCCCGACCACAGCGCCACATAGCCCGGATTGGCCCGGTACAGCCCCGCGAACGCGTCGATCAGCGTGCCGACCGGGTCCTTCCACTGCTCGGCCTGCGACGCGGCCACCAGCTGCTCTATCGCCGCGTCGAACTGCCCGATGTACGTGCCCGCCAGCGCGTCGACCACCGCGGCCTTGTCCGGGAAGAACTGGTAGATCGAACCGACCGGCACCCCGGCGACCTGCGCGATGCGCCGCACCGTGAGCGCCTCGAACCCCTCAGCGGACAGGATCGAGTCGGCGGCCTCCAGGATGTGGCGCACCCGCGTGCGCGAGCGCTGCTGACGCGGCTGGCGCCGCATCCGCGCACCCTGCGCCGCGCCGCCGGCCGGCTCCGACTCCCGCATCACGCGCCCTTCCCGTCCCGATCCGCCGCCCACATCGCTCATCGCGCCCGCGCCACTGTCGTGGGCCGGGCCGGTTCGCCGCGCGGTGCACCGCTCGACGATACTGTCTGGAACCGCCCGCGAACGCGAACGCGAAGGCGGCCGAGCCAGAAAGGCGAGCAGCGAACCATGGCCACCCCGACCGAGGCGCCCCGCGCCGTGCGCGTGCAGGGCCAACTCGTCGAGTCCTACCCCCGCCGCGCCCCCGAGGCCGACCGCGGCCGGGTGCTGCGCGTCACCGTCGCCGGCGAGGAGATCCTGCACCGCCCGCTCAAGCCGGTCACCGAGGAGCACTACGGCAGCGCGCAGCTGGCCACCCTCATCGACGACATGTTCGCCACCCTCTACGTCGCCGAAGGCGTCGGGCTCGCGGCCAACCAGGTCGACGTCGACCTGCGCGTGTTCATCTACGACTGCCCCGACGACCAGGGCGTGCGGCACGTGGGCCACCTGTGCAACCCGGTGATCGACGAACTGCCGCCCGACGAGCGCGTCCTGGACGAGGACGAGGAGGGCTGCCTGTCCGTGCCCGGCCCCTACAAGAAGCTCGCCCGCCCGCACCGCGCCGTGGCCCGCGGCTTCGACATGAACGGCAACCCGCTGGTGATCGAGGGCACCGGGTTCTTCGCCCGCTGCCTGCAGCACGAGACCGACCATCTGAGCGGCTACCTGTACATCGACCGCCTCTCCAAGCGCGACCGCAAGGACGCCCTCAAGCAGATGGAAGCGCTGCGCGAAGAGGTCTTCGCCCGCCGCGCCGCCAAAGCCGAGACGCTGCGCGGCTAGGCCCCCAGCCCCGCTGTCGCTCGGTCGCATCCGCGACACGTACCGCGGCCCCGGACCCCTGCGCCCGAATGCAGAGGTCCGGGGCCGCGGCGTTTAAGCCCCGTGCCTTAACGCGTTAGACCGTGGTGAACCGGTAGCCGTCGTTCAGCAGCTGCGGCAGCACGATCTTGAGCGCCGCGACCGTCTGGGAACGGTCCCCGCCGCCGTCGTGCTCCAGGATGATCGAACTGGTGCGGGTGTTCTTCATGATCCGCTGCACGATGGTGTTCACCCCGGGACGCGACCAGTCCCGCGGGTCCACCGACCAGTCCAGCGGCCGCAGGTTCGCCTGCGCACACGCCACGAACACCGTGTGCGACCACGCCCCGTACGGCGCCCGGAAGATCGTGGGATGGATGCCGACCGCGCCCAGCGCGTCATTCGCCCGCGAGATCTGCGAATGCACGCCCGAGAGCGAGAGCTTGGACTGGTCCGCGTGGTTCCAGGTGTGGTTCACGATCGTGTGCCCCGCCGCCACCACCTCGCTCACCAGCGAACGGTTCGCCGCGATCTGCTCACCGATCATGCAGAACGTCGCCTTGATCTGGTACCTGTCCAGCAGCGCCAGCACCTGCGGGGTGTACTGCGAGCTCGGTCCGTCATCCAGGGTCAGCGCGATCACCTTCGGCCCGGCGTGCACGTAGAACTCCGGCTGCGACTGCACCTGCCCCGGGTTGACCCCGCTGCCCGGATTGTTCACATCCGGCGGGGGAGAGGCGGAAGGCAGGCCCGCCGAGGAGGAGGACAGATCCGTCGGCGTCTTGGACACCACGGCACTGGCCGGCGCGGCGGACGGCGAATTGGACGGGGACGGCGAAGGCGAGGCCGCGCGCGAAGAACCCGCTGAGGACAGCCGCGCCGCGGTCGCGATCCCGCACCCGCCCACCAGCGTCAGCCCGCCGGCCGCGAACAGCACCCGCCGCGAGAGCTTGCGCCGCGGCGGAATCCCGCCGCCGTCCCCGTACTGACCCGGCGCGAAACCCCCGGGACCGTAAGGACCCGCATCCGCACCCGGCTCATGCGGCGCCGACGCGCCGTAACCCGGCTGCCCAGGCCCGTCAGGCCCCGTGCGCTGCGCGATGATCCCGCGCGCCACCGCCGCGTGCAGCGGCAGCGTCTCATCCAGCGCCCCGTCCTGCGCTGCGTCTTGCGACCCGTCGAGCGCAACCGTGCGCTCCAGGTCCTCGTTCCGCGCCGCGCCCTGCCCGAGGCCGCGCGCCCGCCGTTCCCACGAACTGTGATCCACGTCCGGTATAGACGAGAGGTCTAGTCATCCGGTTGTGCTTTCTTCAGACAAATTTCAGAGACGCCGCCGCGACGCCCCCGCAATCGAAGCAATCCCGAGCGCACACGGCGCGCGACCACGTCATACGCGCCCCCCGCGGCCCCTCCGTCCCCCGATCGTGTAATACCCGCATACCTGACGGGGCCTCAGCATGGGCTGTGCGGACCCGATCCCAGAGCTCCGCAACAGCCGAGTTCGGAAACCGGCCGGGCCGCCACCGCCCCTGGACCGCCGCCACGCGCCGCACCGCCGCGGCCAGACGGTCCAGGCCGACGACACACCGGAGGGGAAAAGCACCCGATGTCCACCGACACCGCAGCCGCGGCTCCCGCGCAGGATGAAGCGCGGCAGCAGTCCCTGGCCACCGCAGCAGCACGCAACCTGGCCACCACCACCAAAACCCCGCCGCAGATGCAGGGCATCACCTCCCGCTGGCTGCTGCGCATGCTGCCGTGGGTCCAGGTCTCCGGCGGCACCTACCGGGTCAACCGCCGCCTGACCTACGCCGCCGGAGGCGGCCGCGTCAGCTTCGCCAAGACCGGCGAACAGGTGCGCGTCATCCCCCCGACCCTCGCCGAACTGCCCGCGCTACGCGCCGCCGCCGAAGACACCGACGCCCTCACCCTGCTCGCCGACCGCTTCACCCGCCGCGACTATCAGCCCGGCGAGACCCTGGCCGCCTTCGGCGAACCGGTCACCGAGATCCTGCTGATCGCCCACGGCAAGGTCAACGCGCTCGGCGCCGGCAAATACGGCGACGACACGGTCCTGGCGGTCTTCGCCGACGGCGACCACCTCGGCGACCAAGCCCTGGCCGACTCCGACAGCCTCTGGGAGTACACCGCCCGCGCCACCACCCCGGTCACCGCCCTGAGCCTGCGCGCCGCCGACTTCGCCGCCCTGGCCGGCCAGCACCCCGCGCTGCACGACGCGATCGCCCGCCACCAAGCCGACGCCGGCCAGTCCCAGGACCGCCACGGCCAGGCCGCCATCGACCTGTCCGCGGGCCACGAAGGCGAGATCGAACTGCCCGGCACCTTCGTCGACTACGAACTCGAACCGCGCGAATACGACCTGTCGGTCGCCCAGACCGTGCTGCAGGTGCACAGCCGCGTCGCCGACCTCTACAACCAGCCGATGAACCAGATCGAGCAGCAGCTCAAACTCACCGTCCAGGCGCTGCGCGAACGCCAGGAACACGAAATGATCAACAACCCGGACTTCGGGCTGCTGCACAACGCCGACTACGACCAGCGCATCCAGACCCACGCCGGCCCGCCCACCCCCGACGATCTGGACGAACTGCTCTCGCGCCGCCGCGACTCGAAGTTCTTCCTCGCCCACCCCCGCGCCATCGCCGCCTTCGGCCGCGAATGCAACCGCCGCGGCCTCTACCCCGAGAGCGTCGACGTCGCCGGCAACCGCGTGCCCTCCTGGCGCGGCGTGCCGATGTTCCCCTGCAACAAGATCCCGGTCAACGGCGGCCACACCTCCTCGATCCTCGTGACTGCGCACCGGCGAGGACAACCAGGGCGTCGTCGGCCTGCACCAGACCGGCATCCCCGACGAATACGAACCCGGACTCAACGTCCGCTTCATGGGCATCAACGAAAAAGCGATCATCTCCTACCTGGTCAGCGCCTACTACTCGGTCGCCGTGCTGGTACCCGACGCCCTCGGCGTGCTGGAGAACGTCGAGATCGCCCGTCCGCGCGACTGACCTCCGGCCAACCGACTGACTGACCGGCGGCGCGCCCAGCCCGCGCCTCCCGAACCGGGCGCGCCGCCTCCCCGTCCCGCCGCGAAACCAGGTGACCTGACCGTTGCACGCTTCCACGCTCGACCCCCTGGACCACGATCCGTTCCACCACGGCGCCGGCGGCCACGACGGCCCCGGCAAACCCCGCACCGACACCTACACCGCGACCAACCCCGACGCCGGCCACGAACCGGATCCCGACCGCCGCGCCGCCGCGCTACTCGACCGAGCCCGCACCCTCGTCGAACCCGCCCTGCGCACCGCCGTGTCCACCCTGCCCCCGGCCATGCACCGCATCGCCGCCTACCACCTCGGCTGGCAACACCCCGACGGCACCCCCGCCCGCGCCGACAGCGGAAAAGCACTGCGCCCCGCGCTCGTCCTGGCCGCCGCCACCGCGCTCGGCGCCCCACCGGCCACGGCCGTACCCGCAGCCGCCGCCGTCGAACTGATCCACAACTTCACCCTCCTGCACGACGACGTCATGGACCGCGACACCACCCGCCGCCACCGCCCCACCGCCTGGAGCGTCTTCGGCGCCGCCGACGCCATCCTCGCCGGAGACGCCCTGCACGCCCTCGCCCTGCGCCTGCTCGCCCACGACACCCACCCGGCCGCCACCGCAGCCACCGCGCGCCTGGCCGCATGCGTCATCGAACTATGCGAAGGCCAGCACGAGGACTGCGCCTTCGAAACCCGCAGCCACGTCACCCTCACCGAATGCCTCGCCATGGCCCAGGCCAAAACCGGGGCGCTGCTCGGCGCGGCCTGCGCCCTCGGCGCCCTCTACGCCAACGCCGCACCCGAGACCGTCGAGGCGATGGACGGCTTCGGCCGCGCCGTCGGCCTGGCCTTCCAGCTCGCCGACGACCTGATCGGCATCTGGGGCGACCCCGCCGTCACCGGCAAACCCGCCGGCGCGGACCTGGCCGCCCGCAAGAAATCCCTGCCCGTAGTCGCCGCCCTCGCCTCCGGCACCCCCGCCGCGACCGAACTGGCCGCGCTCTACCGCGAACCGGCGCCCATGACGGCGCACCAGGTACGCGCCGCCGCCGATGCCGTGGAGCGCGCCGGCGGCCGCACCTGGGCACACCTGCAAGCCGCCGAGCACATGTCCGCCGCCATCGACCACCTCACCCGCGCCACCCCCGACCTCGACGGCGCCGAGGACCTGCTCACCCTCGCCGAACTCGCCACCCGCCGCGACCGCTAATCCCCGGCACCGACCCCGCGCGCGCTCGAGACCTCGCCCGAGTCCGCGCCGAAATACCGTGATACCCCTGCGGCCTCGAACGGCCCGCGGTCCGTCACGATCCACGTCACGAACTGCGGCGGCGTCACATCGAATGCCGGGTAGTACGCCTGCGCTACCAGCGGTGAGGCGGTGCGCACACCCTGCACCGAAAGTACCTGCGCGCCGTCACGCCGCTCGACCACCACATCATTCGCGGTGGGGGAGAGGGGGTCAGGGGCCTGAATCAACACGTAGAACGGGACGCCGAACGCGTGCGCCGCCACCGCCGCGCCGAGCGTGCCGACCTTGTTGAACACGTGCCCGTCCATGCTCACCCGATCCGCCGCCGTCACCAGCGCGTCCACCGGACCGAGCGCCGAGAACGGGCTGAGCACCGCCGCGGCCATCCCATCCGTGATCAGCGTGACGTCCTGGCCAAGCTCCGCCAGCGTGTGCGCGGTCAGCCGCGCGCCCTGCAGATACGGACGCGTCTCCGTGACCACATACCGCAGCCGCTTGCCCTGCGCGTCCACCGCCCGCACCAACTCGATCAGATACGTGTCCATCCAACAATGCGTCAACACCCGCGCACCGTCCTCCAGCAGCCCGGCCGCATGCCGCGCCAGCCGCTTGCACCGAGCCCGGAAGAAGCGCGCCTGACCCCCAGCCTGCTGCTCCACCCGCTCGACGAGCCAGGCGGCGTCCCCGAACCCGAAGCATCCGCTTCCATCGCGACGTCGATCGCGGACAGCACGGACCGCACCGCGTCGCCCACGCTGTTGTTCGTCGGTCGCGCCCCGATCAGCAGCGCCCCCGTCTCGCGCACCGCCGCGACCGCCTCGGCCGCCGACCGACCGGCCTGCTGACGCGCCGTCAGCACCAGCCCGGCCATCGCCGCGAAAATCGGCCCCGTGCTCTGCGTCACCATCTGCCGCATCGCGTCCGCGACCTCAGCGCCCGAACGCGCCGTCACCCACGTGACCTCATGCGGGAAAACTCGCCGGTCGAGTATCCGCACAGCGTCCGGCTCCAGTCGGACGCTGTGCTCCAGCAGGGGAGAAGGCAAGCCCGCGCCCTCACCCGCCGACCGCCCCTCGATCAGCTCCTCCACCGAGGGCCAGCGAAACCACCCTGCAACTTTCCCCGCACCCTCGGCCGCCGCGCTGTGCCCCGACTCGACCATCCGCCGTCCTCCTGCCGCATCGCTCGCGCCCTCGCGCTCCCGCCGGGACACGGCCTCAACAGCTCGAGCGCAGGGCATTGACGATCATCGGACCTGCGAGCACAGTGATCCACGCGCGCCCGCCCGCCGCCGAGACGGAGCCCAGCAGATGATCACACCCTACCCACTCGCACCCACGCCCGCCCCCGGCCGCCGCACCAACCGCAGCCGCCTGCGCCGTACCGCAGCCCTACTCGCCGCCTCACTGACCGCGATCGCCGCTCCCCTCACTGCCGCAGCGCCCGCACACGCCGCCACCGCCGCCTTCACCCCCGGCGCGGCCTGGAACGACACCAGCGGCAACCCGCTGCAACTGCACGGCCTGGGCATCATCAACGTCGGCGGCACCTGGTACGGCTTCGGCGAAGACAAGACCGGGGAGAGCAGCTCGAACACCTCCTTCCAGGACATCCCCTGCTACAGCTCCACCAACCTGTCCACCTGGACCCGCCAAGCCACCGCCCTGGCCCGCCAGTCCACCGGCGACCTCGGCCCCGGCCGCATCGTGGAACGCCCCAAGGTCCTGCACAACCCCACCACCGGCAAGTACGTGATGTACCTGCACATCGACAACGCCAGCTACTCCGAAGCCAAAGTCGGCGTCGCCGTCAGCGACTCGGTCTGCGGCCCCTACACCTACCAGGGCAGCTTCCAGCCCCTCGGCCACCAGAGCCGCGACATCGGTCTGTTCCAAGACACCGACGGCGCCGGCTACCTGCTCTCCGAAGACCGCGCCAACGGCCTGCGCATCGACCGGCTCTCCGCCGACTACCTCAGCGTCGCCTCCTCCGTCGCCGTGTTCGCCGACTACGAAGCCCCGGCCATGGCCAAGATCGGCGGCACCTACTACCTGCTCGGCTCCCACCTGACCGGCTGGTCCACCAACGACAACGTCTACGCCACCGCGACCTCCCTGAGCGGGCCCTGGTCCGCGTTCCGCACCTTCGCCCCAACCGGCACGAACACCTACAACTCGCAGACCGCGAACATCATCACCGTCGCCGGATCCTCAGGCACCACCTACCTCTACGCGGGCGACCGCTGGACCACCGGAAACCTCGGCACCTCACCGCTGATCTGGCTGCCGATGACCATCTCCGGCAGCACCGTCACCGTCGGCTGGCAGCGCTCCTGGACCCTGGACACCAGCGCCGGAACATGGGCCAACGGGGCGTCCAACCCCGCCAGCGGCAGCACCCACTACCTGACCAACGCCCACAGCAGCCTGGTCATGGACGTGAGCGGCGGATCCACCGCCCCCGGCGGCAAAGTCATCCAGTGGACCAACCACAGCGGCACCAACCAGCAGTGGACCCTGACCCGCACCACCGGCAACGCCTACACCGTCAAGAACGCCAACAGCGGCCTGTGCCTCGAAGCACCCGGCGGATCGACCACCAGCGGCGTACAACTGGACCAGGGCACCTGCACCGCAGCCGCAAGCCAGCAGTGGGCATTCGACGCGGTCGGCTCCTACACCTCCTCCAGTGACACCAGCTACCTGATGGTCAACCTCGGCAACGGCCTGACCGCCGATGACTACAACAACTCCACCACCACCGGCGGCATCGTCGACCAGTGGCCCGGAAACGGCGGCGACAACCAGACCTGGGCCCTGTCCTAGACCTCGCCCAAGCCTCAACCACACGCAACTGCGGCCCAGAACCGAAGAGTTCTGGGCCGCAGTCACCGAACCACCACGCAACGGACGGACAGACCTGACGGCGCGTCACCGCGCCGGACACAGCAACTGCGCCAGCACCGCTGTGAACACGGTCAAGCCGGCCACGATGTACAAGCTCACGACGAACGCGTGCACGATCGTCCCTCCGCCGAAGAACGCAACACCGATCCCGGCGACACCGACCGCACCCCCGACCTGCTGCGCGGTCGAGAGCCACCAGCAGCGCGGCGAACACCACGCCGGAGAACAGGATCCGGCGACGGTGATGATGGTCGCGGTCTGCGAGTTGTAGATCGTGCGCCAGCCGAGCCCGGCGAGATCAGCCTGGATCAGCGCACCGCCCAGGAGCTGACCGAACACCCCCGCGATGCCCATCGCGAAGCCGTACGCCGCGAACGCGCGATCCCGCCGCCGCCCCTCATACGTGGTGCCCAGAATCGCGAGCACCTGCGGGGTGAGCATCGCCCCAGCCGCGCCCTGAAGCGCGCGGGCCACGACCAGCGCCGTCGCGTTCGGCGCGAGACCGCAGGCCGCGGACATGACCGTGAACAGCGCCAGCCCGATCGTGAACATCCAGCGGCGCCCGTACAGGTCACCGAGCCGGCCGCCGGGATCATGCCGGCCGCGGAGGTGACCCCGTAACCGGCCACCAGCAGCGACATGGCCACCGAGTCGGCGCGCAGGTCGGTGGTCAGTGTGGATGGCTGGCAGGGCGACGTTGACGGTGAAGAAGTCGAGGAAGGCGACGACCGTGCCGGCCAGGACCACGAGCAGTGGGCCCAGGCCGGGACGCGACCGGCCGGGCCAGGGCGCTGGTGGACATCGCGCAATCTCCAGACGAACCAGGGGAGCAGGACGAGAACAGGAAGGGAGGGGGAGTGGTCAGGCGGGAACGCGGTCGAGGAAGCCGACGACCGAGCGAATCCGCCCGTCCGGCCCCGTAGTCACCACGTCGAAGCCGATGACCACCGGCTCCGCGCCTGCGGGCCCGAGCCCCCAGCCGAAGCGGGCGACGTCGTGGTGCGCGTCCACCGACCCGACCGGCGTGAACACGAAGCCAGGGAACTGCTGGTGAACGGCGGCGATCGTCGCATCAAGCGCGTCCAGGCCGGCGATCTGTACCAGCGGGTCGACGTAGGCGGCGTCCTCGGCCCATTGCTCGGCCAGCAGGCCACGGCGGGCGTCGGCGTCGGTGGCGTTCCAGGTGGCAAGGTAACGCTCGCGCAGGTCGGACATGGTGGGTCCTTTCGGGAAGCAGCCTTTCGGCGAAGCAGATTGCGATCTCTGACGCCGACGATCATCCGGGCAACGGCGGGGGAGCGTCGATTCCCGCACAGGTAATGCGGCCCGCTTACCTGACGGGTAATCGCGCAGCCGCACCAGCGCGCGATAGCGTCGCGCCATGACGTCGATCACCGCCTCATCCCCGCAGGTCGGACAGCTGCTGCGGCAGTGGCGCGAGCGGCGCAGGCTCAGCCAGCTGCAGCTCTCGATCCAGGCCGAGATCTCCACCCGGCATCTGAGCTTCGTAGAAACCGGGCGCTCGCGGCCCACGCCGGAGATGATCGTCAAGCTCACCGAGCACCTCGACGTGCCGCTGCGCGAACGCAACGAGCTGCTGCTGGCCGGCGGTTACGCGCCGCGCTACCCGCAACACGGCCTGGACGCCCCGGAACTGGCCAGTGTGCGGGCCGCGCTGCGTTCCGTCCTCGCGGCGCACGCACCGAATCCGGCAGTCGTGATCAACCGATGGTGGGAGCTGCTGGACGCGAACGCTGCGGTGAATGTGCTGATGGAATGCTGCGCGCCCGCGCTGCTCGAAGCGCCGGTGAACGTGCTTCGCCTCTCACTGCACCCGGACGGCCTGGCCCCGCGCATCACCAATCTGGGCCAATGGCGCGCCCACCTGCTCGAACAGGTCCGGCGCCGCACCGCGCAAACCGGGGACCCACGCCTGGAGGGACTGCACGCCGAACTGTCGGGCTATCCGGGCGGCGCGGCGCCCGTCCCGCCGTCGACCAGCGTGGTGCTGCCCCTGAGGCTGCGGACCGGTCACGGAGAGTTATCGTTCTTCTCTATATCAGCCACCGTAGAAACCGCTGCCGACGTGACTATCGAAGAACTCGTAATCGAGTCGTTCTACCCGGCCGACGCCGCCACGGCGGACCGCCTACGCCACCTCGCCGCCGTAGGCGCGGCCACGTAGCGAGCGTGCAATAGCCGCATCAAGGAATTTCGCGAGCAAGATCATCCGGAGGTCGCGAAACCCCTTCTGGACCCAATCCCGGCGCTTCTCATGCATAATCTCTCTTATGCATCATAACGCCCTTGCCCGGCATGAAGCCTCTGACCAGCATATTTAAAGATCATCCGCTGCGTAAGACGTCTTATGCATAGCATGAAGGCCAGCACCCCTCGGACCAGGGCATTCCGCACATGGTCGATCGATCGTCGTGCTCCGCTGACCAGCGGTCTGGCTGGAAATCGTCTCAAATCATCTCGGCGTCGTGCAGCGCTACGTCGTTTGGAGCGTGCCGTGCGCCCGCGTTGCGAGTGATCTGCGAGTAGGTCTCGCGCCCCAGCGCCGCCAGCGCTGCCGACGACAGCGGCAAGGTTCGATGCGCGGCAACCGTGTGAGTTCGCGGCCGGTGCAGGTCTGGACCAGTGCGTGGGCAGGGTCAGTTCGATCGCAGGATCCCGAGGACAGTAGAGGCAGCGAGCCGACACCACGAGCCCCGGGCCTGACCGCGCCCCCGCGATGGCTCCACTCCCCCAGCCGAGCCCAGTCCAGCGATCTCATCGCGGATCAGCGCTCGCGACGCGGAAGATCAGGCGAGCGACACCGGCCAGGACAGAACCGTGATCAATCGCCAGCAGGCCGGTCAGACGAGCACAAGCACTGAGCATGTGCTGAGCAAACCGCAGATCAAGACAGCGGTCGAACCTTCAACCCAGCACGGGCGCACGCGCCCACAAACAGCACTAGAGCGCCGGCGCCCGAGTTGCGCCTGTCACATCGGATTGCTGCGCCCCGGGTTCCGTCCAGGAATGAGGGCCTGTGCAGGTCAGCGCGTGTCGCACTGATCTGCAATCCAAGTCGGCGGACGCGGACGGAACCCGGGCGATTCACCGATGGCCGGGCGGTGCGGGGTGAACTCTTTCGCGATACCTGACTACGAAGAACAAGATCAGCCGCACATGACGGACGGCCAGGCGGCGTCGTTGCCGACGACGGTCCCGCCGCCCACCTCGATGCATTCGTGCGGCGCGTACACGTATACCGGCCCTGCGTAGGTGGTGTACCAGCCGTCGTCGTTGCCGTTGTCGTCAGGTCCGCCGTAGCCGCCGCCCGCGCCATTGGCGTGCTCGATGAAGACCCAGGTGTTCGTCGCGCTGCCGCCTAGCGCGCACTCCGTCCGCAAATGCTCCTCGTCGTACCCTGCCTCGCTGGAAGTCTGTCGAGGGCGGCGATGATTCCGCGCGCGAGCCGGCGCGGGAAAGTCGCGCTGAAGCGGGTCGGCGACGATCGCGTTCTCGACGTCGATCACGCCGGTCACCTGCCAGCCGCCCGGACGTTGCGCTACCAGTACGTTGCCCTCGTGCAGGTCATCGTGGCAGAGCACCGCGGACCCGCAGTTGTCGAACAGCGACCCGTCACGCTCGACCCGCCGGGCGACCGCGTCGCCCACTCGGGCGTATAGACCTGGAAGATCGCGGTATGCGCGGGATCAGCGCAGCGGACCTCGGACACCGCACTCAACTGGCCGCCAGTGCGCGGCACCGCCTCGATCACCTCGGCCGCAGGAAAGACCTCCGCAACAGGGCTTCGGCCCACACGGCAGGCGACCGATCAGGCTGCGACACGCGTGGACCATACCTACCGACGTTGCGGTTGGTGCTCTTTCCGGTCGTGCGCGGAGCCGGGCGGCGGATGTTCGGTGCGAGCGCCGGGCAGGCAGCTGATGCGTTTGATCGACACCAGGAAGCTCCGTGAAGGTCTCATCTACCTCGCCTACGAGCGGGCTCGAGACGCAGCCTCCCCTCCCGCCGCTTGATCCTTAAACACCGCCCGCCGCCCCAAATGCGCTACCGTTACCACTGCGGGCCGGGGGGCACCGCCGCGTCAAGGGGATGCACAACGGGAGGGTGTCGTGAGCGGGTGGTGGCGGAACGGGGTTACCCGCCGCATGCTTTTGCATCGGACGGGAGTGGCCGGCGCCGTCGCGGCCGTGGCGGGCGTGAGCCTCTGGGAGGCGATAGGCGATCCCGATCCGGCGCCCGCCGCCGCGTCCACAACACGAGGACCGGCTCGTTCCCGTTCCTCGATCGTACAGATCGTCGCGCACCCGGATGACGACCTGTACTTCATCAATCCTCTTGCATGGCAGGACATCACCGACTCGGCGTCGCTGGCGACGGTCTACCTTTCGGCCGGCGAGTCGGATGGCCGCAATATCTCGATCCGCACCTCCAGCCGTGACGCGGTGCCGGTGAACTATCCCGGGTACGTCGAGGCCCGGCGCAACGGCATACGTGCCGCGTACTCGCTGATGGCCACCGGGCACTACGACTCGCCTTGGCAGATCAGTGCGGTCCGGCTCGGGTCAGAGCTCGTCGTAGAGCGGTCCGTGCTGAAGCCGGAGCCTGGCATCGTGTTGTATTTCGTCGGCACGCGGCTCGTCGGCAAATTGCGCGCCGATGAGGCCGGCGATCCGACCGTCAGGAGCCTGCGGACGTTGTGGTC
Source organism: uncultured Solirubrobacterales bacterium (assembly GCA_963808655.1). GTDB lineage: Bacteria > Actinomycetota > Thermoleophilia > Solirubrobacterales > Solirubrobacteraceae > Palsa-465. Next base: position 212,347 of record CAWEGZ010000012.1, read on the forward strand.
AGGCACCGCGACCGCGCAGCAGACCCAGCCGGCCGCCACTTCGCCGGTAGCCAAGGTGCAGCAAGTCGGACGCGAGGAGCTGATCACGGCGCTCGTCTCGCTGCTGCAACAGCGCAAGCCGACTCTGGTGCGCCTGTTGGACCCGGACCCGGACCGGATGCCGGGCCCGTCCGCCCATTACAGCGACCACCCGGACCACACGGCGTCCGCTGAGTTCGGCATCGCGGCGCTCGGCAGATATGTGGCGGCAGGCGGCACAATCCCGGCCGTCGAGCATTTCCGCGGCTACTCGAACGCGTGGTGGCCGAAGAATCTGACGCCTGCCCGCTATGACCGGAAATCCAGCGCACTGCTCGTATACGGCGGCGACGGCAGACCGGACTGCTACACGACGATGTGCGGCGATCTGGAACTCGGCGAGGATGATCAGATCCAATACGGATTCAGCACATGGCAGCGGTACCCCCGCGCGACGGGCTGGCTCGCCCCGCAGGCCAACGGAACATTGGCCGCTATCGGCACGCTCGGCGGTCAAATGGTCTGCTGGCGCGGCGGACTGGGCGGCGCGACCCCGTGGAGCGCGGCGCAGGCAATCAGTACACAGGGATATGTCGCGCCGGCGGTGAGCGCGATGCGCGGCCCAGACGGACTGCTGACGCTGCTCGCGCTGTGCCGCGCCGCCGCTGTCGGTAGCGATCCAGTCGTCGAGGTCGTCTGGTCTGTCCAGCGCGGCGGATCCCTTGCATTCTCGGACTGGCAGTCGCTCGGCTCGCCGGCTCCGGACCCGATCCGGGCGAGGGAGACCGGAATCCCGGTCGGCGCATTCGACAGCCGGGGCGTGCTGAGCGTCTTCGTGCGCGATTACAGACGAGGAATCAGCGTCATTCAACGGTCACCGGCCGGCGAGTGGGACACGTGGCAGCACACCACTACGCAAGATCCGTGCCAAGACGGCTTGGCGGTGCTCACGCGCAGCTCAGGTGTGGTCGAGGCATACGCGCCAAGCTCCCGGGGAATAGTGAGCATCCAGCAGTCGGAAGCGGGCGGCAGCACATTCACGACGCGCAAGGTCGTCGGCACCGCGGCACCCGCGAGCCCGCTGACTGCGGTCCAGTCCGCCGACGGCCGGGCAGTTCTGGTCTACCGTCCGCCGCGGTCCGCAGACATCGCGGTGAGCACGGAAGCGAAGAGTTCCTCACGATGGACCACGGCGACGGTGACCGGCGCCGGCGGCCTCGGCCCAGTCGGCGTCGTGCCGTGGCACGTCGGCTCCAAGTCAGGCTCGCTCTTGTACCTCACCGGTGACGACGGGCGGCTGATGACCGCGCCGGCAGCCGAGCCCGGCGCACTTGGCAGGAACAGCGGAACCGCGCCCGCCTGGCGCACGGCCGACGGCCCGCCGTTGGCGGGCGCGGCGAGCGCGATCCAGGCCACACCGGGAACTATCGCGGCTGCCTGCCTGGGCAACGACGGCCAGTTGTGGACCGCGATTCAGAGAATCGACCGGCTTGCCGACGGTTTCACCGCGTGGACCAGCGTGAAGTGACCCCTCCCGTTCCGGGCGGCGGCGCGCCACGGCGGCCGGGCCTAACTCGGGTTGGAGCCACGACACTTCAAGACCGCGAGGGTCGTACGCCTCTTATACTCACCCGCCACCGGGCATAACTCTCGCGCTGGTCCGCAAGGGTCACGACGTCTGACGGATCGGCAGCCGCGAAGATGTCAACCAGGTCGCTCCAGCTTGCCCCGTCGCGGCGACGTCGACGATTGCGACCCTGGCCTCGGTCTTACCGGTTCAGCTCGGAACAAGCAGAGCCGACCCGTACCACCTGCCGGACGGGCAGCTGGCCGCCAAACTCGATACCCTGACGACTCTGCAACCGACCGAGCACAAGCCGGTGAACCTCGACTAGATGTACATCTGCCGGCGTCTGGTTACACCTGGGTCTGAACCGTCTCGGGATGCACATCGACCCGCGGGCCGATCTCGTGCGCAGCGGCGTATGCGGACCCGTACTCGTCCAGGTGGTCAAGAGCGAGACGAACGGCCTTCTCCCGAACCTCGGGCGGGTAGCGCTTCGGCATGAGCACCATCTTCCTCAAGCAAGGAAGCGGCCCCAAACCCGAGACGGTTCAGATCGATGATCTAAGTGAGTTGACCGTCGGCGTGCTGACCGGCGAGTAGGCCGAACGCGTGCCAGCCTGGCGTCGAACTGGCACACCGGCCGGCTCGAGCCCGGATACCGCCGCCGCGAGCCGGCCGAGGCCGCCGCCTACTTCCGCGGCGCCGGCCTCACCGGCGCCTTCTGGGGCAACTGATACGGGCTGGCGGTCGATCCGTGCACCAGGTCGGTGCCGAGCCGGGTCGGGGCATGGTGGACGGTTTGTCGGTCGCGGAGGGCGGCGATGAGGCCGGCGTCGCGGAGGGCGGTGGCGTGCCGGGAAGCTGCTGCGGCGGATACGCCTAGTGCCGCCGCGAGGTGTCCGGTCGTGAGGGCGGGCGTCTTGACCACGGTCACCAGTGTGGCGGCCCTTGTTGCCCCGAGCAGCGAGACAAGCGCCGGGGACGGGACGTCGAGTTCGGGGTCGCGGGTGACGGGAGCGGCGGTGGCCGGGTAGATCACGGTCACGGAATCGGCCAGCGGGTCGAACATTATGCGGGTGGCCAGTGTGGTGGGCTGGAAGATCAGTGGCCGTCCACCGAGGGATTCTTTGGCGTCGATGACGGTGTTCAGGCGCAGTTCGCGGCCGTCCCAGCGGATCGACGGATGCACGTTGTTCAGCATGGTCCCGGTGCCGCCGATCGCCGCTCGGACGTTGGCTGCGGTTGAAGCGGTGGCGACGGACGAGGTGATTCGCCGGCGGTAGGGGTCCAGCGCTTTGGCGCGCAGGGTGGCGAGTATGCCGTTCAGTGTGCTCAGAGCACCGCGTGTCCGTCGGCGGGTGCGCGGGTGAACGGAGTCAACACGCCGGATCGGGCCAGGTCCCGCAGATGAGCGGTAGCCGCCGGGGAAGCAGGATCGATCCCCGAGGCCGCCGCCGCGGCGGGCCCGTCGAAGAACGCTGGGACGTATACCCGCGTGTAAAGATCGAACAGCTTGCTGTGGTCGCGGTTCCAGCCGCGCGCAGCGTCCAGCCGCCATCCCGCCAACCTCCGGTCGACGGCCCGGTCGGTCAGCTGCGCGCCGCCCAGTGCGAGTTCGTATCCGAAGTCGGGGACGTCGGCGACCCGCAAACGCTCAAGGTCGTCTGCAGACAGATTCATCCGTATCAACCTGGCACCCCCGGAGCACTGTGCCGGCGAGCGGCGTCAGAGCTATTGCATGGTCGTGCAAAAGCCTAGCCGTTGAGGCGCTTCACCGGCGATCGTTGAACCGCGCCTTCCGGGTGGTAGGCGCGCGGCCTGGCTCTTTTACATCGTTTGGGCACCGAAACGGGGGCGTGTACGGGGTTTGCGGATTCCGCGCGTCAGTGCCCGAACTTCGAGCAGGCCACATGGCAGAGAACGGCGATCACCGGAGGAGCAAGGATGCTCGGCCTTCATGGCGTCACGCCGCACCGAAGGGGACGGACTTCGGCGCGTGGATCACCCTCACAGATAACGCCGCATATCCAGATATTCGACGAAAGGACCTGAATGCGCATGTCGATAGGGCTGCCACGGCCAATCAAGGCGGCGTTGGCCGCCTGCATCGTCGCTCTGGGAATAGTGATTCCCGCCAGTGCGGCGCATGCGTCCAGCTCAGCTGTCATCGAGCTCAGCGGTTACCACAGCGTCGGCGTGTACGTGGAGCCGGACCCGGGCTACCCGAAGAACCCTTCTGCGCCCGACCACATCTCCGCCCCCGGCCTCGTCGACGCGATCTGCTGGGACTGGGGCGCTTCGGTCAACGGCCAGTCAGGCATGTGGTTCGGGATCTCAGGGGAACGCTACGGCTCGACGCAGCGTAGCTTCGCTGGCTTCGTCTTCGCTCCCTACGTGACGAACACCCCGTACAACGAGTTCGGGCTCTCTGAGTGCTCCGGGACCTTTGCTGCCGGAAACCAGGTGTTCGCCAACGCCGGGCACGGCATCGGTCAGTACTCGGCACCGGTCGTCGGCGACAAGAACGCGCCGGACGTGCCGCAGCACGGCTGGGTCAACGTCGTGTGCTGGACTTACGGTCAGAACTACGACGGCCATGGCGACATCTGGTTCGCCGTCACCCAGAGTTCCGATACGGCCGTGTGGGCCCGCGCCGCGTGGGTCTACGGGATTACCTGGACAATTCCGCGATTCCGAGCGACGTCAGCGAATGTGACAATTAGCGTACGACCACTGACGTCACGAGCGAAAGCACGCTTCGATAGATTCGCGGGACGGGGATCTCTTGCTTTTGCGCCGTGCGGGCCAAGCTTGGCCCGCACGGCGCAGCATGCCGCTGCCGAGCGAGCCACCTCCGCCGCGTTGGCTCGCGCGTCGTCGCGCGCCACTGCTCAAGGACTAATTCGAGGTCTCAGACCATCGAGGAGAATGTCGAGAAGCCGGTCGGCGCTGACCGTGTGGCCGCTCTGCTGGGCGACGGTGAAGATCCCGATCAGGCTTGCCGCGATCTCCTCCGCGGTGACATCGACCGCAGGTCTCCCGCGGTGCGACCGGCATCCAGGATCGCCGAGATCGCACTCAGCAGCTCGTCCGTGGTCTGGGCGTGGCCGACGGCGCCGGACTCGATCATCGTCAGCAGCGTGTCGAGCATGCCGTTCTTCGTGGCGATCCACTCGCCGAACAGGTTCATCCAACGCCGCATGGCGACGGCCGGGGCCACGTCGGCGAGCAGCTCCTGGGCGCCGTTGGTGAGGCGGACGACTTGGTCCCGGCAAACGGCCTCCACCAGGGACTCACGGGTCGGGAAATGGCGATAGAGCGTCCCGATACCAACTCCGGCCTCTCGGGCGATAGCGCGCATCGACGTCTCCCCCTCGGTCGACGCGAACACGCGCGTCGCGACCCCGAGCAGATGTTCGCGGTTCCGGGGATCGCCGTAGCATCCACGAAAAAACCAACACACATGCCTGACCAGCGGAAACGCTGATGTGACAGCTCGTCATCCAGGGCCATACGGTGTGGCGCCGGCCACTCGGTTGCGGTTGACTACCAGGCCCTGTTGGTGCAGCGCGGCAGTGATGCGGGCGGCGCCGTAGGTGCCACCCGAGTCCGCGTGGATCCTCGCGATCAAGTCCGCCACATGCTGATCGGCCACGGCCCGATGTCCGAGCTCGTCGAGTCCACGCCGCCAGCGGTAAGGGCGCATACGGTCCACCCACAGGACCTGGCGCAGCCAGCGGATGCCGAGCTGCCGGTTCTCCTGTACTGGACCAGCCGTGAACGAGTCGTGAGATCGGTGCCGCTATGCAGCAGGGCGACCACATGCACGAGGAAATCGAGCCGGCGTCGCTGCCCTCGTTCTCCCGCACAAGGTGCGCGACCTGTCGGCGCAACGCTTCCGGTTCATCCTGCTCGACGCGGATCGCCCCGGGCGGCGCAGCGCTTCGGATCCTCGGCACGCGTAATGAGCTAATCTCAGCGACTATTGCGTGATCATCCTGTGCTCGAAATGGGTCAGGACGAGGGCCGCGCGGGCCAATGGGCCAATGGGCCGATTCTGCGCGGGCTCATGGTGACGTGCCGCAGGGCTTTCCAGCGTCCGACCAGCAGGGCGAAGCCGCGTTCGCCGAGGCAGCGCAGTCCGCGCAGCAGGCGGTTGCAGGTGCGGGTGTCCGGGGCGGGTTCGTAGCCGTCCTTGGGCTTCTTCACCGGGGTGTACACGCCGTGGCCTGCGCCTTCGCAGCCGCCGTCGGCCAGTTCACCTCCCGCAATGCACTAGGTAATCGGGGGCGCTGGCGGGGTGCGCGTAAACGCCGCGTCGCGCGTTCGAGGAGTTCGGCGGTGGCCTCCCACAGGCGGCGTTCGCGGTCGCGGTCGTGGGCGACCGGCTGCACCTCGGTCAGCTTGTCCCTCACCACGAACGCGCCGTCGCGCAGGTGCGCCCACCTCTCGTCCAGCGCGACCGAGGCCAGCAGCGGACCCGAGCGTCTCGGGCGTCGAGACGCCGGGCAGCCGGCCCAGGCCGCGGCCCGATCGCCTGGGCGCCGCGGGGGCGCCCCGGCCCAGCGCGGTGCCGGGCATCCAGCCGGGTTCGAACACCGACGACGTTGATGCCGGCGCCGGCCTGCCGCTGGAGTTCGTGGGCGTAGTAGAGGATCGCCAGCTTGGCGTTGGAGTAGGCGACGCCGCCGGCGGTCATGCCCGGGTTCTGCTCGCCGGTGGCGGGCCGGGCGAGCTCGACGCGGGTCGCGCCACTCTGCCGCGGGCACGTGCAGCAGCCGCCGCCAGAAGTTGGCGTGGTAGGTGTTCGAGCCGAGCAGCACGATGCGCGCCGGGGCGGTGAGCGAGCCGAGCAGGTCGCCGATGAGCTGCGCGTGGGCGAGGTAGTTGACGGCGAAGGTCAGCTCGTAGCCGTCGGCGGAGGCCGCCGGGTGTCGGCCGACATGGCGCCGGCGTTGGCGACCAGCGCGCGCAGCGGCCGCACCGCCGCCGGCGTCGAGCAGCTCGCGCACGGTGGCCGCCGCGGCCCGCACGTCGGCCAGCCGGGACAGGTCGCAGCCGATCTCGTGGACGGTCGCGCCGCGCGGCGCGGGCCTCGTCGGCGACCTCGGTCAGGTCGGGCCCGGCGCGGCCGACCAGCAGCAGGTCGGGGCGCTCGCCGCGCGGGCGGCTGGCCATGGCGAGGGCGGCGGCGCGGCCCAGGCCGCGGGTCGGGCCGGTGATCAGAACGGTTCCGGGTTCGGTCATGGCCTCAGCCTGCCGGTCGCCGGCCGGCGCGGCTCAGGCAGTCGTCCGGTTTTCGTAGGACTGCCAGGGCCAGGACAACCGGCGCGGCTCGCGCAGACTGGAGGCGTGGAAGCTGGGAGTTCGGCCGGACGGTGCGCCGCTGGCGCGACCGGGTCGCGCCCGAGGCGGTCGGCGTGCCGGTCGGGCGGCGCCGCCGGGCCAGCCGGGCTGCGCCGCGAGGAACTGGCCGCGCTCGCCGGGATCTCCGCCGACTACCTACCCGGCTCGAGCAGGGGCGCGCGACCGCGCCGTCGGCGCAGGTCGTGGAGGCGCTGGCCCAGGCGCTGCGGCTGGCCGACCCCGAGCGCGAGCTGCTCTACCGGCTGGCCGGGCACGCCGTGCCCGGGCCCGGACGTCGTGCCGTCGCGGATCACGCCGAGCGTGCAGCGGCTGCTCGACCGGCTGGCGCACACCCCGGTCGTCGTCTACGACGCCAGCTGGACGCTCGTGCTGGCCAACGCGCCCTACGACGCGCTGATGGGCGAGACGACCACCTGGCACGGCATCGAACGCAACGCCGTCTGGCGCAACCTGCCGGCCTGCCGCAACCGCATCGTGCACACCGCGCAGGAGCAGGCCGAACACGAGGCCCGGCTCGTCGCCGACCTGCGCCTGACCGCCTCCCGCTACCCGGCCGACCGGCACGCTGCGGCCGCTTGTCGCCGAGCTCGCGGCCGGCAGCCCGCGCTTCGCCGAGCTCTGGGACGCCGACGGCCCCCCGCCGCCGGCCGACCTGTCGAGGCAGAAGATCATCGACCACCCCGCGGTCGGCCGCGATCACCCTCGACTGCGACACGCTCATCGTCGCCGTGGACGATCTGCGCATCATGGTCTACACCGCCGAACCCGGCACCGAGGACGCCGAGCGGCTCGCACTCGCCGTCGTCCTGGGCACGCAGCAGTTGGATCAGCTGCTTTCCTGAATCATCGCAGGGTCGGTGCAGGTCAGGTTGTCAGGGCTGGTAGTGCAGGTCGGCTGGTTGTGAGTGGGTGGAGAGCAGGTTGCAGACGCCGGCGTTCGGCGTGCTGCCGAGCGTCAGGTCTGCGCGACGTAGGTGATCGTAGCGGTGTCGTGGCGGCGGTGAGCGCGTGTGCGAGCTCGTAGTCCGCTGGACCGGAGTAGTGGGCGACATCTTCGTCCTGGCCTACGACCAACACGACGCCAATCCCTACCGCTCGACCAACGACGGCACACCACTCAAAGCAGCATGACCCCGAAGGATCAACGCGGCAATGCACTAGAGCACCGGCGCCCGACCAGGACCGCCTGCACCACCACTCCCCCAGCACCCACCCCAAAGCACAACCAGCACGACCTCTCGCGCCACCACGACCGCAAATCTCGGCCACCTGACGCGACCTGCACGTTCCAAAGGGTTATGAGTTTGATGCTGATATGCCAGCACGCATTCACTGATGCCGACCCGTCTCACTCTGTCCGGCCCTCACCCAATCTCCGATCCCGATTCTGCCGCCCCGTGCCGAACGTGCCGACTCCAAACCACTGGCCGCGCTTCGCACCTCCATGCGCAATCACGCGCAGGGTCGAGCCGCAGAATGCCAAAAAGGGTTATGCGCGACCCCCGCCTGAACTGACACTGCCGCACGGCGTCCCGACCACCGGGGCGCCGTTTTCGTTCCGGATGAGTAAGGACTCTTCCGATGTTTCCTCAGAGTGTTGACGAACAGTTCGCGCCTGCGTGTCGGCGTGACGCTGATGCGTCGAGCCGCAACCGCGCGCTACCGCCTCCGCGCCCCGGCCGAGGGAGGGGAACCGCGGAGGCTTCCACCATGCGGGGTGCGGGGGGCGGCATCGCAGGCGGCCATCGGTCCAGGAGTTGAGCGCCCGGTCGAGTGCTCCCTTCCTGGCCCGGGGCAGACCTCAAGGTTGACCGCGAGCGGGGTGTCAAACCAGCGGACATTCTCGTGGATGCGCCGCTGCGCGACGGTGGCGGACCCGGCCGCGATCGCCGCAGCCCACTGCGTCGGCGGCCAGTCGAGGCGCTGCGCGACCACGCCCGCCTGTCGGGACGGGCGTCAGCAGGCAGAACCACCACGAGCCCCGGGCCGTGTGAAACAGGGCTTGCACCTGCGCCCACGGTACGGATAGCTCGGCGCTTCGGCGAAGTCTCCGCGGTATCGCACGCCCGCCCGGTCCAGGGTCATCGCCCGCCCGGCAGGGATCTGGCGCCACGCCAGCCGCGAGATCAGGTCCGTGGTGCCGTCCAGGAGCATCAGCGAACAGTCCACCAGCCAGATCCGGGCAGCACGTAGAGCGCCAGCAGCCACAGATCAATCCCGCTGAGTGGGAAGGTCCCCGCGACCGCACCGCCGAATAGAGCCAGCCCCACACCAGATTTGAGCAGCCCGAGCGGCACTGACCGGCCCCGATGCACCAGACGCAACTCGATCTCGCGCGAGACCCCATGCCGACATTGTCGCCGACACCCTCCGCGCGGACCAGAGCAGACCACTGGCTCGGTGCGCGGGTTGCCGCGGCGCTCGGCTAGCGCTCAATGTGGAAGCACGCGATCAGACGTAGTTAGCGTTGTGATACCGGGCCGCATGGTGTCGCAACGGCGGCCCTCCCGAACATCACTCGGGAGGGCCGCTGCGCGTCACGGGCCGATGATGAACGCCTTGAGCAAGCTGACCGCCGCGTCCACCAGTCGTGCCGCCGCGTCCACTTCAGATAGCGATCGCGCTCTTGGCGGCTGTCGGCCTGACGCGTACGCTTCCGCGGCACGCCGCCACTTCCATCCCGGATCGGTCTGCGCTTTCGGGTGTATCGCAAGTCGAACTCCTTCGCACGGGCAGAGCGGCGCCCGATCGAGGTGCCCAGGTCGCATGGCACGTTCAACTCAGCCGCCTGGCAAGCGCCCGTCCGGAGACGGCGCCGGGCTGTTACCTCCCGTCACCCGCCAATGGGTGACGCCGTCAGTGGCGGCCAAAACGACCGTCAGCACCACAGCCAACATCGACCGTAAACCGGAGGCGGCGAACCCCGCCGGGATATGGCAGCCGGGAGCGGTCGGACGGATGAGGTAGACCGCGCAAACCGCCGCAGCATCACCGGCACCCTGGGCGAGCAGACCATGCAGGCTGGCGACGCCGTCCCGGTCAACGCAGCCCACTGGCTCGGGAAGCGCCTCGCCGCCGCCGTCGCCTAACACCGCCTCGCCGCCGGCACATCCCGCGCGTCGGGGCCGCTGGGCGTTGCCCAAGTTTTGCCTCCGTGAGCGCGGCCCGAGGGGGCTGGGTGAAGCGCTGTCCGGGAGCAGGTACGCGCGGGGAGTTAGCCGCCGGTCGCGCCGAGAGTTCGTTATATTCGCGAGGGACGAGGAGACGGCGTTCGCCGGCCAGTTGGGTACTCGAATATAAGATTCGGTCCGCTCGCCTGCGGTTCTGGCTGATTATCAGGCAGTCACCTGATATTCGCTGGTGAGGCCGCCGAGGACTCGTTTTCGGCGGATCGCGCGGTCTCCAGGTCGATCGACCTTCGCGATGCGGATGGTCCGGATCGTCGTGCGGGACGTGCTGGCCGATGCCCTGGTGCGGGCGGGCGGCGTTGTAGTGCGCCGCGTATTCGGCCAGAACGGCGCGCAGGTGTGCCTCGTTCAGGATCAGCAGGTGGTCGAGCAGTTCGCGCCGTAGCGTGCCAACCAGGCGTTCGCATATCGGCGTTCGCCCGCGGCGCCTGCGGCGGGCTTCGCAGGATTCGTAGTCCACAGGCCTCGAAGACCGCGTCGAACGCCTCGGTGAACTGTCCGCCGCGGTCGCGGATCAGGAACCGCATCGCCTCCAGCCGTTCTCCCAGCGTCATGCGAGGTTCCCGGGCCTGCTGCGCGGTCCACGCCCCGTCAGGGTTCGCCGTGATCCCGGCGATGTGCAGCGGCGTGTGCCGTGCTCGATGAACACCAGCACGTAGAGCCGCTCGAGCAGCACCGTGTCCACGTGCAGGAAGTCGGTCGCGATCACGGTGCGGGCCTGCGCGGCGAGGAACTGCCGCTAGCTCGGCCCGCTGCGCCGCGGCGCCGGATCGATCCCGGCGTCATGCAGGATCTGCCATACGGTGGACTTGGCGATCCGGTGCCCGACCAACACCCCGCGACCCAAGCAGCTGACGATCCCTCAGGCAAACCCACTGGTCACAGCGAAATCGACTTTCCGAGTACTACAGGTCAGCACGGGCGTGGAGAGCAGGTCGTGACGCTCCTCGCCATGAGCGTCGAGACCTCGCACCATCCCTGTCTACCGGCTGCGGATGCTCTCATGGAATGAGTCTTCCGCGCCCGGTCGTCACCGGGCGCGGATTCGACACGGCCGATGGAATTCATCCAGCCGTGAACGCCTGCCGGCTTCGCGCCCGGTGGTTTAGTCGTGGCCGTTCCGGGTGCGGGTAACCGAGCGTAGCCGGTGCCAGGCGGGTAGGAGGTACCACGCTGAAACGTAGACGGTCGCGGTCGCGGCGCCGAGGGCGGCGGCCAGGTTTGCGCCGACGGCGATCCGCAACGCCAAGGTGACAGCGCACACCGCCGCTACCAGTAGCGCGAGCATTCCAGCCTGGGCGAGACGCGAAGCGACGTGCACGACGTTGGGCAGAGCGGCGGCGTTCACATGCTGACGGTAACTGACCGGTGCGATCACGAGCGCTGTCGATACCGCCGCGCTCACAAGGCTGATCACATAGAGCGTCTTGTCGGCCTGGTCAGTGCCGCGAAGCGCTGGGTGAACGGAAGCGTCAGCAGGAACGCCCCGAGCACCTGCACACCGGTCTGCACGACGCGCAACTGTTGGAGCATGTCGGTGAACTGCTGCTCGGCATCCGCGCTCGCGGGAGGTAGCGTCACCGCCGGAAGCTGACGTCGTCATTGTTTCGCCGCCTGAAATCCGGACACGATGCCACGACACCACGGGTACCTTGAACATCGGCCGCTCCTTACCGACTGTTGGGTGCGGAGATCTGCTCACGGTCAGGCGGCTGCCGGGACTGGGTCGATGCCGATGCCGAGCCGGTCGAGCAGCGCGGGGGCGACGGCGGCGGCGAGGGTCGCGGCGCGGCGGAGGCGCCGACGATCGCCCAGGCGACCGGGCCGAGCGGGGTGCAGCCGAAGAACTGGCTGACCCCCGGTGTCTCGACGACCGCGAACAGCGCGGCCGCGGAGGCCAGCGAGGTGGCGATGACCAGCGGGCTGTGCCGCGCCGGGACCAGGGTCTGGCCGAGCTGGGTGCCGACCAGGGCGCCGAGCGCCATCGTGCGCGGCGCGCCGGCGGCGGCCGGTCGACCCGGCCGAGCTGCCAGGCGAGGCTCGCGCCGAGCGCGGTGGCGCCGCCGCGCGACGGCCAGGCTGCGCACGAGCTGCCGGGCCCCGCAGGGAGCCGACCGGGCCCGGCGGCCAGCGGCGTCGCTCGTCCGGCGGTGCGGGCTGGGCCGGGGCGAGCGCGACGGCGAGCGCGGGCAGCATGTCGGTCATCATGTTGACCAGCAGCAGCTGCCGGGTGCCCAGCGGGGCGCGGCCGCCGAGCGCCGTGCCGAGCACGGTGAAGGCGATCTCGCCGGCGTTGCCGCCGACCAGGATGGAGACGGCGTCGCGCACGCTGCCCCACAGCGCGCGGCCCTCGGCGCAGCGCGTCGACGATGCCGGCCGGGTCCGGGTCGGTCAGCACCAGGTCGGCGGCGCTGCGCGCGGCGGCCGAGCCGTGGCCGGCGAGCGCGATGCCGACGTCGGCCAGCCGGATCGCGGCCGCGTCGTTGCTGCCGTCGCCGGTCATCGCGACGACGCGGCCGGCCTGCTGCAGCGCCTGCACGATGCGCACCTTGTGCTCCGGCGAGACGCGCGCGAAGACCGTGGTCTGCGGCGATCCGCGCGTCGCGCTCGCGTCTTGGGCAGCCGGTCGAGCTCGGCGCCGGTGAGCGACGCGGTCGCGCGTCCGGGATGCCGAGCTGCCGGGCGATGGCGGCCGCGGTGCTCGGATGGTCGCCGGTGATCATCGTGATGCGCACGCCCGCCGCGGTCAGCCGGGCGATCGGCCTGCGGCGCGCGGTCGGGCGCGGGGTGTCGGCGATGGCGACGAAGCCGAGCAGCGTCAGGTCCGGCGACCAGCGCGGCGACGTCGCAGTCTGCCGACGTCGTGCACGCACGGCGGCATGCCGCCTCGTCGAGCGTCGCACTCGGCCACCGCGAGCACCCGCAGGCCGTCGTCGGCCAGCCGCGTGCACGGCGGCCGCGCCGGCACGTCGGGCTCGCGGCACTGCCAGCGGCGTGAGCGCAGCCGTGCGCCGTCTGGTCACGCAGCGCTCGAGGACGTCTCCGGCGCGCCCTTGACGGCCAACGCAGCCGCGCTGCCGTCGCGTCTGCCGAGCGAGGCCGAGTACCCGCGGCTGGTCTCGAAGGGCAGCTCGGCTATGAGCCGTTCCACGCTCGTCGAGCCCGCCCCGGGGCGTGATCCGGTCGCGGCGGCCTCCACGACCGCGCCGTCGGTCGCGTGCGCGAGCCGCCGAGCCGCACCTTGCCGTCCGGCTGCGGGCAGGCGCGGGCCGCGCACCGCAGCAGCCGTGCCGCGCTGCCTGGCGTCCGAGCTCCAGGTCGCCATCGAGGCCGGCGACGCGGGTCGACCGACAGCCGGCCCTCGGTGAGGGTGCCGGTCTTGTCGAAGCAGACGGTGTCCACCCGGCCGAGCGCCTCGAGCGTGCGCGAGGAGCGCACCAGCACGCCGCGCCGGGACAGCCGTCGGGCGGCCGCGAGCTGCGCGACGGTCGCGACCAGCGGCAGGCCCTCGGGCACCGCCGCCACCGCGATCGCCACGCCGGAGGCCACGGCCCGCGGCAGCGGCACGCCGCGCAGCGCGGCCAGCGCCGGTGACCGCGAGCGCCGCCGATCCCGGCGGCGGGCAGCGCGATGCGGGTCAGCTCGCCAGCCGGGCCTGCATGCCGGCCGCGCGGCGGCGGCGGACCCGGCGACCGCCGCGGCGCGCCCGGCCTCGGTCGTCGTCGCCGACGGCGGCGACCACCGCGTAGCCGGTGCCGGCCAGCACGGTGCAGCCCTCGTAGAGCATGCAGGTGCGTTCGGCCAGGTCGGCGCCGGGCGTGGCGGCGGCGGACTTGGCGACCGGCAGCGATTCGCCGGTGAGCGCGGACTCGTCGACTTCGAGGTCCGCGGCGTCAGCAGCCGGGCGTCGGCCGGGCACCACGTCGCCGGGCCGAGCGACGATCACGTCGCCTGAGCCGCAGCTGCGTCGGCGCCGGAGCTCGAGGCCGCGTCGGGTCGAGGATGCCGCGCAGCCCTGTCGTCCGCCGGCGCGCGCCCCGATTGCCGCGCTGCCGAGCTCCGCGCGGTCGACTCGACCCGGTGCGCTGATGCTGCTCGCCCAGCAGCAGCCGCGCGCAGCGCCTGCTCGGCCCGCATCCGCTGCGCCCGCGCTGATCACCGCGTTGCCGGCCATCACACCGGTCGACCAGCAGCGCGTCCACGCTCGGAGCCGACGATCGCCGACGCCGCGGCGCCGAGCGCGAGCACCGGGGTGAGCGGGTCGCGCAGCTCTTCGACGACCGCCTCGGCCAGTCTCGCCGTGCTGCGGGCCGGGCGCAGCAGAGCCGGTGGACCATGGGCGCGATCGCGGCTACCGAGTCGGCGAGGCCGCGTCCCGTGCGGGCGAGCTGCCGGGCAGCGACGGTTTCTCGGCCGCTTCGCAACGTGTGTCGAGCCGGCGGGCCCGCAGCCGGGCGAAGGCGTGCCGCGCGCTGTCGGCGTGCCAGTGGCCCGCAGGACGGCCGTGGCGCGGCGGCGGCCGAGGCCGCAGCCGCTGCACGCTCCGCCGGCGATGGCCGCGCATGGGCGCTGTGCACCGGAGAGAGCTTCAGCGCCCGCGTGGTCGCCGCCGCCCGTCGACCGCGACGGTGAGCAGCGCGCCGAGCGCGCAGCCGCCCAGGGCGAGCCGGCTCGAGCGTTCGCTGACCGGCGTGGCGGTGGCCACCGCGCGCAGCACCCGCCAGGCCTCGCCAGGCCCGGTCCGCAGATCAGGTCGGCCGACCAGCACACTGGCGGTGCCGCTCGGCACCAAGGCCGACGTCGGCGGCGTCCAGCGCGGCGTCGTGGCTGGTGGAGGCCCAGCACGCCGCTGCCGTCGCACTGGTAGCCGCGGATCGTGTCGCGCAGTTCGCCGCGCTCGGCCACGGGCGACGACATCGTCGGCCCAGGCGAGCAGGTCCCCGACGCTGTCGTGCTCGGTCAGCACGACGTTCTCGGCGGCGTCGCGCGCGGCGGCGAGCAGGGCATCGGCCAGCGGGTCGGGCTCGACCCCGATCCGGGCGCGCCCGGCCCGGGCGCCTTTCCCGTCGAGCAGGTCGACGGTGAGCGCGGCCGGGGCCGTCCGCCTGTCCGGGGCTGCGTCTGCGGCCGCTCGATGCGCCACTCGCCGATGGTCCACGGTCCTCGGAGCCGCAGGGCGGCGGGCTCGCCGCCGGTGATGGATTCCTCGGCGACCTGCCAGACTGCCGCGTCGTCGAACTCTGGGTCGAGGGCGGTGGCGACGAGGATGCGCGGTGCGGTGCAGCACAGGACCGTGGAATCGATACGGCCACCCCGATCCGGTCCAGCCGGCGCAGGCTGGTGCCGTCCATCGGGACGACGCCGTGCCGCGCCAGCACGCGTCCAGGGCCGCGGCGAACGCCTCGCGGCCCTGGCGCGCGGCCTTGGGCATCGTGGCGAGCATCAGCTCGCCGGCGCGGCCCGGGTCGCGGGTGAAGGCGAGGACGCCGCCGGCGCCGAGCAGCGAGGCCAGCGCAGTGCGGTCGCCGAGCTTTTCGACCGGGCCGTCCGGGAACGGCGTCGGGCGCTCGGGCCGCTCGGGCGCCTCGCCCGGCAGGCCGGTGCCGTCGCCGACCAGTTCGCGCTCGCGGCGGCGCCAGACCGCTTGGCGGGCCCGGGCTTCGGCGTACTCAGGGAGTGGTGCGGTGCTGTCCACGAGGATCGGCGCGGGACCCACGGCCGCGCGTTGACGGGCGCGGTGGCCACCGAGAACAGCAGCTCGGCGTGGGTGCGGCCGATCCGCTCCTCCACCAAGTGGCGCACGCGCGGGTAGGTCTCGGCGAAGAGCAGCGGGATGCGTGCGTGACGCGGCGGGAGGCGGCAGAACGCGTGGCCGGCGACCGCGACGACAGCCCGACCACGTCGGCGGCGAGCGAGACGCGGCCAGGGTGACCGGCGCGTCGTCCGAGGGGTGCTCGGGCTTGGTGCGCGGCGAAGTCTCCTCGGCGGCGCCGTGCGCCTCCTCGGCGGCCTCGACGCCTCGAGGATCTCGCGACGTCGAGTTCCTCCTCGTCGAAGTCGACCAGGACGTGCTGCGTGACCGCGTTGACCTCGGCCCAGCGCACGCCCTTGATCGCGCAGGGCGGCGGTGACATCCGCGGCCAGCCGCCGGTGCCCCTCGCCTCGCCGGTCAGGCCCTTGACCTCGACGTGCGCGCGGCCGTCCTCGTGCCACACGCGCCGGGTGGAGCGGTGCAGCCCGCCGTCAGCCAGATGGCCGAGACCGGTGCCCAGTCGCCGCGCTGCCTGCTCCACTACGCCCGCTGCGGGGATCGCGGCGGCGGCGCGCGGCACCCGCCGGGCAAGCAAGCCGCCAGCCTGCTCGACCGTGGCGACGGCGACAGCTCCCGTGACGACGGCGGTACCGCGTGCCGTGGCGAGCGCCAACTGGGCGGACGCGGCAGTGGTAGCCGCTGCGTACCGGGCGGCCGTCGAAACCGGCAGAGCGAACGATAACAAGAGCTTGCGACTCCCTCTGGCTCGAACGCTCCTGGCGGCGACTCGCCGCCAACTCCTGGGAATAGGTCGGTTTGGATGGACTGAATCCGGCGAATCGATGAACGTGCTGGGAGCATAGTGAACAGCACCCAACAAGGGCGGCTACCTGTTGCCCGCGACCGAGAGGGCGAAACCGCATGCCAGCAGCCGGGTCAGAGCGCCTCGACGGCTTCCGCCGAACAGGGGCCGCAGAACGAGACGAAGACAACACGGGCCAAGCGCGCCTCCACCGCAACGACGGGGCGCCGCAGCACGAAGCGGGCCCCCGCGCACCACAAGACGCCGCCCCGAAAGCAAGCAAAAATGAAGAGGAAGGCTCGGTACCCGTGACGGAGGCAGCCGGGGAACGCCGGGGCAGCACGCGAAACGACCACAGCGCACAGCCGCAGCCACAGCCACAGCCACAGCCACGCAGCGTCACAATCACCATACCGGTGGACCAGGTCGTAGGCGCGGCCACCGCCGTGGCGCGGTTGCCGCTGAACGCAGCCCGGAAGGTGGCACCCACCCGGGCGAACGGGCCAAGGGCAGCCGGCTCCTCGGCCTCGGCGGTCTGACAGTGGTCGGGCTGGTCGAATGGCCGGTGGCCGCAGCCGCCGGCGCCGGACACGCCGCGCTGCGGCGCTGGGGCCGGCTCAAGCCGAACCAGACTGGATAACAGGGCGAAAGGTCGCGCCCCCACGCGGCGACGCCGCCGAGAGTATGAAAAAGGACGTTGACCCCAGTTAGAGCCTGGTTCTACTGGTCTTACCGAGAAGATTCGGCTTCACGGCGACCAGGACGGGACCTTGGCATGTCCATCACGATCACCATCCCGCTCGCCGTGCCACGGCTGCCGCAGGATCCTGCGAGGCTGCTGCTCGCCGTTGGCGAACCCTGCCTGATCCTGCTCGCCGCAGCCCTCGGCCTCGGGCCGATCGGCCAGACGCTCGTGACGTACGGACTCAAGGGCGCCAAACACATCGCCATCCAGGAACACAGCCTGATCCCGTCCCGCCAAGGCCGGCCACCGCTACCGCGGGGCGAACTGCCGACCAGCACGCCACCGATCCAATACCGCGCTCCCCGAAATTCCCATCCGGGCTATTGGGCATCTGATCGCCCACCGGCTCGCACGGCGCTGCCGGCTCGAGGATCCGGGGCCGATAGCGCCGTCGTACGCTCGATCCGCGCTCTGAGCAGCATTGCTGATTGACGCGACCTTCTCGCGGTGCACGACAAGGACTGCGCCCTGAACAAGGTGCCCACCGAGCGGGTCACCTTCGTCACGATGCCCTACGCGGCCGATCCCGCGGACTCGAATCGGGTGATCCCGGCCGACTCGGCGGCGCAGATGTTCGCGAACATCGCGAACGACGTGCCCTACTCCGCCGCCACCGCGGCCGACGCGCCTCCGCGGCTGCAGCCTCCGCGTCCGCCGCGGCCTCGCTCGCCTCGGCTGAAGCGTCCTACGCCTCGGCCCTCCGCATACAACGCGCAGCAGGCCGCGGCGGGCAGGTCGACCGTCGGCTCGGCGTTCACCCCGACGGTGACACGCTGCGGCGCCGGTCTCCTCACCGTCCGCACCCTCAGCCGGACCGGTCGCGGTCGCCTCGGCGCCATCTGGCCCGCGACCACGGTCACTGGGTTCTCCTCGGCGGCGCAGCGCTCGGAACCGGGTATCGCATTCACCGGCACGTCTCGCCGAGCTCGTGGCCGATCTCCTGGGTCGCGGCGGCGTGCACCAAGCTGGCCTGACGGGCGTCCGCTTCATCCGTCCGTCCATTCAGGTCATACACAAAACCACCCTCCACACCCCAACTGACCAGCACAGACGCCAGTGTCGCTTCTGCTAGCCAGGACACTTCGGCTAGACGAGCAGTTCCGAATGGATCAGTGGTCGTAGGCGATGAGTGACCTGGTGATCGGTGCGCTGCTCTTGTTGTTGTGCCAGATCGCGGCGGCCAGGGCCAGGACGCGTTGGGCGACGCGCAGGCGACTCCCTCGATGGGGGCACCGTGTTCTTCCAGGTTGAGCTGGCCTTTGAGGGTGTCGTTGACGGATTCGATCAGCTGGCGCACCTTCTTGAGCATCGGTTCGCCGTAGCGGGCCTTCTCCCGTT
>CAWEGZ010000013.1:0-187038 GCA_963808655.1 uncultured Solirubrobacterales bacterium
CCGGCGTCTCCACCTTTGCAAAGAATTCGAACCGCCCTCCGAACTGGGGGGCGGTTCGTTTAGGGCGAGGTAAGCCAACGCCCGCCGTAGCCGTCGGCTCCGTCACCTCCGCTCACCGTTTAGAGGAGCACTACCGCGACTGCCGCCGCCATGCCGACGGCACTGCAGATGACCGCGGTCGCGCGCGGCCGACCAATCTGAGCGCTCTCGACAGCCGGGGGTCGCGCGGCGACGATGGGCGTGATATGAAAACCGCCGATCCCCGCCGCCACGACAAGGAGAGGGAGCCATTCCGGCACCAGAGCAGCTGTTTGCCGACATCGATTCGATGGAGCCCGAGCGCTTCGCCGCCCACCTCGCCGAGGACGTGACCATGCGCTTCGGGAATGCGGAACCGATCCGCGGCAAAGACGCGGTGCGCGACGCGTGGGCGGCCTTCTGCGCGGAGCTCAGAGGCGTCAGGCATGAGATGGTCGGGCGCTGGCGGGTCGACGAGGCCACGATCGTCGAGGCAACGGTCACATATACACGGCGCGACAGCAGCCAGGTGACGGTCCCGGTGGTGACGATCTACCGCGAGCGCGGGGATCGCATCCACGACTATCGGATCTACGTCGACCTGGCGCCGCTGTTTGCCGATCGCACGGGCGCCACGGGGGCGTGAGGGCGTCCCAGGCGGCCCCTCAAAGCCCGAAACGTGGAGCCGTCGAACGTGCAGAGGGGTTTCGGGCCGCGGCGCAGCGCTCGTGCGATCGTGGTCAGCTTCAACAACCTAAGTGAGGCCAGCGAGTTCCGGCGGGGCGGCCGGGCCGCCAAGACTGAACTCGGGCGCCACCCCTGCGTTACCGTTGCCCTCTCGAGCCTGCCCGACGACCTCGGGGCACCCGGATCGGTTGCGACCTTCTTCGTGGAGGCGCTCAATCGCGAGCTCTACCCCGAGGCAGTGCTGTTCGCATCGGAGCGCGGGACAGCGGCCATCCCTTTGGGCTGGCTGGCCTCCGAGGGGCCATGACCGGCGGCGCGAACCCCCACCTCGCGCGGGCGCCGGTGAGGGCAGGACAGCCTCTGGACCGAGCTCGCGCGGCCTGCGTGCTGGTCCACGGCCGCGATCAGGACGAGGGTGTGATGATCGACGTGGTGGAGCGCCTCCACCTCAACGACGTCGCCTACCTGCTGCCGGTGGCCGCGAACCGCAGCTGGTACCCCGGGCGGTACTTCGACCCGCCAGCCGCGAACGAGCCCCATCTGAGCTGGGCGATCGAGGCGTGCGAGGTGGCCCTCGATACCGCGCGGGCGGCCGGTATCGCCGACGACCATATCGTGGTCGGTGGCTTCTCTCAGGGGGCGTGCGTAATCGCCGAGCTCCTGGCCCGCCGGCCGACGCGGTTTGGCGGCGCGGCGGTGTTGACCGGCTCGCTGCTCGGTCCGCCCGACCAGCGAATCTCGCCGGGCCGCGCCGACGGACTGCGGATGTTCTTCGCCGTGAGCCGCCACGACCAGTGGGTGGCCCTCGGCGACGCCCAGGCCACCGCGCGGGCGTTCGAGCACTCGGGGGCCACAGTCGCCTTCGAGGTCCATGAGGACCGCGTGCACCACATCAACGATCGCGCAGTGGCCGGACTGCGCGCGCTGGTGGCTGCCGTGTAAGTGTGTGCGTTTGGGTGCCGTCAACGGCGCCTACGGGACGACCGTCTCGACCGTGTCGATCTGCTCGAGCTGTGCGATTTCGCCCCGTCGATCCTCCCAATGGGGCGGGATGCACATATGCGTGCCCAGCTCCTCGGCGGCCTCGTCGATGAAAAAGCCCTGCTCGTGCGAGTATGCGAGCTCAACCAGCAGCCCGCCGGGACTGCGGCAGTAGCAGGAGAAGAAATAGCCGCGATCCTTGCGGTCTGACACGTCGGTGAACCCGAGCCCCACCATCCAGTCCTTGACGGTCTGCTGGTTCTCCTCGGAGACGACGTCAAATGCCTGATGGTGGATCGTGCCCTCGCCGAAGTGCCAGGTGCCCTGGGGGAGGTGAGGCTCCTCCACCAGCTCGAGCATTCGCCCGTAGCCATGCTCGGTGCCGATCCGGTACTGGTGGTTGGGACCCTCCGAGGCCAGCAGCTCGCCCCCCATTCCGGTGCTGATGAAGAAGTCCATTTCCCCTACCTCGCGCACCGAGGTGGTCGTTCCATACGCGCCGCGGACGGCGTACTCCGCCGGCACGCCTCCGCCCTCGTAGGGCGCGCGATCGTCGCGTCCGGCGTTCGCCACGAGGGCATACGGAATCCCGCATGGGTGCGCGAAGATGAGCCGCTCGGTTCCGAACAACTCGCTCCTCTGCACCTCCAAGTCGCACGCGGCGAGGCGATCGGCCCAGAATGAAACCGCCTCTGGCGGGATGGACAGGTTGAGCTGCTTGGCCTGGTTGGTCCCGCGCCTGCCCATCCAACCCGCCTGCCGGTAGGGGAAGGCCGTCAGCAGTGTGGAGGCGTCGCCCAACTCGTTGCCGTAGTAAAGGTGGTAAATCGGAATCTCGCCGTCGAACAGCACCGTTTTCTTGACGCTCTTGAGCCCCAAAAGGCGGACGTGAAAATCGTAATCCTCCTGTGCGCCGCCGACGCAGAACGTCAGATGGTGCGTACCCCGAATCGTGCCTGTGTTTGCCACCGCTGTCTCCTCTGTCCGTAGTCGCCACGAAAACGATATGCCCGGCGCCGCTCGTGGACAAGCGCGGTCAAGTGCCAAGCTCCTCGAGTGAGCTCGGAGCCAGTGGGACGATGTATCGGTGAGCCCAGCGCGACTGGTCCGGCGAGTCGGAGCTTTGATCGCCATGCCCGTGCCCACGCGCGCACGCTTTAGCCGACCGCTAGATGATGTTTCGGGACCAGAGGAGCCAGGCGAGTCGCTCCGGACGATCCGCTGGGGTAAGGGCCGCTATTTCACCTTGGTATGGGCGGTGGTGGTGTTGTTGCTGCTGAGCGGGTCGGGCGTGACGCTTGTGACCTTGGCCAGATTGCTAATCGTGCCCTTGGCGATGACTTTGACCACGATGCGAACTTTCGCGCCTTTGCCGGGCCTGAGCCTGCCCAGCTTGCAGGTGACCGTCGCGCCCGTGGCGCCGGCCTTGGGTGATGTGCAGCGCGCTCGCGGGGCCGAGAGCTTCACGAACTTGGTCCCGGAGGGCAGGCGGTCGGTGAGTTTTACCTGCCAGGCGTGCGAGGGCCCGGCGTTTTTGACCTTGATCGCATAGGTCAGCTCAGAGCCGCGCCTGATCGAGGCCGGCGCGCGCACCTTCACCGACACGTCGGCGTCGGGGCTGACCACCACCGCTTGCGGGTAGTGTCCGGCGAACACGCTCGCCGGCGACTTGGAGCTCAGCGTGCCCGTGGTCCGGTTGATGTTGAACTGCAGGACCCCGTCGCCGATGACATAGGCGCTCTCGCTGTCGGGGGTGACCGCAATCGTGCTGGCGCCGGGCGCGGAGACGCTCGCGGGCGACTTGGGGCTCAGCCTGCCCGTCTTTTGGTTGATGTTGAACTGCAAGACCGTGCTGGAGCCGCTGGTGACATAGAGGCTCTTGCCGTCCGGGCTGACAGCCTCCGCCCCCGCGCCGTTGGCGGCCACCTTCGCCGGTGACTTGGGGTGGAGCTTGCCCGTCTTCCGGTTGATGTCGTACTGCAAGACCGAGCCGCCGTGCGCGCCGCTGATGACGTAGAGGCTCTTGCCGTTCGGGCTGACCGCTTCCGCCCCCGCGCCGTTGGCCGCCACGCTCGCCGGCGACTTGCGGCTCAGCTTGCCCGTCTTCCCGTTGATGTTGTACTGCAAGACCGATCCGCCGTGCGCGCCGCTGATGACGTAGAGGCTCTTGCCGTCGGGGCTGACCGCCTCCGCGCCCGGGCCCTTGCCGGCGGCCACGCTCGCCGGCGACTTGGGGTGGAGCTTGCCCGTGCCCCGGCTGACGTTGAACTGCGAGATCGTGTTGTTCCCGTTGCTCACGTAGGCGCTCTTGCCGTCCGGGGTGAGCACCACCGCGTTCGCGGAGTCGGCGGGGATGGTCACGGTCGCCGGCGACTTGGGGCTCAGCTTGCCGGTGCTCGGATTAATGTTTAACTGCCAGACCATGCCGGGGGCGCCGAAGTTAACGGCGTAAAGGCTGTTGCCCTCGGGGCTGACCGCCGCCTGCCACGCGCCTGCTCCGCTTTGGGCATTGGGAAGAGAAATGCTCGCCGGCGAGAGAGGCTGCAGCGCCTCGCGATTGGCCGACGGGGCATCGAACTGGAAGATTTTTGGAGGAATCCCGGAGTTTCCCGGGGGATAGGTGGTGCTGTACACGAACGGCGCCGCCGCCGCCGGTACCGCGCCCAGACCAACCACCGCCAAGCCCGCAAGCACGCCCAACAGCGTCCGTCGCCGCAATAAACCAAACCCGTGAAACACTCCTAGCCCCTCTCGCTCCCGTCGAGCGGTCCCCTGAAACTCTCCCAGGGTCCTCAGCTCCTGCACACCATACCCACGCCGAAGACACACGACAACACCAAACCCGCACCCATCGCTTTCGAGAGCGTCTGCTGGAGCCGACCCCTCGGCCGGCTTGGAATATGCGCGGCTAGCGGACACGCTGGGCGACAGCCGTTTGGGAATCCGCAGAGCAACCCGCAATCGATGGCCGGTGGTGCTATTAGCCGCGACCTGCGCGCCACGCGCGCTGATATGCCTTGAGCAGAAACGAAAGCATGTCGGCATCGGTCATCGGTCTGCCAGACGACTGCCGCTGGAGGAGCTCCTTGCAGAGCTGGATGTGTGCTTCGCCGAGCGCGAGCGTGACAGCGGTCGCGACAGCAGCATTGATTAACTCAGCCCCGGGGACCACCTTGAGCAGCGCTTGAACGAGGGCCTTGCCTGCCCATTCAGTCCCCCCGGTCTTGGCGAGGCCGCGAATTAGCTCGGCGATGTGACCCCGGGTGACGTCGACACCAAAAATTGCGGTGATGCCGGCAAGCATGCCTACCTGGACAGGCATTAGCACAACGGCGTCGGAGACCGGAATGGGTACCGCGCCAACAGTGCCGGCTGCAGCGCCGGCAGCACCGACCACCGCACGCGCGTGGCGGACCTTCAATCGGATCACTACCCCTTGGGCGTTTGTGAACGCCCGCCTCACCCCCTCAGGGAGGATTTCGTGGGTCCGCTCCACGAGCTCCTCCAGGCCATGGGGCGGAACGGTGTGTCCAGCGACGGTGCGCTCGCGCGCAAGCGTCCGCAACGGTGGCCCGTGAGAGGGCAAGTTTTCGTCGGCTATGGCGCTCTCCAGGGCCTCCGCGCGTTCGTCGTCGACGCATTGGGTGAGGACAAGGAGTACCGGAACTTCATGTGCAAGAGCCTTGATGACGTCGACGTCGTAGTCCTGGATACGCGGGGTCTCCGCGCTCAGGCAGTACCACGCGATATGGATGTTCTCGTCGAGCGGGCGACTGAGCGAGTCCTTGATTGTCTTCTTGTACTCGCGGATAACCTCTTTTTTCGACTGACCCAACTCAATACCGGGTGTGTCGTAGATGGTCACCGGAACACCCTCGACCTGATAGCGCTGCACATGCTTGGTCACGGGTTTCCCAACGCCCTCTGCAGCGAGCCGGGCGCGGAAGACTGAGTTGATAAGCGTGCTCTTGCCAACCCCCGTCTGACCGCCGATAAGTATGTTGGCGAGCCCGAGCTGTTGCACTTGTCTTTGGTAGTCGCCGTTGAAGTAGGCGACGGGGTCAGCGGCGGCCTTATCCCTCCCTCGCCGGGTCTTCTGGGGTCCGTGCTTCGCCACGGCCTTCCCGCTGGCAACCCGGGCGCGAGCGAGCTGCTTGGCGACCTCCTCGGCGCTGCTCGCCGCGATGCTCGAAACGTCTCTGGCGCCCCGGGCAAGCTTCTTGCGGCTATCGCTGATAGCCCGCTCGACCCGTTCTCTTCGACCTCGATTTGACGACACCTTGCTCCGTCCTACCCGCGCCTCGACAGACCAACAGCTCGCCGGCCTCGCGAGGAGACCCTCTTGATTCCCGGCACCATGCCTGCCGGGTATCTACCGTCAGGCACGGCAGGCTTCGAGAACCGCTCCGGGACTCGGGGCCAACTGGGCGTGCAAGTTGGCCTGCATCATCCGGATCGCCGCCTGCGCCAGCCGCTTGTCGATGTGGGCAATGGCGTCGGTGGGGACCACGACCTCGAAGTGACGCACATAAGCATCGAGGGCGGAGTAGAGGATGCACTGCTCGGTGACCTGTCCAGCCAGTACCAAGCGGTTGATCTCCTCCCGCCGGAGCAGGTACTCCAGCAGCGTCTCATAGAAGATCGAATGCCGGGCCTTGACGATAAAGGGGGCTTCTTCCGGAGGCAGCACCGGCTCGACCAAGTCGGGGCAGGCGCCTGCAAGTGCGCGCTCGGCGATCTCTTTGGGCCCGGCGGTCCAATCGCCGTGGTTGTCGTTGACGTAAATGATTCGTAGCCCGGCCTCGCGGGCGTCCGCGATTAGCGCGCGGAGGTCGCTGAGCATGCGCCGTACGGAGGCGGTGAGTGGGTCGGCACCCTCGTGCTCATAGGGGTTGAGCATGTCAATGACGATCAATCCAGCAGCCATGGCGAGGCTTTACCCGACACCAACGGGGCGTACGCGCTCAAGTGATTCGCGGTGCGGCCGATCCCGCGGGTCACGTTGAGCCCAGACCGACATGGATCGACCCGTGTGGGGAAAACCACGAGGATCCGCGCTTTTATCACCTAGCCGCTCTGCGCGCGAACCAGTCTGGTCATGAGCTCGACCGCTTGGTGATCGTCGAGTCCTTGGTCGTGGGTTAGCGAGTGCCAGGTGGAGAACGCGAGGGCGTGTCCGGTAGCGGCGAGCGTGCGCTTGCGGGGTTGCCCGCGCACCTTGCGCCCGTGCGTGAGGGTGTCGCGGGCGCCGGCGAGGTAGTCGCGGAAGGTGCGGAAGGTTTGCTTGACGGCGGGCACTGTGTGTTCGTCGCGTAGGAGGTTGGCCAGCATCCGGTCGGTCTGCCGGTAGTAGGCATATAGCTCGGTGAGGGCGTGGACGAGGCGCTCGTCGGGATCGGAGATCGTCGCATAGCCGGCCAGGTTCGGGGGTGCGTTGGCGGCCAGCCAGTGTGTGCTGCAGGCGGCGAACAGGGCGGCCTCGTCGGGGAAATGCCGGTAGAGCGTGGACCGCCTTACCCCGGCAAGCTCGGCGACCGCACTGAACGAGGTTCGCGACGGCCCCACCGTTCCGTGCAGCTCGACGGCGCTCTCGGTGATCCGTCGGCGAGTCTCGGCCTCAAGCTCGGCCCTGCGGCGTTTCCGATACGGGCGCTTTTCCTCGGTCATGTATGTCCAATCAATCTTGACAGACGGACCTGAAGCGTGGTAAGAATTTCGCGGAACATAACTGTCCAGTCAAAAGGAGCAGATAGATGGAAGCGACGACAGCAAGGGTGCTCGGCCCGCATGACGGCAAAGCAGGGTTCCTGGGAAGCATCGGCGTCAGATTCATGATCGACGGCGGCGACTCCGATGAGCGCTTCGCGCTCATCGAGCACCCGATGGCCCCGCGGGCGCTCGCGGCCCCGCTTCACCGCCACAGTCGTGAGGACGAGTACAGCTGGGTAATCGAGGGCCGCGTCGGAGCGCTGCTCGGCGAGGAGGTCCTCATCGGCGCCCCCGGCGATTTGATCTTCAAACCCCGTGGCCAGTGGCATACGTTCTGGAACGCCGGCGATCAGCCAGCGCGAGTCCTTGAGATCATCTCCCCCGCCGGCTTTGAGCAGTTCTTCGCCGAGCTCGTCGACCTGGGCGGCGTCACGCAGGCAAGCCCCGACGTCTTTGGCGAGCTCTGCACGCGCTATCAACTCGAGATGGATCCCGACAGCGTCCCCAGCCTGATCGAACGCTTCGACCTTCGATTCCCCAGCGAACCGATCTGATTGCGTCGGATCAACACGGCGAGCGATTCCTTTGTCCGCATCGTGGCAGGCGGTGGAACCTAGAACCTGCCTCTGGCCACCTCACGAAATGAGTTAGGGGGCCCACCGCGCCGCAACGCGGACGCCCGTCTGGCCTAGCAGCCCTCATTCGTGAGCCGAGCGCTACGGGCTTTATCGCGGCCGGTGACCCCATGCGGCGATCGTTGCCTGCGACATGAATACAAGCCCTGGGTCGTCACAGAGATCGATCATTGCGTCCACCTCGGCAGCGGTTACCCCACGATGGGCGATCAGTTGGTCGCGCAGCTGGACCAGTGTCAACCGCAAGAGCTCACCTCCCGGCTGATTCGCGCGCCAGATCGAGAGACGGCCTTCGGAATCTACTCGCGCCACCCCCGCGGTTGAGAGAGCGCGGTAGAGACCACGTCCGCAGAATGGATCAAACGCATGTTGTTCAGCGAGTACGGCGAGGTGAGCATCGTGCACACGCGTAAACAGGCGCCGGGTGACGGCGTCTAGCCCCGGGTCGGGCGCCACCGAGCGAAAGTCCATCTCCTCGACCAGCAAGCAACCGCCCGGCTTGAGCGCCATGACCATTCTTCGCAGCCCCTCCACGGGGCTGGCCAGCCACGCGAGTACCAGCCGCGCATGAACGAGATCGAACTCGCCCTCGGGCAGCTCGTCGGTCAGTACATCATGGAGTCGCACCTCTAGGTTCGGATGCTGCAGCTCCTGCAGGAGTGTCGTGTCGAGATCGGTTGCGAGTACCGATCCGTCGGGCACGGTGCGATCGCACAACCAGGCTGCGACTGAGCCACCGCCGGCGCCGACCTCCAGGCAGCGCCACCCCGGTCGCACGCCGACCCTCTCAAGCAGCTGGAACGTGCCATCGTCCAATAGCGCCTCCAGCACCCGCAGCCGCTCGGGCTGCACCGGCCGCGCGTTCCCGAACGCATAAGTTGATCGATCCATTGGGGCGCTACCGCGGCCAGCCTGTCCCATGGCATTCCTTGCTGGACGGCTCGGGCACGACATCGTACGTCGGACATCTATTATGAAGCCGCCTTACGGCGGCATTGGAGGACGTTGTCGCGGGGTGGTGGCGTTGTTGCTCGTAAGCGGCCCAGACGTGACGTCCCGTCCCTTGGTGCTTGTATTGGGTGAGGCGCAGCCGCCGGTGCCTGGACGAGGCCTTATCGAGTGCGGGCGCCTTTAGGCGGCGGCCGCCGATGTATGAGGTCTGGGAGTATCGGGAGGACGACGGCTGCGCGCCGCAGGATTGTTTTTCTCCCACCACCGTCTACTGTTGCTGGCATTGTGAGGAAGGCGATCTGGAGTGATTGCGAGTCGAGGTTGGTGGCGATGCGAGGCTTGACGGCGACGGACCCAGGCGTATTGCTTGGTCGCGGAGCGCACCCCGCGCGCGGCCGGTCACGCAAGTCCGAGGCGATCGTATGACGAGGCGCGCGCCAGCTGCCGTGGTTGTCACGATCGCCGCGTTGGCCGCGGGTGGCTGCGGAACTAGCACGAGCGCAACCGTGAACAACTTTCAGATTCGCAACATGACGAGTCAGACGCTCATGCATGAGCTCGAGCAGCCAACGACTCGCGGCCCTGGTGGTTACCCAGTGCTCGCCGGATCGCAGCACCTCAGCCTGCTTGGCATCGGAAGCACGACCCAGGGGAACGCGGCGCTCCAGTCATGGCTCACTAGCGCGTCCTCCAACCACGCGACGTACGCGCAGGCCGGTCACAACCTCGCAATTGCGTTCCCACAGCACAAGGCCGAGATCGACAGCAAACTCGGAAAATAGCCGCGAACCGCAACCGCAAGGCCGCCGGTGCGATCGTCTGCAACGGTGGCGTGCACGCTCAGTTGGGCGGCGGCAGAAGCTGGATCTTTTGGTCGACCTGCTGGGCTGCGGTTAGGATCGCTGCGAACGCTGCCACGAGGAGATCGCGTAGCGTCTCGCGCGAGATGTCCTTGGATTCCGCCCAATCGAGGAGCACGGCGTCCATGTACCCGAGCCAGCCCGTGATCGCTACCCGCAGCACGGGACGCGGCGTGCGTGTGCCCGCCAATTGCGCCAGCACGATGTCCATCGTGCGTTGGCGGAATCCTTCGATCAGCTCGCGCGCTTCGGGTAGCGCGGCGGCGCTCTGCATGAGCTTGGACCATGTGCGGGCGTGTGTCTCGATCCATGCCAGATACCTCTCGAGGCTGCGCGTGAGCTGCTCGAGCGGCGTCCCGTCTCCGCTTGGCTCGATCGCCGTTTGAAGCTCGCCTGCACTCTCGGCTAGGGCAGCCTTGAAGAGCTCGGTCTTCGAGCGAAAGTAGTGGTAAAGAAGCGCCTTTGACACGCCGGCGGCGCGCGCGACGTCGCGCATCGAGATTTCTTCGTAGGCCTGATCGGCGAACAGCGCGGTTCCGGCATCGAGCAGCTGGCGCCGGCGCTCGTCAACCTGAAGCCGTTTGTAGGACGGGCCTTCTGACATCAAAATACAATTTTAGTTGACCGCAGGTCAACAAACGTGATAGTCTTATCAACCAGAGGTCAACAGGAAGGGGTGTGGGGGGCCTGTCGACCTGAATCGCCTCATCGGCGTCGAGCAAGGCGCTGGAGAGGCACGGGGGGCTCGCTGGCGAGCCGAGTGGCCCAGACGGGGGTGGGTCACTCGGCTCCTGCGGTCCAGGCCCGAGGCAGGGCTCCGCGCTACACCGACCAGGCGCTGGAGGGTGTGCAGCCCGTGCTGATTGCCTGTTGCCGTCCGATCGGGTCCGCGTTGACGGGCGGCTGCTGCAGCTCGCCGGTTTTTCACCGGCCTTGTGCCGTAGAAAACCTATGGTCGGACCGACCTTTGGGTCTCCACGGTTCCCACCACGACAGATTGGCCCGGCGGCCGCGTCCCGGGCGCGCGCCTAACATCGCTCGGGTGCCGCAGCGGGAGGACGTCCGCAACATCGCCATCATCGCGCACGTCGACCACGGGAAGACGAGCCTGGTCGACGCCATGCTTCGCCAGTCCGGCGTTTTTTCCGCACACGAGCAGGTGATCGAGCGCGTCATGGATTCGCTCGACCAGGAGCGCGAGCGGGGAATCACCATTCTCGCCAAGAACGCGTCGGTGCGCTACGGCGAGGTGAAGCTGAACATCGTCGACACTCCCGGTCACGCCGACTTCGGCGGTGAGGTGGAGCGGGCGCTGACCATGGTCGACGGTGTTCTGCTCTTAGTGGACGCTTCCGAGGGTCCGTTGCCGCAGACGCGGTTCGTGCTTCGCAAAGCCCTGGCCCGCCGGTTGCCGATCATCCTTGTCGTTAACAAGGTGGACAGGCCCGACGCCCGCATCTCGGAGGTGGAGGACGAGGTGCTTGAGCTATTCCTCGACCTGGACGCGACCGAGGAGCAGATCGACTTCCCGGTCGTCTATACCAACGCGAAGATGGGCTGGGCGTCGCGCGTCGCCGGAGCGGATGGGGCCGACCTGCGAGCGCTGTTCGAGCTCATTGTCGAGCACTTCCCCGGCCCCAGCTACGACGATACTGGGAGCCTGCAGGCGCTCGTCACCAATCTTGACGCCTCCCCCTACGTGGGCCGCTTAGCGCTCTGCCGCGTGTATAACGGGAGCTTGCGCAGAGGCGCGCCGGTCGCATGGTGCAGGCGCGACGGCAGCGTCGAGCGGGCTCGCGTAACCGAGCTGTACCTGACCGACGGGATGCAGCGGGTGGAGGCCGAGGAGGCGTCCGCCGGAGAGATCGTCGCCGTCGCCGGCATCCCCGAGATCACCATCGGCGAAACGATCGCCGACGCGGAGGCCCCGCGGCCGCTGCCGCTCATCGCTGTCGACGAGCCGGCGCTGTCGATGACGATTGGCATCAACACCTCTCCGCTGGCCGGCGAATCCGGCACGAAGCTGACCGCGCGCATGGTCAAGGACCGGCTCGACGCCGAGCTCGTCGGCAACGTATCCATCCGCGTTGAAGACACCGACCGGCCCGACACCTGGGAGGTTCAAGGCCGAGGGGAGCTGCAGCTTGCAGTGCTGGTCGAGACGTTGCGTCGCGAGGGGTTCGAGCTGACCATCGGCAAGCCGCAGGTCGTTACCCGCGAGATCAACGGCCGGCTGCACGAGCCGGTCGAGCGGCTGTCGATCGACGTGCCCGAAGACTTCCTCGGTCAGGTCACGCAGCTGATGGCGCTACGCAAGGGCCGAATGGAGCAGATGGTCAACCACGGCACCGGCTGGGTCCGCCTCGAGTACCTGGTGCCGGCCCGCGGGCTGATTGGCTTTCGCACCGAGTTCCTCACCGAGACCCGTGGCACCGGGATCATGCACTCGGTGTTCGAATCCTACGAGCCGTGGTTCGGCAAGATCAAGACCCGGCCCACCGGGTCGCTCGTGGCCGACCGAGCCGGAAGCACCGGCACCTACGCGCTGCTGAAGCTGCAGGACCGGGGTGCGCTGTTCGTGACCCCCGGCACCACGGTTTACGAGGGGATGATCGTCGGGGAGAACTCGCGCACCGAGGACCTGGACGTCAACGCGGTGCGCGAAAAGCAGCTGACGAACATGCGCTCATCGACTGCGGAGGCAACGGTGAAGCTCGTCCCGCACCGTCAACTGTCTCTCGACCAGGCGCTTGAGTTCATCCGCGACGACGAGTGTGTCGAGGTCACGCCCGCCGGCATTCGCCTGCGCAAGCTGGTGCTGCCGGCGATCGAGCGCGTGAAGCTCGCCCGCGTGTCCCTGGCTAGCGGCATTCCTTAGCACCTAGTTTCATGCCGGCCACTGGCCTACTCCTGCAGCGGC
Source organism: uncultured Solirubrobacterales bacterium (assembly GCA_963808655.1). Taxonomy (GTDB): domain Bacteria; phylum Actinomycetota; class Thermoleophilia; order Solirubrobacterales; family Solirubrobacteraceae; genus Palsa-465. The sequence goes on from CAWEGZ010000013.1 coordinate 12,762, forward strand.
CACTAGCTCGCGAGGTGTCGATTCCCAAGCTTGGATCCTGCTTTCGGAGGTCGGCGTGCCCTTTGCAGTGGGCCGGGCGCACCCGCGGTCCGGCGCCTCACTCATCGTCGCCAATCGTGAAAGCAGTCGTTCCGAAGGGCACCTAGGAGCTTTGGCGCAGCCATCCCAGTCCCCACCGTAACCCAGCGCAACTGCCACTGCGAAGTCTGAAACCGCTCGAGCAGCCGCTCGGTTGCCTCCGCATTCCCGGCCCACGCGGCGCGGACCAGATCGCCGACTGACTCGCTCACGGTACCCATTGCACCAGCAAGGAGCCAGCCAAGGACAAAATGGTTACCGAAGCCTCGCCAAGCGCGGGCTGGGATCACCCAGGCGGCAGCCCATTCCCAAGGACGAGCCTTGCATTGCCCCCGAACGGTGTCAACGCTGGCGGCGGAGTCCGTGGTGCATGCTTACTACTCCGACTCACCCCCACCCACCCTGAGGAAAGGACCGCGATGACACGAAGAGCTGACTTCAACGCCGAGGAGTGGGCGACGGCTGTCGACGGCCCGATCTACGCCGCGCTACGCGTGATCGCTGCCTCCCACGGAGGCAGACTACGCGAGAGCCTCGCGTTGGGCCGCGCCTACCAGGAGGCGCGTGCGCGTCACGAAGAGAGCGAGTTGCTCGATGAGCTGCTCAAGTCCCCACCGGCAATCGATGCCAGCGAGATGCGCCACGCGCAGAGCGACATCGCGGAGATCGCCGCGCAGCAACTGCGCGACGCCATCGGGATCGTCGAGGCTAAGGCGACGCCGGCGGAGACCAACTCCTACAAGACGTTCGTCATGACGGTCGCGCAGGCCGTCGCCAGCGCACACAAGGAGGGTGGGTTCCTCGGTGTCGGCGGTACGCAGATCACCGACGCCGAGAACCAGGCGCTGGACGAGCTTTCCCAAGCGTTGGGGGCGCCTCCTCGAGCCTGAACGCAGGCGTCAGGTACCGATGCCGTCGCGTAACCGCTGGGTGCGCTCTTAGCGTTGAGCATCAAGCTGAAAGGGAGGATCTGAGAGACGACTGCTTTAAGGCGGGACTGTGGTTTTGTGCCCCGCACTCCTGGCGCCTGTAGGTAGGATGCGCCGTCGTCTGTGGAGGCAAATGGGTTGAGCGGTGTGGGTGTTGGGACTCGTCTTGAGGGTCGGGTTGTTCTGGTTACGGGTGGGGGGACGGGGATCGGGCGGGCGAGCGCGGAGGCGTGTGCTGCTGAGGGGGCGTTGGTCGCGGTGGCGGGCCGTCGTCTTGAGCCGTTGGAGGAGGCGGTGCTCGCGATCCGTGGTGGTGGTGGGCGGGCGGTGGCGATCACCGGTGATGTGGGTGTTGCTGAGGATGCTGCTCGGATGGTGCGCGAGACCTTGCGGGAGTTCACGCGGCTCGATGTGCTTGTCAATTGCGCTGGTCAGGAGCTTGTTGCCAGTGTTGTGGATACCTCGGAGGAGTGCTGGGACCGTGTTATCGATACCAATCTCAAGGGCGTGTTTCTCCTTTCTCGCGAGGCGCTTTCGCACATGGTCGAGCGCCAGCGCGGCGTGATCATCAATGTGGCGTCGCAGCTCGCGTTCGTCGGGGCTCGCAACTTCGCTGCCTATACGGCTTCGAAGGGCGGGGTGATCAATCTCACTCGCAGCATGGCGCTCGATCACGCGAAGGACCGTATTCGCGTGAACGCTCTGTGCCCCGGTGCTGTTGACACTCCGTTGCTTCGCCGCCAGTTCGAGGACTCCCTCGGTCCACAGGGCACCCTCGAGGACCTGGTAAGCCTTCACCCCGTGGGGCGCCTCGGCCGGCCCGAGGAGATCGCCTGCGCGACCGTCTTCTTGGCCTCAGACGAATCGTCGTTCATGACCGGCTCGATGCTCGTCATGGACGGCGGATACATCGCCTGGTGAAGCAAGGCGCTAGCGGGCCCCGCTTATCGGCAAATTGCAGGGCGCCCAGCAACGCGGAGCGCGGGCGCGCGGGTTACGGGAGGTGCCGACAGCAGGGGAGCACGTAGACCACCATCGTTCGATCCTTGCCGAAGCGGTCGGTGTGCACTCGAGTTGGGGTTCGCCGTTCGGCACCGAGGCGCTCCGCCACCCGCATAGATGCGACGTTTCCCACCTCGATATCAAGGACCAGCGACTTCAACCCAGCATTGGCTGCGATCCTGATCATCTCGACAATGGCGGCGATCGCCAGTCCGCGCCCTCTCGCATCGGGAACGAGCCAGAAGCTCAGTTCTCCGGCTGGCTGATCGCCCGATTGCACCGCTGCGCACCGGACTGCCTCCGAGGCGAACTGGGGCAAACGCACGGCGACCCTTCCGAGCGCGCGGTCGTCCCCAGGCAGACAAATAGCCCGGGTCGGACCACGTTCCTCAGACATCTCCCGGCGGAGCCACGCTGGAAGGTCGTCAGCCATCCACCACCAAGGCCGAAGATGTTCGTCGTTGGTCATGGAGGCGACCTGGTCTATATCCGGCATCCGCCACCGCCGAAGTCTCACTTCTGGCACGTCCAGACAATTTACGAGTCCCGGCAAAGTTCGGCTCCCACCGCGTTGCGACGGGCCTGGTCGGTGTCTCTGCTCATGCGGGAACCTTCACTTCGCCGGCGAGCAGACTTCGATCAACTTCCAGAGGTACATAGAAGGTGCCTGGAGAAGCGATTACCGCTGCTGCGAAGAAATAGCCACAAGGACTCGCGCTCGTCGGTGTAGAAGGGGCGGCCTCTACGCGGCCCGTCCGTCGTCGGGTTTGAGTGAAAGCCCCAGGCTGGAAACGGCGAACGAGACCAGATAGATCGGCCAGATCCTGGCTCCGCTGCAGCGGAAATTGACGGCGTCGCCGTCTGCGACGTCGAATCCATGGGCTGGACTCGTGTAGCGGCCGGCGCGAACTTGGAGCGTGTGGTGCCCCGGCGCGACCTGTGTCTCGAAGCTTCCATGGCGGTCGATCGACCCCACTGTCTTGTCGTCCAGCGTGATCTCGAACGGCGCGCGTCGAAGCTCCATGATGACGCTTTCGCGCTTCATGGTGAGCGTTGCTGACATTGTGGATCTCCTTTCTTCACGGAGATACGGCCCGCCATCCGAGTGAAGCAGTCCATGGCTTCGCGCGCCGGCTCTCAAAGCAGACCGCCGGCGCGTTCGCGTGGCGAGACTCAGGCGAGCGCTGGATCCTGCATGCGACAGAAGCAAGAGGACGTGATCTCGACATCGGCCCCTGCCAGTGCCCGGTCGAGCTGCGGCTTGATCCGGCCGGCCTCCTCGTGGCGACCGAGCCGCTCTAGGCACTCGTGATAGCCGTGCAGGCTCCAGACGTTGCCGGGGTGCTGACAGGCGCGGGGAAGGGTGGTGTCGATTCCGAGATCCGCGGCATACACCGCGCGCGCGGCTTCGACTTCGCCCTGCTCGAGTAACAGTGCCCCATAGGCGTGACGGGTCGGTTGCATCCATCCCCACGGCTCGTCGTAAGGGAGCGTGTCGTCGAGCTCTATGGCTCGGCGCAATTGCTTCCAGGACTCACCGAAGTCTGAGACCCGGTATGCGATCTCGCCGTCGAGCATCGCGGCCGCGATCGCGAGGATGTCGAGCGCCTGGTTGTTGAACAAGTATCTCGTGGGCGGAACACGCTCCCGCGCGGCGGCAAAGCGGTCGCGCTCGCGCCTCGCCCCGGGGACCTGCCCGCTTGCCGCGAGCGCGACGCCTTTGGCGTAGTGCGTGAGCGCGGTCGTCACGGCGTAAAGATCACGGTCGCCCGGCAGCGGCTCCCGGAGGATCGCATCCCACATCCCGAAGCGCACCAGGACGTGCAGGCGCATAGGAACGAAGCTTTCGAGCCAATCGGCCATCGGCGGGGTCTCGACGCGGAGCAGGTCGTCGGGGATCGATGCGGCGAGGGCCTCGGCGGCCGCCAGCGCGGTCGCCCGCCGGCCGGCGAACATCGCGCCGTAGACGCAGAAATGGTGGTCGTGCGCTCGGTAGAGCGCGTAGAAGTTGAGGCGGCCAGCCTCCTCGACATACATCTCATCGGCGGCAATCGCGCGCTCGTTTTGGATGATGACCCGCTCGTAGTCGCCGACGAGCACATCGATGTGTGTCGGCATGTGCACGAGGTGGCCGGCGTCAGGGACGAGTTCACGGAGCGCGTCGCTCGCGGGCAGAGCCGCCTCAGGCTCGGGCGACATCTCGAGCAGATGGATGTAGAAATGCAGCAGTCCCGGATGCTCCATACCGCCCGGCCGGTCCAGAGCCCGCTCGAGGACGCTCCGGATCTCAGCGGTGTGTGCTCCGGCCGCCGGCTCGCCGGTGTCCAGGTCCCATAGCTGCCACGCCGTGACGTTCATCAGCGCGTCGGCGTAGAGCGCGGCGACGTCGAGATCCTCCGCATGGGCGGCATAGACGTCGCCCATGGCGGATGCATAGGCGGCCGTCCAGTCACCGAGGTCGTCGGCGGGCTCAGACGAGGGATAGCGCTCCGCCAACCCGGCGATGAGCGCGCGCTCTACCGCCGAGGCGCTCTCCGCGTGCGCTGTCGCTTGAGCCATCGCCGTGTGGGCGCGGGCCAGAGCGGTTCGGAGCTCATCGGCCTCGAAGGCTTCCCACTGCTTGTTGTAGTTCGGGCCCGCTGCGTATGCGACGCCCCAGTAGGCCAGCGCAAATCTCTCGTCGGCGGCGATCGCGCGCTCGAAGCACCGGATTGCCTCGCCGTGGTTGAAGCCGTAGCTCCAAACCAATCCTCGATCGAACCACCGCGCGGCCTCCACGCACCCTGCCGTCGTGGCGCGGCTGTAGCGGCCGAGATCGAAGCGATACGGAGCCACTGTCGACCGATTTTATGGTTCCCCGCGTGTTGAGAGGCAGCTCCGCCGGGTGCACGGCCTTTCTGAGGACGACGCGGTAGCGAGATTCATCGCGGGTCGGGAAGCCCGACATATGATGGGCTCATGCCGAGCGAGGCCGTCGAGCGGGCTCTGACGCAGGACCGCACCATCGATATCACGGTCATCGGGCGCAGATCAGGGCAGCCATGCCGCCTCGAGATCTGGTTTCACAATCTCGATGGCCGGATCTACATAAGCGGGCTTCCTGGCCCGCGCGACTGGTACGCCAATCTCCTTGCTCACCCTGAGTTCACATTCCATCTCAAGGAGAGTGTGCAGGCCGACATACCCGCCCGCGCCCGTCCAATCACCGATCCAGGACAGCGCCGCTCCGTGCTGCTCACGCTCTTAGCCGGCCTCGGCCGAGAAGGAGAGTTGGAGGCCTGGGTCGAACGCAGCCCACTCGTCGAAGTCGAACTCGGCGCCGTCTAAGGCACGTTGCTCATGCCCGCGCTGCGGGGACGAGCCGCAGGTGGGCGGGCAGGAACGGGACCACCGCCCGCTTTAGGTACTCGGCGCCAAGGGCGACGACGGCCGAGCGTACCGGGACCGGCGGGAGCGGGGAAAACCCATATTGCGAGCGGACCCGGTCGGGCAGGAGCGTGATCGTGATGAAGTTGACGGTCTCGAGCAGGGGCCGTACCCGCGCGGGCACCGGAGGCTCGAGCACGATCTGGCGAGCTCGGCGCCGCGCCCAATCGTTCACGTGAAGCTCGCCGCCGCTCAGCATCCGCTCGCGGTAGACGTCTAGATCCGCCACCGTTTCCGGCATCTGCTCATCGGTTAGCCCGAATAACCGACCTACCGTTTTGTATTCCTGCCAGTAGCGCTCCTCCTCGAGGCGGGACAGCGATCGCACGTAGCGGCGGTAGAAGAGAAGCGACGAGTCGACCAACGTGAACAGCACCCACATCAGGAGCTCCGGGTCGTCCGCCCGGTACGGCGTGCCGGCGGGATAAGGACCGGCCGCTGCAGCCAGGTGGCCACTGACGCGGCGGTGCATGGCGCGCACCGCCGCCGTCAAGCGGTCGGCCTCGGCGCGACCGCCGAACACGATCGCATCGAGCACCCGCGCCGTGCGGGCGAGCCGCTCGTAAGGCTCATCCAGGGCGCCAGAATGGGCCAGCAACCCAGACACGGCGAGTGGATGGGCAGCCTGCATCAGCAAGGCCCGCGGGCCAGCAAGCCCGACGATCCGCTCGCCGTGGACCCGACGGACAAGCGAATCCGCGTGGAAGTAGCCCTCGGGCCGTGCGCTCACGTAGACGATTGTCTACCCACACGCATGTGCAGAAAAACCTGAACATAAGGTTTAGACTCTGGAGGCCCGCCGCCGCGCCTGAAGCGGCCGGGGGCGCCGGCAGGCTGATGTAGCATTTCTGCCCCGAGCAGTAGGAGGACATGGGGAGGCCCGAACCGACGGGTCCCGTCCGTGACGTCCCATGGAGACCACTCAGACGGCGACCGAAGATGGGCGGCGCATGCCGCGGCAGCTGAGCGTCTGGGAGGCGATCGCGGTCTCGCTGGCGCTGATGGCCCCTTCCATGGCGGCCAACATCAATCCTCAGGCCTCGGCCACCACGGTCGGACGGGCGGTTCCGCTCGCCTTCGCACTCGCCGCGGTCGGCGTCCTGCTCGTCTCCTACACGTTCGTGCGCCTCTGTCAGCGGTTCAACCACTCGGGGTCGGTTTATGGTTTCGTCGGCGCGACGCTGGGCTCCCGGGCCGGCGTGGTGTCGGGTTGGGCCCTGGCGGGCACCTACATCTTCTTCGGAGTTGTCACCGCGATGGCGGGCGGGCGGTTCCTGGCCGCCCTGCTCAACACGATCGGGGTCTGGAGCAACCCACCGGTGTGGTCCGGCTTCCTGCTCGGAGCGATCGGCTTGGTGGTGGTCTGGTGGCTCGCCACCACCCCCGTGCGCGCGGGAACGCGGGTGGTGTTGTTCGTGGAGGCGGTCACCGTGCTGCTCATCCTCGCGGTCACCGCGACGATCGTCTACAAGCTCGCGACCCACACCGCCCCGGGCGGGCGCGGCCTGGACTGGTCGGTCTTCAGCATCCCGCACGGGACCGGAACCTCGACGATCTTCCTCGGCGTCGTCTTTGGGTTCCTCTCCTTCGCCGGCTTTGAGGCAGCATCGACATTGGGCGAGGAGGCGCGCGAGCCGCGTCGCGACATCCCGCGCGCGATCCTAGGCGTGGCGATCTTCGGCGGCTGCTTTTTCGTCATCGTCACGGCGGTCGAGGTCATGGGCTTCGGCACCGGGACCAAGGGGGTGCAGGCGTTCATCAGCTCCGGCTCGCTGCTGGGGACGCTGGGGAAGAGCTACCTGGCTAGCTGGGTCGGAACCCTGATCACGGTGGGCGCGATGATCAGCGCTTTTAGCTGTGCGCTGGCCAGCGCAATCGGCTCCTCCCGACTGATGTATGCGCTGGGCCGAGACAGGGTGATCTTCCCCTGGCTCGACCATATTTCTCCCTCGCGCCGTACCCCTACCCACGCGGCCGCTGGTGTCCTGCTGGCGATGTACTTCATCATCGCTCTCACCTGGTTCGCCCTCGGGGGCACTCCCTTCGAGCTGTTCGCAGAGTCGGGCACGATCGGCACACTCATCCTGCTCGTCGTTTACATCCTGGCGGGGATCGGGATGATCAAGCTCGTGTTCTTCTCCGGCGACCGGAGCGTCGCCCGATGGCAGATAGTGATACCGCTCGCGGGGCTTGTGGTCCTCGGCTACACGATCTACCGCAACATCTATCCGCTGCCGACGGGCATCGCCTGGTGGGGTCCATCGGTTGCGCTGGCGTGGCTACTGGTTGGCCTGGTCGGGATCCTCTCGCGGCCCGCGATCGCCGCGCGTGCTGGGCGCCGGCTTGCGGCGTCCGAAGGCTTGCTCGCACCGCACGAGGATGCGGTGGAGCCTCCCGCCGAGGCGCAGCCAGTCGCGGGCGTCTGACGCATCAGCCTGATCAGTGCTTGGACGTTGAGGATCGCAGGCTGGCGGGCAGCGTCTGCGTATGGAAGAGCAAGACACGATCGGCGAGCTCTACCAAGCCGAGTGGTGCCCGTTCTCGCACCGGGTTCGGCAGCGCCTGACGGAGCTCGGCCTTTCGTATGTAGTACGGCAAGTGCCCGCCGACCCAAACAACCGGGAAGAGATGCGGCGCAGAGTCGGAAGTGTTGAGATCCCAGTCCTCGTGCTCGGCGACGGTACGGTCGTCGACGGCGATGCTGAGGAAATCGTCGGCTATCTCGACGCCCACTTTCACGAGCGCGAGGACGTTGCGGAGCATCGCGCCAAGGCGGCCGACTCGGCCGGCGCCACGCGCATATAGACGGTTTGCAGCGCGCTTGCGCCTCGGTGGTCGATCGCCGAGACTGTGCTCCGTGCGCGCGGCGGTCCTAGGCGAGTACGGAGGAACTCCTCGCTGCACGGAGTTCAGTGAACCCTCCGCGCCGGGAGACGGAGTTGTCATCGATGTCAGCGCCGCCGGCCTCCACCACCTTGACCTTCTCAAGGCGACCGGCACTTACTACACAGGGCCACCGCCGCTGCCGAGCGTCGTGGGCACGGACGGCGTCGGGCGCCTGCCCAGTGGACGCCGCGTGTATTTCGATCAAACTGTGGCGCCCTACGGTTCGATGTGCGAGCGCACGCTCGTGCCCTCCGACGCGCTGCTCGAGGTTCCAAGCGGTGTCAGCGACCTTGTCGCAGCGGCGCTCGGCAACACCGGCCTGGCTGCTTGGCTCGCGCTCGCCTGGCGCGCCGGTCTGCGGCGCGGCGAGACTGTGCTCGTCCTCGGCGCCACAGGCGCGGTCGGGACTATCGCGGTGCAGGCGGCAAAGCTCCTCGGCGCGGGGCGGGTCGTTGCGGCAGCGCTCGCCGACGAGCGTCTCGTGCGCCTGCGCGAGCTTGGCCCTGACGCGGTCGTGGAGATCGACCGGGTAGACGATTTGACGGATGCGCTCCACTCCGCCGCCGGCGGCGGGGTCGATGTCACAATTGATCTCCTCTGGGGTGAGCCAGGACTCGCGGCGATGAGCGCCGGTTCAAGGTTTGCCCGGCACGTTCAGGTGGGCAGCGTCGCAGCGGGCAAGCTGGTCCTGCCCGCGCCGCTGCTGCGCTCGGCCTCCCTCGACGTACGCGGCTTCTCCGTGGCCCACCCGCCGATCGAGGTCAGGCGTGAGGGGTACTTGCGCGTGAGCGAGCATGCAGCGCGTGGCGACATCTCCGTCGACTTCGAACCGATCGCGCTGCAGGAAGTAGCCAGTGCCTGGGAGCGCCAGCGCCAGGCCGCTGGCGGCCCCAAGCTCGTCATCATTCCCTGATGTAGTCGTTCTGAGAGAGGAGCGCACCCCGAAATGAGCATCGACTCGCCGTCGTTCGAGCCCGGCCGTCCCGTCGTTCTACGAGGCGGAACCGTGCTGACGATGGATACCGCTCACGCTGTCTTCCCCGACGCCGACGTGCTCGTGATCGGCGAGCGGATCGCGGGGGTGGGCCCCGCACTCGAAGCGCCCGAGGGCGCAATCGAGATCGACGCTTCAGGCGGAATCGTCATGCCCGGAATGATCGACACCCATCGCCACATGTGGCAGACGGCGCTCCGGGGCTACGGCGCCGACTGGACGCTGACTCAGTACTTCGTCTGGTTCTACCTCGAGTGGGGCAAGATCTTCCGTCCGCAGGATGTCTACGCCGGCAACCTTCTGTCGGCAATCGAGGCCCTTGATGCCGGGGTGACGACGACCGTCGACTGGTCGCACGGGTTGCAGACCGTGGACCATGCCGACGCTGCTGTCGACGCGCTTCAGGCCGTGCCGGGCCGCTTCGTGCTGGCCTACGGCAACATCCAGCAGGGACCGTGGGAGTGGGCCACCTCGCCTGATTTCCGCACCTTCGTCAAGCGCCGCTTCGACGGCTCTGACGAGATGCTCGGCTTGCAGATGGCCTTCGACGTCACTGGGGACCCCGAGTTCCCCGAGCACGCCGCGTTCGAGGTGGCGCGCGAGCTCGGCGTACCGGTGACGACGCATGCCGGCGTGTGGGGCGCCACGAATGACGATGGCGTGCGCCTGATGCACGAGCACGGCTTCATGACGCCCGAGAACATCTACGTGCACGCCGCCACGTTGAACCGGGACTCATATCACCGGATCGCGGCCACCGGCGGCTCGGCCTCAGTCTCGACGGAGAGCGAGCAGAGCGCGGGTCAGGGCTATCCGCCCACGTGGCGGCTGCGCCAGCACGGGATTCCCGTGTCGCTGTCGATGGACACGAGCGTGTGGTGGAGCGCCGATCTGTTCTCCGCGATGCGCGCCACGCTCAGCGCCGACCGTGCGCGGGAGCATCTCGAGGCCCAGGTTCGCGACGAGACCGTCACCCATCATGCCCTGCGGGCTGAACAGGTGGTGGAATGGGCGACACGAGGGGGCAGCCGGGCGCTGCGGCTCGACACGGTCCTGGGCAGCCTGGAGGAGGGCAAGAAGGCCGACATCGTGCTGATCAAGAACGACGCCTCGCCGGTGATGTTCCCCCTCCTGAATCCGTACGGGCATGTGGCGTTCCAAGCCCAGCGCGGCGACGTCGATACCGTCCTGGTCAACGGCCGCGTGGTCAAGCATGCGCATCGGCTCGTCGGCATCGACATGGCGAGTGCCCGGCACGCGGTCGAGCGGACGGTTGAGTACGCGATGAGCGAACTCGGCGAGGAAGCGTGGCTGGCGGGCATGAACCCTGAGATCCCCAAGACAACGGTGCTGGAAAACCCCTACACCTACACCGACTGGGACGCCGGTTCGGCTCAGTGGAAGCATTGAATTTGATGAGGAGGATGTGATGAGTCCTTCGGCGGATGTAGTTGTCACCGAGCGCGTCGCGAACGTCACGGCGGACCTGATCACCGCACTTCACGGGGTGCTGGAGCGCCACCACGTCACCGACGACGAGTGGCGGGCCGCCTTGAGCTTCCTGAGTGATGTCGGCCGCCACGATGAGTTCGTGCTCCTGTCCGACGTCACGCGCACGTCGGTCCTGATCGACGCGCTGTCCCACGAGCCCGAGGGCTCCGGCGCGACGGCAAGCGATGTCGAGGGGCCCATGTACCGGGAGCAGCCGCCCTGGCGCGAGCGGCCGGTGAAGATCTACGAGGACTACGAAGGTATGGGCGACGGGCCGGTGCTATTTGTCGCCGGACGAGTCACCTCCACCGATGGCGCGCCGCTGCTCGGCGCGTGCATCGATGTGTGGCAGACGGGTCCCACCGGCGGCTACGACGTATGGGATCCGCGCCAGCCGCCTTACAACTTCCGTGGGCGCTTCGGCGTGGATGAGTCCGGGTTCTACGAGTTCCAGACGATGGTGCCGCAGCCCTACACCGTGCCGACCGAGGGCCCCGTCGGCCGCTACCTGGAGATGGTCGGCCAGCACCCGTGGCGCCCCGCGCATATCCACCTCAAGGTCGACGCTCAGGGCCACCAGCCGCTGATCACGCAGGTCTTCTTCCCAGAGGATCCGTACCTCGATAACGACACGATCGGCGCCGTCAAGCCGGTGCTGGTGCGTCCGCTGATCCGCCACGACGACGCCGGCGCGAAGGCGGAGCGCGGCTTGGACCAGCCGTTCTACACCTGCGAGTTCGACGTCAAGTTGAGCCCGGCGCCCGGAGCTTGAGCGAAAACGGGACCACTCAATCGGCGGAGTGGGGGCCTCAGCGACGCCGCGCGGCGGTGGCCGTCACCTTTGACAATCTCGGCGAGGCGTCCGATCTCGAGCGCGGGCGCTGGCGAGGTGACGAGCCGCTCGGCCACCATGTCTCGGTGACGCGCGCCCTGCCCCGCGTGCTCGCGCTGCTGTCCGAGGACCGCCTGCCCGCCACCTTCTTCCTCGAGGGGGTGAACGCACAGCTCTATCCAGAGGCGCTGCGGACCATCGGGGCGGCCGGCCATGAGGTCGCCTACCACGGCTGGCGCCACGAAAGGTGGGCGGATCTGAGCCCCGGGCAGGAGCGTCAGCTGCTCGCGCGGGGAGTCAGTGCGCTCGGGCAACTGGGGCTGCGACCGGTCGGCTTCCGGCCGCCAGAGGGGGCGCTCAAGTCCTCGGCGTGGGGCGCGCTCGCCGACGCTGGGTTCACCTACTGCTCGCCGGCCGCAGACACCGTGGCTTGGCGCCACGGTCTGGCGGTCCTGCCGTTCCGCTGGACGGTGATCGATGCCTTTCACTACCTGCCGCATTTCGCGCCGCGGCGGCGCGCGGCCATTGGCCAGTCCGGGGTGCTGCCACCGGCCGCGCTGCGCGCCACCGTGTCTGAGGCGCTACGGGACGCGATCAGCCGGGGCACATTTCTCGCGCTGCTCTTCCACCCGTTCCTCGCGGACACCGATGCGCGGCTGGGGACGATCCGTGCGGTGCTGGGCGAGGTGCGCGCGCGCGTAGATCAGGGGGAGGTGTGGTGCACGTCGATGCGCGACATCGCCAGGTGGATGCGGGAGCAGCGCCAGGCGTAGGCGCTTCACAGTCGCGCCCGCACGAGCCTCGCGCCCTCGGCGAGTGCGCGCAGCTTCGCATAGGCAGCGTCGCGCGCGAGATATTTCATCCCGCAGTCCGGGCCCACCTGGAGACGCTCTGCCGGCACGACCGTGAGCGCCCGCTCGATCCGCTCGGCGACCAGCTCGGGCGTCTCCGGCGCGGCGTCGTCGGAGAGGTCGAGAACCCCTAGGATGACCGTCTTCTCGCTGATCGGTGCGAGCACCGCCGGGTCGAGCCTTGGCTGCGCGGCCTCGATCGCAAGCTGGTCAGCCGCACAGTCCAGCAGCTCGGCCAGGAACGGGTAGCCGGGCGGACGCTCGTGAACGACGTGGGCGTAGCCGAAGCACGTATGCAAGGCGGTCGTTGAAGGAGCGTCCTGCAGCGCTCGATTGATCGCCGGCAGCGCGTAGTCGCGGGCCTGCTCGGCACGGGCCTGGAGCCATGGCTCGTCGATCTGGACGACGTCCGCGCCCGCCGCGAATAGGTCGTGCAGCTCATCGTTGACCGCCGCGGCAAGATCCAGCGCGAGGTCCGCGAGGTCTGCGTAGGCCTCGTTGTACACCTGCTGGCTCATAGTGAACGGCCCGGGCAGCGTGATCTTGGTCATGCGCTCGGTGTGCGCACGGAGGAAGCGCAGGTCGTCTACTTCAACCGGCCGGGTGCGCCGGACGCGCCCGACGACCCGCGGCACCGCGTTCGTCCCGCCCGCGCGACCGGGCACGATCGCCGGGTGCTCGATGTCCATGCCCTCGAGTGCCGTCACAAACCGGTTGGAATAGCTCTCCCGTCGGATCTCGCCGTCGGTGAGGATGTCGATGCCGGCCCGCTCGAAGTCCCGGATGGCGAGCGCCGTGGCGTCGTCTTGGGCCTGGCGGAGCAACGGCTCGGGGATGCGCCACAGCTCCCGGGCGCGGACGCGGGCGGGCAACGAGCTACGCAGGCGTTCGCGGTCAATCAGCCAGTCCGGCTGCGGATAGCTGCCGATCAGCGTCGTGGCGAGGGGCGGGGCGGCGCGCGTGCCGTCGCGTGCCTTCGTGCCGCGCTGGCTGCCGCCGCGCACGGCGGGGCTCAGCCAGACGCTGCCCGAGCCCTCGCTCCGGCAGCGGTCGCTTCATACTGGTCGTGGCGGCGCCACCAGTCGCCGGGTGCCAGCTCGTTGCGTCCGAGCGGCGCCAGGTCCAGGTAGGCGTAGGTTCCCACCACCTGCTCCAGCCCGCGGGCGTATGTGGAGTAGGTGTGGTACACGCTCCCGCCCTCGAGCGCGAAGACGCTCAGCCCCGGGGCCTGCTGCCCGGGATCGTCAGTGTGGCGGTAGTTGTACTCGGCGCCGTTTCGCTGCTGCTCCTCGGTGAAGGCGGCATCGAAGTCGTACCTGAAATCGCTGCCGAGCGACGAGACCCAGGGAAACCGCCAGCCCATCCGCTGCTTGTACGGGTGCAGCTCTTCGAGCGGGGCGATCGATTCGGCCACCAGCGTCACGTCGTGGCCCCTGAGGTGGCGAAGAACGCCGTCGAAGTGATCGGCGACCAAGGAGCACCCTCTGCAGCCGGGGTTGTGCTCGTCGACGTCGTCCCCGTAGCCGAACATGAAGTGGTAGACGAGCAGCTGTGAGCGGCCGTCGAAGAGCTCGAGCAGGGTCTTCTTTCCGTCATCGGTCTCGAAGACGTAGTGCTTCTCGATCGGCACCCAGGGGAGCCGCTGCCGACGGCTGGCGAGCTCATCGCCACGCCGCATGTGTTCCTTCTCGGCGTCGAGCAGCTCGCGCCGGGCTGAGAGCCACTCCTCTCGTGTTCCGACCCTGTGATTGGTCATCGTTTCTCTCCTCACCCGGTGCGTTCCCGCGCTCCGGTATCGACGACTCGTTTTGGCGGTTGGAGACCCTATGGTGTCGAAGCCCCCGATTTGGCGTCGCCTCCGAAGGTTGCGGCTGGCGGTTTGCGGCCGGGTCCGGCAGACTGACGGTGGATCCGATGGTGGCTCGTAGGTCTCGACTGGTCATGCGCCTCGCTGCGCTCGCGTTCTTAGGGCTCGCGCTGGCGCTCGCCGGCTGCGGCACGAGCGGCGCTCGCGACAGCGCCCGCCGCAACGGCGGCCGCACCAGCGCGCAGAGCGATGCGCTGGCCAGCGCGACGGTGCGCATCCATCCGCACGCGGTCGAGCCATCGACGGGCGCCCCCCAGTCCCGGGCCACGACCAGCTCGTCTGCGGTCTCTGCGGGCGCGAGTGCCCCGGCGGGTAGCGACCCCACCGCGCACGCGCCTCCGCTCGCTTCCGTCAGGCGGGAGCTGCACCTCGAGTACGTCGCCGCGCACGCGACCAGCGCCACCTACATCAACCCGCTGCACTACGTCACCTGCTGCGGGGTGTGGGAGCGCACCGACCAGGGAGTTGATGCGACGATGCCGATCGGGGCGCCAATTCTCGCCCCCTCGAGAGTGAAGATCCTCGGCATCGAGCCCGGCTGGTATGCGGGGCAGCCCTTGATCTACTTTGAGCTTCTGGGGGGACCCCAGGCCGGCAAGATCCAGTACGTCGCCGAGGAGATCACCAATCTGGCACGCCCGGGAAGCATCCTCCAGCAGGGGCAGGCGATTGCTCGTTTCGCCGCGTCAGGGACTGGCATCGAGTATGGCTGGTCCACGCCGAGCGGAGTAACGCTCGCGGTCGCGACCACCGGTTACGAGGAAGGTCAGATCACCCCGGCGGGCAGGTGGATGCGCGCGTGGCTGAACGCCCTCGGCGCTAAGGCCGGTCCCAACACCTGATCACCGCGGCGCAGCGCGCTCGGCGAGCGGCGTCGGCGACGAGCGCCGGACGGTCAGCCAGTATGCACGGCGGTGAACGCCCAGACGATCATCGCCCTCTGCCTGGCGGCGGCCTCGACCACACTCACCAACCTCGCGTATCTGCGCGAGCACGACGCCGCGGCGTCGCTGCCGGTGTTGTCCATGCGCCGGCCCCTGCATTCGCTGCACCTCCTGCTGACAAGCCGCGGGTGGCTGCTCGGATTTGCCATGGAGACCGGTGGATTCCTGCTCTATGCCGCGGCGCTCGCGCTGGCATCGCTTGCGCTCGTGCAGAGCATTGCCGCGGGTGGCATCGGGGTGCTCGGGTATATCGGGGGGCGGATGAGCGGACGCCGGCTGGACGCGCGCCATCGCGTCGGCGTGGGTCTCTCGATCCTCGGCCTGGCGGCGCTCGGCGTCTCTCTCGCCAAGAGCAGCGGCGCCGGTGGACACGGGTCGGTGCCCGGGATCCTGATCTGGATCGGCGCCACGGCGGCGCTGGCGGGGGTACTGCTTGCCGTCGGCCGCCGAGGACGTTCGATCGCGGTCGTCGAGGGCGTGGCGGGTGGCCTGTTCTTCTCAATCGGGGACTTCTCGACCAAGATCGCGACCCAAGGCGGTGTACGCGCCGCCTTCGTGGTCACGCTGATCCTCGGCTACACGCTGGGCACGTCGCTATTGCAGTTGGGATACCAGCGCGGTGGCGCGCTCACGGTCGCGGGTCTCGCCACACTGGTCACAAACGCGCTTCCGATTCTCGCCGGGACGATCATTTTGCACGAGCCGGTTCCGCCCGGCGCCTGGGGCGCTCTGCGCATCCTCGCCTTCGTCGCGGTCACCGCGGGGGCCATACTGCTTGCCTCCCCCGATCAGCAGGGCAGCACCGAGTCAGACAAACGCGGGGAGCCTCGTCCCGCCACGGGTAGCAGTTAGCGACGAGTCGAGGGCGAAAGAGCGCCTTCGATATAGTTGACGAGTCAACTTCGAGCCAAGGAGATGCGATGAAGCTAGGAAGACTGCTATTGCGCGGGGCGGTGGGTGGTTTCTTCGTCGGGCACGGGACCCAGAAGCTGTACGGCTGGTTCGGCGGTCACGGGTTGGACGGAACCTCCCAGATGTTCGAGAGCCTCGGCGCGAGGCCCGGGCGGGTGAACGCGATCGCCGCCGGAGCGGCCGAGGCCGGCGGTGGCGCCTTGTTGTTGCTCGGGTTTGCGACCCCGCTGGCGGCGTCCGCGATCACCTCGGTGATGCTGACCGCGATCAAGCGCGTGCATTTCAAAAACGGCCCCTGGGTGACCAACGGCGGCTACGAGTACAACGCGGTGCTCATTGCGGCCGCGCTGACGCTGGCCGAGATTGGTCCCGGGAGTCCCTCGCTTGACTCCGCTCTGGACATGGACATGTATGGCCCGGGTTGGGCGTTCGCGGCGCTTGCGAGCGGTGCTGCCGGCGCGGTCGGCGCACACCTCTACGCGGAGAACCAGCCGGATGTGGCAGCCGCGTCGCAGACCCCGTCGGCCACGGCCGAGCAGGAAGTGAGCGAGCAGCCGCCCGCGACGACAGCCACGGAGGCGACCGCCTAAGTTCCTATTCAGGTTGGCCGGGGCACATGTGCCCCGGCCCCGGCCGGAACATGTTCCGGCCGGCGGGGGCGCGCATGCGCGCCCCCGATCATTTTAAGTGGGCATCACCGGGCTCTCGATCTCCACGGCCATCCCCCGCGCGGCGGCAAGCTGCTCGAGCATCACCGCCGTGTCGGCGATCGCCACGCCGGTCAGATGGCCCTGACGCCGCTCGAAGTCGCGCACGATCTCCTCGAGTGCGTCCGCGAATGACCGCTCGTCGTGCGCCGCCAGCGCCGCGATCGCGCGCGCGGTGCGGGCGAAGGAATCGCCACCCGCGGCCATCGCCTCGCTGAAGCGGCGGGCGTCGGCATCGTCGCCTCCGATCAGCGCCACTAGCGCGCGGGCGTAGGAGGCCGTCGGCGAGCCCACGACTCCCTGCTCATTGACCAGCGCCTCGCGCGCATAGTCGGCCGCGGGAACCGCATCGCCCGCGAGCACGGCCGATTTGAGCAATCCAACCAGCCGGCCGTAGCTTGTCGGTGAGGCCTGCTCCCAAGAGCGGCGGTATAGCTCGGCGGAGGCGGCAAAGGCAGCGCGGGCGCCGGCGCGATCGCCCGCGAGCAGGGCTCGCTGCCCTTCGGCATCGTGTTCGATCGCTGCGGACATGAGCTCCTTATGCGAGGGCTGCGGCACCGCGGTCAGACTACGCCCGCGGCGCTCGACACCGCCCAGCCCTGTGGAGTACGGTGACAGCCTGCCACGAACGTCAGGAGGAGAGGATGAGCGCAATCGTCTCTGTGCGTCTCAGGGTGAACGGCGTCGAGCGCGAGCTTGCACTCGAGCCACGCGTGCTCCTTGTACATGCCCTCCGTGAGCACCTTGGCCTGACCGGTACGCACGTCGGCTGCGACACCTCGAACTGCGGCGCCTGCACGGTGCATCTGGACGGCCGCGCGGTCAAGTCATGCACGGTGCTGGCCGTGCAGGCCGACGGCGCCGAGGTGACGACAATCGAGGGTCTCGCCTCGGAGGGTCAGCTGCACCCGGTGCAGGAAGCCTTCTGGAACGACCACGGACTCCAGTGCGGCTACTGCACCCCGGGCATGATCATGGCCGCCACGGCCCTGCTCTCGGAGAACCCCAATCCCTCCGAGGACGAGGTCCGCCACACACTTGAGGGCAACCTGTGCCGTTGCACCGGCTACCACAACATAGTCAGGGCGGTGCTCGACGCGGCCAAGGCCAAAAGCCCCGCGATTCCGACACGGGAAGAGGTGCGCGCATGAGCGCCCCAGGCGGAAATGGCCGTCACGTCGGGCGGGCCATGCGGCGCAAGGAGGACCCGCGGATGATCACGGGTACGGCGCGCTACATCGACGACATCTCGCTGCCGGGCGAGCTGTATGCGGTCTTGGTGCGCTCACCCGAGGCGCACGCGACCATCACCTCCATCGACACCTCGGCCGCTGCGGCGCGTCCAGACGTGGTCGCGGTATTCACGGGAGAGGACCTGGCGAGCGACTTCGCGAGCCCCATGGCGATGGTGTGGAGCCCGCCGGGGGTTGAGATCAAGACACCCGAGAAGTGGCCTCTGAGCCGGGGCCAGGTCAAGCACGTCGGCGACGCCGTGGCCGTAGTCGTCGGCCGGGACCGCTATTCGGTTGTCGACGCCGCCGAGCAGGTGATCGTCGAGTACGAGCCGAAGCCGGTCGTGACCGACCCCGAGCGCGCGCTGGAAGACTCATCGCCGCTGGTGTGGGATGAGTTCGGGACCAACCGGACGCACGAGTGGAAGGTCTCCGGCGGCGACGTCGACGCCGCGCTGGCCGAAGCGGACGTCGTGGTGGAGCAGCGGGTCGTCAACCATCGCACGGCCGGGGCGGCGATCGAGCCGCGGGGCGCCCTTGCCGACCCCCAGGGCGAGAGCGTCACCCTGTACTCCTCGACCCAGATCCCGCACATCCTGCGCTTCGTGCTCTCGGGCATCCTGGGGATGCCCGAAGACAGGCTGCGCGTGGTGGCCCCCGACGTCGGTGGGGGGTTCGGCTCGAAGCTTCAGGTGTACCCCGAAGAGGCATTGGTGGTGGCGCTCGCACGCCGGCTGCGCCGCCCAATCAAGTGGATCGAGACTCGCTCTGAGAACATGGCCACCACCCACCACGGCCGCGACCAGATCGCGTACGTGACGTTGGGCGCCAAGCGCGACGGGACGCTGACCGGCTGCCGCGCCCGCGTCCTCGCGGATCTGGGCGCCTATCAGCTGCTGCTCACCCCCTTCATCCCCGAGCTGGGCTTCCCCGTGATGGGCGGCTGCTACCGGCTCCCCGCCGTCGACCTCACCTTCGAGGGAGTCTTCACCAACAAGTTCTGTACCGACGCGATTCGCGGCGCCGGCCGGCCCGAGGCGACCTACTGGATCGAGCTGGCGATGGACAAGCTCGCGGCCGAGCTCGGGATGGACCGACTCGAGCTGCGGCGCAAGAACTTCATCGGCAGGGACGAGTTCCCGTACACCACTGCGCTGGGGATCGTCTATGACTCGGGCGACTACCGGGGCACGCTCGACCGCCTGCTCGAGCACTTCGACCTCGATGCCTTCAGGCGTGAGCAGGCCGAGCTGCGCGAGCGCGGCATTCATCGCGGGGTCGGGTTCTCCACCTACGTCGAGGTGTGCGGGCTCGCGCCGTCGCGGGCGGTAGGTCCCCAGGGCGTCGGTCTGCAGGCCGCCTTCTGGGAATCCGCGATGGTGCGCGTGCATCCCTCCGGCTCCGCGACCGTGTTCACCGGCACTTCGCCCCACGGCCAGGGCCATGACACTGGCTTCGCCCAGATCGCCGCCGACCGCCTGGGCATCGACCCCGAACGCATCGAGGTCATCCATGGCGACACCAACGAGGGGCCCTGGGGCTGGGGCACGTACGGATCGCGCTCTCTCGCCGTGGGCGGGGAGGCGGTTGCGCGAGCGTCGGAGAAGGTGCAGGACAAGGCGCGGCAGATCTGCGCGGCGCTGCTCGAGGCCGATCCCGAGGACATCGAGCTAGCCGACGGCAAGTACCGGGTGCGCGGGTCGCCGGACAAGTTCAAGACACTCGCCGAGATCGCCGGCGCCGCCCACATCCCGCCGCAGGAGCTCCCGAGCGACATCGAACCGGGGCTCGAGGCGACCACGATGTACGACCCGGAGAACTTCGTCTTCCCGTTCGGGGCGCACGCTTGCGTGGTCGATGTCGACGCCGAGACCGGCAAGGTGAAGGTCGTCCGCTACGTCGCGGTCGACGACTGCGGCCCGGCGATCAATCCGGCGCTGATCGAGGGGCAGGTGCACGGTGGCGTCGCGCATGCGATCGGGCAGGCCCTGTACGAGCAGGTCCACTACGACGAATCCGGCCAGCTCGTGACCGGCACCTTCGTGGACTACGCCCTGCCGACGGCCGCCGAGCTGCCGAGCTTCGAGACCGACCGCACGGAGACTCCCTCGCCGGTCAACTCCCTGGGCGTAAAGGGCGTCGGCGAAGCGGGGACGATCGCCGCCACGCCCGCGGTCACCGCCGCCGTGCTCGATGCACTCGAGCCGTTTGGGGTCAAGTGGCTCGACATGCCGCTGACCCCGATTCGCGTCTGGCAGGCAATCGAGGAAGCGCGAGGAGGTGTTTCCGCATGATTCCGGCCGAGTTCGACTACCTGGCGCCGGAGACCCTGGAGGAGGCGATCGGGGCGCTTTCCGAGCGCGGCGATGATGCCAAGCTGCTCGCCGGGGGCCACTCGCTGCTGCCGTTGATGAAGCTGCGGCTCGCGGCGCCCTCGCTGCTTGTCGATCTGCGCCGGGTGCCCGGGATTCAGGGCATCCAGCGCGAAAATGGCGACTGGCGGATCGGCGCGATGACGCCGCACCGCGAGCTCGAGCACACCCCCGAGCTGGGGATTGTGGCGCGCGCCGCGGGCACCATCGCCGACCCCCAGGTCCGCAACCGAGGCACGATCGGAGGCTCGCTGGCACACGGCGATTCCGCCTCCGACCTGCCTGCCATCCTGCTGGTCGCGGAGGGCACGATCACTCTCCAGGGCATCTCCGGTCAGCGGGCCGTGGCGGCGGAGGACCTGTTCCGCGGATACCTGGAGACCGCGATCGAGCCTGGAGAGGTGCTCACCGAGGTGCGGCTCCCCGCGCTCGAGGGCTATGGCTTCGGCTACGAGAAGTTCAACCGGCGCAGCGAGGACTGGGCCATGGTCGCAGTCTCGGCGGTGATCAAGCAGACGGGGGACGTGTGCGAGGACGTGCGAGTTGGCCTCACCCACATGGGCGTGGTGCCGTTGCGCGCGCATGCTGTGGAGCAGGCGCTGCGCGGACAAGTCGCTCTCCCGCGAATCGATCGCGCAGGCTGCCGAGCGGGCCGCGGAGGGAACGGACCCGCCCGCGGACCTCAACGCGAGCGCCGACTACAAGCGTCACCTCGCGCGGGTGCTCTGCCTCAGGGCGCTCGAGGACGCGGCCGGCCTCCTGTGAGGCTCTACCGCTGGAGCCGCTCCCTCGTGCTCGTGGGGAGAGCCACATGAGCATGCCGTCAATCGCGTCCGCCGACGACGTCGGGGCCGCGCTTGCGTCAGAGGGCTACCTGGCCGACCGGCCGCTGTCGCTGGCGGTGTATTTGGCGGTCGCGCTCGGACAACCGTTGCTGCTGGAGGGCGAGGCGGGCGTGGGGAAGACGGAGGTGGCGCGCGCCTTCGCCCAGGCGGGCGGGGCCCGGTTGATCCGTCTGCAGTGCCACGAGGGCATCGATGTCCATCACGCTCTGTATGACTGGGACTACTCCCGACAGCTGCTGGCGCTGCGCGCAGCCGAAGGGGGAATCGACGAGGGGGAGCTGTTCTCGCGCCGCTTTCTGTTGCGCCGGCCGCTGCTCGAGGCGCTCGAGGCACGAGCGGACGAGCCGGTTGTGGTCCTGATCGACGAGATCGATCGCGCCGACGACGAGTTCGAGGCCTTCCTGCTCGAGCTCCTATCCGATTTCCAGGTCACGATCCCCGAGCTCGGCACGATTGCCGCGGCAAGTCCGCCGCTCGTGTTCTTGACCTCGAATCGCACGCGTGAGCTCCACGACGCCTTGAAGCGGCGCTGCCTCTACCACTGGATCGAGTACCCCACGCCCGAACGCGAGCGCGAGATCGTGCGCGTGCGCGTGCCCGGAGTCCCTGAGGCGATCGCCGGGCGCGTGGTGGAGGGCGTGGCGCGGCTGCGCGAGCAACAGGATCTCTACAAGCTGCCGGGCGTCGGGGAGACGATCGTGTGGGCGCGGGCGCTGCTCGCGCTCGACTCGGCCCCGCTACTCGAGGACACGCTCGGCGCAGTGCTCAAGGTCCACGAGGATCTTGTCCGCGTCCGCGAGCGGAAAGTGCTCGAGGGTGTCTGAGGCCGTCGTCGGCCCCCTGGGGTCGCTGCTCGCCACATTCCGGGGACAGGGCGGCCGGGCAGGGGTCGGGGAGCTGCTGGCGTCGGTGCGGGCGCTAGAGGCGGTCGACTGCGCATCACGGGAGGATGCGCGGCTCGCCTTACGGACGGTGCTCTGCTCCACCCACGCCGACCTCGAGCGCTTCGAGTTCGCGTTCGAGCAGACATTCGGTCCCGCTCTACTCGAGCCCGATCGACCAAACCCACTCAGCGAGCTCGGCGAGATCGAGCGCACCGCACTGCCGCACGCGGCCGTCCCGGGCGCGCCCCTGCGGGCGCCCCCACGCGACTCGGCTGACGCCGTCCCCGCTGCCTGGAGCGAGGTCGAGCTGTTGCGCCACAAGGACTTCGCGCACTATGACGAGCGCGAGCTTGCGTTGGCGCGGGAGCTGATCACGCGCCTCGCGCGACGCGGGCCCATGCGGCGCTCCCGCCGGACGCGCGCGACGCGGCGGCGCAGCCACGCCCCCGACCTGAGGCAGATCGTGCGGGCGTCGCTGCGGACCGGAGGCGAGCCGCTGCGGCGCAGCTGGCGGGCGCCGTCGCTGCGCGCTCGTCAGCTCGTGCTGGTGTGCGACGTATCGGGCTCGATGGCGCCGTATGCCCGCATGCTGCTGCAGTACCTGCATGCCTGCGTCGTGGCGCGGCGGCGGGTCGAGGCGTTCGTCTTTGGGACGCGGCTCACGCGCATCACCCAGGAGCTGGGCGGTCGCGACCCGGACCTGGCGCTCGCGCGCGCGAGCGCCGCTGTGCTCGATATCGCGGGGGGCACCCGGATCGGCGCCGCGCTGGCGGAGCTCAACCGCGCGCATGGCCGGCGCTTGGGACGCGGATCGCTGGTGGTCGTGCTCTCGGACGGCTGGGACCGCGGCGACCCGGAGCTGCTCGCGGCGGAGATGGGGCGCCTGCGGCGGACCGCGCACAGGCTGGTGTGGCTGAACCCGCTCGCGGCCCATCCCACCTACGAGCCGCTCACGCGGGGAATGCAGGCGGCAATCCCTCACACCGACCGGCTCTTGCCCGGCAACTCTCTAGCCTCTCTGGAGCAGCTCGCTGCGCTGCTTGAGGAGATGTGACGCGAGAAAGGCTCAAATCGGAAACGATGTCCGCCTCCGTTCACCCCTCGAACGAAACGGGACATCGTCTGCCGGTGGCCAAAGGTTTGGAGAAGTTTTGAGAGAGGTTTTGAGAGAGCTTTCTGAGTGGGCGGCCCACGGTGAGTCCGTCGCGCTGGCGACGGTCGTGGCCGCCCGGCGCTCGGCCCCGCGGCCGCCCGGCGCGAAGATGGCGGTCAGCGAGCGTGGCGAGATCGCGGGTGGAGTGTCCGGCGGTTGTGTCGAAGGGGCTGTGGTCGAGATCGCACACAACGTGCTCGAGGGCGCGCCGCCCCAACTCGAGAGCTTCGGCATCGCCGACGCCGATGCCTGGGAGGTGGGCCTCCCATGCGGGGGTGAGATCGACGTGTGGATCGAGCGCTACGAGCCCGGCCGCTTCGAGGAGATCGCGCGTACCGGAGGCCGCGCGACCGCTGTGACCATGCTCGAGGGTCCCGCTCCGGGCGCGAAGCTGCTGGTTGAGGCCGACGGGGCGCGCTCGGGCTCGCTGGGCTCGCCCGAGCTTGACGACGAGGCGGCGCGCACCGCGGCCGAGCTGCTGTGGACCGAGCGCTCAGAGCGTCGCGGAGCCCTCTTCTTCGATGTCACCGCGCCCGCCCCGCGGCTGATCGTGTTCGGGGCGGTGGACATCGCGAGGCCGCTTTGCACCCTCGCGCGCACGGCCGGCTTGCGCCCCTATGTTGTGGACCCGCGCGCCCGTTTCGCCCGGCCTGAACGGTTCCCAGACGCGGACCAGGTCATCGCGGCGTGGCCCGATGAAGCTTTCGCGACTCTGGGGGGCATTGACCCCGCGACTTCGATCGTGGTGCTCACGCACGACCCCAAGCTCGACGATGCCGCGCTCGAAATCGCGTTGCGCTCCCCCGCCCGTTTTGTGGGCGCCATGGGGTCTCGCCGAGCGCAGGAGCGCCGCCGCGAGCGCCTGCTGGCCCTGGGCCTCGGCGACGAGGAGCTTGGACGCCTGGCCGCCCCACTGGGTCTCGACCTCGGAGGCGTGACCCCTGGGGAGACGGCGCTGTCGGTGCTCGCGGAAATCATCGCTGCCAGTCACGGGCACGATGGGGGGCGGCTCTCGGAGGCTCGCGGCCGGATCCACGAGGTGACCGCGTGAACTTCGAGAACAGCTTTGTGGTCGAGGCAGCCCCGGCAACGGTGTGGAAGACGATGATGGACTTCGAGCGGGTCGCGCCGTGCATGCCTGGGGCCGAGGTCACCGAGAAGACCTCCGATGAGGCGTTCAAGGTGCAGATCCGGGTGAAGGTCGGACCGATGTCGATGACATATCGCGGACAGGCCGAGATCACCGACCGCGACGACACCGCGATGACGGCGTCGATGCGGGTCCAGGCGCGCGAGAGCCGCGGTCAGGGCACCGCGAACGCGACCGTCCAGATCGAGCTCGCCGAGGAAGACGGCGGCACGCGGGCGAGCATGGGCACCGATCTCAGGCTGAGTGGCCGCGCCGCGGCCATGGGCAGAGGCGTGATCGCGGACGTCTCGCAGGCGCTCGTGTCCGAGTTTGCGGAGAACCTCGCGCGCATGCTGTCGTCGGGAGATGGCGCCGGCGAGCGCGCCGGCGAAGAGCCCCGCGCGCAGAGGGGTGAGGACGCGCCTCCATCTTCCCCCGGGCCGCCGCCCCCTCCGTCCGCTCCTGGGCCGCCGCCGCCGTCCGCTCCTGGGCCGCCCCCTCCGTCTCCTTCCGCGCCGCCTCCTTCGCCTCCGCCGGGGCCGCCGCCCCCTCCGTCCGCGGGGGCACTAGACGCCGGCCAGCTCGCCAAGAGCGTGCTCGCGGGTCGCCTCGCAGAGCCCCGCGCGCAGCTCGCGGCGGGCGGCGCGCTGGCGCTCGCCGGCCTGGTGGTGGGCTACCGACTGGGCCGCCGCTCGCGGTATCGGTGAAGACCGGCGGGCTGATCCTGGCCGCCGGCGCCGGCAGCCGCTACGGCAGCTCGCCAAAGCTCCTCGCCGAACTTGACGGCCGCCCGCTGCTCGAGCATGCAATCGCCGCGCAGTGCGCCGTGCCCGCACTTGCGCGCGTGGTTGTGGTGCTCGGTGCTCACGCCCGGACGATCCTCGACGCCGTCGATTTCATGCGAGCCGAACCGGTCGTCTGCTCCCACTGGCGGAAGGGATTGTCCGCCTCGCTGCGGTGCGGAGCCGGCGCATTGAGGGATGCGGAGCGGGTGATAGTGACGCTCGGTGACGAGCCCCTGATCACGCCGGAGCTGATCGCGAGGTTCCTGGACGCCCCGCCGGGCGCCCGCGCGACATACCGCGGCCAGCCGGGTCATCCCGTGGTGCTCGGCCCGGAACAGCTGCGGGCCCTCGGCGGCCTGCGCGGCGATCGAGGCGGCCAAGAGTTGCTGCACGGGGGGATGACGATCGAGTGCGGTCGTCTGGGCCTGGGGGCCGATGTCGACACGCCGGACGACCTCCAGGCAGTACGCCGCCGGGGGCAGGAGCTCCGTCCGTCTGGGAGATAACTTCAGGTTTTTGGGGGTCATCGCCCAGACTTGCTGGCCTCGACCTCGGGCGCCGGCGCTACCCGCGCGTCGTGCCGCATAGAGGCGCTCGAGCAGCAGCCCGCGGGCGCCGCCGCCGTTGACCGCCCCCGCCACCGTGGCCCGAAGGCGCGACCGAGGCGCCTCCCGCGTCCTCCGCCTCAGGCCACCGCGCGTGCCTTGGCGAGCGGCGGCCGCTCGATCACCGGGATCGAAACGGGATCGGGTCCTCCCTCCCGCGGCACCAATAGCTCCGACGGCAGAGGCCCTCGCAGGCGGCCGTCGCGTTCTAGCCGCAAGGCCACCGCCCGCAGTACCGCTGACGCCATCGCGGTGAGCTCACGCAGCGGCTGGTGGGCGTTCTGACGCAGGTCGAGATTCACCTGGGCCAGGGAGTCAAGTCCGACCGCCGCAAAGGCGTCAATCAGCAGCGCAATCTCGACGCCGTATCCGGTCACGAACGGGAGCTGCTCGAGCAGCGAGCGGCGAGCGGCTACCTCTCCCGCGAGTGGCTGTTCGAAGCCCGCGAGCTCGGGATAGAAGAGGTTCAGCAGGGGCCGTGCGGTCAGCTCGGTGACGCGCCCACCCTCGTTTGGGAGGGTGAGCTCCCCGAGGCGAAAGGGGCGCCGATAGAAGGCCTTGACGAAGGCGAGCTGCTCGTCCTGGAGCAACGGCCCGACGAGCCCGGTGACGAAATGCGGCCCGAAGCCCTCGGAGTCGGCATCGACGAAGCAGACGATCTCTCCGCGCAAAACTGAAAGCCCGCGCCACAGCGCGTCTCCCTTGCCCAGCACCGGCCCGAGCTCAGGCGCCAGCTCATCTTGGGGATACACCTCCGCTCCCTTCGCGCGCGCGATCTCGGCGGTGCGGTCTGTGGAGCCGTCAATCACGGCGATCTGGTCCACCAGACCGGCCTCGCATAGCTCAGTCAGGCCCGCGAGGATGCCACCGATGGTGCGCTCCTCATTGCGCGCGGGCACGCACACGGAGACCGAGACCGTCTTCTCGCCGTGCAACCGCTCGGCCAATGTCCGGGCCGTCGGGAACTGGCGATGGTCGAACGTGTGACTGCGATGCCAGGCGCTCGCCGTGGACGTCATGCCCACAGCATGACGGAGCGGCGGTGCCCGCGAACGCCGTTAGGCGGCGCGCGCCTGCTCGGTGGCGGCCGGACCGGTGGGGGCGGGAGGCGCGACCGACTCGGGCGCGACTGACTCCGACACGTGCACGTACTTCTTGCCGCGGAGCCACGAGGCGATGGCGGCCACGACGCAGCAACCAGCGGCGAAGTAGAAAGCCTCGTGAATCCCGGAGGCGAACGGGTGCGCCACTAGCGATGGGAAAAAGCGATGGCCCGTGAGGAAGGCGGCCTTGGCGTGCGACATGTGCCCGAGCACCGGGTGCAACATCGTGCCGATCGGGTTGTAGCCCAGGAATGCCGCAAAGAGGCTGCCGACGGGCGGCAGATGGGCCACCTTGGCGGCATAGGTGGAGGGCACTCCATGCGCGGACAGACCGTGATAGAGCACGCCCGGCAGGGACGAGGCCAGGCCGATGATGATCAGCGTGAAGAAGATGCCGATCGAGAGCACCATCGCGGAGTTCATGAAGGTGGCGGCCATCCCGGCACCGGCGCCGCGCTGATCGGGCGGGAGGCTGTTCATGATGCCGGTCTGGTTGGGCGCCGCGAACAGCCCCATGGCGAACCCATTGAGGAAGATCACCAGCGCGAAGGCCCAGTAGGCGAAGGTGACGGGCAGGGAGATCAAGAGCAGGAACGAACCGGCGGCGAGGATCATGCCCCCGGTGGTGAAGGGCCGTGCACCGAAGTGATCGGCCAGCCGGCCGGCGAAGGGTCCGGCGATCAGGAAGCCGACAGACAGGGGCAACATGTAGATGCCGGCCCAGAGGGGGGTGGTGGAGTAGCTGTAACCGTGCTCCGGCAACCAGATCCCCTGAAGCCAGATGATCAGCATGAACATCAGACCGCCGCGGGCGAGCGCGGAGAGCAGCGTGGCGACGGCCCCCATGCTGAAGGCCCGGATGCGGAACAACGGCAGCTTGAACATGGGCGCGGCCACGCGCCGCTCGATGATCACGAACAGCCCTAGGACCAGCAGCCCGCCCCCGAGCTCGGCGATGACCTCGGGATTGGTCCAGCCCATGGTGTGCCCGCCGTAGGGGAGGATGCCGTAGGTGATGCCGACTAGGACCGCAATCAGACCGACAGCGAAGGTCAGGTTGCCCCACCAGTCGATCTTCGACGGTGACTTGATTCCGCGCTCCTCGAGCATGAGATAGGCCCAGACCGTGCCGAAGATGCCGATCGGGACCGACACCAGGAAGACCAGCCGCCAGGCCACCGGGGCGAGGACCCCGCCCAGTACGAGGCCAACGAAGGAGCCGGCGATCGCGGCGACCATGTTGATGCCGAGCGCGAGCCCTCGCTCGTTGGCGGGGAAGGCGTCGGTCAGGATCGCGGAGGAGTTGGCGAACAGGAAGGCGGCGCCGATCCCCTGGACGATTCGCATCACGATCATCCACATGGCGCCGGCCGAGCCCTGCAGCCACGTCACCGACAGGAGCACGCAGCCGACCGTGAAGACGGCGAAGCCGAGGTTGTACATGCGCACTCGACCGAACATGTCGCCCACTCGCCCCAGGCTCACCACCAGGACCGCGCCCACGACCAGGAAACCGAGCAACATCCACAGCAGATAGCTGGTGTTGGACGAAACGAGGGGGTTCAGGTGAATGCCGCGGAAGATCGCGGGCAGCGCGATGATCACGATCGACGAGTTGACCGTGGCCATCAGGATCCCCAGCGTGGTGTTCGACAGCGCCACCCACTTGTAGTGCTCGGGGTTGGCATGGAGGTGGAGGCGTAGGCGCGCGGCGGGGCTCTGTCGTGTCGCTGTCACAATGCGGCAGCCTAGCAAATTTACGTTTACGTAAAAAGCCAGGATGGGGGCCCGGCAATGCGCTGCTCTACATGGCCCCGGCGAAGCGCAGCTCTACGCGGTTCGGGCGAGGCGCAGCTCTACATGGCCCCGGCGACCAGTACCGAGCCGACGTCGTCGAGCTCGGCGGGCGGCCCGCCCGCCAGCAACCAGGCGTCTCCGGTCCAGAGCACCGATCCGCGCGCGGCCAGCTCACTGATGGCCTTGCTGACGGTTTGACGTTGCGCGGCGACCAGGTCGGCGAGCACCGCGTGCGTGAGGCGCAGCGGCACGCGCACGCCCTCGGGATGAACGGTCCCCCAGCGATCCGCCAGCTCCCACAACAGCATCTGCACGCGGATGTCGACTCGAGGGTGGTGAACGATGGCGATGTTCACAGCGAGCATGCGCGAGCGGCGCAAGACGCGCGCGAACAGCGCCGAGATCACCTCCGGATAGCGGCCGGCGCGGACCGCGAAGTGTGAATCCAGGAGCGCGAGGCGGCAGGGGGCAAGCGCGCGCCAGCCGCCGCTGCGCGGCAACGTGGTGGCCACGTCCTCGCGCTGCCAGGGGCGCAGGACGTCGCCTTCGCCGAGCAGCTCGGCACCGAACCGGGTCGCCACGCAGACGCGGCGAACCAACAGGCCGTCGAGCACCAGCAGGCCGATCCCGGCGTGGAATCCCTCCAGGTCGTCACCCGGCGACCAGGAGCCGCGAGGCACCCTGATGGTTTCGGCCACGCAGTCGCGGGTCGCGGCCGCGAGCCGGTGCCCCCTTAGCGCCTCGGCCAGCCCCGGGTCCTCCTCCAGGATGGTGGCCCGGCGTTTCACGTGAGTCCCCGGCGCGGCGAAGCGCGCCGGAGGCTGCTCGGCAAGTCGCGGCGGCTCGGCAGCCGCGCTGGGCGGCTTGAGCTTGATCTGCTCCTATTGCCTGACGTGGCGCACGTGCTCAGGAGTGACCACGAACTTGATCCGCTGCTCGCCCGGTTGCCGATAGGGATATTCGTCCTGACCGATGTACTTCTTGGCGAGGCGATCGATGTGCGCGTCGGCGTCCTCGGTCGTTCCTTGGGCATGGCCACGGATCTCGACGAAGTTGTAGGGGTTGTTCGCCTCATACACGATCAGGGTGACCTGGGGGTCTCGCTGGAGGTTGGTGGGCCACAGGCGACCAATGGAACTGTTGATCGCCACGGTGGCGTCGTCCTCCTGCGAGATCCAGATGATCGTCGAATGAATCGAGCCCGTCTTGTCGTGGGTCGAGACGATGGCGTAGTTGGGCTGCTCGAGCAGCTCGCGGACGTCGGGATCGCTGAGGGCAGTCATGCTTTCCGACTACCCGCTAGGCCGAAATTTCTCCCACGGATTGCCGCTACCAGCCGCCGCGCCAATCGGCGTTCGAGGCGCGGCGCTTTCGGGCGTCCATCCGGGCGTGCTTGCGCTTGTCGAGACGCGACTGGATGATCGTCAGCACGGTCACGAGCACGGCGAAAAACGCGATCGTCATGAACATCACGGTCGTGATGACCGGATCGCTGGTCTCGCCGAACAACCCCTGACCGGCATCCGCGAGCGCGGCAGGCGCCGCGAACAGCAGGGCAGCCACCGAGGCGCTCAGTGCGGCGATCACTCTCGCTGTGCGCATCAGACGCTAAGCGTACCTCACGGCATCCGCTTCAGAGTCCGTCCATTCGCCGTCCGACGCCTCAGGTCGGTGGGCGGCTGCCGTTGACGTCTGCATGGTGCGCCGGCTGCCGTCGCCAGCGTCCCGCACCGCGGCGATCGCCTCGAGCAGCGCCGGGTTATAGAGCTCAGCGCGCGTGGTTATCTCGATGTGATCGATCGGGGCCTCGAAGACCCGCGCGCTCAGCGCCGCCGCAAGCTCCCGCTGCTTGCCGGGAGGCACTGCGTGGTCTCTGCTGGTGAGGACGACCGCGCAGGGCAACTCGATTCGCGACAGCCACGAGCGGGAATCGAAGCGTCCGAGCTCGCGTCCCGCCTCGGCGATGTCCGTGGCGGAATGCCGCATCAGTTCCGCGAGCACCCAAGCGCTGCGCGGCGACTCCCGCAACCCCACGTAGCGCAGCCCCCAGCGCCAGCTGGCCCTGGGTGCGACCGCCAGTGCCAGGCTCATCGGCATCATCGTCCGCCAGTAGTGGCGCAGCCGCGGGTCCTGCCAGTGCTGAGCCGTCCCGCTGAGAACGAGCCCCGACAGCGCCGATGGATGCTCCCTGGCGAGCAGCTGGGCGATCGCGCCGCCCATCGAGTAGCCGACGACTACGGCCGGGATGCAACCGAGGGCCTCGAGCGCGGCCGCAGCATCGCCCGCGCACCCGAGGAGGCTGAACGGCTCATACGTGCGCAAACCCCGCCCGTGGCCGCGGTGATCGATCGCCAGCACCCGATATCCAGCCTCCTGAAGGTCTCGGTAGGTGCCCCACCAGTTGAGGTCTGCGCTTGCGGTCCAACCGTGCAGGAGCATCACAGGGGGCCCGTCACCCCCGGTATCACGTAGAAACAGCTCGCCGACTCCGGCGATACGGAGGGTCCGGGCGGGCGGTGGCTCGAACGGCGGGACGGGGGGCGAGCTTCTGCGACGCATCGCCTCCATCCTAGGCCCGCGCCTACCATCGCTACTCGTGGCGGTGGTAATCGCATCAAACCTCATCAAGGAGATGGCCGGGCGGCCCCTGCTGCGCGGCGTCTCGTTCAAGCTGGAGCGCGCCGACAGGATGGCGCTCGCCGCGCCCAACGGCGCCGGCAAGACGACGCTGCTGCGCATGCTGGCCGGCGAGCTCTCGCTCGATGGGGGCGAGCTCGTGCTGGGCAAAGACGTCAGGGTCGCGCTCGCAGATCAGAGACCACCCGACTCGAGCGTGGATACACGCCTGCGCGAATACGTTCTCTCGGGCGCGCGCGAGCTGGCGGAGATCGAGGCGGAGCTCGCCCGGCTGGAGCAGCGAATGGCCGCAGGCGAGCATGATCGTGCGACTCTCAGTCGCTACGCGGACGCGCAGGCCCGGCTCGAACACGCCGGCGGATACGGCTGGCGGGAGCGCGCCCTGGGCGCACTGCCGGGCCTTGGCTTCGGCCCCGAGGTGGATCTGGACCGGCCGCTCAGCACATTCTCAGGAGGCGAGCAGACGCGCGCGTCGCTCGCCCGTGCGCTCGCCGGCGACCCCGACCTGCTGCTGCTCGATGAGCCCACCAATCATCTCGACGTGGACGCGCTCGAGTGGCTGGAGCAGGCCCTGCTCACGCTCGATGCCGCAGTGGTGCTCGTGGCTCACGATCGCTGGTTTCTGGAGGCCGTGGCCACCTCCGTGCTGGAACTGGAGGGCGGCCGCGGCAAGTTCTTCCCGGGCTCTTGGCACGCATGGCGGCGCGAGAAGGCCATGCGCGAGCTGGCGCTCGGCCGCGCCGGCGAACGGGAACAGGCCGAGGTCGAGCGGCTGGAGCGGTTCGTGACCCGCTTTCGCGCCGGCACTCGCGCGCGGCAGGCCAAGTCCCGGGCGCGCAAGCTGGACAAACTCTCTCGCGCGACGAAGTCGACCAATTCGAAAAGCCGTGAGCTGCAGTTCGAGTTCGCCCAGCCGAAGCGCAGCGGCCGAGTGGTGTTCGAGCTGCTCGACGGTCATATCGAGGTGGACGGGCGCGTGCTGCTGGACGAGGCTGAGCTGTGGCTCGAGCGGGGCGAGCACGTTTCGCTAGTTGGGCCCAACGGCGCCGGCAAGACCACGCTGATCGAGACTCTCGCCGGGCGACGGGCGCTGGCGGGCGACGCGCGCAGCAATGGCGGGCCTCTCGTGGAAGGCAAGCTGCGGACCGGGCATAACGTCGCGATCGGCTTTCTCTCCCAACACGACGAGCTGCCTGCAGGCGACGCCCGGACCGTGCTCGAAGCCGCCCAGCGAGCGAGCGGGCTCACGCCGGGCAAGGCGCGGGCGCTGCTCGGCCGGTTCCTGTTCTCCGGCGAGGAGGCTGAGAAGCCGCTCTCCGGGCTGTCGGGCGGAGAGCGCCGCCGCCTCGCCCTGGCGATCCTGGTCAGCTCGGGGGCCAATGTGCTCGTCCTAGACGAGCCCACCAACCACCTCGATCTGGCCAGCCGCGAGGCGCTGGAGGAGGCGCTGCGGGCGTTCCCAGGCGCGATCCTGCTGGTATCGCACGACCGCGCGCTGCTGGACGCCGTCGGCACCCGCACGGTCGCGATCGAAGACGCGGCGTTGCGCAACTACACGGGCGGCTGGACTGAGTACATGCGGGCGCGGGGCGGCTAATCTGGGACCGGTGCTCCTCGCTGCCCGCAACGTCGCGATTGTGCTTGCGATCGCCGCCCTGGTCGTGCTCGTGCCGGGAGGCGGAAGCGGAGCCTCGTTCGCCCTCCAGGCGGTCTCGCTCCTGTTCCTCGCGGTGATCGGGTGGTTCGGCTACGTCTCTTATCGCCAGCGCCGGATGGATCTGTACGACCTAGGCGACAGGCGCCGCGCGGTCCTGTACGCCTCGATCGGGCTGGTCGTGCTTACGTTGACCGCTACCTCGCGTCTGTTCACCACCACGGCCGGGCGCGTCGTGTGGCTGCTGCTCCTGATCGCCGCGGCGTACGCCGCCTTCGCGGTGGTGTGGTCGGCGCGCCGGTACCACTAGACCTCGCGCGCCCAGCAGGGGTTGCAGGAAAAAGCGACGGCATGTGTCGCTTTTTCTTCGAGACTCGGGAGGGCGACGGTGGCTTCAGAGTGAGGCAGGCGGCGGGGCTAGACCGGAACGCATCAAATACTGGATTTGCTCCAGAATTGCAGGTAGGCTGTGGTCCTCGCAATGGAGGCCTCGATCGATAACGCCACGCTTCTTCGCGGCCGTGGAGTGCAGGTGACCGCCCAGCGGCTGGCCGTGCTGCGGGCGGTGGCGGAGCGGCCACACGGCACCGCGGCCGACGTCGAGGCGGACGTCCGGGCGGGGATCGGGGCGGTCTCGCTTCAAGCCGTGTACGACGCCCTGGGAGTGCTGACCGAGACGGGGATCATCCGCCGGATTCGGCCCGCCGGGTCGCCGGCGCGCTACGAGACCCGGGTGGGCGATAACCACCACCATCTGATCTGCCGCGTCTGCGGCCAGATGGTCGACGTCGATTGTGCGGTTGGCGATGCTCCGTGCCTGACGGCGGTCGATGACGCCGGCTACGAGATCAACGAGGCGGAGGTCATCTATTGGGGCCGGTGCCCTCAATGCGTGGCGGCCACAGCAGAAACAAACGAACATCAACGCGGAACAGCGAGCGAGTAGGAGGAGCGACATGTCGGACACCTTCAGCGAGACCGAGAATCCTGCGATCCCGTCTCCGACGCCGGAGCAGACCCGCCCCAGGACAAACCGGGATTGGTGGCCGAATCAACCGGACCTCCATGTCCTTCACCACAACTCCCCGCAGCCGACCCCGCTCGGCGAGGGCTTCGACTACACGGAGGAGTTCGAGAAGCTCGATCTCGAGGCGTTGAAGCGAGACATCTTCGAGGTGATGACGAGCTCCCAGGATTGGTGGCCGGCCGATTACGGCCATTACGGGCCGCTCTTCATTCGCATGTCGTGGCACGCCGCGGGCACCTACCGCATCGCCGACGGCCGTGGCGGCGGAGGCACCGGCGCTCAGCGCTTCGCCCCCCTCAACAGCTGGCCGGACAACGCGAGCCTCGACAAGGCGCGCCGGCTGCTCTGGCCGATCAAGCAGAAATACGGCCGAACGCTCTCCTGGGCCGATCTGATCATCTTCGCCGGCAACTGCGCGTATGAGTCGATGGGGTTCAAGACATTCGGCTTCGGTTTCGGGCGCGAGGACATCTTCGAACCGGAGGAGATCTTCTGGGGATCCGAGGACGCCTGGCTCGGCGATGAGCGCTACAGCGGCGACAGGGAGCTCGGCAAGCCTTTCGCAGCGGTGCAGATGGGTCTCATCTACGTGAACCCTGAAGGGCCCAACGGCAATCCCGATCCGGTAGCGGCCGCCAAGGACATCCGCGAGACCTTCGCCCGTATGGCGATGAACGATGAGGAGACGCTCGCTCTGATCGTCGGCGGCCATACTTTCGGTAAGACTCACGGCGCGGTGGACCCGAAGCACATCGGCCCGGAACCAGAGGCCGCCCCGATCGAGCAGCAAGGGCTCGGCTGGAAGAACAGCGTCGGCAGCGGTGCCGGCGGCGATGCGCTCACCAGCGGGCTCGAGGGTGCCTGGACGAAAGAGCCGATCAAGTGGGACAACGGGTTCCTCGAGAACCTGTTCAGGTACGACTGGGAGCTGACAAAGAGCCCCGCGGGCGCGCACCAGTGGACGCCCAAGGATGCCGAGGCTCAGGGCACCGTCCCCGATGCTCACGACCCGTCGAAGCGGCACGCGCCGATGATGCTCACCACGGACATCGCGCTCAAGGTCGACCCGATCTACGGGCCGATCGCGAAGCGCTTCTACGAGCACCCCGACGAGCTCGCAGACGCGTTCGCCAAGGCCTGGTACAAGCTGCTGCACCGGGACATGGGACCGGTGTCGCGCTACCTCGGCCCGTGGGTTCCCGAGACGCAGCTGTGGCAAGACCCCGTTCCCGCGGTCGATCATCCCTTGATCGAGCAGCAGGACGTGGCTGCGCTCAAGGCCGAGATCCTCGCATCGGGGCTTTCCATCCCCGAATTGGTGAGCACGGCTTGGGCCGCGGCCGCCAGCTTCCGGGGCACCGACAAGCGCGGTGGGGCCAACGGCGCCCGGGTCCGCCTTGCGCCGCAGAAGGACTGGGAGGTCAACAACCCGCCCGAGCTGGCGAAGGTGCTGGAGGTATTGGACGGCATCCAACAAAGGTGGAACGACTCGCGGTCCGACGGCAAGAAGGTCTCGCTCGCCGACCTGATCGTCCTCGGAGGGTGCGCTGCCGTCGAGGAGGCGGCGAAGAAGGCCGGCCACGACGTGACGGTCCCCTTCGCGCCGGGGCGCACCGACGCCTCACAAGAGCAGACCGACGTGGATTCGTTCGCCGTGCTGGAGCCGACGTTCGACGGCTTCCGCAACTACGTCCAGGCCTCGCAGGTCCTGTCGCCCGAGACCCTGCTGGTCGAGCGGGCCAACCTGCTCGCGCTGACCGCTCCGGAGATGGCGGTGCTCGTCGGCGGCATGCGCGCGCTGAACGCCAACTACAAGCGATCGCAGCTCGGTGTGCTCACCGACCGGCCCGAGACGCTGAGCAACGATTTCTTCGTGAACCTGCTCGACATGGGGATCGACTGGCAGGCGTCCGGCGCGTCCGGGAATGGCTCGTCCACGCAGGTGTACGAGGGCCGCGACCGCGCCAGCGGCGAGCGCAAGTGGACCGCCACGGCCGTCGATCTGGTCTTCGGCTCCAACTCTCAGCTCCGCGCGATCGCGGAGGTCTACGCGTGTGCAGACGGACAGGACGCCTTCGTGCGTGACTTCGCCGCCGCTTGGGACAAGGTCATGAGCCTGGATCGCTTCGATCTGGCCTGATCGGGTCTTCGATTGGTGACCGGTTCGCTGAGAGCCGGTCACCAGCCGCGCCTATCCTCGAACCGTGTCGATAGTTGCCGCCGACAGGCGCCGTGAGCTGCCCGACGAACCGGGCGTATACCTGTTCCGCGACGCGCGCGGCAGGGTGCTGTACGTGGGAAAGGCCAAGTCGATCCGCAAGCGCGTCGCCTCCCACTTCTCCAATCCCAGCACCCGCGGCGGACGCGACCTGGTCGACGCGATCGACCGCGTGGAGGCGCTGGTCGTGCACACCGAGTCCGAGGCGCTGCTGGCCGAGCAGAACTTCATCAAGCAGTACAAGCCGCGCTTCAACATCCGCTTGCGCGACGACAAGTCGTATCCGTACATCGCGATCTCGCTCGACGAGAATTTTCCGCGCGTCTACTTCACGCGCGAGCGTCACCGCCGCGACCGCGCCTATTTCGGCCCGTACAGCAACGCCAAGCGCGTCCGCGCCACGCTCGAGGTGCTGGGCAAGGTATTCATGTTCCGCACCTGCGATGGCCCCGAGCCTGGGCGGCGCAGCGGTTCCCCCTGCCTCGACTACTACATCAAGCGCTGCGAGGCGCCCTGCGTCGGTTATGTCAGCCGGGAGCACTACCGCCAGGGGATCGACGGCGTTATGTCATTTCTCTCCGGCCACTACCGAGAGATCGAGCGCAAGCTCGAGCGGGAGATGCGCGCCGCCGCCGACGAGCAGCGCTTCGAGGACGCGGCCCGAGAGCGCAACAGGTTGCGGGCGGTGCGCTCCCTGCTGGAGCGCCAGCGGGTCGCCAACGAGGCCACCGGCACGCTGGACGCGGTGGCCGTAGCGGTGGAGCACGGCGAGGCCAACGCGCAGGTTTTCCAGGTACGCGACGGCGTGCTGTCCGACCGCCAGAGCTTCTACCTGGACAATGCCGCCGGCGGCGGCGTGGGCGAGGTCGCCGAGGCCTTCATCCTGCAGTACTACGCGAGCGCGATGTCGATCCCCCCACTGCTCGCGGTGCAGGAGGAGCTCGAGGACACCGATGCGCTCGCGCGAGCGCTGTCCCAGCGGCGCGACGGCCCGGTCGAGATCCGCGCGCCGGAGCGCGGCGACAAGCGACGCATCCTGGAGCTGGCGTCCCGGAACGCGCGGCTCGCGCTGGACCAGGAGCGGCTGCGCTCAGAGCGCCGGCGTCAGCAGCGCGTGGAATCGCTTGACGGACTGCAGCGAGCTCTGGGCCTGGACACGATCCCGATGCGGATCGAGTGCTTCGACATCTCCACCCTGATGGGGACGAATACCGTCGCTTCGATGGTGGTCTTCGAGGGTGGCGCACCCAAGCGCTCGGACTACCGGCGCTTCAAGATCTTCACCGGGAAGGACGAGAACGGCGCCGGCACAATTGGCCGGCCGGACGATTTCGCCGCCATGGGGGAGGTGCTGTCGCGGCGGCTGGCGCGCTTTGAGCGCCAGCACGACATCTCGCCCCACGACAAGGACCACGACCCGAGCTTCGCCGCGCTGCCCAACCTGATCGTGATCGACGGCGGCAAGGGTCAGCTATCAGCGGGCTTGCGCGCGCTGCAAGGCTTCCGCGACCGCGGCGTGGCGATCGTCTCGCTCGCCAAGCGCATCGAGGAGGTCCATACCCCCGACCGGCCCCGGCCGCTACGGCTTCCCCACGACACCACCGAACTGCAACTGCTCCAGCGCATCCGCGACGAGGCGCATCGATTCGCGATCACCCACCACCGGATCAGGCGCGACCGCGCGATGACCGCCTCGATTCTTGACGGCCTTCCCGGCGTCGGACCGGTCCGCAAACGCGCGTTGCTTTCCCATTTCGGCTCTCCCGACGCCGTGCTTGCCGCCTCGCGCGAGGAGCTCGCGGCGGTCCCCGGGATGCCGGGGAAGCTCGCGCGAGAGCTCTACCGCGAGCTCCACAAGACCGGCGTCTGAGGGGCCGGCGGCAATCCTCTGCAGGCAATCTTCTGCAGACTAAGAACGCCCGCGGTTCATCTCACCTCAACGTTTCCGGCGCCATCTGGGGGGTAGCCGCATCACGAACGACCGGCCGCGCAGGGCCGCGAGGCTGTCTTGAAGATCCTTCGCGATCCTTGTCCTCCCCCGATCCACTCACGCCATGTGGAGCTGTGGACCATTACGGTGCCAAAGGCGGACTTGCGGCGCCCGCGCCGCGGGCGATTCCTTGCGTTCCGTCTACAACGAGTGGACGCGTTTGAGGAGTCGCTAACTTCATGCGCTCAAAGCGAGGGACGTCGTGAAGCGGCATGACGAAGAGTCACGAAACCGAAGCAAGGAGGAGTAAATGGCGGTTGCACAACAACCCCAACCGATGAGTGTCGTCCAGAGGCACTCCAGCCCCAGCGGTCTCGCTGACGTGCTCGACGTGATCCTCGACAAGGGGATCGTTATCGATGTGTTCGTCCGCGTTGCACTGGTCGGGATTGAGTTGTTGACGATCGACGCGCGCATTGTCATCGCGAGCGTGGACACCTATCTGCACTTCGCCGAAGCGGTTAACCGGCTGGACCTGACGCAGGTCGGCAGCCAGCAGACCCTCCCCGAGATGGTCAGCAGCATGAGCGAGGGAGGCGCCAGTGGGAAGACCAAGGGGATGCTCGAGGGCGCCAAGGACGCGCTGTTTGGTGGCGGCGACGAAGAGGAAGAGGAGGAGGAGAGGAGCTCGTCGAGCCGGCGCAGCTCCGGCGACGCTGAGTCGCGCCCGCGCCGCAGCTCCGCCGACGCTGAGTCGCGCCCGCGCCGCACCTCCGGCGACTCTGAGGCACGCCCCCGGCGCGCCTCGTCGGGCTCCAGGCCGCGAGGCCGCTGAGCCGCTGCGGACGGCATGGCGCTGTACCTGTATGCGTTGATGCGCGCGGACGATCTCGGCTCGAGCGACGCGCTCGCGGCGGGGGAGCACGCGCCCGCCATAGAGCTCATCGTGCACGGGGGCGTGGCGGCGCTCGTGAGCGCGATCGACGGCGAACAGGTCCGCTTGCGACGAGAGGCGGTGAGAGCCCACACCGAGGTCCTGCAGCGCGCCTTCGAGCACGGACCGGTCCTCCCATTGCGGTTCGGAACCGTGGTGCCCGACGCCGAGACGCTTAAAGGCG
The DNA here is from genome assembly GCA_963808655.1 of uncultured Solirubrobacterales bacterium. GTDB lineage: Bacteria > Actinomycetota > Thermoleophilia > Solirubrobacterales > Solirubrobacteraceae > Palsa-465. Next base: position 52,170 of record CAWEGZ010000013.1, read on the forward strand.
AGCTCTTGGCCCGGCGCGGGGAGGAGATGAAGTCCCACTTAGACCAGCTGGCCGGCAAGGGTGAGCTCCGACTCAAGGTGATCTACCGGGAGGAACGTGTGCTGCGTTCGATCCTCGCTCAGGACCCCGCGCTCAAGCGCTCGGCCGAACGGGTCCGCGGGCTGCCCGAGGCGGCTTCGCACTTCGAGCGTGTTGGCCTCGGCGAACGCATCACGCTGGCCATGCAGGCTCGGCGCGATGCCGACGTGCAGCAGTTGCTCTCGGAGCTTCAGCCGCTCGCGGTAGCGGTCGAGGTTGGTGCTCTGCAGCAGCCCGCGATGGTGCTGAACGCCTCGTTTCTGGTCGCCCAAGAGGCGCGGGATCGCTTCGACGCAACGGTCGAGCGGCTCGCCTCCGAGCGGGCCGAGCTGATGGAGTTCAAGCTGATCGGGCCGCTGCCGGCGCACTCCTTCGTTGACAAGCAGCTGGGAGCCCCAGCTGCGCCGGCCCCGGGCCCGGCGAGCTAGCGACATGGGCTTGATCACCGGAATCCTGACGCTTCCGCTGGCCCCTGTGCGCGGGGTTGCTTGGATCGGCGCACGCGTGCAGGAACAGGCGGAGGCCGAGTTCTATGACGAAAATCGCATCATGCGCAACTTGACCGAACTCGAGGAGGAGAAGAACTCAGGTGAGGTCGGGGAGGAAGAGTTCGGCCGCCGTGTGGACGAGCTCTTGGAGCGTCTGGAGGTAGGTCGACAACTGCAGCTCGAGCGAGGAGGCTACGGTGGCTGACGACCGCAACAAGGGAAAGCAGGACGGGAGACCGAGACCGGTTGAGCTTGTCCGTGCAGCGGCGCGCACGCTCGCGGAGCTGACGGGCCGCCAGCCGGAAAATGTGCTCGGGCTACGCCGCGACGACGACGGGTGGAAGGTGATGCTCGAAGTGGTAGAGCTTCACCGGATACCGCATGCCACAGACGTGCTCGGTTGCTATGTCGTCACCGTTGACGACGACGGAGAGCTCGTCTCCTACGAGCGCCGTCGCCGCTATGTTCGTAGCCAGACCGAGGAGGAGTAGTGGTGGAGCGAGATCTTGTGCCGCGTGGGGGACTCCAGCCGAGCCCCTTCCAGCAGGCCGCTGGCCCCCCCGCGCACACCGGTCCGAGCAGCCTCGCGGACATCCTCGAGCGCGTGCTCGACAAGGGCATCGTGATCGCGGGCGACATCCAGATCAACCTGCTTGATATCGAGCTTCTGACGATCAAGCTGCGGCTGCTGATCGCCTCCGTCGACCGGGCCCGCGAGATGGGGATCAACTGGTGGGAGACCGACTCCTCGCTCAGCTCAGAGGCGAAGCAACTTGAAGAGGAGAATCAAAGCCTGCGGGACCGGCTCGAGCGCCTGGAGGAGAAGGTCGGCCTTGCAGCCGGAGAGGACGACGGCGCCGACGCGGGCGAGAGTGCGCCTGCCAAGCGGAGGCGGGAGAAGCAGTAGTCACGTGCCTGAGCGACCCGAACTCCCCGAGGCGCTGCGCGCCGCGCTCGCGCAACTGGCTCAAGCGGAGATTCCGGAGGTTCTCTCCGAGGCGCGAGCACTCGCGCGCGCCCGCGCCAAGGCGGCGATCGAGGACGCCATGGTGGAGGAACTGCTGCGGGCGGCCGCCGCGTCTGAAAGCTTCCGATACCGCGCCCGGAGCGAGCCTGGCGAACCACCGAGTCACCGAAACGAGCGCAGGCCGGCGCGGCCAGAGCGCCATGAACCCGAGCTGCCCGCACCCCCCGCGCACAACGAGCGTGAGGGCCCCGAGCCCGCCGCACCCGCCGCGCGCACCGACGGCGAGGGCCCCGAGCCGCCTCGCGGTGAGGCGTGGTGGGCCTACTGCATAGTCGCCGACCCCAATGCCGCCCCGCTCGGAGCTCCCGGAGTCGAGCGGGAGCGCGAAGTGGAGCTCGTTCAAGAAGGGGAGCTCGTCGCCTTGGTCAGCGCAGTCCCCCTCAGCGAATACAGCGATGACCGCCTGCGTGAGCACCTCAACGACATCGAGTGGGTGGAGCGAGTCGCGCGAGCCCACGAGCGCGTGCTCGACCAGACCCTCGAGAGGGCGACGATCCTGCCGCTGCGCCTGTGCACGCTCTACCGAGACCAGGAGGGCGTGCGCCGCATGCTCGTCGAGCAACAGCGGCTGCTGCTCGACGAGTTGTCTGAGCTCGAAGGACGCAGGGAATGGGGGGCCAAAGTGTTCGTCGACCAGGACCGCTTGGCGGCGACCCTCGCCGAGGTATCCGACGCGGAAGGCGTCGAGGGAGATGCGACCGAGGCCGGTCGAGGACGCTCGGCGGGCGCCGCCTACATGTCTCGGCTCGGGCGCGCGCGCAAGGCTTCTGAGCAACTGCAGGAGTTCGGCGACTCCGTCGTACAGGAGATCCATGCCCAGCTCGAAGCCGTCGCCGACAAGGCGCGCGCCAATCCGCTCCAGCGTCCCGAGCTGCATGGCCGCAACGAGCAGATGCTGCTCAACGGCGCTTACCTGGTGAGTCGCGAGCACGAGCAGGAGCTTGCGCAGGTGGCAGACTCGTTGCGGGAGCGGTGGAGCGCGAGCGGCTTCCAGCTCGAGTTGACGGGCCCCTGGCCTCCCTACAACTTCGTCTCGCCGTCGGCCATGGTGGCGCCGTGAGCCCCCATGCCCACCGCATCTCGCCTCGGTCGGAGAGCCCTCATCCCCACCGCAGCTCACCTCCCCCCTCGGCGACGCGGCAAAAAGACATCGCCCTGATCGACCTTCTCGACCGCCTGCTCGACGGCGGAGTCGTGCTCGCCGGCGACATCACGCTCGCAGTTGCGGACGTTGACCTCGTTTACGTGGGGCTCCGCGCCCTCGTCTCCTCGGTCGCCGCTGCGGAACGCCAAGGGGTGCCCCTGCCGCGGTGATCTACGTATACGCGATCACCGACGCCATCGAGCTCCACGACGGGCCAAGCGGCCTGCACGACGGGCCGCTCCAGGCGATCGAACATGGGGGAATTGGCGGCGTCTTCTCCACGCACGACGAGCTGGAAGTCTCCTCCGATCCGGAGCTGCTCTGGGCGCATGAGCGCGTGGTGGATCACCTTATGGATCAAGTCGCAGTGCTGCCGCTGCGCTTCGGCTCCGTTTTGAGCGATCCTGAGGCGCTGCGCGCCGTCCTCGACGAGGACGGCGCGCGCTTCCGGCTGCTCCTCTCGCGGGTGCGGGGCTGCGTGGAGCTGGCCGTTCGGGTGGGCCTGGCTTCTTCGAAGCCGGGGGTCCTAGCGGGTGGGAGCGACTACATGCGGGAGAGGCTCGCCGCCCGACAGCGGGAGGAAGACGCCGCGGACCGGGTGCTCGCTCCACTCAGACCGCTCGCGAGAGCGACAGCGCGCCGATCCGTCCAAGCTGGAAACACGACCATCAGCGAGAGCTATCTGGTCCCGCGGGCGGCGGTCGAGCCCTTCGCCGCGGAGGTGAGAGCTCTGCAGGCGCGAAACCCCGGCCTCTCCATCAGCTGTACCGGGCCGTGGGGGCCATACTCGTTCGTGGACGGAGGCGGGAGATGAGTTTCGACAAGGTTCTCGTCGAGCCGCCCGACAACAGCGCGTTCCCAGAGCGGCGACCGCTGGAAGAGGCGCTGTCGCGGCGAATCAACGCGGACCCGGAAGGCGTCGAGAAAGGCCTTGCCCAGCTGGTGCTAACGATCGTGGAGCTGCTCCGGCAGTTGATGGAGCGTCAGGCGCTCCACCGGGTCGAACTCGGCACTCTGAGCGAAGAGGAGATCGAGCGTATGGGCGAGACGTTTATGGCCCTCGCGCAGCGAATGGACGAACTCAAGGAACAGTTCGGTCTAGACGATCGAGACCTGAATCTGGATCTCGGACCGTTGGGAACCCTGCTCTAAGGAGGAGCAATGCCGATCACGCAAGCACACGAGCGCTACATGCAGGTCCTGTTCGACAAGATCAACCAGGACAAGTACCCCAGCGGTGAGTTGATGGACAGGATCGAGACCGTGCTGGACCGCGAGCACGTCGACGAATACCTCGCCCTGCTCTTCCAAAAGGTCGAGGAGTGCCGCTACCCGAGCAAGCAGATGCTCGATCGCATCGTCAGATTCGTGCTGAGCGGCTCCTGAGGCGGGCGCGCCCAGCCGGGCGGGGGGATCTCACCAAGGACGTTCCGTGGCGAACCGGGCAGTCTGGGGCCGCAGGCTTTCCCAGCCGTCAGATCGGCATACGCAGCTCGCCACTGAACCGCCGCGTCAGGCGCTTTTCGCACGAGCACGAGGTGACTTACTTGACCGAGCCGGCGCACGCCGGCGTGGCGCCCGCTTAGGAGCCGCTCGCCGCTTGGGCTTCGGCGCGGGCTCTTCCTCGGGCTCGTCCTCGAACTCACCCTCGTCTTCGACCTCGGCCTCAGGTATCTCCTCGGCTTCGGGTTCCTCGTCGCCCTCTGCTTCGGGTTCCTCTTCCACCTCGCCCTCATTGAGCTCGTCTTCGCCGTATTCGTCCTCTTCGGACTCCTGCGCGCGTGAGGACCTCCTACGCCGACGCGGGGCCTCGCCTTGATCGCTGGAACGCGTCGAGCCTCCGTCTTCGTCCTCGCGTTCGAGTTCATCCATCTCGGCCTGCGCCTTGAACCGGGCGAGGTCGGACCGCAGGGGGCGCTTGCGCGACTGCAGCGCGGAGAGCGCCTTGGATGCGATGTTCTGGGGCTGCTCGTCGTAGGAAACCATCACGCGCGTCAGACGGTCGTCGAGCCGGTGGAATGTGACGACAGCCGTGGCGCTTTCGTCGCCGCTCGTCCACACGATCCGCTCGTTCTCCTGCTCCTCGACCACCTCGCCGCCGGAGAGCAGCTCGGCGAAGTCATCGAGCTGGATGAACCGTTCGTAGGTCCGCTCCAGTGGAACGGCCACATCGACCGACTCCTGCACCGGAACACGCTCTGAGCTTTTCTGGTCGGCGCCGTCCCCTCTGCCCAGCTGCTTGAGCTTCGACAGCCCGCCGCCTTCCGACGCCGAGGAAAGAGTTCCCCGGGCGAATGCGCCGGCGCCGCCGGCCTCTTCGATGTTCGATCCCAGCTCTTTGAGCTTCGGCAGCACGCTTTCCAGCGCGACCTCGGGAGCCTTTTTCACGGCGTACTTAGCCGCACTGCGCGTTGCGCTGACCATAATTGGTCTCAGCACTTCCATCGCCGTTTCGCGGACGATCGAGCCGAGCTCCTCGCGCACCGTCGTTGGTTCCTGCCGGTCGCTGTTCGATTCCCGGTCCCGGCCGCCCTGCACCTCGTCCGCCGCCTCGCCGGGTGCGTCGGCAACGCCCTTGGCCGTGCCGCTCACCGTCGAGCCCGCTTCATCCACTGCCTTGCCAGCGCCGCGACGAGTTTGCTCACCCGCCGCTCCGGCGCGCCTGCGTATGCCTCGCCCGCCGCGTGATTTCTGATCCGCCATCGATCCTCCTTCTCCTCCGTGTCTACCCACCCGGAAGGGGTATGGCTTCCGTCGCCACCCGCATGGGCCTGGCTTCCGTTCGCGAGGAACCTACCCCCGCGGTTTGGCGATAAACGATGCTGCCGACCGTCCCCCCAGCCGGGGGGCGGGGGCTAGGTCGTTTGGCGAACCCCTACGCGGGAGACGACGCCAAACCACCTTCGCGTCCGGCGTCGCCATCACGACGGGAGTCCTTCGAGCGATCCTCGTCGTCATTTTTGCTGCCGCCTCGCCGGAACAACATCCAGATGCCGACTACGAGCAAAGCTATGAGCGCGGCCACTGGCGAAATTAGGAGCGCCACGAGCGCGCCCACAAGCAAAGCCACGCCAAGCGTCGCGACGAGCCACCAGAACCCGAAGCCGCGCTCCCCCATCAGCGCGGAGGTGAGCAATCCCGACAGCCACCGGAGCGGGCCAGGCAGCCGTTTGGCGAGCATGGCCCCCGCTACCATCGCCCCGATCTTCCGCAGGGCGCCCCCGTGGTCGCTGACGAGCGCGTCGAACGCGTCTAGAAGCTTCTGTCCGAGCCGCTTCAGCGGTGTAAAGAGGCGCGAGAACCACGACTGATCCGCACCTCCCCGCCGTCGGGCGGCGGCTCTGTCCGTTGAGGCGGCTGGTCGGGGCGTTGAGGCGCCGGGTCGGAGCCGCGAGCCCGCGGGTTCTCTCCCCTTCGAGGCGCCGCGCCGGGGCTGCTCACCGGCGGAGGCTCTTGCCCGAGGGCGCGCGGCAGCGGCGCGGCTGCTGCCACGGCGAGCCTGTCGGGCCTTGACGGCGTCCGTCAGCGTCCGCGGGGGTGAGGGTTCATTGGGAGCAGTGGTCATGCGCTGCGCAGCGTCTACCCGCTGATGGAAACGTCCAAGCGCGCACGAGGTTTTGCAACGACCCCCGCGCTTAGACGCCCCGCGGCACGTCGCTCCGGCACGTCACTCAGGCACGTCGCTCCGGCACGTCACTCATTTTCCCGCGCTCGCGCGCGAGGGGACGGGGTTTGCCGCATCCGGCGGCCGGGTACGCAGGACAGTCAAGCAAGACCACCATTCAAGGCAGGAGGACCGAGATAGATGGCTGAAGAGGATCCGAGGTCAGAGGCAGACGACAACGCCGACGAGACGACGGAAGAGAACGGCGGCAATGGCGACGGCCAGGGCAGCGGGTCCGTCGTCGACGAATTGACCAACGCCGTCCGCGAAGCGGCGATGGAGGTGCTGGGTCCGGCAGCGCGCGAAGCCACCAGTTCGGCGGCCAAGTACGCCGTGAAAAAGGGCCCCGAGATGATGGTCAAGAACGTTATGCCCGCGATACAGGAGAGGGGAGGACCGGGCGAGCTGCTCAAGCAGGCCACCGGGGGCGGCGGAGGCGGAGGCGGCATCGTCGGCATGGCCGGAAAGGCCCTGTCCAAGGTGACCGGTGGCGGCGGTGGTGGCAAGGGCGGCGGCGCTACGGGCTTTGGTCAGGGACGCCGGATCATGGTGCAGCAGGTCCAGTACATCCCTGTCAACGTCAAGGACGTCTACCGGGCTTGGACGGAGAGCGAGTGGCCGGAGTACATGCACCGCGTCAACACGCTTGACCGCAAGATCGAGGATGACTCTGCTAGCTACGCGATCGGCGTGAAGGGCCTGTGGTTCAAGAAGAACTTCACCGCCGAGGTCCAAGAGCAGGTGCCGTTCAAGTTCATCGCGTGGCGCACCACCCAAGGCGACATCAAGAACACCGGGCGCGTGAGCTTCATCGAGCAGGGCGAGGGCTTGACCCTGATGATCCTGAACCTCGACATGGCTCCATCCGGGCTGCGCGAGAAGTGGGTTCGCGGCTTTCGCTACCACAAGCGCGGCATCCGCTCAGACTTCCACCGCTTCGCGGCCTGGGTGCAGATGCGCACTCAAGACGAGCTCGACGAGATGGAGGGCTGGCTTGGGACCATCGAGGGCGGCGAGATCACCCAGAGCCACGAGGAGTACGTCGAGGAGCACGAGGAGGAGCAGAACCGCGGCCAGGACTCCGACGAGTCCGAAGACCAGGGCGACTACGAAGAGGAGCCTGAGGGCGAGTCCGGGGAGGAGCCCGAGGGCGAATACGAAGAGGAGCCCGAGGGCGAATACGAAGAGGAGCCCGAGGACGAGGGCGAGGCGGAGCCCGAGGACGAGGGCGAGGCGGAGTCTGAAGGCGAGGGCGAGGCGGAGCCTGAAGGCGAGGGCGAGGAGGAGCCTGAAGGCGAGGGCGAGGAGGAGCCCGAAGCTGAGGCCGCGGAGGAGCCCGAAGCTGAGGCCGCGGAGGAGCCCGAAGCTGAGGCCGCGGAAGAGCCCGAAGCTGAGGCCGAGGAGGAACCCGAGCAGCCGCGACGGCGGCGGCGACGCCCAAGCGCGGAAGAGGAACCTGAGCAGCCGCGACGGCGGCGGCGGGCGTCCAGCGCTCAGCAGGAAGGCGAGCAAACCCCCACTCGGCGGCGGCGAAGCCAGAGTTCAGGCCGCGCGGCGTCGGGTACCCGCTCGGGACGCGGGCGCTCGTCGCGGTCCGGGCGCTCATCGTAGACGCGCTGCTCCGGCGCCCCGAGCTTGATCGGGGCGCCGGAGTGGGGCCGTCGGCCGTACACAGGGCTGGCCAGGCCTAGACGCCCGCCGCATCCACGGGCGCATCGCTGGCGTCCAGCTGGCACACCCGTCAAGCTGTATAGGCGTGAAGACGGCCACGACGACGCCGATGGTCCCGCCGGTAACGGGCGGCGAGGTGGAACCAAATCTCGAGCCCGCCGCGGCGGCACGCCGCGCGTTCAAGGACCTCGTGATCATCACGGGGTTCTCGGGCGCCGGCAAGTCGACCGCGATGGCCGCGTTCGAGGACGAGGGCTACTTCTGCGTCGACAACCTGCCCTCCGAGATGATCCGCTCGCTGGTCGAGCTGTTCAGGCATGAGGGCTCCAAGGTGGCCCGCGCGGCGGTCGTCTCCGACGTGCGCGGCGGCAGCTACTTCGAGGGCCTGGCGACGATTCTGGATGAGTTGCGCGCCAGCGATGTGCCTCACCGGGTGCTCTTCCTGGAGGCGGATGAGCAGACGCTTTTGACCCGCTACAAGGAGACTCGTCGACGCCACCCGCTTGCGCCGACGGGCAGCATCATCGAGGGGATCGCGCGCGAGCGCGAGCTCGTGCTGCCCTTGCGGGAGCGCGCCGACGTGGTGATCGACACCGGCGGGTTGACCGCCGCGATGCTTCGGCGCAAGCTGGCGGAGGAGCTGCTGCCGACGCGGCCCAGCCGGCTGGCGATCACCTTCGAGAGCTTCGGCTTCAAGCACGGGCCCATTCGCGACGCCGATCTGATGCTCGACGTCCGCTTTCTGCCGAACCCTCACTACGAGCCCGACCTGAGGCCGCTGACCGGCGATGACGGCGCCGTGCGCGAGTTCATGAACCGCGAGGGGGCGCTGGATGCCTTCTATGAGCGGCTCTATCCGCTGCTCGACTTCCTGCTGCCCCAATACTTGGCCGAGGGCAAAGCGCACCTGGTGGTCGCGATCGGCTGCACCGGTGGCCGCCACCGCTCAGTCGCGATTGCCCGCGACCTGGCAGGGCGCTACCGGGGCTCTGACGACTACCTCGTGGAGGCCGTCCACCGCGACGTCGCCCGGGCGATCTGACCGCGCACGCCCATACGATCGTGAAAGTGATCGATCACGTCGGCTTCGAGGTATCCGACCTGGAACGCGCGGCGCGGTTCTACGACGCGCTCGTGTTCCCGCTCGGAATCCGCCGGGTGTTTGCCAGTCCACACGCGGTCGCGTACGGGATCGAGGGGCCGGTGCTGTGGATCGTGGTTCGCGGCCGCGCCCCGGCCCCCGGCTATGGCCATCTGGCGCTGGCGGCCAGCGGCAGGGTCGCGGTCGACGCCGCGTACCAAGCGGGGCTGGAGCACGGCGGTACCGGCGACGGGCCGCCCGGCCCTCGCCCCCAGTACGGCGACGGCTGCTACGCCGCGTATCTGCTCGATCCCGATGGCCTTCGCGTGGAGGTAGTCGCGCGCCGGTGACGGTAGGCTTCCCCAGGTCGGCGTAAAGCCGGCATTCGCACTTTCTGGTCACGAAAAGGGGAGTAACGCATGCCGGTACGCGTCGCGATCAATGGGTTCGGGCGGATCGGCCGCAACGTTTTCCGGGCGGCATACGAGCGCGGGGCGGAGATCGAATGGGTGGCGGTCAACGACCTGATCGAGCCGGCCACGATCGCCCACCTCGTCAAGTACGACTCAAACTACGGCCCCTTCCCGGGCTCGGTTGCCAGCACCGATTCAGGGCTGCGCGTCGACGACGCCCAGATCCGCGTCCTCTCCGAGCGCGACCCCGGAGATCTTCCCTGGGAAGAGCTCGGGGTCGACGTGGTGATCGAGTCGACCGGCCTCTTTACGGACCGGGAGAAGGCGGCCAAGCACCTCGAGGCCGGGGCGAAGAAGGTCGTGATCTCCGCGCCCGCGTCCGACCCCGACGTCACGGTGGCTCTGGGCGTGAACTTTGAGCAGGCCTACGACAAGGAGCGCCACGACGTGATCTCGAACGCGTCGTGCACCACCAATTGCCTCGCACCCCTGGCGAAGGTGATCCACGACGCGGTGGGGATCAGGCATGGGTTGATGACGACAATCCACGCCTATACGGCCGATCAGCGCCTGCAGGACATGCCGCACCGCGACCTGCGTCGTGCTCGAGCGGCGGCGGTAAACCTGATCCCGGCCTCGACCGGGGCGGCCAAGGCGATCGGGCTGGTGATCCCGGAGCTCAATGGCCGGCTTCACGGCATGGCCATTCGCGCGCCCGTACCCACCGGCAGCGTGGTGGACCTCACGGTCGAGACCGAGCGCGAGACGAGCGTCGAGGAGGTGAACGAGACGCTGCGCGCGGCCGCGACCGGGCCACTCGAGGGCATCCTCGAGTACACCGAGGACCCGATCGTCTCCACCGACATTGTCAAGAACCCCGCCTCCTCGATCGTCGACTCGCAGCTGACGGCGGTCATGGATTCGACGATGGTCAAAGCGATCTCGTGGTACGACAACGAGTGGGGCTACTCGAACCGTCTCGCCGACCTCGTACAGAGGCTGCTGTGAGCGCGCCGGCTGGGCGCGGGGTGTGCGGTTAGGTGAAGACGCTCGACGAGCTGGGGGAGGTGGAAAACCAGCGCGTCCTGGTGCGCGTCGATTACAACGTCCCACTCGAGGACGGCCGCATCGCGGACGACACGCGCATCCGCGCGTCGCTCCAGACGATCGAAGAGCTTCGAAGCCGCGGCGCGCGCCTCGTGCTCGTCTCCCACCTGGGTCGTCCCGCTGACCGTGAGCCCGAGCTGTCGCTGCGGCCGACCGCCAATCGTCTGGCCGAGCTGACAGACGCCGACGTGACCCTCGCGCCGGGCGTCATCGGCGACGACGTGCGGGCCTTCTCGGAAAACCTGGGCTCCGGCGACGTGCTGATGCTTGAGAACGTCCGCTTCGAGCCGGGCGAGACCAAGAACGATCCCGAATTCGCCGCACGCCTGGCGGAGCTGGCGGACGTCTATGTCGACGACGCCTTCGGTGCCGCTCACCGCGCGCACGCCTCCACCGTGGGCGTGGCCGAGCTGTTGCCGCGCAGAGCCGCGGGCCGCCTGCTGGAACGCGAGGTGAAAGTGCTCGGCGACTTGCTGAGCGAGCCCCGGCGGCCGCTTGTGGCGGTGCTCGGCGGCGCCAAGGTGAAGGACAAGATCGGCGTGATCGCTTGCTTCATGGAGCGTGCCGACTCCATCTTGATCGGCGGCGCGATGGCCTTTCCGTTCCTATCCGCGCGCGGCCACGATGTCGGCGCCTCGCTGTGCGCGGCGGAGGACGTCGAGCTCGCCAGGGAGCTGCTCGCCCACGAGCGCGGCGGCATGCTCGAGCTTCCCCGCGACCTGGTGGTCGCGGACACGATGGCTGCCGGCGCGGAGGCTCAGGTGGTCGACGGGCTCGACGTGCCACCGGACATGATCGGACTCGACATCGGTCCGCGCACGGCGGCCGCGTACGCGAAGCTGATTGCGGCCGCGGGCACCGTCTTCTGGAACGGGCCGATGGGCGCCTTCGAACTCGAGCCGTTCGCCGCCGGTACCAGGGCCGTCGCGGGAGCCATCGCCGAGGCGCCCGGCACCACCGTGGCGGGTGGAGGCGACTCGGCCGCGGCCCTCGCCAAATATGGCCTGGCCGAGCGGCTGACTCACGTCTCGACCGGCGGGGGCGCCGCGCTCGAGTTGCTCGAGGGCCTCACCCTGCCGGGGCTCGAGGCGCTCCAATGAGCGCCACGCAAGGCGGCTTCTCGCGGCGGCCGCTCATAGCCGGTAACTGGAAGATGCACAAGACGGCGGCTGAGAGCCGGGAGTTCGTCGGCCGGCTGCTGTCGCAGCTCCCCGACGGCGACGCGGTCGAGGTGGGTCTCTGTCCACCATTCCTGGCGCTCGCCGCCGTGGTCGAGGCGGTTGCGGGCTCAGGCGTGAACGTGTACGCGCAGAACATGCACCAGGCCGACGAGGGCGCCTTCACCGGCGAGGTTTCGGCGTCGATGCTCAACGAGGTGGGCGTCGACGGCGTCATCCTGGGCCACTCGGAGCGACGTGCGCATTTCTGTGAGACGGACCGTGCGCTCGCGCACAAGGTTCCCGCCGCGCTCGAGGCCGGGCTGACCCCGATCCTGTGCGTGGGCGAGACCGAGGACGAGCGCGAGCGCGGCGACACCGAGCGCCGGCTGCGGCATCAGGTCCAGGAAGACCTCCAGCGGCTGGAGACCGATCGGCTCGCGGAGGTGGTTATCGCCTACGAGCCCGTGTGGGCGATCGGGACCGGCCGGGTGGCCACGGCGGACCAGGCTCAGGAGGCGATCGCCTTCATCCGCGCGCTGGTCGACGACCGCTCGAGCGAGCAGGGGCGGCGCACGCGCATCCTCTACGGCGGCAGCGTCAATGTCGAGAACGCCGCCGAGCTGCTGGCGCTCCCCGACATCGATGGAGCGCTGGTAGGCGGCGCGAGCCTCCACGCGGACTCGTTCGCGGCGATCGTGGCCGCCGCGACAACCTGATGGCGCTTCCGGATGGTCCCGCGCGGCTGCCGGTTGCCGCCGTGGCGCTGATCGTGCTCGACGGCTGGGGCCTTGCGCCGGCCGGGCCCGGCAATGCGGTGTCGCAGGCCCGTACGCCGGTCTTCGACGAGCTGTGGTCCCGCTACCCGCATACCGAGCTGAGGACGTCGGGTCGATCGGTCGGTCTGCCGGACGGCCAGATGGGTAACTCCGAGGTCGGCCATCTCAATCTCGGCGCCGGCGCCGTCCTGTTGCAGGACCTGACGAGGATCGACGAGGCGGTCGCGCAAGACGGCCTGACAGCCAACGACGTGCTGCGTGAGGCCTTCGCGGGCGCGCAGCGACTCCACCTCATCGGGCTCGTCTCCGATGGTGGCGTGCACTCCGGTTTTGGCCACCTCAGGGCGCTGATCGAGCTGGGCGCGGAGCTGAAGGTCCCGGATCTCGTGCTACACGCCTTCACGGACGGGCGCGACACGTCCCCCGAGGCGGGCGCCGGCTACGTCGAGACAGTTGAGGGATGGATGCGGGCGGCCGGCGCGGGCCGTGTCGCGTCGGTCGTTGGCCGCTACTACGCGATGGACCGCGACCACCGCTGGGAGCGGGTCCAGGCCGCCTATGACCTCCTCGTCCACGGCCGCGCGGAGCATCGCGCAGCGAGTGCTGCGGAGGCGGTTCGAGAGGCATATGAGCGCGATCAGAGCGACGAGTTCATCAAGCCCGTGCTGGTGGGGGAGGAGGGACGTATCCGTCCGCAGGACACCGTGGTGGCGTTCAACTTCCGCCCTGATCGCATGCGCGAGCTGACGCGCGCGCTCGCGGACCCCGGCTTCAACGAGATCGACCGCGGTGGCGCCGAACCAGTCGAGAACTACGTGACGATGACCGAATACGAAGCGGGGTGGCCGTATCCGGTGGCGTTCGCGCCCGAGCGCCCTGCGACCACGCTTCCTGTGGAGTTGGCCCGCCGCGGCCTGCGCCAGCTGCACGTCGCGGAGACTGAGAAGTACCCTCACGTGACCTACTTCTTCGCCGGCGGGGAGGAGGACCGGCAAGCGGGCGAGGAGCGCGTGCTGGTGCCCTCGCCGCGCGAGGTTCCCACCTATGACCACAAGCCCGAGATGAGCGCGCGCGAAGCGGCCAAGGAATTCGCCGCCGCCTGGCGGGACGAGCGGCCGGCCTTCGGCATCATTAACTTCGCCAATCCCGACATGGTCGGGCACACGGGAGTGATCGAGGCCGCGGTGCGAGCGATCGAGACCGTCGACTCCTGCCTGGGCGAGGTGGTCGCGGCGGTGCACGGCGGCGACGGGGCGTGCGTGGTGACCGCTGACCACGGCAACGCCGACCACATGCTCGAGCCCGACGGCTCTCCCAATACGGCGCATTCCCTCAACCCGGTGCCGCTGATCGTGACCGTGCCGGGTGTCGCGCTGCGAGACGCCGGTGTGCTCGCCGACGTCGCGCCGACGGTGCTCGCGCTGCTCGACCTCGAGCAGCCGGCGGCGATGACTGGGACCTCTCTGATCAGGTAGCCCGCGGCACATGTGCCGCGGGCCCGGCCGGAACATGTTCCGGCCGGCGGGCCGGCTCATGAGCCGGCCCGATCTCACCTATAAGTTGACAACCAACGACTTAGATTTTATACTGCCGCTTGTACCAATAAGGTTTCCTGTCACGGAGGTTTGAGATGGCACTTATCCGCTGGGAGCCGGCCCGCGAACTGAATTCGCTTCAGAGCGAGATGAACAGGCTCTTCAACACGTTTTTCGATGCCCCCCTGCCGAACGGCGCCGCGACCGCGCGTCGCTGGCTGCCCGCGATGGATCTGGTCGAGACCGAGGGCGACTTCGTCCTCAAGGCCGACCTGCCTGGGCTCTCCGAGAAGGACGTCAGCATTGAGCTCGAGGACAACGTGCTGACGATCTCGGGCGAGCGCAAGTCCGAGCACGAGGAGCGCAAGGACGGGGTGCACCGTGTCGAGCGTGCCTCCGGCGGCTTCGCCCGCTCGCTGACACTGCCCGAGGGCGTGAACCCCGAGGCGATCAAGGCCAGCTTTGACCGCGGCGTACTCGAGGTGCGGATCCCCAAGCCTGAGCAGCGCAAGCCCCGCAAGGTTGAGATCAGCGTCGGCTCGGACGAGCAGAAGACGATCGAAGGCAGCGCCTCGTAGCTGTCTTCACGATCGAGGCCCAGCAACCGCGCTCACTGGCGCGGGCGGGCGCGCTGGAGCTGGCGCATGGACGCGTCAGCACGCCGGCTTTCGTGCCCCTCGCGACCAGGGGCGCGGTGAAGGGCCTCCAGTCCGAGGAGGTGCGCGCTCTCGGCTACGAGCTCGTCCTCGGCAACACCTTCCATCTTCTGCTCTCGCCGGGCCCGGAGCTCGTCCAGGAGCTTGGCGGACTGCACGAGTTGATGCGCTGGCCGCGCGCCATCATCACTGACTCGGGCGGTTTCCAAATCTTCTCCATGGGCCACGGGACCGTGGCCGACGAGATCAAGGGCAGGAGTGGCCGGCGCCGCGCCACGGAGGGGGCGCTGCTCGGAATCGAGGAGGAAGGGGTGCGCTTTCGCTCCTACGTCGACGGGCGGGAGCGCGCTCTCACCCCGGAGGACTCGATGGCTGTGCAGGCGGCGCTTGGTTCCGACATCGCACTCGCGTTCGACGAGTGCACGCCGTATCACGCCAGCCGCGACTACACCGCGCGCTCGACCGAGCGGACGCATCGCTGGCTTGAGCGGTGTCTGCGCTGGCACGCGGCCCGTGGGCCTCGCGAGCAGGCCGTCTATGGAATCGTGCAGGGGGGCGTCTACGAGGACCTGCGCGCTGATTCGGCGCACGCTGTCGCGACGGCTCCCTGCGGCGGCATCGCGATCGGCGGCTCGCTCGGCGCCTCCAAGGAGCAGATGCTCGAGGTAGTGGGCTTCACCACACGGGAGCTCGCTCGCCACGCGCCCGCGCGGCCCCGTCACCTGCTCGGCATCGGCGACGTCGACGACCTGATCGCGGGCGTCGAGTTCGGCGTGGACACGTTCGACTGCGCGATTCCCACGCGCCTGGGCCGCCACGGGGTGGCGCTCATAGCCGACCCCGAGGCGCGCTGGCGCCTCGACCTGGCCAAGGGCCGCTACAGCCGGGCGCGGGAGCCGATTCTCGAGGGCTGCGGCTGTCCCGCGTGTGCGGGCGGCTACTCGCGCGCCTACCTGCACTACCTGCTGCGCGCGGGCGAGCTCACCGCGGTGCGCCTGCTCACCTTGCACAACCTGAACTTCATTGCCCGGCTGATGGACGACCTGCGCGCGGGGATCAGGGCAGGCCGGCTGCCAGAGGTCGCTGCGGCGCTACGGAGTGGGACGATGCCAGGTGCTGCTTGCCAACAGGGCCCTACTTGGTATAGCCCCCGATAATCGAGCGCACCTGGTTGATCGCCTGCTGCGCGTCGTGCGCGATCACGTTGCGGAAGTGGATCGAGGAGAGGTTGTTGCTCGTCAGCTCAACCGCGGCCACGATTCCGGCGGCGACGATGATCGCCAGCACCAGCGCCAGGATCGTGCGTCTGACCGCGCGCGCGATCGTGCCCTTCTCGCGTGGCGGCGGCTGCCATGTGCGGGGCCCCGGCGGCCGGTCATCGCGTACGCGAGGGGGGCGGTCCGAGAGCCGCGTAGCCGCGGTGGCGGGCGCGGGTAGCGGCCACTCCGGCACGGCGCGGGGCACCTGCCGGGGCGTGCCCTGCGGCATGTGCCTGGTGGCCGCCGTGTGGGGGATGTGCGCGGTGGGCGCCTCATCCGCCGGCGATCGAGGCGGATGGCGGGTCACCGCGGTGTAGGGATCGAGTCCGCGCGCGCCGTTGTCCAGTGCCTGCGCAAAGACCGCCGCGTCCGCGGGGCGCCGGGACTTCTCCAGGGCGAGCGCCATCGCCACTGCCTGACTCAGGGTGTGCGGCACCTGAGGACTCAGCCGCTCCAGCGGGATGGGGTGCTCGCGCTGCTGCTTGAGCGCCAGCTCGGTGAGCGAGCCGGCCTCGTAGGGAAGACGCCCCGAGAGCAGTTGGTAAGCGACCACGCCCAGCGAGTAGATGTCGGCGCGGGGACCAGCCTCCTCGCCGCGGGCCTGCTCGGGCGCCAGGTACGCGGCGGTCCCCAGCACGGAGCCCACCTGCGTGATGCTCGATTGGTCGGTGGCCCGGGCGATGCCGAAGTCGGCGAGCTTGACCACCTCGGCGTCCGAGACGAGTAGGTTCCCTGGCTTGACGTCGCGGTGGATCACTCCATTGCGGTGGGCATAGTCGAGCCCGCGACACGCCTGCCTGATGATCTCGACGCCTTCGGCGACCTCGAGATGACCGCGGTCGCGTAGCAACTCAGCGCATGAGCGGCCCGGAACGTGCTCCATCACGATGAAGTGCTGGTGCTGGGACTCGTCGAAGCCGAAGTCGAATACCTGGACGATGTTGGGATGCACCAGGCGCGCCGCCGAGAGGGCTTCCCGCCGAAAGCGGGAGACGAACGTAGCGTCGTCAGCGAGATGCTCGGCGAGCAGCTTGACCGCGACCGAGCGCTCGAGCCGCTGGTCGAAGGCGAGGAACACCGTCGACATCCCGCCCACGCCCAGCCGGCGCTCTAGGCGGTAGCGCCCCGCGATCATCGTCGTGCTTGTGGCCATTCGCTTAGCTTGCTCCGGTACCCGTCTTGCCCCTCATTGCCCCGTCGGCGGCGTGTGATCGTCGCCACCCTTCCCGGGACCGTGACCATTTCCGTGGCCCTTGCCGGGTGGGCCGTGACCCGGGTGCGGACCGTGTCCGGGGGGAGGACCGGTAGTGGTGGGACCTGTTGTTGTAGTAGTACCCGTCGTCGTGGGGGTCGTTGCAGGAGGCGTCGGCGTGGTCTTGGTCTTCGGGGTGGTGGGCGTGCTTGAGGTCGGGGGTGTCGTGGGCGTGGTCTTCGGGGTGGTGGGCGTGGTCGTGGGGGCCGCGGTGCAGTTCTGGGCGACCAGGCGCTCCACGGTATCGGCCCCCTGGGCGAGGCTGTCGCGCACCTTCTGGTTAACCGAGGTTGGCAACTGCTCGATACGGGCCTTCAATGCCGCTGCCTCGCTTCGCGCGGCGGCACAGTCGTGACTGCGCAGGGACGTATGGACCTGATCCAGGGCAGCGTTCAGTGATGCTGCCTGCTGGCCCGAGAGCAGCCCCGAAGCGGAGCTCCCGCATGCAGCCAATGACAGCGCGAGTGCGGCGACAGGGCCGCCTGTGAGTGCGCGGGGCGCGTGGCGCATCCGCGGCATGACTTTAGAGGCTCGTCCCGCCGGTTTTCAGATCACGGCGGGCTACTGTCCGAGCTCGCCCGCGCTACTGCCCGTACGCGAGGCGTTCGCCGAGCGAGGTGGGCAGACGCGCGGCCTGGATTGCCGCGGCCGCGCCCGCAACGTCGTACTCCGTGCGCCTGAAGATCGCCCGCCAGGCGTCGGTGTCGAGCTCGAGCCATGCCGCGCGGGGATCGCCATCCCGCGGCTGGCCCACGCTGCCCGGATTGACCAGCCATTCCCCCTCCGCCAGGTCGAGCTCCTCGTCGGCGTGCCTGGTCTGGCCGGTGGCGGGCGAGCGCTCGGAGCGCCAGAACGACAGCGCCACGTGGGAATGCCCGATCAGGCACACCCGATGTTCCTGCACGTCCAGGCACAGGTCCGCCTGCAGCGGCGAGAGCACGTACTCCCACACGGGATCTCGGGGACTCGCGTGGTACAGGCCGGTCGACTCCTGCTCGAGCCACAGGGGCTCGAGCCCCTCCAGGTAGTCGCGGGTTTCCGGCGTGATCACCTGCTGCGTCCAGCGGGCAGCCACGGCGGCCCCGCGCGAGAACTCCTCGAGCGGCAGCTCCCCCCGCACCACGAGATCGTGGTTGCCGGCGAGGCAGATCCTTGCGTGCTCTTGGGCCATCTCCACGCAGGAGTTCGGGTCGGCGCCGTAACCGACCAGATCGCCCAGGCACCACAGCTCCTCGCACGAGGATTGCATGACCTGGCCGAGCACCGCCTCGAACGCCTGACGGTTGCCGTGGATATCCGAGACGACCGCCACGTGCACGAGGCCTAAAGTCTCTCCCATGTATGGCAAGCGGTGTCGTGAGCTGCTCCAGGCACTCGCGCTCGGCGCCGGCAGCGCGGGGTTGGCGGTGGCCCTCCTGCGCCCGCGCCCGCCCGCGCCTGCGGCCTCACCCGTGGAGTTGGAAGCGCACTTCAGCGCACAGGAGCTGGCTCGCGGGGCCGGCTTCGCGCGTCCTCAGTTGGCGCTCGGCGCCGCCGCCGGCGCGGTCCAGCTGGCGTTGCTGGCGCGCGTTGTCGCGCGCCCGCCACAGCCGCTGGTGCGCCTGCGCTCGCGGCCGCTGGCGGGGGCCGCGGTGGCCGGCGCGGCCGTGACTGTGGCCGGGACCGCATGCTCCCTGCCATTC
Source organism: uncultured Solirubrobacterales bacterium (assembly GCA_963808655.1). GTDB lineage: Bacteria > Actinomycetota > Thermoleophilia > Solirubrobacterales > Solirubrobacteraceae > Palsa-465. Next base: position 71,163 of record CAWEGZ010000013.1, read on the forward strand.
TCGGCGCTGGCTCGGCGGCGGGCGCTGCGAGCAGGGCTGGCGCGCCAGTCGTGGGGCGGCTGGGCGGGCGACCAGCTCAAGGGCACGATGATCGAAGCCGCATTCGCTGCGGGCGGCGGCGCCGCGGTCAACGCCGCCGTGCGTCGCTATCCGCGCGACTGGTGGCTTCCTGCCGCGGGCGGCTCGGTGGGCGTGGGCGCCCTGCTCGCCCTACTCGCCCCCGTCGCGCTCGACCCGATCTTCAACCGCTTCGAGCCACTGCCGGCAGGCCAGACGCGTTCGGACGTGCTTGAGCTCGCGGCCGGCGCGGGCGTGACGGTCGGCGAGGTGTACACGGTCGACGCGAGCCGGCGCACCAACGCGGCCAACGCATACGTCACGGGTCTCGGGCCGACCAAGCGCGTGGTCCTCTTCGACACGCTGCTCGACCGCTACGGCCCTGACGAGGTCCGGGTGGTGGTCGCGCACGAGCTCTCCCACGTCCGCCATCGGGACGTGCGACGCGGGCTTGCCTTCGCGGCGCTCGTAGCCATGCCGTCCGCGCTAGCCACAAGCTGGGTCTACGAGCTGCTGCCCGGCGAGGCCGGCACGCCCGCGGGGCTGCCTGGGCTAGCCCTCGCGGCCGGGACCGCCTGCGCGCCGGTGGGCCTCATCGCCAGTCGCCTGTCCCGCGCGATCGAGCGGCGCGCCGACGCCTACGCGCTCGAGCTCACCCGCGCACCCGAGGCGTTCGTCGCCTTCGAGCGCCGGATCGCGCTACAGAACCTGGCGGACATCGACCCGCCCCGATGGCTCCAGGCCCTGCTCGCGAGCCATCCGTCGACCGCCGAGCGGATCGGCGCCGCGGTCGCGTTCAGGGACCGCGAGACGGCCCCTCAAGCGGGCGCCGACGCCCTCCGCAGCTGAGCCCTACTCCTCCTCTTCCTCGGGCTGCTCGCCCCGGCCGCCGTACTCCGGCAGGTTCTTGATCCCCTCGCGGGTCTGCCACTTCGAGTAGTTGTCCTGCATCGCGTCGAGCAGCTCGCGCATGAACCGCGGCGAGAGGTTGATGCGTGAGACCACCACTCCGGGGACCTCTTCCTCCTCGACCTCGTGGTCGACGCGCGCGAATGTGATTGTGAACTCGTAGTCAGAGTGGCTGACATTGGCGAAGTTCGCGTAGTAGCCGCCCATGTGCTCGGGCGAGAAGTGGATATTGATGCGCCGGTCCGGCGTGCCTGGGTCGTCCATGCGGCCTAGTATCCCATCGTGAGGATCGTCGTGGTCTCCGTGGGCCGTCTGCGCGCCCCATTTGACGACGACGTGGCCCATTACGAGAAGCTGCTCACGCGCTACGCGCGGCTCGAGCTGGTGGAGGTGCGCGAGGAGCAGCAGGTCGCACGACGCGTGCCGTCGCGAGCCTTCACCTCGCTGCTCCACGCAAGCGGCGAGAGCATGGATTCGCTGCAGTTCAGCCACTTTCTCGAAGCACGCCGGCAGAGCGGCGAGGATCTCTGCTTCCTCGTCGGCGGGCCTTTCGGGCTGGAGCTCGATGGAGTCCAGCACCGCCTCTCGCTCGGCCCGCTCACACTGCCGCACCAGCTCGCCCGGGTCGTGCTGCTGGAGCAGCTCTACCGGGCCCATAAGATCCTGGCCGGCGAGCCCTACCACTATTGAGCCGTGAGCAACTCCGCCGAGCAAACCCCCGCCCCTCTAGAGCAGCTGCGCGAGGCCGTCTCCACGGCGACCACGGCCGTGCGCGGTAACGGCGGCGAGCCCTCCCCGTCGCTCAAGCTCGAGCGCCCCAAACACTCCACCCAGGGCGATTACGCCACCAACGCCGCCCTGCTGCTCGCGCCCGCGCTGCGAGAGCCGCCAGCGAAGATCGCCGAGCTGCTGGCGGACGAGCTCCAGCGGGAGCTCGGCGAGCTGCTCGAGCGCACCGAGGTGGCGGGTCCCGGCTTTGTCAACCTATTCCTCGCGGAGTCGTGGTACCGGCGCGCGCTCAGCGACATCGTCTCCGCGGGGGAGTGCTTCGGAGCGGGCCAAGCTGAAGTCTCCGAGCGGATCCTTATCGAGTTCGTCTCGGCCAACCCAACCGGACCGCTCGTGGCGGCCAGCGGTCGTCACGCCGCTTACGGAGACGCGCTCGCCCGCATCCTCGAGCACTACGGCCACTTGGTCTCGCGCGAGTATTACTTCAACGACGCCGGCACCCAGATCGATCTGCTCGGCGCCTCGGTGAAGGCGCGGGCGCGGGGGGAGGACGTCCCGTCCGGAGGGTACGAGGGCGACTACGTGGTCGAGCTGGCGGCGGAGATCCCGGGGGCGGCGGATGGCGACGCGGCGACGCTGGCCCACGCCGCGGTCGAGCTGTTGCTCGCGCAGATCAGACAGACGCTCACGCGCTACGGGGTGCGCTTCGACACCTTTTTCCTCGAGCGCACGCTCCATGAGGGCTCGCCCAGTGCAGTGGGCGAGGTGCTGGCGCGGCTGGAGGCCGACGGCAACCTGTACCGCTCCGAGGGCGCCGTGTGGATGCGCACGAGTGCCTTTGGCGACAACCACGACCAGGTGGTGGTGCGCTCCAACGGTGAGCCCACCTATCTGGCCTCCGATCTTGCCTACATGGTCAACAAGCGCCGGCGCGGCTTTGACCGCCAGCTAAACCCGCTGGGCTCAGACCACCATGCGTACGTCCGCGAACTCAAGGCCGCGGCGGCTGCCCTGTTGGGCGACCCCGACGCGATCGAGGCCCCGCTGATCCAGTTCGTGCACCTGGTCGAGGGCTCGCAACGGGCGGCCATGTCGAAGCGCCGAGGCGCCTTTGTGACGCTCGACGAGCTGCTCGACGAGATCGGCGTCGACGCGACCAGATTCTTCATGCTGCGCTCCTCGCACGACCGGACGCTTGACCTAGACATCGAGCTTGCCCGACGGCAATCGGCGGAGAACCCGGTCTATTACGTGCAGTACGCGCACGCGCGCATCTCCTCGATGCTGCGACGCGTCTCGGCGGAGCAACTCGAGGCGGCGCTGGCCCCCGGCGCCGCCTGGGGCACAGGCGCGCTCGACCCTGCGGAGCGGGGCCTGATCAAGAAGCTCGCCTCCTTCCCCGACGAGCTGGCCGAGGCCGCGCTGCGGCGCGCGCCGCACCGGATCGCCGCCTACGGGCTGGAGCTCGCGCAGGAGTTCACGGCTTTCTACCGTGACTGCCGGGTCATCGGCGCCGAGCCGGCGGACGTGGAGAACTTCCGCATCGCGCTGTCCGCCGCGGCGGGCCGGGTGATCGGGACCTGCTTGCAGCTACTGGGAGTCAGCGCTCCGGAGTCGATGTAGGGTGCCCGGCCGCCGAGGGTCCGGTGTTTTTCGGACTATTTCCGCATAACTCCGAACTCTCCCGGGGTCGGCGGGCGGCTTCCGCGCACCCACCGGCTCATCCCTTGAAGCGGGCCAGGTCTTCGTCGAGGCGCTGGGCCTCGGGTCCGCTGAGGGGCGCGACCGCCTGCTCACGCGGCGAGTCCTTGCGCGAGCGCCGCCAGCGGGCGAGCGCGAAACCGACGATCGCCAGCCCCACCAGCACGGCGGCGGGCGGGATCACATAGACGGAGAGGTCAAAGCCCTGGGCAGGCGGCTTCGCGAGCACCGACGTGCCGTACTGCTGCACCATCACGCGCTCGATCTGCGGCTTGGTGTCGCCGCGCGCGATCAGCTGCGAGATCAGGTGCCGTTCGGCCTCGGCTTCAGGCGACTGCGCGACTGCCAGCGGCTCGCGGCAAACGACGCACATGAGGTCGTTCTCAACCGCGGTGAGCGAGGTCCGCGGGCGGGACGCCCCGAGCGCCTGCGCGGCAGGGAAGAGCGCCACCAGCGCCGCGAGCGCTACGAGCACCGACCTCACGCGCCGCGTCGCCCAGCCCATCGAACTCATACCTGGTGCCCGAGCACGGATGAAAGGGTGCTCTTGAGCCACTGACCGTCTAGTTGATAGCGCCGCGCCGCCACGATCCGCCCGTCCCTGCTGATCACGAACGTCTCGGGGACGCCGTTGACCCCCCACGCGCTAGAGAAGTTCCCGGTCACGTCTCGCAGCACCGGATATGAGAGGTGGTGCTGGTGGACGAACTGTTCCGAGTCGCTGGTGTTGTCGTCGTAGGTGATCCCGACCACCGTCGCGTTGTAGTGCGCAATGCGTCGCTCGGCCTGCTCGAGGATCGGCGCCTCGGCGAGGCAGGGCGTGCACCAGGAGGCGAACACATTCATGACCACCACCTTGCCGCGGAAGGCCGCAAGGCTCTCGTGCCGGGAGGAGCCGAGCACCGGCAGCCGCGTGCGCAGCTCCGGAGCGACTGGGCGGACGCCACGCGCGAGTTGATTGTCGATTGAGCTACTAGGGCCCTGACTGGAGATCCCGAAGGCGAGTAGGGCAACGAGTGCCCCCGCGATCACGATCGCCGCGCTCGGCAGAAGCCATCGACGCATGTTCGATCAAGAGTAATGCGCGCGCACGGGCGGCCGCGCACAATGCGCGCGCACGGGCGGCCGCGGCAGGCCGCCCGTGCGCGCGCCCACGGCCGCATACGCACGGCCCCACCTGGTCGCAACCTCGACTGCGGCCGTCCGAGGACCCTCGCGATAGGCTGGAAAGCGCGGTTTGCGGGAAGGACTACTTAGTGCCCCTGTCCGTAAGGACGACGACATTCGAGCCGCCCCCGGCGGCGCCAAGCGTCGTCCTCGGTCGCCCGCGTGCGTTTCAGGTACGGCACGCTCGCGGCGTGCTCGCCGGCCATCCGCCGGTGACACCTCTTGGTGTCGCCGTACTCACGAACAGGACCTATTGAGATGGCGGTAAAGACTGGGGCGTTCGCGTCCGACCTGATCGAGTCTGTGTGCGAGTCCGCGCGCGACCGGCTCGAGGACTGGGAGGCGGAGGCCTTCGAGGCCTTCGTGCGCCACTACTACCAATGGGTGCCGCCCGAGGACCTTGCCAATCGCAGCGCGCAGCAGCTGTGCAGCACCGCGCTCGCCCACTGGCGGTTGCTCAAGGACCGCCGCAGGGGCGAGAGCAAGGTTCGGGTGCACAACCCCAGCGCGGACGAGGACGAGGACGGCGAGCGCTCCCCCTACACCGTCCTCGACATCGTCTCCGACGACATGCCCTTCCTGGTTGACACGGTGACGATGGAGCTGAACCGCGAGGGCTACGCGATCAACGTTGTCATCCATCCCGTGATGGGCATCCGGCGCGACGACGACGGCCACGTGCTGGAGGTGCTCGACCCCGGCGCTGAGGAGACGGACGTCGAAGACGAGTCGGTGCTCCATGCCGAGGTCTCCCACGAGGACGATCCGGAGCGACGCGAGCGACTGCGTGGCGAAGTCGAGCGGGTGCTCAGGGACGTAGCGGCCGCGGTCGACGACTGGGGCGCGATGCGCGAGCGCACGGCGGAGCTCGCCGACGAGTTCGAGGCAGACCCGCCTCCCATAGATCCGGGCGAGATCAAGGAGGGAATCGAGCTCCTGCGCTGGTTGACCGACGACCACTTCACCTTCCTCGGCTACCGCGAGTACGAGCTCGTGGACAAGGACGGCGAGACCGGCCTCCAGGTCGTGCAGGGATCGGGCCTCGGCATCCTGCGCCGGGAACCGCGGCGGTCGTTTACCACGCTCTCCCCCAAGGCGCTCGAGCTCGCGCGCGCCCCACACCCACTGGTCGTGACCAAGGCCAACTCGCGCGCCACCGTGCATCGGCCCTCGTACCTCGACTACATCGGCGTACGTCGCTACGAACACGGCGAGGTCGTGGGCGAGCGGCGCTTCCTCGGCCTCTTCACCCATTACGCCTACCGCGAGAGCCCGCTGCAGATCCCGATGCTGCGCGGCAAGGTCAAGCGCGTGCTGGAGCGGGCCGGATTCGCGCCTCATAGCCACGACGCCAAGGCGTTGATGGAGATCCTCGAGGCGTTCCCTCGCGACTCCCTGTTCCAGATCGAGACGGACAGGCTATTCGAGATGGCCACCGGGATTCTCGGCCTCGGCGAGCGTCAGCGGCTGCGGCTGTTCGTCCGACCCGACCCGCTCGATCGCTTCGTCGCGTGTCTGGTGTGCCTCCCGCGCGATCGCTTCAACACCCAGAACCGGGAGCGCATCGGGCGCATCCTCGCGGATGCGTTCCACGGCAGTCACGTCGATTGGACGCTGCACCTCTCGGAATCCGTGATCGTGCGCATCCACTACGTGGTCCACTGCACCGAGGGCATCCCCGACCACTACGACGTGCAGGAGATCGAGCGCCGGCTGGTACGGGCGGTGCGGGCCTGGACCGACGATCTGCGCGTCGCGCTGATCGAGGAGCTCGGAGCGGGGAAGGCGCAATCCGTCTACCGGCGCTACGAGTCGGCGTTCCCGCCCGCCTACCGCGACGACCACACGGCCCGTGCCGCGGTGGCCGACGTCGCCAAGCTCGAGCAGCTCGCCGCCGAGGGAGGCCCGATCATTCATCTCTACCGCGCCGCTGACGAGGATGGCGCCTCGCCCGCGGATCCGAACGCGCTGCGCTGCAAGTTGTTCAGCGACTCCGGAGTCGCCCTCTCGGACGTGTTGCCCACCTTCGAGCACATGGGCGCGAAGGTCGTGGACGAGCACCCCTATGAGATCAACCCCCGCGAGTCGGACCCGCTGTGGATCTACGACTTCGGCCTCCGCTACGAGGCCGAGGAGGTGGAGCGTGTCCGCGACCTCTTCCGGGACGCCTTCCTCGGAACCTGGCGCGGGGAGCTGGAGGACGACGGGCTCAACGGTCTGGTGCTCGCCGCTTCCCTGAGCGGCCGCCAGATCTCCGTCCTGCGGGCGATCGCGCGCTACCTGCGGCAGGCGACCATCCCTTACTCGGACGCCTACATGGTCCGCACCCTGCTCCGTTATCCCGAGGTGGCCTCGATGCTGGTCGCGCTGTTCTGCGCCCGCTTCGACCCCGACGAGCGCGACGAGGACGAGGCCAAGCGGCTCCAAGAGCGCATCGAGGAAGCGATCGATGCGGTGCCCAGCCTCGACGAGGACCGCATCCTGCGCAGCTTTTTGTCGGTCGTGCTCGCGATCCTGCGCACCAACCACTTCCGGTCGGAGCGCCGGCAGCTTGCTTTCAAGGTCGACCCCAACCGGATCCCGCTGCTGCCGCCGCCGCGCCCCCGGTTTGAGATCTTCGTGTACTCCCCGCGCGTGGAGGGCGTGCACCTGCGCGGCGGCACGGTGGCGCGTGGCGGCATCAGATGGTCCGATCGCCCCGAAGACTTCCGCACGGAGATCCTCGGACTGATGAAGGCGCAGATGGTCAAGAACGCGCTCATCGTTCCGGTGGGGTCAAAGGGCGGATTCGTGCTCAAGCGCCCGCCGCCGGACAACGACCGCGACGCGCTCATGGCGGCGGGCACGGCCTCCTATAGGACCTTTCTCGCGGGGCTGCTCGACGTCACCGACAACATCGTCGACGGCAAGGTGGTAGCGCCCGAACGGGTGGTCCGCTACGACGAGGACGATCCCTATCTGGTGGTGGCCGCCGACAAAGGCACGGCCGCCTTCTCCGACATCGCCAACGAAGTTTCGGCCGACTACGGCTTCTGGCTGGGCGATGCGTTTGCGTCAGGCGGGTCGCGGGGCTACGACCACAAGGCCATGGGCATCACGGCCCGGGGCACGTGGGAGTCGGTCAAGCGCCATTTCCGCGAGCTCGGGAGCGACATCCAAAGCAGCGAGTTCAGCGTCGTGGGGATCGGGGACATGTCCGGAGACGTGTTCGGCAACGGCATGCTGAGCTCGCGTCACATCAGGCTGCTCGCCGCCTTCAACCATGCGCATGTCTTCCTGGATCCCGATCCCGATTCCGAGGCAAGCTTCCAGGAGCGCGAGCGGCTGTTCAAGCTCGGGCGCTCGGGCTGGAGCGACTACTCGGAGAACGTCATCTCCGAGGGCGGCGGCGTCTATTCGCGCACGGCGAAGTCGATCCCGATATCGAGCGAGGTGAAGCAGGCGCTCGGCATCGAGGCCGACAAGCTCTCACCAGCCGAGCTGATCCAGGCGATCCTGCGCGCGCCCGTTGACCTGCTCTTCAACGGCGGCATCGGAACCTACGTGAAGGCCGCCGGCGAGAGCCACGAGGATGTTGGCGACAAGACCAACGACGCGCTGCGGGTGGACGGGGCGGAGCTCCGCTGCCGAGTCGTGGGGGAGGGCGGCAACCTCGGGCTCACGCAGCTTGGACGCGTCGAGTACGCCGCCGTCGGCGGCCCCGAGAGCGAGGGCGGCCGCATCAACACGGATGCGATCGACAACGTCGCAGGGGTCAACTGCTCGGACCACGAGGTAAACATCAAGATCCTGCTCGGCCAGCTCATCTCGGCCGGCGAACTGAGCCGAGCGGAGCGCAACGAGCTGCTCGAACAAATGACTGACGCCGTCGCCGAGCTGGTGCTTTACGGCAGCTACACGCAGACCCAGGCGTTGAGCCTCGCGCTCATGCAGGCGTCGTCGATGGTCGACATTCACGCCCGCCTGGTGCACCACCTCGAGCAGACCGCGGGGCTGGATCGCGAGCTCGAGTTCCTGCCCTCGGACGAGGTGATCGCGGATCGCAAGGCAGCCCACGAGGGATTCCTCTCCCCCGAGCTGGCCGTGATCATGGCCTATTGCAAGATCCACCTCTACAGCGAGCTCGTCGAATCAGATTTGCCGGATGATCCCTATTTGGCCCACGATCTCGAGGCCTACTTTCCCGAGCCCCTCCCAGAGCGCTACAGCGACCAGATGCGCGAGCACCGGCTGCGGCGCGAAATCATCGCCACGGTCGTCGCCAACCAGCTCGTTGACCGCGCCGGGACGAGCTTTGCGTTCCGGGTGGGCGAGGAGACAGGCGCCTCGGCGGCGCTACTTGCCAGGGGCTACGCGGTCTCGAGAGAGGTGTTCGACATGCAGCACTTCTGGTTTGCGGTCGAGGCGCTCGACAACAAGGTCGACGCCCAGGTCCAGCTCGAGATGCTGCTTGACGGCCGCCGCCTGCTGGAGCGTGCGACACGCTGGCTGGTGCGGGGTCACCCGCGCGTGATCGACATCGAAGAGACCACACGCAGGTTCCAGTCCGGGGCGCGATTGCTCGAGCGAGCGCTCCCCGAGCTGCTCGACGAAGCCGACCGCGAGAGCTTCGACGAGCGCGTCTCGTATCTGGCCGACGCGGGCGTGCCACAGGAGCTGGCCTGCCGGGTGGCGAGCATGCCGGCACTGCGCTCGGTGCTCGACATCGTGGAGGTGGCGGAGGCCACGGAGCGGCCGCTGGAGACGGTCATGGAGACCTACTTCGCGCTCGGATCCCAGTTCGTGCTGACCTGGCTGCGCGATCGCATCATCGAGCTGCCGCGCGCAAACCGCTGGCAGGTCCTGGCACGCGCCGCGTTACGGGACGACCTCTACACCCTTCACGGCGCGATCACGCAGGAGGTGCTGGAGGATGCAGACGAGGACGCCGACGCGGAGGCGGCGATCGCCGCGTGGGGCGAGCGCAACGAGAGCGCGGTCGAGCGCGTGCGGGCCATGCTTTCCGACATCCGCGCGTCGCGCACTTACGACCTTACGACGCTTCCGGTGGCGCTGCGAGAACTGCGCAACCTGGTCCGGACGCCGACCGCGGACGGTCAAGTCAGCGCTCGCTGACCGAGAGCCCGGCTCCTAACCGTGCGCTTAGGGGCCCGACGAGGGGCGCCGGCGCGTGTGCTTGCCCAGCCAGTAGGCAGCGAGATCGATCAGAAACGAGACGAAGAAGGCGAGCGGTCCCGTCAGCAGCCGACCGCGCAGGCGCGAGAAGGTGCGGCGTCCCCTCATTCCCACAACCTACCCATCGACGAACCCCGTCTGAAGCTATCGTCCTCACAGCCATGCCGCTGAAGACCACCGTCACCGAGCTGCCCGAGTCGCGCGTGCGCCTCGCCGTGGAGGTGCCGCCCGAGGAGGTGGAGCGCCGCATCAATCAGGCCGCGCGAGAGCTCGGTTCGCGCCTGCGCGTGCCCGGCTTCAGGCGCGGCAAGGTGCCACCGCCGGTGGTAATCCGGCGGGTGGGACGCGAGGCGCTGGTGGAGGAGGCGGTCCGCGATGCTCTACCCCGTTGGTACCAGGAGGCGATCGACGAGGCTGGAATCGCGCCCGTGGGCGATCCCGAGCTCGACGTCTCTACACAGCCCGACCAGGGTCAGGCCTTCACCTTCTCGATCGAGATCGGCGTGCGGCCGGAGGCCCGGCTCGGTCAGTACAAGGGCCTCGAGGTGGGCAGGCGCGAGCCGCATGCCGACCCGCAGGCGATCGAGCAGGAACTGCAGAAGCTGCGCGAGCGCCTCGGCAAGCTCGAGCATGTTGACCGCGCCGCCGAGCAGGGCGACTTCGTGGTCGTCGACTACGCGGGCCGCACCGATGGGCAGCCGCTCGAGGGCGCCGAGGGGCGCGACCAGCTGCTGGAGCTCGGCACAGGTCGTCTGCTACCGGGCTTCGACGAGGCGCTCACCGGCGCCGCGGCCGGCGAGCAGAAGGAGATCGAGGTCACCTTCCCCGAGGACCACCCAGAGGATCTGCGCGGTCGCACCGCCACCTTCGAGGTGACCGTCAAGGAGGTCCGGGCCAAGCAGCTGCCGGAGCTGAGCGACGAGTTGGCCGCCGACGCGGCCGGCTTCGACACGCTCGACGAGCTGCGGGAGGACATCACCGGGCGGCTGCGCGAAGCCGACGAGCACGCGATCGAGCGCGAGTTCCAGCAGGCGGTTCTCGATGTCGCGGTTGAGCAGGCCACGATCGACGTGCCGGAGAAGTTGGTCCATGCGCGCGCCCACGAGTTGATCCACGACACGCTCCAGGCGCTCGAGCGCCAGGGCGTCAGCAAAGAGGCCTATCTGCGCATCGCCGGGTCGGACGAGGAGAAGCTGGCGAAGGACGCCGAGCCGGAGGCGAGTGCCGCACTCAAGCGCGAGGCCGTGCTGGCCGCGGTGGTCGAGGCCGAGGGCATCGAACCGTCCGAGGAGGAGCTGCTCGAGGAGCTCGCCCCGGTCGCACAGCAGGACGGCCGCAAACCCGAGCGCGTGCTGGCCGACCTACGCCGCCGCGGGACGCTCGAGCGCTTCCGCGAGGACGTCGCGAACCGCAAGGCGCTGGAGCTGCTGGTGTCCGAGGCCAAGCCCATTCCTCAGGAGCAGGCACGGGCGCGGGAGAAGCTGTGGACGCCCGAAAAGGTGGCCAGCGAGGCCTCCTCAGGCCAGCTGTGGACCCCTGGCAGCGGCGCTCAGGGCGCGTCCGGCAACCCCCGTAGCTGACAACCGGCCGCTGCTACATTCGACCACTCGGGCCGAGCTAGGTGCGTCAGGAGGAATCCGGCCCGGGAAGCGAAAGCTAGCCCTGTCGATGGATAAGCGAGGACTATGAGCCCCCTGGTACCGATGGTCGTCGAGCAGACCTCTCGCGGCGAGCGGGCGTTCGACATCTACAGCCGACTGCTGAACGAGCGCATCATCTTCCTCGGCACGCCGGTCGACGACCAGATCGCCAACCTGATCGTGGCTCAGCTCCTGCACCTCGAGTCGGACGACCCCGACAAGGACATCTCGGTGTACGTCAACTCACCGGGCGGCTCCGTCTACGCCGGACTCGCGATCTACGACACGATGCAGTTCATCAAGCCCGACGTGCAGACGATCTGCGTGGGCATCGCGATGTCCATGGGCGCGCTGCTCCTGGCGGGCGGGGCCGCGGGCAAACGCATGGCATTGCCCAACGCCAAGATCCTCATCCACCAGGTTTCCTCGGCGTTTCAGGGTCAGGCCACGGACATCGAGATCCACGCCCAGGAGATCATCGGGGTCCGCCGCCGGCTCGACGAGATCATCGCCAAACACACCGGCCAAGATCTCGACAAGGTTCGTCAGGACACCGAGCGCGACAAGTTCATGAGCTCCGAAGAGGCCGAGGAGTACGGGATCATCGACCGGGTGATCTCCCACCACTAGGACCCACTACCCTTGTCGTAGATCGCGGCTGCGGCGCCCGATCTTGAGGAGAGACACCGTATGGCACGTCCCACGGACTCCAACGAACAGCTTCTTTGCTCCTTTTGCGGGAAGTCGCAGCGGCAGGTCAAGAAGCTGATCGCCGGCCCCGGCGTCTACATCTGCGACGAGTGCATCGATCTCTGCAACGAGATCATCGACGAGGAGCTCTCGGCCGCCCCCAGCTTCGACATCGACAATCTGCCGAAGCCGCGCGAGATCTACGAGGTTCTCAACGAGTACGTGGTCGGCCAGGAACAGGCCAAGCGCACGCTCTCAGTGGCGGTCTACAACCACTACAAGCGCGTGCAGATGATGCAGTCCGACGACGACGAGATCGAGCTGCAGAAGTCGAACATCCTGCTGCTCGGCCCGACCGGCTGCGGCAAGACGCTGCTCGCGCAGACGCTCGCGCGGATCCTGAACGTGCCCTTTGCGATCGCCGACGCCACCGCGCTGACCGAGGCCGGGTACGTCGGCGAGGACGTCGAGAACATCCTGCTCAAGCTGATCCAGGCGGCCGACTACGACGTCAAGAAAGCCGAGACGGGAATCATCTACATCGACGAGGTCGACAAGATCGCGCGCAAGGCCGACAACCCGTCGATCACGCGCGACGTCTCCGGTGAAGGCGTGCAGCAGGCACTGCTCAAGATCCTCGAGGGCACGACCGCCTCGGTCCCGCCCCAGGGCGGCCGCAAGCACCCCCACCAGGAGTTCCTCTCGATCGACACGACCAACGTGCTGTTCATCTGCGGGGGAGCCTTCGCCAACCTGGACAAGGTGATCGAGCGCCGGATCGGTCACCAGGGGATCGGCTTCGGCGCCGCGATCCAATCGAAGGATCAGCGCGACACCGGAGAGATCTTCGAGCGATGCCTGCCGGAGGATCTGATCCAGTACGGGCTGATCCCCGAGTTCATCGGCCGCCTGCCGGTCATGTCGGCGATCCACCAACTCTCGCGCGGCGAGCTGATGCAGATCCTGACCGAGCCGCGCAATGCCCTCGTCAAGCAGTTCCACCGCTTCTTCCAGTTCGACGGGATCGAGCTGGTGTTCGCCGACGACGCGCTCAACTCGGTCGCCGACAAGGCGCTTGAGCGCGACACCGGCGCCAGGGGCCTGCGCTCGATCGTCGAGGAGGTCCTGCTTGAGGTCCAGTTCGAGCTGCCCTCGCGCCGCGACGTGCGCAAGTGCGTGGTCACGCGTGAGACGATCGAGAAGGGCACGCCGCCCACGCTCGTGACCGTCGCCGCCCCGGAGGAAGAGGCGGCGTAATTACCAAGTCGTTCCGGCCGGAACATGTTCCGGCCGGCCGGGCCGATCATGATCGGCCCGGGCCGTCGGCACATGTGCCGACGGCTACCTAGACTCGTATTTTGATGCCCGACCGCGACCAGATGCTCGAGCGGCTGCGCGCAAATACGCGCTATGACCCGGCCGAGGTCGAGCCCCGAATCGTTGCGCTGTGGCTCGACTCGGGCCTGTTTCATGCCGAAGCGGAGGGCACCGCCGCCGAGAACTACTCGATCGCGATCCCGCCGCCCAACGTGACCGGCTCGCTGCACATGGGACACGCTTTCCAGGACGCGATCATGGACACGCTGACCCGCCACCACCGCATGCATGGGCAGCGCGCGAAGTGGATTTTCGGCACCGACCACGCAGGCATCGCCACCCAGATGCAGGTCGAGCAGCTGCTTGCGAGCGAGGGCACGAGCCGCTCCCAGCTCGGTCGCGAGGCCTTCGAGCGGCGGGTGTGGGAGTGGCGGGCGCAGTACGGAGGCACGATCGTCGAGCAGCTCAAGCGGCTGGGTGCCTCGTGCGACTTCGCTGACGAGCGCTTCACTCTGGATCCCGACTACGCGGCCGCCGTCATGCGTGTCTTCGCCGCCCTCTATGACAAGGGTTACATCTACCGCGACCGCTACATCGTCAACTGGGATCCGGGCACGGGCTCGGCGATCTCCGACCTGGAGGTGGAGGAGCGCGAGGTCACCGACAGGCTCTACTACATCGACTACCCGCTCGCGGACGGTGATGGAAGCGCCGGCGAGCGATCGATCACGATTGCCACGGTGCGCCCCGAGACGATGCTGGCGGACACCGCGATCGCCGTTCATCCCGACGATCAGCGCTACCGCGAGCTGGTAGGTGGAGAGGCGATCCTACCGCTGGTGGGGCGGCGCCTGCCGATCATCGCGGATGAGTACGTGAAGCCCGAGTTTGGGACCGGCGCGCTCAAGGTCACCCCCGCGCACGACCCCAACGACTTCGAGATGGGGCGCCGCCACGGGCTCGAGCAGGTAGTCGTGATCGGCGAGAACGGGCGCATCGGGGATCAGGCGCCGGCGCGCTTCCAGGGTCTGTCGGTCGCCAAGGCCCAGAGTGCGGTGGTGGAGGAACTGGACGCGCAGGGAGCGCTCGCAAAGACCGAGCCCTACCTCCATTCGGTGCCGTTCTCGCAGCGCTCGGGTGAGCGCATCGAGCCGTTGATCTCGCTGCAGTGGTTCATGCGTATGGACGAGCTGGCCGCGCCGGCGATCGAGGCGGTCCGCTCGGGGCGGCTCCGCTTCCATCCTGAGCGCTGGGCACGGGTGTACCTCGATTGGCTCGAGAACATCCGCCCCTGGGTACTTTCCCGCCAGCTCTGGTGGGGTCACCGCCTCCCCGTCTGGTATCGCGGCGACGAGGTCCACGTGGGCACAGGCGCGCCTGAGGGCGAGGGCTGGGAGCGTGACCCCGACGTGCTCGACACCTGGTTCTCGAGCGCGCTGTGGCCGTTCGCAGCGCTTGGCTGGCCGGACCAGACGCCGGATCTGCGCGCCTTCTACCCCACCGACGTACTCGTGACGGCGCGCGACATCATCTTCTTGTGGGTCGCGCGGATGGTGATGATGGGACTCGAGTTCACCGGGGAGACGCCCTTCTCCGACGTTCACATTCACGCGATCATCCAGGCGCCCGACGGGCGCCGGATGTCCAAGTCGCTGGGCACGGGCATCGATCCCATGGACCTCATCGAAGGCGGGCCGCGGCCGCCGGCGTTGGGTCAGGGAGCTGACTTCCCGGCCTACGGCGCCGATGCGCTGCGCTGGGGTCTGTTGGCGATGTCCTCGAGCCAAGACGTGCGCTTCTCCGAGGACAAGATCGCCCAGGGCCTCCAGCTCGCCAACAAGCTGTGGAACGCCTCGCGGCTGGTGCTGCTCGGGGTCGCGCCGGACGCGCGGCCCGTGCCGGCGGGGCGCATGCTCGAGGATCGCTGGATCCTCTCGCGACTCGAGCGCGCCAAGGCGGAGGTGAGCTCACGGATCGAGCGCTATGACTTCTCGCACGCCGCGCTCGCGCTCTACGACTTCGTCTACGGCGAGCTGTGTGACTGGTATCTCGAGCTGGTCAAGCCCCGCCTGCGCGCCGGCGAGGCAGAGCTCTCGGCGACGCTGCTGCACGTCCTGACCGAGACGCTCGCGCTCGCGCACCCCATGATTCCGTTTGTGACCGAGGCGATCTACAGCTACCTGCCGGGCGCTGAAGGCCTGCTGGCCGGAGGGATCTCCTCCCAGTCCGCGGCGCCGGACGCCGCGGCGGAGGCCTCGATCGCGCGAGTCATCGAGGCTGTCCAAGCGGTGCGCGGATGGCGCGTGCTGGCAGGCGTGAGGGCGGGGGCCACCGTCCCGGTGCGCTTTGCCGCCGATGGGTACGAGGAAACGCGCGAGCACGTCGTGCGCCTGGCGCGGCTCGCCGTGACGGATGACGGTGGCGCCCCGGTCGTCAGCGTGCCGGTGCCCGGCGGCTCGGTGGAGGTCCTGCCGAGCGCCGAGCTCGATCTCGAGGCCGCCGAGCGCAAGCGGGCCGCCGCGCGCGAGCGGCTCGAGCGCGAGATCGGGCGCGCGGAGGCGAAGCTGTCGAACCGGGGGTTCGTCGAGCGCGCTCCCGCGCAGGTCGTGCAGGCCGAGCGCGACAAGCTCGAGCGGCTTTGGGCTGAGCGGGAGGCGCTGTGAGTCGTCGCCCTGAGCTCGCGCGCGCTTGGAGCCTCGAGGACGCGGAGCGCTATCTCCAGTCGCTCGAGCTGTTCGGCATGCGCTTCGGGCTCGACCGGATGCGGCGGTTGATGACGACGCTCGGGCGCCCGCAGGAGCAGTTCGCCTCGATCCACGTGGTCGGCACGAACGGAAAGTCCTCCACCACGCGCATGATCGCCGCGATTCTCGAGCGCCATGGACTGCGCACGGGGTCCTACACGTCGCCCCATCTCGTCTCGTACGCCGAGCGGATTCAGATTCGCGAGCGCGACCTCGTC
Organism: uncultured Solirubrobacterales bacterium; assembly: GCA_963808655.1. Lineage (GTDB taxonomy): Bacteria > Actinomycetota > Thermoleophilia > Solirubrobacterales > Solirubrobacteraceae > Palsa-465. Next base: position 87,510 of record CAWEGZ010000013.1, read on the forward strand.
CCTTCGGCGTTCGCGGCCGCGGTGGCGCGGGCCGCGCGCGCCGTGGAGCTGGTGAACCGCTCCCTGCCGGCCGACGATCGCGTCACCCAGTTCGAGGCCCTGACGGCCGCGGCATACGCGGAGCTGGAGCGCCGCGCCGTCGAGGTCGCGGTGATCGAGGCGGGCCTGGGAGGCCGCTACGACGCCACCAATGTGATCCCCTCCACCGTGCAGGTGCTAACGACGGTCGGGCTCGAGCACACCCGCTGGCTCGGGCCGACGGTCACCCACATCGCGGGGGAGAAGCTCGACGTGGTCAGGCCCGGCGCCACACTCGCGCTCGGCCACGACCTTCACCCAGAGGCGGTGGCGGTCGCAGAACGTATCGCCCGCGAGCGCGGCGCCCGCATCGTCCGTGCGCCCAGTGATCCCGGGATACCTGTGGCGGCGCTCGGCTCGTTTCAGCGCCACAACTTCGCGCTGGCGCGAGTTGCCGCAGAGGCTTACCTCGGGGAGCTCGACCCGGGGGCGGTGGCACGCGCGGCCGCCGAGACCGTGGTGCCCGGCAGGCTTCAGCTGGTGGGGATGAATCCGCTCACGGTGCTCGATGGGGCCCACAACCCGGAAGGCATGGCGGCCCTGGCCGATTCCCTGGGCGAGGTCACTGCCGGCCGTAGGCCGCTGGTGGCGGTCGTGTCGATCCTCGACGACAAGGATGCGGCGAGCATGCTGCGGACGTTGCTGCCGGCCTGCGACGCACTGATCTGTACGAACTCTCATAATCCCCGTGCTTTGCCGCCGCCGACGCTCGAATCACTCGCTGGGCAACAGCTGGATGACTTGCGCGCCGCCCAATCGGGCGAGGCCGGATGCCGAGCGGCCGGCAAGCGCAAGGGACCGCCGACGGAGATCGTGCGCGGGCCTGGCGCCGCGCTCGCGCGTGCACGCGAGCTGGCCGGCCGAGAGGGCGCGGTGATCGCGACCGGCTCGATCTACCTGATTGCCGACCTGCTCGGGGCCGAACGGCTCGAGCGCGTATCGAACCTCTAGAACGGTTGCAGGAACATGGCCCGCCGTGGTGAACAGACCAGAGATGCAATAGACACAGCCGGGGAGCAGCCGCGCTTCTTGACCATGATCGGCGTCGTCGCATTGCTCGTGGCGGTGGTGATTTTGGTCTTTTTCGGGATCGGGTACCTCTTCGGCCGAGCGTTCCTCTAGCCCCCCTTGCATTCGGAAAGGGTCAGACCATTACACTCGCAAAGGCAATGATGGCTTTTGCCGTCTTCGGGATCAAAAGCAGCGGGTTGAACCTTGCGGTCAGCCTGCTGATCGTGTTCCTCGTAATCATCTGGCTGTCGTTGGTCTGGTGGGTCTACGCCGACGCCCGCCGCCGCATCGCTGACCCGGTGCTGGTGGGCTGTGCGACGGCGGCCGCGCTCTTCCCATTCGTGGGCGCGATTGTGTATGCGATCGTCCGTCCCCCCGAATATCTCGACGACGTGCGCGAGCGCGACCTCGAGATGCAGGCCGCCGAGGCGCGGCTTGCGCAGACCGGCTACCACCTCTGTCCCTACTGCGAGACGCCGGTCGAGAAAGACTTCCTGCGCTGCCCGAGCTGCCTGCGCAAGCTCAAAGATCCGTGCCGTGTGTGCGGCAAGCCGCTCGAGCCGGGGTGGAAGATCTGCCCCTTCTGCGAGTCCGAGGTCGGGGCTGCCCCGACCGCGCGTCGCGTGCGCCGCCGGCGTGAGCCGCTCCCGGAGGCGACCCCGGGGATGGGCGACGGCCAATCCGCCCCCACGCAGGCCCCCATTCGCTCGGGCGTCGCGAGGCAGTCGCCGGTCAGACAGCCCACGGGCGGGGAGCAACCGACCCCGCCGCCCTACGGGCGCCCCCAGACGAGCCGGCCATAAGCAAGGGTCGCCTTCGACGCCGCGTCGCCGATGGAGCGCTCTCTGATCCTGGTCAAGCCGGACGCTTTTGCGCGCAACCTGACGGGCGAGATCATCTTTCGCTTCGAGCGCAAGGGACTTCGGCTGCGCGCGCTGAAGCTGATGACCATGGACCGCGAGCTGGCCGAGCGCCACTACGAGGAGCACGCCGGCAAGCCCTTCTTCGGCGAGCTCGTGGAGTTCATCACCTCCGGCCCGCTGGTCGCGATGGTGCTCGAGGGCGAGCGCGCAGTGGAGGCGGCCCGGCAGGTGATCGGAGCGACCGACCCGCTGAAGGCTAGCCCCGGTTCGATCCGGGGCGAGTACGCCATCGCCGTGGGGCAGAACATGGTCCACGGCTCCGACTCGGACGCCTCGGCGGCGCGCGAGGTGGCGCTCTTCTTCCCCGAGCTCGGCTGAGTCGCGGTTGCGAGAAGTCCGGCCGCCGCGGCTGATCCTCGCCTCGAGCTCTCCGCAACGGCGTGCGATCCTGGAGCAGCTCGGGATCGCATTCGAGGTTTGCACCCCTCACGTGGAGGAGCTAAACGAGGGACCGCCGCACGAGGTCGCCGTGGAGAACGCCTTCCGCAAGGCCTCCGCAGTCTCGGCCGAAGCCGCGGTCCCGGTGCTGGGCGCCGACACGATCGTTGCGCTGGGCGCGCGCATGTACGGCAAGCCGTCCGATCGAGATGAGGCGCGCGCGACGCTCGAGACTCTCTCAGGTGCTCGACACCAGGTGATCGGCGGCCTCTGCCTGATCTCGGCGGGCCGGCATCGCACCGCCGCGGCAACCACGGAGGTCACCTTCGCGAGCCTCGACCAGAAGCTGATCGAGTGGTATCTGGAGACGGGCGAGTGGCGCGAGCGCGCGGGCGCCTACGCGATCCAGGGCCGCGGAGCCGCGCTGGTCAAGCGAGTCGACGGCGACTATCTGAATGTGGTGGGGCTATCCGCGGCGCTGCTGCTCGAGCTGATGCCCGGGCTGCTCTTGTCCTAAAAGTCTCCTAACCCTACGAGTGATAGGTTGCCGCCGCGGACTGGACGGCACACATGAGGAGGTCTTCACATGAGGGCGCGGCTATCTCGTAGGGCAGGGACTTCGATCGTTGTCATCGCGACCCTCGCGCTATTTGGCGCCTTGGGCACCACCGGCGTGTTGGCGTCCGGACTGAGCTCCACGGGCCGCAACTCATCGGCGCCGCCGGGCGTACTGCGCGCCCGCATCACGGGCCGGCCGATCCTTGGCATCAGCACGCGCGGTGTGTCGGCCGCGGAGGCCAAGCCCTCCGGACTGCCTCCGAAGAGCAAGCAGATCAAGGTGCTGAAGGCGGTTCTGCGCAAGATGCACAAGAACTACGCCCACTTCGCCAACGTCACTCCCGGCCCGCAGGACGTCTTCGACTACGGCATCGGTTCGCTCTGGCTCAAGGGCGTCGATGGCGCGCATACCACGGTCGCGGTGATCGAGGGCTGGCGCGATCCCCGCGTCGCGCAGGTGGTGGCGGGCTTCGACAAGCAGTTCGGCCTGCCGAATCCACAGATCAAGACGATCTATCCGGCGGGGCCGCTGCCGAAGAAGTGCCCCCCGGGCATGGTGAAGCTCGGTAGCTACGGATCCTGCAAGGCATGGGCAGGAGAGCTTGAGCTGGACGTTGTCTCGGCCCACCTGATGGCCCCCTACGCCAAGATCGTGATTTCAGCCACTCCGGCGGACACGGAGATCAAGGCGGACGCCGCGCAGCAGGTCGCTCCGCCGGAGATGATGAAGGCGCTTGAGGTGATCGCACGCCGCCACCTGGCCAGCTCGATTTCGATCAGCGACGGGACGGGAGAGGTGACCTACAAGAACGGGACTCCGGAGATCCTCGCCCAAACTCCCGGAGAGCTCGCAGCCGCGGCGGCCGGCGTCCCCGTGCTGAACGCGACCGGGGACTGTGGCGTGGTCCAGAACCTCGCCGTCGCCAACGGCCAGTGCGAGGATGTCTCCAAGACGCCAGATACCGCCACTTGGGACGATTTCCCCTGGAACACGGCCGTGGGCGGCAGCATCCCCAATGTCAGCTCCAAGAACGGCAAGAAGCTCGGGCCCGACCCGCTCTGGCACGTGCCCGTGCCGGACGCGGAGTTCTCCGAGGGAGCCGGGTTCTCCTCGGTGTTCGGGCGTCCGGTCTACCAGAAGAGTGAGTCATCGATCACCAAGAGCCGCATGCGCTCGGTCCCGGACATCACCATGGACGCGCAGGACGGCACCTCCGAAGCGGCCCCGCTACTCAACGGCGTGATGGCTCTCGCCACGCAGATGAATCACGGCAAGAACGTGGGTCCCATCAACCCGGCGCTGTACAAGGTGCTCGGTCCAGCCGGGGCCAAGGCCGGGATCTCCGACGTGATCAAGGGCAACGAGTCGGCGGAGACCCCGAAGGGTAAGGTCACCGTTCCTGGCTTCTCGGCCAAGCCCGGGTTCGACGTGGCGAGTGGCTGGGGAACTCTGTTCGCGCCCAATTTCGTGCCCGCCCTGGTGTCCGCCACGGCCGCCTCGCACGACGAAGCCGCAACTCGCAGGCAGGCCCAGACGGACCTCATGCGGCTTGAGAGAGCCCAGCTCTCGCCGGCTGACGTTGGCAGCCACTCGAAGAGTTACCTGCTCGGAAGGGGCTTCCTGCCGCACTACCCGGTCAAGCTCATGATCGGAAGTCACAAGGTCGCCACGCTCACCGCCAACCCGCTGGGCGACGTGACGTACATGATCGTGCCCGGCCGGCTTGGACTGAAAGCCGGCACGTACAAGGTGACCCTGGGCAGCATGCTGATCGACAAGAGCGCGACGCTGCACGTGAGCTAGGAGGCGAAGGCCGTCGCCCGGGAGCCTCCCGCTTCGCGCAGGAGGCTCCCGTGGGGGCCACGCCTCGCGCCCCTCGCGCCCGTCGCTTGCGAATCCCGTTAAGCACCCGTCAGGCGCCGGGCGCAAGGGCAGAACTTTCCCCGCAACTCGCTACACTCGCGCTCGAACGGAGCAGGCAGCCTGGTTGGGGCTTCCCGTCATTCCGCCGCTTCGTTTGGCGTCCGCGCCATCTCCGCATACATGGGTTTCTTCACGTATCTGACAGGATTCGGCGGCCGCGACATGGCGGTCGATCTGGGCACGGCGAACACGCTCGTGTACGTGCGCGGCCGCGGCATCGTGCTCTCCGAGCCGAGTGTGGTGGCCGTTGACTCGCGCACCGGCGAGGTCCATGCTGTAGGCATCGAGGCCAAGCGGATGCTGGGCCGGACGCCCGGGACGATCCAGGCGATCAGGCCCTTGAAGGACGGCGTGATCGCCGACTTCGAAGTGACCGAGGAGATGTTGCGTCACTTCATTCAGAAGGTCCATCAGAACCGATGGGCTCACCCCCGCGTGGTCGTGTGCGTGCCCAGCGGCGTGACGGGCGTGGAGAAGCGCGCCGTCGAGGAGGCCTGCCTGTCCGCCGGAGCGCGCCAGGCGTACCTGATCGAGGAGCCGATGGCGGCCGCGATCGGGGCCGGATTGCCCGTGGGCGAGCCAACCGGCTCGATGGTCGTCGATATCGGCGGCGGCACCAGCGAGGTGGCGGTCATTTCGCTGGGCGGGATTGTCGTCTCTCAATCGATCCGCGTGGGCGGCGACGAGCTTGACGAGTCGATCATCAACTACGTCAAGCGCGAGTACAAGCTTCTGATCGGCCAACAGACGGCCGAGGAGGTAAAGCTGGAGATCGGCTCGGCCTTCCCCATGGGGGAGGAAGTCCAGGCCGAGATTCGGGGCCGTGACATGGTCTCGGGACTTCCCAAGACCGTGGTGCTCACCAGCGAGGAAATTAGGGGAGCGCTGGAGGAGCCGGTCTCGCAAATCGTCGATGCCGTCAAGGAGACGCTCGACCGCACGCCGCCGGAGCTCGCGTCCGACATCATGGACCGTGGCATTATGTTGGCGGGAGGGGGATCGCTGCTACAGGGGATGGATGAGCGGCTGCGCCACGAGACGCAGATGCCCGCTCATTTGGCGGAGTCGCCGCTCACATGCGTGGCGGTGGGCTCCGGTAGGTCGCTGGAGGAGTTTGAGGCCATCCACCGTTCAAGCAAGAATTCACGCAACCGCCACCGTCGCTACTAAGGTCATGGTGCCTTTGGTGCAAGGGGCGCGGAGCGAGCTCTTGGAGAGACATCTCCCGTGCACAACAAACAAGTTCGGCGTAGACGAGCAGCTCTGGTTGCGCTCGTCGTCGCATCACTGATCCTCCTGACCGCATACTTCGGCGGGCCGCCGTCCAGCCCGCTGCACACGATTCAGCGCGGGATCGTGCAGGTCTTCTCCCCGATTCAGGAGGGCGCGAGCACGGTGCTCTCGCCCATCCGGGATGTCGCCGGGTGGTTCTCCGAAACCTTCCATGCGCGCTCGCAGGTCAACCAGCTGAAAAAGCGGGTCCAGCTCCTGGAGGGCAAGCTCGCCCAAGCGCAGGGGGCCGAGATCCTCAATCGCCAGCTCAGCCGGGAGGTGCACCTCGACGCGACGGACAACATCTCTTCCTACCGCCCGGTCACCGCGGACGTCATCTGGCACGATCCGACTCTCTGGTATCAGACGATCGAGATCGACAAGGGCTCGGACGACGGCGTCGCCCTGAACGATCCGGTGATCGGGGACGGGGCGCTGGTCGGCAAGGTCTCGACCGTCGATCCCACCGTCTCGGTCGTGCAGCTGATCACCGACAACGCGGTCAACGTTGCCGCCCAGGTCCAGGACAAGCACGGCGACATCGGCCTGCTCCAGCCCGCGATCGGCAATCCCAACGAGCTCCTGCTGCAGGATTTGCCTCATATCGTTCCCGGTCAGCCCGGCCCGCAGGTCGGTCAGCTCGTGGTGACGGCGGGCTATAGGTCGGGGCCACTGCGATCGCTATACCCGCGCAACATCCCCATCGGCCAGATCTCGAACGCGAGCGCCAACAATCTGATCAACAACAACGAGGTCCAGGTCTCGCCTTCCGCCGACCTGCGTCATCTCTCGGTCGTCCAAGTGCTGACCGCTTCGCAGGCGGGCAACGTGCGCGCCCAAGTGCCATGAACCCCCGCACGAACCTGATCCTGCGTCTGATCCTGCTCACCTTTGTGGCGGTGATCATCCAAGAGGCGGTGATTTCGCAGATCACGCTCTTCGGCGTCAGCGCCGACGTGATGCCGCTCGTGGTGATGTCGGTCGGACTGCTGTGTGGCTCGATGACCGGCGCTGTGACGGGCTTCGCGGCGGGTCTGCTGGTCGATCTCGTGCTGGTCCAAACGCTTGGCATCAGCTCGCTGCTGTTCCTGGCCATTGGGTATTGGGCTGGGCGTGTGCGCGAGCTCCGCGATCCGGCACATGGACTCGTGCCCGTCGCGGGCGGAGCCATCGCCACGGCCGTGGCGCAGATCGGCATGGCCCTGCTTCAGTTCCTGCTCGGTGTCGATGCCCCCGTGAGTGGTCTGCTGCTGCAGCAGATCTTCGTCACGATCCTGATCAACACGCTGATCTCCTTGCCCGTCTATGCGCTCGTGCGACGGGCGATCACGGGGGCAGTGCCAGAAGATCCACGCCGCCGGCAGCGCCGGAGATACACCACCGGCGGGCTCAGCCCGCTTGAGCGGCCCTCGGGGCGTTTCGGCCCACTTCCCCGCTCCGAGCTCAAATGAACGTGACTACGATCCAGGCAGTGGAGGAGCGGCCCGCCGAGCGGCTGCGCGTCCTGCGTAGGTCCGATCCGCTGCTGCTCCTTGCCGGGCTCGGGATCGTCGCCTGCTCGCTGATCACGCTCAAGGGCGCAACGGCGAACATGGTTGCCGGTCGCCCCCTGTACTACGTCGAGCGGCAGGGGATCTACGCGGCGGTCGGCGTCTTGGTGGTGCTGGTACTGGCGCGCATCGACTACACGCGGCTGCGCGAGTACAAGTACATCTTCTTCGGCCTCACGATTTTGTTGAACCTGGTGGTGCTGGGGATGCCCGCTGTGCAGGGCGGGCACCGATGGCTACCGCTGCCGCTCTTCCAGCTTCAGCCCTCTGAGTTCGGCAAAGTGATGATGATCCTGGCGTTGGCGGCGTTCGTGACGGACCGCTCGCGGCGCCTGCACGAGCGCTCGACGACGGTCAGGATCATGCTGCTGGCCCTCATTCCGGCGCTCGTGGTGATGGCTCAGCCGGACCTGGGCACGAGCCTCGTGTACGCCACGACCGGCTTCGCGGTGCTGTTCGTCGCGGGCACCTCGTGGAAGCACCTAGCGGCGCTCGCGGTGCTCGCGGTCGCCGCGATCGTGATCGTCCTGGTGGTCGCGCCGGCGCTCAACGTGCACCTCCTGAGCACCTATCAGCAGCAGCGACTGACCGGCTTCTTGCACCCATCGCAGAACCCTAAGAGCCAAACCTGGAACATCCACCAGTCGCTGATCGCGATCGGCTCCGGCGGCAAGATGGGGCAGGGGGCGCACGCCACCCAGACGCGACTCGGGTATCTCCCCGCGCCGAGCACCGACTTCGTGTTCGCCGCGCTGGGCGAGACCTACGGCTTCGTCGGAGCGGGGGTGGTGCTGTCGCTGTATGCGCTGTTGATCTGGCGCACGCTGCGGGTCATCACGCTCTCCAAGAATCTGTACGGAACGATCATCGCCGGCGGCATCCTGGCGATGTTCATGTTCCAGGTATTTGTAAACGTGGGGATGACCATCGGGATCATGCCCATCACCGGCGTCCCGTTACCGCTGCTCAGCTACGGCGGTTCGTCGGTGCTGGTGACCTTCATCGGCATCGGCCTGCTGGAATCAATCCATGTGCAGGCGCGGCTGGCCGGTGAGAGCAAGAGCCGATCCCTGGTCTCCTGATGGCTGCGCGCTCCAAGCGGTCCGCGCGGCTGCTGCCCCAAAAGATTAGTAAAGGATTAATGAACATTGAAGAAACAAGTGCTGGTCAGCGTCGACCGGGCGGAGACTCGAGTGGCGCTGCTGGAGGCGACTGGAGAAGTCGCCGCAAAAGGCAACGGCCGGCGTCGTAAGCCGGCCTCGCAGGCCGCCGGCTATCGCGTCGCGGAGCTCTATCTCGAGCGCCGCGGCAACCGTTCGATCGTCGGCAACATCTATAAGGGTCGCGTCGACAACGTGCTGCCGGGCTTGGAGGCGGCGTTCGTCGACATCGGCCTTGACAAGAACGGCTTCCTACACGTGGACGAGATCGTGCTGCCGGGGGTCAACGTCCCCCGTCGCGGGCGCGGATCATCCCGCGAGGGGCGCCAGATCACCGACATGCTCAAGCCCGGCCAGGAAATCGTGGTTCAGGTCGTCAAGGACCCGCTCAAGAGCAAGGGCGCGCGGCTCTCCATGGAGCTCACGATCGCCGGCCGCTACATGGTGCTGGCCCCCCACGGAGAGGGCGTGGGCGTCTCCCGCCGGCTGGAGGAGCGCGAGCGCGAGCGGCTGCGCAAGCAGGCGGCCAAGCTCGATTTAAAGGGCTCGGGTGCGATCATCCGGACCGCCGCGCAGGGTGCCACGCGGGCAGACCTCGAGCGTGAGCTGGTCTACCTCTTCAAGCTCGACGAGGTGCTGCGCAGACGCGTCGAGGAGAGCACGGCGCCCGCGCTCGTCTTCCAGGAGGCGGACCTCTCTGTGCGCGTCGTGCGCGACATCTTCTCCTCGTGGTTCGAGCGAGCGATCGTCGACGATCCCAAGCAACACCATCGGCTCATCTCGTTCTTCACCCGCACCGCCCCCGAACTCGTCGAGCGGGTGGAGCTCTGGGAGCGTCCCGAGCCCCTGTTCGAGGCCTTCGGCGTCGAGCAGGTTATCGACTCGACGCTCGAGCGCCGCGTCGATTTGCCGAGCGGCGGCTACCTGATGATCGATTACGCCGAGGCGCTGACCGTGATTGACGTCAACTCGGGCTCCTTCACCGGAAGGGGCAGGGGTGCGCGGCTTGAGGACACCATCACCAAGACGAATCTCGAGGCGGCCGACGAGATCGTGCGCCAACTGCGCCTGCGAGACATCGGCGGCATCATCGTGATCGATTTCATCGACATGGCCCGGGCGCGCAACCGCGAGGCCGTGCTGCGCACGCTGCGGGGCGCGCTCGATGAGGATCGGACGAAAACGTTCGTGGTCGAGATCTCTCCCCTCGGTCTGGTCGAGATGACGCGCCAGAACATCACCGAGGGCGTGCGCGAGATCATGACCAAGCCCTGCACGACGTGTCACGGCGACGGGGTGCTCAAGTCCGAGGAGACGATCGCGATTGAGCTCGAGCGCCGCATGCGCGAGGTCGCGGCCCGTAGCAAGGCTCCCGCCCTGCTCTTGCAGATCAACCCGCGGGTGAGCGCGGAATTCACCAAGGACGGTGCTCGGGCGCTCGAGGCGGTCGAGGAGCGAACCGGCAAGTTGTTCTTCTTCGAAGGCTCGGAGGCTTTGCCGCTCGAGCACTTCGAGGTACTGCTGGAGGGCGACCGCGAGCAGATGCTGGAGCGCGCCCTGCCCTTCCACGCGGGCGAGGAGGTCCACGTCGACATCATCGAGCCCCACATGTACCGGCCGGGCGACGCGGCGGCCAAGATCGACGGCTACGTCATCGCCGTGAAGGGTGGGACTCCCTATGTCGGCGAGAAGCATCTCGTGCGAATCGAGGAAGCGGACAGGACCGGAGCAGTTGCCTCCCTGATCGACGTCTCGGTGGAAGAGGACGATTCCCTAGAATCGAAGCGGACGCGACGAGGCCGTCGAGGTGGCCGGCGCCGCTCGGAGGCCGGCGCAGGCTCGGCTTCGAGCGCGGGGGTCTCGGATTGACGAGCCTGCTTTAGAGCAAGAGAACATGTACGCAATCGTCAAAACCGGTGGCAAGCAGTACCGCGTAGAGCGCGGCCAGACTCTGCTGGTCGAACGCCTGCCTCTGGGCGAAGGCGAAAACTGCTCGCTCGAGCCACTGCTGTATGTGGACGGCGACGAGGTGATCGACCGCGGCCAGCCCGGGCCTCAAGTGCGGGTTGAGGCGCGCGTGTTGGCGCATGAACGCGGTCCCAAGCTACGAGTGGTCAAATTCAAGCCCAAGCGTGGCTACAAGCGCCGCACCGGCCACCGGCAGGAACTGACGCGCATCGAGATCACTGCGATTCAGGCGGGCGAGAGCCAGCGTAGTAGCCGCCCGCGCAAGCGAGCGAGCAGCGCTGCCCCCAAGGAGGAAAGCGATGGCACATAAGAAGGGGCTCGGTTCCTCGCGCAACGGTCGCGACTCGGCCGCCAAGCGCCTCGGCGTGAAGGTGTTCGCCGGTGAGCGGGTCAGTGGCGGCGAGATCATCGTGCGTCAGCGCGGAACCCGGTTCAAGCCCGGGGATGGCGCGGGAATCGGCTCAGACGACACGATCTACGCACGCTCCGCGGGCACCGTGCAGTTCACTCGCGGCCGACGCGGCCGGGTGATCTCGGTCGTCGACGGCGACCAGTCGGCGTAGCTCTTTCGCCACGCCCAACAGGCGTACTCGTCGCAGCTCTCGACGTCTCCGCGCGCCGGCCGACCGCGGCCGGCTCGCGTCCAGGCGATGACATACGCTCCTCCCGGTAACCGGCCAAGGGAGACAGAATGTCTGTTCTAAGGGGCTTCAAGAACTTCCTCATGCAGGGCGACCTTGATCGCCGTGGGCCTGGTGATCGCCTTGGCGTTCAGCACTCTGATCAAAGCGTTCACGGACAACGTGATCACTCCGCTCGTCAACGCGGCGGGCGGGGGCAAGAACGTTGGACTCGGCGTACAGTATTCACGGCCAGCTGTTGAACTTCGGCGCCTTCATCTCGGCGATCATCTACTTCATCGTCTTCATGGCGGTGGTCTACCTCGCGATCGTGATTCCCTACCGCGCCTATGCGGCGCACCGCGGAGTCTCGGTCTTCGGTGACCCGGCGCCGGTCAAGACTTGCCCGCAATGCCTGTCTGACGACGTCCCGGCAGCCGCCACACGCTGCAAGTACTGCACGGCCGAATCGGGCACCGCCTCCGCCTGACCTGAGCGCTTCTCCAGAATGGGTGCGTGTTCGATCGTGCGCGCATCTTCGTCACCGCCGGCGGCGGCGGTGACGGCTGCCTCAGCTTCCGCCGTGAAGCGCACGTCCCCCGCGGCGGCCCGGACGGGGGCGACGGCGGGCGAGGCGGAGACGTCGTGCTGGTGTGCGATGAGTCGCTGCGCGACCTCGAGCGGTACCGACGCCGGCAGCACTTCAAGGCGCCCCGCGGAGGCCACGGCCAGGGCGCGCTGAGACACGGCGCCGACGGGAACGCGCTCGAGCTGTCCGTGCCTCCCGGGACGCAGGTGCTGGTCGAGCAGGACCAGACCCGCCACGACCTCGTCTCCCCAGGGCAGCGCGCGGTCGTTGCGCGCGGAGGCTCCGGCGGCAGAGGCAACAAGCGCTTCGCGAGCGCCACCAGGCAAACTCCCCGCTTCGCTGAGCGCGGCGCCGCTGGGGAGGAGACCTGGCTCACGCTCCAGCTGAAGGTGCTCGCCGACGTCGGCCTGGTGGGGCTTCCGAATGCGGGCAAGTCCTCGCTCCTCAGTCGCCTGACGCGCGCGCATCCCAAGGTGGCGGATTACCCGTTCACCACGCTCGAGCCTGTGCTCGGGACCCTCCACGGCGAAGACCGTCAGCTGGTGATTGCTGACATCCCCGGGCTGATCGAGGGCGCCAGTTCCGGGGCGGGCCTCGGCCACGAATTCCTTGCGCACATCGAGCGCACGCGGCTGGTCGTGCACGTGCTCGATCTCGCGCCGCTCGACGGCTCAGATCCGCATGAGAACTACGAGACCGTGGAGCGCGAGCTCGAGCGCCACGACCCGCGCCTGGCCGCCACGCCACGGGTGCTGGCGCTCTCGAAGGCCGATCTGGTTGACCCAGCCACAGCAGCGGCGGCGCGCCGGCGATGGTCCGAGCATTTGGGTGCCGAGGTGCCCGTGATCGTCACCTCGGCGGTCACCAAAGAGGGGCTGCCCGCGCTCGCCCGGGAGCTGCAGCGGCGCGTCAGCGCGCTGCCGGAGCCCAAAGGCGATGGCGCCGGGACGGGAATCGGGCGCGACCAATACGGCGCCGGAACCGGTCCGGCACAGCTGGCGGAGCACCGGGTCTACCGCCCCCGCGCGGAGCGCGGGTTCGAAGTCGAGTCTGTGGGCGCGGGAAGCTGGCGCGTCAGCGGCTCCGGGGTCGCGCGGCTGGTGGCCCGCTATGACCTGGACAACGACGAGGCCCTGGCGCACCTGGAACAGCGGCTCGAGCGGATCGGAGTGGTCCGTGCCCTGCGTGAGCGAGGGTTCGAGCCTGGGGACGAGGTGGAGATCGCAGGGGTTGCGTTCGAGTTGCATCCAGAGGTATAGGATGCGCGCGCGGTGCAAGCACCCAAGCGGAGTCTCGGCAGAGGCGGACGAGCGCGGCTGACCTCGGTCAGGCCCGTCGTCGCGGCGGCTGCGAGCGCGCTGCTCGCGCTCGGCGCGCTGCTCGCGGTGGGCGCCGCCACCGCGTCGACCAGCGCACACCCGCGAGTCCTGCGGGTCGGCACGTATCACGGCATCCGCGGCCAGTTCCGCACGGTCCAGGCGGCGGTGAAGGCCGCCCGCCCGGGGGATTGGATCCTGATCGCGCCCGGGGACTACAAGACCACTTCCTCGCGCGCGCCCAAGGGTCACAGCCATGTTCGCGCCGCGGTGCTGATCACGACCCCTCGATTGCATCTGCGCGGCATGAACCGCAACACGGTCGTCTTGGACGGGACCAAACCCGGCTCGGCGAAATGCTCGCGCGCCAAAAAAGCCCAGAACTTCGGTCCGAAGATCGGCAAGCGCCAGGGCAGAACAGGACTGAACGGGATCATGGTCTACAAAGCCGACAACGTTTCGGTGGAGAACCTCACCGCGTGCAACTTCCTCAATGGTCCCGCCGGCAAGGGCCAGTCCGGCAACGCCATCTGGTGGAATGGCGGTGCGGGCAGCGACAGGATCGGCGGCTGGGGGTTCTACGGATCCGATCTGACCGCCACCAGCAGCTTTTATGGGGGCGAGAAGACGGCCGCCGCCTACGGGGTCTTCTCCAGCAACTGGTCCGGCGGCCGCTGGAAGACGACATACACGAGCGACTTCAATGACTCGGGTATTTACATCGGGGCCTGTCGGCAGAAGTGTGATCAGACTGTCGATGGGGCCTGGTCCGAGTTCAACGCGCTCGGCTACTCCGGCTCGAACTCGGGCGGCCGGCTGGTCGTAGAGCACTCTCAGTTCGACAACAACGAAGACGGCTTCGACACCAACAGCCAGAACGGGGATGAGCCGTCTCCTCAGAACGGAGCCTGCCCCAAGGGTGTGCGCAGCCCGATCCACATGCCCGGCCGCTGTTGGGTGTTCATGCACAACTATGTGCACGACAACAATGACGCCAACGTCCCGTCGGCTGGCTACGCGGCTGCCGGTCCGGTAGGGACCGGCGTCTCGATCTCGGGCGCCCGCAACGACACGGTCATGGACAATCGTTTCGTTCACAACGGCGCTTGGGGCACGATCTTCGTGCCCTTCCCCGACTCCGGTCCTCCCTGCAAGGGAGGCACGCCCGATCCGCCGCTCGCGAAATGTCTCTTTGACGAGTGGGGCGATGCCCTGCTGCACAACACCTACGCCAAGAACGGCTTCTTCGGCAACAAGACGAATGGCGATTTTGCTGCTGTCAATCTGAAGTCAAAAGAACCCACCGACTGCTACCACGGCAACGAGGAGGTCGGCGGCAAGCCCGTCAAGAGCTCACCCGCCAACGCACAGAAGAAGTACCCCAAGTGCACCGGTAAGAAGGTGGCGGCAGACTCAAATCTGAGCTTCCTGCTCGAAGTCGCCTGCGACTCGCGCACCAAGGTCGGCGGGACTGTTCCGTGTTCGCCCGCCGACCACTACCCCAGGCGCAAGAAGGTCGTGATCCATCCGCTGCCCAAGAGCCTCAAGACGATGCCAAATCCGTGCGCCGGCGTGCCGTCGAATCCATGGTGCCGCGGGCGCCGGACGACCTAGGCTGAGTCGGGGGTCTCTCCAGCCCCGGCGTGTGACAGGAGGGGCGGGCGTGGACCGCGCCGCTCCCCGCCGGGCGTGACGGGGCGCCCCGCGGCGCGCCGCCGAGCGCGCACAGGAGCGCCGCACGCCGCGCCGAACCTTGAGGTGCATGTCCACCAGCCGCCTGGAGTCGTTCTCCGACGGGGTGATCGCCGTCGCCGCCACGCTGCTCGTCTTGGGCCTGGTGGTGCCCGCCGCCGGCGCCGGTGGCCTCGCGCACGCGCTCGGCCGGCAGTGGCCGTCCTATGCTGCCTATGCGGTTTCGTTCATCACGATCGGGATCATCTGGATCAACCACCACGTGATGATCAGTCGCCTGCGGGAGGCGGACCATGCGATCCTGATCTTGAACCTGCTGCTGCTGGTGACGATCGGTCTGCTGCCGTTCGCCACCCATATCCTTGCCGCGTATCTCAACCGGACCCGGGGGCAGCACCTGGCGGCCGCCATCTACGCCGGAGCCTTCTTACTGATGTCGATCGCGTTCGCGGTGCTCAACTGGCACATCCTCATGCGCAAGGCAAGGCTGCTTCAGACCGAGCTGCCCTACGCGGAGCGGCGGCGCATCCTCTCGCGCTCGGTTACGGGTCTCGGGCCGTACGTGCTCGCCACCGGGCTGGCGTTCGTCTCTCAGTACGCGACGCTGACGATCTGCGGGGCGCTGGCGCTCTTCTACGCGCTGCCCGTGGCCAGCGGCCGCGGGCGGGAACGCGGCCCCCGCTGAGCTTCCGTACGACGCGCCTGCCGAAGCACCAGCAGAGCAATCCCTGTTGCGAGGACCTCGGCGAAAACCGCGCCCACGCCAAGTGGGTTGAGCCAGTCGTGCAAATCGTCGCTCAGCATCGGTAGCCCGATCGAGCGCGAGGCGACATAAGCTGCGATCGCCCCGATGCAGAGAGCGCCGGCCGCGGCCCAGACAAGCGGCTGATCGCGCACGAGCATCAACCCCACGAGCAGCAGCGCCGTCGCACTCAGGGCAATGAACAAACCACCCGCGTAGGGTGCTTCTCGGAGGTGGGCCGGGATCAGGGTGATATGGATGACGGCGATTTCAGCGAGCAGCGCCGCCGTGGGCCAGCGCCACTCGGACCGTATTGGTGATGACTTCATCGAGTTCGACGTCCGATGCGCTGCGCGTCGAGGTGCGACGGCCGTGCGACCCAAACTTGCCGAGCCGCACGGCGCATCGCTGCCCCCGGCTCGTTACTTGACGACCTTGACCAGGCGCTCCATCCCGAGCTGCGTATGGGCGCGGCCATCTTGGGTTGTCATGAAGCAGACCTCGACGTAGTACCCAGGCTTCGCCTGCAGGACGGTCTGCTGCGTGGCGCCGTGAGACACGGGCTCGAACACCGAGAAGAAGGAAGAGTTCAAGTACTTCGCCAGCTTCCGGGTCGGCGTGCCCTTCCTGAGTCCGGCGATCGCCTTCATCCCGTCCTTCTTGCTCTTGACGCCCTGGAAGTCGTTCATATGCACAAGCCAACCATCGTTGACCCCTCGGACCATGGTCCCCACCTTGAGCGTCGAAGCGCCGCGGAAGGCGAACTCGATCGACCTTGTCGTGGCCGCGGCCTTCGGCAGCTTCGCCGGTGAGGAGGACTTAGTCACTGTGAATGGAGCGATGCGCGGCGCACCCTTGCCGGCGAGGTCGATGGCGACATAGGTGGTTTTGCTCGCGCCTGCCGAGGTCGGGAGCACTGTCTGAACGTTGCTCGTGCCCGGCCCTGCATCCGCATCGAATACGATCGCGCCCACCAGCGAAGCCGTGTTCGGATCCTTCGCGGCACCCTTAAACGCCTTCGCGAACTGAGCCAAGGTCACGCCCTGGTTCAGGCGCACCAGGACTGGCTCCGCCGCCTTTTCCTTGCTGACGATCGAGCGCACAGTGACCGCGCCCGAGACCGTCTTGCCGCTCACTTTGATCGACTTGCCATTCATCTTGAGCGTCAGGACCGGCAGACCGCCTGCGCTGCTGGCGGCCGCCGGGCTCGAAGCAAGCGCCAGTGCCCCCGCGGTGGCCAGGGGAGCGCCTGCGGCGAGCATGCCGCAGGCAAGCTTCTTGGATACATGCATGGATGAACCTCCGATTGGTTTGATTGGCCTGGTCGCTAGTGCAGCTCGATCGAGCTGATCCGTCCGGGATGAACTCGAGCGTCAGGCACGGCTCGGCGAAGCCCCACACGTCGGACCCCGGGCCGACAACACGCGTGTGAGCACGGCTGACACAGCTGTCCCGATCATGGCGCCCTCACTCGAATCACCCCGCCATACAGTGGAGGGCCGATGCGCCTGCGCGCAATGGGCAAAACTACGTATCTGCCGAAACGAGTTCCAGCGTCCAGGCACCCACAGGAGGGTCCAGGCCAGCTCCCGGGCGCTTCTAACCTCTGACGTCACATGCGCCGCGTCATCGTCAAGCTGGGCTCGAGCATCGTCGCCGACGAACGCGGCCAGGTGCGCCTGGACGTGCTGGGGGGGGTCTGCGATCAGATCGCAGAGCTCCAGCGCGGGGAAACCGAGGTCGTGGTGGTTACCAGCGGCGCGATCGCCCGCGGTATGAGCGTAATGGGGATCGAGATCCGCCCGCGCGCGATCGACGAGCTTCAGGCCGCGAGCGCGGTCGGGCAGGGCAAGCTCTATCAGGTCTACGACGAGCTGCTGCGCGCCCGGGGGATCCCGACCGCGCAGGTGCTCCTGACCTTCTTCGACATGAGTGCGCGCACGCACTACTTGAATGCGCGGCACACCTTGACCAGGCTCCTCCAGTGGCGCGTGGTGCCGATCATCAACGAGAACGACACCACCGCGACCGACGAGATC
The DNA here is from genome assembly GCA_963808655.1 of uncultured Solirubrobacterales bacterium. Taxonomy (GTDB): domain Bacteria; phylum Actinomycetota; class Thermoleophilia; order Solirubrobacterales; family Solirubrobacteraceae; genus Palsa-465. The sequence goes on from CAWEGZ010000013.1 coordinate 105,330, forward strand.
TCCTTCGGCAACAACGATTTTCTCGCCGCGCAGGTGGCGATCCTGGTGGGCGCCGAACTGCTGCTGTTGCTGACCGACGCCGCCGGAGTGTTCACCGCCGACCCCCGGCTGGACCCGAAGGCGGCGCTGGTGGATGAGGTCGCCGATCCGCGCGCGCTCGAGGGACTCCAGATCGGTCACGGCACCTCGCCGCTTGGCTCAGGTGGCATGCGCTCCAAGGTGCTCGCGGCGGAGATGGCGACAGCCGCTGGGATCCCCGCCGTGATCGCCAGCGGGCTGGAGACTGACGCGATCGTCGGGGCAGTGGCGGGGGAGTCCCTCGGGACGCACTTTGCTGCGCGCGAAGGCCGCTACTCGAGCTTCAAGCTGTGGCTCAAGTACGCGAAGCCCGCGCGCGGGCGTCTGCTCGTCGACGCCGGCGCTGCGCGCGCGCTGCGCGAAGGCGGGACGAGCCTGCTGCCCGTGGGCATCGTCGAAGTTCACGGGACCTTCGACGCCGGCGACGCAGTCGAGGTCGCCCGCGATGGCGAGGAGGTCGGCAAGGGCATATGCAATTACTCCTCCGCCGAGCTCCGCCGCGTGCTGGGGCTGAAATCCGGCGCCGTGCGCGAGCTCATTCCCCGCGCCTCCGAGGAGGCGGTTCACCGCGACTACTTCGTGCTCACGTAGGGCGCTGGGCTCCCGCAGGGGTGGGGCGATCCCTACTCGCGTAACGTTTAAGCGGCCATGGGCACCGTGACGACCCCGGTGGCCGCCGTCTGCACGGCGGCCAAACGCGCCTCGCTCGAGCTTCAGAGCATCCCCTCGATTGTCAAGGACGCCGCGCTGGAGGCGATCGCCGAGGCGCTCAATGACCGCGCCGACGAGGTGCTCGAGGCCAACGCGGCGGACCTCGCCGAGGCCCGCGACGACGCTTATCCGCCGGCCTTTCTCGACAAGCTCCGGCTCGACCAGGCGCGGCTCTCGGCAATCGTCGCCGGCGTGCGCAAGATCGCGGCGCTGCCGGATCCGGTCGGTGAGGTCATGGACGGCTTCAGGCTCCCGAACGGCCTCGACGTGCGCAGGGTCCGGGTCCCCCTCGGCGTGATCGCACTGGTGTACGAAGCGCGTCCCAATGTGACCATCGACGCGACGGCCTTGTGCTTGAAGTCGGGCAACGCTGTAGTGCTCAGGGGTTCCTCGGCCGCCCGCCGCTCCAACGCGACCCTGGCAGAGATCGCGAGCACTGCCGCCTTCTCTGCCGGGCTCCCGAGCGACGCGATCAGCCTGCTCCAGGGCGGCCGCGACGAGATCGCCGAGCTCGCTACGCAGACCGGCCTCGTGGATCTGATCGTGCCGCGCGGTGGCGAAGGGCTGAAGGCGGCGCTCAAGGGCGTCGCGACGGTCCCCGTCATCTATGCCGCGGCGGGCAACTGCCACGTCTATGTCGATGAGAGCGCGGACCTCGAGCGGGCTCGGGCGATCGTGCTCAACGCCAAAGTTCAGCGTCCGGGTGTGTGCAATGCGGTCGAGACCCTGCTCGTGCACGCTGATGTGGCTGAGCGGTTCCTACCGCGGGCGCTGGCGGCGCTGGCTGAAGCGGGCGTGGTGGTGCATGGCGACGCGCGCGCTCGGGCCGCCGCCCCCGCGGTCGCGATGCACGAGGCCCGCGACGAGGATTGGGACACCGAGTATCTGGCGCTCGAGCTGGCGGTGGGCGTCGTGGACTCGGTTCAGCTGGCCATCGCCCACATCAACGCGCACGGGTCGGGGCACTCGGAGGCGATCGTGACTCGCGACACGGAGGCCGCGCGGGCTTTCCAGCTCGGTGTGGACGCCGCGTGCGTCTACGTCAACGCCTCCACCCGCTTCACCGACGGCGGCGAGTTCGGGATGGGCGCCGAGATCGGCAACTCGACCCAGAAGCTACACGCCCGCGGCCCGATCGGCATCCGCGAACTCTGCACCTATAAGTACCTGGTCGACGGCGACGGCCAGGTGAGGATGTGAGCGCTTCGCGGGCGCAGGCCGGATGAGGTGCTCTCGTTTCGAGGACGACCGCCGGGTGAGGGTGTGAGCCCCTCGGCCGGAGGCGGCGATTCCGGCGACCGGCGGCCCGCGCGCGTGGGCGTCCTCGGCGGCACCTTCAACCCGCCCCACCTCGCCCACCTGGTGTGCGCGCAGGAGGCTTTCGAGCAGCTCGAGCTCGACCGCGTGCTGCTGATTCCCACACTGATCCCGCCACACAAGGTCCTGCACCACGATCCCGGGCCAGCGCACCGGCTCGAGCTCTGCCGCCTGGCCGCCCGCGACGACGAGCGCCTTGAAGCGTCCAGCGTGGAGCTTGATCGCGACGGTCCGTCGTATACGGTCGATACGCTTGGGGAGCTGCACGCCACCATCCAAGACAGCGAGCTGTACCTGATCGTGGGAGGCGACATCGCCACGGGGCTCCCCGATTGGCGGGAGCCAGAGCGGGTGCTCCAGTTGGCGACGCTTGCCGTGGCCGATCGGGAGGGCACCCCGCGCTCCTCCGTGGAAGTGGCGCTCGACCAGGTCCCGGGTGGCGAGCGCGTGCGGTTCTTCTCCATGCCGCATATCGCCATCTCCTCGACGTTGGTGCGCAGGCGCCTACGGGATGGCCACCCCGTGCGCTACCTCATCCCCGATCAGGTGATCGAGTACATCGAGCACCACGGTCTCTACACGACGACCCCGGTGAACGCACCCGCGTGAACGAAACGACTCCGCTCGCTCCGGAAGAGATGGTCCGGGACCTCGCGCGCTATGCGTCTGATCGCAAGGCGCTCGAGATCGTGCAGCTGGACCTCCGGGGACTGATCTCCTATACCGACTTCTTCCTCGTCTGCAGCGGCCGGACCGGGCGCCAGGTCAAGGCGATCCACGACGCGATCCATCAAGGGATGAAGTCCGAGCACCGGCTGCTGCCGGAGCGGGTAGAGGGGCTGGCCCAGGCGCGTTGGGTGCTGATGGACTACCTCGACGTGGTCGTGCACATCTTCACCCCGGAGGCCCGCGCCTATTACCGGCTTGAGCAGCTGTGGGCCGAGGCGCCGCTCGAGCGCATCGCCGAGAGCGAATTCAGCGTCACCTCTTAAGGGCACTGCCCCGCGGTCTGCCAATGCGAAAGGGCTCGGTCGCCTCCCGGGCTCACTCGCGTGAAGCGCGGTGAGCCCGGGGAGGCGATGAGGTCTGAGCGCTACTTCTTATTCGCCAGCTGGTAGCCGAGCACGGCGCCGTCGGCGGTGCCTAGACCCGTGGCCTCGTCATAGCCTGGATTGGCCGTGAAGCCCTGAACGGTGGTGTAGCCGTTCTGGTTGAACGCCACGGTGGTGTTGCCTTGCGCGACGTCCGTGATTCCCGACTTGCTCCCGTCGCCGAGCTTGTACAGCGTCGGGTTGAGCAGACCGAGGCCGTGGCCGGCGATCTGATCGGCTACCGCCACCACGCCCGCGAACTCGGGAGTCGCCTCGCTGGTGCCGCCGATGGGCGTCCAACCGGGCTTGAGACCGAAGGACTGCAAGCCGCCGAACGTCATGTACACGAGCGCGCCGCCGTCGACGGCTGCGCTCATGCTCACATCGGGTGTGACACGCATCGAGCCCGGGATGAGGCTGTTCAGCGTGTCCTGATACGAGGGCCGGCCGAACACGGCTGAGACACCCCCGCCGCTGGCGTACGGCACTGGAGCCGGCCCGACGACTGCAGGGTTCCAGGTGTCGTTCCACGCGTTGTCAGATGCGAAGCGCTGCCCGGACTGAGTCAGGTGCAGCTGGAGGCCGCCGAGCGAGGTCACCAGCGGGTCGCTCGAGGGCCAGCTGTTCACACGACGGGCGTAGCAGCAGCTGCCGTTCTTCAGGCCGTTGGTTGGGCCCTCGTCGCCCGACCCGGCGAGCACGGTTACACCGTGCTTGGCTGCATTCTTGTACGCGCTGCGCAGAGCGAGCAGCGACTCCTTGCTTGGAAAGGTCTCCTCCGTGGCGCCAAAGCTCTGGCTGATCACCTGGCCAAGGTGATGATTGATCACGTAGTTCTCGGCCTTGACGATCTGCGGGAAGCCGTGCACGCCCTCGGTCTCCGCCACCGGCGTCTCCACCAGCAGGATGTTCGCCCCGGGAGCGATCGAGTGGGAGTACTGGACGTCGAGCGAGGTCTCGATCGCCCAGTTCACCATCGTCGCGTTCTTCGGGTTGAACTTCGGGACCTTGCCGGCCGGCTGGATGATCTTGAACGACGGCGGCGCGGAAAGCCCGTAGGCCCTATCAAAGGCCTTCAGATCTGACCTGATCGTGGGAGACCCGAACGAGTCGACTATTGCGATCGTCTCGCCCTTACCGGTCTTGCCCTTCTTGTAGAGCGGCTTCATGTTGTAAGCCGTCTCGAACTGGTGCGGGTTGTAGCAAGCGAAGTGGTACATCGCCTCGCATTGCGCCGTGGTGGGCGGCGCGCCAGTGAACGAATGGTGGGCGAACCGCAGCAGCGGGCGTCCCACCGCTGTGCCTATACCGCCAAAGGCGAATGCAGCCAGCCCTGTCCCTACCACGCAAGCAAGACGTAGAGTGCGTTTGCGCACGCGTGTCTCCCTTCCTCGATTGTCGGTCCGGCGGCATTCAATCATCACGGTTGGCTCCCGTGTGCCGCTAGGCGGGGTGGCTATCTACCGGCGCTACGCAGCGGCCTTACAGCGCCGCCAGCAACCTCGGGGCGACCTGGCGCTTGCGGCTCATCACGCCCGGCAGCTCGATGCGGCTGTCCTGCGTTTCCGCCCCGAAGACGCGGGCAACGCCCCCCGTGTCACCGGCCACGAGCAGGTCAGTTCCCTTGGAAAGCACGTCCGTGACCATCAGCGCATAGAGGTGCAGCCGCCGCTCTTCCCGGGCGCGCTGCAGCGCCTCAAGCAGCTCGCTCGAGCGCTCGAGCAACCCGCGTCCGACAACCTCCACCTGGGCGATGCAGATCGTCTGCCCGGAGGCCAGCTGGTACTCCTTGGCGTCACGGGTGATGAGCTCCTTCGCCGGCACGGCCGAGACATCGGCTGTGGCCTCGAACATTTCGCGCCCCAGCATGATGGCGTCAAGCGCGAGCACCCGCTCCAGGTAGGAGACCACCGCCCGGTCGCGCTCCGTGGTGGTGACCGAGTTCAAGATCACCGTATCGGAGAGGATCGCGCCGAGCAGCATCATCGCGACCTCGGCTGTCGGCTCCATCCCGTTGTGCCGAAAGCGCTCGACCACAAGCGTGGAGGTTGAGCCCACGGGATCGAAGGTGGCGCGGACCGGGACGTGGGTCTCGATCGAGCCGATGTGGTGATGGTCAAGGATCTCGACGATCTCGGCCTGCTCGATACCGGGCACGCTCTGCCCTTGTTCCGCGTGGTCAACCAGGATCACTCTGCGCCGCTGCGGCGCGACTAGGTCCGAGCGCGTCAGCAGCCCGACCGGCCGACGGCTCGGGTCCACGATGACCGCCGCACCGTAATGGATCTCCTTGACCTGCTCGGCGATGTCCGCCACCAGGAAGTCGATGGCCGCGGTCAGAGGATCGGCTTCCATGAAAGCGTGGCACGGTGCCGCGAGCGAGATCATCCGCGCCGACACGTAGGTATCGAGTGGCGAGACGATGATTGCGGCGCCGCGGTCAGCGGCCAGCTCCACCACCTCCTCACGCGGTTCGGAGCCGTTCGAGAGCACGAGCAGGGCGGCCCCGAGCTCGAGCGCCAGGCGCTGCGCATCGGCGCGGTTGCCAGTCACCACGATGTCCCCGGGGGCGATGCCACTCGGCGCGGCTACGTCCATCGACTGCACCCACACGCGACCCGCGAGCTGCAGATTGTTCCCAGCGAGGAGCGCTCCGTCGAGCACCTGCACGATCGCCTGGACGAATGTGGGGGCCTCGAGCGTGGAGGTCTCGCGCGATTCGCGGATGTAGCGACGGGCAAGCGTCCGCTCGGTAACAACCCCGGAGAGGGCTCCATGCTCGTCGACGACGGGCACAACCTCCAGGCGCGACCGCATCATCCGGCGGCCGGCCTCACGGATCGGGGTGTTGCGATCCGAGACGGGGTAGTCGCGACGCATCACGTCGGCCACCCGCAGCATGATGTGGGGCAGGAACTGCGGTGCAGGGGCGCCGCTGCGCTCGAGCAGCCATGTGGTTTGTGGATTGCACGGACCTAGTCGGACCGCCACGTAGTCGTTGGCCGGGTCGAGACGGCCATTCAGCTGCGCGTACCCCATCGCGGAGGCGATCGCGTCCGTGTCGGGGTTGCGATGCCCGGTGACATAGATAGTCGACACCGAGCCGCGATTATCGCGGTCAGCGTCGTGCGGGGGTCCATAATGGCCGCATGAGCGGCCCTGAGCTGGGACTTGCGGTCTCGGTCTTCCTTGCCTGCGCCGTCGAGTCGGTGGAGGCACTCACGATCGTGCTCGCGGTCGGGACCACGCGTAGCTGGCGGTCCGCGATGACGGGCGTGGGGAGCGCCGCCGTCGTGCTGGCCGCGCTGACGGCCGCCCTGGGACCCGCCCTCACGGCGCTGCCGCTGGGGACGCTGCGAGTCGTAGTGGGAGGGCTACTGCTGATCTTCGGCCTGCAGTGGCTGCGTAAGGCGGTGCTGCGGGCGGCCGGCTCGAAGGCCTTGCACGATGAGGCCGAGGCCTTCGAACGCGAGCGCGCCGCCGCGCGGGGCGCGGGTGAGGTCAATCCCCGCCTCGATCCGTACGCCTTCACGATCGCCTTCAAGGGCGTCTTGCTCGAAGGCCTCGAAGTGGTTTTCATCGTCCTGACCTTCGGCGCCAATCAACACCACATCGGGCTTGCGGCCGCCGCGGCCGGGGTGGCTGTGGTAGCCGTGACCGCCCTCGGGATCGCGATTCATGCGCCCCTTCAGCGCGTGCCGGAGAACACGCTCAAGTTCGTGGTCGGCGTGATGCTGACCTCGTTCGGAATCTTCTGGGGGGCCGAGGGAGCGGGGGCCCATTGGCCCGGCGGCGATGCCGCCCTGCTCGCGATCGTGCCCGCCACGCTCGTGTTTGCGCTCACGCTGGTGAGCGCGACGCGGCGCAGGAACCGGAGTCCCGGACCCCTCGCCGGCGAGGCGGCGCTCAGGACATGACCGGGGCCGCCATCATCGGCAGGGTCCGGGCCTTTTTCGCCTTCCTATGGGACTTCGTCGTCGGCGATGACTGGCGCTTGGCGCTGGGCGTCGCCGTCGGTCTCGGCGCTACAGCCTTGATCGCCAATTCTGGCGTCGTCGCCTGGTGGCTCCTTCCGGCGCTGGCCGGCGTGCTGCTGAGCGTCTCCGTGTGGCGCGCGTCCGGGCGCTCTGGCTAGCGGCCGGCTGCACGGCGCCCCAGAGACGGCCCCCAGAGACGATCAGCGATAGCGGTTGTAGGGCACCCGGGGCGAGCCCACGCGGCCACCCCGAGAACGGCGGATCAGGTAGACGATGCCGGTGCTGATCACCAAGGCGATAAGAAAGCTCCAGCCCACGCGGTGAAACGCGAGGCGGACGATCAAGCCCGAGATCAGCGAGCCGGCAATCCCGACCGCCGCCGTAGCCATCAGCCCCATGGGGTCGCGTCCCGGCAGCACAAGCCGCGCGAGGCCGCCGATCACTAGCCCGATCACGATGAGAACGATGATTTCCAAAATCATGTCTCCATCGTAGCGACCGGCATGGAGGGCAAGCGCTCGCCGCCCCTCGTCATACTCTTCGCCGCGATGGGCCTCTTCACGACCTCGAGCCAACGACCCACGACGCCTTGAGCAGCGGGCACGAAGGGCTCGCCGAAATCGAAAGGCGCCTCGGGGGCTGGGGGCCGGTGCGCCGTGAGGGAGCGCCCGGGGGCGGACGGCCCCGCCCGCCGCGCTCGCTGCCTCCTGGATTGGCACTGCTGCCCGTGCGCCTATTCCTGGGCGTCACCTTCATCTATGCGGGCATCCAGAAGCTGTCCGACCCGGGGTTCCTTCATCCGGGCGCGCCCACATACATCGGCACGCAGCTGCACCAGTTCGCGCACGGAACGCCGGGCGGCTTCATCCTGCGGGCGTTCGCGTTCCCGCATCCTGGCGTGGCGGGCGTCGGCGTCGCGGTGGTGGAGATCGCGGTCGGGTTGCTGACCCTCGCCGGGTTCCTCACGCGCCCAGCCGCCTTCGTCGGACTATGCCTCAACCTGTTGCTGTTCCTGACTAACAGCTGGAACACGTATCCCTACTTCCTGGGCTCGGACATCGTTTTCGTGTTCGCCTGGCTGCCCTTGGTGCTGGCGGGCGCAAGTGGTCAACCGTCTCTCGATCATTACCTGGGAGACCTGCTTGCGCGTCAACGAGCACGTCCGCCCGCGATCGCGCGCCGCCCGCTGGGGGCGGCTCAGGCCGCGGGTCCCGCGGACTTGACGCGCCGCGGACTGATCGCGCGCGGCCTCGGCGCGACCGCTCTCTTGACCGGGGTGATCGCGGGCCTCGCGACGCTGACGAAGGGCACCTATCGCGGTGCCCCGCAGGCCAAGACGCTCGGCTCGGGTAAAGCACCCCCCGGCGCCGGCCATGCAAGCAAGCATTCCGCTCACTCAAGCGCAGGGAAGGCGAGCACCAGCTCGCCACCGGCCGGCGCCAGGGCCTTGGGACCCGCCAGCCGGCTCCCTTCCGGCCACGCCGCCTACTACCGCGACCCAGCCAGCGGTGCCCCCGACATCCTCGTGCGCGACGCCCAGGGGGCACTCGCCGCCCACAGCGCCATCTGCACGCACGCGGGCTGCACCGTTCAGTACAGCGGGGGCCAGCTCATATGTCCGTGTCACGGATCGATCTTCAATGCGGCCACCGGCGCTGTGCTTCAGGGGCCTGCGGTGACGCCCCTGCCGGCTCGGCGGGTGATCGAACGCGGCGGGCAGCTGTACGCGCTCCCGAGCTGAGCGTCGGCGGAGAGCTCACCCCGGAGCCCCTTACGCTCATCCCCGGGATGGACTGCGGCGGGTACGCTGGTGGGCGTAAGCCACGAACTGGAGAGAGAATGCCAACCGCCCCGCAGCTCCTGCCCACGCAGATAACGGAGGGGGCCGCACCCGGCGTCCAGTATCGCCTCGAGGGGGAGCTCGTGCCCGTGCTGCACATGGCACTTGACGGGCAGGTGCCGATCTATTTCGAGCATCACGTACTGCTGTGGAAATACCCCGCGATGGAGCTCGGCCTCCACCCCCTGAAGAAGGGCCTCAAGCGCCGCGCGTTTGGAGGCATGCCGCTGCTGCTGCTGGAGGCGCAGTCGGCCGGCGAGCTGGCATTCAGCCGCGACGCCCCCGGCCACATCGCCGCGCTGCACCTCGCACCTGGCAACGGCATCGTCGTGCGCGAGCATCAGTTCCTCGCTGCCACGGGCGGTGTGGAGTACGACTACAGCCGCATCCAGGGCTTCGCGAACATGCTCTATGGCGGGGGCTTGTGGGTCGATCAGTTCTATGCCGGCGACCGCGAGGGGGTGGTGTGGGTCCACGGTTACGGCAACGTGTTCGAGAAGGAGCTCGAGCCGGGCGAGTCGATCGACATCGAGCCCGGCGGCTGGGTGTACCGCGACCAGTCGGTGCAGATGAGCCAGGAGGTGTATGGGTTCAAGACCGGCATGCTCAGCGGTGCCGGCAACCTCGTCTTCAACCGCTTCACCGGCCCCGGACGCGTGGGCATGCAAAGCGCCTACTACCACCCGCCGGTGCAGGAGGGCGCGGGCGGAAACGCGCAACGCTCTGGCGGCAATCTCGGCGGCATCGTCGGCGGCCTGCTCGGGAACTGATGCCCCATCCCTCCGGCCACCTGGCTGCGAATCCGCTGCCGCCAGGGATCTTGGGCGCGCTCGGCCTCGGCGGCTACCAACTGCTCGCCGACGTGGCCGGCGTGGGCGCCGGCAGACTCGGGCAGCAGGCGTTTCTCCTGGTGGCGCCCGACCCGGATCCTGCGCTCCCTGACGCGGGCACCCAGATCGTGCTTCACCAGTCGCGTCTGCGCAGCGAGGCCGACGTTCCCGCCTTCACCCAGCTGGCCGCGCAGCTGGGCTACCTGCGGCTCTCCGGCTATAAGCTGGCGCTTGAGCGACACGGGCTGCGCAGCAAGGTCCACGTCATCGACCCGGCCACTGGGGCAATCGCGGCCACGATCCCCGAGCGCCACCCCGGCAAGCTCTTCGGTGGCGGCGTCGGCGTCCAGAGCCTGCTCGCGTCCGTCAGCGAGCTGCCCGCGCCGGGCCCGCCGCCCGCGCTCGACAGCCCTGCGTTCTTGCGCGAGCTGCTCCTCGCGCTCGCACTCAGGGACGAAACCCTGGACGGCGCGCAGGCAGTCGAGGTCGCGGAGCGGGCAGTCCCGCTTGCCTCGGGTCAGGACGCGCTCGACCCGTCCGCCGCGCTCGAGGCGGCCAAACGGGCCCGCCTCGAGGCGCCGTAGCTCAAGCTCGCTCAGTCGTCCGCGCCCATGAAGATCGTTCCGGTCACGCAGGCCCAGGCGCGGCGGATCGCCGTGCGCGCCCAGGCCTTGGACGGCAGTGCCGTCGGGATCCATGAGCTGGTCCGTCGGCTGGGCTTTCTGCAGATGGACCCGATCGCGGTCGTGGCCCGGCCCGAGCACCTCGTGCTGTACAGCAGGCTGGGCCGCATCGACGCCACCGAGCTGGATCGGCTGATCTGGACCGAACGCGCGCTGCTGGAGTGGAGCGCGTTCATCTGGCCGATCGAGGACCTGCCGCTGGTGCGCGCCCGCATGCGCGCGGAACGCGCGAGCGCGGGCCTACGCTCACGGGCGTTCCTTGCGGACAATGCACGGCTTCGCCGTCAGATTCTGCGAAAGCTCGACCGACATGGCCCACTGCCCTCGCGCGAGCTCACGGCCGGTCTGAATGCCGATGCACCCCGGCATCCCTGGTGGGGAGGAGCCGGTCAGGCGCGCTTCATGCTGGAGCTGCTGGAGCTGTATGGACACATCGCCGTAGCCGGCCGCCGGGGCAACCAGAGATTGTGGGACCTCGCCGAGCGCGTCTACCCCGAATCCGAGGTCGTCCCGTGGCGCGAGGCGAAACGGCTGCTCGAAGAGAAGCGCCGCCGTGCCCTGGGCGTGTGGGTCGAGCGGGGGCAGCTGTGGGCGTACGCCGACATTTCCGACGAGCCGGTTTCGCCCCGCCTCACCTTTCTGTCGCCCTTTGACCGCCTCATCCATGACCGCGCCCGCGCGGAGGCCATCTTTGATTTCCATTACAGACTCGAGATGTACGTGCCCAAGGCCAAGCGGAAGTACGGCTATTACGTACTACCGATCTTGCGCGGCGACAAGATCCTCGGACGCATTCACTTGCTCAGGGACGCAGCCTCGCGCTCGCTTCGCGTGGACGGTGTGTGGTGGGAGGAGGGGACGAAGCCGGTCTCACTCGAGGGGGCGCTGCGGCGGCTCGAGGCGGCGGTCCGCCGACCGTCGTGACCGAACTCCAGTGGAGCTAGCGGGGCTCGAACCCGCGACCTCCGCCATGCCATGGCGGCGCTCTCCCAGCTGAGCTATAGCCCCGAAGTGGGTACGAGGCGAAGCGTAGTACAGCGAGCGTTGACGCCCCGTCTAACCTGAGGCGACCATGACCCTGGAGCGGCCGCGCGAGCGCAGATACGACCCCCAGCAGATCGAGAGCAAGTGGCAGGAGGTGTGGTCGCGCGAGAACACCTGGGAGGTCTCGAACGACCCTGGCGACGCGGAGAAGGCGTACGTGCTCGAGATGCTGCCCTACCCGAGTGGGGAGCCGCACATTGGGCACCTCAAGAACTATGCGCTCGGCGACGCGATCGCCCACTTTCATCGGCGCATCGGCCAGAGCGTCCTGCACCCGATGGGCTATGACGCCTTCGGGCTGCCGGCCGAGAACAACGCGATCAAGACCGGCGTCCACCCCCGGGAGGCCACGGATCGCTCGATCGCGGCCTATCGACACTGGTTCCATCGCTGGGGGATCTCGATCGACTGGAGCCGAGAGATCGCCACCGACGAGCCCTCGTATTACCGCTGGACGCAGTGGATCTTCCTCAGGTTGTATGAGCGCGGGCTCGCCTACCGCAAGCAGGCGGCGGTCAAGTGGTGCCCGCGCGACCAGACCGTGCTCGCCAACGAGCAGGTGATCGACGGCCATTGCGAGCGTTGCGGCTCACTGGTGGAGGCCCGCCAGCTCGAGCAGTGGTTCTTCCGCATCACCGACTACGCCGACAGGCTGCTCGACGACCTCGAGCTGATCGATTGGCCCGAGCACGTCAAGGTCATGCAGCGCAACTGGATCGGCCGCAGCCTGGGTGCCGAGGTGGCCTTCCGCTGCGAGGAGCTGGCCATCGACTACCCGGTGTTCACCACCCGGCCGGACACGCTGTTCGGCGCGACTTTCTTCGTGATGGCGCCCGAGCATCCCGACGTCTTCAGGCTGGCCGCCGGCACCGAGCACGAGTCGGAGGTGCACGAGTACGTCAACCGCGCGGTGACCGAGTCCTCTGAGGCGCGGGGCGCCGTGGAGAAGCCGAAGACGGGCGTGCCGCTCGGGCGTACCGTCAACAACCCGGTCAATGGCGAACACCTGCCGATGTTCGTCGCAGACTACGTCCTGATGGAGTATGGGACCGGGGCGATCATGGGGGTTCCCGCCCACGACCAGCGTGACTTCGACTTCGCACGCGCGTTCTCGCTACCGATCCGTCAGGTCGTGGTGCCGGCGGACGAGGAGTCCGCGGAGGCAGCCGACGCGACGGAGGCTTTCGTGGCCCACTCCGAAGACGAGCGGCTCGTCAACTCCGGGCAGTTCACGGGCATGAGCGCCGTGGAGGGCTCGCAGGCGATCATCGAATGGCTTGACCGCGAGGGTCGCGGACATGCGTCAGTGAGCTACAAGCTGCGCGATTGGCTGGTCTCCCGCCAGCGCTACTGGGGCTGCCCGATCCCGATCCTGTATTGCGAGCGGTGCGGGATGATGCCCGTGCCCGAGGAGGATTTGCCGGTCGAGCTGCCCGACATCGACGACTACCAGCCCAAGGGCCGCGCGCCGCTCGCGGGCGCCGAGGAGTGGGTCAACTTGGGCTGCCCGCGCTGCGGCGGCGCTGCCAGGCGCGAGACCGACACGATGGACACGTTTGTCGACTCGAGCTGGTACTTCCTGCGCTACTGCGACGCGCGCAACGAGCACGCCGCATGGGACCCGCGTGTGCTCCGCTGGTGGATGCCGGTCAATCAGTACATCGGCGGCGTCGAGCACGCGATCCTGCACCTGATGTACGCGCGCTTCTTTGTCAAGGCGCTCGCGGACATGGAGCTGCTCGATGCCCAGGAGCCCTTCCACGCGTTGTTCACGCAGGGAATGATCCTGGGCCCGGACGGCAACAAGATGTCCAGCTCGAAGGGCAACGTGGTCCTACCGCGCGCGATCGTGGACCGCTTCGGAGCCGATTCGGCACGCGCGTATGTGCTCTTCATCGGCCCCGCCGACCAGGATGCCGCCTGGTCGGACACGGGCGTGGAGGGCGTCTACCGCTTCCTCTCGCGGCTGTGGCGGCTGGGAGACCAGCTGGCCGGCGAGTCGGGCGACGCCGAGGAGCCCTTCGACCCAGAAGGGGACGACGAGGTGCTCGTGCGCAAGGCCAACTGGGCGATCGAGAAGGTGACCGGCGATCTCGCTGAGCGCTTCGCATTCAACACGGCGATCGCGGCCGTCATGGAGCTGGTCAACGAGATCAACCGGCGGGCCGGCGCGAGCCCGCCCGCTCGCCGGTTCGCCACCGCCACCGCCGCCTCGCTGGTATTCCCATTTGCCCCCCACCTGGGCTCTGAGGTCTACGAGCTGATCACCGGTGCCCGTGTGTGGGAGGAGCCCTGGCCGGTCGCCAACCCCGCGATGCTCCAGGCCGATGTGTTCGAGCTCGTCTGCCAGGTCAACGGCAAGGTTCGCGACCGGGTGAGCGCGCCCACGGGCGCCCCGCCCGAGGAGCTCGAGCGGCTCGCGCTCGAGGCCCGCGGCGTGCGCGCCTACCTCGACGGCCACGAGGTGGCCAAGGTCGTGGTCGTGCCCGACAAGCTCGTCAACGTCGTGCTCAGATAGCCGAATGACCGCGGTGGCACCCGCGTTCAAGCCCGCCTATCTGATCCACGGGGACGACCACGGCCGAATCGCCGAGCGCCGCGCGCGCCTTCGACAACTCGCTGAGCAGGCCAGCGGCGTGCAGGGCGTGGAGGTCTTCGAGGGCGACTCAGCGACGCCCGAGGCGGTGGCCGCCGCGCTCTCGGCGATGACCTTCGCGCTGGGGCGGCGATTCATCATCGTCGACGGGGCCGAGCGCTGGAGCGAGAAGGGGGTCGCCCCGCTCGTCCAGGCCTTGAGCTCGCTCGCGTCCGAGACCACCGTCGCGATCTTCGCGCGCGAGGAAGGAAGGCTCACGGTGCCGGGGGCCCTGCGCGATGCAATCAGTGCGGCTGGGGGCCACGTGGAGGCTCAGCGCAGCATCAAGCCGTGGGAGCTCCCCCGATGGGTGGCGGAGCAGGCGCGGACGCTGGGGCTGAAGCTCGAGCCCGAGGCGGCCCGGGCGCTCATCCGACATGTTGGCGAGCGTCCCCAGCGCGCCCGGCGAGAGCTCGAGAAGATCGCCCTGGAGCTCGGTCGGGACACCCGGCTGGGGGAGGCGGAGATCGACGACCTGACCGCGGACTCCGCCGAGAGCAAGGTGTGGGCTCTCGCCGACGCCGTGCTCGCGGGCGACGGGCCGGGCGCGATGGGGCTCTACCTCGCCCTCCGCGTTCAGGGCGAGCGCGTGCCCGGGCTGCTCTTTTGGATGGTGCAGCGACTGCGCCAGGCGGCCCAGGTGGCCGCGCGACTCGATGAGGGAGAGCCGGTCGGTCAGATCAAGCGCGGGCTGAGGATGCCCTCGCGCGCCGCCGACAAGCTGATCGCCGACGCCCGCGCGGCTGGAGAAATAAGGCTTCGCCGGGCGCTCGAGCAGCTCGCCGACCTAGAGCTCGCTTCTAGGGGGGGAGGCGCCGGTGCCGCGAGCGAGGACACCGCGATGGTGCGCGCGCTGGCGCGGATCGCGGAGTGAGCCGCGCTGGGTGAGAGCTAGTGGGCCGCGCCGCGCCGCACGCGGGCGGCCCGGGACTTCTTGCGCGCACCGGAGTTGCGGTGCAGCGCGCCTCGCTTGACCGCCTTGTCGATCGTCTGCACGAGGGTGCGGTGATCTTGCTCGGCGGTCTCCTCCTCGCCGGCCGCGACAGCCTGCTCCAAGCGACGGAAGTACGTCCTGATCTTGGAGGTGTAGCGGCGATTCTCGAGCCGCTCGCGCTCTGTGCGGAGGATGCGCTTCTTCTGTGAGTGGATGTTGGCCATAACAGGGAGGGCGGCCGCTACTTTAGCGTCATTGATCTGGCCGGCGCACATGTGCGCCGGCCCCGGGCCGATCATGATCGGCCCGGCCGGCCCGCGCATGCGCGGGCCGGGACACGTATATGACCGTGACCGCTCCCCCAAGACCGCGCCGCCGCCTCGCATTCAGCGCGGCGATCTTCTCGGTCGCTACCGCGTTCTCGCGCGTGGCCGGGCTGCTTCGGGACATCATCGCCGCCAGCTTCTTCGGCACCTCGGTGGCACAGTCGGCGTTTACCTTCGCTTACCAGGTCCCCAACCTGATGGCGAACCTGTTTGCGCAGGCGGCGCTGGCGGCGGCCTTCGTGCCGGTGTTCAGCGAGCTGCTGCAGGAGGGGCGCAAGCGAGATGCCTTCAGGTTGGCCTCGACCCTTTTCTGGATCGTCCTCATAGTCCTCGGCGCTGCCACCGCGCTGATGATCATCTTCGCCGGCGCGATCATGCCGCTGTTCACCGGCAATTTCAACGCCTCGGCCAACGCCCTTACCGCGGGCCTGGCCCAGGTGCTGTTCCCGGTTGTGCTGCTGCTGGGTCTGACCGGGGTGCTGGTGGGAGTCCTGCAGTCCTTCGACGAGTTCACGATGCCCGCCCTCGCCCCCGTGGCCTGGAACATCGTGATCATCGTGCTGTTGGTGGTGCTCCGGCCCCACTTCCACAGCCATCTCGGGATCTACTCCTTTGCCGTCGCCTGGCTCGTGGCCACGGTCGTGCAGTTCGCGCTGGTGGCCTCGGCGCTGAGAAAGGTCGACTTCCGCCTGCACTTCACGATTGACTGGCGCGACCCTCGCGTGCGCCAGGTGTTCGCGCTGATGCTGCCGGTGACGCTCGGCCTCGGGATCATGAACCTCGATCAGCTGCTCAACTCGGCCTTCGGCGCGCTGGTCTCCAGGGAGGCCCCCGCCGCGATCGACCGCGCCTTTCGCATTTACATGCTGCCCCAGGGTATGTTCTCGGTCGCGGTCGCGACGGTGCTGTTTCCCACGCTCAGCCGAATCGCGCTACGCGGCGACGTCGCGACGATGCGGCGCACCGTGGGCAACGGCATGCGCCAGATCAACCTGCTGCTGATTCCCTCGACCGCAATCCTGATCGTGCTGGCGACGCCGATCACGCGGCTCGTCTACCAGCGGGGTCAGTTCACCGCCCACTCCACCCACCTGGTATCGATCGCCCTCTTCTGGTTTGCGTTCAGCCTCCCATTCGCGGGAATCAACCTGCTCCTGACGCGATGCTTCTTCGCCGTCAAGCGGCCCTGGATACCCACCGGTCTGGCGATGCTCAACATGATCGTCGACGCGATTGTGAGCATCGCCCTCTACAAGCCCCTGGGGATCGCCGGCCTGGTGATCGGCACCGCGGCGGCCAACGCGGTCATGGCTGGGGGCCAGCTGATCCGCCTGCGCCGGGGTCTGCGCCGCCGCCTTGACGGGCGCCAGACGCTGATGATCACGCTAAGGACCCTGATCGCCGCGGTGATCATGGCCGCGATCGCGCGCGGCATCTGGCTTGCGCTCAGCCGCCTCCTGGGTGAGTCGCTGCCCGCCGAAATCGTCTCCGTGGGCCTCGCGCTGCTGATCGCTGGGGCCGTCTACCTGAAGCTCGTGCTGGTGATGCGGATCCCGGAGGCACGCCAGATCGAGCAGCTCCTCCGCGGCAGGCTCCTGCCACCGCGCCCCGCTCGCTAGCTCTCGGCCGCTAGCCATTCCAGCCAGGCCGCCCCGGGATGCGCCACCCCCAGCAGCGCCCCCGAGCGCCCGGCCTGCCGGTACGCCAGCCGTCCGATCACTCCCACCACGCCCTCGCGGCGAGTCCGCTCGATCACCGCCGGAGGGACGTCGATCCCCAGCACGCTGCGCGACGCCGCGGCACCCATCGGCACGAGCGGGTCGATCGAGATCCAATCGAGGTCGCGCTCGGCGCCCGCGCGGTCGACCAGCCCGCGAAAGCGGGCGAGCTCAGCCTCCGCGAAGAACACGTGGACGTAGGTGTCGATCAAGCACACCAGCGCGTCATCGTCGATCCCCGCCAGAACATCGGGCAGGACGGTGCATGCGTCGCCCTTGATCATGGTCGCGGGGTGCTCCAAGGCCACCCCGACGGCGTGATGGAAGCGCTCCAGGGCGGAGCTCTCCTGGGGGATGCAGGCCGCCAGCCACCCGCGCACACTCTCATCGGCGAGATCGAGGGGCTCGATGTCGATCCCGATGCGTCCCGCGACCGTGGGCAGCCCGGCCGGCACCGGTGGCCGCTGCCGGCCCCGCAGGTCGGTTTCGATCACGACCGGCGACGCGGGGTCACCTACGCCCGCGGCCGCCCGTTCCGCGCTCCGGTAGATGTAGCGGTAGCGATCCAGGTGCAGCGCCAGCCCGGCGCCCGTGCCCACGTCGACGATCACCAGCTCACGGCCGTCGGCGATCGCGGGGGCGAGCGCCGGCACCAAATCAGCGCACCGCCCCACCTCGTTCATCTGATAGCGATGCGCAGCGCACAGCTCCAGCAGGTGCTCGCGCTGGTCGAGACAGAAATCCCGGTATAGCGCTTGGAAACGGGGGCCGAGCGCCGGTTGCGACTGCCCGACCCGAGGAAACACCGACCGCAGCGGGTCCGGCTCCTGTGCCAAAACGAGGTACGTCGCCGCGGCCGTGAACAACAAGGGCGGGAGCCGCTGTGGCGGGATCGTCGCCGCGATCGCAAGCAGCTCCGGATCGTCGCGAAGGGTCGCGAACTGCTGTGCGGTCAAGAGCCAGGATGAGGGGGCACCGGGGGGCGACCACGCGGCGGCTACCAGGCCCGCCTGGTCCGCGACGACGCCCGGATCGGTGGCGAACGGGGCGCCCACGTCGCAGGATCATCGCACGCGGTGGGGTCAGCGTGGCCCCGGGGGCTTCGCGCCCCTACGCTTGTCGCCAGAGCACTTCCATGAGCGACCAGGCCGACATCCGCAACTTCTCGATCATCGCCCACATCGACCACGGCAAGTCGACGCTCGCCGACCGCATCCTCGAGCTGACCCACACGATCGACCCGCGCTCGATGCGCGCCCAGGTGCTCGACACGATGGAGCTCGAGCGCGAGCGTGGGATCACGATCAAGGCGCAGGCGGTGCGCGTCTTCTACACCTCACGGCGCGACGGACGGACCTATCAGCTGCACCTGATCGACACGCCCGGGCACGTTGACTTCACCTACGAGGTCTCGCGCTCGCTCGCGGCCTGCGAAGGCGCGCTTTTGCTGGTCGACGCCTCCCAGGGGGTCGAGGCGCAGACGGTCGCGAACACGTACATGGCGATCGACGCGGGCCTGGAGCTGATCCCGTGCCTGAACAAGGTCGATCTGCCCGGCGCCGAGCCCGAACGAGTCGCCGGCGAGGTCGCCGATCTGCTCGGCGAGCCGTCCGAGGGCGTGGGGCGCATCAGCGCCAAGACAGGCGTGGGGGTGGAGGAGCTGCTCGAGGAGTTGGTCGCGCGCGTCCCGCCCCCGCGGGGCGACCCTGCGGCGGCGCCACGGGCGCTGATCTTCGACTCGCAGTTCGACCCCTACCGGGGCGTGATCGCCTATGTCCGGGTGGTCGACGGGACCTTTCCGCAGGGCGCCCCGATCGTCGCCATGCAGGCAGGGACGAAGGCCGAGATCGATGAAATCGGTTTCTTCACCCCGCAGATGACCTCCGCCCCGGCGCTGAGCGCGGGCGAGGTCGGCTTTCTGATCACGGGCATCAAGGACGTCACCCGGCTGCGCGTAGGCGACACGCTCACGACCGCTGCCAATCCTGCGCGGGAACCGCTGCCCGGCTACCGCGAGGTCAAGCCGATGGTGTTCTGCGGCGTTTACCCGATCGATTCCGACGATTACCCGGACCTGCGGGACGCGCTCGAAAAGCTCTCGCTCAATGACGCCGCGCTTTCGTTCGAGCCGGAAAACTCAACGGCCCTCGGTTTTGGGTTCCGCGCGGGCTTCCTGGGGCTCCTGCACATGGACATCGTGCGGGAGCGGCTCGAGCGCGAGTACGACCTCGAGCTCCTGCAGACGATGCCGGGCGTCGAGTACGAGGTGACGCTCACGGACGGAAGCGTCATGCCGGTCCGCTCGCCCAACGAGATGCCCGACCCCGCGCGAGTGGCCTCCGTACGCGAGCCGTACATCCGCGCCCAGCTGCTGGCCCCGCGGGAGTTCGTCGGCGTGATCATGGAGCTCTGCCACGACCGTCGGGGCGAATCCGCCGGGATCCACTTTCTCTCCACCGAGCGCGTGCAGATCACCTACGACCTGCCGCTGCAGGAGATTGTGCTCGACTTCTTCGACCAGCTCAAGTCGCGCACGCGCGGATACGCGTCGCTCGACTACGAGCCCATCGGGCTGCGCGAGTCGGATCTCGTCAAGCTCGACATCCTGCTCGCGAGCGAGCCGATCGACGCGCTGTCCATGCTGGTTCACCGCTCCAAGGCCTATGACGCCGGGCGCACGATGGTCGAGAAGCTGCGCCAGAAGATCCCCCGGCAGCAATACGACGTGCCGATCCAGGCCGCGGTCGGGTCGCGCATCATCTCCCGCGAGACGGTCAAGGCCTACCGCAAAGACGTCACCGCCAAGTGCTACGGCGGCGACATCACGCGCAAGCGCAAGCTGCTCGAGCAGCAGAAGCGCGGCAAGCAGCGGATGAAGCAGGTCGGCCGTGTCGAGGTACCGCAGGAAGCGTTCTTGGCGGTGCTCGAGCTGGGCGGCGCGGGATCCCGGTGAGGCCGCGTCGGGGGGCCCGCGGGCGCTACCAGCCGCGGCGCGGGTAGCGCGCGTACCGAGTCCGGCACCGAGACCCCCGGCAGCCGAAGCCCCACAGCGCGAAGAAGATCCAGGCGCCGCCGAGCAGGGCGGTCCCGGTCAGCAAGACTGCCACGATCGCCACCACGGCGAGCACCACGATCGCGATCCCCATGGCCATCGCCGGGGTTCGCATGCGCGCGACCGACCGCGGGCGATGCTGTGCCAGGCGGTCGTCGGGGAGGTCGGCCACGAGCGCGTCGAGCTCGCCGTAGGTGCGGGAGGTGAACACCGCGCCGATCCGCTGCTCGAGCTCCTCGGCCAGCAGGCGGCCCTCGGCGGCAGCTTGGCGCAACCTCTCGGCGATCTGCTCCCGTTCCGCGTCTGAAGCCCTGAGTGTCGCTCGCCGTGCCATCTCGCTCCTTGGCATTAACGTTAGCGCGGTGGCCCCGGACGCGGAGCTGATCGGAAAGACTTATCGGCCATCCACGTACGCCGTCGGCCGCGAGAAGGTGCGTGAGTACGCGGCCGCGGTCGGCGAGACCAATCCGCTCTACCTGAATGTCGAGGCCGCCCGGGGCGCGGGCTACGCCGACGTCGTGGCGCCACCCATGTTCGCGGTGGTCTATGCGGGCCCCGCGGTCGTGCAGGGGCTGTTCGACCCGGAGCTGGAGATCGACTTCTCCCACCTGGTGCACTCAAGCCAGGAGCTGCGCTGGGGTCCGCTGGTGGTGGCCGGCGACGAGATCACCACCACGGCGTCGGTCAAGGACATCTCCGCCCGCGCCGAGATCCGTTTCTACGTGTTCGAGTCGGAGTCCGTCAACCAGCGGCGCGAGACGGTCTGCACGGGCGTCTGGAGCAACATCGTGAGGGCCGCGCAATGACGCATGGCGAGGAGGGCCGGGTGGACCTGGAGCCGGGAGCGACCTTCGAGCTCGAAGTGACCCCTGACGAGTACGTGACCTATCGCTACGCGGGCGCCTCGGGCGACTTCAACCCGATCCACATCGACGAGCAGTTCGCCCGCAGCGTGGGCCTCCCGGGTCGCATCCTGCACGGGCTGTGGACCATGGCCCAGGTCGCACGCGCGCACGCCGACGCCGCGGGCGGCCCCGAGCGGCTGCGCAGCCTGTCGGTTCAGTTCCGAGGCATGGGGCTGCCGGGCGAGGAGATCAGGATCACCGGCACCGTGCGCGAGCTTGAGGATGGCCTCGCGATCATCGACTCCGAGGCTCGGCAGGGCGATCGCCGCCTCATCCGCCGGGGTGTTGCGGAACTGGCCGTGGATTAAAGGGCTCCGAGCGGGTCCCGGGCCCGCCGCGGGCCCCGCCCCGAGGGGGTGAAGCGGCAACCCGCTCCTACAATCAACGGCGTGGTCAGCGAACCTCATGGAAGCTCGCTGAGCGAGCGGCAAGAGCTGGTTTTGCGGCGAGTCGTCGAGGAATATCTCAGCGCGGGTTCCCCGGTTGGATCAAAGGCGCTGGCGGCGGGGGTCGAGTGGGGCCCCTCGACGATCCGCCACGAGCTCGCCAACCTCGAGGAGCTCGGCCTGCTCGCGCACCCGCATACCTCCGCCGGGCGCGTCCCCACCGAGGCCGGCTATCGCTACTTCGTGGACCAACTCCTGCCGGAAGTCCATGGGGACTCGCCCCCCGCGCTGTCGCTGTCGCTGGTCAAGCGCGAGCTCGATGAGGCGATGCGGGTCACGACCGAGACCCTGTCGCAGGTCACCAACCTGCTCGCGATCGTCACGGCGCCGCCGATCGAGACCTCCACAATTCGCCACGTCGAGGTGCTCGCGCTCCAGCCGCAGGTGCTGATGGTGGTCGTGATCACATCCACCGGGGGCGTGACCAAGCGCATGTTCACCTTCCCGCGCCACGTTGATCCGGGGCTCGCGCACTGGGCGGCGTGCTACCTGAATGAGCGGCTCGTGGGCCTCGGCCTGGGCGCGCGCATGATCCACCAGCGACTCTACGACTCCTCGCTGTCCACGACGGAGGTCGACTTCCTGAGCGCGCTCGCGCCGGTGTTCACGGAGCTCGAGGAGGCCGCCCAGGAGTCGATGTACATGGAGGGAGCCGCCCGGCTGCTGGGCATCGACCGCTTCGGCGATGTCACCCAGCTCCAGTCCCTGATGGACATGCTCGAGCGGCGCGTGACGCTGCTCTCGGTGCTGCGCTCGGCGCTCCCCGAGCGCGGTGTGCTGGTCCGCATCGGCGCCGAGAACGACGCTCCCGCGCTGCATTCGCTGGCGGTGGTGGCGGCGAGCTACGGGCTTCCGCAACGCCAGCTCGGGACGGTGTCGGTCATCGGCCCGCTGCGCATGGACTACCGTCGCGCGATCACCTCCGTACGCGATGCGGCCGCCCAGCTGTCGCGCTACGTGAGCGACTTCTACGACGAGCGATGAGCACCGAAGCCTGTTTCAGCGCCGGGAGCTGTGAGCGATGAGCACCGGCCAAGCGCGCCGCGACTACTACGAGGTGCTGGGCGTGTCCCGCACCGCATCCGAGGCTGAGATCAAGAGCGCCTTCCGCCGGTTGGCGCGAGAGCTGCACCCCGATGTCAACGTCAACGATCCCAATGCCGAGGAGAAGTTCAAGGAGGCGGCCGAAGCCTACGAGGTGCTCTCCGACGCTGAGCGGCGTGCCGTCTACGACCGCTACGGCCACGATGGACTGCGCAGCGGTGGCTACGCCCCCAACTTCGAGTCCTTCGGCTCCGTCGCCGACATCTTCGAGGCCTTCTTCGGGGGGGCGGCGGTGCCTTCGGAGACCTCTTCGGGACCGCCGGACGAACGCGCGCGAGCGGCCCGCTGCAGGGAGCCGACGTCGGCGTCAGGGCGGAGATAGACCTGGGCGAGGCCGCGAGCGGCACCTCGGTACCCGTGTCATATGAGTCGGTCGTGCTCTGCGAGCACTGTCACGGCAACGGCGCCGAGCCCGGGACGCCGATCGAGACGTGCCCCCAGTGCGGCGGCAGCGGCCAGCTCAGAGCCGTCTCCCGCACGCCCTTCGGACAGGTCATGCGCACCACGGTCTGCGACCGCTGTAACGGCGACGGCCGCGTTCCGAGCAAACCCTGCCGTGAATGTCGCGGGCGAGGCCGCAAAGCCGAGCAGGTCAACCTGACGGTGGACGTCCCGGCCGGAATCGCCGACGGCCAGCGGATCAGGGTCGCGGGCCGCGGTCACGCGGGCGAGCGCGGCGGTCCGCCGGGGGACCTGTACCTCGAGGTGCGGGTGCGCGAGGACCCGCGCTTCATGCGCGACCGCGACGATCTCGTCACCGCGGTTGACGTGCCGGCCCCGCTGGCCGCGCTCGGTACCACGGTCCGCGTGCCCACCGTTACGGACGAGGAAGTGGAGCTCGAGATCCCAGCGGGCACCCAGCCGCACGAGACCTTCAACGTGCGCGGTCGCGGCATGCCGTCACTCCGAGGCCGGCGCGGCGGCGACCTGCGGGTGATCATCAATGTGATCGTCCCCCGCCACCTGAATCGGGAGCAGCGCGCGCTGATGGAGCAGGTCGCCGATTCGCTCGGCGAGCACAACATCCGCACCGACGACGGCGTCTTCGCCAAGCTTCGCCGCGCCTTCGGCGGTTGATCGCGATCTCCGCAGGCCGCTCCGGCCGCGAGCGCCGGCGGTGATCCGCCTAGCGGTTCGAGTTCGCCGAGAGGAGGCGGAGCTCGTGCTGGCGGAACTGCTCGAGTTGGTTCCAAGCGGCGTTGAGGAGGTGGCGATCGGGGAGGACGTGGTCGAGTACTGCGTCTACGGGGCGCCCGGGGAGCTGCCCGAGCTACCGGCCGTGCGCGCCGCGGCGGGCGACGCTCTGGTCGAGGTTTCGAGCGCCGAGATCGCCGACGACTGGCCCGAGCGCTGGCGCGCCTACCACCGTCCCGCGGTGGTGGCGGAGCGCCTGACCGTGCGTCCCCCGTGGGAGGCACCCGGTGCGACGGCGCTCGAGGTCGTCATCGATCCCGGCCAGGCCTTCGGCACGGGCGCCCACGCGACCACCCGCCTGTGCCTCGAGCTGCTGCTTGAGCGCCCGGCCAAGGGCCCCTTCCTGGACCTCGGCTGCGGCTCCGGCGTGCTTGCTATCACGGCGGCGCGACTTGGCTTCGGGCCGGTGCTTGCCGTGGACAACGAGCGCGCGGCAGTGGCCGCCACGCGGGAGAACGCGGCGGCCAATCGAGTGGAGATCTCGGTGCGTCGGCTCGATCTCCGCTCCCAGGAGGTGCCTGTCGCGGAGACGGTCGTGGCGAATCTGCTCGCGCCGCTGCTCGAGCGCTGGGCGACGGCACTTGCCGGTGCGCGGCAAGCTCCGAAGTGCATCATCGCCGGCGGCCTCCTGGCGCACGAGGCCGACGGCACCGCGGCCGCCTTCGCCGAGGCCCGCTTGCGCGAGAGCCGCCGGCGCGAGCTTGCCGGTTGGGCGGCGCTGATGCTCGAGCGGGAGGAGTAGGGCCGCGAGTCGTTGACGCGAGGCGCGCGCCGGACCTCCCGGCCTACGGGCATACCGAAAGGTGGCGCTGAACCACTCCGGGAAGCGCCTCCACGGGACACCGGTAGGAGACGGCATCGAGGACCCTGCGCCACGTGCCGCGGGTGCGGTGAAAGATCGCGGTCGGGTCGCCGGCCCAGCGGCCGCAAACGTTCGTGTGGCTGAAGTCGGCGCGGGCAAACGCCCCATCCGCAGTGATCGTCACGATCACGCAGCGGGACGGGTATCCGTAGGCGGCTGCGACGCCCGCTGCCCCAGGGAGGCGAGCGCGAGGGCTGAAAGCATGCGCCCCGGCAGGTCCGCGGCCGGCATGCCCGGTGGTCACCGCCACGACCGCCAGGGCCGCGATCATCACCGCCATGACGGCCGCCACTGGGAGCCTGGCGGCCCGGCCATGACGAGGGATCTGCTGCACCCTTCGGCCAAGCAGGCGCCGCGCAGGTGCGACCCCCTCGCGCTCGAGGAGCGTGACCTCGACCTGCGCCGGCGGCTGGCCCGCGCCGGGCCACCGAACGCTCGGTGGTTCGCGCGACACGACGGGACCATTATCGTCCCCCGGGCCCCTCTCACGCGCGGCTCCCGCTACCGGCCATAGCTGCTCGCGGGCAGCAGGGTCGGGGTCTATCCTCAACTGGGTGACCGTCCTCGAACAGGTGCGCTCCGACATGACCTCCGCGATGAAGGCGCGCGAGCGCGAGCGCGTGGGCGCGCTGCGCATGCTGCTCTCGGAGTTGCAGAAGGCCGCCAAGGACGGCAACGACGACGAGCTGACGGTGCTGCGCCGCGAGCGCAAGCGTCGGCTCGAGGCGGCGACCCAGTTCCGCGAAGGCGGGCGCCCCGAGCTCGCAGACCGGGAGCAGTCGGAAGCGACGCTGATCGAGACCTATCTGCCGGCCGAACTCGACGACGAAGAGCTGGACGCGATCGTGGACGCGGCGATCGCTGAGACCGGCGCAGCCGACCTCAAGGACATGGGTCGGGTGATGAAAGCGGTGATGGCCCGGGCCGCCGGACGGGTCAACGGCAAGCGCGCCTCGGCACGCGTGCGCGAGGCGCTTCACTAGTGGCGCGCAAGCAGCTCGAGCTTGACAACGCGGTCGCGCTCGAACTCGCCGGCAGCGAGGACGCCATTCTGCGCACGCTCGAGGGCCACCTCGACTGCGATGTCCACCTGCGCGGCAACCTGCTCACGCTCGATGGGTCAGACGAGGCGGTCGACAGCGCGGCATCCGTGGTGCACGAGCTCTCGGAGCTGATCGAACAGGGCCACGAGATCGCTCCGGGGACGATCGAGGCCGTGACGCGGGCGCTCGATGAGCACACCTCGCCCGCCCGGATCCTCGAGGACGTGGTCTGGCGCCATCGCGCCACGAAGGTGGCTCCCAAGACGGTCAACCAAAAACGCTACGTCGACTCGATTCGGCGCAACACGATCACCTTCGGGATCGGACCCGCCGGCACGGGCAAGACATTCTTGGCGGTCGCGCTCGCGGCCGCCGCGCTCAGTCGGCGCGAGGTCAATCGCATCATCCTCACGCGCCCAGCGGTCGAGGCCGGCGAGCGTCTCGGCTTTCTGCCCGGCGACCTTATGGCGAAGGTCGACCCGTACTTGCGCCCGCTCTTCGACGCCCTGCACGACATGCTGGAGCCTGACCGCGTCTCGCACCATCTGGAGCGCGGAATCATCGAGGTCGCACCCCTCGCGTTCATGCGCGGCCGCTCGCTGAACGACTCCTTCATCATCCTCGACGAGGCTCAGAACACCAGCCCCGAGCAGATGAAGATGTTCCTCACCCGGCTCGGGTTCAACTCGAAGATGGTGGTCACGGGCGACATCACGCAGATCGATCTGCCGCGCGAGCAGGACTCGGGGCTGGTGGTGGTCGCGGACATCCTGCGCGCGGTCGAGGGAATCGAGTTCGTGCGCTTCGGCGAGGAGGACGTGGTGCGCCACAAGCTGGTGCGCCGCATCGTCGCCGCCTACAACGAGCACGCCCAGCGGCTCGCGCCCGAGCTCCGCCCGCGCACCAGGCCGCAAGCCCGAGGGGCGTGAGCTCGCTAGAGGTCGAGATCATCGGCGGCGCCAGCGCGGCGGTCGTGGCCGAGGACCTCGAGCCGCTGTGCGCGAGGGTCCTGGCCAGCGTCGGCATCCGCGACGGCCATGTCGCGATCGAGTTCGTGGACGAGCAGCACATCCGGGAGCTCAACCGGCGCCACCGCGGTCGCGATGCGCCGACCGACGTGCTCTCGTTCGGGATCGATGAGTCAGGCCCGGCGGCCGGTCCGCGCGAGCTCGGAGACATCGTGATCTGCCCGGCGCACACCGAGGACATCCGCGAGGCGGTGGTGCACGGCGCGCTCCACCTCGCAGGGATGGATCACGAGAGCGACGGCGGCCAGATGCTCGCCCTACAGGACGAGCTGCTCGGCGCACAACGAACGTGAGCCGCACGCGGGATCGCGCCGGCGGAGAGGCGACGACCCGCTCAGGCTTCGTCGCCCTCGCCGGTCGGCCGAACGTCGGCAAGTCGACGCTCGCCAACGCGCTCGTGGGCGCCAAGGTGGCGATCGTGTCCGACAAGCCGCAGACGACGCGGCGAGCGATCCGCGGCGTCGCCACCGGAGCGGGCTGGCAGCTGGTGCTGGTGGACCTGCCCGGCGTCCAGCGTCCCCGCGACGCGCTCACCGAGCGCATGCAGCGCCGGGTCGAGCTCGAGCTCGCCGACGCCGATGGCGCGCTATTCGTGGTCAGCGCCCAGCAGAACCTCGGACCTGGCGATCGCTTCATCGCCCGGCTGCTCGGCGCCGCGGACATCTGGACCGCGATCGCGGTCAACAAGGCGGACCTCGCCGGCCGCGCCGAGATCGTGCGCGCCCTCTCCCAGGCCGCGGAGCTCGGCATCTCGGAGGACATCTTCCCGGTGTCCGCGCGCACCGGCGAAGGAGTGAGCGCTCTGCGCGAGCGGCTGGCCGAACTGCTGCCCAGTGGTCCGTTCTATTTCACGCCCCGCCAGCATACCGACCAGACGCAGTCCGTGATAATCGCCGAGCTGGTGCGCGAGCAGATCCTGCGGCGCACGCGCGAGGAGGTGCCGCACGCCGTCGAGGTCGAGGTGACCGAGCTCGAGCGCCGGGACGGGCTCGTGCGGATCGAGGTCGTGATCCTGACCGAGACCGAGTCGCAGAAGGGGATCCTGATCGGGGCCGGCGGGAGCATGGTCAAGGCGATTGGCACCGCCGCACGTCAGGCGATCGAGCGCGAGCTCGGCACTCACGTCCATCTTGAGCTGGCCGTCAGGACCCGGCGCCACTGGCGGGCCGACGAGCGGCTGCTGGATCGGCTGGGAATCGAGTAGAGCCACACCCTTTGGTCCTTGACCGCCGGGTGGCGGTCCAGGGACAGAGAACGTGCGTGCCAGAATCGCCGCCATGGACGACTCCCAGATCGCCTACGACATGAACGGTCTCGTTCCGTGCGTGGTCCAGGACTCGAGCACCGGCGAGGTCCTCACGCTTGCCTACATGAACGCGGCCGCGCTGGCCAAAACGCGGGAGACCGGTGAGGTGCATTTCTTCAGCCGCTCGCGCAACGAGCTCTGGCACAAGGGGGGGACCTCCGGCAACACGCTCAAGCTGAAGGCGCTCCGCTACGACTGCGACGGCGACGCTCTGCTCGCCCAGGTGGAACCACAGGGGCCGGCGTGCCATACCGGGGAGCGCACCTGCTTTCACCGCGGCGAGCTCGAGCCGGCGGCGCCCCATGAGGCGCTGCCCACGCTCCAGCGCACGATCGCCGAGCGCGCGCAGGGCAAACCGGAGGGCTCCTACACGGCCGCGCTTCTGAGCGACCCCGCGAGCATCGGAGCGAAGGTGCTCGAGGAGGCCGAGGAGCTGGTCCGAGCGGCTGCCAGCGAGTCCTCTCAGCGGGTCTCGGAGGAGACCGCCGACCTCCTCTACCACGTCGCCGTGCTGCTGAGGAGCCGCGAACTCGATTTCACCGAGGCCGAGCGGGTGCTCGATGGCCGTCGCCAGCGCTGAGCGCAGCGGTCATTTCGCCGAGCAGATCGTGCCTTCGCTTGACGAAGCCCGAGCGCTCGCCAAGCATCACAACCTGATCCCCGTGTGTCAGACGTTTGTGGAGGACACCGAGACGCCGGTGTCGGCCTTCCTGAAGCTGCGCACCACCCACGAGCCGGCCTTCCTGCTCGAGTCGGCAGAGCACGGCCGCGTCGGGCGCTACTCGTTCATCGGCTTCCAGCCGCGCCGCGTCGTGCGCTGGTCGCTGCAGGAGGGCGGCGATCCCTACGCGCTCGCAGCCGCGGAACTGCAGAGGTTCGACCCGGCGCCCACGCCGGAGCTGCCGTTCGCCGGCGGCGCGGTCGGCATGTTCGCCTACGACCTCGTGCGAACCATGGAGCCCGTGGGCGATCCCAATCCAGACCCGCTGGAGATCCCCGATCTCGCCCTGATGCTGACCGGGCCGCTCGTCGTCTTCGACCACCTCAAGCACACGGTCACGGTGCTCGCCAACGCCTTCGCCGACGGCGAGACCGAGCTCCAGCAGTCCTACCGGGAGGCGTGCGAGCAGATCGCCTCGGTGCGCCAGCGGCTCAAGGAGGCGGTGCCCAGGCCCGATGCGCCGCGGCCGCGGGAAGAGCGCGTGATGCCCGAGTTTCGCTCGAACATGGCACCCGGGCAGTTTGAGGCTGCGGTCGCGCGGATCATCGAGTACATCCGGGCGGGAGACGCTTACCAGGTGGTCCCCTCGCAGCGGTGGTCGGCGGCGGTGCCGGTCGAGGCGTTCTCGATCTACCGCGGACTGCGGGCGGTCAACCCCAGCCCGTACATGTACTTCCTCGACTTCGGCGACTTTCAGCTCGCCGGCGCGAGCCCCGAGCCGCTGATCACCGTCACGGGCGAGCGGGTGTCCACGCGGCCGGTCGCGGGCACGCGCCCGCGCGGCGCCACCGCCGAGGAGGATCGCCGCCTTGCCCAGGAGCTCCTGGAAGACCCCAAGGAGCGAGCGGAGCACGTGATGCTCGTCGACCTCGGGCGCAACGACCTCGGCCGCGTGTGCGCGTACGGCACCGTGCAAGTGGACGAGTTCATGGTGGTCGAGAACTACAGCCACGTGATGCACATCGTCTCCAACGTCAGCGGCACTCTGCGCCCGGACGTGGGCGCGCTCGACGCGCTGAAGGCAGTCCTGCCCGCCGGCACGCTCTCAGGCGCACCCAAGGTGCGCGCGATGCAGATCATCGACGAGCTCGAGCCGGTCAAGCGCGGGGGCTACGGCGGCGCGATCGGCTATGCCAGCTACGGCGGCGATCTCGACACCTGCATCCATATCCGGACGGTGGTGGTCAAGGATGGGATCGCCCACGTGCAGGCGGGCGGGGGGACAGTCGCCGACGCCGAGCCGGCGTTTGAGCAGCGTGAGGCCGAGGCCAAGGCCCGCGCCGTGCTCGAGGCAATCCGGCTGGCGCTGGCGCAGCCCGAGTGGGCATAATCTTCCCCCTTGTAGGCGAGGCCGAAATCACCGGCCAGGCCGGCGTGGGGGCCAGATAACTTGAACTGCCGCCACGCGAGCCGTAAAGTCCCGGGGCGTTGGCGGGGCCGTCGTCAAGCAGAGCGGGGACCATGGGTGGGCACAAACAGTGGTGGCTGACGCTGGTCCTGAGCATCGCGTGCGCGGCGCTCGTGAGCGCATCTGTCGCGAGCGCTGAGGGACACGGGGCCCGCGGGCCGCTGACGCCTTTGCCCCCTCAGCGAAGCGCGCCGGCATACCTGCCGCCGTCCGGCAAGGTGTTCGCCGGCGTGACGGGAGGCCCCGGGGTCGCGCCCTTCCAGGATCTAGTGGGCTTCCACCCGCCGGTGTTCGAGTACTACCAGACCTGGAACACCCACACGCAGTGGCTCGCACCGAAAGGGTCCCCGCAGCTCACGCGTATGGGGCTTGCGATGGTCACACAGACCGGCCACCTACAACGGGGCGTCATCTCGACGTGGGGAATCTCGCGCGGACACAGCGACACCTTCCTGGTCAACATGAACCGCAACCTGGCGCACGCGGACCGCATCTTCTACATCCGCATCATGCCCGAGATGAACGGGTGGTGGAACGCCTACTGCCCGTATAACCACAACGGGTCCAAGCGCAGCAGGTCGGAGTCGACCCGCAACTTCATCGCCGCTTGGCGGCGGACCGTTCTGATCCTCCGTGGCGGCCCGGTGAAGACGATCAACAAGAAGCTCCATGCGCTTCGGCTGCCGCCCATCAAGGCCACGGTTTCAGGCACGCGAGTGCTGGCGCGCCCGAAGGTCACGTTCATCTGGGGGCCGATGATGCACGGAGGACCGGAGATCCCGCAACTCGAGCCCGAACACTTCTGGCCCGGCAAGTCCTATGTCGACTGGATCGCCACCGACACGTTTTCAACGTGGGCACGCTTCACGTGGATGAACCAGTTCTTTCGCCGCTTCCGCGGCAAGCCGTTCGCGATCGCGGAATGGGGAGTGCAAGGCAAGGACGATCCCCGCTTCGTGCGCAGAATGTTCGAGTGGGTGCGCGCCCACCCACGCGTACGGATGATCAACTACTACGAGTCGTACACCCCTTCGAGCCCGTACAACCCGATCCACTTCCCCAGGAGCGTCAGGTTGCTGCGTCGCGAGCTGCGGTCCAGCCGATTTCCACAGTACGCGCCCGAATACCAGCCCAAATGCGGCCCGCTGCTGCGGCTGAAGCGACAGTGCTCGCGCTAGGGCTATAGGCCAAAAGCCCCGCCCCGCCCCGCTACCGTTCGCCGGATGCGGGTGCTCGTAGTCGATAATTACGACAGCTTCACTTACAACCTCGTCCAGTATCTGGGCGAGCTGGGAGCCGAGCTCGAGGTGGTTCGCAACGATCACGCAACCGTGGCGGAGTTGCTGGTCCGCGGTTATGAGCGCGTCATCATCTCGCCCGGCCCCTGCACGCCGGACGCCGCCGGCATCTCGCTCGAGGCGTCGCGCCACTTTCCCCAGGCGGGCATCCCCACGCTCGGTGTCTGCCTCGGCCACCAGGCGCTGGTGCAGGCCTTCGGCGGGCGCGTGGTCGTGGGCGAGCCCGTCCATGGCAAGACCGCGAGCATCGATCACGACGGGCAATCGATCTTCCGCGGGCTGAAACGGCCCCTGCAGGTGGGTCGCTACCACTCGCTGGTGGTCGATCCTGACCTGCCGCCAGCGCTGGAGCAGAGCGCCCACGCGGGCGAGGTGGTGATGGCCGTGCGCCACCGCGAGCTGCCGGCAGAGGGCGTCCAGTTTCACCCCGAGTCCGTGCTCACCGAGCAGGGTCGCGAGCTGCTCCGCAACTTTCTCGACGCCCACTCCTGACCGTGCCCGCCGCGCCGACGAGGTCCCCCGAAGACCTCCTCACCAGCTCCATCGACCTGCTGTGCGCGGGCCGCGACCTCGAACAGGAAACCGCGGCCGCGGTGCTCTCGGAGGTGATGGCGGGCAACGCCTCCGAGGTGCAGATCGCGGCGTTCCTGATCGCGCTGCGCACCAAGGGCGAGACGGTCGAGGAGCTGGCTGGGCTCGCACAGACGATGCGTGCGCACGCCACCCCTGTCCCGATCGACCGCGACGATCTCCTCGACACCGCCGGGACCGGCGGCGGCCGGCGCACCTTCAACGTCTCGACCACGGCCGCGCTGATAGCGGCCGCGGCGGGTTGCACGGTGGCCAAACACGGCAACCGTTCCGCAACCGGGCTCTCCGGCTCGGCCGACCTGCTCGAGGCGCTCGGGGCGCGGATCGACCTCGCCCCCGCAGCGGTCGCGCAATGCATCGAGGAGGTCTCCTTCGGCTTCATGTTCGCGCCATCCCACCACCAGGCGACCAGATACGTGATTCCGGTACGCAGACAGCTGGGGGTGCGCACGATCTTCAACCTGCTCGGACCGCTGACGAACCCCGCGGGCGCCACGCGTCAGCTGATCGGCGTCTCCGACCGGGCCTACCTCGAGCGCATCGCGGGCGCCCTCGGGAGGCTGGGCACCGAGCACGCCCTGGTGGTCTCGAGCGAGGACGGCATCGACGAGCTCAGCGTCTCAGCGCCCAGCACCGTCGTCGAGGTGCGCGGCGGGTCGCTGGAGCGCTACACGGTGCGGCCTGAGGACGCGGGACTCGAGCGCATGGACAGCGACCAGGTTCCCGGCGGCGATCCGCACGCGAACGCGGCAATCGCCAGGCGCGTCTTCGCCGGCGAGCCTGGCCGAGCGCGCGATCTATCGATCTTCAACGCGGGCGCCGCGATCTATGCCGGTGGCCGCGCGACCTCGCTTCAACAGGGGGTGCACGCCGCTGAGCAAGCCATCGACTCGGGCGCATGTGAGGCGCTGCTGGAGCGCTTCGTCGCGCGCACGCGGGAGCTGGCGCCGCGATGAGCGAGCTCGAGCGGATCATCGCCACCACGCGCACCGAGGTCGGTCGCCGCCAGCGTGAGCTCAGCCGGCCCGAGCTCGAGCGAGCCGGGGTGAAGCGGCTCGAGCGGGATCCGATCCGGCCATTCCGGGCCGCGCTCGAAGCTCCCGGGCTGACCCTGATCGCCGAGCACAAGCGCCGTTCGCCGTCCGCCGGCGTCATCCGCGAGGACCTTTCGCTCCAGGACGTGGTGCGTGCCTACGAGCGCGGCGGAGCCGGGGCGCTGTCGGTCCTGACGGAGGCCTCGCGTTTCGGCGGCTCACTCGGCGACCTCCGTGCCGCACGAGGCGCGGCCAGGCTCCCGATCCTGCGCAAGGACTTCATTGTGACGCCCTGGCAGGTGCACGAGTCGCTGGCCGCCGGCGCCGACGCGGTCCTCTTGATCGTCGCCGCCCTCGCCCAGGGCGAGCTCGAGAGCCTCCGCGCCGAGGCCGCGGGCGTGGGGCTGCAGGCGCTCGTGGAGGTTCACGACCGCCAAGAGCTCGAGCGAGCGCTCGCGGCGGGCGCCGAGGTGATCGGAATCAACAACCGCAACCTGGCCACGCTCAAAGTCGATGTCGCGCGCACCTTCGAGCTGCTGCCGCTGATCCCGCCGGGAAGGACGGTCGTCTCGGAGTCGGGCTTCAGACGCCGCGAGCAGCTCGGGCGCCTTGCAGCTGAAAGAGTCGACGCCGTCCTGATCGGCGAAGCGCTGATGCGCTCCGATGACCTCGAGGCGGCCTGCCGGGCGCTCACGACCCTCGCGGTTTAGCTCGCCTTGACCGCCCCAGAAAACACTCCCTTGGATGAGCACGCCGGACGGCGAGCGATGAGCTCTCTGCGGCCACTGGTCTTCGCCGTCATCGGCGGTCTGGTGGTGGCGGGAGCGTTTCTGGCGCTCGGCGTCACCGGACGGCGCACGACCCGGACGGTGGTGGCCGAGGGGCCGGTGGATGCGCAGTCCTCGCGCTCGGCGCAGCGGCTAACGGCTCACGCGCTGTACGTCCGAGACGCGCCTGGAGTCGTATACATCAGCTCCCGCACAAACCGGCCGGTGCACAAACCGCTCGCGGTGAGCCCGGCGCGCGCCGGCGGGCTGACGACAGGTTCGGGCTTCCTGCTGGACAGCGCGGGCCACATCCTCACCACATACGACGTGGTCGAGGGTGCCGATCCCGACGATGGCGTGACGGTCGCTTTCGGCGACGGTGCCACCTTGCCCGCTCAAGTCCTGGCCACCGAGCCAAGCGAGGACCTCGCCCTGCTGAGAGTCGATCCCCGTCACGTACCGCCCGTGACGCCGCTGCCGCTGGGCGACTCGAGCACGGTGCGCGTGGGCGACCCGGCACTGGCGATCGCAAACCCCTTCGCCGCCGACCGCACGCTCACCAGTGGCATCGTCTCCGGGCTGCAGCGCGAGCTGCCCGGGCCGGGTGGCGCGATGGTGGCGAACGTGATCGAGACCGAGATGCCGGCCTATCCCGGCAGCTCCGGAGGCCCACTGCTCGACGCCGACGGCCGGGTGATTGGCATCAACTCGCAGATGCGCTCCCCGGCGACGGCCGACGGCAAGAGCGAGATCGCTCTGGCGATACCGATCGACACCGCCAAGGCGCTGCTCCTGCAAACGGGGGCGGGTCACCACTGATCGCGGGTGACCCTACGATTGGGGGAGTGGTGGAACCCACGAAGATCAAGTTCTGCGGCATCACCAATCTTGCTGACGCCGAGCGCGCCCGCGAGGCCGGCGCGTGGGCGGTCGGGCTCGTCCTGTGGCCGCGTTCGCCACGTCGGTGCGCGCCGGCCGAGGCCGCCGAGATAGCGGCCAAGCTCAGGCGTCGCGTCGAGGTGGTGGGTGTGTTCGTGAATCCGACGCTCGCACACCTCGCCCGCATGAGCGAGGAGATCGGCTTCACCATGATCCAGCTGCACGGCGACGAGGGTCCGTCGTTCTGCGCCGAGGCGGCGCGGCGCACCGGATGCAAGGTGATCAAGGCGATGCCCGTGCGCTCTGGCGCCGACATCCAGGCAGTGGTCCGCTTCGCCACCGATTACCACCTCCTCGACAGCCGCGTCGCCGGACGCCGTGGGGGCACGGGCGCGACCTTCGACTGGGAGCTCGCCCGCGCGCACCGCGGCCCGGTGCCCGTGATCCTCTCCGGCGGATTGACGCCAAGCAACGTGGCGAAAGCGATTTCGGTGGTGGAGCCGTTTGCCGTCGACGTCGCCTCGGGCGTCGAGTCCGCCCCGGGCCGCAAGGACCCGCACAAGCTCGAGCAATTTGCAAAAGAGGTGGCCGGGGCGCATGCGCCCCGGCCCCGGGCCGATCATGATCGGCCCGGCCGGCCTGAACATGTTCAGGCCGGAACAACATGAAGACGCTCGAGCACCGCTTCGGCGCCTACGGCGGCCAGTACGTCCCCGAGACGCTGATGCCCGCTCTCGAAGAGCTCGAGCGGGCGTGGCTCGAGTTGCGAGACGATCCCGGCTTCCGCGTCGAGCTGGACGGGCTGCTGCGCGACTATGTGGGCCGGCCCTCGCCGCTCTACCACGCCCAGCGGTTGAGCGAGGCGGCCGGTCATCCGCTGCTGCTCAAGCGCGAGGATCTGAACCACACGGGCGCGCACAAGATCAACAACGCCCTCGGTCAGGCGCTGCTGGCGCGGCGGATGGGCAAGCGCCGCATCATCGCCGAGACGGGCGCCGGCCAGCACGGCGTCGCCACGGCCACCGCGTGCGCGCTGCTCGAGCTGGAGTGCATCGTCTACATGGGCACCGAGGACATGCGCCGTCAGCGGCCCAACGTGCAGCGCATGGAGCTGCTCGGCGCGCGCGTGGAGCCCGTGGAGGCGGGCGCTCGCACGCTCAAGGAGGCGGTCTCGGCGGCCATCCGCGACTGGGTCGCCAATGTCGCCACCACCCATTACGTGATCGGCTCGTGCGTAGGTCCGGCGCCGTACCCGGCCCTCGTGCGCGACCTCCAGCGTGTGATCGGTGACGAGGCGCGGGCACAGGTGCTGGAGCATGCCGGCCGCTTGCCCCAGCGCGTGGTCGCCTGCGTCGGCGGTGGCTCGAACGCGATCGGTGTCTTCACCGCCTTCCTCGAGGACCACCAGGTCGAGCTGGTCGGGATCGAGGCGGCGGGCGAGGGCATCGACACGGGTCGGCACAGTGCGCCGCTGACCGCGGCCGGCCGTCCCGGGGTCCTGCACGGGGCGCGTGAGGCGGTGCTCCAGGACACAGACGGCCAGATCCTGGAAGCCCACTCGATCTCCGCGGGGCTCGACTATCCCGGCTCGGGTCCTGAGCACGCCTGGCTGCGCGACTCCGGCCGGGCTCGCTATGTCGCCGTGACCGATGCCGAGGCGCTGGAAGCGTTCGCCACCTGCGCCCGCCGCGAGGGAATCATTCCCGCGCTCGAATCAGCGCACGCCCTCGCCTGGGTGCTCGCGAACGGCTCGAGCGAGCTCGACCTCGTGTGCCTCTCGGGCCGGGGCGACAAGGACCTGGCCGAGGCGCTCGCACTGCTCGGGCCGGGGGCTCCGGACCCTGGGTGAGCGGCGCCGAGCGCATCGCGGCTGCCTTTACGGCGGCCCGCGACCGGGGCCTGGGGGCGGCGCTGATGCCGTACCTGATGGGAGGGTTCCCCAGCCCCGCGGAGTCGCTCGCGGTTGGTCGAGCTTGCGCTCGGGCCGGCGCGACGCTGCTCGAGCTGGGCGTTCCCTTCTCGGACCCGCTCGCGGACGGACCGGTGATCCACGCCGCCGCGACGTCGGCGCTGCGGGCCGGGATCAGCACCGCGGACGTGCTCGAAGTTGGGGCCGCGCTGGCCACAGAGATCCCCGTGGTCGTGATGTGCTACGCCAACTCCGTGTTCGCCCGTGGGCTCGAAGCCTTCCTAAACGGCCTCGTCGCGGCGAATATCAGCGGGCTGATCGTGCCCGATCTGCCACTGGAGGAGGCGGACCCGCTGATCGCAGCGTGCGATGAGCGCGGGCTCGCGCTGGTGCCGCTGGTCGCGCCCACCACTCCCGACGCGCGCCTCGAGCTGATCGGGCCGCGCGCGCGGGGGTTCGTGTATGCGGTCTCGGTGACGGGCACCACCGGGGAGCGGGCGGGCGTCGACGGCTCGCTCGGAGCGCTGCTCGGGCGCGTGCGGAGGCATACGCAGGTCCCCGTCGCAGTGGGCTTCGGCGTCTCCACTCCCGCGCAGGCACGCGCGGTCGCCGACGCGAGCGCCGCCGGGGTGATCATTGGCTCGCGCCTGGTGCGCGCGGCGGCGGAGGCCGAGGACCCTGCCGAGGCCGTGGGAAGGCTTGTGGTGGAGTTCTACGAGGCGCTACAAATCGCCTGAGGCCTACGACGGAGGCACCAGCGGCTCGCTGGGGCGGCTCCTAGTAGCATCAGGGCGGATGGGAATGGTTCTCACCGCCACCGCTGCCCTGGCCCTGTGGATCGTGCTCTGGGCCCTCAACGTCAAGGCTTTCGACGGGATGCTGGCGGTCGCCGCGATCATGTTTGCCGCATACGGGCTCTGGAACCTGCTCCCGTTCCTGCCGGGCCGGCGGGAGTAGCCGGCGCCCGGCATGGGCACGCTCAAGCGGCTGGTGACGTGCGCCGCGATCGCGGCCGGCGCAATCGCCTTCGGCGGCGTCGGTGGCTGCGCGACGAGCGGCTCCACGACGCCCAAGGTCTCCGGCGCCACGCTGACTATCTACCTGAGCGACCCCAGCTCCACGTCGGCGCAGTACGCCGACGTGGTGAATGCGGAGCAGCTTGCGTGGGCGCACTCCTCGCACGCGCTGGGGCGCTTCGTCGTGCGCCTGCGCGTTGCGCACGGCTCGCCCTCCGCCAATGCGCGCACCGCCATCCAGGACTCGAGCGCGATCGCTTATCTGGGCGAGCTTCAGCCCGGCACTTCGGCGGACTCGGTGGGAATCACCAACGCCGAGGATTTGCTGCAGGTGGGCCCCACCGACACGGCACTCGAGCTGACGCGCTCGAGCCCCGCCGTCAGCGGTTCGCCGGATAACTACTACGAGTCGCTCAAGTCCTACGGGCGCACCTTCGCCAGGGTGGTGCCGACGAGCGGTGCGGAGGCGCGGGCGCTGGTGGCGCAGATGGGAGTGCTGGGAGTACACAAGGTGTACGTCTCCGACGACGGCTCGCCGTACGGACGCGCGCTCGCATATGCCCTCGCGCATGACGCGCGTGCACACATGACCGCGGTCCAGGGGCCGCCGACGGCCTCCCGCGCGAGCGCCTCGGGCGCCGACGCGGTCTTCTTCGGCGGGACCTCAATCGATACCGCTTCCACGCTCTTCAACTCGATCGCGAGCAGCGCGCCGAAGACGGCGCTGCTCGCGCCCTCTGCGCTCTACGCACAGAGCTTCGTCACCCGGCTCTCGGCAGCGGCGCGGACGAAGACCTACGTCTCATCGCCCGGCTTTCTCGCCGGCACCCTGCCCACCGGCGCGCACGCGCAGTTCGTCGCGCCGTTTGTGGCCAAATACCACCACACGCCCGCACCGCAGGCAATCTTCGGCTACGAGGCGATGTCTGCCCTGCTGTCGGTGCTCCACCAAGCCGGCTCGGGCGTCAACTCGCGCGCCAACGTGGTCCGTGACTTTATGAATCTTGACCGGCACTCTTCCGTGCTGGGCGCGTACTCCATCGACCGCTACGGCGACCCCTCGATCGCGCCGTTCGTGTTCGCGCGCGTACGGGGTGGAACACTCACGCCGTACCGGTTCGAGCAAGCCGGCGGGTGAGTGCGCGCCGCCTGCAGCTCCCGGCGATAGCAGCGGCGGCCCTTGCGCTGGCCACCGCCCTCGTGGGCTGTGGTGGCTCGGATGCACCCACGGCGGGAAAGATCCCCGGAAAGAAGCTGACCATCTATGCCAGCGTCCCGCTCCAGGGCGCGTCGGCGGTGAGCGGGAGGGCGGTGGTCGAAGGCCTGCGGCTTGCGCTGGATCAGAGCCACAAGCGGATCGGCAAGTACCGCGTGGCGCTCAAGGTGCTCGACGACGCCACCCAGGCGCAGGGCGAGTGGGACCCCGGGCAGACGTCGAGCGACGCGGTCCAGGCCGCCGCGGATGCGACCGCGATCGGCTACATCGGCGACCTCGATTCGGGGGCAAGCGCGGTCTCCATCCCGATTCTGAACCAGGCCGGCATCCCCCAGATCAGCCCCCGCAGCACCGCTGTGGGACTCACCTCTGCAGGGCCGGGATCTGAGCCCGGCGAGCCCGCCAAGTACTACCCCACACACACGCGTACCTTTGCACGCGTCGCCGCCAGCGACGCCGTGCAGGCGGCGGCCCAGGTCAAGCTTCAGCAGAGCCTGGGCTGCACAAAGACATACGTCCTGAACGACGAGGAGGTGGACGGCGAGGATTTCGCCACGAGCTTCGGCCTCGCAGCGCAGCGAGCGGGCCTGCGCATAGTTGGCACGCAGCCTTACGACCCCCAATCGCTCAGCTACGCCGCCCTGGGCGCGAGCGTGGCCGCGAGTCACGCGAACTGCGTGCTGGTGAGTGCGATCAGCGGCTCCAACGCGGTGCCGGTCACACGCCAGATCGCCACATCGGTGCCCAGGGCTCGCATCTTCGCCGGCGCTGGCGTCGCCCAGAGCACCTTCGTCGACCCCGTCACCGGCGGGATCCCGCTTAGCGTCGACCCGCGTTTGGCGATCACCTCACCGGCCCTCGGGGCAACCGCCTATGGCCGTGCGGGGCGTTCGTTTCTGGTCGCCTTCACCCGCCGCTACGGCCCGCCGGAGCCCGACGCGATCCTCGGTTACGAGTCCATGCGCTTGCTGCTGAGCGCGATTCGCAAGGCGACCGACGGGGGGCGCAAGGCAGCCGAGCGGGCGGCCGTGCGCCGCGCGATCTTCGCCACCCACAACCGCCGCAGCGTGCTTGGCACCTATTCGATTGAGCGCGACGGCAACACCACGCTGGACGCTTACGGCGTGTGGCGCGCCGTCAACGGACAGCTGCGTTTCTGGAAGGCGATCAAGGCAGGCTGATGCACCAGCCGGCATGGGCGAGCGCCGCGGCGCTTTCGCTTGGCTTTTCGCTTCTGTTGAGCGCGTGCGGCGGGCAACACGCGCGCACGAACCCACCTCAGCACGCCCGGCGCACGACCGTCGACTTCTACGCGAGCCTGCCGCTGCAGGGGCCCCGCGCTGGCCAGGCCCGGGGCGTGCTCAACGGCATCAAGCTGGCCCTGGCCGGGGCCGACCATCGGGCGGGGCGCTGGCGCGTCCACCTCGTCGTACGCAACGACGCGACCAGCGCCGGCTGGAACGCCTTCAAGACGGCCCGGAACGTGCGCATTGCGGCGTCTGATCCCGCCGCCGTGTACTACATCGGCGAGCTCGACTCGGGCGCCACGGAGGTCTCCGGGCCGATCATCAATGCCTCGGGCCTGTCCCAGGTGAGCCCCCTCAGCACGTATCCCGGGCTGACCACCAGCCCCGGCGCCTCCGGACCACTTGATCCCACCAAGGCGCCGACGTTTCTGCGCCTCGCGCCATCCGACTATGTGCAGGCTGGCGCGCAGCTGCGTGCGGCCGCGGGGGCGGGTTGCACGCAGCTGGCGCTCGTTCACGACAACAGCGCCGAGGGAACCGGCTTGGAGTCAGAGCTCCAGGCGAGGCGCACCCAGTTCGGCGTGCGGATCCGGAGCGACCTCCCCCTGAACACCGTGGCGCCCGCCGCCGGTGCCTACGCCGTCGGTCTCAAGTCCGCCGGCGTCCGTTGCCTCGACTACGCCGGCCTGGGCTGGCCCGACGCAACGCGACTCGTCTCGAGCGTCGCCGGCGCCGATCCGCGCGTCATGCGGCTGTACGGCTCCGACAACGTCTGCACCGCGTCCTTCACGCGCGCGCTCTCGCCCGCGGCGATTCCTGCCTTCCGGTGCACCTCGCCGGCCGGAAACGTCGGCTCGACGGACGCGGGCCACGCATTCCTCGCGGCCTATCAGGCCGCCTACCACGCGACGCCGGATCCACTCGCCGTGTACGGGTACGAGGCCATGCGACTGGGCCTGGACACGATCGCGGGGCTGCGGGCCCGCGGCGACGACAGGGCAGCCGTCCGCGACGCGCTGTTCGCCGTCGCCAATCGCTCCTCGGCGATCGGCACCTACAGCTTCTTGCGCGACGGCAGCACCACGCAGAGCTCCTACGGGCTCTACCGCATCGGCCCAGGCAGGATGCCGCTGTTGGTGGAGGAGCTGACGGGGTAGGGGGGCGCGTTGATTGAGGCGCGGGCCGAGCCTCTTCCGGTCCTGAAGCCTCGAGTCGGCGCGCGCGGTGAGCGCCCGCGAAGCTAGGCTCACAAGCATGGCCGACGAGCTCTTCCTGATCGATGGGAACAGCCTTGCCTACCGCGCATTCTTCGCCCTGCCCGAGTCGATTGCGACCTCCACCGGCGAGCCGACCAACGCGATCTTCGGCTTTGCCTCGATGCTCGTCAAGATCATGACCGACTACGGCCCCAAGGCGACCGTGGTGGTTTGGGACGCGGGCAGCTCGGGGCGCAAGGAGCTCTACGCCGAGTACAAGGCCCAGCGCACCACCCGGCCCGATCTCCTCAAGGAGCAGTGGCCGCACCTGGAGCCGCTGGTCGAGGCCTTCGGCTACCGCAACTACCAGGTGGCGAGCTACGAGGCCGACGACGTGATCGCTTCGATCGTGGAGCGCGCCCGCACCGCCGAGGGACCGGTGCCCGTGATGGTCGTGACGGGCGATCGCGATGCCTACCAGCTGGTGGGCGACGGGGTGCGCATCATGACCACCTCGCGCGGGATCACCGACACGCGCGTGTACGACCGGGACGGCGTGGTCGAGCGCTATGGCATCCCGCCTGAGCTGGTCCCCGACTTCATCGGGCTGAAGGGCGACACCAGCGACAACATTCCGGGTGTCCCCGGCATCGGCGACAAGACGGCTGCCGAGTTGCTGCAGCGCTTCGGCTCGCTCGAGGAAGTGCTTGCGCACGTGGACGACATCTCGGGGGCCAAGCGGCAGCAGAACCTCAGAGAGCACGCGGAGAACGCGCGCATCTCCAAGGAGCTCGCGACGATCAAGCGGGACATTCCGATCGAGCTCGACATCGTCCGCTTCGCCTCCCAGCAGCCCGACCGCTCGAAGCTGCGCGAAGTGTTCCGGCGCTTCGAGCTGCGGGAGCCCCTGCGGCGACTAGAGGAGGCGCTCGGCTCCGCCGATGCCGCCGCGCCCGCTCCACAAGCCGAACAGGCGCTGCAGGCGCGGGTGCAGGAGACCGGGATTGAGGGGGTCAGGGCACTCCCGCTGAGCGAGGTGGCAGTGGCGCTCCGGCCGCCGGAGAAGTCCGACGACGCGCTGTTCGCGGCTGACGAAACGTGGCGCTTTGGCGTCCGCGCCGACGGCCGCGGGCTGGTGCTCGCTGGCGCCTGCGCGGGGCCCGAGGAGCTCGTCCATGCGGTCGGGGAGCGTCCCGTCGTAGCCCACGACGCGAAGGCGCTCAAGGAGATCCCCGACGTGCTGGCGCATGACACCGAGGTGGCGGCGTATCTGCTCGAGCCCGCGCGGCGCGCCTACCCGTTTCGCGAGCTTTGGGAGGAGCGTGGCCTCGCGGCCGACGTCGAAGACCCCGCGGCCGCTGACGCGCTCCTGATGAGCGCGTTGGCCGACTGGCAGCGCGACCAGATTCGCGCGCGCGGCCTGACCGACCTGCTCACGGAGGTCGAGCTCCCCTTGATCAGGGTGCTGCGGCAGATGGAAGTGGCCGGCTCAAAGCTAGACACGGCCCGTCTGGAGGAGATCTCAACGCGGGTGAAGGAGGAGGCGGCGGGGCTGGAGCGCGAGATCTTCGAGCTCGCGGACGAGGAGTTCATGATCGGCTCGCCCAAGCAGCTCGAGGAGATCCTCTTCAAGAAGCTCGGCCTCTCCCGCAAGCGGCGCGGGAAGACCGGTTACTC
Source organism: uncultured Solirubrobacterales bacterium (assembly GCA_963808655.1). Taxonomy (GTDB): domain Bacteria; phylum Actinomycetota; class Thermoleophilia; order Solirubrobacterales; family Solirubrobacteraceae; genus Palsa-465. The sequence goes on from CAWEGZ010000013.1 coordinate 148,413, forward strand.
GACCGACGCGCGGGTGCTTCAGGCGATCCGTCAGGAGCACCCGATCATTCCCAAGATCGAGCGCTGGCGGGAGCTGACCAAGCTGGCACAGACATATTTGGACGCCCTGCCGTTACTGCTCGGGCCGGACGCGCGGCTGCACACGACGTTCAATCAGACCGCGGCCACGACCGGCCGGCTCTCCTCCAACAACCCTAATCTGCAGAACATCCCGATTCGCACGCCGCTCGGCCGCGAGATCCGTGCCTGCTTCGTCGCCGAGCCCGGGAATCTGCTGGTCTCCGCCGACTACTCCCAGGTCGAGCTTCGGTTGTTGGCTCACATCGCGGGCGAGGATGTGCTGAAGGAGATCTTCATGCGCGGCGAGGATGTGCACACAGCCACCGCCTGCCGCGTGTTCGGGGTCAGCCCGGAGGAGATCGACCCGGGCATGCGGTCCAAGGCCAAGATGATCAACTACGGCATCGTCTATGGGCTCTCGGCCTGGGGCATGGCCGACCGGCTCGACATCCCGCAGCCGGAGGCAGACGAGTTCATCCAGCGCTACCTGGCGGGTTTCCCCGCGGTCGCCCGGTTCATCTCCGACACGATCGAGCAGGGCACCGAGCTTGGCTACGTCTCGACCTTGTTCGGGCGCCGTCGGCAGGTCCCCGAGTTGCGCGCGAGACGCTGGGAGATTCGCAAGCAGGGCGAGCGCTTTGCCGTCAACATGGTGATTCAGGGGACGGCGGCGGACATCATGAAGGTGGCGATGGTGCGTTGCGCACACGCTCTCAATGACGCCGGCCTGCGCTCACGACTGATCCTTCAGATCCACGACGAGCTGCTGTTCGAGGGGCCCGCGGAAGAAGCGGAGCAGGTGCGCGGGCTCGCCTGCCGGGAGATGTCGAGCGCCTTCGAGATGGATCCGCCGCTGGCCGTCGAGGCGGGCACGGGCGCGGACTGGCTCAAGGCCAAGTAGCCGCGTCCGCGCACGCCCCACGGCGTCAGGCGAAGTAGCTGCCGCTGCGCATGCCCCACCGCCGGCGGCGGAACAGCATCAGCCGGGCGGCGATGAAGAGCAGGGGAATCACGAGCCACGGCCCGTGGTGGTGCGCCACGCCGCAAATGGCAGCCAGCGCCAGCAGCACCGGTACCAGCGCGATCAGCGGTATGGGGAGCCGATGGCGCACCTCCCGCTCGGCCTGCGGGCTGGCCGTCTCGCCGGGCAGGTCCGCGAGCAGCTGCTTGAGCTCGCCCAGGGTCTTTGCCTTGTAGCAGCGATCGATGCGCTCCTGAAGCTCGGCGGTGTCCAGGCGGCCATCGGCGTGATGGGCACGCAGCCGAGCGGCAGCCGCCTCACGCTCGGCATCGCTGGCGCGCAGACTGGGATCGCCGTGCTCGATGTGTGTGACATGCTCTTGATCCGACATTTCCTCGCTCCTTTCCTTGGCATGCAAGGTACGCGCGCAGGCAGGGCCGCACAACGTCCCAGGGGAGGAACTTGGCAGTCCTACCACGGGGGTAGCGCGATCCTCCCGTGGGATGACTACGGACGGGCCTGAGCGGACTACTCTGCTGTTGTAAATGACCGCGTGGTCCCGCTCGACTGCGCCCGGTGGCCGGTCGGTCGCTCGGCTAATGCGCGACGCGATCGTGGCGCTGGTGGCCTTCGCCTTCACACTCGCGGTGCTCGGGGGCGTCCACAATCACTGGGGCGCGCACGGCAGTCCTTGGCGCGCGGTGGACGCGCCCGGGGTGGCACTCGCGGTGGTCGCCTGCCTGCCGCTGGCCGCGCGCCGTCGCTGGCCGCTTTCGGTATTCGCCCTGTCAACCGCCGCGAGCGCGACCCTAAATGGGCTGGGCTATCCGCTCGGCCCACCCTTCGCGCCCACGATCGCGCTCTTCTACGTCGCCTCCGACGAGCGCACTCGCGGCCGATTGCGGGACACCGCGGTCGTCCTGGTGGGGATGTTCGCGATCCACGTCGGCGTCACAGCGATCACACGTGGCCTGCCCGCGGTGCCCATCCTCGGCGGAATTGTCCTCTGGGGCGGGGCATGGATGATCGGTGACCATATGCGTCAGCGGCGCCGGCGGCGCGGGGACCTGGTCGAGCGCGCGCGGCGGGCCGAGCGTGAGCTCGAGCGTGAGCGGCGTCTGGCGGTGGCGGAGGAGCGCACGCGCATCGCCCGCGATCTGCACGACTCGGCGGCACATGCGATCAACGTGATCCTGGTGCAGGCCGGAGCCGCGCGGCTGCTTGGCGACCGTGACCGGGAAGCCACTCAAGAGGCACTTTCCACGATCGAGGACGTGGCGCGTGAGACCATCACCGACATCGACCATCTCGTGCACGAGCTGCGCGATGACCGCGGCGATACCGCCGTCGAGCCACCCACGGGACTGGCGGGGCTGCAGACGCTCGTCGAGCGCCACCGCGCCGCGGGTCTGGGCGTCGAGGTGACGACGAGGGGACACCCACGGCCGCTGGCGCCCGGCCTCGATCAGGCCGCCTACAGGATCGTTCAGGAGTCGCTCACCAACGCCACCCGTCATGGTGGCGGTCCCGCGGAGGTCACGGTGACCTATGGTCCGGATGACCTCGAGCTGACGATCGCAAACCGGGTTGCCGTGGCCGCAGGGGCCGGGGGAAGCAATGGACGGCTCGATGGCGGCCACGGGATTCTCGGGATGCGCGAGCGTGCCGCACTCCTCGGCGGGACGCTCGAGGCCGGCCCCAGCGACGCCACCTTCCGCGTGCAGGCGCGACTTCCCTACACGGGCGGCTCGCGCGCATGAGCGCCGCAACCGGAGGTAGGGCAATGGACGGGCCCGACGTTCGTGTGCTGCTGGTGGACGACGACGACCTCATGCGCGCCGGGCTGCGCGCCGTGCTCTCGAGCGACGACACGATCGCGGTGGTGGGTGAGGCGGCAACCGGCCGTCTTGCGGTCGAGGAGGTGCGGCTCCACCAGCCCGACGTGGTGCTGATGGATGTGCGCATGCCCGGTCTCGACGGGATCGCCGCCACCCGTCATGTGCTCGAGGCCTCGCCGCTCGTCAAGGTGGTGATCCTGACCACGTTCGAGCAGGACGACTACGTCTTTGGCGCGATCGACGCCGGCGCCTCCGGGTTCCTGCTCAAGCGCACGCGACCCGAGGAGCTGATCGCCGCCGTGCATACGGTCGCGCGTGGCGACTCGCTGCTCTCGCCCTCGGTCACGCGCACAGTGCTCGACCGCCTGGCGGGTGAGCTGTCCCCCCGCCGCAGGCCGAGGCCCGGCTCGACGAGCTCACCCCGCGCGAGCGCGAAGTGCTCGAGCACGTCGCGCGCGGGCTCTCCAACGGCGAGATCGCGCGGGCGCTCGTGATCGAGGAGTCGACCGTCAAGACCCACGTCAAGCGGATCCTGATGAAGCTGGGGCTGCGCGATCGCATCCATGCGGTGATCTTCGGCTATGAGAGCGGCGTGACGCGGCCGGGGACGCAGGTGTCGTCACGCTGAAGGCCGCCCGCACGACCCCAGGCGCCCGCGCGCTGAAACCGCCCGACTGGGCGGCTTCCGGACTACGCGATCGCGAGTGGTGCGCCAGCCCCGCTGGCGAACCGCGGGTGCGCGATCTCCAGGTAGTGCCCGAAAGCCCAGTCGATGAAGCGCTTCTTCTCCATCGCCTGCAGCGACCGCGCCAGCAGCCGCGGCGCCACTCGCGGGACCAGGCGCTGGGCTCTAAGCAGCGATTCGAACTTCCAGCGATGCCCCGCGCTGAAGGCGCCATAACTGCTGAGCGCAACCTCACGACTCTGACCCCGCTCGACCACCGCGCGCAGCTCGCGGCCGCAGGCGATGCCGAAGTACAGCGCGGTCCTGATGCCCTCGGCGGTCAGCGGCAGGCAGTGGCCGGCCGAGTCGCCGACGAAGAAGATCCCGTCCTCGGTGGCATCGCGGAGGCGGTGGGGAATCCAGTTGCCCTGGTAGCGAACCGCATCGCGCCGTAGATCCGAGGCGAGGCGCACGGTCGGCGCCTTGACGTGGTGCCGGGGGTCGAATGAGCCGACTCCCACCCGGACCTCCTCGCCGGCAGGGAAGCTCCAGCCGTAGCCGGCGGGCACGTACGAGCGGTCGATCCACGCCTCCAGCTCGTCGCCGGCGCCGAATGGGTGCACCTCGAGGCCGCGGGAGAGGAACGCCTCTGGGGGCTGTATCGCCTGGCCCCCGCCGAGCACCCGCCGCCACCCCAGGGCGTCGACGATCAACGGCGCGCGCACGTCGCCGCGGTCGGTGTGCACCGTCGCGCCCGAATGTCCGTCGACCTTGGCCGTCTCAAACTCGAACCGCCCCTGCTCTGCAAGCAACTCGCACAACTTGCGGTAGTCAAACGTGGAGAAGCTCCATGGGAGGTCGAACCGGGCGCTTCCGTGCGGGGTATGGATTACCAGCGCGGGGAAGGTCTGCTGCAGCGCCCGCTCGAGCCCGAGCGCCGTCAGCCACGGCGTCGGAATCCCACAGGCGGAGGTCTGGCGCTCGCCGATCTCGTAGCGGTCGAGCACGAGCACCTCGGCTCCGGTCTCGCGCAGCTCGCGCGCCACCGCCAGGCCGGCGAAGCTCGCGCCGCAGATGAGCACGTCGCAGTCACGGTGAAGCGAGGTGCGCTCGGCGCCCCGCTTGGTAGCGCGCGTGGGCATCGTTAGTCGATGATACGAGGGAATCGCTACCCTCCGGACCACCGATGCCGCAAGCCACAACCGTTACGCAGACCGACCAGCCGCCCGCCAACAGCGCCAAAGTCGTGGAGGGGTCGGGCGGCCTCCTCCTCGAGGTCGACGGCCAGATCGTCCCGAACTACGACGCCACCCTTCACCCCTTCCGCGAGGGTGACGTGGTCACCGGCCACGTGGTGCGCATCGACGCCGACGAGGTGCTGGTCGACATCGGCTACAAGTCCGAGGGCGTGATCCCCTCCTCCGAGCTCTCGATCCGCAAGTCGGTCGACCCCAGCGACGAGGTGCATCTGGACGAGGAGGTCGATGCCCTGGTCCTGACCAAGGAGGACCAGGACGGGCGCCTCATCCTGTCGAAGAAGCGCGCGCGGTTTGAGAAGGCATGGCGGCGCATCGAGGCGGCCTGGGAATCGGGCGAGCCGGTCGAGGGACAAGTGATCGAGGTGGTCAAGGGCGGCCTGATCATCGACCTCGGCGTGCGTGGGTTTTTGCCGGCGTCGTTAGTCGACATCCGCCGGGTGCCCAACCTCGACGAGTACATGGGCCAGACGATCGAGTGCAAGGTGATCGAGCTCAACCGCTCGCGCAACAACGTCGTGCTCTCGCGCCGCGCTGTGCTGGAGGAGCAACGCAAGGAGGACCGCGAGCGGATTCTGGACAGGCTGCATCCCAGTGACGTAGTCCAGGGCCGCATCTCCAACATCGTCGACTTCGGCGCGTTCGTGGATCTCGACGGGATCGATGGCCTGATTCACATCTCGGAGCTGTCCTGGTCGCACGTGAACCATCCCTCGGAGATCCTCTCGATTGGCGACGAGGTGACGGTCAAGGTGCTCGATATCGATCGCGACCGGCAGCGCATCTCACTCGGCCTCAAGCAGACCCAAGAGGATCCCTGGCAGCGCGTGGTCGACACCTACAACGTCGGCGACGAGCTCGAGGGCACGGTCACCAAGGTCGTCACCTTCGGCGCCTTTGTCGAGATCCTCGATGGCGTGGAGGGGCTCGTCCACATCTCTGAGCTGGCCCAGCACCATGTGGAGAATCCGCGCGAGCTCGTCCAGCCAGGCGACGTCGTGCGCGTCAAGATTCTCGAGATCGACTCCGAGCGGCGCCGGCTGTCACTCTCGATCAAGCGCGTCGAGGGGCAGGAGCTGCCCGTGCGCCGTCCCGCCGACGGCGCGGGCTCGCTCGAGGACCTTCCCGACCTCGGTCTCTCCGAGGAGGTCTTCGGCGAGGGAAGCGGAACTCCGCCTCAGGATGAGCCCGAGCAGTCGTCCGAGCCTGGGCCTTTTGAAGCACAGCCTGCCTTCTCCGAAGAACAGCCCGCCGCTTTTGAAGAACAGCCTGCCTCCTCCGAAGAACAGGCCGACCCTGTTGAAGAACAGCCTGCCTCCTCCGAGGAACAGGCCCCGTTGAGAGCCTGCCCCCTCCGAGGAACAGCCCGCCCCCTCCGAAGAGCCCGCTTCAGCTTTCGCCCCGGAGGAATCCGCGGAAGCTCCGGCTGCGCAGCCGACCGAAGAGCAGTCGTAACCCCCGGGTGATCCCCTTCGTCGGCCTCACGGGCGGGATTGGGGCCGGCAAGACCACCGCTCTCGGGGCCCTGGAACAGCTGGGTGTGGCCGTGCTCTCCACCGACCAGGTGGTCCACGACCTCTACGAGGACGATGCAGTTCGCGCGGCGGTCGTCGAGCGCTTCGGCTCGTCGGTGGCGCCGCAGGGCAGGGTGGAGCGCCCAGCACTCGCCATGCATGCGTTCGCCACTCCAGAGGACCGCGCCTGGCTCGAGCAGCTGCTGTGGCCGCGTGTGGGTGCCGCGATACTCGAGTGGCGCGAGCAGGTCTCCAAGCGCGAGCCGCCGCCGCGCGCCGCGGTGGTCGAGGTGCCGCTGCTGTTCGAGTCGGGCATGGATCAGCTGTTCGACGCGACGATCGCTGTGATCGCCGACGAGCGGCTGCGGGCCAGTCGTGCCGCGACCAGAGACCACGCCTCGCTCGATGAGCGCCTGGCACGCCAGCTCCCGCAGACAGAAAAGGCTGCGCGCGCCACGTACACGCTTGTCAACGACGGCAGCGTGGCTAAGCTGAACGAGGAGCTGACGGAGGTGCTTGTGAAGCTTGAACGAGTGAGAGGGCTTTGACCCCTCCGGCCGCCGGTGTCGCTGCCGGCCGCCGGAGCGGCGGTCGGGTTACGCGCAGACGCGTCTCGGGGCCGCGCCGGCTGGTGCTGGCAATGTTCGTGGCCGCCGTCGCCGTGGGGCTGGCCGTAGTGCTGACCCCGGTCGCAAAGCGCGCGATCAACGACCTCAGCCTGCCGCTCTCGGACGCCAGCATCATTCGTCAGGAGGCGGCGGCCAAGCAGCTCGATCCGGCGCTGGTGGCCGGGGTCATCTATGCCGAGACGAGGTTCGATCCGCGGACATCTCCGGCCGGCGCCGAGGGCCTGATGCAACTGATGCCCCAGACCGCCGAATTCCTGGCGCGCCGTTCGGGCGGGATCTCGTTCCACGTATCCGATCTCAGCAAGCCCCAGGTCAACATCGCCTACGGCACCTACCTACTGCGTTACCTGATCAACCACTACGACGGCAATGTCGCGCTCGCGCTGGCGGCTTACAACGCGGGCATCACGAACGTGGACCGGTGGCTGGCGGCAGCGCGCGCGGGAGGGCATTCCCTCACGCTCTCGCAGATCCCCTACGCCGAGACGAGGCTGTACGTGGAGAAGGTGCTTCAGGCCCAGCAGGACTACCGCCACACGTACTCGAAGCAGCTGGGCTACTAGGGAGTCGCGACGGCCCGGGAGCTCCCGCCCGCGGATCAATTCGGCGTATGCCCCCGGCGATCAGCGCCAGCACGAGCAGCATCGCCAACGCGAGTGCGCCGGTGCTGACGAGGTACCAGGGCCATGGGCCCATGAGGTTCAGAAGCGAGCTGTGGACCGGCTTAGCGCGCAGGTACATGTAGTTGCCACCGGTGACGATGTCGCCGACCCCCGCTACCGCCGCCCACGCCACGGTCGCGACGAAGGCCTTCAGCGCGCCCCATCGGCGCGGGTACATGCCGAAGCCGAAGACCAGCATCACGGCCGCCACTACCGCACCGATGTGGTAGACGAAGTAGGTGAAGTAGTAGACGCTCGGGAAGTTCTCGCCGAGATCCGGGGTGATCAGCGCCTGAAGCGACGCCGACAGCGCCCAGAAGTAGAGCAGCTCGATCGCCGGTCGCTTCCGTGTCCACAAAGCGATCACCGTGGTCGCCGAGATCGCGTCGGTGAGCTGGAGCGGCAGCGTGAAACGGGCGCTGTAGGTGCCGTTGGTGGCGTCGACGACGTACTCGCCGACCCACGCGACGAAGACGGCCACCGCGAGCAGATAACCGATGCGGGTCGCTAGGCGTGGCCTCGTGCGCGCCACCCATACCGACGCGACCGAGGCCGTGACGAGCACGGCGAGCGCGGCGAGATGGGGCGCAGAGAACTGTGGGATGACAGTCCCATATAGCGCGAACAACATCCCACTGCGGCACCGCCGGACCCGAGTTCCGCGCCGCTAGGCTCATCGGTACATGCCCAAATTCGAACTCGACGCCGCCTTCCGTCCTACCGCGGACCAGCCGCAGGCGATCACCTCGCTGGCCGAAGGCATCAGCGCCGGTGAGCGCTTCCTCACGCTGCTCGGCGCGACCGGGACCGGCAAGACCATGACCATGGCGGGGCTGGTGGAGGCGGTGCAGAAGCCGACGCTGGTGATCGCGCACAACAAGACGCTCGCGGCCCAGCTCTGCAACGAGTTCCGCACCTACTTCCCGCGCAACGCGGTCGAGTACTTCGTCTCCTACTACGACTACTACCAGCCCGAGGCCTACGTCCCCAGCAAGGACCTCTACATCGAGAAGGACTCGGCGATCAACGAGGAGATCGATCGGCTGCGCCACTCGGCCACGGCGGCGCTGTTCGCGCGCCGCGACGTGCTGATCGTGGCAAGCGTCTCCTGCATCTACGGCCTCGGTTCGCCCGAGGTCTATGACGCGAACCTGCAGACGCTCAACAAGGGCGAGATGATCGATCGCGACCGACTGTTGCGCAAGCTCGTCTCGATCCAGTACACGCGCAACGACACCGTGCTTCAGCGCGGCACCTTCCGCGTGCGCGGGGAGACGCTCGAGGTCTTCCCCGCCTACGCCGAGACGGCCTACCGGGTCGTGATGTTCGGCGATGAGGTGGAGTCGTTGCAGCGCTTCGACCCCCTCACCGGCGAGCTGCTCGAGGACGACCTCGAACACGTCGGCATCTGGCCGGCGACCCACTACACCGTGCGCGAGGGCATGCTCGAGGAGGCGGTGGCCGAGATCGGTCGCGAGTTGAACGCCCGCTGCGCCGAGCTCGAGGCGCAGGGCAAGCTGCTCGAGTCCCACCGCCTGAGACAGCGGACCCAGTACGACATGGAGATGCTGCGTGAGCTGGGCTTCTGCTCGGGGATCGAGAACTACTCGCGCATCATGGACGGCCGCGCCGCCGGCGAGCGCCCCTACTGCCTGCTCGACTACTTCCCCGACGATTTCCTCTGCTTGATCGACGAGTCGCACCAGACGGTGCCGCAGCTCGGGGGGATGTACGAGGGCGACCGCTCCCGCAAACAGACCCTGGTCGATTACGGCTTTCGGCTTCCCTCGGCGCTCGACAACCGGCCCCAGACCTTCCAAGAGTTCCTCTCGATGGCGCCGCAGCTCGTGTTCGTGTCGGCCACGCCGGGCGTGTACGAGCGCGAGCGCTCGACGCGGATCGTGGAGCAGATCGTGCGCCCGACGGGCATCGTCGACCCCCAGGTCGAGGTCCGGGAGACGCGCAACCAGATCGACGATTTGATGAACGAGATCCGGGCGCGCGCGGAGCGCGACGAGCGCGTGCTGGTCACCACGCTCACCAAGAAGATGGCCGAGGATCTCACCGATTACCTGCTGGAGATGGGCTTCCGGGTGCGCTATCTGCACTCGGAGGTCGACACGCTCGAGCGCATCCACATCATCCGCGAGTTGCGGTTGGGTGAATTCGACGTGCTGGTGGGGGTCAATTTGCTGCGCGAGGGCCTCGACCTTCCCGAGGTCTCGCTGGTGGCGATCCTCGACGCGGACAAGGAGGGGTTCCTGCGCGGCGAGACCTCGCTGATCCAGACAATCGGGCGCACGGCGCGCAACGTCGAGGGGCGCGTGATCATGTACGCGGACAAGGAGACCCACGCGATGCGGGCCGCGATCGAGGAAACCGACCGCCGGCGCGCGATCCAGGCCGCCTACAACGAGGAGCACGGGATCACGCCCGAGACGATCGTCAAGGGTATCTCCGACATCGCCGAGTTCCTGCAGGGCGAGGCGCGCGTGCCTCGCTCGCGCAGGCGCGCACGCCGCGCGGCCGAGGGAATGGCTCCCGAGGAGATCGAGCGTACGATCGTCGAGCTCGAGGAGGAGATGCTCCAGGCCGCCGAGGAGCTGCGCTTCGAATACGCGGCCAAGTTGCGCGACGAGATCCGCGACCTGCGGCGTAAGCGAGACCAGGCCGTCGCGACCGGTTAGGATCGCTGAGCAAAGGGAGACGCCGTGAGCCTGGATCCAGCGATCATCACCAGGAAGGATTTCCCCATCGCCAAGCGCGGTTACGATCCCGCGGCGGTGGATGCCCACCTGAGCGCGCTGGCGGACGCGGTGGCTGAGCTCGAGCAACAGCAGCAGCCGGAGACGCTGGCGAGCGCGGTATCCGAGCAGGTGCGCGGGATCGTGCAGGCGGCCGAGCAGAGCGCGGCGGAGATCCTCCGCAGCGCCGAGCTGGAGGCCCAGGAGGCCCGCGCGCGGGCCTCGGAGGCGAGCGCGCGGGCCACCGATGAGGCGCAGAGCATGCGCGAGCGCGTGGCCGCGCAGGCGCGCGCCTACGTGAGCCGGCTGTCGAGCTCGATCTCGCAGATGCTCGAGCGCCTCGAGGCGATGGACACCGAGCTCAACACGCTCACCACCTCGCTGCGCCACGACACCGAGCGGCTGCGCGGCGAGCTGAACGCGCTCGAGGACGAGCTCGCCGGGAACGTCGCGAACGACACCCAGGTCACTCCGGTGGAGCGGCTCAAGCCGGTGGTCGCCGATGCCTCCGATCCGGAGCCCCTCGAGCCACGCCAGCCCGTGACACCGGCGCCCGCGCCGGGTCGGGAACCTCCGACGCCCACGGCCGCGACACCCGAGCCTGGCACAGCGGAGCACCCGGTCCATTACGCGCGCGGCGCGGCGAAATTCGGCGACAGGCCGCCCGAGCAGTCTTACGCCTCCCCGGAGGAGAGCGACGACACCGAGGGCGCGCGTCTGATCGCGCTCAACATGGCGCTCAACGGCACCCCGCGCGCCGAGACCGCGCGGTACCTCACCGAGAACTATGACCTCGCGGACCCCGAGCGCCTGCTGGACGAGGTCTACTCGAGCGTTCAGGATTGAGTTCAGCGGTGGGGGCCGGCTCATGAGCCGGCCCCTTGGATCGGCGCATGCGCCGATCCCCGGCGGCGCATGCGCCGCCGGGGGCGGGCCACATGGGCCCGCCCTCCCAAATACCGACATTTGGCCCAGGGGAACGTCTGTTCGCTCAACTAGACTCGAATAGGTGAGCGATCAGCTCGTCGTCTCGGGCGCCCGAGAGCACAATCTGAAGAACGTCACGGTCGCGATCCCGCGTGGCTCGGTGACCGTCATCACCGGTCTCTCGGGGTCGGGAAAGTCCTCGCTCGCCTTCGACACGATCTACGCCGAGGGGCAGCGCCGCTACGTCGAGTCGCTGTCGGCCTACGCCCGCCAGTTCCTCGGGCAGATGGACAAGCCCGACGTGGACTCGATCGAGGGGCTCTCGCCGGCGATCTCGATCGACCAGAAGACGACCTCGCGCAATCCCCGCTCGACGGTGGGGACGGTGACCGAGATCTACGACTACCTCCGGCTGCTGTGGGCGCGCGTTGGCCACCCCCACTGCCACATCTGCGGCCGACCGATCTCCGGCCAGTCGGCCGAGCAGATCATCGACCAGGTGATGGAGCTCGAGTCGGGTACGCGTTTCATGGTGCTCGCGCCGATCGTGCGCGGCCGCAAGGGCGAGTACGGCAAGCAGCTCGAGGAGTTACGCGGCGAGGGGTTCGCGCGCGTGAAGGTGGACGGCGGGCTGCGGCGGCTCGACGAGCCGATCGAGCTCGACAAGAAGTTCAAGCACGACATCTCCGTGGTCGTCGACAGGCTCGTGATGAAGGACGAGGTGCGCAAGCGCCTGGCCGACTCGATCGAGACCGCGGTCGCGCTCGCCGGCGGACTGGTCGAGATCGAACTGGTCGACTCCGAGCGGACGATGATGTTCTCGGAGCGCTTCGCCTGCCCTATCCACGGCCCCAGCCTGGTGGAGCTCGAGCCGCGCATCTTCTCGTTCAACTCCCCGCACGGTGCTTGTCCCAGGTGCACGGGCCTGGGCTCGCAGATGGAGATCGACCCCGACCTGGTGGTCCCCGACCCCGGGCTGTCGATCGGGGAGGGAGCGATCGCTCCCTGGGCTCAGAGCGCCTCGGACTACTACGACCAGCTCACCCAGGCGATCGCCGAGCGGTACAGCGTCGACCTCGATATCGCCTGGGAGGACCTGCCCGCGCGCCAGCGCGAGTTCTTCCTCCACGGCACCAACGGCGACCGCGTCCAGCTGAGCTACCGCAACCGCTTCGGCCGCCGGCGCTCCTATGCCGCCCGCTTCGAGGGGATTCTGCCGAGCCTCGCGCGCCGCTATCGCGAAACCGACTCGGAGTTCACGCGCGAGAAGATCGAGGAGTACATGACCCTCCGTCCCTGTCCGGAATGCGGGGGTGCGAGGCTGCGGCCGGAGTCGCGGGCGGTGCTGGTGGCGGACACCGCGATCCATCGCTTCACCGCGCTCTCGGCACGCGCGGCGCTCGAGTGGATCCGCTCGCTGGAGCTTTCCGAGCACGACTACCGCATCGCGCGGCTGGTGCTGCGAGAGATCGCCGAGCGGCTCCAGTTCCTGGATAACGTGGGCATCGGATATCTGACGCTTGATAGGGCCGCGGCCACGCTATCCGGGGGCGAGGCGCAGCGGATCCGCCTCGCGACCCAGGTGGGCTCGTCGCTGGTGGGCGTCCTATACATTCTCGACGAGCCCTCGATCGGCCTGCACCAGCGCGACAACACAAAGCTGATCGGGACGCTCGAGCGGCTCCGTGACCTCGGCAACACCGTGCTCGTGGTCGAGCACGACGAGGGCACGATGCGCGCGGCCGACCACCTCGTGGACATGGGGCCAGGCGCGGGCGAGCACGGCGGCTACGTGGTCGCGGAGGGGACCGCCGACGAGGTCGCGGGGGAGGCCACGTCGCTCACGGGCCAGTTCCTCGCGGGCACCCGCGCGATCGAGACTCCCCGGCGCCGGCGCCGACCGCACGGGCAGGTGCTGATCGAGGGCGCCGCGCAGCACAACTTGAAGCGCATCGACGTGAAGATCCCGCTGGGAGTTTTCTGCTGCGTGACGGGCGTCTCCGGTTCGGGGAAGTCGACCCTGATCCTCGAGGTGCTCTACAAGGCGCTCGCCAACCGCCTGCACCGCAACCGGCAACGCGCCGGCGCGCACCGCCGCATCAGCGGCCTCGAACAGCTCGACAAGGTGATCTACGTGGACCAGTCGCCGATCGGCCGCACGCCGCGGTCGAACCCGGCCACGTACATCGGCCTGTTCGACCAGATCCGCGACCTGTTCTCGAGGACGCCTGAGGCCCGCGCGCGGGGGTACAAGCCCGGGCGCTTCTCCTTCAATGTCAAGGGCGGACGCTGCGAGGTATGCCGCGGTGACGGCCAGATCAAGATCGAGATGCACTTTCTGCCCGACGTATACGTGCCTTGCGAGCAGTGCCACGGCAAGCGCTACAACCGGGAGACGCTCGAGGTGCGCTTCAAGGGCAAGAACATCTCCGACATCCTCGAGATGCCGATCGAGGAAGCGCTCGAGTTCTTCGCCCACATCCCCAAGATCCGCCGCCGACTGCAGGCGCTGGTCGACGTAGGCCTCGGCTACATGCGGGTGGGCCAGCCGGCGACGACTCTGTCAGGGGGCGAGGCGCAGCGGGTCAAGCTCGCGGCGGAGCTATGCAAGGTCGCCACCGGACGGACGCTGTACATCCTCGACGAGCCCACCACGGGGCTGCACTTCGCCGACATCCAGCGGCTGCTCGAAGTGCTCGGCCGACTGGTCGACGCTGGCAACTCGGTGATCGTGATCGAGCACAACCTCGACGTGATCAAGGTGGCGGACAGGATCATCGACCTCGGTCCCGAGGGCGGCGACGAGGGCGGGCGGGTGATCGCCACCGGCACCCCCGAACAGATTGCCCAGACTCCCGGCTCCTACACCGGGGCCTTCCTCAAGGAGCTCCTGCCTCGGGCCAAGCCCGCGCGGCCACGACGCAAGCCGCGCGAGCTCGCTTCGGTGTAAATCTTCCCCGCGGCCTGAGCAGCGCTCTCCCCGAATATCGTTCGCCGATGCAAGACCTGCGCCTCACCGGCGAGCTTGTGCTCTGGTTGCGCAAATGGCGCCTCTACCAACGCAACTCGCTGCCGTGGAACCGGGCGCGTATCCACTGGGAGCTCATGCGCCGGAGGGCGTTCGCGCGCTGGCCGCTCTATGGCAACGTCCTCGAGGCGCTGGGCGAGGGACGCCTCCAGATCGGCGCGCACGTGCTGCTCGAACCCGGCGTTTGGCTGACTGCTCCGTCTCCTGGCCGCATCAAGGTCGGTGCGGGGAGCTTCCTGAACCTCGGAGTGATGGTCGCCGCCGCTGAGCTGGTCGAGATCGGCGAACATTGCATGTTCGCCAACGGCTGCTTTCTGACCGATGCCGACCACCGCTTCGACGACCCAGAGCAGCCCGTACCGTGGCAGGGCTTCGTGGCGAAGGGACCGACGCGAATCGGCGCCAACGTGTGGTGCGGGGCGAACGTCGTGATCACGGGCGGCGTGACGGTTGGGGAGCGGTGCGTGATCGGCGCCAACTCCGTCGTCACCGCCGACCTGCCGCCCTTCTCGATCGCCGCAGGAGCGCCCGCTCGCGTGCTGAGGCAGATCGAGTACCGAGTCGCCTGGAGAGGCGGCGGGCACCGAACCGGCGCTCGGTTTGGCGCGCGGCGCCGCAGCCGTAGAGCTCTAGGTGCGAGCGGTGGTCGCGGCTACGAGTTCTTGATGATGATCCCTTCCATGATGTTGGCGACGCGCTCGGTGGCGTCGATCGCCGCCTCCAACCGCTCGAACAGATCCTTCCAGCGGATCACGACCATCGGGTCGATGCCGGTGTCGAACAGCGACGCCATCGCTGCGCGGGTGATCTGATCCCCCTCGTTCTCGAGCCGGTTGATTTCGACCGTGTGGCGTGAGATGTCGCGGAAGCCCCGTAGCTGAGGAATGGCGTTGGCGATCTCCACGGCGGCGGCGCGCAGCACGGCTGCCTGTCGAAGCGACTGCTCCATCGGCGCCTCGATTCGGTACAGGCCGAGGTAGTCGGCCACCTCCTCGATGTAGTCCACCGTGTCGTCGAGCGCCGAGGCCAACGCGAGGATGTCCTCCCTGTCGATCGGCGTGACGAACGTGTGGTTCAGGCGGTCGATGATCTCGTGCGTGATCCGGTCGCCCTCGTGCTCGCACCCCTTGATTTCCGCCGCCAGCTGGCTGCTGTCCGGATAATCGGACAGCAGCGTGTCGAGCAGCTCGGCTGAGCGCAGCACATTTCGCCCCGCTTCCTCGAAGAGCTCGAAGTAGACCCGATCGTTGGGTACCAGCACTCCGCTCAAGCGGGGAGGCACAGCGCTGCTACCTCGCGACCGCGCTCTGCCGCGATTGCTCGCCGCTCGGCGTTTCGGCTCCCGCTTGCTCGCCCAGCAACCCGCGGAAACGAGCGAGCTCTCCGGGATCGATCGTGTAGCCGTGCTCGGGACCGGGGAAGGCGCGGGCGCGGACGTCGGTGGCGTACTCGCTCACCCCGGCCACCATCTGCGCCTTTGCTTCGGCGTATCGCTTGACGAAGCGGGCCACATGGCCATCGTATATCCCGAGTAGGTCGTGGAAGACGAGCACTTGGCCGTCGGTTGCGGGGCCGGCGCCAATGCCGATCACCGGGACGTCGATATGGCTCATGAGCTCCTCTGCGACCGGGGCCGGAATCGCCTCGAAGACGATCGAGAAGCACCCGGCCTCCTGTAGCGCGAGCGCGTCCCGCGCCACCTGAAGAGCCCGCTCGGCAGTTCGGCCCTGGGCGCGATGGCCTCCAAGGGTGGTCGCGGTCTGGGGCGTGAGCCCCACGTGTCCCATGACCGCGACGCCGGAGTCGATGATCGCCTTGGCTCGCTGGGCGCTGGTTCCGCCGCGCTCGAGCTTTACGGCGTCGCAGCCGGCTTCCTTGACGAAGCGGTGCGCGGTCCTCACCGCCTGCTCGTCGGAGGACTCGTACGAGCCGAACGGCAAATCGCCCACCAGCAACGGGGTGGTCAGCCCCCGCCGCGCCGCCGCGCACAGCATCAGCATCTCCTCGACTGACACCGGAACGGTCGAGGGATAGCCGAGCACGGTCATGGCGCCCGAGTCTCCGACCAGGACGACATCGACGCCGGCCGCTTCCGCGACCTGAGCCGACGGGTAGTCGTAGGCGGTGACCATCACGATCGGCTCTCCCAGCCCCTTCTTCTCCTGGAGCTGGGGAAGGGTGACGGGCATCCTGCCGCTCAGATCCGGGGGTACTGATGTGTGCGGAGTCGCGGACATGTGTGGGTTCCTCTCTACGCCGCGCGGCGGGCCGACTTCATGGGGCGCTCGCGCGCAGCGACGATCGTGGTCTTGGGGCCCTGCGCATCGGCGCCGGGCACCCGGATCGGCAGGTTGTCGATCAGGCGCGCCCCCTCGAAGGGGGCCGCGACGACCGCAAGGACGCCGCCTCGCAGTCTTTGGACAGGGGTGAAGGTCTCGGGGTCGACGATTTCGAAGTAGTCGGGCTCGATGCCGTAGGCGCGAAGCTCCATGAGCCCCGCCGCAAGGGCGGGTACCGGATCGCGCTCGCCGGCCTCGATCGCCTGGCGTGCAGCCTGAAGGGCGCGGTAGAGGCCGGTGGCCCGCGTGCGCTCTGTGGCCGAAAGGCGCGCATTGCGGCTGGACAGCGCGAGTCCGTCGCTCGCGCGCACGGTCGGGCAGGCCTCGATCGAGACGGGGATATTGAGGTCCCGGACGAGGCGCTTGACCACGGCCGTCTGCTGCGCGTCCTTTTGGCCGAAGTACGCCCTGTCGGGGGCGACGATATTGAGTAGCTTGGTCACGACCGTCGCCACCCCGTCGAAGTGTCCGGGCCCGCGCTGCGTGCCTTCCAGCGGCCCGCTGACAGCGCCCACCGATATGCGGGTGGCGAAGCCGTTCGAATACACCTCTTCGGCCGCCGGAGCAAACACCACCTCGACGCCGGCCTCGGCGGCGAGGGCGAAGTCGCGCTGCTCATCGCGGGGATAGGCCGCAAGGTCCGTGGACTCGTTGAACTGGGTCGGGTTCACGAACAGCGATACGACAACCAGGTCGCAGGCGGCGCGGGCCTCGCGCATCAGCGACAGATGTCCCTCATGGAAGGCGCCCATGGTGGGAACGAGCCCGATGCTCTGGCCCTGCCGTCGTGCCTCTGCCACCGCGCCCCGCACCTCGGCGATCGTCCGAGCGACGTTCATGCGGCCACCCTCGCTTCTTCCGCGAGGGCGCGGGTCGCCTCCGTGAGGGCATCGAAGACCGGCAACAGTTCGGGGACGCGCTCGCGCACCGCGTGCCGTTGGACGGCCACCGTGCGCTCGTCCCCGCGTGCCACCGGTCCGGTGAGCGCGTCCTCAGCGCCCAGCGCGGCCCAGTTCTCGACGCTTGCGCGAACCAGCGGCACCAGCAGGTCGCGCTCGAGCCCCGCGGTGGCCGCCAACCGCTCGGCCGCCGCCTCGAGCGTGATCAGGAAATTCGAGGCGATCGAGGCGGACGCGTGGTAGGCGGGACGGTCCTCGTCGGAGAGAGCGAACGGATGCATCCCCAGCTTGCAGGCCAGCGAGGCGGCGAACGCCCGCGCCCGCTGCGTGGCGCCGGCAACCGCGGCACCGGCGCTGCCGAAGCTTGCGCGCGCCTGGATGGCGGTCATGAGGGGATGCAGCGAGAACCCCTCGTGCGGGAGCACGACGTCCAACGGGCACATCCCCGAGCAGTGGCCGACCAGCGGTCCCGGTTCGATTGCCCGCGCCGCGCTGGAGATCTCCCGGTCGGGCACACACAGCAAAACCGCGGCGGCGCCCTCCCCCGCATACCCGCGGGCATGAGGCCCCGTTACCCGCCATCGCTCGCCGTTCAGCTCAAAGGTGCCGTCTCGGGCTTGCAGCGTTTCGAGGGCGGTGAGCAGCGCGGTGCCGAGGCGCCCGCGGCCGACGACCGCCAGCTTGCGCGGCTCTTCCACGCGCGGGCGCGCATCTCGAGCGCTCAGAGCGCGCTGCATGGCCCCCTTAGTGGGGCGGCGAGCAGGATCGTCCGCGAGGGAGTCCCGTTCCAGTTCTCGCATCTGAGATACCGGTCGGCGTGTAGGTGCTTGAAAAACCGAGGGTCCGCCCCCATGTGGGTGACGGCCTTCTGTCGAAAATGATACCCGCGTGCCGAAGGGTCAAGACAATGTGTGCGCGGCATCACATAGGCTCGGCCTCGATGCGCGAGATCCCGCTGTTTCGGGCGAAAATCGCGCTGCGGGGGAGCCTGGGCGCCCCCGAGTGTCTCCGTCCGGGTCTACCATGCCCGGCGTGAGCACCGCCGCCGAGCGACGCGAGCTTCTCAAGGAGTTGTATGGAGAAGCCTCCACTTGCGTGCGCTGCCCGCTTCATCAGAGCCGGACGAAGGTCGTCTTCGGCGCGGGCAACTCGGACGCGGAGCTGATGTTCGTGGGCGAGGCCCCGGGCGCCAACGAGGACCGCCTGGGCCTGCCGTTCGTCGGCGCCGCCGGGAAGCTGCTCGACCGGCTGCTCGGAGAGATCGGCCTTTCGCGCGGGGAGGTCTTCATCGCCAACACGTTGAAGTGCCGGCCCCCCGACAACCGCGATCCGCATCCGATCGAGATCGAATCGTGTCAGAGTTATCTGCACCGCCAGATCGAGCTGATCGAGCCGACCATGATCTGCACGCTCGGGAACTTCGCCACCAAGCTCCTGCGGAGTGACATCACCGGGATCTCGCGGCTCCATGGGCGCGAGGAGATCCGCGTGATCGGTTCTCGCGCCGTGCGGCTCTATCCCCTCTACCACCCGGCCGCGGCGCTCTACACGGGCTCCACGCTCGAGGCCTTGCGCGCCGACTTCCACCGCATCCCGGAGCTGCTGGCGCTCGGCGCCCCGCCGCAGCCGGAGCCCGTCCCGGAAATCCCCGAGGTCGAATTCGAGCCCTGGCCCGAACCCGAGGAGCTCGAGCAGCTGGCGGCCCCGGAGCGGGCGGCGCAGCTGGGACTGTTCTGAATCTGCCGCGGCGCTCAGGCGGCTTCCGGCGTCATCTCGGTAGCCGGTGGGGGACGGGGTTCACTGCGCACCGCGAGCGCGAGCGCCAGCAGCGCCCCCACGGCCTGCACCGCCAGAACCACGATCGCGAACCCGGCCGGATGCCTTGAAGCCTGCAGGAGCAGCGCGGGCTCGGCGACCGCCACCGCCCCGAGCACGACCAGGAATGCCGTGCGCTTGAGGGCGAGCATGTACTGCACCGCCAGGTAGGTCGCCGCCAGGACCGTGAAGGCGGCGCCAAGCGGCAAAAGTGATGCGGAGGCGGTCGCGCGTCGCGCCCCGAACACGATCGCCAGCAGGGGGTGGGCGGCAACGGCGAAGATCAGCAGACAGGGCACCGCACAGACGCCGATGATCGCCAGCGTCTGCAGCAGCACCACGCGCGTGTCCCTGCCCTCTGCCCGACGGCGCGAGCACTCCGGGACGAGGTAGAAGCCGGCCCCCATGGCCACCCAGATCATCACCTTGGCGGCGACCGCGGTGGCAGCATAGGAGCTCGCGAGGTTGGGCGGGAAGCGGTGCTTGGCAGCAATCAGGTCGATGTTCTGAAGCAGCTGAATCACGGCCAAACCCGCGATCGGGACCCATGCCCTGCGCACGTGCGTCCAGAGCCCGATCGCGGCGCGCGCCGTGCGCGCTGGGATGGGCTCACGCGGGGTCTGCCGCTGCGGGCCTCGCACCACCCGGAGCAGCTCCCAGGCGCAATAGGCGGACATCGCGATGTACGACGCCAGCGAGCCGAGGTAGGCGCCCGCCAGGTGCAGTCCGACGAGCGCGAGTACCGTTCCGAACACGAGCCGGGCTCCCTGCTCGCCAATCAGGCTCAGGCCCACGGTCCTGTACTCGCCCACGCCCTGAAGGGCTCCACGCAGCAGCGACACCTCCAGGTAGATGCAGCCGGCGGGCATGCCGGCCGCAGCCGCCCATGGATCGTGTTTGACCCCGACCAGGTCAGCGATCGGCTGGCGTAGCAGGATCGAGACGACCGTGACCACGACGGTGAAGAAGACCATCGACCGGGTCCAGCTCCGCAGAGTCACCAGCAGGCCCTCGCCGGCCCCCAGGTGGCCGAGCACCCCCTCGCGCGCGGTTGCGACCTGCATCGCCTGCCCTGCGACGGTCAGGATCAGCAGGTATGCGACCAGCGCGGCAAGAGAGCCGTAGTCCCCGATCAGGCGGGCGAAGACGACGGTCGCCGCGAGCGCGAGCGCGTTGTTGGCGATCATCGCTGCAGCCAGTCCGGCGGCCTTGGCAGTGTCCGACCTGCGCACCACCACAAGCGCGGGCGCATAGCGGCGGCGAAGGCGCTCGAGCCGGGCCGGCGCGGCCTCCGGCAGCTCCGGTGGTGTCGGCCTGAGACTCACTGACGCCTTGACGGTACTGGACGCACTGAGAGCAATACAGAAGAGACGCCCTAAAGTCTCATAAGGTGACGTTGCGCAGGGATATTCCCGCCGCCGGGACCAGTGACGAGCCCTCCGGCCGGGGGGTCGACGAGGCCATCCCGATCAGCCCCGGGGCGCACGCTCCGGCCCGTGCTCAAACGGATGATCCGAGCGAGACCGAGGCGCTTGGCGCACGGCTGGCGAAACTGCTGCGGCCAGGCGACGTCGTGCTCGTCGCCGGGGACCTCGGAGCTGGGAAGACCACACTCATTCGCGGCGCGGCCAAGGCCCTGGGGGTGACCGTGCCGGTGACAAGCCCCACGTTCACGATCGGCCAGCGATATCCAGCCCCGGTGCCCGTCTCGCACATCGACCTGTATCGCGTCGAGGAGCTTGGTGGTGAGGAGCCAGAGCTGCTCGAGGACTACCTCGGACCCCACACGATCACTTTCGTGGAATGGCCTCTCGGCGCGGGTGTCAGAGCTTGCGGGCGCCCAGAGGATCGCCTGTCGGGTGCGCATGCAGCACGCGGGGGATACCCGGCGGCTGGTGGAGATCAACTAGTGACGGCGATCCTCGGCTTCGACACCGCGACGCGCGCCACCACGGTGGCCTTCCAGCGCGGCGCTGGAGGAACGGCGCTCGAGGCGCGAGACGATCCCCTCCCGGGCGAGCGCCCGCGTCACACCGGGTGCCTCCTGCCCCTCGCGGAAGACATGCTCGCGCGGGCGTCCGCTTCCTGGGGCGAGCTCGAGCGAATCGCGGTGGGCGTCGGTCCCGGCACGTTCACGGGCCTGCGCATCGGCATCTCGACCGCGCGCGCTCTCGCCCAAGTGTTGGCCATTCCCGTGGTCGCCGTCCCCACGCTCGAGGCCCTGGCACTGGCCGTGCTGCGCGAGGGGGTTGACGGGGTGCGCGAGGCGGTCGTTGCGGTCCTCGACGCCCGTCGCGGCGAGGTGTTCGCGGCGGCCTGGTCGCTCGCGGACAGTCGTCTCACGCCGCTGTTTGAGGTCGCTGCGCTCGCGCCGCGAGAGCTCGCCCAGCGCCTGACGACAACGGAGGGTCTGACGCCCGCGTGCACCCTGGCCGTAGGAGACGGCGCTATAGCATTCAGAAGCGCCCTCGAGCCGTCTGGCGTGGCGATCCCGGGCGATGAATCGGCGTGCCACCGGGTATCAGCAGTGAGTCACTGCCGGCTCGGGTTCTCGATGCCGGCCCGGCCACCGGGCGACATACATCCTTGTTACGTGCGCGCGCCCGATGCGGTTCCGCGCACCCTCGCACCAACACCATGACCGTTCAGAGCAGCGTCGCCATCCGTCCCCTGACCTATTCGGATTTGCCACAGGTGATGGCGATCGAGCGCCGCTCGTTTCCCACGCCCTGGTCGTTGTCGATGTTCGTGCTCGAGCTCTCGCGTCCGTCGGGGGTCTGCCTGGCGGCAACCGAGGACGAGGACGAGCGGCGCCGGGGCATCACAGCTCGCGTCGCGCGGCCGCACCTGCTCGGCTACCTGGTCTGCTCCGAGTACGGGGACGACTGGCACATCATGAACATCGCGGTCGATCCCGGTGCCCGGCGCCGTGGGCTGGCCACCGCGCTGCTCGAGGAGCTGTTCGCGCGGGCAGGCCAGAGTCGCGGCTATACGCTCGAGGTGAGGACCTCCAACGGCTCGGCAATCGCCCTGTACGAGCGCTTCGGCTTTCGGCCCGCGGGTCTGCGCAAGCGCTACTACCAGGACACCGGCGAGGACGCCTTGATCATGTGGCGAGTCCCGGGGGGCGTGCAGGAGCCCTCGCCGTGATCCTCGCGCTCGAGACGAGCTGCGACGACACCTGCGCCGCCGTCGTCACCAGCTGTGGCGAGATCCGAGCGAACGCAATCTCCTCGCAGGGCATCCACGACCGCTACGGCGGGGTGGTGCCCGAGATTGCCTCGCGCCACCATCTCGAGCTGATCGGCGAGGCGGTCGATGACGCGCTGCGGACGGCTGGGATCACGTTCGATGAAGTCGAGCTCGTCGGCGTCACGCGCGGACCCGGCCTGGTGGCGGCGTTGCTCGTGGGCCTGGCTACGGCCAAATCGATCGCCGCCGCGCTCGAGCTGCCGCTGGCGCCCGTGGATCACCTCCACGGGCATATCGCGGCCAGCTTCCTCCAACCCGAGCCGTTCGAGCCGCCGTTTCTCAGCCTGATCGCCTCGGGCGGCCACACGCTGCTGGCACGTGTGGTCGATCACGGGCCGCGTCCAGAGCTGCTCGGCCAAACGCTCGACGACGCCGCAGGCGAGGCCTTCGACAAGGGCGCGCGCCTGCTCGGCCTCGGCTATCCCGGGGGACCGGTGCTCGAGCGATTGGCGCGCGACGGCGACCCCGAGGCCTTCTCCTTTCCCACCGCTGCTCGCCTAGAAGGCCTCGACTTCTCCTTCGCGGGGCTCAAGACCGCGCTGCTCTACCGCCTCCGGGACCTGGGCGAGAACGAGGCGAGTCGCCACCGCGCCGACCTCGCCGCCTCGTACCAGCGCGCGATCGTGGAGTCGCTCGCGCTCCGAGTGGAGCGCGCGCTCGAGCGCACCGGTCTCGACCGCCTGGCGGTCGGCGGCGGCGTCGCCGCGAACGGTCCGCTGCGCAGTCGGCTCGCCGGCCTCGGCGTGGAGCTGGACGTGCCCCCGACGGCCCTGTGCACCGACAACGCGGCCATGATCGCCAGCGCCGCGCGCTACGTCGAGCCGCTCTCCTATCCCGATTATCTGGGCCTCGAGGTGTATGCGAGCGGCGAGCGCCTGCTGGCGGCATGAGGACAGTCGTGCTCTATGGCCGAGAGGGCTGCTGCCTCTGCCAGGAGGCCCTCGAGTTGCTCGAGCGCGTGCGCGCCTCGCAGCCCTTCGAGCTGGTGCAGCGCGACATTGAGCGCGACGAGCGGCTGTTGCGGGCCTACCTCGAGCGGATCCCGGTGGTCACCGTCGATGGCGTCGAAGCCTTCGAGCTGTTCGTGGACGAGGACGGCCTGAGACATATGCTGAGCGCGCCGATGGCCGAAGAGGGCCGCTGAAGTAGAGTGCAAACGGGAATGAGCCACACGGTGAGTGACCATCGGCCCCTTGCCGGAGCAGGGTCCGAAAAGCCTGGGGAGAAACTTGCGCTGGGCGTGGCAGCCCGCCTGTCGCGCTACCTGCAGGTGCTGACGCAGGCGCGCAAGATCGGCAAGCTGACGATCTCCTCGCAGGAGCTCGCCGACTACACGCACGTCAACTCGACGCAGATCCGCCGTGACCTCTCGGGTTTCGGCAAGTTCGGTAAGCGTGGCGTTGGCTACAACGTCGATTCGCTTGTGGTCCAGATCCGGAAGATCTTGCGGACCGCCGGCCAGCACAACATCGCCTTGTTCGGCGCCGGGCACTTGGGGACTGCGATCGCGACGTCGGACATCTTTGCCGACCACGGCTTCCGCGTCGTTGCCGTGTTCGATGCGGCGCAGGAGAAGATCGGCTCCACGGTCGGCCAGCTCGAGGTCCAGCCCACTTCAGAGCTGCGGCGCGTGATCGACGAGCAGGACATCGTCGTGGCCGTGCTCGCCGTGCCTGCGGCGGCCGCCCAGGAACTGGCGGACGAGATCGCAGACGCCGGCGTGAAGATCATCTTCAACTACTCGGACGCGCTCATCCGCGTCGCCCCGCAGGTGACGGTCCACACCTCCAGCCCCGCCGTCGATCTGCTCTACGCGCTGTACTTCTACCTCACTTGAGACCGGCCACGTGGGCCTCGAGCTAGACACGGCATATTCGGCCTTCGAGGAGGGCACCGACTTCACCGTCGGCCTGGAAGAGGAGTTCCAGTTGCTCGATCCGCTCGATCTGGGCCTGGTGCAGAGCTTCGAGGAGATGCGAGATGCGGCCGCCGAGGATCCCGTTCTTTCGGATTCGATCAACGGCGAGCTGATCTCCTCCGAGATCGAGATCCGCTCCGGCCGTGGCGAGAACCTCGGCGAGGCGATCGCCGCACAAAGGGATCGGCGACGGCAGCTGTTCGCGCTGGCGGACGGCCGCGGTGTTCGCTTGGGCGCAACCGGGACTCACCCCTGGGCCGACTATCGCGAGCAGCACATCATCGAGACGGAGCACTACCAGCGCGTCGAGGAAGGGCTGAAGTACGTCGCCTGGCGCAACAACACCTTTTCGCTGCACGTGCACGTAGGCATCACCGGCGCCGACCGCGCAGTTCAGGTTTGCGACCGCTTGCGGGCGGTGGCTCCGCTGCTGCTCGCGATCTCGGCCAACTCTCCCTTCTTGGACGGGCGCGAGTCCGGATTGCACTCGGCCCGCACCCAGATCTTCACCAAGAGCTTCCCGCGCTGCGGGATCCCGGATGAATTCCGAACCTGGGCGGCCTTTCAGGACTACATCAACTTCCTGCAGGCGACGGGCTCGATCATCGAGTACACCCAGGTCTGGTGGTCGCTGCGCCCGCACTTCGCCTTCGGCACGGTCGAGGTGCGCATCTGCGACGCCCAATCGACCGCTGTCGAGTCGGAGGGGCTCGCCTCCCTGATCGTCGCGTGCGTCGCACAGGCGGCGCGCGACATCGACGCGGGCGTCCCGGCCCGTTCGGCGCCTCGCAGGGAGATCGAGGAGAACTTCTGGCGCGCGATCCGCTATGGCCTCGACGGGCGCCTGATCGACCTCGAGCGCAGGGAGGAGTATCCCGCGGCCGAGGCGCTCGAGCGGCTGCTTCAGTGGAGCGCACCCGTGCGTGAGGAACTCGGGATCGAGGTGAGCCTGCCGGAGCTGAACGGTTCCCAGCGCCAGCGCCGAATGGCTGCCACCGGCGCGAGCTTGCAGGAGGTATTTGCGGCAGCCGTGGAAGAGACGCGAGAGACGTATGCTGGGGCCCTCGGGAGTCCTGCGGAGGTGAGACGGTGAGTACGACTGGCGGTAGCGAGCAAGCAGGGGCGCAGCCGACCGAGGAGGAGTTGCGCGCGGCCTACGAGGCAGAGGTCAAGAAGGTCCGGGTCGAGCACATCCTGCTCGAGCATGTCGTGACCATGATCAACCTCGGCATGCGCCGGACCGGGCTGCAGCCAGGCACCGAGGAGGAGCGTGACCCGGAGCAGGTCAGGACCGCGATCGACTCGATCCGGGCATTGATGCCGCTGCTCGAGCGCGCCGCACCGGAGCAGGCCGGACCGGTCCGGGATGCCCTCTCGCAGCTGCAACTCGCCTTCGTGCGGGTTGGCGGCTCGCAGGCCGCCGCACCAGGCGAGAGCCAGCCCCAGCCGGGTTCACCGCAGCCGCCCGAGCCCGGCAGCGCCGGGCCGCCTCCAGGTAGCCCCCCGTCACCGCCCGGCGAGCCCGGCCCCCTAAGCGGCGAGCCAACCCCCCCCAAGTCCGGTGAGCCCGGGCCGGCGCAGCGCAGCGGCCGCCTGTGGGTGCCGGGGCAGCGATAGCGCCTCAATTCGCTAGACTCGGGCGCGTTCCGGGCCCTGCCCAGCTATGCGGGTGGCGGCCCTTTGTGATTGCTTGGGCGCCGATTGCGCCCCTCCTTTATTACTGAGAGCGTCCTCGGAGGTCTGTCTTGTCAAGTTTCCTGACGCAGCATGGCGTCGTCGTGGCGCTTGTGTGCGCCGCCCTCGCGATCGTTTACGGCGTCCTCACCTCGCGCTCGCTGCTTGCGCTGTCGCCGGGTAACGAGCGCATGCGCACGATCTCGGCGGCGGTTCAGGAGGGCGCCTCCGCATACCTCAACCGGCAGTACACAATGATCGCCGGCGTCGGTGTCGTGGTGTTCGTGCTGCTGATCCCGCTGCAGAACATCCGCGTGGCGATCGGCTTCCTGATTGGCGGCATTTTCTCCGCGTCCGCCGGTTACATCGGCATGAACGTGTCCGTGCGCGCCAACGCGCGCGTCGCCGAGTCAGCCCGCGGCGGCGTCTCCAGGGCGCTCTCAGTGGCCTTCCGCGGGGGCGCGGTTACCGGCCTATTCGTGGTGGGGCTCGCCCTCATCGGCCTGGCGGGCTATTACGGAGTACTCACCGCGATCGTCGGTGAGTCACAGCGCCATGCCGTCGATGCGCTCATCGGCCTGTCCTTCGGCGGCTCGCTGATCTCCGTTTTCGCCCGTCTCGGCGGCGGCATCTTCACAAAGGCCGCGGATGTCGGCGCCGACATCGTCGGCAAGATCGAGGCTGGCATCCCCGAGGACGACCCGCGTAACCCGGCCGTTATCGCCGACAACGTGGGCGACAACGTCGGCGATTGCGCCGGCATGGCCGCCGACTTGTTCGAGACCTACGCGGTCACCGCCGTCGCCGTGATGCTGCTGGGCGTGCTCCTGTTCCGCCAGCAGGCCGCCGTGGCCCTCTACCCGCTGGTGCTCGGCGGTCTCTCAATCATCGCGTCGCTGATCGGGACGTTCGCGGTCCGTTCCAAGGCGGGGAACGTGGAGCGTGCGCTCTACCAGGGCCTGATTGTCTCGGCCGGCCTGGCTGCGGCCGTCTTTGCGCCCATCACCTACTGGCTGATGAACGGGCTCACCTTGCACAGCGGCGCCGCCGCCCCCGCCTGGTGGAAGTTCTACCTCTGTTCGGTGATCGGGCTCGGGATCACCGCCTGCCTGTTCGTGATCACCGACTACTACACCTCGACCCGCTTCTCGCCGGTTCGCAAGATCTCGCGCGCCTCGCAGACGGGCCATGCGACGAACATCATCCAGGGCCTTGCCCAGGGATCGCAGGCCACCGCCGCGCCGGCGATCGTGATCGCCATGGGCATCCTCGGCTCCTGGAAGCTCGCGGGCGGGGGCACACAGGGCATCTACGGCATCGGGGTGGCGGTCATGGCCCAGCTCTCGCTGATGGGCATGATCGTGGCGCTGGACGCGTTCGGCCCGGTGACCGACAATGCCGGCGGTATCGCCGAGATGGCGGAGCTGCCCGAGGAGGTCCGTAACGTCACCGATCCTCTGGATGCGGTGGGCAACACCACCAAGGCGGTCACCAAGGGATACGCGATCGGATCGGCCGCGCTAGCCGCGCTGGTGCTGTTCGACGCCTTCGAGCGTGAGCTTCCAGGTCATTTCAACTTCGCCCTTGGCAACCCACCGGTTTTGATCGGGCTGTTGATCGGGGGCTTGATGGTCTACCTGTTCGCGGCCCTGTCGATGGAGGCGGTCGGCCGCGCAGGTGGCGCTGTGGTCGAGGAGGTGCGCCGCCAGTTCCGTGAGAAGCCGGGGATCATGGAAGGGACCGAGACGCCCGAGTACGGAACGGCCGTGCGGCTTGTGACCCGGGCGGCGCAGCGCGAGATGATCGCGCCGGCTCTGATCCCGATCGTGGTCACGCTGGTGGTGGGCCTGGTCAGCGTCGAGGCGTTGGGCGGCCTGCTCATCGGGGTAATCGTGGTGGGACTGTTCACCGCGGTCTCGATGACCTCCGGGGGCGGCGCCTGGGACAACGCAAAGAAGCTGATCGAGGACGGCGCTTTTGGCGGCAAGGGCTCGGAGGCCCACGCGGCTGCGGTCACCGGTGACACCGTCGGCGACCCCTACAAGGACACCGCCGGTCCAGCGATCAACCCCATGATCAAGGTCGCGAACATCGTTGCCCTGCTGATCATTCCGATCATCACGTAGAAGTTGTCCCCGCGGGCGCGCGGGCGCGTTGGCTCACCGCGGGCAGCTCCAAGGATCCGGCCCTTTCAGGAGGTTGCTGCGGTCTTCCAAGCGAGCGGGTCGAACGTGGGCTTACCTGGCCCTGAGGGCGACGGCGGGATGTTGCGGTACAGCGGACCCTCCGGTCCATTGACGCGAGTCACATGGTTGAGCCAGAGGAGCGCCCGCTCGGCCCACCTCAGGTATCGGCGATCACGGTTGATCCCGTAAAGCCGAAGCGCGACCTCTGCAACTCCGGCGGTAGCGGCCGTCGAAAGGGTGGGATTGTTGTAATACCAGCGCTCTCCTCCCGTTCGCTTATCCCACCCGCGGGCGAGAGCCGGCCAGGCGCGCTTGACATGACTCAGATCGATGGCGGCGCGCCTACGCATCAGGCGACCCCAGCGGCGCATATCCGGGTGCGCGAGCGCCAGGGCGCGGCCTGTGAGGTAGTCGAGCGAGGCCCACATGGCATCGTCGTAGAAAACTGGGCGCGCGGCAGGCACGATCCGGCCGTTGCGCAGGACCACGCGCGGTAGCCAGACCGAGCCCCGCCAGAAATAGTGCAGTGGGGCGATCGCTGAGCCCACGCCGCGATCTTCGCGAGCGGCCTCGATCTGCGCCTGCTCCCAAAGCGTTCGATAGCGCCACCCTTTCGCGCCGGGGTAGAGCCCGGACGGGTAAGGGTGCACGGACCGCCCGCCGGGCACCACGTGGTGGTACACGAAGCGCTTGAACGCATGCCACTCAGGGCGATAGACACTACGCATGGCGGGGGCGATCGCGGTTAGTACGCGGAACGAGCGGAAGTAGATCGTCGACCAGTACGGTGCGTCCCCGGGGTTCTTCGGATCCCAGCCGAAGTGCCCGAACCTCTCATCGGAAGCGCGGACTATGGCCTCCGCTCGCTGTAGGTAGAACGGATCGTGGGTCGCGCGGTACAGCATGGCGTAGTCCGCCAGCACCAGCCCCTGGTTGTAGGACAGGATCGGGCCCCGCGCGACCACCTTGCCGACGTCCGAAGCTTTGCCCAGGCCCGAAGCCGGAAACGTCAGCGTTGCAATCCCTAGGCAGATACAAACGAGCAGGGCCGCTTTCCTCGCCCCGCCTTCGGCGAGTGAACCCAGGTGCTTACTGGCCCCGTGAGACCCCACCTTGAACACAGTCACCCCCTGCTGTCGACGCCCCCGGAAACTGGCTATCGGATCCGGGTGGGAAAAGGCTACTCGCCGCCAGGCGAGTTCGCCAGCCGAAAGCGCTCTTGCTCCCTACACCTCCACCTGCGAGCCCAGCATCACGGTGCGATCGATGGGGAGCCCGAAGTGGTCGACGGGGCTGGCGGCATTGCGCGCCATGGCCACGAACAGCTTCTTGCGCCAGCGCTGCATGTCCTTGGCGTCGGTCGGCGCGATCGTGATCCGGGAGACGAAATAGGAGGCGTGCTCAAGGTCGAGATTGCGGGGCAGCATGCCGAGCTTGCGCGCCAGCGCGAGCGCCTTGGGCACGTTCAGCTTGTCCCGGTATCCAACGCGGTCGACCACGTGAAAGACGTGGAAGAGGCCGTGTCCGATGCGCGTGATCACGAACCGGTCCTCCTTGTCCACGTGCGGCACGCTGACCGGCTCGATCGAGACGATCACCACCATCTCCTGCAGCACGTGCGAGTGCTCCACCTCCGTGCGCAGCGCCAGCGGCGTGGTGTCCTTGCTCGGATTGAGGAAGATCGCGGTGCCCGGCACTCTCTGCAGCGCGGGCTTCCTGGACGCGAGGCCCTCGAGGAATTCTTTTAGCGACCCCTCCTTCTCCGTTCGATTGCGCGTCACGATCACCTGTCCTCGTCGCCAGGTGATCATCACGGTCGAGAGCACGAGCGCCACGACCAGCGGTAGCCAGGCGCCGTGCGTGACCTTGACCAGGTTGGAGCTGAAGAAGGAGACCTCGACCACCAGCAGGACCGCACCCAGGGGGATCAGCTTCCACTTCGAGGTGGCCCAGGCGGTGTGGGCGACGACCAGGAACAGCACGGTGTCGAGGATGAACGTGCCCGTCACCGCCACGCCGTAGATCTCCGCCAGCCGGTTGGAGTTTCGAAAGATGAGCACGAGCGCCACGACGCCCGCGCACAGCAGCCAGTTGATTACGGCGACGTAGACCTGCCCTTCCTGTCTCGAGGTGTGCCTGATCCGCAGGCGCGGTAGGAATCCGAGCTGGACCGCCTGCCGGGCGACGGAGTAGGAGCCGGAGATCACCGCTTGGGAGGCGATGATCGTCGCGGCGCTGGCGAGGATCACCAACGCCAGGCTGCCCCAGGAGGGAGCGAGCTGGAAGAACGGGTTGAAGCCCGGCTTATGCACGATCTCTGGGTGATGGAGGACGAGCGCGGACTGACCGAGGTAGGAGAGCAGCACGCCCGGGAAGACCACGCCGAACCAGGCGAGCCGGATGGGATTCGGCCCGAAATGCCCGCGGTCGGCGTACAGGGCCTCTGCGCCGGTTACCGCCAGCACGACCGCGCCCAGCGTGAGGAAGGCCGCGCCGCCGTGGTTGGCGAGGAAGCGGACCGCGTAGCTGGGTGAGAGTCCCTGGACCACGCCCGGATGGAGGATGACCTGGTGCAGTCCGAGCACGCCGATGACCGCGAACCAGAACAGCATCACCGGCCCGAACAGCTTTCCCACCGCGCCCGTGCCCCAGCGCTGGAGCACGAACAGTGAGATTAGGATCGCCAGTGACAGCGGGACCACCAGGTGTGCCAGGCCGGGCGCCGCGACCTTGAGGCCGCCCACGGCCGAGAGCACCGAGATCGCCGGAGTGATCATGCCGTCGCCCAGGAAAAGCGAGGCGCCGATGATTCCCAGCGTCATGAACAACGCCGGGCGCGACAGGCGACAGCGTCTGATCAGCGCGGTCAGGGCGAGGATGCCGCCGTCGCCGCGATTGTGGGCACGCATGATGACCCCGGCGTACTTCACGCAGACTACGATCACCAACGCCCAGAAGATCAGCGAGGCGATCCCGTAGACGTCCGCAGCCGTGGTGTGCACAACGCCCCTGTGTGCGGTGAAGAGCACCTGCTCGGTGTACAGCGGGCTCGTCCCGATGTCGCCGAAGACGACGCCCAGCGCCCCCAGCGCCAGCACAGCTCGGCTGGCCTGTGCGACCACATCCCGCTCGGAGTCGAAAATCCGCGGCGCCGGCTTGGCGATCCCGTGAGGCGGCTCGTACGCGCCCACCTTGTGGGCGGCCTCGTGGAGCACTCTCTTCTTGACGGGCTTCGTCGCGGTCGTGGCGACATCCGCCCCGGTGTCGGAGTTGACTTTGCGCGCCGCTGCGATGAAGGTGCGCCCGCGCCAGACGACGCGCGGACTCACACCTCCCTCCGGCCCAAGGCCTTCCCCCGGCCCGATGCCGCGCCCACAACGGTGAAGTACTTCATGTTCCTCCCCAGGCTAGCCGGAATTCCCCGTCATAAAAAGGATTTGACACCGGTATGCGTCTGCGCGCATGACCGTTGGGAAGGCTAAAGTCTCGTCCCGATGTTGATCCTGATCGTCGGCGCAGGTCGTGTGGGATCCGCGGTCGCCAGCCGTGCCCTTGCTGCAGGGCATGAGGTCTCCGTGATCGATTCCGATCCGCTTTCCCACGAGCGACTGGACAAGGACCAGCTGACCACCTGGGAGGACGCCGGGGGAAGGTTCACCGTGGGGGCGGCGCTTGAGATCGACGCCCTGATCTCGGCGGGGATCGAACACGCGGACGTGTTTCTCGCCGCGACTCGCGGCGATAACACGAACCTTGTGATCGCGCAGGTCGCCCGGCAGCGCTTTGAGGTCCCACGGGTGGTGGTCCGAGTCGCGGATCCGGGTCGGGCAGCCTGGTATGCGGACCAGGGCCTGCATACGATCTGTCCAACCCAGGAGGCGATCGAGCAGGCGTCCAGTGCGGCGCTTGCACCATAAGGAGAGGGAGGGACCGTGTACGTCATCATCGCGGGGGCCGGGAAGGTGGGCTGGAACCTCACGCGCGAGCTGATCGTCAACGATCAGGAGGTCACGCTGCTCGAGTCCGACCACCGGCGCTATCGGGTGGTGGAGGAGGAGCTTGAGCATGTCGTGCAGTACGGCGATGCCACGGAGCTGTGGGTGCTCGAGCGCGCGGGAATCCAGCGGGCGGACCTAGTGATAGCCGTCACCGGGGATGACGAGGACAACATCATCATCTGCCAGGTGGCCAAACAGAAGTACGCTGTCGGCAGGATCGTCGCGCGCGTCAACAACCCGCGCAACCTCCAGCACTTCAAGATGCTCGGGGTACAGCCGGCCGTCTCGGCTACCGATCTGATCCTGCGGCTGATCGAGCACGAGGTCCCGGCATACGGCCTGATCCAGCTCTTGGCGCTCGAAGAGGAGCGCCTGGAGATCATCGAGCTGGAAGTGGGGGATGGTTCGCCGGCCGCCGGCCAGTGCGTCAAGGACGTGGTGCTTCCCGACGGCGCGCTGATCATTTCGGTCCTGCGGGGCGGTCGCGGGTTCGTCCCCAAGGCGGACTCGAAGATCGAGGCCGGTGACCAGGTGCTGTTGATCCTGGACCCAGGCCTCGAGGACCGAATCGCCACGCAGTTCGCCTCCAACGGCGGCAAGCCGGCGGGCGAAGGACGTCTCGCTCGGCGCACCCGAAGCTGATTCGCGCCCGACCCCTGGCTGTCCTGGCGCAATAGCCTCGCATCTCCAGGTCTCGATCCTGGCGTGTCCGGGGCGTAGCCTTAGATTTATTGTTCGGGCACCAGGCACGCACTGAGCACCGACGCGCACCCAAACTGGTGCGCACCACGGTCATGTCTGCGCTCGAAATCGTCGTGGCCGTCGGCCTGGCAACGGCGGCGATCGCCGCGCTCCAGCAGACGGCGCCGGCAGCCGGCCTCGGCATCGTCTACCTGCTCGCAGTCCTGACTGTCGCCATCCGGCGCGGCGAGCTGTCCGCCCTCATCACCTCGATTCTGAGCGTGCTAACGCTCAACTATCTCTTCATCGTGCCCCTCCATCGCTTTGCGATCGCGCACTCCCAGGACGTGGTCGAGCTGGCCGTGCTGCTCATCGCCGCGGTTGTCGTCGGACGTTTGGCGGCGATTGCGCGGCAGCGGGCCGGGGAGGCCGATGCGCGGGCGCGGGTGGCTACCGCCCACGAGCGCGAGGCGGAGCTGCTCGCCGACACCGCCACGGCGATCCTGACAGGGGAAAGCCTCTCCGTCGCGCTGGAGAATGTCGGCAAGCGCATCGCAGCCGCCTGCGGTGCCGCGTATGCGCGAGTGGTCCTCGAGCCGCCGGCGGCGCGGGAGGACGAGCGCACGCTCTCTTTGCCGTCCCGCTCGCGAAGCGCGTGGCTGTGCTTGGCCGGGGAGCCACCTTATGACGCCGGCCTGATCGAGCGGGTCGCAGAGCCGATCGCCTCGCTCGTCGATGTCGCGGTGGAACACCAGGAAGCGCTCGAGCAGATGGCTGAAACCGAGGCCGCGAAGCGAACCGAGAGCGCCAGGACCGCCATCCTGCACGCGGTATCCCACGACCTGCGCTCGCCCATCACCGCAATCGCGACCGCGGCTTCCGCGCTGCGGACCTCCGACATAACTGCCCGCGAGCGCGCCGAGCTGATCGCGGCAATCGAAGCCGAGAGCAAGCGCCTGGGGCGGCTGGTGGGCGATCTGCTCGACCTGTCGAAGATTGAGGCGGGTGCGGTCGCGCCGCAAGCGGATTGGTGCGATCTCCATGACGTCGCGGCCTCCGCGGCCCAGAGGTTCCGCGGCAGCCACCCGATCGAGTTTCGGTTGCCTCCCGATCTTCCCCTCGTTCGCGCAGACGCCACCCAGCTCGAGCGCGTCTTCTCCAATCTGATCGAGAACGCGGTCAAGTTCTCGCCCCCTGACGTACCCGTCGAGGTCCGAGGTGGAGCCGGTCCGGCCTGGGTTACGGTCCGGGTCGTGGACCATGGCCGGGGCATCCCCCTCGATCAGCGTGGCCTCATCTTCGAGCCCTTCTTCCGCGGCCGCGGAAGCGGCGCCAGCGGATCCGGCCTCGGCCTGGCGATCTGTCGGGGCTTCGTCGAGGCCAACGGCGGGCGCATCACGGTCCAGAGCGATGTGGGCCACGGCACGTCCTTCGCGGTCAGCTTCCCCGCGGTCCAGCAGCCCGGCGACCACCACGTCGCCGACTCTCTCCCAGGGGCCGCAGCCACCTAAGCCATGTCGGCCAATGCCACGCGCGTGCTGGTCGTCGACGACGAGCCGGAGATCGTCCGCGGGCTGAAGATCGTCCTGCGGGGGGCAGGTTACGCAGTCGAGAGCGCCGCCAGCAAGGCCGAGGCGCTCGCCGCGGTCACAACGCGGCCACCGGAGGCGCTGGTGCTCGATCTCGTCCTCCCCGACGGCGACGGCGTCACCGTGTGTAAGGAGATCCGGGCCTGGAGTCATCTGCCGATCCTGGTCCTGTCCGCCGTCGGCGACGAGCGCGAAAAGGTGAGGGCGCTGGACGCGGGCGCCGATGACTACGTGACCAAGCCGTTCGGAACAGATGAGCTGCTGGCCCGGCTGCGCGCCGTCCTGCGCAGGTCGCCCGACAGCGGTCACCCCGCCAAGATCGAGATCGGTGAGCTCACCGTCGACCTCGAAGACCGCACCGTGCTGCGCGATGGGGCGGAAGTGCACTTGACGCCGATTGAGTTCGACCTATTGCGCGTGCTTGCCCGGTACCCGGGTCGCCTTGTGACCCAGCGCCAGCTACTAAAGGAGGTTTGGGGGCCGCAATACGTGGAGGAGTCGCACTACCTGCGAGTGCACATCGCGCACATTCGCGCCAAGGTAGAGCGCGACCCATCGCATCCGCGCTACGTGATCACGGAGCCCGGGGTGGGCTACCGCCTACGCGACTCAGTCGCCTAAGCCAGGCGGGGCCGCGGGGGCAGGTCTCGACCAGCGAGCCCACTTTCACGACCGCTGTCCATTTCCGCGACCGCTGTCAGCCGCGATCTCATGCTGGGCCTATCTGCCCACTCGCGGCCCGAAATTGCACGCGGCCGCCGCCTGCTTGAACGCTGGTGATTGCTCGTCGATGGAGCTCGGGATCGCCAGGACGGCTCCGTTTTGGTTCACGACCGCGCTGTGACCCGTCATGTTCGACGGGAGCGAGACCATCGGATCGGGAAAGCCCGGGACGCCGTGCGCGCGCATGCACTGTGAGACCTTGAGCGCCTGCGCCATCTCCTGCGCGGAGGCGTGCACAGACGAAGATCCGCCACCCGGTATGAGGTGCCCGCAGGCCTTCTGGGCTGCTTCGAACGCAGGGGACTGGGGATTGGCACCGATTTGGTTAACGACGCCGCCGCCGCTTACCGTGTGCGGGTCGGAGAAGTTCGGCACCCCGTGGGAGCGCATGCACCGCGCGAACTCGAGCCCCTGCGGATCGCCCTTCGAGGCGCGCTCCGTCGGCTTGGACGACGATCCGCAGGCGGCGATCAACAGCCCGCACGCGATCAGGACTGCGACTCGCTTCGGCATCTCCCCTTACCGTACGTCGCACCCGATAACGAGGCCATAACTCTGTTATGCCGTTGTTACGTGCGCGGTCTTTCCGATGCAGACGCCGGCCCCGTCCGAACGAGCTGCGCTAGCCCTCCCGTCTCGGCAGTAGAGCGCTCAGACCTCGATCTGCGAGCCCATCTCCACGGTCCGTTCCCGCGGCAGGCCGAAATGCTCGATCGGGCTTGCGGCGTTGCGCGCCATGGCGAGGAACAGCCGCTTACGCCACGGGGACATGGAGCCATTGGGGCCCTCGCCAAGGGTGATGCGGGACAGGAAGTAGGAGGCGTGCTCCAGGTCCAGGTTGCGCGGCAGGAGCCCGCGCTTGCGTGCGAGCGCGAGCGCCTCGGGGACGTGGAGGTTGTCTTGGTAGCCCACCCTCACAGTCAGGTGCATCACTTTGCAGCGGCCGCCGCCCAGCACGCCTATGGCGAACCGGTCGGGCGCACTCACATGGGGAATGTGGACCGAGTCCAGCGAGACGATCACGATCCGTTCCTGGAGCGCATGGTTGTGCTCGACTTCCGCCCGTAGCGCGAGCGGAGTCGTCTCCTTGCCGGGACTGAGAAAGACGCCGGTTCCCGGCACGCGCACGATTGGGGGCTCCGCCTGCTTTATCTCGACGAGGAACTGCTGCAGCGAGCCTTCCTGGGCGGTCCTCTTTCGCGTCACGATCACGCGCCCCCGCCGCCAGGTCATCATCAGCAGCGAGATCAGCAGTCCCACCGCGAGCGGCAGCCAGGCCCCATGGGCCACCTTGGCCATGTTCGAACTGAAGAAGGCGACCTCGACCGTCAGGAAAACCGCTCCCATAAGGGCGAGCTTCCACCTGGCGACATGCCAGATCGAACGAGCCACGGCCAGGAACAGCAGCGTGTTCAACACGAACGTGGCGGTCACCGCGACGCCGTACATGTCCGCCAGCCGCGTGGATGACTGGAAGGCCACGATCAGCACCACCACGCCAATCGCGAGCGTCCAGTTGACGACCGGGACGTAGATCTGGCCCTCCATCTTGGACGTGTGCCGGATGCGCAGGCGCGGCAGAAAGCCGAGCTGCATTGCCTGTTTGGCCACCGAGAACGACCCCGATATCACCGCCTGCGAGGCGATGATCGTAGCCGCGCTGGCGAGGAACACCATCCCCAGGCGACCCCACGAGGGAACCAGCTCGAAGAAGGGGTTGAAGTTAGAGCTTCTCACTATCCCCGGGTGCTGCAGGATCAGCGCGGCCTGCCCCAGGTAGGAGAGCAGCACGCCCGGGAACACGACGGCAAACCAGGCCATTCGGATTGGCGCGGCGCCGAAGTGGCCGCGGTCGGCGTATAGGGCCTCGGCCCCCGTGATCGCCAGCACCACGCCCCCGAGCGCCAGGAAGGCAGTGACGCCATGATCGAGCATGAAGCGGGCGCCCCACAGCGGCGAGAGCGCCGCCAGCACCCCGGGATGCGGGATCACCTGGCGGGCGCCCAGGACGCCCAACGCTGCGAACCACACGAGCAGCACCGGGCCGAACAACTTGCCCACGGCGCCCGTCCCTCGGCGCTGCAGCAAAAACAGCCCCACCAGGATGCCCAGCGAGATCGGCACCACCAGGTGGGTGAGCGTCGGTGTGACGACGTTCAGGCCTTGGACGGCCGACAGCACGGAGATCGCGGGAGTAATGATGCCGTCGCCGAAGAACAGCGACGCGCCGAAGATCCCCAGCATCACGAGCAGCGCGGAGCGCATCATGCGGCGCCGCTGGACGAGCGCGGTCAGTGCCATGATGCCGCCGTCGCCGCGATTGTGAGCGCGCATGATGATCCCGGCATACTTCGCCGTGACCACGATCATCAGCGCCCAGAAGATCAGCGACACGATCCCGTACACGCCCGCGACCGTGGCATGGGCGGCGGCTCTGTCGGAGGTGAAGATCACCTGCTCGGTGTAGAGGGGGCTCGTGCCAATATCGCCGAAAACGACCCCGAGGGCACCCAGCCCAAGGGCCATGCGCCCGGCACTGGCTATCACGTCGGGGTTGTCGTCCCGCGTGAACGGGAGCTTGGGGGCAGAGTGCCGCTCCTCGTCCTGCTCGTGATGCGAAGGCCAATCACCGAGCTTGTGCGCGGCCTCGTTGAAGCTACGTGTCTTGCCGGGGGCGGGCGCCTCAGCCGCTACTGCGACCGCGCCGTTTTTGTGTGCGGCCTCGTGCAACGTGGACCGCGGCGAACTCGAATCACCGTTTTGGAGGGCGCCGCCGCCCCCGCGCCAACTGCCGCCGATCAATTTCATGGCTGCTCTCGACGCTAGAAGCCGCGGTGTCAAGATCCCGCTAAATGTGGGCCTGCGGGCGTAGAGAATTCGTAAAGGCGGCCGCTAGAGGCGACGTCTACTGGCGGCGCAAGCAATCCATTGCCAGGCGGCCGCCAAGCAGCGACAGGGCGCGGTCATGTCTTCATCCATACGTCCGGGCCGCTACCGGCGCCGGTCACCCGAAACCTCCAGCGGGGATATGTACGCAAAGTCCTTCCACCGGAGGTGGTTTCATGCTCATCGCGTTGGCTGTACTCCTGCTGGTCCTCGCCGTGGTGGGCGGCATTTTGGTGCACCCACTGCTGTTCCTGATCGCGATCCTCGCCCTTGTGGTTTTCTTCGGGGGTCGCCGCAGCCTGGCCTGAAGTAGCTGCGGGTAACGGCCGGTTCGGCGCAGGCTCGCCGAACCGGCTGCCGCATCTGTGGGGCCCCTCGGGCGT
>CAWEGZ010000014.1:0-42530 GCA_963808655.1 uncultured Solirubrobacterales bacterium
GGTTGGCGTTACGTTACTAAGGTGACATTGACGCCGGCGGCCCCGGCTGTCGCGCGTAGACCTCTGCCATTTCGACGACGCCTTGTGCGACGTCACTCGTAACGAGTTCTGACCTGAACCGTTTCCTCGTGACCCGCCGCCTTGAGTAGGGACTTCTGGCCTGCTCAATGTCCTGGTGGCGCTGCGGAGGCTATGGTTGTACCGCGCAGATCAAGACCCGAACACATCATTACCAAGCGTGCCGTGTCCACCAAAAACCGCTTCCATCATCTTTTGGCGGTCGACGGCGAGCCGAAACGCCTGCCTCACACGAACATTGTTGTAAGGTGGGACGTCAATGCGCATGCAGAATGGGTCTGGACTGACTGCCTGGCGAGATAATGAACCTTAATTCAGATCCTGTGATCAGTGCTGGATGACCTCCTGCGACAGTTGAGTTGATAACGTCCGGCTCGGCCAACCGTCAGTGTGTTAACCTGAACTGGTCCGATCTGAATATTTGGTAATAATGACCTTATCCAGATAGGGTAGTGGATGATCCGAGTAGTTCTCGTTGCGCGCGAGCACCGTCTGCTGGCCGGGAGCGGGTAGCCGCAACATCCAAACGGTCTGTTCCTGATCGGAAATGCTCTCACCAACGGAGCGGTAGCACACTCCCATCGCATTTACCTGCGCCAACTGCAGTGCGAGTGTGGTGAAGGGCACATCGGCGGTGGGCACCCTGATGGTGTACTTGTCAAGTACTTCATCCTCGCGGTGACGACCGGATGGAGGAGCGCAGCCAAGGCCCCGGGGGCCTTGGGGTTAAAAGCGGACTTGATTAATGGAGAAGAGAAGATGATCCGCCGTGAGCTTGGTGGCGATTGTGGGCAACGTCACTCCGCGCCGCAGGCGAATCGTCCAGACGGTGCCGACCTTTGTTGGCCGTCATCTCTTCGGCAAGTTGGAGTTGGAATCGGCCTTCTCGAGTCAAGTGTCGCAAGTCCTTGTTATAAACGTTGGCGATGCGCGCAAAGTCTGGATCGTCGACGGCGAGCTTAAGGTCAAATGTGTCGGAACTCGTGCCGCCGGCTAACAACGGAACGGAGGGCTTGCCACCATGACGTGGGTGCCCTGGCTATGGTGTCGTAGTTGATGAGGACGTGGACGACGATCCTCCGCACGACGCGAGCAAAACCCTGGGCGTGCTCGAGCGCAACACCGCCCTTGGCCGCTTTCCCCGAACAGTGTTCTGCGGGTCATCAGGCCGACATCCCTGCGTTGGCTCCTTTCGCAAGCGTTTCGGACCGTGGAGCCTCAGGCTCTGGCAGCAGAGTTCAGGGGAACGCTTCGCCGATCCCTGACGACGGCATTCGGCATGATGCCTTAACCAACTGTAATTTGGCGTCTCATGGACGCGCCCCCACGCGGCGTGTGCTCAGAGAAACAGCCGCTCTGGCTACTTCCGTATGCTCAGTGACTCCGGTCAGTGGGCATTGTTGAGCGCGTTGATACGGATAAGAACAACGGGAGCCCGCAGAGACCCATGATCTGTGAGTAGTGGGTCTCGAGGTCGGGGACGACGACAGCGATCGCGTAGTCGATCGCGCAGCGAAGGCTCTGCGCGGCGACGGTCAACGATAGCCGAGCCTCTCGGTCGCAGCCGCGGCACGTACGTCCGGCCGCGGAAGGATCGCGGCACGGTCGCGGCCGAGGCAACTGCGCTGACTGGTACGTCGTGGATACTAGCCATCATCTGAAACTGATTTCTTAAACCTACCACAGAGCGCTAGCGCAAGTCCCGATGCGCGCGCCATCTTCATATCGACGAACCCCGCGCTACCTCGACGCCGCCGGCGGCGTCTCACCAAAGGCCGCCCTCCACCGCTTGGTGCTGGTCAAGGAGACGCTCGACGACGAATGGCTGACTCCCGAGCTAACACGCGGCGCGTCGTCGCTGCTCAATGATCTGCTTACGCAGTACCGTAAGGTCGAGACGGGCCGCTACGACGCTCAGAGGACTTCTCGAAGAAATGAGCAGCGAAACGCGCTTACGCTCGTCTGGGAATAGGCATCGGCGCCCGAGGCGGCCAACCACATTCGCGATCCGGCAATACAGGAGGGCCATCGAAGTCCAGGAGTGGATCGACGACGACATTCCGCGTGGAAAGAAAAGGACGCGGATGCTGCGGCAGAGTGGTCCAGCGAGAAACAGCACGTTCGGAGTCACCCATTCGGCGAGCCGCATACCGGCCGCGACGGCGTCCGCTCGTTTGGCGGGAGGTCACCTCGACGCAGGAGGACGTTGATGTGCGCTTCGGCAAGCCGATTGTGGCCGTGACGCGCGACGCGCAGCGCGAGACCGGGTCACAATGCTCCATGGGGGAGCCAAATGGCCCTGACCGGAATGATGTTCTGCACTACGCAGCCGACGGTCGTTGTGAAGATTCCGCGAGGCGTCGCACTCCACTGAGGGCTACGTCAGCCGCCCGGGACTTGGGGAAACTCAAGGGAAATCGTTGCAAGTCGAGGCTGCCGCTCGGTGCTCAGCGTCTGAGCCCGCGGTGGCAGCTTGGCGGGGCGGCAGCCGGTGGATGGCGCGCTGGCGGTGGGCGCGGCCGGCAGGGGCGAGTTGGCGAGGGCCAACCGCCTCGGCGATCAGGTCGTGCGGTAGATGAGCCTCGTCGTGCACGCGAACGGCTTCAGCGGCAAACACGGCGGGAAGTAGCGCAAGTCCCCGATGCGCGCGCCATCTTCATATCGACGAACCCCGCGCTAGCCTCCACTTCGTGAGCCGGCGACTACCTCATGTCCAGCGAGTGGTCGAGGAACGGGTCACGAACTCGGCCGGCGCTCGATCAAGGCCACCGTAAGCAGCAGGGCATCCGCCTTGCGATATCGATGCTCGATCTGACCACATTGGAGGGCGCCGACACGGCCGGCAAGGTTCGGCAACTCTGCGCGAAAGCGGTTTGTCCCGCGTCGACAATGCCCGAGGTTCAATCGGTGGCCGCGGTTTGGATCTACCCCTCGCTCGTGGCCGTGGCGCGCGACGCGCTTGGGGGGACCGGCGTCAGGACAGCTTCCGTCGCCACGGGGTTTCCGGCCGGACAGGTGTCGCTCGAGGCCAAGCTTCGCGACACCGAGGACGCTGTCGCCGCAGGAGCTGACGAGATAGACATGGTGATCTCACGCGCGGCGTTCCTTGCCGGCGACGACGCGCTGGTGATGGAGGAGATGATCCGCGTCAAGGACGCCTGCGGCGACGTCATCGAAGGTGATCTCGAGGCCGCCGAACTCGGGTCATACGACCACGTCCGCCATGCGTCGATGCTCGCGATGGAAGCCGGCGCAGACTTCATCAAGACCGCGACCGGCAAGGCGTCGAGCGGGGCGACACCCGGTGTCTGCTTGGTGATGCTCAGGCGGTCCGCGACTACGCTGACCGCACTGGACGGGCCGTCGGCTTCAAGGCCGCCGGCGGCGTCTCGACCAGCAAGGCCGCCCTCCACCGCTTGGCGCTGGTCAAGAGACGCTCGGCGACCAATGGCTGAATCCCGAGCTAACACGATCGGCGCGTCGTCCCTGCTCAATGATCTGCTTATGCAGTACAGTAAGGTCGAGACGGGCCGCTACGGACGCTCAGAGGACTTCTCGAAGGAATGAGCAGCGAACCGACTGCGCTCGTCTGGGAGTACGCACCGGCGCCCGAGGCGACCGACCACATTCGCGTGCGGGATCGCTACGGCGTGTTCATCGACGGTGATTTCCGTGACCCGATGGGGGGCAGGTATATCCCAAGCATTAATCCTGCCAGCGAGGAGCCGATCGCCGAGGTGGCGTGGGCATCGGACGCCGATGTCAGAGGACTATTGAGAGTGCTCGCGCCGCGCAGCCGAAATGGGCGGCGCTCGCGGCCGCCAGCGCGCGAAGTACCTGTTCCGGATCGCGCGCCTGATCCAGGAACGGTCGCGCGAGCTGGCCGTGGTCGAGACTATGGACGGCGGCAAGCCGCTGCGCGAGTCGCGCGACGTTGACATTCCGCTCGCCGCCGCGCACTTCTTCCACTATGCAGGATGGGCGGATAAGCTGCATTACGGCGTGGGTGCGCGCGAGGTGGCGCCTCTGGGCGTGGTAGGCCGAGTTGTCCCATGGAATTTCCCGCTGCTGATGGCCGCATGGAAGCTCGCCCCGGCGCTCGCCTGCGGCAACACCGCGATCCTAAAGCCCGCAGAGACGACGCCGCTCACGGCGCTCCTGCTCGCGGAGATCTTTCAGGAGGCGGAGCTCCCGCCGGGAGTCGTAGCGATCCTTCCCGGCGACGGTGCGGTTGGTGCCACGCTCGTTCGCGCACCGGGCATCGATAAGATCGCCTTCACGGGATCGACAGCGGTCGGACGCGAGATCCAGGCCGCGCTCGCCGGCCGGAAGGTCGGGCTGACCCTTGAGCTCGGCGGCAAGTCGGCGAACATCATCTTCGAGGACGCCTCCCTCGATCAGGCCGTTGAGGGCATCGTCGACGGGATCTTCTTAAACCAGGGCCATGTCTGCTGCGCTGGCTCCCGCCTGCTCATCCAGGAGAGCATCATCGCCGAGGTGATTCCGAAGCTGTGGCGGCGCATGGCGCGGCTGCGCATTGGCGACCCGCTCGATAA
Organism: uncultured Solirubrobacterales bacterium; assembly: GCA_963808655.1. Classification (GTDB taxonomy): domain Bacteria; phylum Actinomycetota; class Thermoleophilia; order Solirubrobacterales; family Solirubrobacteraceae; genus Palsa-465. The sequence goes on from CAWEGZ010000014.1 coordinate 4,635, forward strand.
GAACACCGATGTCGGCGCGATCAATTCTGCTGAGCGACTCGCCCGTATCGAGGCGCTGGTGACAGCCGGTGAGGAAGAGGGCGCGCTGCGGCGCAGCGTTGCGTGCGAGTTACCCGAGCGCGGGTTCTGGTTCGCGCCGACGCTCTTTACCGGCGTCTCGCCTGCCCACCGGATCGCGGTCGAAGAGATCTTCGGGCCGGTCGTCTCGGTGCTCAGCTTCCGCACTCAGGCCGAGGCGATCGAGAAGGCCAACAATTCGCGCTACGGCCTCGCTGCCGGCATCTGGACCGATAAGGGCGCAAAGGCGTTTGAGGTCGCAAGCGCACTGAAGGCCGGCGTGGTCTGGCAGAACACCTACAACCATTTCGATCCGACCGCAGCCTTCGGCGGTTACAAGGAATCCGGATTTGGTCGTGAGGGTGGCCCCGCAGGACTGCGTCCCTATCTGCGGGTAGTCCGATGAGCCGGCTCGCGGTCCGGAAGACGTACAAGCTCTGGATCGGCGGCGCGTTCGTGCGCTCGGAGTCCGGGCGGTACGATCGCGCTGGCCAGTTCAACATCCCTCGCGCCTCGCGCAAGGACGTCCGCGATGCGGTCGCCGTCGCGCGCAAGGCCGCCGAGCCGTGGGCAGCGCGGACCGCGTACAACCGCGGTCAGATCCTGTATCGGGTAGCCGAGGCGCTTGAGTCGAGCGCGGGTCGGTTTGCGCAGACCGTCAACCGCGAGGAGGTCGACGCGGCGGTTGACGTGCTCGTCCACTACGCTGGCTGGACCGACAAGTTCCAGACTGTCCTTGGCGGTATTAATCCGGTCGCAGCACCGTTTTTGTCGTTCTCGCTACCTGAGCCGACCGGCGTCGTTGCGGTCATCGCTCCAGAGGAGCCCGCGCTGCTCGGCCTCGTCGCAGAGCTAGCGCCGGTAATCGCGGCTGGCAACGTCGCGATCGCGATCCTGTCGGAGACCCAGCCGCTTCCGGGACTCGATCTTGCCGAGATCCTGGGCGTCGCGGATCTGCCAGGTGGGGTCGTGAACCTACTGTCGGGCCGCCAGGGCGAGCTTGCCACGGCGCTCGGCGCCCACCGCGACTTGAACGGGATCGTCGATGCGGCAGGCGACCGTGATCTGTCGGCCGAGCTCGACCGGCTTGCCTCGGAAACGATCAAGCGCGTCCACCACGGCCAAGCGCCCGGGAGCTACGCCGCCGCGGTTGCCCACGCGCTAGAGCGACTCGAAGCCGTCACTGAGTTGAAGACCGCCTGGCACCCGATCGGGGCGTAGGCAGGCGAACCGACGTACGAGACCGCGATCGCCAGGTGCGTCTTCCCGGTTCTGGCAGGCCAACACCACAACATGCTCCGCCTTCAAGAAGCGGAACAGATGAGCGTGCTCGGCTGTCTTGCTGGTTATGCCGAAATCAGCTGGTGGTATCTCGCCCGCGGGCGGATCTCGACCTCCGGCTCACCTCGTGGCTGAGGGGACGCACCTCTCCGAAGGACGGCTGGGCTCGGCGCCTAGCCGAGCTGGGCGAGGTCACCGACCGCCTCGCGCGTCATAGAGCCCGAGTACATCCCCGTATGGCTGCTGAAGCCGATCGAAGCGCTCGACGATCGCACCCCGGTCGAGCTGATCGCCCGGGACCGGGCCCGGCGTGTCGCACAGCTGATTTCTAGCCTCGAATCTCCGGGCGCGTCGTAGGCCGGTGGCGCTCGATGTCGAGCGCACCGCCGTTCGGGATCGGTGGCTTCGGCACAGCCGTGCCGGCATCGATCCTGCGGTGCGACCCGTGCCTCCCGATGACAACCGCTTGCAGCGGGGGCACGGCGTCGACGCGCTCTATCTCTGGTCAAGAGCTCGAATGCGTGTGGGCAGAGTGTGACCGCCATCTCGCGGAGCGCGGCGTACACCACCGCGAAGCCTCCCGCGCGATCTCGGGACGTACGAGGTTGACTCGCTCGAGGTCGCTGACCTCAGCACTGCGGAGCGGCTAGCACGGGTCGACCTGCCCGAGCCAAGACCTGGTCGTCGCCTGGCCACGATTCAAGCAGTCGGCGAGCATCTCTACGGAGCGAGCTTCGCCGGCCTCCCCGCGCCCAGCGCGGCCCGCCCAGAGACCGTCGTCCTGTGCGTCTTCCTTCCCGGCGGGAATCCGCCCGAGCAGGTCGCGCTGCGCCGTCCCGCTAGACGGATAGAGAACGTTTCTGTACCGCCAACGGGCATGCGTATGTGATGCTGTGAGGCCCGCGTTCAGACCCCATTTTCCCCCCAGTTTTCCCGCAGGCCCGTCCGGAAATAAGTAATACCTGCAAATCGGAAGCTTTTAGTCCCAGAATTTCCGGTCTCGAAAGCCGGTGCGTTCCGGAGCGCGTCAGAAGTCGCCGATTGCGTCCCCAGTGCGTCCCTCTCAATGGAAAAAGGGGCATTTCGACGACAGCTCCGCGCAGGCCCGCTCAGTCGTTTTGCCTGCAAATCCATACCTTTCGTGTGCTCAGGTGACATTGCTTAACCGGGCTTTTCCGTCTCGACAAGGCGGAGGTCGCTGGTTCGAGCCCAGCATCGCCCATCGTAGAAACCGCGCGCTCAGGCGCCGAGGGGCGGGACCAACTAGCGCCTGAGTAGGCCATTATCGGTCGGTGCGGCTGGTGCCTGGGCTCGACGTGCTGCGGGGGCGCGATTTTCGGCTCGTGTTCGGAGCTGCGCTGGTTTCGTTGCTGGGAGACGGGATCCAGCCGCTGGCGCTGACCTTCGCGGTTCTAGACCTGACCGGCTCGGCGACGGATCTCGGAGTGGTGCTCGCCGCCTGGACGATCGCGTTGGTGGCCTCGCTATTGGCCGGCGGAGTGGTGGCCGATCGTTTCAGCCGTCGCACGGTGATGATCGGCGCCGACGTGGTCCGTCTGGTGGCTCAAGGGGCGATCGCGATGCTTCTCATCAGCGGTCGCGCAACTGTCGCTGAGATCGCCGTCTCGCAGGCGTTCTTGGGTGCGGCCACCGGTTTCTTCAACCCGGCATCGAGCGGTTTGATGCCGACCGTCGCGGGCGATTTCCTGCAGCAGGCAAACTCGCTGCGGGGGATGGCGATGGCAGCGGGGAGCATCGCCGGTCCAGCGATCGCGGGGGGCCTGGTGGCCGTCAGTAGCCCCGGTGTGGCGCTGGCGATCGACGCTGGGACGTATGGAGCGAGCGCACTGCTGCTCGCGCGTGTGCATCGCGACACCCGGGCAAGCTCCGCTCAACGGTTCGTTGACGACCTTCGCGCTGGCTTTGCCGAGGTCCGCTCTCGGAAGTGGTTGTGGTCGACGATCGTCGCAATCTCGATCGTCAACGCGGCCACCGTCGGGTTCATGGTTCTTGGAGCGCTCCTCGTCAAGCGACATCTCGGCGGTCCCGGCGGGTGGGCGCTCATTCTGGCCATGCAAGGCATCGGAGCACTGGTAGGCGGCTCGGCCTTGCTGCGCATTTCTCCCCGGCGTCCGTTGCTGGTGGCGACGGTTATCGGAATTGTGCCCGTGATCCCCACGTTTCTGATGGCCATCCCTGCGGCGCTGGCGCTGATCGCCATCGCCGCGCTGGTGGCAGGCATCGGAGAGATGGTCTTCAACGCTTTGTGGGAGACCACCATGCAACAGCACATTCCCGAAGGGATGCGATCGAGAGTCAGCTCCTATGACTGGTTCGGATCGCTCGCCCTACGAACTTTGAGTTATGCCTTGATCGGCCCGCTTGCCACGGCTGTTGGCAATTCGACCGCGCTGTTCGTGTGTGGTGGTGTGGAACTGCTAGCGGTCAGTTCCCTGCTCTTGGTCGGCGATATTCGCACGCTCCCGCCAGCTCCAATCGCCGCGACTAATTAACGGCTGATCCCGGCCTCCGAGACGTGCCGCCGGAACGTGCTGCCCTCGGTGTAGTGCACTGTGAACCGTGCCAGTAGCCCTCCCACTGGGGAATTCAACACCCCGACGCTGAGATAACACGCCGCAGGTGTGGCGGAGGGCCACTCTAGGTCTGAGCGCGGTGCCTGAGCTCGCTCAGCACGTTGTCCAGGTTGCCGTCCTGGCCGGCGCTCGCGCGCTGTACCCCGGCGCCGCCGCCCTCAGCTAGCAGCGCGGTCAGCGCCGGATCCTCGTCAGGTTGCACGCGGTCGACGAGCGCGGCGAGTAGGTCGCGGGCGGGACGCAGGATGCCGTCCCGATCGGGGAGCCGGGCGTCGAGGCCATCACGGCCGGCGCGGAAGGATGCCTCCTCGAGGATCTCGGGCGGTGGACTCCAGTCCGGCGGCGACTCGGCTACATGGCGTGCCAGCGCATGCGCAAGTTTCACCAGTGCCTCGGTGTGAGCCAGCGAGACCTGCGCGTCCAGCGCCCGAAGCTCCACCGTGCCGAGTTTCGGGTGAGGGCGGAGCTTCCACCAGTGAAACGTGTAGTCGGGCACCTCCGCCACGCGCGTTAACTGATCCGCCATCGAGCGGAAGTCCGCCCAGTCCGCGAATGCCCGCGGCGCGCCGGAGCGGGGCCATGCGCGCAGGGTGATCTCGCGGGCCGAGGCGAGTCCGGTGGTGCGCCCATGACGGAAAGGAGAGTTCGCTGCGAGCGCCTCCAGCAGCGGTACATGGGGGCGCAGCCCGTTGAACGCGCGGATCGCCGTCTCGGCATCCGGCATGCCGACGTGCACGTGCAGAGCGCCCACCGGATCAACGATCGCGTCGCCGAGGAGAGCCGAGATGAAGTTGTAACGGTCCTTGTCAGTGATCTCGGCCTCGCCCTCCCGCGCGGTTGGGTGGGTACCCGATCCCAGCAGCCCGACCCCGATCTCGAGCAACGCGTCGCGTAGACCGCGTAAGTCGTCGATCGCTTGCTCGGCGCAGTGGCACACCCCCGAAATCAATTCGACCTGGCAGGCGTGAACCTCGGCCGAAACCTCCCCGCGCGCGAACTCCGGCAGCGCCTCGAGCACATGCGCACCCATGTTCCGCTGCCGGCCGGCTGCGTCAACCAGGAACACCTCTTGCTCAACTCCAAGCGTGAATGCGTCCGTGGAACCGAAGTTGGGGGCGTCGAGATCGGACTTGGTCATACGCGTGGAGCCTTCCCTGGCGATCGAGGAGCGTATCTCGGACTAGGGAGGCAGAGGTACCCGCGATAAAGGCACGCGATTCGGGGTATTCAAGCGATGCGATGTCCGCTCTCTCATTTAACGCAGCTCGCCGGCTCGTCCGCGGCCACAGGCCAGGGCGACCCCGGTGGATGCCGGCATTGCTCGCGGTGGCGTTGCTCGCCGCGCCGGCCCTGAGTGCCTGCGGTTCAACCACCTCCCACCATCAGGCCACTGTCGACTTGAAGCGCAAAGGTCTTCAGCGGCGTAGGTCGCAGGTCACCTGGGTTGCGATTTTCACCGGCCCCACCGCCAGCCAGATCGGGAAGCTCGCGGTCGACCGCAAGGGCGCCTCGAGCGGACGGTGGCATCTCGTCTTCAACGCCAGGAACGTCAACCTCACGAATCCGAAGGGTGCTCCCGCCGCCGCGGGCCTGATCTTGGGGAGCAGGCAGTCGAGCGGGCAGATGCGATTCGGCGCCGATCCGAAGTGTCCCGGTCAGTCGAAGCCGACGACCGGGCTCTATGCGTACCGAATTTCCGGAAGCCGACTCACGGTGACCGAGCTCAACCACAGCGACAGCTGCAGCTTGCGCGTCAAGGCGCTGACCGGCGCACCCTGGACCAAGGCCTAGAGGCAAAGACACCGCGGCGCGGGGCCCAGAGGACGAGGTAGAGACCGCAGGCGACGCATACCCACGCGAGCAGCGCCAGGAGTAGAACCAGCGGCGAGGCGAGGTGACCGAACGCCGAGTAGGCGACGAGGGCGAACGCGGCAAGCGCGATCGCCCCCACAAATGCCCCGCGTGCGTCTTCCCGGGCGGCTTTGCGGCTCTCCTTGTCGGCGATCAGAGTGAGACTGGCCGCGAGGATGGCGGGGAAGGCGAGCATCACGCCGGCAGTCTTGGAGTTCCAGATGATGGAAATCGTTCCGGCGACCGCCGAGGTCCCCGCGCCGAACGCGAAGCGCACGAGCAGGTGGCGCACAGATACCTGGCGGGCACGCGCGATCTCAATCCCTGGAGGCTCCTCCGGCGCGTCGAACCAGGTGAGCTTTTGATCTTTGCTCTGGCTCATATCAGCGGCACGGCGACTGTCACCGCGATTCCAAGCCAGACGACTAGGCCGGCCACTGAGGCCACAAGGGATCGCATTCGCTTCAACAGAAGGACGGCCGCGCAGGCATACGCCGCCATGCCAACGCTGCCGGCGATCATGCCGAGCGAGCCGTCGCGGGCGTCGACGACCCCCTTGCTGACGAGGGTCACCGCGAGTCCGGCAACCGCCACGGCTGGAGCCGCGCCGAACAGACCCGCGAAGCGCTTCGGCTGAAGCGACTCGCTGAGCAACGAGAACAGGACAACTAGCAAACCGCCTGCCAGCGCCTTGACGATGACAGCGATCGCGTCCGCCACAGCCGGGCGCTACCCCTCCCCTGGACAGCTAAAGCCGGAGCAGCTCGCCCCGCGCGCTATTCGGCCTCGGCGGCCTTCACCGACTCGGTGCTTTCGATGGACTCCGAGTCATCCAGCTTCGTGCTCCCGCTGGATGCCGAGACGCCCGGCTCCGTGCGTTTGCCGGACGCCGACGCCTCCTGACCTCCACCGCCATTGGTCCTGCTTGCCAGCGGCTCGGACTCGCCACTGGTGGCGGGCCCTGTCCCCGTAGCTGACCCCTTATCGGCCAGGGAGGGAACAGCGGCGCGCGGGATCGCCTCGCTCAGTTGCGGGAACCGCCTTGCCTCGGCCTCTCCGATCGAGGAGAGCTGCTCTCCAATGGCCCGCATGTCATCGACCAGGCGGCGCCGTTCGCGCCAGATGGTCTCGGCACTCTGGGCCAGCTCACGGGCGCGGCCCTCAGCCTCGTCGCGCAACTCTTTGGATTCGCGCCGCGCCTCACCGAGCAGCCGGTCCGCTTCCTCGCGGGCGGCAGTCCGGGTCTGCTGGGCGTCGCGGGCTGCCCCCTCGCGCAGCTCGTTGACTTCGCGCGTCGCGGTCTCCCGCAATTCACCGACCTCACGCGTGGCCATCTCCCGCATCGATGCCAACTCCTGCTGGGCAGCGGCGCGTAGCTCATGAGTCTCTCGCTGGGCAGCGTCGCGCATAGCATCGGCCTCGCGCTGAGCTGCCTCGCGGGTGGCCTCGGCCTCATCGTTTGCGGCCTTACGCAGTTCCTCCGCTTCAGCCTCGACCTGCCTGAGGCGGTCATCCGACCGCGCGCGGGATCGCGCCGTGATGTCCTCAGCCGTTTGGTGGGCCCGCTCGAGCAGTCCGCGAGTCTCCTCACTGACCTCTTCCAGCGCCCGCCTGACGGCGGACTCGGGCGACGCGGTCATCTCCAACTCGGTGATCAGCCGGCTGACCTCCACCACATACCGGTCCACGGCGCTGCGCTCATACCCACGCAGGGCGGTCGGGAAGTCTGACTCACGCGCCTCCTTTATCAGCCGTGTGCGGTCAGCGGAGCTGATCGTCCCGTAACTCCGCCGCCCTTTTTTCGGCTCGCTCTCGGTCTCGCTCGCCTGTGCGGCCGACAGCTCCACAGACGCCTGATCGGCGTAGCGCGCGATATCGGCCTCAACGCTCCTGCCGGAGTCGCTGCCACGCATCTCCGAACCCGTCATCCGCTCAGCTCCCTTTCGCAGTACTTGGCACCGTCTCCAACATGTTCAAGCTACCCCTTCGGTCAAGCAGGAATGCCAGCAGATTCAGTCCTTTCGCGCGTCACTAGGAGGGCGCTGGCATCAGCCGGGAACATCAACGCGGCGTCGGATGCGGCGAGGAGGGGTGCGCAGGGGATTTTCGGCGAATTTCCGGGCCCATCCAGTTGACTCGTCAACTAGACTTGATGGTAATGGCAGCGATCTCCGCTACAGACTTGAAAGGCGCCGCTCTCGACGCCTGGCGCAGCTACCTCCAGACTCACGCCTCGATCCTGCGCGCGCTGGACGCCGAACTCGTCGCGGAGCACGGCATGACCACGCGCGATTATGAGGTTCTGCTGTACCTCGCTCAGGCGCCAGAGCAGAAGTTGCCGATGTCAGCGTTGGCCGAGCGGACGATGTTGACCCGTTCGGGGATCACGAGACTCGTGGATGGACTGGTCGGCGCCGGGCTGATCGAGCGGATCGCCTGCCGGCAGGACGCCCGCATCTCATATGCATCGCTTACGGGCGCGGGCTTGAAGAAGCTGCGCCAGGCGGGTTGCACGCACGTGGCGAGCATCCGCCGTCTCTTCCTATCGCATTACAGCCCCGACGAGGTGCAGCAACTGGCCGCGCTGCTCTCCCGGCTTCCCGGCGCCTCCCCCGAGGGTAAGTGCACAATCGAATGACCTCGGGCCCGCGCTCGACCGCGGAGGGCACATTGGTCGGTACCGCGGAGAAGTACGCGATCCCCCCCGACACCTCGATCGGCACAGTGCGCCTGACCGTTTCGGATCTAGCACGCTCGCGGACGTTCTATGAGCAGGCGCTCGGGCTCCAAACGGCGGTCGAGCAGGACGCGGTCGCAGTCCTCGCCGGACCGGACGGAAAGGCGCTCGTCGAGCTCCACGGCGATCCGAGCGCGCCCCCGCTCAACCATCGAGCGACGGGCCTATTTCATCTGGCGATTTTGGTTCCCTCCCGGGGCGAGCTCGCCCGTTCGCTCTGGCGTCTGGCAATCCAGCGCTGGCCACTCTCGGGAGCGTCCGACCATCTCGTATCGGAGGCGCTCTACCTGGCCGACCCCGACGGGAACGGGATCGAGATCTACCGTGACCGGCCTCGGTCCGAGTGGCCCAAGTCCGACGGGCGACTGCGGATGGCCACGCTCCCGCTCGACTTGGACAACCTGGCAGAGGAGTTGGCTGGCACTGGCGATCTGGGTGCCCGGCCGTCGTCCGCCAGCCCACTCCTGAGCGAGCCGGTCGCGGCGGGAACGCGTATCGGTCATGTGCATCTGCAGGTGGCCGATCTGGACGAAGCTGAAGAGTTTTACGGCGACGCGCTCGGATTTGAGGTCACGGTGCGCGGATATCCCGGAGCGCTGTTCGTGTCCGCCGGGGGCTATCACCACCACATCGGTCTGAACGTGTGGAACAGCGCGGGCGCCGCACCGCCGGCGGCGGGGGCGATCGGGCTGCGAGAGTTCGAGGTTCGCTTGCCGGACGAGCCCACGTTGGAGGAGCTGGCGGGTCGCCTGCGCGTGACGGGCCGTGCAGTCGAACAAGTCGCCCGCGGGTTGCGAGTGCGGGATCCCGCGGGCAACGCCGTCGTGCTGAGAGGGTGAGCGGCGACGAGGTTCAGGACCTCGTGCGACGCTACGCTAATTGCTCCCTGCGGCGACGTGGCGGAGTGGTTACGCAGCGGCCTGCAAAGCCGTCCACACCGGTTCGATTCCGGTCGTCGCCTCTGAGCTGATCGCACGGCAACCCCTGTGTTCATCCCGCGCGTCTATTTCCGGCCGGTTCGGGGAAGTTAGCGCGCGTGTCTCACTCCCGAGACGTGCTGATCACGCCCTACCGCGACGGCCCATTGCTCGTCCGCGGCCACGCGCACATCGTCGATGATCGCGGACAGGAGCTCGACAACCGGCGGGATGCGGTGGCGCTGTGCCGCTGTGGGAAGTCGCGATTGCGTCCCTTCTGCGACGGCACGCACAAGCTGGTCGGATTCCGCGCTGGCGGTTCGCCCGCCTCAGTCCCTGACGGCTTGCGCGAGCTCGAGCGCCTCGGGCTGAAGCTGGTCCCGTAGCGAGCTTTCGCCGGCCGTCCATGCGTCGAGTAGCCGGGACGCCCAGCGCTCACTGAGATGGACGAGCGTGCGCGCCCCCCAGAGCAGCGAAGGACACAGACGCGGGTCCTGGCGCACGAGCCCACCGGCTAAATCGACGGCGGCGAGGTTCTCATGCACGGCGTCCGCCTCAACGTGCTCGTCGAAGAACAGGGTGGCATCTCCGTTCAGGCCAAGGCGTCGTAGACCGTCCGCATACCGGCGGTTAGGGATCGAGGAGGTCATCTCGAACAACGCCAGCTGTCCGACGAGAGCACCGCGCCAGCGCCGGTGCAGCCCGAAGAGTGACATTTGGTTGACGGTCGCCAAGGTGAGACCAGGGATCAAGTCAAGGTAGGCGCCGTAGGCTGCGTCGAGGCCCAGCGCCTTCATCGCCCGGGCGAAGAGCTCGGCGTGAATCCACTCCGGGCGGCCGCCCCCGTATTCGTCCGCCTGAACCTCGACTAGTGCGGCCTTCGGCGCTCCGAAGAGTCGCGGTAGGGCCCACGAGTGCGGGTCGGCCTCTTTGAGCTGATAGGCCGAACGGTGCACAAGGAACTCGCGCACCTGCTCGAGGGAGGCCTCTCGCTGCATGTACGACGACAGCGGCGAGCCCGCCTGCCCCGCGATCGCCCTCAGCGCCAGATCGACGTCATCCGCGGGCGCCTCCTCGTCGCCCAACTCCACGGCGGCGAGCAGCCCCTGCTCGAACTGCTGCTCGAGCGTGCCCCGCAGGCGCAAAAGCGATGGCTCCCACTCCCAGCGATCATCGACGCCCGGCAGCCCGCGGTAGTGCAGCTCGTAGCAGAGGTAGAGCGAGAGCTGCAGATCCTCGTTTGCCAGCGGGTCATCGAACGGCTCCGCGGCGAACCCGCCCAGCTCGTGCAGAGCGCGCGGCAGCTCCTCCAGCAGATATTCGCTGAGACAGCCCCGCGCAGACGGCAGCCGCCGCATCGTCCCCTCCCCCACGCTCGGCGCGATCATCCGAATCCCGCCTCGCTCACGCCGCGAACCGCTCCACAAGCCAGCCCGCGAGCGCCCGCATCCCACCATCGCGAGCGACCCGCCGCTGTGCGATCGCGCCATTTACCTCCACCATTTCTCGCGCGCGCGACAGAGCAGCCTCCGAATGGAGGCGCGGGCCCAACCGCTCAAGCTCCGCCAACAACTCCTCCAAGCAATACCTCGTAGGTCGAAGGCTACCCGTCTGAAGATCGGCTACGCGGCCCTCGACCCCGTAATTGCAGGCCGACCACCGGTTCTCCTCGATCCGCCACAGCGGAGCGACAGGCAGCTCTTCGCCGCGATCGTGTCGCTCGGCCAGCAGTGCGACCAGCGCCTGTACCACGGCCGCAATCGCCGCCGCGTCCGCGACGGTGCTTTGAGCATCGGGCACCCGGAACTCCAGCGTGCCGAAGCCCGGATGTAGCCGCAGCTCCCACCACCAGGTTCTCGCGTCGGGGAAGGCGCCGCTGGCCGCGCCCCAGCGAAAGGCGGCCGCGTAGTCCTCCCAGTTCCCGAGCGCGGGGGGCAGACCCTGGCGTGGGAGGAGCTCACACAGCTTCGGGCGCACGGAGGCGAGGCCCGTGTCCCGCCCTTCATAGAAGGGCGCATTGGCGGCCAGCGCGGCCAGCATCGGCAAGTAGGACCGGGCCGCGTTGTAGACCGCCAGCGCTTGATCGGCGTCGGCCACGGCGACGTGCACCTGTAGCGCGCACACGAGCTGGCGGGCCGCGATTGGACCGTATGCCCGGATCGTGCGCTCGTAGCGCGGCGACTGGTTGAGCTCGCCGACGCCGGGGCTGGAGGGGTGCACGCCGGACGCGGCGAGGCAGACACGCCCGCCAGTGCGCTGGGCCAGGGTCCGCCGTGCCGTGATCAATGCCTCCGCGGCCTCTTGGACGGTAGCGAGCGGTGGCGTCACGATCTCGAGCTGGGAAGCGGGAAGCTCGAGCTTGAACCGGGGATCGCCGTCGAGCAGCTCCATCATCTCGGGCGCGATCGGGGCGAGCTCCAGGCTGTCAGGGTCGAGCAGCATCACCTCGTCTTCGAGCCCGACCGCATACGGCGAGCCGCGGTCGAAGGCCGCGCGCAGCTCCTCGGCTGACGGGGGCCAGAAACTCTCGCTTCCAACGCTGGGCGGTTTGGCGGCCAAGCGGGCAGGATAGACAGACCACGCCGTGCGTCTGGTGAATCTTCCCGGCGTCCTCAGGCCACCGAGCGACGCCTTCATGCTCGCCCACCAGCTTCGGCAGGAGCCGCTCCACAGTGGCTCGCGAGTCCTGGATCTGTGCACGGGAAGCGGGTTCCTGGCGATCGTCGCGGCTCAGTCGGGGGCGGAACACGTGACGGCCGTCGACATTTCACGCCGCGCAATCCTCGCCACCCGCCTGAACGCCAGGCTGAATGGGGCACGCGTCATGGCGGTGCGCGGGGATCTCTTTGGCGCCGTGCCCGCGCAGCGATTCGACATGATCGTCTCGAACCCGCCTTATCTCGTCAGCGAGGGCGCGCGGTTGCCGCGCCGCGGGGCTAGGCGGGCGTGGGATGCCGGCCCCTCCGGTCGCGCATTTCTCGATCGGATCTGCCGCAATGCCCACCACCACCTCACGCCGGGTGGAATTCTGCTGCTCGTACATTCCTCGCTCTGCTCGGAGCAAGAGACGATCGGGGCGCTCTCCGGGCTCGGCTACGAGGTAAGGATCGCCATGCGGCACCGGGGGCCTCTCGGACGACGGATGCGGACTCGGGTGGAGGTGTTGCGCCGCCGGGGGCTGGTGGGCGAAGCGGCCGTCGAGGAGATCTTGGTGGTGCGGGCACGGTGGCCAGGCGAGCGAGGCCACGGGGTCCAGAGCGAGCACGCACTCGCCGGACCTGCGTGACGGCAAGGTGCGGACCTGCGTGACGGCAAGCGTCCGCGGGTAGCGAGAGACTGCAACGATTCGACCGAGAGGAGATTTCGGTGGCCAAGGATCACGGTTCGAGCGTCAAAAACGACAAGCAGTACGAGGGCCTGCGCGAGAAGGGAATGAGCAAGTCGCGTGCGGCGGCAATCTCCAATTCCCCCGGCTCCTCCAGCCGCGGCGGAAAGAGCAGTGGATCTAGCCGCTCGCGCAAAAGCAGCGGTTCCGGCAGCGGCGGCAACCGCGCCCAAAAGGCGGCGGCCGGGCGCAAGGGCGGCAAGAAGTCAAGCTGACGCTGTAGGACCGAGGGCGAGAGGTTGAGCTGCGGACCTCGCGCCGAGGCGAGAGGTTGAGCTTCGGTTCTGGCGAGCTAACGGCCAGAACCGAGGTCTCTCTTCGCAGAGCGGCTCGCTTCTCACGGGTCTAGACGCCGCGGCCAGCCGCACAGCCGGGCATACCCCCAGGGCTATACTGGCGCCGACGCGCGGCTGTAGCTCAGTTGGCTAGAGCGTCTGCTTGCCATGCAGAAGGTCGAGGGTTCGAGTCCCTTCAGCCGCTTCGTAAAAGCCCCGCAAAAGCGGGGTTTTTTGCTAGCCCTCGACCCACGCCGATCGCCGAATGCGAAGTCCTCGAAATCGGTCCGCGGCGTTAATGGCGGCATTAATCGAGCATCGCCCCGGCGCGCTTATTCGCCAGCGTCCGGAGAGGCGCCGGGGTCGTTAAGACGTTCGAGATCGAGGTCGAACTCGCCCTTGGCAGTGCTCCCAGAGCCACGCGCATCGTCCCTCTGTAGACGCGTGATCTGGCGGCTGGGGGCGCGCTCAGCCGGTTCGTCCGCGAAGCGCATCAGCGCCCACACGGCCTGCTCGTCGATGTAACGGCGGGTGGCCACTTGCTGGTAGACCGAGAAGGTGAACTTCGGGTTGACGTGCCCGATCTGGGCTGCGACCCACTTCGGGTCGCGTCCGCCCATCGCGCAGAACGTCGCCCACGTCCGCCTCAGCGAATGCGGCGTGATCGCGGGCAAGGGCGGCAGCCCGCTCGCCTCTCGATTTGCGCTCGCGCGCGTGACCGCGCGGGCGAGGATGCGGTCCCGGAAGCGGTCGGGGTCGCGGCGCTTGCCCGTCGCGGTGCCGAAGAAGTGGTCGGTCAGGCCGAGCGGCAGCCCGCGCGCGCGACGGTCCATCGCGTAGGCGAGCAGCTCGTCGCGTAGGTAGAGGGTGATCTCGACCTCACGCACGCCGGCCTCCGTCTTCGCGTCGGCGAGCTTAAGGCGGCAACGCTGAAGATCGACCTGCGCAACGCGCAGATCGACCATCTCGCCGATCCGCAAACCCGCGAGCCCGAGCGTCGCCACCATCGCGCGCCGGCCCAGGCCGCGGCGGTTCCTTGGCGCCTCGGCTTCGATCTCACTCGCTGCTTCGAGCAATGCAAGGAACTCATCCACCTCAAGAAAGCTGCGGTTCGGGCGTGCACGTTTCAGAAACCGCGCCGAGCGCCCGCCCACACGCACCGGGTTGCGGTCGATCAGCTCGTAGTCGACGGCCTGCTGGAGGATCTGCCCGAGCAGGGTGATCAGCATGTTGATAGCGGTGTTCGACAGCGGCCGGCGGCGGCGCTCGTACGTGCGACCGCGCTTGTCCATCGCCGTCTCCATCAAGGGCTTCCCACCCTTCCGCTCGGCCGCGCGCGCCTGCGCAAGGCGGATCGTATGTGCTTGCTCGGCGAGCTCGTCTCGGAAGCGATCGACCAGCTGGGGTGTGATTTCGCTCAGTCGATACCGGCCGAAGAACCGGTCGAGGTAGCCGAGCCGCCAGCCGTAGTCCAAGAGGGTCTTTTTGGCGAGATCCAGCTGCTTGGAGCGCCACCAGCGCTGCGCGAAAGCGTGAAAGGTCTCATCTACCTGCGCGCCCAGCGCCGCCAATGTCCGCGCGTGGCGTTCCTCCGGCGGCTCGAACCGCGGCGGGACCCACGTGCCACGCTCGATCTGCTGGATGATTCGCTCGGCCTCGAGCTCCGCCCGCGTCCGGTTCCAGCCTTGCTTGCTGGTGCCGAAGGTGACCTTCTCGTAGCGACCGTATGCACGTACCTGCGCGCCGTAGCTGACGGTCTCCCCGTCGGACCAGGGCCGCTCGAACACGTGGCCGCGTGAAATTCGAGCCATCGGCGTCATCGTCGCACAGCGCTCTGCCCACGTAGGGAGCTGAGTCTCGTCGTAGGGGTCTTTTCTCGTCGCGCCCCGCGAGACGCCATGAGGTCAGCACACCCGTGCCCCGCGCCTATCTGGCCCGCCTCCCGGCTGCGCGTGCCGAGCGAGCTTCGAGCGCCCGGCGCGCCCAGTCGAGATCAAACCGGATGCGCGCCTTGGGCCCGGAGCCGAGCCGCATCGCTCCGAGCTCTACAGCATGCGAGTACACGTAATCGAGTGAGACGCCGAGAGCCACTGCGAGCTCGTGCGCGTCGACGAGCCCGAAGGTCCGTCCGGACTCGCGGACAAGTTCGATGACCTTCTTGGCGGTGGCTTCCGCGATAGCCTCCACGTCCCGCGATGTGAGGTGCCCAGACGGCGGATCGGCAGCCGCAGCATCTCTTCTCGGAGCGCCATCAACCGTGAGGCGGACGGGGTCTCGTGTCATCAGCCGTTCTCGCTACGAGTTGTGGGACTCGACGGGCGCTGAGAGCCGGATCGTGTTCTCGGTTTCCGCACAGGCGCTCTGGTTCTGAGGTACTACGTCGCCTCTCGCTCGCCCCGCTGAGAAGCAGTTTTCACGCTAATCGCCGCCGCGCGCGCCTGCCCACGTCCCAAACAGCTTGGTTACGGCGCTCGTCGCCGGCACTGCCCTTGGTCCAAGCGGCGGAGCGCGTCTCCGCCGCATGTCCCCCCGTGCGTGCGCGACCAGTCGTACGAGGAGGGCAGCCGCCCGTAGCGCTCCTCCAGTCGCGCATCGCCTCGAGCACGAGCTCGCGCGTCCAACGCGCTTGATCGCGCCGGGATGGCACGCCGAGCTCCCGGCTGCTTACCGGCCAGGGACGGTCGGCCTCGAGGCTATGCGGTTAAGGGATGCAAGCCGCGAGTCTCCTTGGGATCTCACAGCCACTGCGCATATCGAGGTCAAGGGCACCACAGGCTCTGGCGGCGCGATCGTTGTCATTGCTGGCGAGCGATGCCACGCTGAGGACCACGCACCATCCGGTGCTTGCGATCGTGACCGATATTCAGCTCACTATGGGCCGCTCTGCGACCGGGGGTAAGCTTCATTTTCATCCAGACTCGGGATGTAAGCGAAGGGGGTCTGGACGGAAATGGTCTGGCGCTACGACCCGGGCGGCGAGATGGCCACCTCTCCTCGGCCTCCTGCATCTTGCGAAATGTCCGCTCGGCACGGGACCATGTGAGGCCATCGGAGGAGCCGGGGCTGTGCGCCCGCCCGACCCTTTGGTTGAGCTTGCGCCCTTCGGAGGTGCGCCAGCGGCCGTAGAAGGGCCCGTGCCTTTCGTACAGCTGTCCGGTTCCATAGCTGCGTCTCGCCGGCGCGGCGTGATGATCACATACGGCGGGGAAATGCCGACCCTCGTGCACCGCAATGACTAGGTATCTGATGGTCCGCTTGACGCCACGGATCCAACGTTCTCGAGTGGCTCCCGGAACTCAAATCAGCGCCTGCAGCTCCCGCTGCTTGTGCAGAGCTGGCCTTGCCCGCCTCGACCCAGCCTCGCGGAGCTGACCTCGCTGGCGAAGGGCCGGAGGGCCGGGGTCCGTCCCGACCCCCCGGTGGCCAGGGAGTGGGGGCACATTCCCTGACCGCTTAGGCCGGATATTCCCCGGCCCAAGTTCTTGCGTCGCTCGCTCGGCCGGTCAATAGCTCACGCCCGGGCGGAGCAGCGGGCTCTCCAGCCCGTGCTCGGCGCACAGTCGCTGCACGCTCTCGGGCTCGAACTCGAGTCCGTAGCGGATGGCGAGTTCCGCCATCTGGGCCGGCTCGAAGTCAAACTGTTGCATCGCGGCCGCCAGCTCGTCGAAGTAGCGCTCGAGCCCTCCTGGAGAGATGATCTCCAGGATGCGGCAGGGCGCATCATCCGGATTCCAGAAGGTGTGCCATTGGCGACGAGGCTTGAAGGCGAACTCGCCGGCCTCGGCGTAGAACACCTCCTCCCCGAGCATCGCACCCATCCGCCCTTCGAGGACGAAGCTGTATTCGTCCTCGTTGGAGTGACGGTGCAGCGGGGCCACCAGGGTGCGGGGTGGGATGGGGTGCTCGGGGAGCGAGAACCCGCCCCCCGTCTCCTCTTTCCACGCCATGAACCCACCCCCACCGAGCCGAGATCGACAGTCTTGCCCGCGTGGGGCACGAGCTTGCGTGGGCCCTGCGAGGCGTCGAAGCGCCTCAGGGTGTCGGTTGCGGTTGTCATTGACTCCATGTCAGGTCTCCTTCATCAGGGAGTGTCTCCCTCACTTGGCTCGCGATGCTCCTTCGGCGCGTACTCGGAGCCACGAGATCACGGCTCGTTTGATTGAGTCTTGGCGGTCGGGTACCGGAGCGGAATGGGTGTTGGCCCTCATTTCCCCGCGGGCGGGGCGTGCGGTTCACGCCGGCGGGATCGGGTGGTATGAGCGGAACAGGTTGTCGGGGGTCACAGCGGTCCTTGATCTGGCACAGACGCCGGGAGCCGTGCTCGCTCCATAGCGCCGCGCTTCCGAAGTGTCTGGGCGAAGTTCAGGTACACGCTTGGCGCTGCCCACGGCGCTCATCCGGGCGCTGAGATCGTCGACGATATGAGCGCATCGCCTTGGCAGCCAGCGGGGTGGGAGCAATGCCTACCGCAAACGGCGCGTACGGGGTAAAAAAAGAGGCAAGGGCGACATGGCCGGGTCTGTTGCCAAGTCATCTCGCCCCGAAGGTGCCTGGCTTCGACCGAGGGCAGCGGGGATTCCGGGCGAGATCGGCGCGTCGGTCTGCATCAGGTCCACCCAGCGCGGCAGATTTTCGCGCCGATCCTGGAATCGACCGGTGAAGGCCGGTGACGATCCCTGCGGTGACCGAGTTCTGGACCCCCAGGGGGCTGCCGAGTACGATCGCCAGTGCTCGGACGGGCGGCAGCGCTATCTTCGAAGCGCGCCGCGGGAAGGCCCTCGCGAATCGACCCGGCCAAGCGACGAGGTCGATGTCCGCGTACGCCCATTATTACGCGGCCGGGCTCCCGCCGCCCGTCGGCGAACGCGATCTCAACCGTCGTCTTTCCACGCACCACATGCTCGTTGGTGAGGATGATCCCGCTCGAGCGGTAGATGACGCCGCTACCGACGCCCCCGCGTGTCAGGACGGTCACGACCTCCGATTCGACGCGATCGACGACCTTGGGAATGCCGCCCGCCACCAGCGCAGCCTGGTTTTCGGCAGGCGGTGTCGACGACGTTGTGCTCGAGGAGTGCTTCGAGGAACCGCCGCACACGCGCTCAACGCCACGGTCAGCGTGGCCAACAGCAGCATGCGGCAGCTCGACGCGCGCTGCAAGCCGGCGATCCGTCTCCGCCACCGACTCATGGGAGCGATGCTATCCCCCGGCCGCCGCCGTTCGACGCATCTCGGCGCCCGGCACCGGGGCAGGGCGATGCGTCAACGGGGCAAATGACAACCGGCGTCGAGAAGCCTCATCATGGGCAGTTCACGCATGGGTCCAGGCAAGGCATGATCTTTCGACAGCTCATCCACGACGACCTCGGGTGTGCCTCCTATCTGGTCGGCGACGAGCGCGAAGGCATCGCGGCGGTGGTCGATCCGAAGCTCCACATCGGGGACTACCTGTCGCTGGCGCGCTATCTGGGCGTGCAGATCGAGCACGTGCTTGAGACCCACAATCACGCTGACCACGTCTCGGGCCACTGCCGCCTGGCCGCGGCGACCGGCGCCAAGATTCATGTTCACCGCCTCGCCGAGCCCGCATACCCGCACGAAGCTTTTGACGACGGTTGGGAACTCAGGCTCGGGATGGTCACGGTCCGGGCCATGCACACGCCGGGTCACCGCCCCGAGCACACCGCATTCGCGCTGGTCGACCGCGCTCGCGGGCCACAAGCCTTGGGCCGTGTTGACCGGGGACTCGTTGTTCGTGGGAGACACCGCCCGACCCGGACCTCGCGGTGGACAAGATCGAGGGCGCCGCCCAGATCTTCCGCTCGCTGCACCGGAAGCTGCTCGCTGCTGCCCGGCGAGTGCGAGATCTGGCCCGGCCATCTCGGCGGTTCGCTCTGCGGAGGGCCGGGCATGGACATGAAGGTCTGCTCGACCATCGCCTATGAGCTTGCGCACAACCGGGCGCTGCAGCTGCGAGACGAAGATGCCTTCGTTCGGCGAGACCACCTCGAAGCTCGGACCGCAGCCACCTAACTTCGAGGCCATCGTCGCTCTGAACCGGGGCCCGCTCGCAGGCCGGCGAGCGCCGAGCTCCACTCACTCACACCTCGCCAGGTGGAGCGCAAGCGCGCGGAGGGAGCACTGCATCATCGACGTTCGCACCGATATCCAGTACGACGACGCCCATATTCCGGGAGCGGTTGTGCAATCCTTCGATCCGAGCGGGGTTCGGCACGAAGCTGGCCTGGATCGCGGACCGAGACCAGCTCGTTGTTTTGATAGGCCGAGACGATGAGGATGCCGTCTGGGCCGCACGGCTCGCTGCCGCCGTCGGGATCCGCAACATCGCTGGCTATCTAGGCGGCGGCATGACCAGCTGGCGGCAGGAGAGGCGGCCGACTCAAACCACCACGCGTCTCGCCGTGCCTGGTCTGCATGCGCGCTTCGGCGAGATGCAGGTGATCGATGTTCGGGAGCAGGCCGAATGGGAGGAGGGGCACATCCCCGGCTCGATTAATGCTCCATATCACGACATTCGGGAAATGCCGGAGGGGGTCGACCCGGGGAAGCCGATGGCCGCAATCTGCTCCTCCGGTCAGCGAAGTGCCGTGGCCGCATCAATGCTGTCGCGCCAGGGCGCCGCTGCATGTCATCCACGTGACCGATGGGGGAGTCGGGACGTGGGAGGAGCACGGATGGCCGATCGACAAGCCATCGAGCCCCCGGCTCCGACAGGCACCGCTCGCGTCTCGGGTGCGATAATTGGAGTCATCCTTGCTCGGCGCGCTCTCAGAAGGAGATGCTGGGGCCCCGCCTCGACTCGAGTTCACCTCCACGCATGGGGAGTTTCGATATAGGGTCTAGCCGCTCAATTTAGGACCGTAAGACGTCAGGAGCAGAAGGCATGTTCAGGAAAGTCCTCGTTGGCGTGGACGAGCATCGGCTGGGTCTCGACGCGATCGCGCTGGCGCGCGCGCTCTGCGCCGCGGATGGCGATATCACCCTGGTGCACGTCTACATCTTTCCCGGTGACCCTCGCGTTTGGCGGGGATACATCAGCGAAAACGAGGCCGCCGATTCCGAGCATGCGGGGCAACTGCTTCAAGCGGCGAGCAAGGAAGCGGACATCGACGCCGAGCTTCGCTCTGCGGGCTCCACGTCGGTAGGACGGGGACTGCACGAGCTTGCCGAACTGCTCGGCGCCGACCTGGTGGTCGTGGGGTCATCGCACCGCGGGCTGCTTGGGCGGGTCTTCATCGGAGACAATGCGCGCGCCGCGCTTGACGGCGCGCCGTGCGCCATCGCGCTCGCTCCCGCCGGGTTTGCCGAGACGCCGGTTGCGATTCGGAACATCGCTGTCGGCTACGACGGATCCCCCGAGAGCGAGCAAGCGCTCGCAACGGCCAGGGCGCTTGCCGCCGGGCTTGAAGCGAATCTCGCCGCGCTCGAGGTGGTCTCGGTGCCGACGTCCGTGTATCGAGGCAGCACTGCCTTTGACGGCACCGCGATCGCGGCGTTGGTGGACGAGGCGCGCGAGCGAATCTCCGCCGTCGGTAGCGTCCAAGCTGATGCCGCATACGGCGATCCCGCCCAGGAGCTGGCGTTATGGGCCGCCTCGTTTGACCTGCTCGTGGTCGGCTCTCGCGGTTACGGACCCGTTGGACGGCTGGTGCACGGCAGCACCTCGCGGACGCTGGTGCGCATCGCCCGCTGTCCGCTGCTGGTGGTTCCGCGCTCCGTCCTGCACGTGGCTGGCAGCGCCACCGACTCTCCTCAGCGGCACGGCACCGCTGGTGAATAGCCGACGCAACTTCTTGCAGGCTGCGGGTCTCAGCCTCCCCCAAGCTGGATCGCTTTGACGATCAGCAGGACCACCGCCACGCCGACTAGCCGCGCAGTGTCAACATGGCGAGCTCGCGACCGGTCGACCATGCGGGCCGAGCGAGGAGCACGAAGTGGCGGCATCATCGATTGAGCTTGGATATGCCCGCGATCCAGCCCATCCGGCTGATCGGCACGAACACGTCGCGGCCGCCAAGGCGCGCCTGCACGCCGATCACCGGCGGCTCATGGCCGCCTCCGTTGAGCCGCGCGACCTCATCGTCGATCGTTCCCTCGTCGCCCGGCTTCCGAGTCGCACAGCGGGCGACCGGCCAGGGAAGATAGATGCGCGACCGGTCGGGCATCGCCGCTAGCCCGCGACGCGGCCGCGTTTTAGGCGCCGCCGGGGACGCGGCACTCGGCTGCGCCTGTGCTTGGGTGGACGAGCGGGAATACGTCGCGCGCAGCGCGACCCGTTCGGACTTTCGGCATCACGCCGCGTGCGGGTAGCCTGCGAGACCGGCTGCGGCATTGCGGAGCGCGGCGATGTCGAGCTTGCGCATCCCGAGCATCGCCTGCATCGCCCGGCCGGCGGCTTGCGGATCGGAGTAAGAGAAGATCTCTGCCATATCAGCCGGCACGACCTGCCAGGACACACCGTATTTGTCTCTCAGCCACCCGCACTGCCCTTGCGCTCCACCCTCGGAGAGTCGCTCCCAGTAATAGTCCACCTCCTCCTGGGTCTCGCAGGCGATTTCGAACGAGACGGCCTCGTCGAACTCGAACTCCGGTCCCGCGTTGAGCGCTGTGAATCGTTCGCCGTCTAGCTCGAACTCGACGGCCATAACCATGCCCGCTGGCCTTGGCCCACCTTCGGGGTAGCGCGACACCTTGAGAGTGCGTGAGTTGGGAAAGACGGACGTATAGAAGTCCGCCGCGTCCTGGGCCTCTGTGTCGAACAAGAGGTTCGGAGTGATCATCTGTCGCATCGATGCCTCCTCTCGGGTCGGGGAAGGGATTGCCCCAGCATGCCGAAGCGCCAACTAGGGGTCCATGGGGCCTGCAGCCCATTTCCGGGCGCGTCAAGACCCCATCAGAGGAGCAGGAGTCTCGACGAGGAGATTCGCCAATCCACTGCCTGCCCCGGCGTGGTTGGGTCAGCATCGACGCCATCGCCCGCCTCGACCCACGACCTCCAGGTCCGCTTGGGCGTCGAGGACCATGCGTAGCCAGTGGCCGAGTACGGCGTGATCGTCGGTAAGCGGGGATGCGAGAGTTGAGCGGCGTCAGCGCGCGTCATCGAGCGGCACGTCGAGGCGCACCTCGCAGCCTTTTTCGGTGTCGTGGTTGCGAATCTCGAGGCTGGCGCCGATCAGCATCGCGCGCTCGCGCATGCCGCGCATACCGGTTCCGGGTGCGGCTGGGGCGGCGAGGCCGCGTCCATGGTCGCGGACCGTCAGCGTCAGCCCTGTGGGGTGATTTACGAGTCTCAGCTCGGCGCGGTCGGTGCCTGAGTGGCGGGCGACGTTGGTGAGCGCCTCCTGGGCCACCCTGTACACCACCAGTTCGACGTCTCGGCCCAGCTGCGGCAGACCCGGCGAGACTGCCAGCTTGACCTCCAGGCTGAGGCGCTCGGAGAAGCGGTCGGCTAGCACCGCGAGCGCGCTCTCCAAGCCGAGGTCATCGAGCGCCTCCGGTCGCAGCTCAACCGCGATCCGGCGTACGTCCTCAAGGCTTGCTCGCACCACCTCCTCTACGGCCGAGAGGTCCGCCCGGAGCTCGGGCGAAGCCCGACCCTGGACCCGGGAGAGGCCGAGCAGCACCGCGGTCAGCTCCTGGCCGATCTGGTCGTGCAGCTCCTGGGCGATCCGCAGCCGCTCCGCTTCTTGTGCGGCCAGCACGCGGCCTGTGGACTCGCGTCGCTCGGCCTCGAGCCGCGCGAGCATCTGATTGAAGGTAAGAGCCAACTCACCGGCCTCCGAGGAAGGTTCAGCGGCGGGCATCCGCTGGCCCGGGCTGGTGAGGTCGACCCGCCTAGCCAGCGCGGTGAGCGCCTGCACCGGTCCGACAACCCGCCGCAGCACAAGCACGTTGACGAGGACCACCAGCGCGACCGCCACCGCGATGACCAAGACCTCCTCGTCGATCGCAAACGAAGAGAGCTTCCGCGGCGCCAGCACCACGACCGTCACGGCGACCGCCGCGACCACGAGCAGCACGTTGAGCATCGCCACGCGGTGCAGCAGCGGCACATAACGGCGCGGGGCGGCCGTGGTCACCGAAGCCTCTTCATCTCGAGCGCGAGCCGTCGCACGAGCGCGCGGTCCGCGGACATCGGGCCACAACTTCAGGCCGCATCGGGCGTGTCCACCCACGGTCTGAGCGGCTCGGGGTGGCCGCCCTCGAGCCGGCGCAGCATGGCCTGCAGCCGCGACTCCAATCCCGCCGCGGAGAGGTCGAGCGTCTGTGCGATCCCGCCCGGCTCGATGCCGGCAAGCAACATGCCGAAGATCGCCTGCTGCTGATGGTCGAAGCGACGTCGTAGGGTCTCGGCGATCCAAGCCGGCAGCGGCGGCAACACCTGCCGGCCGCCGACGACGCTGCGAATCGCCGCACACAGATCGCCACCAAGGCCACCCTTGCTCACGACCCCGTCGGCCTGGGCGACAACCGCCGCCGCCGCGAGCACGCCATCGGTGTAGGCGGAGTAGATCAGCACGGAGGGCGGGCGCGGGAGTCGCTTGAGCTTGCGGCTGACCCACAAGCCGTTGCGGCCACCCAGCTGGTAGTCGACCACCGCGGCGTCGACGCGCTCGCGCTCCGCGACCATCATCGCCTCCTCTGCGCTCGCGACTGCTGCCACCACTTCGAAGTCGATTTCGTCCTCGAGCAGGTCGCGCAGGCCGGCGCGGACCGCGGCGTGGTCATCGACGACAAGCAACCGGATTCGTTCGAGCGAGCTGTCCGAGCGCTCGATCCCGCGCGGGGCGGGGGCAGGGGCCACGGTGAACATTTGGCTCTCCTTCATTGGGTCGAGACCAGCTTCGCGCGCAGGGCCGCTTACCGGAATGGGTGCCCACCCCCATCTACGACCAACTCACTACAGGTTGGCCGGAGATGGGCGACCGCAGCGCCCGCTGGCCGACACGCCCGCTGCGAGTCGAATCCTCAGTGCCACGGCGTGCTCGCTCCGGCGACGCCGACGCAGGAGGGTGACCTCGCTGCGTGGGCAGGGCACATGGGTGTTTGTCCCCATTGTGAGCGACGGCTCACCTCGTGACCCTGGCGACCTGTTGGGGACCTGAGGTCTATTGGTCATACGAGAGGAGTGCTTTGTGAAGCGATTTGCATCACTTGCCGGTGCCGGCGGTACGGCTGCCGTGGTCGGGGCGCTGGCGCTTGCAGGCGGCGTCAGCGCGGCCGGATCACAGCTGCCCACCATCCACCTTGGGTTGGCTGGCAAGTCCGTCCATGTGTCGGGCAAGAAGGTCTCGGGCGCGGTCAACATCACCACCAGCGTGAGCGGGAAGAAGATGGGTGCGCCGACGCTGATCAGGCTGAAGCCCGTCGTCACCTACGAGCAAGCGCTCGCCGCCGTCGGGCGCCACCACGGCGACCCCAACTACCTGCGGCCCTACGGCGCGATCGCGTTCGACATCGAGGTCGCACGGGGCGTCAAGACCGCTCAAACGAAGCTCGCACCGGGACACTACATCGCCGTCGATACCGAGGGCAACAACCCGGCGAAGTGGCCGCACACCGAGTTCGACATCGCTCGCTCGCGGCATCCAGCCGCATTGCCCAAGGCGCCGGCGAGCATCCGGGCGATCGACTTCGCCTACCGCGGCGCCGTGACCTTGCATCCCAAGGAGTTCGTCCGCTTCACCAACGACGGCTTTGTCGTGCACATGACGATGTACATCAAGGCCCGCAACCAGGGCGGGGCAAAGAAGATCGCGGCGCTCCTCAAGGCCGGCAAGGACGGCAAGGCACAGCGACTGGCGACCGGGTTTGGCACGTTCATGGGCGCGGTCTCACCTGGAGCGGTTCAGCAGTACAACGTTCGTGTCGGCACCGGTTGGTACGTGCTCGCGTGCTTTATGGACACGCAGGACGGCCGCGAGCACACGCAGCTCGGAATGGAGCGCGTCATTCACGTCGCCAAGTAACCCAAACGCCTTCGAGGGCCGTGCGTCGAAAGGCGCACGGCCCTCGGGCTTCCTTTGATGCTTGGCCGGGCCCCGCGTCCTGGCAGCAGCGATTCGGGCAGAACTGCTATGGCTCGACTAGGCCGCGACGGATCGCGTAGCGGGTGAGATCGACGCGGTTTCGCATGCCGAGCTTCTCGAGGATGTTGGCGCGGTGTCGTTCCACGGTCTTCTTTGAGATCACCAGCGTCTCGGCGATCTCCTCGCTGGTGTGTCCCTCGGCGATCAGCTTGACCACCTCCTGCTCGCGAGGCGTGAGCGGATCCTCGGGGCCTCCTCGCCGCTGCGCGCGCGTTCGAGGTAGTCGCGGATCAGCGCCGTGACGGCCTTGGGATAGAAGAAACGGCTCGCCGCGCATCGCGGCACGGATCGCCTCCACCAGGTCGCGGTTGGCCGCCGACTTGAGCACGTATCCCGAGGCGCCGGCCTTTAGCGCCTCGAAGAAGAACTGCTCGTTGTCATACATGGACAGGATCAGCACGCGCAAATCCGGTCGGCGACGATGGAGCTCTGCAACCGCCTGCAGCCCGGTCATGCGCGGCATCGCCACGTCCATGATCGCGAAGTCGACGTCCTCGGCAAGCGCCAGCCTACCGCCTCGGCGCCGTCGCCAGCCTCGGCCACGACCTCGATGTCGGGTTGGGCATCTAGCAGCATCCGCAGCCCGTCGCAACCATCGCGTGGTCGTCGGCCAGCAGCACCCGCGTTTTCAGCGGAGTCGGCACCCGCGCTCTCCCCCTTCAGCTAGGGGCACGCGCAGGGTCACCGCAACGCCCGCACCGGTCGTCGACTCGATGCGCAGATCACCGCCGATCAGAAGCGCGCGCTCGCGCATGCCCGTGAGCCCGCCTCCCTCGCTGACGGGTTCGGGCAGGCCCTTGCCGTCATCTGAGACCTTCAGCACGAGCTCGCCGTCAGAACGAGTCAAAGAGAGGGTCAGCTCCGATGCACCCGAGTGCCGTACCGCGTTCGTGATCGCCTCCTGGGCGATCCGAAAGATCGCCAGCTCGACGTCGCCCGGCATCGTCGGAAGCGAGGCGTCCAGGCGACGGCGAACGCGCAGGTGGCCCTGCTCCGAGACTCGCGAGCAGAGCGCGATCAGCGCGTTGACCAGCCCCAGCTCGTCGAGCGCTTCAGGTCGCAGCTCCCTGGAGATCCGGCGGATCTCCTCAAGCGTCTGCTGGACGATCTCCGCGAGCTGGGCGAGCTCCGCGCCATTGGTTCGGTGGCGCGACGATGCAAGCTCGGCCCGCAACGCGACCGCAGTAAGGGCCTGCCCGATCTCGTCATGGAGCTCGCGAGCGATCCGCAGTCGCTCTCTCTCCTGCGCTGCCAACGCGTGCGCGGAGGCCTGCCGCCGCTCGTCCTCCAGTCGCTCGAGCATCGCGTTAAATGACCGGCGCGAGCGCCAGCACCTCGCTGCTCGAGCGCTCGAAGCCGACCGCTCGCTGCCCCGGACGCAGCAAATTTATCGTCCCCATCACCCTTGCGAGCCTGCTCAGCGGATTGAGCGCTTCTCGCAGCAACAACAGATCCACGAGCAGCATGACCACCAGTCCCCCCAGCAGGATCACCAGCTCGACCAGCCTGATCCGTGCGTGGATCTCCACCGGGCTCACCGCCAGCAGCGCGAACGCCACCACGAACACTGCCGCGTTCGCCATGAACACTCGCCACAGCATCGGGAGCGCGCGCCTTGAGGTCTCGCTGGGGTCCGCCCCGCCGCTCCGAGTATGCGCCGGCGCAGCCTCATGCGTCGATCGGACGACGGGAAGAGCTGGGGCTTTGAGCTGATCCGAGCGGGACATCGCGGTCTGACTGGTCTTCTGGGCTCGAGCGGTGACTAGACGGTACGCCCCAGGATGCGCACTAGCACCCATGGTCATGTTGATCGGCCGAATCTAGCGTTGCGGCAATAGCACCTCAACGTCGATTCGAGCAATCCCATGAGCACAGCCGACACCTCCCCCGTTATCCGCTGCGGATTGAAGGCACCATCGATCACCGGCTCACCCGCGGCCTGTGGCTGGTCAAGTTGCTGCTCGCGATCCCGCGCTACATGATCCTCGTGTTGCTCTGGATCGCGCTGCTCCTCACCTCGGTGATCGCGTTTTTCGCGATCCTGTTCATGGGCCGCTATCCGCGCAGCCTGTTCGAGTTCAACGTCGGCGTTCTGCGATGGAGCTGGCTCGTGGGTTTCTATGCGTACAGCGCGCTCGGCACCGATCGCTACCCGCCGTCCACGCTCCGGGACGTCTCCGACCGCCGGCCAGGCTGGAGGTCGATTATCCCCAGTCGCTCTCCCGCGGGCTGGCGCTTGTCAAATGGTGGCTGCTCGCACTGCCCCACTACCTGATCCTCGCGGTGTTCTTGGATAGTGGCTGGGAAACTCTGGGGTGGGCATAACGGATGGGAGTTCCCGCCCGCTGGCCTGATCGCGCTGATGGTGCTGATCGCCGCGGTGATCCTGCTGTTCAGCGCCCACTGCCCCAAGCCGATCTATGACTTCGTGCTGGGCATGAACCGCTGGGTCTACCGCGTCGCCGCCTACTGCCTCCTGATGACCAATCGCTACCCCCATTCCGGCTCGACATGGGCGGACAAGAGCGCCCGCCAGCATGGTCTCCGAAGGGCGCCAGACCCTGCGCAACATCCAGCGGGTGGCCCGCCTGTTCATAACCAAGGCCGTGTTCGCGGCGGTGGCCGGCATGCCGGTGGCGATCTCGACCGGCACCTTCCCGCACTGCCGCGCGAGTTCACGATCGTCTCCACTGTCACGATGGGCATCCCGCCTTCGTGTTGACACTCGCGCCGAGCACGGGCAGCGGGCGGCTCAATCGCTCGTGTAGACGGTGGCTCGCTTCGCGATCCCAGCCGGCCTCGCGATCGGCATCGGCGTCGTGGCCGGCTACGCGCTCGCCCGCTACGGATTCGACCTCAGCCTCACGCACTCGCGCACGGGCGCCCACCGACTGCTATGTCTCTGAGCTGCCACGATCGGTCACGGATTCGGGTCTGCAATATTGCGGCTTGTCGGAGAGACGTAGGTCGACCGGTCTGGCGGGCCGCGGCGCTCGGCCTGTACGCGCTGGCGCTCGTCCGCGGCGGCCACGAGCTTGACCACTTCTTCGGGATCGGCGACCGTCTTGATGCCGTCGACGTCGCTTGAGTCGAGGCGGCGGTCGGCCAGCGCGCGCTGGCGCAACCAGTCAAGCAGCCCGTCCCACTCGCCCTCGCCAACTAGGATCGCTGGAAAGTCGCGGATGGTCCGGGTCTGGATCAGCGTCAGCGCCTCGAAAAGCTCATCCAGCGTTCCGAAGCCCCCGGGACCGATCACGAACGCGCTGGCGTAGCGCACGAACATTACTTTGCGCGTGAAGAAGTGGCGGAAACGAACCTCGATGTCGAGATAGTCATTTGGCGCCTCCTCGAAGGGGAGCTCGATGCTGCAGCCGACGGACAGCGCACCCCCGTCCTGTGCGCCGCGGTTGGCGGCCTCCATCAGCCCCGGCCCGCCGCCGGTGATGACGGCATAGCCTGCGCGTCCCAGCTCCGCGCCTATCCGGCGCATCAACGAGTAGTGAGGATGCGCCGGCGGTGTCCGCGCCGAGCCGAAGACGGACACGGCCGACCCGATCCGGGCCAGGCGGTCGAAGCCCATCGCCAGCTCGGCGGCGATATCGCGGATCCGCTTGGCGTCGGCGGCGCGCACGGCGAGGGGCTCCCCGCCCACCCAGAGCAGGAGGTCCTGGTCGACGGTGGGGTCGCGAATTGTCGATTTGGTCCTGTTTGGGGCCATCAGCGAAGCCTACGGCCGCTCACCGGCGCCAGTAGGAGCGGGTGAACAGCACGGCGATGGGCACGATCTCGACCCTCCCGAGCAGCATCAAGATCGACAGCATTACCTTCGAGAGCTCGCTGAAGCCGGCGTAGGAGCCGAACGGACCGGCGCCACCGAAGGCAGGGCCTACGTTGCCGAGGCACGACGCCGCCGCGCCCAGGGCCTCAAACGCGCCCAGCTGGCCGCCCGCACGCTGGGCATCCAGCACCAAGCTCAGCGCGCCGAGCGCGAACACGAGCCCGTATAGCACCACGAACATCATCGCCGAGCGCAGCGCAGCCTCATCGATCACCCTCCCGCTGACCCGAACCGGCACGACGATGTCGGGGTGCAGCGCGTGGTCGAGCTCGCGGCGGGCGAGGCGGAAGAGCATCAGATGGCGCACCACCTTGATCGACCCGGTCGTCGAACCAGACGATGCCCCCACGAACATCAGCAGCAGCAGCGTGAGAGTGACCAGCGATCCCAACTTCGTCCAGTCGAGCGTCGCGAAGCCCGTTGTGGTCATCACCGACACGGCCTGAAAGACGGCTGCGCGGACGCCCGGCTCCACTCCGTGGACCGCGTTGCTCGCGAACAGCTCGATACCCACCACCGTGCTCCCGGCGACCAACAGCGCGAGGTATAGGCGCAGTTCCTCATCGCGTGCGAACTCGCGCACTCGTCGCAGGACCACCAGTCGGTGCAGCCGCAGGAAATTCACCCCGGCGGTGACCATCAGCGCGCAGATGATCCACTGTGAGACCGGGGAGAACCCCCGAGCGGAGTCCGCACGCGGGGAGAACCCGCCGAGCGCAACCGCGGAGGTCGCCTGCGAGAAGGCCTGAAACAGCGTCATCGACCGATCCAGCCCGCTCCAACCGACTGCGGCCAGTAGCAGCATTCCCGCCGCGCTCACGCCCAGGTAGACCTTCCACAGTCGCCGCGCGAGTTCGCGCAC
Source organism: uncultured Solirubrobacterales bacterium (assembly GCA_963808655.1). Classification (GTDB taxonomy): domain Bacteria; phylum Actinomycetota; class Thermoleophilia; order Solirubrobacterales; family Solirubrobacteraceae; genus Palsa-465. Next base: position 34,542 of record CAWEGZ010000014.1, read on the forward strand.
GCCCGCGCCCAGGGGCTCGATTTCGCTTGGACCCGGCAATTCCCGCTGCAGCAGCTGCCGGCCTCCGACGCGCAGTCGCGGTAGCACGGCGATGGCCAGGATGATGATGCCCATCCCTCCGATCCAGTGAGTCAGCTGGCGCCAGAACAGCATCGCCCGCGGTAGCGCCTCCACATGCGTCAAGACGGTCGCGCCCGTGGCCGTGAAGCCCGACATGGCCTCGAAGTACGCGTCGACTGGGGCCGTGAGCTGCTTAACCCCGCCGAACAGAAATGGAAGCGCGCCGAAGGCCGGAACCAACAGCCACACCAGCGCCACTACCAAGAAGACCTCGCGGGGGCCGAGTGGCGAGCCGGCACGATCGGGCGTCAAACGGTCCAAGGCCAGGCCAACCGCAAGCGTGGCCAGCCCAGCCAGCACGAAGGGAAGCACCGCCTCGCCGTCTGCGAGCGCTACTGCCAGCGGGGCCGCGAACGAGAGCGCGAGCCATTTGAGCACCGCACCGACCAGGTCAAGCGCAGGCAAGACATCGACGCCTGGACGCAGCCGCCTGAGGCGTGCCTGCGCGCGGCGGCCGAAGTTAACTGCCGGGCTCAGAGCGCGCGCTCCACCTCTCCGACGCGCCGTCGCTGCGCCAGCACGATTACGCGGTCGCCAGCCCGCAGCTGCTGCTCCCCGTCGGGGAACAAAGTCTCCCCTGCGCGCACGATCGCACCCACCACGCCGCTCGTAGGCGACAGCTCCTCCAGTGGTCTACCGACAAGCCGGCTATCCGAACGCACCTCTATGTCCAAGACCTCGAAGCGATCCTCGTCAAGCATTGCGATCTGACTTATCCGGGGGTCATGCGCGAAGCGCACCATCACCTCCGCTGTCTCGGCGGCCGGGTCGATTGCCGCGTCGATCCCGGCTGAGTCGAACACCTCCGCCGCTTCGCGATCTTTGAGGATCGCGATCGTGAACTGAGCGCCGTGGACCCGGGCTAGCACAGCCGCATAAAGGCTCTCCGCGTCGTCGCTTAGCGCAAAGACGGCCGCGGTCGCCTGGCCGATGCGCTCGCGGCGTAGAAAGCCGCGGTCAAATCCCGAGGCGTTGAAAATGCGGGCGCGAGGGAGGGCATCGGAGAGCTCACGCGCCCGCAGAGGGTCCGGAACTATCAGCCGAACGCGGATGCCGCGGTCGAGCAAGACGCGCGCGATCGTCGCGCCCAGGCGAGCTCCACCGAAGAGCGCCACGTCACCGAGCGCGTGGTCGCCGTGGACCAGCAGCCCACTCCACTGCCGCGCCGCCGCGCGCGATCCGATCACGATCACGCGGTCGCCGGGGAGGAGCATTTCGTGCCCATCGGGCGTGATTTGCCGGCCTTCGCGGACGATCGCTACGACGCGCGACTGCAAGGGAAGCGTCAACTCCGACAGAGGGCGCTCGCAGAGCGCTGGCGGCGCTCGCCGCGAGAGGTCAAATTCGAGCACCTGGATCTCGCCGTCCAGAAAGAAATCCGCTTGGCGTGCGCCCGGGACGCCCACCACCCGCGCCACGGCGCTGGCGGTCTCAAACTCGCTTGAGACGATGAAGTCCACATCCAGGTCACCGCTGCGCCAGGTCTCGAGGTAGGCCATGTCGGCGGTGCGGACCACGGTGCACGCGTTGGAGAGACGCCTCACGAGCATCGCCGTGACGAGGTTGGCCTCGTCCCGCGCGGTACAGGCCAAGACCAGATTGGCCTCTCCGACCGTGGCCTGCTCAAGCGCCTCCCGGCCGGCGCCATCGCCCTGCACGACCCGAACGTCGAAGGCGTCCGAGACATCCTTCAGGCGCTCCGCGCTGAGATCGATCGCCACGCATTGGTGGTGGTCTGACAGGGACTCGATCGCGGCCGATCCCACCGCCCCGGCGCCAACCACGATCACCCGCATCGAGGCAGTATTGCGATCCGCGCTGAACTCAGCGCGTGCTCGCGAGCGCGCGGGGTATCGTCGTGGCGCCATAGCGTCGGCGGTGCCAGACCCATGCGCCGAGCCCGACGGGCAGCGGGAGCCAGTACGTCGCCAGGCGATAGGCGAGCGTGGCCAGCGCCGCCGGCGCGGCGGGAACCCCGGCGAGGGCGAGCGTCCCCGTGAGGCCGGCCTCGACGACGCCCAGGCCTCCGGGGGTGAGCGGAAGTTGACCGAGCAGCTGCGCGGCGCAGTAGGCCAAGAGCGCGACGTATAGGGGCGGCCGTGCACCCACGGCGAGCAGCGCTGCGTACAGGCAAAGGAAGTCGAAGATCCAGCGGCCAGCGGCGGTCGCAACGGCCCACGGCCAGGCCCTGCCCAGCGAGCGCCGCAAAAGATCGCGTTCGTCAAAGAGCCGCTGAGGCAGGGCCCCAGGCGGCGCCGTTCGCTGCCGCAACCTGCGCTCGGCAGCCTCGAGCGCGCGGCCCACGGCCCGGAGCACGCGGTCGTTGACCAGCAGCACAGCCCCCACCAGGAAGAGGGCAAGGAATACAGCCAGGCCGATGCCGGCGGTCTCTAGCAGCCCGTCGGGTATGTGGCGACCAAGCAGCACGGCCGGAAGCGCCAGCAGCGGCAGTCCGGCGAGCGCGGCCAGCAGCAGCAAGGCGCCGGCCGTCAGTCCCGTGCCGATCGCAGCCGGCGTGAGGCCCGCCTGCGCGAGCATCCGGGCCTGGAGCGCAGCGGCCGCCGCCGAGCCACCCGGGACCACCTTGCTGAAAGCGGTGCCGGCCAACTGTGAGCTGGCCACCGGAAACCAGGCAGCGCCGCGCAGAGCGAGGCGCTGCACCGCGCACATGCACCACGTCCCCGCCACCGAGGTCCCGAGCACGACGATCCACCAGGCGGGGTCGACGTCCTTGAGGCGGCGGTAGGCGCCGAGCACATCCAGGATCGCCGGCGCGACGCCGTACAGGACGACTCCGGCAAGCAGCAGTGCCAGAGCTCGCCGAACCAACCCCGCCGCTGATCGACCCCGCCTATCAGGGCGGCGACCCGAGTCGCCACCCTCCCCTTTTGCGTGGTCGCCCGCGTCGGCGGAATTTGGCTTTCCTCCGCGGAGCATCACGGAGCAATGGGCTCGGTTGGCATGCTGTCGATACCGAGAGCTGTTGAGCCCCGGTTATGCGGTCGTCGCGGTGTCCGGGGCCGCGGCCAGGACAAGGGTCGGACATTGCGCTCCCGGCACCACGCTTGCCGAGGTGCTCCCGGCCAGCATGGTGCGCGCTGACCCGTAGCCACGTGACCCAAGGACGATTAGGTCTACGTGATTCGAGCTCTCGATCAGCACGTCGGTTGGCTCTGCCACCTGTGCGTTGACCGCTATTGGGATCTTGGCGCCAAGCTTTTTGACGGTCTCGCCAGCGGTGCGGCGTGCTCGCTCGGCGCGCTGCTCGAGAGTGTCTGCTGCCGCTGTGCTCGTCACCAACTCGACGCTTCCGCCCGTAGCGCGGGCCATGTAGCAGGCGACCTCCAGAGCTCGATCGCCCTCAGCGGTGGGGATCCAGCCCACGCGAATCCTTTGCGGTACAAAGCCGCCCGTGTGGCGATAGCCCCGTGGTGCTACCGCCACCGCGCGCGAGGCCCCGCGCATGACCTCCTGGCTCACCCCGCCCAGGGCTTCCCTCGTCCAAGGCCCCAATCGACGTGATCCGAGCACGATCAGATCGGCACGGTCACTTACGGCGAGGTCGTTGAGCCCCTGCGCAGGCGAGCCCGCCGGCTGTGCGCGAAAGTCAACCGCCAGACTCTGGCTCACCCGCTCGCGCGCGCCCTTGAGGATTTCATGGGCGTGTCTGGAGAGCTCTGCGGCCGCTTCTCTGGACGCCGCGCTGAGCTTCGCATCGTAGACGTAGGCGACAAGAAGCTCATTAGCGAACGCTTTTGCAAGTCCGACCGCTAGAACTAATCCGTCTGCGCCGGTGTCGGTGCCATCGAACCCGACGATGATCTTCTCGAACATCTAGCGCCGCTCGCCCGAGCCGGCCACGGCCGCCATCAACGCGATCATCGTCATGAGACGAGCAAGCGTAGTTCTCGAGGTCATGCATCGAGCCCGGGGACACGACGACCGCCCGTCACTGTTCAACACTAGCGACGGCGACAGTAAGCGCGCTGCCGGAGGCACCGCGGGCATGCCGGCCGCGCACCCACGGCCGCTTCAGCGCACGGCGATCTGCGTGCTGATGGGGGTGCTTCTCCATTGCCAGCCGCTATTTGACAGACGAAGCTGAACTCATATCCACATCCCAAGGAGACATCGATGACCCTCACCCGTTCACCTCAGCTCACGTCCTCCTATCCCCGGACTCGGTCAAACGCCGCCAACAGGGCCACGCTTCGAGTCCTAATCGTCGACGACCATCCCGCGGTCCGCTGGGAGCCCGAGCGCTGATCGACGATCAGCCCGACATGACGGTGGTAGCCGAAGCTTGCAGCGTCGGCGAGGCCTTCTACACGCTGGAGCGCCCGGCAGACGTCGCGCTCGTCGACTATCACCTCGGAAAAGGCCGCGATGGACTGTCGCTGATAGCGCCTCTCAAAGCGCTTCAACCGGCGGCGCGTGTGCTCGTCTATTCGGCATTCGCGGACGGCGCGCTCGCCGTGGCGGCGATGATCGCCGGCGCCGACGGACTGATCGGCAAGCACGAGTTCGGGGAAGTCCTTTGCGACGCACTCAGGCAGGTGGCGCGCGGACACCACCGCATACCCGCGATCAGCCAATCCGTTGCGGGGGCGATGCGGGCACGCCTAGAGCCTCAGGATCAAGCCCTCTTCGGGATGCTGCTGCATGCGGTTGCGCCGGAGGTGATCACCGAACAGCTCGGGATCTCTGCAGAGCAATTTCGCGAGCGTCGGGCGAGCATCCTGCGCTCGCTGAAGCCGACTCCGGCGCTATCCGCTTTGCCGTCAGGCGCCTAGGCGCCGCTTGACTACGAGCGCGCAAAGCGTCGCCCCAGCCGCCGTGCGGCGTGACAATCCACGTGGCCGTTCTTTCAGCGCGGCCTTCGTCCTGGGCCCGTTGAGGAGAGCTCAGCCGCGGACTCTGCTGAGCGTCGGGTCGCCGAGCCGACGAGTGCGGGGCGATCACCCGCGGCGGCCTCCTCGGCGCGCCGCAGGCCGACCACCCGGTAGGCGTCGGCCTCGTCGAGCGTCTCCTGCTCCAGGAGCGCGTGCGCCAACCGGTCAAGGCGATCGCGGTTCTCGCTTAGCTTTTCGACCGCCCGGGCGTAGCACTCGTCGACGATCCGGCGCGCCTCGGCTTCCAGCAGCTTGCGGGTCGCTCCGAGAGCGCGTCGACGCTTCCCGGCATTACGATCTGCTCCTGTCCCGGGCCGGGCAGGGCGACATCGGCCCGATCGCATCTGACATTCCCCAGCGGCCGACCATCTGACGCGCGATACGAGTCACCTGTTCGAGGTCTGACTCAGCGCCGGTCGTGATGTCTCCGTAGACGATCTCCTCAGCCGCCCTTCCGCCCAGCGCACCGGTGATACGACCGCGAAGATAGGCCGCGTCGTAGCCGTAGCGCTCGATGTCCGGGCTCTGGAAGGTGACGCCGAGCGCCCGGCCGCGAGGAACGATGGAGACCTTGCGCACCGGATCGGCGCCGGCAACGACCATTCCCAATAGGGCGTGGCCCGCCTCGTGGTAGGCGGTCCGTTGGCGCTCCGCCGGCGAGATCGTGATGCGCCGCTCGGCACCGAGGATGATGCGCGAGAGCGCCTCGGTGAAGTCCGCGAGCTCGACGCGCTCGTGCTGGTGCCTCGCCGCCGTCAGCGCGGCCTCGTTGACAAGATTTCGCAGATCCGCCCCCACCATGCCGGGGGTCTGCGCTGCGACCTGGCTAAGGTCGACGTCGTCTGCCAACGGCACGCTGCGTGTGTGCACGTTGAGGATCGCGGCGCGTCCGTCCCGGTCGGGCGGATTGACCACGATCCTTCGATCGAAGCGACCGGGCCGAAGCAGTGCCGCGTCGAGGATCTCGGGACGGTTGGTCGCAGACAGTACGACCACCCTTCCGACCCCGAGAATCCGTCCATCTCGCTCAGGATTTGATTTAGCGTCTGCTCGCGCTCGTCGTGACCTCCATCATTGGGCCGGCGCCGCGCGCACGACCGACCGCGTCGAGCTCGTCGATGAAGATGATCGCCGGAGCCGCTTGCTTGGCCTGCTCGAAGAGATCTCGGACTCGGCTCGCCCCCACGCCGACCACCATCTCGATGAACTCGGAGGCCGATAGGGAGAAGAACGGCACCCCCGCTTCGCCGGCGACCGCCCGGGCCAGCAAGGTCTTGCCGGTGCCCGGGAGGCCCGTAAGCAGCACCCCCTTGGGAATCATCGCACCCAGCCGTTTGAACCGCCCGGGTTCGCGCAGGAACTCGACGATCTCCGCAAGCTCCTCCTTTACCTCGTCGATCCCGGCCACGTCCGCGAACGTCGTGCGCTGTTCGGAATGCTCGTAACGCTTGGCGCGCGATCGACCAAGTCCGCCCAGCCCGCCCAGACCGCCAGCCCTCGCCGCCCGACGGCCGATCATCACGAACAACGCCACCAGCAGCAGCGTGGGGCCGAATCGAAAAGCAGCATCTGCCACCACGGGCGCCCCTGCTGAACGGGCTTGGCGTTAACCGATACGCCCTTGCGAAGCAGGAGGCTCAGCATGCCGTCGTCTCCCAGCGACGGCCTCACCGTCTGAAAGCGTTTGACCTCCTTCCCTTGTCGGGAGGCCGGATAAAGGGATTGCTCGCGGAAGGTCCCTTGGATCGTGTCGCTCTGAGACTCCACGTCGGCGACGTTGTCCGCCTCGACCTGTTTGCGGAAAAACGAATAGGAGATGTTCGTGCGCCCGTTGCCGGGCGCAAGCGCAGTGCCCACGATGTAGTTGACCAACAGCAGGGCGATGAGGGTGATCCACAACGACCTGCGCCATGGCGGCTGCGGCCGCTCGGATCGTGATTCGCGCGAACCCTCCACGCGCCAGGGAGACTGCTCCTCGAGAGCGACTCCCGAGGAGGCTCACGATCGACCTGCTGACGCAGGGGCATTACGGCCCGACTCTATCGCGGTGGCAGGCCCAGCCGGGCTTGAGCCGGGCGGGCCGCGTACCCACGCCAGCCACCCTACGTCGGTTGCCACAAAGAGCGTCCACGTCGTCCCGAACAGCAGCCCGACCGCGACCTCGCGTCGAGGCGGTCAAACGCCTGCAGAAACAGCACGAGAGGCGTCTTCGTCACGTGTGGTTCCCAGCCCACGCCAATCGGACACAAGAGCGTGCGAACAGGATTCTGTTCACCCCGAGGACGTGCTTGCCCGGATCCGGAGCCGCGAACGTCGTGAGCGGCAGGCCGAAGCGCTCCTTGACGTGCTGGACCAGACCTCGCGCTTGCCAGTTGGCGTGCTCTGAGCTGCGCAGCGCGATCGGATGTGGTCCGGCTGAAACTCGGGCAACAGCGTCTCGGCGATGACGGTCAGGACACTGCCACGGAGGGCGTCGCCGCTGGCGCGGGCGCTGATCGAGCGCACGTGGCCGAGCACGGTGTCGAGGCGCTCGTCGGCGGCATGTCGAAAGCGATCGACATGCGGCCAGCCATGCAAGCCTGCCAGGAAGGCTAGGCGTGAGGACGTAGACCTCGGCGCACTGCGTCGATCACGGCGCGCACCCGAGACGGCAGCTCGCTCATCTCGGCAACGGCGACATCGGCCACCACGAGCAGCCTCCGGATCGCTGTCTGCTCTCGTTGGGCTGCCGGTCAGGGGCTTCGATGTCCGCCCCGCTCACGGCTGGCTCGTTGAGTGCTGATGCGCGGCGGGAGCCGCCCGCATGCTCGGACACGTTCCACGTGTCGTGATGACAGTGGGCGAGCACCTGGTCTGACGCGAAGTGTGCCGCTGTTTTCGCGCAGATGGTCCATGCACAATCCGGCGTAGCAACTGCGGCACAGCGCGATCGCAGTTTGATGCACCCCCTGTTCAGCGCAGGAGTAGCAAAGCATGA
>CAWEGZ010000015.1:0-41363 GCA_963808655.1 uncultured Solirubrobacterales bacterium
CACCCCGCGGCGGACTGACAATGGTAGCTCAACCTGGACGACGACGCGACAAAAGGCCCGGCTAATAAAGGGCTGCGCACACCAAGGCGCGCTCCACACAGTTGTCACACCCTCGCCACACACTTCTTACGACTGCGTCTTGATCCGTTACAGGGGTCTGGTCGATGCTCCCTACATGGCGACGCTCGGCGAGAAGATCAAGGTTGAGACTCAGGTGCGGGAGCTGCTCGAGCAGAACGGGCTGCCGCAGCCAGACAGCGTGGAATACGGGTTCACGTGCATCCGTCTGTTCTTCGAGGATCCGAACACCGTGCTGATCGTCGACATCGATCCGCCGCCCAAAGGCGAGGAGGAGGGGATCGAGCAGGCCGACGCGCGCTTCGGTGACGAGGACGACCAGAGCGGCGAGGAAGACGACGACTGGTTCGCCGATCCCAAATGCCCGGGCGAGGACTTCGCGATGAATCCGCTCGACGGCCTCGGCGAGGAGGAGGCCCATTGGAACTGAGGTAAGAATCCATAACACAGGCGCGCGAAAGCATTAGCGTGCCCGTTAAGCCGCCTCGCTACCGTAGCCGGGATGCCGGTTCTAGAGGCACGCGGCGTCACCAAAACGGTTGGGACCGGGCGTGCCGCCCGTCGGCTCCTACACGAAGCGGACCTCGACGTCGAAGCCGGCGAGGTCGTCGCGATTCTGGGCCGCTCCGGGAGCGGGAAGTCCACCCTGCTTCACCTCCTCGGAGCACTGGACGAGCCCGACGCAGGGCGGATTCGCATCGCCCAAAACGACATCACGAGGCAGTCACCGCACGCGCGGGCCAGAACCCGCCTCCGGCACGTCGGCTTCGTCTTCCAGGCCTTCCACCTGATCGAGGAGCTGAGCGGTGAGGAGAACGTGCTCGTGCCCACGCGACTACCGGGCGCCAAGCCGGACGGGCAGCGTCGCGGCAAGCAGCTGATCAAAGAGCTCGGCATAGACCCGATCAAGGCCCGCCGGCCGCACGAGCTCTCGGGTGGCGAGCAGCAGCGCTTCGCGATCGCCAGGGCGCTCGTCAACGACCCGGAACTGGTGCTCGCGGACGAGCCCACCGGGAACCTCGATCAGGAGAACGGCGCCGCGGTGCTCGAGCTCCTGCAAGGACTCCAAAACCGCGCGGTGGTGATCGTCACGCACGAGCCGCAGGCTGCTGCGGTCGCGGATCGCGTGCTGCAGCTTGAAGATGCTCGCCTGATCGAGATCGAAGCCGGAGCGCGTCGCGAGCGGTTGCGCGCCGCCTCTGCGTGATCAAGCGAAGCCGCGCCCAGCACCGATGAGGAACGTGAGCGCCGCTGTCGCCGAAGCTCGCATTGGGCTGAGGCTGCGCAGGAAGCGCACGCTCATGACCGCCCTGGGGATCGCGCTCGCGGCCGCCATGCTCACAGGCGCGATCACGGTCAGCGACAGCCTCGGACGAGGGTTCACGAGGGCCGCCCACCAAGCCCACCTCGCCGACATCATCGTCCGCTTCGACCCGCAACCGGCGAGCAGAGTCGCGCAGCGGATAAGCGCGCTCCCGGACATCAGGTACTTCTCACTGCGCCAGGAGTTCACGAACATCGACCTCTGGGCAAACGGTCACCACGCTGAGAACGCATCGGTCGAGGTGGTCGGGGACGGCGGCCGCGGTCCTCACGGCTACGCGATCGTCGCGGGCCACGACGTCAGCAATACGCCCGGCCAGATCGTGATCGAGCGCGGGCTCGCGGCTGCGTGGAATATCCCGCTCAACGGGACACTTCGCGTACAGGGCCTGGGTCCGCAGAAGGTCGTGGGCTTCGCCGAGGAGCCCGACAATGTCGCGTACCCGCTCGCGGTGCCCCAGATCTACGTCTCCAAGCAGGCGCTCGGGCCCGGGGTGGGCGCGGCAGTCGACGAAGCTCAAATCTGGCTCAAGGACCCCCGCTACCTGAACTCAGTCCTCGTCCAGGCGCGCGCGACCAGCTTCGGCGTCAGGGGCTTGCGTTTCGTCACCCGCTCCGGGGTCAAGATTCTGCTCGACCAGGCGGCGGGGATCGTGATCGACCTGCTCGTTGCCCTCTCGGTGATCGCGCTCGCGACAGCGGGGGTGCTGCTCGCCTCCTCCGCACGCGCCGAGGTCGAGCGGCGTTTGAAAGCGATCGGCATCAGACGCGCGCTCGGCGGCCAGAGGAACTTCATCGCGATCACTCAAGCGCTGGAAGCGATGCTGATCGCCGTGCCCGCGGCCACGCTCGGCACGCTGGCCGGCGCGCTCGCGACCACGGGCCCGAGCGACAGGCTGCTTATGCTGCTGAACGAGCCCGCGGCAGGAGCAAGTCTGCTGCCGCTGGTCGCCGCCGGCTGGGCGATCAGCATCGCGATCCCCACGCTGGCCGCCGCCTGGCCCGCCTACAGGGCGGCGGGCAGGCCCGCCACCGAGCTCCTCCGAGGCGCCGAGCTGCGCGGGCAAGGGCGCAAGAGCGCGATCATCGGTGGAGCGAGCCTCACGCTCCTCGGCACTCGCCTCGCGGGCGCGCGGCGCACCCGCCTCGTGGCGACCGCCATCACGCTCGGCTGCTCGACAGCCTTCGTGCTACTGATGCTCGCGCTCGCCTCAGCACTCGGCACGCTCGAGACGGACCCGCAAGCGCTCGGCAAGCGCTATCAGCTCACCGCCACCCTCCCCGCCAGCGCCGTCCAGCATGTCAAGCGCATCGCCGGCGTCCAAAGCGTCGCCCCCCGCTACGAGGAGGAGGCGGTCGACTCGTACTCGCTCGGGGAGACCATCGACGTGGTCGGCTATCCGGGCGACTGGACACCCTTTGAGTCGCCGCCGCTCACCGCGGGCGACAGACCCAAAGGACCTCACCAGGCTGAGGTCGGGGCGGGGCTGGCGGACGCGCTCGGCCTCTCCCCCGGCTCCGAGCTGGCGATCGAGATGCCAACCGGCAGAGAGCTCCGGCTGAAGGTGGCTGGCGTGGTCGGCTCCTTCAATCACGACGGGCGGATCGCGTACGTGCCCGCGCGCGCGATGCTCAAGGCGGACCCGGGCGCACCCGAGCAGCTCGCGATCGTCCTCAAGCCGGGCGCTAACCAGCAGGCGGTGCAAAACGCGCTCGGCCCGGCGGCGGCGCCCACCAGCGGCGCGATCGGCCGTGGCGCCCCACTGGTGGCGGTGCTGCGCGCGATCCTCACCGCGATCGCCGTCGTCGACGGACTGGTCTGCCTGTATGCACTCACGCAGACCTGTGCGCTGATCGTGCAAGAGCGCAGAAGAACGGTCGCCGTTCTGCGGGCCTGCGGCGCGGGTCAGGCGGCGGTGGGGCGGCTCCTCGCCGGCGCGGCCGCGGCGCTGGTCCTGCCCGCGGCCGCGGTCGGCATCGCGCTAGAGATCCTGGTCCTCGGCCCATGGCTGTCAAACCTGGCCGCGGGCTACGCGATCTTGCCGCTCTCCCCCACCACCGCGGACATCGCCGCGGTCCTGATCGGCCTCGCCGCCGCGGCGGGCATCGCGGTCGCGTGGGTGACGCGCCGGGCCACAGCCGAGAACGTCGTCAGCGGGCTCGCCGCGTGAGCGATCGCCGAATCACCAGGCGCCAGGCGCTCGGCGAAGCCGCGCTGGCGACCGCCGCCACCCTGCTGGCCACCGGCTGCGGGACGACCAGCCAACGCGCCGCGGCCACCTCCGGCTCGACCGTGCAGAGCACGTGGATCGACCCCCAGGGAGTCGGCGTGCTGAGGCCCGGTCCCGGCGAGCCGCTGATCGCGAGGACCGAGCTCGCTCAAAAAGCCGAGCTACAGACCGAGTTGGCCACGCTCGCCCACGTCACCGACGCCCACGTGCTCGACGCCTCCTCCCCCGCCCGCGCCACCTTCCTCGACCGCCTGGGAGCACCGTTTCAGTCAACCTTCCGCCCCCACGAGACGCTCACCGCCCAGGTGCTAGCCGGCGCGATCCAGGCGATCCGCCATCTCAGACCCGACGCGGTCATCCAGGGCGGCGACCTGATCGACAACGCCCAGAGCAACGAGCTCACGCACGCGCTACAGACGCTGATAGGCGGGACGGTGAGACCCGGCAGCGGGCCGCACGGCTACTTCGGCGTGCAGCTGGCCAGCGATCCCGACCCCTTCTACTACCGCCCTGACCTCGACGCCCCCCGCCACCCCGGGCTCCTGCAAAGGGCAACAAGCGCCTTCAGGACTGCCGGCGTCCGAGCGGAAGTCCACCCCGTGCTCGGCGACCACGACATCCTCGTCCAGGGCGAGCTCACGCCCACGCCCGAAACCAAGCGGCTCGCAACCGGCCACGAGGCGCTGTGGGAGCTTCCGCCCAACCTCCACCTCCCTCACGGAGTCCACCGAGAGATCACGAACTCCCCCGACGGCCCGCCGAACCCCGGCCTGGTCGGCGGCTTCCTGAAGCAGGCGCTGGCGGGACCGAAGCAGCGCGTCCCGGCCGATCCGAGACGACGGGAGATGGACGCGCTCGAAGTCGTACAGAGGCTCGCACGACGGAGCGCACAAACCCTCGACTACCACGCCGATGTCGGCCCGCACCTGCGCCTGATTGTGCTCGACCTCGCGCGTCGTCAAGGTGGGTCCGGAGGGCTGGTGCGGCCAAACCAACCGGCCTGGCTGGAAGCAGAGCTCAAAGCCGCCGGGGACCGCTTCATCATCGCGGTCTCGCACCAGCCGCTCGAGAGCACGCAGGGCGGCGATCAGCTGCTCACCCTCCTCGACGGCCATCCCAAGGTGATCGCGGCGCTCTCGGGCCACACGCACCACAACGAGATCACGCCCCGGGAGACCGCACATGGCGGCTACTGGCTGATCAACACCGCCTCGCTGATCGACTATCCGCAACAGGCGCGCGCGCTCAGGGTCGCGACGACCAAAGCCGGCGGCATCGCGATCCAGACCTGGATGCTCGACCACGTCTTCCCGGGCGACCTCGGCACGATCTCACGCGGGCTCTCCTACCTCGACGCGCAGGGCGGCCGGCCCCACAACTTCGCGGGCACGCGGCTCGACCGCAACGTAACGTTGTACGTGCGATGAGTCGCACCGCTCTGGTTACCGGCGCCGCTCGCGGCATAGGCCGCGCGATCGCGCAGGAGTTCGTATACCAAGGCCACCAGGTGATCGTCGCCGACCTCTTGGAAGCCGAGGCTCATGAGACCGCGCACGCGATCAACGGCGCGGCTGTGTACATGGACGTCACCGACTCCGCCTCCGTGGAGCAGGCGGTCGCGCAAGCTGAGGACCGGGCCGGCCCGATCGAGATCCTCGTCAACAACGCCGGCTGGGACGAGCTGAGGCCCTTCCTCGAGACCGACGAGCAGTTCTGGGTCAAAGTGCTCGAGATCAACCTCAAGGGGTGCCTGCGCCTCTGCCACCGCGTGGTGCCGGGGATGGTGGAGCGCGAGTGGGGCCGCGTGGTCAACATCTCCTCGGACGCCGCGCGGGTCGGCTCCTCGCTGGAGGCGGTCTACTCGGGCGCCAAGGGCGGCGTGGTCTCGTTCTCAAAGACGCTCGCGCGCGAGACCGCCCGCCACGGGATCACGGTCAATGTCGTCTGCCCCGGCCCCACCGAGACGCCGCTGCTGGACGAGCTGACCGCCGACAGCGAGCGCGGCGCGAAGGCGATCGAGGGCATGCGCCGCGCCGTGCCTATGCGCCGCCTCGGCAAGCCCGAGGAGGTGGCCGCCGCGGTTGCCTTCCTGGCCTCGGAGAAGGCGGGATTCATCACCGGCCAGACCCTCTCGGTCAGCGGCGGCCTGACGATGGCCTGATCCGGAATGGCGCGCTGCTTCGTCACCCGCCGGCTCCCCGGCCCCGCGCTCGACCGTCTGCAACAAAACCACGACGTCACCGTCTGGCAGGGACGCCTCCCCCCCACGCCCGCCGAGCTCGCGCAAAACGCGCGCACAGCCGAGGGTCTTCTGACCCTGCTGACCGACCGCGTCGACCAGCAGCTCATCGACGAGCTCCAAACACCTCAGGGCGATCTCCAACTACGCCGTCGGCCACGACAACGTCGACCTCGAAGCCGCGAGTCGCCGAGGCATCCCCGTCGGCCACACGCCCGACGTCCTGACCGAGGCGACCGCGGATCTGACCTTCGCGCTGCTCCTCGCCGCCGCCCGCCGCCTCCCGCAGGCGATCGAGGCCGCCAAGCAAGGCGACTGGGTGACCTGGGAGCCGGCCATGCACCTCGGGCACGAGGTCCACGGCGCGACGCTCGGGATCATCGGGCTCGGCCGTATCGGGCGTGCAGTCGCGGAGCGCGCCAGGGGCTTCTCGATGCGCGTCGTCAGCGCGAGCGCCCGCGACGGCCTCAACGACGCGGTCAAGGACCTGCTGCGCGAGGCGGACTTCGTCTCGCTGCACTGCCCGCTCACGCCGGAGACCCACCACCTGATCGACGCCGAGGCCCTCGAGCTGATGGCGACAAATGCGATCCTGATCAACACCGCACGCGGCCCGATCGTCGACCCGCACGCCCTCAAGACGGCGCTTGAGAACCGCACGATCGCCGCGGCCGCGCTCGACGTAACGGAGCCGGAACCTCTCCAAAAAGACGACCCCCTGCTAAGAGCGCCGAACCTGATCGTCACGCCGCACATCGCCTCGGCCACCAAAGCGGCCCGCGAGCGCATGGCCGAGCTGGCGGTGGACAATCTGCTGGCAGGACTCGAGGGTAGGCCGATGCCCCACCAAGCAAACGAGATCTTCTCCACAAGGACGGCATGAACATGCGCATCGCGATCATCGACATCGGCAGCAACTCAACCCGGCTGCTGATCGCCGAACGCGAGGGCGAGCGCATCACCGACCAGCTCGAGCGCCACTCCGAGGTCACCCGCCTGGGCGCGGGCGTGGACGCCGACGGCCGCCTGCGCGCAGACGCGATGGAGCGCGTGTACAGGACGCTCGATCGCTACAAGGAGGCGATCGAGCTCCAGAAAGCCGAACAGCAGATCGCGGTCCTCACCAGCGCGGTCAGGGACGCCGCCAACGGAAATGAGTTCGCCCAGCAGGTGCGCGAGCGCTACGGGTTCGAGCCGCACGTGCTGACGGGCGACGAGGAGGCGCGACTGACGTTCCTCGGGGCGATGAGCGAGCGCGATCCGGCCGAGCACGCCCCCACGCTCGTGATCGACGTCGGTGGAGGATCGACCGAGCTGGTGGTGGGAGCGGGGCGCGAGGTCGGCTTCAACGTCTCGACCCAGGCGGGAGTTGTGCGCCAGACCGAGCGCCACATCAAGCACGATCCACCCGCGCCCGCCGAGCTCGAGCAGCTGGCGGCCGACGTGCGGGAGATCGTCACGGAGGCGACCTCGCCCGAGGCGCGCGGAATCGTCGAGCGCGCGATCGCGGTGGCCGGAACAGCGACCTCGCTGGCGGCGATTGCACAGCGGCTCGACCCGTACGACCCGGACAAGGTCCACGGATACGTGGTGTCAGGCCGCGAGGCGCAGCGGATGCTGAAGGAGCTCGCGGCGATTCCGCTCGATCAGCGCCGGCGCGTGCCGGGCCTCCATCCTGACCGCGCGCCGACGATCGTCGCGGGGGTCATCATCCTGCACGAGGTGATGGAGCTGTTCGGGCTCGAGGAATTCGAGGTCTCCGAGCACGACATCCTGCGTGGGGCGGCGCTGGGCCTCGCCTAGCGCACCGCGAAGCGCCAGCTCAGATCGGCGCACTCCGCGCACACGGTCTCGGGAATCACGCCGGCGCGCATGAGCGCAGCGAAGATGCGGCAGCCGAGGCAATAGCCGAAGATCGACTCGAGGCCCGCGGCCGGCACCAGCATGGCGAGCACGACGTCGGCAGCCGTGTGCGAGACGGCGAAGGCGAACACCAGGGCGAGCGTTGACATGAACGCCCCCATGCCCTGGGCGAAGCGCTTGGGCGGGCCAGGAACCGGCTTCGGCGGACCCAAGCGCGGCGCGATCACGCGCTGCGCGAGCCAGCCCAAGGGGCTCAGCGTCGGGCCGGTGAGCACGCGCGCCCAGAAGCCGTACGCGAGCGGGATCAGCAGCCAGTAGAAGCCCGTCGCCAGCGTGACGATCACCTCGATGAGGACGACGGCGGCGACCGTGCGGGCGGCCTTGTCGTTGACCGGATTGGGGAACGAGAACAGGCGCTTCATGCAAAGTCATGCTAATCGGTCAAGATTCCCCCCTTAGAGCGTGTCTCATCGGCGCAGATCCGCCGCCGCCAGACGGGCGCGGGGGTTCAGAGACAGGCTCTTAACAGAAACCGCCCGCGCACCGGCGGGCGGCTTCCGATCCAGGTGGCCCCCCAGGACGGGCAGGGGAAAAACGTGCCAGAAGGGCCGATTAGCTTGGCCGGGTGGCGGGAGGCGCCGTTAAAACGGCTATCACCCGAGCCTATGTAGCGGGGACAAGCCGCTGCGCGCCCTGGCCCCAGGAGGATGATCGAACTTGGACGAGTGGCGCGCAATCAAACATTTGTCCACTTATTTTGTGGTGTATCTGAGGTGGGTTTCTGGTGCATACGCCGCGGGGGCCTACGCCAGATTCGCTTTGCGCGGATACGCCACCTCGGGGTCCGTGAGCACGTTGACAAGCGCGGGGCGACCGGACGCGAAGGCCCGCTCCAGGGCCGGCCGGAGCTCGTCGGGGCGCTGCACGAACTCACCGTGGCAGCCGAGCGCCTCGACCACCTGGTCGTAGCGGGTCGCGGGTCTGAGCGAGGCCGCGACCGAGTATCCGTACAGGAACTCCATGGGGTGTTTCTCGAGCGCCCAGATGCCGTTGTTGCCCATCACCGCGACCACGGCGACCCCGTGGCGGGCGAGCGTGTCGAACTCCATGCCGGAAAAGCCGAAGGCGCCGTCGCCGAGCAGCAGCACCACCTGGCGCTCGGGGTGCGCGAGCTTGGCCGCGAGCGCATAGCCGGGTCCGCTGCCCAGGCACCCGAAGGGGCCGGGGTCGAGCCAGCACCCCGGCTCGTAGGAGTCGACCACGCGGCCCGCGAAGGACACGAAGTCCCCGCCGTCGCCGATCACGATCGCGTCGCGGTCAAGGACGCTGCGCAGCTCGCCGTAGATGCGCATCGGATGAAGCGGTGCGCGCTCGTCCGCGAACTCGGGAGCCTCGGCCGCGCGCCGCTCGTCCTCGAGCGCGCGCAGCGAGCAGACCCAGCCCGAGCGCTCAGAGGAGGAGGCGGGAGCACCCGAAGCGCCCTCGCGCAGCGTCTCGAGCGTCGCCGGCAGGGCACCATAGAGCTCCGCCGCGACCGCGCGGGGGTGCTCGCGGACGGGCTCGGCGACGTCGATCACGATCAGCTCGGCCTCGGGCGCGAAGGCGCCGCCGAAGCCGAGGCGGAAGTCGAGCGGCACCCCGATCACGAGCGCCACGTCCGCATCCCGCAGCCCTTTGGAACGGGCGCGCGCGAAGCTGAGCTCGTGGTCGGCCGGCAGGCACCCGCGCCCGAGCCCGTTCAGGAACACAGGGATCCGCAGCTCCTCGACCAGCTCGCGCAGCGCGCCCTCTCCGTGGCCCCAGTAGAGGCCGCTGCCAGCCATCACCACGGGGCGCTCGGCGTCGCGCAGCAGCGCGGCCGCCCGGTCGAGTTGCCGTCGGTCGGCCGCCGGGGCGCTAGAGGCGGCGGGCAACGGCTCGGGCGGCGCAGTCTCGGGGCTCTCCATGAACACGTAGTCGAGCGGGAAGTCGAGGAACGCGGGCCCCGAACGCGGCGTCAGGGCGGCGCGCAGCGCGTCGTCGATCAGACCGGGAATCTCGGCGGTGTCGGAGGCGGTCGCCGCGAGTTTGACCAGGGGGCGCACGAACGGCACGTGGTCGATCTCCTGGAGCGAGCCCTGCCCCCACCGAAGCTGCGGGGCGCGCCCGCCAAGCACCAACAACGGCGAGTGGTTCTGGGCGGCGGAGGCGATCGCGCTCATGCCGTTGGTGACCCCCGGCCCCGCGGTGAGGGCGCAGACGCCGACCTCGCGGGTGACCTTGGCCCACCCCTCGGCGGCGAACGCAGCGGACTGCTCGTGACGGACGTCGACGATCTCGATCCCCTCCTCGCGGCAGCCGTCGTAGATCGAGAACAGATGCCCGCCCGAGAGCGTGAACAGCTTGGTGATACCGTGCGCGCGCAGCCGGCGCGCGATCAGCCGGCCGCCGTGGAGCTTGGTGTCGGTGTCGGTCGCCATGGCCACGGGACGCTAACAAGTGGCGCTTGACCCGCGCCGTAGGATCGGAGCATGGTCACTCCTCAGATGCCCGCCGCCGAGCACGCGCAGTTCGACGCCATCTGCGCCCCGCTCGAGGATTTTGAGACGTTGCCGACGGTCAAGGTCGACGCGCTCCCGGAGAACGAGCTCGAGGAGCGCGACGAGGCGCTTGACGAGCTGATTCTGGCCGGGCTGGTCGCGCCGTATTGATCATGTTCGGGGCCGATCATGATCGGCCCCGCCGGCCGGAACATGTTCCGGCCGGGGCCGGCGCACATGTGCGCCGGCCACCCTCAATGAGTAATTAGGGCGCGGCGGGCTTCCCCCGAGACCCGCCGCACCCGTTTCCCCTGCCCCTCAGCCCCACGGCAAAGCTGGCGCACCATTGCCGGCTGCCGCACGGCAGACCGCTGCCGCCCGCGACAACCCGTCCTCGCCGGCAAAGAACCCGCCGTGCACGCGGACTGCTGGGAGCACTCTCACCCCCCGTGCGACCAGACCGTGGGCGGTCGCGTCGAGGGGGGCGTCAAGCTTTTGATCTCTGGCCGCAGCCAGGCACTCCTCGAGCTCGACCCCGGCCGCCGCGGCTGCCTCCGCCAGCACCTCGGGATCCTCGAGATCAAAGCCGCCGCAGAACCGAAGCCGCGCTGCCGCCACCGCGAAGCTCGCACCGCACCCCAGCTGCGTGGCCCGCACCGCGGCACGGGAGGCGCCTCGCGTGGTGGAGCGGAAGCGCTCGGGCCACACCAGCGGCAGTCGCAGCTCGGCGGCCCGCGCCTCGGCCGCCGCGCGCACGTCCCCACCGCCAGCGGGCGCCGGCGACAGGCCGCTCACCGGCACCCACTCCACCTCCCCAAGCAGCCGCTCGACGCGCTCCGCAGCCAGATACGAGAACGGGCAGGCGAGGTCAAAGAAGAACGCCGGGCGCGCGTCAGAGCGCGATCGCGCCCGGTCCGCCAGCCTCTCCGCGAGGACGATCAGCTCTCCCATATGAAGCTGAAACGACGGCCGGCGCCAAAACTTGCGCAAACTTCTCAAAAGATCTGCGACCCCCCGGAATGTGGGGGCGCAAGCCACGTCTCACCTTTGCGGTAACACGCGCCTGCCGATATGCTGAAAGGCGGTCGATAGGAAGTGGTCGGAAGGGAGAGGTAATGCAGCACGCTCCGCCACCGAAACGCCACCCATATGATCAGTGGGCGCCGGACGCGCGGGCTCTGGACCTGGTCGGCGATAAGTGGACCCTGCTCATCGTCCGCGACCTGGCCGCGGGGCCGCGGCGATTCGTCGAGCTGCAGCGCCTGCTGCCCGGGATCTCTACCGAGCAGCTGCGCTCACGGCTGAACCGCATGGTCGCCGACGGCATGCTCACGCGCAGGCGCTTCCGGGAAGTGCCGCCGCGGGTCGAGTACGAGCTGACGGAGCGCGCGCGCGACCTGATGCCGACCCTCGGCGAGCTCGCCCGGTGGGGGTACACGTGGGCGTGGAGCGCCCCTCGCGCCGGCGAGCGAGTCGACATCGATGCGATCTTCCGCCTCGCCCCCGGGCTGGTGCCCGCACCCGAGGGCATTCGCGGCGACGTCGAGATGACCGTCGAGGACGGACGCGACGGCGACTCGCTGACGGTCGTGATGAGCGCCGCGGCGGATGGCATCAGCGTCACCGAGCAGGCGACCGAGGAGCCGGCCGCGCGGATCAGCGCGACCACCGAGGCCTGGGTCAGGGCCTTCCTGCCCGCCGGCGATCGCGGCGGATTGCGGATCGAGGGCGATCGAGCGCTGGCGGCGCGCATGCTGGACGCGCTCGCGCCGCAGGAGCAGGCCGCCGAGGCCGAAGCCGCGCGCGCGCGCGTCGCTTAGAGCGCCTCGCGCCGCCCGCGCCCGGCAGCCGCGGAGGGCTCAGTTGCTGGGATAGCTGGCCCTGAGGATGTGTGGGAACTTCTGGGACTGCCCGATCAGATGACCGAGCGCAGGCGCCACGTAGCAGCCGGGGTTCTTCCCGCTGGCCGTGTGCGGCGCCGGTTGCGAGTTGTTGCAGTCCCAAGCCGGCAGGATGCCCCACTTGAAGTCGAGCTTGGCGAAGTTCCCGGAGGGCAGCCACAGCGGCGGCGGGTAGGTGTTGCCGCGGTTGTCGGCCGAGCGCTTGCTCGTGGCGAGGCTGACCGTGTCCGCCCCGAGCGGCGACATCGTGCGCAGGTAGTGGCCGACCCCACCGAAGGTCGCGGTCGTCGCTTGCAGGGTCGTGCCCGGAAGGCCGATGAAATCCGAAATCAGCTGCTGGTGCAGCGAGAGCCAGGTGAGAACCGGGTTCAGCTGCTCCAGGAACGGCCCCAGGTTGTCGAGCACCGGCGAGGCCCCCCGGAGCACGCTCGAGATCGCCGGCAGTCCCTTCTTGGAGGCCTGGATCAGCGGCCGGAGCTGGTAGAAGAGCGTGCGCAAATAGGGTGATAGCACCTGCACCGAGTGCATGGTCGGCCCCAGGGCGAGGGCGACCGGATCGAGCTCGCGCACGAGCGGGTCGGTGTTGAGCGCAAATCCCTGCACCCGCCGCATCGTCAGCCGCGTCTCGTAGAGGAAGGTGGGGAACACCCGGAAGATCGCGGCCAGCGAGCGGTTGTTGGCCGCGGTCGTGGAGAAGGTCGTCTCCCCCGTGGTGATCAGGTTGTGCAGCGCCACCTGGTTGTGCGTGAGCGCGGCGAACACGACCGCGCTTGAGTGGAAGACACGTTCGACCGCGGCCTGTTGGACGTCGAGCACCTGCAGGATGCTGGTCGCGTCGGTCGCGAAGCGGGGCAGGTTGCCGAGCACGAAGTTGAGGTTCTCCTCGTTGCCCTGGACGGCTTTGGAGGTGGCCTTCATCCACTGCTGGAAGGCCACCCGCGTGGGGCCGTTGAAGGAGTCGAAGATGTTGTCGAGCTGGACCGCCTGCTGCACGTTGCCGGGGGGCAGCGTCCCTCCGTCGGGCAGCGGCTGGCTGCTGTGCGAGCCCGGGGTGAGCTGCACGTAGGTCTCGCCGAGGATCGTCTTGATGCGCAGGATCGCGTGGGTGTTGCGCCTGATCGGCGCGTATTGGTTGTTCATCTGGATCGTCGCCAGCGTGCGGTTGCCGGCGTACTGCGTGGATACAACCTTGCCCACGTTGACTCCCGCGATCCGCACCTGGGCGGGGGTGGCGAGCTCCTGGGCGTAGGGGAAGGCCACCTTGAAGCGGTAGCCCTGCGCCTGGAAGGGAATCGTGCCGCCGAATTCGATCCACAGGAACAGCAGCAGCCCGATGCACGAGAGTGCGAACAGCACCATCGAGACGATCTTGCCGAGTGAGGGAGCGCTGGTTTCCATCAGTGCGTGGGGAGATTGGGCAGGAACAGGTGGCCCTGCTTGAGCAGGCTGCTCAGGCCGAGCTGCTCGATCAGCTTCTTCTCGCTCGGCGCCAGCACCGAGAGCTCCGACGCTGCCAGCGCGCTTGAGCTGGTGCCGCTGGTGCTGGCGCTGCCCTGGTAGCGCTTATAGGCGGCGTCGAGCGTCTTCGACTGCTTGGGGCACACGCCCGCGGTGCCGAGCAGCTTGAGCAGAGTCGGCTCGACCAGCGCCAGGAGCTGCGGGCTCAGGGAGTTGACAACCTGCGCGATCGAGGCGCAGTTGAGCTGCACGAACGCCTGGCGGAAGTCGCCGTTGGCGTCCTGCACCGAGAACACGGTTCGGCCGACGTGCCCGAGCCAGGCGAGCCAGAACAGGTAGCCGTGCTGGTTCTTGCCGTGCGGGTAGTAGCCGACGAGGTTCAGCAGGTGGTTTACGACCTCGAAGGTCGAATAGAGGCTCGGCGTCGCCTGCGCCAGGTGAAGGGCCGCCGGCCGCAGGTTGCGGACCACCGGGCGCGCGGCGACCACGAACGGGCGGATCTCGTTCTTGATGATTGGCGTGGAGGGCTTCGCCAGTGCGGCCAGGGCCCGGTTGGCGGCGGGCAGGGCCGCGGCGGCCGGCAGGAGCTTGCGCGCGGTCGGGCCGAGCAGCTTGGCGAACACCTCGACCTTTTGGAGCGTCGCCGCCGTCTGGGCGAGCGTTCCCGGCAGGTCCGAGACCGAGCGGCTGATATTGCCCTCCTCGGAGGCCAGGGTCGCGAACACGCGCGAGCTCGAGTCGATCATCGAGATGATCTGCTTCTGCCTTGTGGAGAGCGAGCTGTTCAGCCGCTGGAGCGAATTGACGAGCTGCTGGAGGTCGCGGCCCCGCTGGGCGATCGCGCCGTTCAGCCGCGCCAGGTCGCGGTGCGTGGGCTCGAAGCGCTCGAGCACCTGGGTGAGGTCGCTGGTGCGACCCTTCAGTCCCTGGCCCGCGCCGTTGACGAGCAGATCGAGGTACTCCCGCGTGTCGGAGTCGAGCGAGGCGAGCACCTCGTCGAGGTTGACCTCTGGGTTGGTGTGCGCGAGCGGGATCGTGAAGCCCGGCTTCGCCATCGGCGCGCCCGGCGTCCCGGGGTTGAGCTCTACGAACATGTCCTGAAGTCCCGTCTTCGGCCGGAGCAGCGCGGTCGCGTCGGTATGGATCAGATGCTTGTACTGGTCGAGGATCGACATCTGCACAACCGCGTGGCCGTCCTCGAGCGTGACGCCTGAGATCGTCCCGATCTGGACTCCCGAGACGCGCACGACCTGCCCCTGCCCAGGAGTGACGGCCTGGGCGGTGGAGAAGTCGGCATTGACAGTGAACGGCGTGGACTGGATGAAGGGGAAGCGCACCCCCTCGTTGTGGAGGATGTAGCCGGTCACCGCGATCGCGAGCACGATCATCACCACGATCGCGATGAAGTCGCCCGAATGGTTTTTGATCGCGCGCGTCATCGCTTGGCGGGGTTGTTGGAGGGCGGGTAGTGCGTGCCGGCCACGCGCAGGTTCTGGTGCTGCTGCTTGAACCCTCGGTCGAGCTCATAGTTGAAGAGCGTGGTCAGCGAGTTGCTGAGCGCATTCGAGGCGGCCGAGGCGGTGGTCGACTTCGGGGCCGGTGGCAGGCCCGTGGGCGCGTCCAGCGTCTTGAGGGCGGGCTGGGTCTCGCAGGGCACGTGCTCCTTGAGCGGCGGGCGCTTGTCGTTGGTCGGCGGGATCGGCTGCACTCCGTCGATCTTCGATAGCGCCGAGCCGAACAGCCCCGGCTGGAGGGAGTAGGTCAAGGTGCCGCCATTGCCGAGCAGCCGGATGTAGGGTCCGTTGGCGTCGAAGTTGCGGCTCTCGCCCGCCAGCCCGGGCAGCAGCTGCACGACCTCGAGGTAGGCGGGGTGGGGCGGGAAGCCGTTCGAGGCGTTGAAGTGCGGGTCGTGGATCTCGAGCTTCGACCAGGGGATGATCACGTTGGCCACGCAGCTCGAGGCCGGCCGGATCTGATTGCGCATCAGCGGGATCGTCTCGTGGGTCAGCTTCGCCAGCGAGGGAATCGTGTGCGAGAGGTCCTGGGCGAGTCCCTGCAGCTCCGAGGGCTGGACCAGCAGCCGGAGCTGGTGGATGAACGGCAGGCTGACCTCGATCGTGGGCCCCGTCGTCTTCACGCCCGGCAGCAGCGTGCGAGCCAGGTCGCGCAGCGGCGGGAAGGCGGCGTTGAGCGCATTGAAGGCGGGGATCGCCACGCGCAGGGTGTGCGGCAGCTCCGCGACGGTGCGCTCTAGCGCCACGTTCTCACGCGAGAAGGCGTGCGCGGTGATGTTGAAGTCCGTGATTAGGTTCTCGAGGTTCTGGGGGTGGGCGTCGAAAGCGCCGGAGACGATCGCCTGCTTGGCGATCCAGGTCGAGAGATCGTGGGGCTGCTCGCCGAGCAGGTCGTGGGTGACCACCGCGGTGTACTCGTAGGCGGGCAGCCAGTAGTTGATCGAGGCATTGAAGGACGGCGCCGACTTCTTGACCGCCGTGCCGTAGGAGGTCAACAGCGTTTGCAGGTTCTTGCGCGTGTTGGCCTGGAGCGAGTTGAAGACCTGGTCGAGCTGGACCGGGTAGCGCGTCTGCTGAACCGGGAACGTGTAGCCGCTCTTTACGTCGGGGGTGGAGGGACTCCCGGGGTAGAGGTCGACGAAGAAGTTGCCCTCCAGGAAGGTGCGGGGCCGGATCCAGAAGGTGGCGTCCTGGTGGATGGGCAGCCCGGTGGACTGGATCGTCATGGTTACGTTGGCCGCCTGCTTGCCCGCGACGGGGGAGATGGAGGTGACCGTGCCCACGTTGACCCCGGCGATCCGCACCAGCGAGTCGGGCCGCAGGCCCCCGGCGTTGGGCACGACCGCGTGGATCGTGAACGGGCTGGAGAAGGGGTTGGCGAACTTGGTGAAGCCGAAGTACAGGAACACCGCCAGCAGGACGAGCCCGATCGCCCCCGCCCTGAACGGGGTGATGCGCTTGCGAGACGACTTGCGCTTGAAGAGCCTCATGGGTTACCGGGGACGAAGGGGAGCTGCGGGCCGATGGTGGGCTCGCGACTGTAGGTCTCGCCCTTCGGCACGCGCGAGCGGCCGGCGAAGGTCGGGCCCTGGTTGCCCGGCGTGTGGGCGTCGGAGTCGAAGTTGCGCTTCAGTGGGTCGTAGTAGTTCAGCCGCTTGACGTAGCCGCGCTGGCCGGTCTCGCAGTCGGCAAGGCCGTTCTTGGAGACCGCGGCGCCGTAGGCCTCACCGTGCGCATACGCGGGGGCGCCCAGGTTCGACAGCGGCGGCACATTGACGCCACCCCCGTTGGCGGGGGAGGTCGCGGGCTCCGTGGACGGGTTGTTCGGCTGGGTGGGATTGGCGGTCATCAGAAGCGCGCGCTGGGCGGTGCCGAACTGGGTGGGCTCGGCGACCACGTCCGCCAGGTCCGACCACATGTAGTTCCAGTCGTTGCACACGGTCTGGAACGGGCCCAGGTAGCGAACCACCGGGTTGAGCGTGTTGACCGTCGCGGTCAGCGCATTCAGCGCGATATTGGTGCCCGGGTCGAGGGAGAGCGCCCTCAGCGCCCGCATCGTGCCCTGCAGCTTGGCGTTCAGGACCGGCGTCTTTTTGAGCGTGACCGTGCCGGTCTCGATCGCGGGATTGAGCTGCGGCAGCGCGCGCTTGAGGCTGGCGGTCGCGGGCGTCAGGTAGTGGCCGAGGGTGGTGAAGTCGATCAAGAACGGTTGGGAGGCGCGGAGCGCGTGCGTCGAGGTGCTCAGCGTCGAGGGCGACTGGGCGATAGTCGCCTCGTAGTCACGTGGGCTCGAGGTGATCGCCTGGAACGTCGTCGAAAGGTGGCCGAGCAGCTTGATCGTGGTGGCCGACAGCGGCGCGAGCACGCGCGTGAGGTTGTCGGTCGCGTTGATGAAGTTGATCAGCTGCGTGTTCGGCGCGGCCAGGTAGCGAGCCACGGGCCGCAGGTAGCCGAGCAGGCGGGGCAGGTCCTGGATGGTGGTGTTGAGATCGCCCCCGCGCGCGGTGAAGGTGTCGCCGTAGCCCACCAGGTTCTGCTGGATCGCCTTGCGCGTGGGCGGCGTGAAGATGTCGTAGACCTGGTCGAGCTGGGTGGGCACGTAGGTCTGCCGCAGCGGCATCGTGCCGCCATCGGCATAGACGTGCTTCGAGGTGCCCTTGACGAGGTCGACGTACTTCTCGCCCAGTACCGAGCGCACGCGAATCGTCACCTGCGAGTTCACAGGGACCTTGCCCTGCTGGGTCGAGAGCTTGAGCGTGAGCTGGGCGCCGATCTTGCCGCTCGAGAGGCGCAGCGGCTTCATCGCCGAGACGAAGCCGATGCGGGTGCCGCCCTCGAGCACGTCGTTGCCGGGCACCAGGTTGGAGCCGTCGGCGACGTTGACCTTGAGCTCGCGCGTGGGCACGAAGGGCAGGCCGCTGTTGGCGTTGTAGGCAAGGAACACGGCGACCAGGATGACCAGGACCGTGACGGCCCCGATCAGCACCGGGTTGGCGAAGGCTGACTGTTGCCGGCCGCGGGTCCGGGGCCTCTGGGTCTGCGGGTCTTGGGTGGCCGTCATCGCGTCGTTGCGGTCGTCGGTCCGGTCATGGTGCGAGCAGGTAGTTGAGGAGGGCGGCGGACTGACTTTCGGAGCTCTGACCGCCGCTGCCCGAGCCGTTCGAGGACGAGTTCGTCGAGGACGAGGGCAAGCCGAGTCCGCCGAACAGCGCAGACAGCGTGCTCTTCAGATCGATCGCCGGCCCGCTCGACCGTGGTCCGGCCTTGATCGGTTGCTTGCGCTTGATGGTGGCGGCCTTGGCGTTGGTGGCCGTGGCGGTGGCGGCCGTGGCGGTGGCGGAGCTTTGGTTGCGGGACGAGAGGAGGCTGGAGCTGGTGCCGGTCGTGGCCGACTTGAACGGGCCGGCAAGCGCGCAGGCGGTCGTGGCCGGGCCGCGCTTGCCGGGAGGCGCGCCGCCAGGGTCGCCCACGCAGGCGTGAGGGCTGGACGGATCGGGCTCGTTCACGCCCGGCTGGCTCGGCCCAAGCCACGAATAGCAGGTGCGGGCGCGGGGGCCGTACTGGGAGATGTTGTTGGCGACCGTCTGCGAGCTCGCATAAGCACCGCACATGGGGCTGACGAAGGCGTCGATCGCTTCCTCGTGCCCGAACGACGTGTACGTGTCGAGGTCGAGCGTCTGGTTGAAGACGTACTGGAGCATCGCCTCGAGCCCCGTGTAGCCCTGGCCGCCGGGGCTCGACGGGTTCTTCTCGACCGCGCGGCCGCGGTTATCGAGGTCGTGCAGGACGATCGAGAGGTTCTTGCCGAGCTCCGGGGTGTGCGTGGCGAACTGGTTCAGGTTCTTGATCACGGGCTTCGCCGCGATCACCGCCTGCTTACCGGTGACCGAGGCCTTGCCCAGCGAACGCAGCGCCGGCCGCGCCGAGCGCGAGAACGGCGGCAGATCGACGAGCAGACGGTCGATCTCGCCGGCCGAGGAGTTGAGGTTCTGAAGCACGGGATAGTTGGCATCGAGCGTGTGACCGAGGGTGACGAGCGAGGGCTTCAGCTGCTCGAGGAAGGGCGGCAGGTTGTGCAAGGTCGCCTTGAGGTTCGCGTCCTGCGTGTTGGTGTCCGTGGCGATCGTGTTGGCCTCGTCGATGAAGTGCTCGATCGTGCCGCTGTTGTTGGCCAGCGCGGTGATCAGCGTGTCGGCGTTCTTGGTCAGGTCGTTGATCGTCGCCGAGTCATTGGCGAGCAGGGTCAGCAGGTTGTCGGTCTCCGCCAAGGCCGGCACCGCGCGATGCAGCGCGGCGCTGAGGTTCTCGCCGTTGCCCGCCGCCGCCGCCCCAAGCTCGTTGATGATCAACGTCAGGCGCTCCCGGTAGGGCATGCGCATCACGTCGAGCAGCACGTCGGCGGGGATCGTGGAGAAGGTGTGGGTTACGGGGATGGTCGCCCCGTTCTTAAGCACGCGACCGCTTGAGCCGGGATTGCAGTCGAGGAAGTACTCGCCGATCAGCGACTGGGGCCGCGACTCGCAGAAGGCGCTCGAGTAGAAGTGGCCGAAGCCGGCCTGGCTGACCTGGACCGTGACGACCGCGTGCAGGGTCTTCTGGTCGAGGTTGATCGCGGAGATCTTGCCCGCGGGCACGCCGCCCACCTTGAACTGCTCGCCGGTGACGAGCCCGAAGGCGTTGTCGAGCTCGACCTTGTAGGTGGGGTCGCTCGAGCCGCCGCCCGAGGAGGCGAGCATGACGATCGCCACGACCACGGCGGCGGCGAGCACGACGGCAACCAGGTTGCGGATCGCCCTCATGGCCCGAGCGGCACCTCGCTGGGGCTGCAGTAATTCGTACCCATGCCCGGGTAGGGATCCCACACCCCGCCGCGCTCCATCGACCCGGGACAGCGGTTGCCCTGCTGGGCAGAGAGCTTGCCGCCCGCGATCAGCTTGAGCAAGTGGGGAAGGATGTTCTTGGGCAGGATCTTGTTGAGGAGCCCACCGGTGTTGACCGAGTAGGCCCCCACCACGGGCGCGATACGGGCATAGCCGCCGTTGGCGTCATAGCCGCCGGGATGGCTGTAGCCCTCGAACCAGCCGGTGAGGTCGACCGAGTAGGGCCGGTCGAAAGCGAGCTCCTTGGTCGAGGGCTT
This sequence comes from uncultured Solirubrobacterales bacterium, assembly GCA_963808655.1. GTDB lineage: Bacteria > Actinomycetota > Thermoleophilia > Solirubrobacterales > Solirubrobacteraceae > Palsa-465. Next base: position 20,264 of record CAWEGZ010000015.1, read on the forward strand.
GAGCGCCGCCACCGTCTCCGGGAAGGCACCTGGCCGACGCTTGCCGTGGGCATAGACGTCCTTGACGGTGGCGTCGGCGAGGGGCACGCCGAGTCGCACGAGGTCGATCAAATCGTTGTTGGGCCCGGGCCGGTGGATCGTCTTCGAGAGCGCGATCACCGTGGGCACGGAGTCGACCGCGAGCGGCTTCAGCTGCTGGAGCAGCGCCTGGAGCTTGGGCGCCACCGGCTTGGTGGCGTTGACCAGCGGCGTCAGGTCGTTGAGCGCGCTGCGCAGGTTGACGAAGGTCGTGTTGGCCAGGCGCATGAACCCCGGGAGCTGCCGGATCGAGGCCCCGAGCGCTACGTGCTGGCTGGCGAGCGCGCCCGTGGTGGTGGAGAGGTGCTGGACGAGCCCCGAAAGGTCCGCCTGGCGCGTGGCGATGTCCGACATCAGGTGGCCGGTTCTCACCAGGAACGCGGTGAAGGCCGCCGTGTTGCGGTTGATCTCGGAGAAGAGCACGCTGCTGGCCGCGACCGCCGGGTTCAAGTAGTGCCAGGCGAGCTGCGCCTTCTGGGACTGGCCTTTGAACTGCGTCGCCGACCCTTGGAAGAGGTCCTGAATGCCTTTACGCGTGGGCGCGTTCAGGGTGTTGAAGATCTGGTCGATGTCGACCGCGCTGTTTGTGTTCTGCGGCCCGATCGTGCCGCCGTTGGGAATCGCGCGCGCGTTGCCCGGCGGCAGGCGGAGCTCGACATAGCGGTTGGCGACCGAGGTCAGCGAGGGCACGCGCACCGTCGCGATCGTGCCCTGGCGCAGCGGCTTGTAGCTCGAGTTGGAGATGTCCAGCTCGATCTTGGCCATGCCGTTGGAGGTGAGCGTGATGTTGGAGATCGTCCCGATGGGCGCCTGCGCCACATCGACCTGGTCGCCGTTCACGAGTTGGCTGGCGTCCTGGAAGATCGCGTAGACGTGGTATGTGGAGCCGCCGCTGAAGACGATCAGCACCACGGCCACAATCGCGATCCCGAGCGCTACAAGCGCGGCGATGCGGCCAATTAGCGAGGTGTTGCGCACCGACTGCTCCGTGGCCGAGGCTGCCGATTCCTAGGTGCGCCGAGAGCGTTTTGGGACCGCGCGCGGCAGGCCGCAACTAGTCAAGTTCACGCGATCATTGATGGCCAACGATCTCCTCCCGCGCAAGGACGCCATTTCTCCGCGAAAAACCGGCGGAGCCAAGCTAGCAGGGGGTTTATCGGGGTGTCAATTGCGAACCGCTGCTATCCGGTGATATGCGCCGCGATAGACGACGCGGGCCACGCAGGGGCGTTTTGGCGTGTCTCCCCTGACCGCCAACTGGGGGGCTTTCCAGCGGCGCCCCAGCATCTTCACATAAACGTCTGATATGCCACCCGTTATGGCTGGAGTAACGCCCACGCGTGCGGGCCGCCTCACCCGCCGCCAGCTGCTGAAAGGCGCTGCCGGGACGGCCGGTCTGATGGCGGTCGGCGGCGGCACGTATGGCGCGACGCGCCTGTTCGGACGCCTGCGTCCGCTGCCCGCATCCGGCGCGAGCTCCAAAGGGCCGGCTCACGCGTTCGTCACGCGCCCGGATCTGCGGCCCCCGGTGATGAGCGTCACCGAGACGGACAAGGCGCCCGTCGGCGAGGCGGTGGAGGGCCAGGTGGCCCCCGGTGCCCTGTTTATCGGCCCGAGCGCGGCAGGTCACGTCCAGGCCGGCCCGCTGATCGTCGACCAACATGCAGAACCCGTCTGGTTCCGGCCGGTCTCGCGGGCGCAGTGGACAACCGATGTCCGGCGCCAGTACTACCGCGGGCAGCCGGTGGTGACCTGGTGGGAAGGCGAGATGAAGATCATCGGCTTCGGGAAGGGAGAGGGTCTGCTGTTCGATCAGAACTACCAGCAGGTGGCGCGCGTGCGGGCCGGCAATGGTCGCCAGATGGACATTCACGAGTTCCTCATCACGCCCCAGGGGACCGCGCTCTTCACCTGCTATCCGGAGCGCGTGCCGGTTGACCTCACCGGGATCGGCGGCGACCGGGATGGCAGCGTGCTGGAGGGAGTGATCCAGGAGGTCGACATCGCCACCGGCCGTGTCCTGTTCGAGTGGCACAGCCTGAACCACATTCCGGTGACGGATTCCTACTTCCCGCCCAAGACCTGGTACGGCTACGACTACCTGCACGTCAACTCGATCGATCTCGCACCCGACGGCCATCTCCTGCTCTCCGCCCGCCACACCTGGGCGCTCTACAAGATCCACCGGCAAACGGGCGAGGTGCTCTGGCGGCTGGGCGGGAAGAGCAGCGACTTCCAGATGGACAAGGACTCCCAGTTCTACTGGCAGCACGACGCCCGCCACATCTCGGACGGCAACCTCACGGTCTTCGACGACGGGGCCGCCTGGTTTGCGGACGGCACCGGCAGGCGTCGGTCCGAGTCCCAGTCGCGTGGCGTCGTGCTTGACATCGACGAGGGCGGCAGGGTGGTGCAGATGGCGCGCTCCTATCGACATTCCAAGCCGCTCCTGGCCAACGCCATGGGCAACTTCCAGACCCTGCCGGACGGGCACGCGGTGCTTGGGTGGGGAAGCGCACCGGTGGCGAGCGAGTTCTTGCCCGACGGCACGCTGATCGCCGACGTGGAGCTCGGCTCAAAGCACGACTCCTACCGCACCTACCGCTATCCGTGGACGGGGCACCCGACGGAGGCGCCGGTGCTTGCGGCGCGACGCGACCAGCGCAGCGGCAGGAGCACCCTGTACGTGAGCTGGAACGGCGCCACCGAAATCACGCACTGGATCGTGAATACCGGCGCCCACCCGAGCGCGCTCAGTGCGACGGGAATCGCGAACCGCCACGGTTTCGAGACGGCGATCACGCTCCCCAGTGGCGAGGGCTACGCGGCGGTGACGGCCGTCGACGCCGCGGGGCGCCATCTTGCGCACAGCAACACTGTGAAAGCGTGAGCACGCTGGCGTTGTCCCGAGGCCTTATGCGGCGCGATGGAGATCTGCGTTCTCCCCAGGGTCGCGCCTTATGATCCCGTACACGCCCGGGTAGGCAAACTGGCAAAGCCTGCGCCCTTAAAAGGCGCTGCTCGAGAGAGCTTGCGGGTTCGAGTCCCGCCCCGGGTACTCGCTCCCAGGCGGACGTCGCCTCAGCGCTGATGGGGCGCCGGCTGACCAGCGCCCACGGGCCCCGGGCGGCCTCACGCCGAGCCTCTCATTCCCGTAAATAGCGGTTTATGAGAGTTGCTTTTCAGGCGCGGACCGCGTGCTAGGGTGTCCGCGAATCAGGGGCACCCACTGGGGTTGATGGAAGGCGCAACTTTCCCATACCGCGGGATAAGAGGCCCGCACGCGCGCTCACCGCTGCTGCGGCTGCAATCGGACGAAGGGCTCGTCGCGCTCGTCCGCTGCGGCCACATCGCGGCATTCGAGGTGCTGGTAGCGCGCTATCACGGTCGGCTGCTGTCGTTCTGCCGCCACCTCGTCGGCTCGCTCGAGGATGCCGAGGATGTCCTCCAGGAGGTACTGGCCGCGGCCTTCAAGGCGATCATCGCCGATGAGCGGCACATCCACGTACAGCCCTGGCTCTACCGCATCGCGCGCAACCGCAGCCTCAACCACCTGCGCAAGAACAGTCTCCCGCCGGCCGACCCGGTCGATATCGAAGCCTCGGAGAATGGCGCGACCACGGTTGAGGAGGTGCAGCGGCGCGAGGACTTCAGGGTGCTCGTGGCCGACATCCGGACCCTGCCCGAGACCCAGAGGACCGCGCTCGTACTGCGGGAGATGGAAGCTCTCTCCTACGAGCAGATCGCGGTCACCATGGAGACGACTGTGCCGGGCGTCAAATCGCTGCTGGTCCGCGCCCGCGGCTCTCTGGTCGCGGCGGCTGAGGCGCGCCACATGTCCTGCGAGCAGGTGAGGCTGGAGCTTCGAGAGCAGGCCGGGGGACGCAGGCGCCGCCCGAGCGCCCCGGCGCGGCGCCACGTGCGCGGCTGCGAGCGCTGCGCCGAGTTTCGCTCGGCGCTCAGCCGAGCCAGAGGTATGCCCCGGTTCGCTTAGTCAGGCGCTTGCGGGGCCAGGTCGCCACACGGCCCCCATCTACTGGCCGACGGAGAACAGTGCCTCCAGGTCGTGCCGCGAGTAGGCCTCGAAGGCGACCATCGTGTGCGTGCGGGTGACGCCGTCGAGCTGTGAGAGGCGGCCGGCCACGAGCTGCGCCAGCTGCTGGTGCTCGCGCACACGCACGATCGCGGCGAAGTCCCACTCGCCGGTCACGGAGTAGGCCTCGGCAACCCCGTCGAGGCCGGCGAGCTCACCGCCGAGCGTGGTCAGGGCGACACGCTGGGCCTGGATGAGGACGATTGCGTGAACCAAGTTTCTCCTCCTGCGCGCCGCTAGATGGAGTGGCTTTCGCCGGGTTCGAGCACGGCCACGTTCGATCCCGTGGCTGACTCCACGTCGGACTTGAAGGCTTCCGCATCCGTCTCGATCGGCGGGAAGGTGTTGTAGTGGCACGGAATCACGGTCTTCGCGCCGATGAGCTGCGCGGCTTCGACCGCGTCGGTCGAATCCATCGTGTAGTGCCCGCCGATGCACATCAGGGCCACGTCGATCGGCGTGCGCTTGCCCACGAGCTGGAGGTCCGAGAACAGACAGGTGTCGCCGAGGTGGTAGACGATCGTGTCGTGGAAGCTCACGACCAGGCCGGCGGGTGTGTTGACCGTGCCCTTGGGCGTGGTCGAGGTGTGCCAGGCGGGGACCAGCTTCACCGAGCCCCAGTCGAACCTCACCGTGCCGCCCAGGTTGGGATCGTGCGCCTCGACCCCCTCCTCCTCGAGCTCCCGCGCCATCTCCACGATCGCGACCACCGGGGCGCCCGTTCGCTTGGCGATCGAAACCGTGTCGCCGAAGTGGTCGCCGTGGCCGTGGGTCAGCAGAATCGTCGTAGCCGCCGCGTCGTCGGCGGCGATCGCCGCTTTCGGGTTGCCGGACAGAAACGGATCGATCAGCACGACGTCGGATCCATCCGAGAGCTCAAAGCAGGCGTGGCCAAGGAAGCGGATCTCCATGTGGGTCATTCCTCCTGTTCGGGTGATGGGAACTGATGCGTCGGATCTGCCGGGGCGCCGGATGGCGAGGGGTCGTGCTCCGCGCCGGATGGCGAGTCATGGCCGAGCTCACGCGCGAGCTCGAAGCCGACGGTGACGCCGACAAACATGCCGAGCCGGGTTTCCTCCGCGATCAGCGTACGCACCGCCTGGGCGCGCGAGCCAGGATCATTCACCCCGGTCGCCTCGCGCACGGCCTGCTCGTGCGCGCTGTCGAACCAGCCCCCCTCTCCGATTGCCTGGTCGAGCACGCGGTGCAGGGCGGGGGCGGCACGCGCCACGAGGTCCTGCGCTTCCCGCAGTCGCCCGGGCTCGCTCAGGGCAGCGATCGCGGCATCCAGCTCATCGTCGCTGTAGGCGCGGTCAGCCACTCGGCAGCGTCAGTCCGCGCTCGCGAGCGCGAACGGCACGCCAGCCAGCAGCCCGAGCGCGAGCCCCACGCCCCCGGCGACCCAGCTCGCGTGCGGAGAGGCGAGCGGCATCAGCAGAACCACCAGCGCGATCACCCCCGTCCCGATCAGGTCTCCGTCCAGATCCTCCCCGCGCCCGAGCGCCCACAGGCGAGGCGTCGTCCAGGCGCCGAGCAGCGCCAGGGCACCCCCGTTGCCGGACAGCGCCACCGGGTCTGGATACACGATCACGGTGATCAGCAGGCCCCCGATCGCCCCCGCGGCGAAGAGCGCCAGCGCGGTCAAGGGGCCGTGGCGACGCTCGAGCAGGCAGCCGAAGATCGCGACCGTCCCGAGCACCGCGAAGGCAAGGCCCGCGTTGTCGTAGGTGAACGCCGCCGTGACCAGCCGCCACCACTCGTGGCCGGGCTTGCCGACAATCGCCAGCTGGTTCAAAGAGACCGCGCTCGTCCGCCAGACCAGTGCTCCCGCAATTCCCGCCAGGACCAGAAGGATCGATGCGTAGGGCCTCAGCTCCGGGCGGATCCCGGGGATCTCCCCAGGGCGCAGCCGCGAGAGCGATGGCCGCGGCGCGCGCAGCTTGCGGTCGGCGACGCGGCCACTGCGGTCGAGCTTCGGTGCCCGCTTGCGCAGGCGGTTTCCGCAATACGGGCACTCCGTGATGTAAGGGCTTACTTCCGACCCACAGCTCTTGCAGATGACGAACAGATCGGGGCCGCCCGCACTCACAGCCCGATTGTAGAGCGGCCGTATAGACCCGCGAGCAGCCGCAGAATCCCCGCGAACTAGACACCCGTGGCGGCGACGATCTCGGCCATCAGCTCACGAAAATCGCGGTTCGCTTCGTAGACGACGACCTGCCGAGCAGCCCCGTTGCCGCGCTCTAGCAGGTCCTCGATCGCCTCGAGCTCGCCCGCCGAGCCGAGATCCTGCGCGTGCTCGCGGACGCGGTCGAGCAGTCGCCGGGCAAGCTCCCTGGTGCCCACGCGATCGGGGTGTGGCAGGTCGACGAGGTCGCCCTCAAGCCCGTGGCGCGCGGCCAGCCACTTGTTCTCGTCCAGCATCTCGAACGGATAGCTGGAGAGCTCGCGCCCCTCCTCGAAGTGGATCGCCAGCTCGCGCATCAGCGCCTGGACGAGTGCCGCGAGGCCCACGGTGTGCTCGACGTGGGTCTGTGAGTCCATCACCCGCACCTCGACCGTGCCGAGGTTGGGGTGAGGGCGCACGTCGTACCAGAGGTAGGTGTAGTCCTCAATCGCGCGCGAGCCGACCATGAACTCGATCCGCTGCTCGTAGTCGGCCCAGCCTTTGTAGGCGGGCGGGATGCCCACGCGCGGGAAGGCCCTGAAGATCGGCGTGCGCGTGGAAGCGAGGCCGGTTGAGTCGGCGCGCCAAAAGGGCGAGTTGGCAGAGAGGGCCAGCAGGACCGGGATGTGCACGCGCATGCCATTAGCGACGTGGATGGCTTTGTCCGGGTCGTCGATGCCGACGTGGACGTGCATACCGAAGATCAGCTCCTGGCGTGCCACGAAGCGCAGGGCCGAGATCAGGTCCCGGTACCGGGGCCGCGCGACGATGCGCTGGTTCTCCCACATCGCGAAGGGATGTGTCCCGGCCGAGCCGATCGACAGGTTCTTCTGCGCGGCAGACTGGCTCACCTGGGCGCGCAGCGCGCGTAGCTGAGCGCCCGCCTCCGCGGTGCTGGCGCAGGGATCGGTCGAGACCTCGAGCACCGACTCGAGCAACTCGGGCTTGATTTCCCCGGTCGAGACTGGCTCCAGTAGCGACTCCACCGCATTGACCAGCTCAAGGGACTCCGAGTCGAGGATCATGAGCTCCTCCTCGATTCCGATCGTGAAGGCCGGGGCGCTGAAGTGATGCTCCATTGGCGGCGGAGCCTAACGGCCGAGGCTTCCGTAACTTCGCCGCGGCGGCGCGCTTCACCTCTTAAACTGGACGCACAAACTGCTACGGGAGAAGGAACAAGACATGGCGCTTGGCTACGACGGGAAGCTGTACATCCTCGCGTTTGATCATCGAGGCTCCTTTCAAAAGAAGATGTTCGGGATCTCCGGCGATCCCAACGAGGAGCAGACGGCGACGATCTCCGACGCGAAAAAGCTGATCTTCGAGGGAATGCTGGAGGCGGTGAACCGCGGCGCTCAGGCCGGCGCGACCGGCGTGCTGGTCGACGAGCAGTTCGGCTCGGACATCCCCGAGCAGGCGGAGACGCACGGGCTGAAGCTCGCTATGCCCGTCGAGAAGTCAGGCCAGGACGAGTTCGACTTCGAGTATGGCCAGGACTTCGGCGCCCACATCGAGAGGTTCGATCCCGATTTCTCCAAGGTCCTGGTGCGCTTCAACCCGGAGGGCGACGAGCAGATGAACGAGCGCCAGCTGCGCCGACTGAAGGAACTCTCGGACTGGCTGCATGAGGGCGAGCGCAAGTTCCTCTTCGAGCTGCTCGTGCCCGCGACCGAGGAGCAGCTGCAGCGGGTGGACGGCGACAGCGATCGCTACGACGCGGAGCTGCGGCCCGAGCTGATGCGGCGCGCGATCGAGGCGACTCAGGGCGCGGGCATTGAGGTGGACATCTGGAAGATCGAGGGAGTCGATGAGCGCGAGGACGCCGCCATGCTCTCCGAGCAGGCCCGCTCCGGCCCGGGTCGAGAGGGCGTCAAGTGCGTGGTGCTGGGCCGTGGCGCCTCGACCGAGAAGGTCGAGCAGTGGCTCCAGGCGGCAGCGCCGGTGGAGGGCTTCGTCGGCTTCGCGATCGGGCGCTCGATCTGGTGGGACGCGCTCAAGGGCTTCCTCGAGAACGGACTTCCGCGCGAGCAGGCCGCGGCGCAGATCGCCGAGAACTACCTGCACTTCATGCACATCTACGAGGGCCAGGCGGTCCACTAGCAAGCGGCCGCCGCAGCCCCCTCCGGAGGGGGGCCTCCACGGCGCCCGGGAGGGAACATAACCTCGATCGGCCGCGGCTGGTAGGCTCGCGCCGCGATGGCCCTGAAGATGCGTCAGAGCCTCGCCCACCTCGAGCAAGAGTTCTGGCACGAGACCGAACGCGACCAGGTGCGGCGCGAGCAGCTTCGCCGGGAGGCCGCGAAGCGCTCACGCGTGCGCAGCTACGTACGACTGGAGAAGCGCCGGTACCTGCGCTTCTGGGCGCTGATCTTCACGCTGATCCTGACCGCCGCGGTCGTCACCGCGGGCATGTTCGTCTCCCTGTACTACCTGTTGAAGTAGGGGCGCTTAGCATGCGCCCTTGCCAGGGGTCTCCGCGGGGGCCGTCTCAGCGACTGTTGCCCAGTCCGCGCAGGGCCTCGTCCACTTCTTCGCGGGCTCCCTTGTCCTCCTGGAGGCGCTCCTGCTGGATCTCCAGGTAGACCTCCTTGCGAAAGACGGGTACGTCCCGCGGCGCCTGGATGCCGATGCGCACCTTCTCCCCCATGACCGCGAGCACCGAGACCTCGATCTCGTCTCCGATCATGATGCTCTGGTTCGACTTGCGCGTCAGTACCAACATGTGGATGCCTCCCTGCTCGCATGGTGCTAGTAGGCCAGGGGTCGCCCCGCTCGCAAGCGACGGGGCCCAATAGTCAGGATACCGGAATGAGCCCTACGGCCTGCGTGAGATGACGCTCACACAAGGTGGCGGAGCCCGATCGGCGGGCGCTGTAATAGTCTGCCGCCGTGGCCAGAGCCAGATCGCTACGACCGCAGCTCAACCAGATCCGCACTTGGGTCAGGCAGGGTAGGACCGATGCCTGGATCGCCCACCAGCTCGAGGTGACGGTCCAGCAGATCCAGACCTTCAAGCGCGAGCAGGGTCTCGAGCCGGGCGAAGAGGCGGAGGGAGCCGTGCAGGCGACTGACCTCGATGATGAGTTCGACCTGCGCGCCGAGGATGAAGCGTTGATCGCGGCGGAGCTCGAGGAGGCCGCCCGCCGGGCAGAGCAAGAGCGGGCCGAGCAGCAGGAGGAAGAAGAGGAAGAGGAAGAGGAACGCGAGGAGCGCACGGCGCGACGCCGGCGCCGCCGCGGGGGCCGCTCACGCCGGCGGCGGCGCACTTCCTCCGCAACCCTCGAGGCGACCTTCGACCACGGCGAGGAGGGCTACGGGCTGTGGCTCGACCCCGCCGTCCAGGACGACCCGATCTATGCGGAGAACTGGGCCGGCCACCGCCCGGTCGAGGTGACGATCGAGGAGGACCAGATCGTCATCCGCCGCGCCGGCGCCGACGAGGCCGAGGAAGAGGACGAGGACGAGTAGGCCGGGCGCGGGTCGTCAGGCCAACCCGCCTACTCCCCCCGATCCAGCCGCCGCCCGCCGGCATAGTCGGAGGCACCGCGCACATAGCGGGCGAAGGCGGCGTTCGCGACCGTGTCCATGTCCCAGGCCGCCGGGCTCAATGGGGCCACGCGGGTGGCGATGTCGAAGGCCCAGTCGGTCCCGTCCCGCTCGTACACTCGCGCCAGCTCGGCGGTCGTGAAGGGACCACCGAGCCGGCGGCGGAGCTCCGCCACGAGCTCGTCGACGACCCGCTCGAGCGTCTGGCGCTCACCCGGGTCGGCCCGCTCGAGCCGGCGCAGGCCCTCTTGCCAGAAACCGCTCAGGCTCTGGAAGGACACGCCGTCGGAAGCAGTGGACCGGAAGGCCCGAAACTCAGACCTAAGGATGCCCCCGGTGCCGCATCGAGGAGGCGGAGCTGGGGAGACCCAGGATCACGTAGGGCCGCTCGCCGGCCTTGACCATCCCCAGCGACCGGGCATAGCGCTCGATCGTCTGCGGTTGCTGGAGCGAGCGGGCCTGGGCGCGCAGGGCGACGTTCTGGCGCGCGAGCTGGTGCACGATCGACTGCTGGGCATCGGCGGTCGATCTCGTGGTGAAGTACGCGACCGCGTGCTGGATGTACAGCCCGGCGACCACCACCAGCACGATCAACAGTGCGGTGCGGCCGATACGGTCCCAGCGCACCCGCGCCCAGGGCGAAGCCGGCGCGCGCCGCCGCACGCGACGCGACTGCGGGGTTGTCGCGGCGCCGGGCTGGCCCACGCGCCCCGGCCCCGTGCGCCCCGGTGCCGTCCGCGACGGAGCCGGCCGCGGTGCCTGACGCGGCGCCCGCCGGGGCCGCGGCCTGGTTACGGTCGATGTGCGGGCAGGCGGCATCAGTTTGGGCCTTCGTTCGCCGCACAGACGCTCCCTCCTGCAAGGACCCCTACCTGCGGAAAACCGACCAGCCGGGATACACGGCGTCCGTTCCCAGCGCCTCCTCGATCCGCAAGAGCTGGTTGTACTTCGCCACACGATCGGTGCGCGAGGGCGCTCCCGTCTTGATCTGTCCGCAGCCGCTCGCCACCGCCAGGTCGGCGATCGTCACGTCCTCGGTCTCGCCCGAGCGGTGCGACATGACGCTCGTGTAGCCGGCCTGGCCCGCCATCCTGATTGCGGCGAGGGCCTCGGACAGCGTCCCGATCTGGTTCACCTTGACCAGGATTGAGTTGGCGACGCCCTGCTCGATCCCCTGCTGGAGACGGGCCGTGCTGGTCACGAACAGATCGTCGCCGACCAGCTGGACGTGCGAGCCGAGCCGCGCGGTGAGCACGCTCCACCCCTCCCAGTCGTTCTCAGCCATGCCGTCCTCGAGCGAGACGATCGGGTAGCGCCCGCACAACTCGCCCCAATACTCGGCCAGCTGGGAGGCCGCCAGCGAGCGGCCCTCGTGCTCGAGCACATAGCTGCCGTCGTGAAAGAGCTCGGAGGTAGCCGGGTCGAGCGCGATCGCCACCTGCGACCCGGGCTCGTATCCCGCCTCCCGGATCGCCGCGACCAGGAGCTCGAGCGCCTCCTCATTGGAGCCGAGGTCGGGGGCGAAGCCGCCCTCGTCGCCGACGCCTGTGGACATGCCCCGCGCGCGCAGGCCGGCCTTCAGATACTGGAAGACCTCGCTCGCCATGCGCAGCGCTTCACCGAATGAGGGGGCGCCGCCGGGCACGATCATGAACTCCTGGAAGTCGACCCGGTTGTCGGCGTGGGCGCCGCCGTTCAGCACGTTGAGCATCGGCACCGGCAGCACGTGAGCCGCCTCGCCGCCCAGGTAGCGCCACAGCGGCAGCCGCTCCTCAGCCGCCGAGGCGTGCGCGGCGGCCAGCGAGACAGCGAGCACCGCGTTCGCGCCCAGGCGACCCTTGGCGGGGGTGCCGTCGAGCTCGATCATGGTCCGGTCAAGCGCGGCCTGATCGGCGGCGTCGGCGCCGTGGACGGCCTCGGCAATCGGCCCGTTGACGTGCTCGACCGCGCCGTGGACGCCCTTGCCGAGCCACTGCGGGCCGCCGTCGCGGCACTCGCGCGCCTCGTGCTCGCCGGTGGAGGCACCGGAGGGGACCGCCGCCCGCCCCCAGGCCCCTGAGCGCAGGCTGAGCTCGACTTCCACGGTGGGGTTCCCGCGGCTGTCCAGGATCTGACGCCCGTGGACGTGCTCGATCTCGCTCATGGGCCGGAAAAGAACTCGATCTCGCTCATGGCCCCAAAGACGGCCTCACCCAGAAGACGACGCCAGAACCCGTTCTCGGAAACGGTCAGCCGCCGCGCGCAGCGCCAGCTCGGGATCCACGTGCAGCTGCCGGGCGACCGCGACGAGCCCAAACAGCGCCTCGCCGAGCGCCTCGAACTGCTGCTCGCGGCCCTCAGCCTCCTCCAGCCGCGAGAGTCCCTCGCGCGCGCGGGCCACAGGGGCATCGTCGGCCGGCTCCGGCGCACCATCGGCCCGTCGCTGCAGCTTGCGCGCGTACAGCAGCGCCGGCAGCGTCTCGGGCACCTCTCCGAAGATCCCCGGCTCCCGCCCCTCCTCGCCGCGCTTGATCTGATCCCAGTTGCGCAGCACCTCCCCGGCCGTCGAGGCGCGTGCCTCGCCGAACACGTGCGGGTGGCGGCGGATCAGCTTCTCTGTGCAGTGCTCGGCCACCTCCGCGAGGCTGCCCGCGCCGCGCTCCTCGAGCAGCAGCGCCAGGAAGTGCACCTGAAAGAGGACGTCGCCAAGCTCGTCGAGCAGGCGCCCGTCATCGCGTTTGTGTGCGGCGTCAGCGAGCTCGTAGGCCTCCTCGAGCGTGTGGGGCACGATCGTGCGCTCGTCCTGCTCGCGGTCCCACGGACACTCGCGCCGCAGCTCGTGCGCGATCGCGTCGAGGCGCGCGAGAGCCGCGGCCGGCCCCGCGGGCGAGGTGTTAGTGCTCGGCACCGGAAGTACGGGGGCGCTCGAACGTGAGCGTATTTGCAGTGGCGACCACTAGCCCGTGCCGCCACCGCTGGTTGACGTCCTGCTGCTCTTCTTCGGCGCCTTATAGCCCTTGCAGTCGGACATCATGTAGTCGCTCAGGCAGTTGGTCATGCCCAGGTACTCGTCGCGTGCGCGTTTGTTTACCGTGTTCTGCGCGCTTTGGCGGGCGGCGAGGGTGAGCGTCTGCTTGATCTTGGACCGCGCCGTGGCGAGACTGTCGTGCGTCGCCTTGGTGACCTTGGTGATCTCGAAGACGTAGTAGCCGAACTGGCTCTTGTTCGGCCCCTGGAGCTTGTTCTGCGGCGCGGAGAAGGCCGCTTTCGTCAGTGTGGGATCCACCTGCCCACCCTGGGTTACGTTGGTGATCAGCCCGCCTTTGTCCTTGGTGGTGGTGTCGATCGAGTAGCGCTTGGCGACGGTCGTCCAGCTCTGGCCGTGGGTGAGCGCGGACTTGGCCGCGTCCGCGCTCGACTTGGACTTGGTCAGCACGATGCGCAAATCGCGGCTCTCGGGCGTCCCGAACTGGGAGGCGTGGGCTGTGTAGTAGGCGGAGATCGCCGAGTTCGACACCGGCTTGGTCTCCTTGCTGATGAGCTTCTGGTAGATCAGGTTGACGCGCACGTTGTAGAGCACGTCCTGCACGGTCTGACCCGACGTCGATAGATAGCTCTGAAAGCTCGAGGGGCTCGTGCCGAAGCGCTGCGCCTTGTCCTTGGCGAAGGACCGCTGAACCTGGCTGTTGCTGACCGTGACGTGATGCTTGGCCGCGTACGCCTGATACCAGTAAGAGCGGATCAGGAAATCGAGCACCTGGGTCGATTCCGACTTGAACAGCTGCTTACAGGTCGCGCGCAGCTGCTTGGCCGTCTCCTTCGCCAGCGTGGGGACCTGCTTGCGAATCTGGGAGATGCAACTGGTGAACTGCGGCGGCCCGGTGGCGATCACGAGGGGCGACCCCGCGCTGCTCGAGGCCTGTCCCTTGGCGATCACGTACATCCAGTGGTTGAAGGCCTTGTTCGAGATCGGGGTGCTGCCGACGCTCGCAACCCCGCCGCCGGACACGCTGGAGCCGCAGCCGGCGGTCGCGACTGCGAGCGAAAAAAAGGCGCACAGCGCCAGGATCCACCGCCTTGAAGTCATGAACGGCGTTCGATAGTAGCGGCTCGCTGTAGGACGTCCGCCAGCATCAGCCGCCCGACACCGAGAGCAGCACATCGGCTGCCCGAAGCACCGCGGGAAAGCGCTCGGAGGGCTCGGCGGGTACCCGCACGGACAGTTGCGAGCGGCCCGACTCGTACACGGCACCGGGGATCTCCTGGCGCACCAGCTTGGCGCGCGCGGAGTCGAGCTCGAGCGGCACCACCGCCAGGCGGTCGCCCCTGAAGGTCACCGCGCGGGCGCCGACGCGCCCCAGCTTGAGCCGCGCCTCCTGCAGCGAGATGAGATTCTGGAGCGGCTCTGGCAGAGGCCCGAAGCGGTCGGCCAGCTCGGCGCGCAGCTCCCCGAGCTCGGCGACCTCGCGGGCAGCGGCCACCCTGCGGTGCACCTCCACCTTGGCCTGCTCGTAGGGGATGTAGTCGGCGGGGACAAAGGCGTCGACGTTGACGTCCAGGCGCACGGGTTCCCACTCCTCTGCGGCGGCTGCACCGTCCGCGGCGGCCACCGCCTCGTCGAGCATCTGCATGTAGAGCTCGAAGCCGAGTGCCGCCACGTGCCCCGACTGCTCGTCACCCAGCAGATTGCCCGCACCGCGGATCTCCAGGTCCCGCATCGCGATCTTGAAGCCCGCGCCGAGCTCCGTGTAGTCGGACAGGGCGGAGAGACGCTGCGCCGCCTCGGGGGTCAGAGCCGCCGCGCTTGGATACAGCAGATAGGCATAGGCCCGCTCGCGAGCGCGGCCCACCCGGCCCCGGATCTGGTAGAGCTGGGCCAGGCCGAAGGTGTCGGCGCGTTCGACCACGAGCGTGTTGGCCTGGGGAATGTCGATGCCGGACTCGATGATGCTCGTGCAGACGAGCACGTCGGCCTCGCCGCGCAGGAAACGCAGCATGTGCTCCTCGAGCATCCGCTCCTCCATCTGCCCGTGAGCGATCTCGAAGCGCATCGCGGGACATAGCCCCCGCAACCGCTCGGCCGTCTCCTCGATCGTCTCGATCCGGTTATGAAGAAAGAAGGCCTGTCCGCCGCGTTCGTGCTCACGGATCAGCGCGCGGCGCACCAGCTCCTCGTCGTACTCGCCCACGTAGGTCTTGACCGGCCGGCGCCCCTCAGGGGGGGTCTCGATCACGCTGATGTCGCGCACGCCCGCCAGCGACATCTGCAGCGTGCGGGGAATCGGCGTGGCGCTCATCGAGATCACGTCGACCTTCAGCTTGAGCTGTCGCAGGAGCTCCTTCTGCTTGACGCCGAAGCGCTGCTCCTCGTCGACGACCAGCAACCCGAGGTCCTTCGCCCGCACGTCGCGCGAGAGCAGCCTGTGGGTCCCGATCAGGATGTCCACTTTGCCCTCGGCGAAGCGGGCGATGGTCTGACGCTGCTCGGCCGCCGGCCGGAAGCGCGAGACCTGCTCAACCGTGACCGGGTAATCCTTGAAGCGCTCGGAGAAGGTGCCGAAGTGCTGCTGGGCGAGGATCGTCGTCGGCACCAACACCATCACCTGCTTGCCGTCCTGGACGGCCTTGAAGGCGCCGCGCAGGGCCACCTCGGTCTTGCCGTAGCCGACGTCGCCGCAGATCAGGCGATCCATGGGGCGCGCTGCCTCCATGTCGGACTTGACCATCTCGATTGCATCCCGCTGGTCGGAGGTCTCGACGTAAGGGAAGGCGTCCTCGAACTGACGCTGCCACTCCGTGTCTGGCGGGAAGTCGTGGCCCACGCGCCGGCGGCGCTCGGCGTACAGGTTCAAGAGCTCGCCCGCGAGCTCCTGCGCCGCCCGCCGGGCGCGCGCCTTCACCTGCTCCCACCGGCTTCCGCCGAGCTTCGACAGCGGCGGGTGGGCCCCGCCCGCGCCGACGTAGCGGCTGATCTTGGCGAGCTGGTCGACCGGCACGAACACCCGGTCCGAGCCGGCGTACTCCAGGTACAGGTAATCGCGCGTGACCCCGGCCACTGTCTTGGTGTCGAAGCCCGCGAAGCGGGCGATCCCGTGGTCCTCATGCACCACGATGTCGCCGGTGCGCAGGTCGGTGAAGCTGCGCAGCACCCCGCGGCGGCCGCGGGCGGCACGGCCCTCGGGCTCGCGGCGGCGGCGCAGCAGCCGGTGGTCGGGGATGACCGCGAGGTGGAACTGCGGCGCCACGAACCCCTGCTCGAGGCGCGCGTGGGCGAAGGTCAGGCGGCCATCCACCTGCTCGAGCTGGCCGTCCAGCCAGCCCACCTTGAGCCGCCCCAGGTTGTACGCGACCCGTTCGCCGTCGCCGCGGCGGCCGAAGGCGACCACCGTGCGGTAGCCGGAGCGCACCAGCTTCTCGAGCTCGGGCTCGGCGTCGCGCAGCGAGCGGGCCTGGAAGTCCGCGGCCTGGGCGCGGAAGGCGAAGGGCTGGTCCTGGTCGATGCTCGCCAGGCGGACCCGCGCCCTGTGCCCCAGCGCCTCGCCGATCGCCTCGGGGTCGACGTAGAGCTGGTGGGCGTCCGTGTCGTGGAAGGCGGCGGTGACGTCCTGCCAGTGGTCGGAGAGCGCCGGGGCGATGTCCTCCTCGCCCGCGATCGCGAGCCGGGCGTTGGCGGGGAGCAGCTCGAGCAGGGCCTGGAAGCGGTCGGTGGGCAGTACCTCGGTGATGTCGGGGCGCTGCTCGGCGTCATCCATCAGCGCGGCGATCTCGGCGAGCTCGCGGTGCTCCTCCGACAGCTCGGCGGCCGGGGCGATCTCGACCTCCTGCGCGTCCTGGAGCGAGCGCTGGGTGAAGGTTGAGAACCATCTGAGCGACTCGATCTCGTCCCCGAACATATCCACGCGGACCGCCCGCTCCTCGGTTGCCGGGAAGACGTCGAGCAGCCCGCCGCGGACCGCGAACTGACCGCGATCCTCGACCTGCTCGACGCGCTCGTACCCGGCCGCGACCAGGTCGCGGGCGACCTCGTCGAGGTCGAGCAACTCGCCCTTGCGCAGGATGAAGCCGTGCGGCCGGAGCGCGGGGTCAGGCACCTTCTCCGACAGGGCCACGGCACTGATCACGACCACGGCCGCGGCTTCCTCCGCCAGCGCGTCGAGCGCCGCGATGCGCAGGCCAACCAGGTGCGGTGGCGGCGTCAGATGGGACTCATAGGTGACTCCCCGGCTCGGGTAGTAGCGCACCGGCCGCGGCGCGAGCCAGGCCCTGAGCGCGAGCGTGAGATCCCGGGCGGCGCGGTCGTCGCCGGCGACCACGATCGCGGGGGCCCCGCGCTCCTCGTCGAGCAGCGCCGCGAGCACGTACGGCCGCAGCGACTGCGACACGAACACGCGCCCGCCCTCCTCGGCGAGCCGCGCAAAGTCCTCGGCGTCCTGTGCCTGGGTGAGCAGCGATCGCAGCATTTACCCTCGAATATAGGTAGGCGGGCGAACATGTTCGCCCGCCGTGAGCCGGAACATGTGCCGGGCGGCCGGCACACGTGCCGGACGGAACATCAAACTGACAGCACTACGCGCTCGGCCTCGTCGGCGGCACGCTCGATCACCGCCCGTACATCGTCCGAGGGCTCGCGGAAGCGGCTCAGCACGTAGTCCGCGACCTCGTCGGGGTCGGTGGTGGGGGGCCGGCCGACCCCCACCCGCACGCGCATGAACTCGGGCGAGCCGAGCGCGCCGCGGATCGACTTGAGGCCGTTGTGACCCGCCAGCCCGCCGCCCAAGCGGGTCCTGATCTCGCCAAAGGGCAGGTCGATCTCGTCGTGGAGCACCAGCACGCGCTCGAGCGGCACCCGAAGCGCCCCTCGGGCGGGCCCCACGGAGCGGCCCGAGTCGTTCATAAAGGTCTGGGGGACCAGCACGGCGACGCGCGGTCCGCCAAAGCCCGCGCGGCCCTCGCTGATGAGGCCGTTGTACTTGCGCTTCGGCTTCGAGAGCTCCCAGCGGGCGCTCAGCGTCTCGGCGATGCGGGCGCCGATGTTGTGGCGGGTGCGCTCGTACTGCGAGCCGGGATTACCGAGGCCGACGAGCAGCCAGTCGACAGGCGCAAGGACGCGGGGCCCACCACGACCCCACCGATCGAGCGGCGTTACTCGCCCTCGCCTTCCCCGCCGCCGCCCTCGCCCTCGGGCGCGGCCTCGCCCTCGGCGGGCTCCTCGCCCTCGCCCACGACCTCGGTCTCCTCCTCGATCTCGGGCTCCTCCTCGACCTGGAGGCGCGGGGGCGTCAGCGTCGCGACCACGGTCTCAGGATCGCCGATGAGCGTGACCGAGGCCGGCGGCCGGACGGCTTCGAGCAGCAGGGTGTCGCCGATCTGCATCTCGGAGACATCATGCTCGAGCGCGTCGGGGATATCGCCCGGCAGCGCCTCGACCGTGACCTCGCGCGTGATGTGCTCGAGCACCCCGCCCTCCTTGGCGCCGGGAGCGTCCTCGGCGCCGGCCAGCTCGAGCGCCACCGTGGCCTGGATCGCCCTGTCGAGCCGCACGCGCAGGAGGTCGATGTGGAGCGCCTCACCGCTCACGGGATGGCGCACCAGCTCCTTGACCACCACCGGCGCGGGCGACTGCCCGTCCAGGCTCAGGTGAGCACCGCGCCTGAGTGCTGGAGGGCGATGCGGAGCTCGCGGACATCCACCTGGAAGGGCACGGGCTCAGAGTCCGAGCCGTAGACGACCCCGGGGATGCAGCCTGTGCGGCGCAGCCGACGGGCCGCGCGCGAGCCCTCTGGCTCGCGGCGGGAGACGGTCAGGTTCGAGCTTTCGTCGTTCGCCATGGCGGCGGTCGATGGTAGCGCCCCGCAGCTCTGGGGCGTTCTCAGCTACTTCCCAAAAAGGGTTTACCCATCTTCGCGGCGGCGCTAATCTGTGGCTATGTCAGGCGAGTTCAGCTGATGCTGATGGTCGCAGTTTTCACCTCCTGCGGGTTTTTCGGTCTCGCCGGTATTGATCTACATGGCGCTGCGCAATGATTCGGGCCACCGCCGGCCGGGGGAGCAGGTCACGACGATGGCTGGGGCGACGAGCCCCGGCAACCGCCAGCCCTCCAATCGCCCGTCGGGCCGGATTCACTGCCCGACGCCGAGCAGGCCATGGTGCGCTTGCGTGACCACCGCAAGCTGCCCGAGCGGCTGCCGCAACGCGAGCGCCGGCCGGCGCGCGAGCCCGAGCGCACGCCCATGCCGAGCGCTCAGTAGCGCTTCGGCAGTCCGACCCGCTCGGGATCCGGCGGCTCGGCGCGGCAGCTCGACCTGGAAGCCGGTCGGCGCGTTGTCCCCGCCGCGCACCCGCACGCACTGCCCGACCGGCAGCGAGGACCCGGCGACCACGCCACCCGCGCGGTGCCCACGGTGCTGGTGAGCGGAAGCCTACCGAGGGCTGTAGCTGGAGGATCGAGACCGAGCCGGAGCGCCTGAGCTTGCTCGCGTCGTATGCCTGCGAGCGGCAGGATGCGCTCGAGTCGGAGTCCTTCCTCGGCGCGATCATCGGCGCGCGCTTGCCCGCGGCCTCGACCGTCAGGAGCGTGATCACGGTCCGCTCCGTCCCGTCGATGCTCGACACGCGCGCCAGCACGGCGCTGATCAGCAGGAGAAGATGATCCCGGAGACGATCCCGACCAGGTAGAGCCGCCGGCGCCGTCGCGCGCGGGCGGCCGCCGAGATGCTCAGGGCTGCTCGCCGCTCAGCTCGAGGAACCGCTCGACCGATGCCTGCCTCGTGAGCGAGTCGCTCCACGAGCGTGCGGCGTGCTCGGCAGCCAGCTCGAGGAAGTCCTGGAGCGCCGGGCGCGGGATCGTCGGTCAGCGGGGACACGCGCGTGAGGTCCGGCTGGGCGCAGGCGAATGCCACGGGGGACATCCCTCCGCGAGCGTGCGCGCGCTGCCAGCCGCATGACCACCAGCTTGCGGTCGGGGGCAACCAGGGCGGTGGGCAGCGAGCCGCGCCCCGGCAGTCCGACCGGCAGCTGAACGGAATGGTCCACAGCGAGGCCGCCATTGGAGAGAGATCGAGCGGCTCGCGCCAGACATCGAGGACCGTGTCGGCCCCCACGAGCGCATCGCGCAGCGCCATCGCCTGCTCGGCGTACAGGCGCTCGGCCTCGTCGCGGTCCTCGGCGGCCGCGAGGTCGAGGTCGCAGGGCACGCGCAGCAGCTCGCTCGCCGGCACCGTGGCCCCCGCACCCTTGCTGCCGTAGGCGACGTAGGTCTCAAGCGTGCCCAGGTCACGGCGGCCATGGAAGATGACCGTCACCGTCTCGGTCACCGGGAGTCCCTCGACCTTGAGCGAGACCGCGACGGCAGTGGAGTCGTCGAGCAGCGCGCGGCCAGGAGCTCCTCGGCTTCCCCTCGTTCTCGAGCTGGCCCCTCGTCCGGCATCGCTGGTCTTCATTATCCCCTGCGAGGCGGCGCCTCGATACAGGTAGGCTCCCTCTTGCGGTGAAGCTGCTCTACAAGCCATTCGCGGTGATCGCCGGGCCTGGTCGGCGCAGGGTCGGGCAGGCAGAGTTCAAGGCGGTGTGGGCGAGCTGGACCGGCCGAGCCGCCGAAGCCCACGCCCGCGAGGCGAGCACCGGCAAGGTGGTAGCGGCGGCGGCGCTCGAGGCGGCCGCGCTCTCAGCTGCCAGGCGGCCACGACCCGCGCCAGCGCCCGTTCCTTCCACGTTTGACCGGGGTCTGGCCCGGCGTGAGCGGGCCGAGGAGAAGGAAGAGAGAGAGAAGAGGGTCCTTCGGGCCCCCGGTGCACGAGAGCCTCGAGCGCTCCAGCGCCCGCAGCGAGCACGTCCTCGAGAAGGCCGCAAAGTCCCAGCCGCAGGAGAGAGCTGGATCGGCTCGTTACCATACCGGCCCCGGGGCCTGACCATCGCCTCAGCGTCGCCGTGCCCGCTTGCTCGGCGGGGCCCGACAGCAGGTCGAGCAGGATCGCCGCGGCCAGCGTGTCGAGCTGTCCTGGGGTGCGGCCGAGCGAGATCAATGTGCAGGATCCAGCAGAGCTCGTCTTTCGCTCAGCCAGAGCACTTCCATCAGCTCGGCTGCCCTGCTCGGAAGGCCCTTCCTCCCGGTAGAAATAAGGCGAATGGGCCCGGCGCGTTCCGGGGCCGACCTCCTCGGCCCCATGATGCCCGCGCCGTCGGCGCGTGTACGGCGCCAAGCGCGGAGCAAGTTGCCTCTGCCGGCGCGGGAGCCGAGC
>CAWEGZ010000016.1:0-70832 GCA_963808655.1 uncultured Solirubrobacterales bacterium
AGGAAGAGGAAGGAGGAGCGCACAGCGCGACGCCGGCGCCGCCGCGGGGGCCGCTCACGCCGGCGGCGACGCACTTCTTCCGCGACCCTCCAGGCGACCTTCGACCACGGCGAGGAGGGCTACGGGCTGTGGCTCGACCCCGCCGTCCAGGACGACCCGATCTATGCGGAGAACTGGGCCGGCCACCGCCCGGTCGAGGTGACGATCGAGGAGGACCAGATCGTCATCCGCCGCGCCGGCGCCGACGAGGCCGAGGAAGAGGACGAGGACGAGTAGGCCGGGCGCGGGTCGTCAGGCCAACCCGCCTACTCCCCCCGATCCAGCCGCCGGCCGCCGGCATAGTCGGAGGCGCCGCGCACATAGCGGGCGAAGGCGGCGTTCGCGACCGTATCCATGTCCCAGGCCGCCGGGCTCAATGGGGCCACGCGGGTGGCGATGTCGAAGGCCCAGTCGGTCCCGTCCCGCTCGTACACTCGCGCCAGCTCGGCGGTCGTGAAGGGACCACCGAGCCGGCGGCGGAGCTCCGCCACGAGCTCGTCGACGACCCGCTCAAGCGTCTGGCGCTCACCCGGGTCGGCCCGCTCGAGCCGGCGCAGGCCCTCCTGCCAGAAACCGCTCAGGCTCTGGAAGGACACGCCGCGGAAGCAGTGGACCGGAAGGCCCGAAACTCAGACCTAAGGATGCCCCCGGTGCCGCATCGAGGAGGCGGAGCTGGGGAGACCCAGGATCACGTAGGGCCGCTCGCCGGCCTTGACCATCCCCAGCGACCGGGCATAGCGCTCGATCGTCTGCGGTTGCTGGAGCGAGCGGGCCTGGGCGCGCAGGGCGACGTTCTGGCGCGCGAGCTGGTGCACGATCGCCTGCTGGGCATCGGCGGTCGATCTCGTGGTGAAGTACGCGACCGCGTGCTGGATGTACAGCCCGGCGACCACCACCAGCACGATCAACAGTGCGGTGCGGCCGATACGGTCCCAGCGCACCCGCGCCCAGGGCGAAGCCGGCGCGCGCCGCCGCACGCGACGCGACTGCGGGGTTGTCGCGGCGCCGGGCTGGCCCCGCGCGCCGGCCCCGTGCGCCCCGGTGCCGTCCGCGACGGAGCCGGCCGCGGTGCCTGACGCGGCGCCCGCCGGGGCCGCGGCCTGGTTACGGTCGATGTGCGGGCAGGCGGCATCAGTTTGGGCCTTCGTTCGCCGCACAGACGCTCCCTCCTGCAAGGACCCCTACCTGCGGAAAACCGACCAGCCGGGATACACGGCGTCCGTTCCCAGCGCCTCCTCGATCCGCAAGAGCTGGTTGTACTTCGCCACACGATCGGTGCGCGAGGGCGCTCCCGTCTTGATCTGTCCGCAGCCGCTCGCCACCGCCAGGTCGGCGATCGTCACGTCCTCGGTCTCGCCCGAGCGGTGCGACATGACGCTCGTGTAGCCGGCCTGGCCCGCCATCCTGATTGCGGCGAGGGCCTCGGACAGCGTCCCGATCTGGTTCACCTTGACCAGGATTGAGTTGGCGACGCCCTGCTCGATCCCCTGCTGTAGACGGGCCGTGCTGGTCACGAACAGATCGTCGCCGACCAGCTGGACGTGCGAGCCGAGCCGCGCGGTGAGCACGCTCCACCCCTCCCAGTCGTTCTCAGCCATGCCGTCCTCGAGCGAGACGATCGGGTAGCGCCCGCACAACTCGCCCCAATACTCGGCCAGCTGGGAGGCCGCCAGCGAGCGGCCCTCGTGCTCGAGCACATAGCTGCCGTCGTGAAAGAGCTCGGAGGTAGCCGGGTCGAGCGCGATCGCCACCTGCGACCCGGGCTCGTATCCCGCCTCCCGGATCGCCGCGACCAGGAGCTCGAGCGCCTCCTCATTGGAGCCGAGGTCGGGGGCGAAGCCGCCCTCGTCGCCGACGCCTGTGGACATGCCCCGCGCGCGCAGGCCGGCCTTCAGATACTGGAAGACCTCGCTCGCCATGCGCAGCGCTTCACCGAATGAGGGGGCGCCGCCGGGCACGATCATGAACTCCTGGAAGTCGACCCGGTTGTCGGCGTGGGCGCCGCCGTTCAGCACGTTGAGCATCGGCACCGGCAGCACGTGAGCCGCCTCGCCGCCCAGGTAGCGCCACAGCGGCAGCCGCTCCTCAGCCGCCGAGGCGTGCGCGGCGGCCAGCGAGACAGCGAGCACCGCGTTCGCGCCCAGGCGACCCTTGGCGGGGGTGCCGTCGAGCTCGATCATGGTCCGGTCAAGCGCGGCCTGATCGGCGGCGTCGGCGCCGTGGACGGCCTCGGCAATCGGCCCGTTGACGTGCTCGACCGCGCCGTGGACGCCCTTGCCGAGCCACTGCGGGCCGCCGTCGCGGCACTCGCGCGCCTCGTGCTCGCCGGTGGAGGCACCGGAGGGGACCGCCGCCCGCCCCCAGGCCCCTGAGCGCAGGCTGAGCTCGACTTCCACGGTGGGGTTCCCGCGGCTGTCCAGGATCTGACGCCCGTGGACGTGCTCGATCTCGCTCATGGGCCGGAAAAGAACTCGATCTCGCTCATGGCCCCAAAGACGGCCTCACCCAGAAGACGACGCCAGAACCCGTTCTCGGAAACGGTCAGCCGCCACGCGCAGCGCCAGCTCGGGATCCACGTGCAGCTGCCGGGCGACCGCGACGAGCCCAAACAGCGCCTCGCCGAGCGCCTCGAACTGCTGCTCGCGGCCCTCAGCCTCCTCCAGCCGCGAGAGTCCCTCGCGCGCGCGGGCCACAGGGGCATCGTCGGCCGGCTCCGGCGCACCATCGGCCCGTCGCTGCAGCTTGCGCGCGTACAGCAGCGCCGGCAGCGTCTCGGGCACCTCTCCGAAGATCCCCGGCTCCCGCCCCTCCTCGCCGCGCTTGATCTGATCCCAGTTGCGCAGCACCTCCCCGGCCGTCGAGGCGCGTGCCTCGCCGAACACGTGCGGGTGGCGGCGGATCAGCTTCTCTGTGCAGTGCTCGGCCACCTCCGCGAGGCTGCCCGCGCCGCGCTCCTCGAGCAGCAGCGCCAGGAAGTGCACCTGAAAGAGGACGTCGCCAAGCTCGTCGAGCAGGCGCCCGTCATCGCGTTTGTGTGCGGCGTCAGCGAGCTCGTAGGCCTCCTCGAGCGTGTGGGGCACGATCGTGCGCTCGTCCTGCTCGCGGTCCCACGGACACTCGCGCCGCAGCTCGTGCGCGATCGCGTCGAGGCGCGCGAGAGCCGCGGCCGGCCCCGCGGGCGAGGTGTTAGTGCTCGGCACCGGAAGTACGGGGGCGCTCGAATGTGAGCGTATTTGCAGTGGCGACCACTAGCCCGTGCCGCCACCGCTGGTTGACGTCCTGCTGCTCTTCTTCGGCGCCTTATAGCCCTTGCAGTCGGACATCATGTAGTCGCTCAGGCAGTTGGTCATGCCGAGGTACTCGTTGCGCGCGCGTTTGTTTACCGTGTTCTGCGCGCTTTGGCGGGCGGCGAGGGTGAGCGTCTGCTTGATCTTGGACCGCGCCGTGGCGAGACTGTCGTGCGTCGCCTTGGTGACCTTGGTGATCTCGAAGACGTAGTAGCCGAACTGGCTCTTGTTCGGCCCCTGGAGCTTGTTCTGCGGCGCGGAGAAGGCCGCTTTCGTCAGTGTGGGATCCACCTGCCCACCCTGGGTTACGTTGGTGATCAGCCCGCCTTTGTCCTTGGTGGTGGTGTCGATCGAGTAGCGCTTGGCGACGGTCGTCCAGCTCTGGCCGTGGGTGAGCGCGGACTTGGCCGCGTCCGCGCTCGACTTGGACTTGGTCAGCACGATGCGCAAATCGCGGCTCTCGGGCGTCCCGAACTGGGAGGCGTGGGCTGTGTAGTAGGCGGAGATCGCCGAGTTCGACACCGGCTTGGTCTCCTTGCTGATGAGCTTCTGGTAGATCAGGTTGACGCGCACGTTGTAGAGCACGTCCTGCACGGTCTGACCCGACGTCGATAGATAGCTCTGAAAGCTCGAGGGGCTCGTGCCGAAGCGCTGCGCCTTGTCCTTGGCGAAGGACCGCTGAACCTGGCTGTTGCTGACCGTGACGTGATGCTTGGCCGCGTACGCCTGATACCAGTAAGAGCGGATCAGGAAATCGAGCACCTGGGTCGATTCCGACTTGAACAGCTGCTTACAGGTCGCGCGCAGCTGCTTGGCCGTCTCCTTCGCCAGCGTGGGGACCTGCTTGCGAATCTGGGAGATGCAACTGGTGAACTGCGGCGGCCCGGTGGCGATCACGAGGGGCGACCCCGCGCTGCTCGAGGCC
Organism: uncultured Solirubrobacterales bacterium; assembly: GCA_963808655.1. GTDB lineage: Bacteria > Actinomycetota > Thermoleophilia > Solirubrobacterales > Solirubrobacteraceae > Palsa-465. Next base: position 4,252 of record CAWEGZ010000016.1, read on the forward strand.
TGTCCCTTGGCGATCACGTACATCCAGTGGTTGAAGGCCTTGTTCGAGATCGGGGTGCTGCCGACGCTCGCAACCCCGCCGCCGGACACGCTGGAGCCGCAGCCGGCGGTCGCGACTGCGAGCGAAAAAAAGGCGCACAGCGCCAGGATCCACCGCCTTGAAGTCATGAACGGCGTTCGATAGTAGCGGCTCGCTGTGAGGACGTCCGCCAGCATCAGCCGCCCGACACCGAGAGCAGCACATCGGCTGCCCGAAGCACCGCGGGAAAGCGCTCGGAGGGCTCGGCGGGTACCCGCACGGACAGTTGCGAGCGGCCCGACTCGTACACGGCACCGGGGATCTCCTGGCGCACCAGCTTGGCGCGCGCGGAGTCGAGCTCGAGCGGCACCACCGCCAGGCGGTCGCCCCTGAAGGTCACCGCGCGGGCGCCGACGCGCCCCAGCTTGAGCCGCGCCTCCTGCAGCGAGATGAGATTCTGGAGCGGCTCTGGCAGAGGCCCGAAGCGGTCGGCCAGCTCGGCGCGCAGCTCCCCGAGCTCGGCGACCTCGCGGGCAGCGGCCACCCTGCGGTGCACCTCCACCTTGGCCTGCTCGTAGGGGATGTAGTCGGCGGGGACAAAGGCGTCGACGTTGACGTCCAGGCGCACGGGTTCCCACTCCTCTGCGGCGGCTGCACCGTCCGCGGCGGCCACCGCCTCGTCGAGCATCTGCATGTAGAGCTCGAAGCCGAGTGCCGCCACGTGCCCCGACTGCTCGTCACCCAGCAGGTTGCCCGCACCGCGGATCTCCAGGTCCCGCATCGCGATCTTGAAGCCCGCGCCGAGCTCCGTGTAGTCGGACAGGGCGGAGAGACGCTGCGCCGCCTCGGGGGTCAGAGCCGCCGCGCTTGGATACAGCAGATAGGCATAGGCCCGCTCGCGAGCGCGGCCCACCCGGCCCCGGATCTGGTAGAGCTGGGCCAGGCCGAAGGTGTCGGCGCGTTCGACCACGAGCGTGTTGGCCTGGGGAATGTCGATGCCGGACTCGATGATGCTCGTGCAGACGAGCACGTCGGCCTCGCCGCGCAGGAAACGCAGCATGTGCTCCTCGAGCATCCGCTCCTCCATCTGCCCGTGAGCGATCTCGAAGCGCATCGCGGGACATAGCCCCCGCAACCGCTCGGCCGTCTCCTCGATCGTCTCGATCCGGTTATGAAGAAAGAAAGCCTGTCCGCCGCGTTCGTGCTCACGGATCAGCGCGCGGCGCACCAGCTCCTCGTCGTACTCGCCCACGTAGGTCTTCACCGGCCGGCGCCCCTCAGGGGGGGTCTCGATCACGCTGATGTCGCGCACGCCCGCCAGCGACATCTGCAGCGTGCGGGGAATCGGCGTGGCGCTCATCGAGATCACGTCGACCTTCAGCTTGAGCTGTCGCAGGAGCTCCTTCTGCTTGACGCCGAAGCGCTGCTCCTCGTCGACGACCAGCAACCCGAGGTCCTTCGCGCGCACGTCGCGCGAGAGCAGCCTGTGGGTCCCGATCAGGATGTCCACTTTGCCCTCGGCGAAGCGGGCGATGGTCTGACGCTGCTCGGCCGCCGGCCGGAAGCGCGAGACCTGCTCAACCGTGACCGGGTAATCCTTGAAGCGCTCGGAGAAGGTGCCGAAGTGCTGCTGGGCGAGGATCGTCGTCGGCACCAACACCATCACCTGCTTGCCGTCCTGGACGGCCTTGAAGGCGCCGCGCAGGGCCACCTCGGTCTTGCCGTAGCCGACGTCGCCGCAGATCAGGCGATCCATGGGGCGCGCTGCCTCCATGTCGGACTTGACCATCTCGATTGCATCCCGCTGGTCGGAGGTCTCGACGTAAGGGAAGGCGTCCTCGAACTGACGCTGCCACTCCGTGTCTGGCGGGAAGTCGTGGCCCACGCGCCGGCGGCGCTCGGCGTACAGGTTCAAGAGCTCGCCCGCGAGCTCCTGCGCCGCCCGCCGGGCGCGCGCCTTCACCTGCTCCCACCGGCTTCCGCCGAGCTTCGACAGCGGCGGGTGGGCCCCGCCCGCGCCGACGTAGCGGCTGATCTTGGCGAGCTGGTCGACCGGCACGAACACCCGGTCCGAGCCGGCGTACTCCAGGTACAGGTAATCGCGCGTGACCCCGGCCACTGTCTTGGTGTCGAAGCCCGCGAAGCGGGCGATCCCGTGGTCCTCATGCACCACGATGTCGCCGGTGCGCAGGTCGGTGAAGCTGCGCAGCACCCCGCGGCGGCCGCGGGCGGCACGGCCCTCGGGCTCGCGGCGGCGGCGCAGCAGCCGGTGGTCGGGGATGACCGCGAGGTGGAACTGCGGCGCCACGAACCCCTGCTCGAGGCGCGCGTGGGCGAAGGTCAGGCGGCCATCCACCTGCTCGAGCTGGCCGTCCAGCCAGCCCACCTTGAGCCGCCCCAGGTTGTACGCGACCCGTTCGCCGTCGCCGCGGCGGCCGAAGGCGACCACCGTGCGGTAGCCGGAGCGCACCAGCTTCTCGAGCTCGGGCTCGGCGTCGCGCAGCGAGCGGGCCTGGAAGTCCGCGGCCTGGGCGCGGAAGGCGAAGGGCTGGTCCTGGTCGATGCTCGCCAGGCGGACCCGCGCCCTGTGCCCCAGCGCCTCGCCGATCGCCTCGGGGTCGACGTAGAGCTGGTGGGCGTCCGCTGTCGTGGAAGGCGGCGGTGACGTCCTGCCAGTGGTCGGAGAGCGCCGGGGCGATGTCCTCCTCGCCCGCGATCGCGAGCCGGGCGTTGGCGGGGAGCAGCTCGAGCAGGGCCTGGAAGCGGTCGGTGGGCAGTACCTCGGTGATGTCGGGGCGCTGCTCGGCGTCATCCATCAGCGCGGCGATCTCGGCGAGCTCGCGGTGCTCCTCCGAGAGCTCGGCGGCCGGGGCGATCTCGACCTCCTGCGCGTCCTGGAGCGAGCGCTGGGTGAAGGTCGAGAACCATCTGAGCGACTCGATCTCGTCCCCGAACATATCCACGCGGACCGCCCGCTCCTCGGTTGCCGGGAAGACGTCGAGCAGCCCGCCGCGGACCGCGAACTGACCGCGATCCTCGACCTGCTCGACGCGCTCGTACCCGGCCGCGACCAGGTCGTGGGCGACCTCGTCGAGGTCGAGCAACTCGCCCTTGCGCAGGATGAAGCCGTGCGGCCGGAGCGCGGGGTCAGGCACCTTCTCCGACAGGGCCACGGCGCTGATCACGACCACGGCCGCGGCTTCCTCCGCCAGCGCGTCGAGCGCCGCGATGCGCAGGCCAACCAGGTGCGGTGGCGGCGTCAGATGGGACTCATAGGTGACTCCCCGGCTCGGGTAGTAGCGCACCGGCCGCGGCGCGAGCCAGGCCCTGAGCGCGAGCGTGAGATCGCGGGCGGCGCGGTCGTCGCCGGCGACCACGATCGCGGGGGCCCCGCGCTCCTCGTCGAGCAGCGCCGCGAGCACGTACGGCCGCAGCGACTGCGACACGAACACGCGCCCGCCCTCCTCGGCGAGCCGCGCAAAGTCCTCGGCGTCCTGTGCCTGGGTGAGCAGCGATCGCAGCATTTACCCTCGAATATAGGTAGGCGGGCGAACATGTTCGCCCGCCGTGAGCCGGAACGTGTGCCGGGCGGCCGGCACACGTGCCGGACGGAACATCAAACTGACAGCACTACGCGCTCGGCCTCGTCGGCGGCACGCTCGATCACCGCCCGTACATCGTCCGAGGGCTCGCGGAAGCGGCTCAGCACGTAGTCCGCGACCTCGTCGGGGTCGGTGGTGGGGGGCCGGCCGACCCCCACCCGCACGCGCATGAACTCGGGCGAGCCGAGCGCGCCGCGGATCGACTTGAGGCCGTTGTGACCCGCCAGCCCGCCGCCCAAGCGGGTCCTGATCTCGCCAAAGGGCAGGTCGATCTCGTCGTGGAGCACCAGCACGCGCTCAAGCGGCACCCGAAGCGCCCCTCGGGCGGGCCCCACGGAGCGGCCCGAGTCGTTCATAAAGGTCTGGGGGACCAGCACGGCGACGCGCGGTCCGCCAAAGCCCGCGCGGCCCTCGCTGATGAGGCCGTTGTACTTGCGCTTCGGCTTCGAGAGCTCCCAGCGGGCGCTCAGCGTCTCGGCGATGCGGGCGCCGATGTTGTGGCGGGTGCGCTCGTACTGCGAGCCGGGATTACCGAGGCCGACGAGCAGCCAGTCGACAGGCGCAAGGACGCGGGGCCCACCACGACCCCACCGATCGAGCGGCGTTACTCGCCCTCGCCTTCCCCGCCGCCGCCCTCGCCCTCGGGCGCGGCCTCGCCCTCGGCGGGCTCCTCGCCCTCGCCCACGACCTCGGTCTCCTCCTCGATCTCGGGCTCCTCCTCGACCTGGAGGCGCGGGGGCGTCAGCGTCGCGACCACGGTCTCAGGATCGCCGATGAGCGTGACCGAGGCCGGCGGCCGGACGGCTTCGAGCAGCAGGGTGTCGCCGATCTGCATCTCGGAGACATCATGCTCGAGCGCGTCGGGGATATCGCCCGGCAGCGCCTCGACCGTGACCTCGCGCGTGATGTGCTCGAGCACCCCGCCCTCCTTGGCGCCGGGAGCGTCCTCGGCGCCGGCCAGCTCGAGCGCCACCGTGGCCTGGATCGCCCTGTCGAGCCGCACGCGCAGGAGGTCGATGTGGAGCGCCTCACCGCTCACGGGATGGCGCACCAGCTCCTTGACCACCACCGGCGCGGGCGACTGCCCGTCCAGGCTCAGGTTGAGCACCGCGCCTGAGTGCTGGAGGGCGATGCGGAGCTCGCGGACATCCACCTGGAAGGGCACGGGCTCAGAGTCCGAGCCGTAGACGACCCCGGGGATGCAGCCTGTGCGGCGCAGCCGACGGGCCGCGCGCGAGCCCTCTGGCTCGCGGCGGGAGACGGTCAGGTTCGAGCTTTCGTCGTTCGCCATGGCGGCGGTCGATGGTAGCGCCCCGCAGCTCTGGGGCGTTCTCAGCTACTTCCCAAAAAGGGTTTACCCACCTTCGCGGCGGCGCTAATCTGTGGCTATGTCAGGCGAGTATCAGCTGATGCTGATGATCGCGGTGATGCACCTCCTGGGGTTGGTGGGTGTCGCGGTATTGATGTACATGGCGCTGCGCAATGATTCGGGCCACCGCCGGCCGGGGGAGCAGGGTCACGACGATGGCTGGGGCAACGAGCCCCGGCAACCGCCCAAGCCCTCCAATCGCCCGTGGGGCGGGATTCCGCTGCCCGACGCCGAGCAGGCCATGGTGCGCTTGCGTGACCACCGCAAGCTGCCCGAGCGGCTGCCGCAACGCGAGCGCCGGCCGGCACGCGAGCCCGAGCGCACGCCCGTGCCGAGCGCTCAGTAGCGCTTCGGGCAGTCCGACCCGCTCGGGATCCGGCGGCTCAGCACGAGCAGCTCGACCTGGAAGCCGGTCAGCGCGTTGCCCCCGCGGCGCACCCGCACGCACTGCACGACCGGCAGCGAGGACCCGGCGAGCCACGCCACCCGCGCGGTGCCCACGGTGCTGGTGAGCGAGAAGCCTGCCGAGGGCTGTAGCTGGAGGATCGAGACCGAGCCGGAGCGCCTGAGCTTGCTCGCGTCGTATGCGACCCGCGCGCGGCAGGATGCGCTCGAGTCGCAGTCCTTGATCCGCGCGATCATCGCCGCGCGCTTGCCCGCGGCCTCGTCCTTGATCAGGAGCGTGATCGCGGTCCGCTCGGTCCCGTCGATGCTCAACACGCGCGCCAGCACGGCGCTGATCAGCAGGAAGAAGATGATCCCGGAGACGATCCCGACCAGGTAGAGCCGGCGGCGCCGGCGCGCGCGGGCGAGCACGCCGAGATGCTAAGGGCTACTCGCCGCTCAGCTCGAGGAACCGCTCGACCGATGCCTCCTGGTGGGCGAGTCGCTCCGCGAGCGTGCGGGCGTGCTCGGCGGCCAGCTCGAGGAAGTCCTGAACGCAGCGCTCGGGATCGTCGGTCAGCGGGTACACGCGCGTGAGGTCCGGCTGGGCGCAGGCGATGCCCATCGGGGGACGTCCCTCCGCGAGCGTGCGCGCGCTGCACACCGGCGTGACCACCAGCTTGCGGTCGGGGGCAACCAGGGCGGTGGGCAGGAGCCGCGCCGCCGGCAGTCCGACCGGCAGCTGAACGGAATGGTCCACAGCGAGGCCGCCATCGGAGAGAGAATCGAGCGGCTCGCGCCAGACATCGAGGACCGTGTCGGCCCCCACGAGCGCATCGCGCAGCGCCATCGCCTGCTCGGCGTACAGGCGCTCGGCCTCGTCGCGGTCCTCGGCGGCGGCGAGGTCGAGGTCGCAGGGCACGCGCAGCAGCTCGCTCGCCGTCACCGTGGCCCCCGCACCCTTACTGCCGTAGGCGACGTAGGTCTGAAGCGTGCCCAGGTCACGGCGGCCGTGGAAGATGACCGTCACCGTCTCGGTCACCGGGAGTCCCTCGACCTTGAGCGAGACCGCGACGGCAGTGGAGTCGTCGAGCAGCGCGCGGCGGAGGAGCTCCTCGGCTTCCCCTCGTTCTCGAGCTGGCCCCTCGTCCGGCATCGCTGGTCTTCATTATCCCCTGCGAGGCGGCGCCTCAATACGGGTAGCCTCCCTCTTCGATGAAGCTGCTCTACAAGCCATTCGCGGTGATCGCGGGCCTGGTCGGCGCCAAGATCGGCCAGGCGGTTTTCAAGGCGGTGTGGGCGAGGCTGGACACGGCCGAGCCGCCGAAGCCCACGCACCGCGAGGCGAGCACCGGCAAGGTGGTGGCGGCGGCGGCGCTCGAGGCGGCCGCGCTCTCAGCTGCCAAGGCGGCCACGACCCGCGCCAGCGCCCGTTCCTTCCACTATCTGACCGGGTTCTGGCCCGGCGAAAAACAGGCCGAGGAGAAGGAAAAGAAGAAGGGGTCCTAAGGGCCCCCGATCACAAAGCCTCGGCGCTCCAGCGCGGCGAGCGCGTCCTCGAAGGCGGCGAAGTCCCGCCGCAGGAGGGCTTCGATGGGCGTTCCGTGCGGCCCCCGGGCCCTGACCCATCGCCTCAGCGTGGCCGTGCCGAGCTGCTGGCGAGGTTCCGACAGCAGGTCGAGCAGGATCGGCAGCTGGCCGGCGTGCTCGAGCTGTCCTGAGATCAGCCCGAGCGGATCGATGTCCAGGATCCGGCAGAGCTCGTCTTCGCTCAGCCCAAGCGCTTCCATCAGCTCGGCTGCCTGCTGGGAAAGCCCTCCTCCCGGGTCGTTGGCGAATGGGCCCGACACGTCCGGGGGCGGCCTCCTCAGCCCCCGTGATGCCCGCGCCGTGGCACGTGTAGGGCGCCGAGCGCGAGGCGAGTCGCCTCTGCCGGCGCGGGAGCCGAGCTCTGGGCCGCGCCGACCGCCGCGAGCCCCACGCCCGAGAGCATCCGAAACCTTCCCCTCATCCATGGCCTCCCGCGTGTGAACCGCTCCAGGGCTGCCAAATGTAGCTCGGCGCTCGCGGCAGCGCGCCAGAATGAGACAATCACTGCTCTTCCAGCGCGTTCAGCAATTTGGAGGCTGACCGGGAACTATGTGAAGGAGGAGCCTTGAGGAGACTGGGACTCATCGCGCTGCTTCTCGCCGCACTCGCGGTGAGCCTTTCGTTCAGCGCCCCCGCTGGCGCCACGAACGTGGGACACTGCTCTACTCGCGGCTTTCATTTCCGCTATAGCTCGGACCACATCAAGCGACTTGTCGTGCGTGGCATGAGCTGCGGCCAAGCGAGCTACGACCTGCACAATGGCTTCGTCGTTGGGTGGCCGCCCAATCTTCGCGTCGCGAATTTCCACTGCCACGTGCTCTCGGGCACAAAGCATGGAGCGACCGACAGCTGCGCACGCGGCCACGGTCACAAGTCGCTGCGCGTGACTGTCTACACGTGAGCGGGCTGCGCCTCTAAGCGTGAGGGTCCAGTACTAAGGCCGGAAGGCAGGCGCCCTCAGAAGAGCTGGTTCTCGCCGCCGAAAACCTGGCTCACCGAGCCATCGGTGAAGATCTGGCGGATTGAGCTGGTCAGCAGCTCGGCGCACGAGAGCACGCGCACGAAATCAGGCGCGTCCGGCGGCAGCGGGATCGTGTCGGTCACGACCACTTGCTCGAAGTTGGCCGCGGTCAAGTTCGTCCACGCTTCGCCCGAGAAGGTCCCGTGCGTGGCGGCGGCATACACGCGCTTCGCGCCCGCGTCATGGACAGCCTGGGCGGCTGCCTTTAGTGTCCCGGCGGTGGCGATGATGTCGTCGACGATCACGGCGGTCTTGCCCTCGACCTCGCCGATCACGTAACCGATTTCGGCAACCTGCTGCGCCGGTCTTTCCTTGTTCAGGATCGCGAGGTCCGCGCCGATCTTGCTCGCGAAGCGCTTGTTCAGCTTCACGCGGCCGGCGTCGGGAGCGACCACCACCAGATCCTCCAGCGCGAGGTCAGCGAAGTACTGGGTGAGCATGAACATCGCAGTCATGTGGTCGCACGGCTTCTGGAAGAAGCCCTGGATCTGGCCGGAGTGGAGGTCCATGGTCACGATCCGGTCGATGCCCGCGGTCTCCAGCATGTGGGCCACGAGCCGGGCGGTGATCGGCTCGCGCGGCGCCGACTTCTTCTCCTGACGCGAGTAGCCGTACCAGGGCGTCACCGCGATCACGCGATGAGCCGAGCCGCCGACCGCCGCGTCCACCATCGCCAGCAGCTCCATCAGAGCGTCGTTGGGGCTGAGGCCCGCCTCGGGGTTGCCGCAGGTGGGCTGGACGATGAACACGTCCGCGCCGCGGACCGAGTCGTCGTAGCGGCAGTAGACCTCACCGTCCTCGAAGGTCCTGAGCGTCATCGGCGCCAGGCCCACACCGAGCTTGTCCGCGATGCGGCCAGCCAGCTCCGGATGCGCTCGGCCGGAGACCAGCATGAGGCGCTTGCTGTATTCGAGCCGCAGCTCGCTGGGCACCGCCTGCTCCTGCACCAGGCTCATCAGCTGCGAGTGTACGCGGGCTCCTTGACGGGATCTGGCCGCCTAGTTGCTCTCAGCGGAGTCTTTGCTGTCCGCTGCGCCCTGCTCGCGGTCGCGGCGGCGGGCCGCATACCCCTCGACGTTGCGCTGGCGCTCGCGCGCTACCCCGAGCGCCCCCTCGGGCACGTCCTTGGTGATGACCGAGCCGGCCGCGGTGTAGGCGTCGTCGCCGACTTGGAGCGGCGCGACCAGCGAAGTGTGGACGCTGACCTTGACGCGATCTCCGATCGTGGTGCGGTGCTTGCGGTAGCCGTCGTAGTTGGCGGTGATCGTGCTCGCGCCCAGGTTGGTCTTCTCCCCGATCTCTGCGTCCCCCACGTAGGAGAGGTGTGGAACCTTGCTGCCGGCACCGATGTCGGAGTTCTTGATCTCGACGAACGTTCCCGCCTTGGCGCCGTCGCGCAGCACGGTCCCCGGGCGCAGGTAGGCGAACGGGCCGACGCTCACCTCGTTCGCGATCTCGGCGCCGTGGACGTAGGAGTGCACGACGGTGCAGCGCTCGCCGATGCGGGTGTCGATCACGGTCGTGAGCGGGCCGACGGTCGAGCCCGAGCCGAGCGAGGTACTGCCGTGAAGGCTCGAGAAAGGGGCGATGACCGCGTCCGGAGCGATCTCGACCTCCGCGTCGATAACGGTCGAGCCGGGATCGACGACCGTCACGCCCGCGAGCATGAGACGCTCGTGGATGCGGCCCTGGGCCGCGGCGCGGACCCGGGCCAGGTCCTGGCGGTCGTTGACGCCCCATGTCTCGCACGGGTCTTCAACCTCGTGCGCGCCCACGGTGCGCTCGTGGCGCCGGATCGCCGGTAGCACGTCGGGGAGATACAGCTCGCCCTGGGCGTTGTCGGCGCGGACCTCGGCGAGCGCGGTGGCGAGCAGCTCGGCGTCGAAGGCATAGAGGCCGGCGTTGACCTCGCGGATCTCGAGCTCGAGCGCGCTCGCGTCGCCCGCGGCTTTGGTCTCCACCACCCGCTCCACCGTGCCGTCGGGGGCGCGTACGACCCGCCCGTAGCCACGGGGATCCTCAAGCACCGCGCTGGCGATCGTCGCCCCCGCGCCCGAGCGCTCGTGGGCGTCGGCGAGCGCCGCGATCGTCCCCGAGGTGAAAAGCGGGTTGTCGCCGTTGAGCACGATCACGGTCCTGGCGCCTTGGAGGTGTGCGCTCGCGGCTTTGACCGCGTCGGCAGTGCCGAGCGGTCGCTCTTGCACGACAGTTACCACCTGCTCGCCGAGGGCTTTGCCGAGCGCGCGCTTCGGGTTATCGACCACCACCACCCTGCTCGCACCGGCCCCGCATGCGGCTGCGACCGTCCAGCCGATCAGCGGGCGCCCGCACAGGGGATGCAGCAGCTTGGGCGTCCGCGAACACATGCGCGTCCCCTCGCCCGCGGCGATGATCACGACCACCGGTGCGCTCACGCCGCGATCGTATCCGTCGGGCATGTTCGGCAGCGGTATGGCCTGTCGCCCGGGGCCTGCCGCGGCGCCCAGATGGCCCCCGCCCAGACTGGTCCGGGCGCCTCAGCTGGGGGAGCCAGCGATGGCGCACCTGAGCTGGGGAGCCAGGATTCGAACCTGGACCTCACGGCTCCAAAGGCCGGCGGGCTGCCGTTACACCACTCCCCATGGCGTCGGGAACATGGGCCGTGGTCACGTTAGCTCATGGGTCCGCGCCTCACCGGTGATCGAGCGCCCACCCAGAACCCGCGCGATGTCCTCGGGCAACAGCGGATCGGCCAAGGCAGCGCGGACGTCGGCCGGACGGTGCAGGCCGCGCTCCGCGCGCAGGACGCCGAGCTCGAGGCCCGCATCGCGGACGGCAGCGACGACGAGCGTCATCGCGTCGGGGCTGCGCCAGACCTGCTCGGGTAGCGCGAACAGCCCCGGCAGCGGTCGGTTGAGGCCGATCAGGTAGAAGCCGCCCTCGAGCGTCGGCCCAAGAACCACATCGCAACCCGACTTCAGGTCCGTGAGCGCGGCGTGCGCATGGTCGGGCCGCAGCTGCGGAAGATCGGGCCACACAAACAGCACGGGCCCCGCGTGCCGGGCGAAGACGCGGGCGGCGGCATCGGCAAGCCGTCCCGAGATGCCGTCGCCGTTCTGAGGAAACAGAGCCGTCTCTGCCGGCACCAAAGGGCGCACCAGCCCGGCGGCGTCCGGCGGGTCGTGGGCGACATGGCCCGCTCCCGGCGCGATCTCACCTGCCCATGCCGCCGTTTGCCTGATCAGCGTCGCCTGAAGCGTGAGGCAGCGATCGGCGCCGAGGACCGGTTCGAGCGCCCGACGCACCTCGCCACGACGGGGCGCCCTCGCCATGACGACGACGGCGGGATCGGTGCCGGTCATGCGGCCTGCGCCGGCCATGCGGCCTCCCCTCGTCATGCGGGGCCGTCGAACATGGGCGACGCCTGCGTCACGCGGCCCCGCCGAATAAGGGGGCCGCGTGAGTCATGCGGGTCCCTGTTCGAAGCGATATACGGTTCCGACCGGTGACGTTGGATCCTTCACCAGGGTGGGCAGCGCGCCGCGCAGCGTGTCCGCAAAGGCGGCGCTGCTCTGACCCATCAGCTCGAACAGCGTCTCGATCGGCGTGGGCTCGCCTTTGCGGACCTCGTTGGCGTAGTCGGTGACGAAGCCCACCAGCGCGAAGGGCAGCTCGAGCTCGCCGCACAGCACGGTTTCCGGTCCGCCCGTCTGGCTGACGGCGGTCACGCCGCACGCGGCGAGCTGCGCGATCTCCACCGGCGTGTTGAAGCGGGGCCCATCGACGTGGCCGTAGACCCCACCGTCTCGGACCGCGAGACCGGCCCCCTCCGCGGCCCGGTATACGGCGGCGCGGACCTGCGTCGAGAACGGGCCTCCGTGCAGGATCCAGTGGGCGCGGGCGACGTCGCCGGGCTCGACGAAGAAAGTACACAACGAACCGTCGGGCAGTCGGTTGGAGGCGAAGTGGAGGTCGTCGAAGACCACCAGCGATCCAAGCCGAAGGGAGGGGTCGAGCGCGCCGCAGGACGTGCAACCGATGACCGCGGTCGCGCCCAGCTCTTTGAGCGCCCAGACGTTTGCGCGGTGCGTGACGTGATTCGAGAGGCGCACGTGGCCGGCGCCGTGCCGCGAGACGTGGACCGCCTCAACCCCCGCGTACTGGCCGCGGCTCACGGAGACCTCTCCGAAAGGCGTTGACGCCGTGAGTCGCTCGGCGTCCTCGAACCCCGGCAGCGCATAGGTGCCTGAGCCCGTGATGATCCCGATTGACGTCTCGTTACCCCCCATTAACCCCCGGCGGCGTGATGCGTCAGCGCCTGACTCTACCGCCCTCGGCCCCCGGCTCGGTCGCAGGACCTCGAGGAGCGGCGATCCCCAGGACGCGCATAGCCTTCAGCCCCATCGATAGCTTCTCGCGGCCGTCGCTGGAGGAGACGTCCAGGCCGGTGAGCTCGCGTGCGCGCTCGAAGCGGTAGCGCACCGTGTGGCGGTGGGTGGTGAGCCGGGCGGCTGTCGCGTTGACGTTGGCGTCGCACTCGAGGAACGTCTGCAGGGTGCCGAGCAGATCCGTCTCGTACTGCTCGTCGTAGGCGAGCAGCGGCCGCACGGTCTCCTCGTAGAAGCGCCGCAGCTCGGCCGGATCGTCCATGTGCGGGAGCAGGAGCTGGTAGGTGCCGGTTTCCTCGAACGACAGCTCGGAGCGATCAGGGTCACCCTCGACCACGTTGGCGGCGAGCAGCGCCTCATTGCGCGCGCGACGGAGATTGAGCGGGTCCTGCGCGGGGCGGCTGCGGCCAATCGCACAGGCGAAGCCCGGCAGGCCGGACTCAAGCTCGCGCAATACCGCGGCGGCGACGCGCCGGCCCGCGTCGCGCGAGCTCTCGGGCACGAGCGCGATCGCCTCTCCCCCGTCGTGCTCGGCAGGTGCGACGATTGTGCCAGGCGCCACTGAGCGCGCACCGCGCCGCACGAGGGCCACCATCCGCCGACGCCAGTCGCCCGTGGGCGTGCGCGGATGAGCGCGGGCGACCACGACGCTTCCGCCGGCCGCGAGGTCGATACCGAGCTCCTTCCCGCGCGCGAGCAAGTCATCGCGCTGCTCGATGCGTCGCGCGAGCACCGCGCGCTGGAAGCTGACCGCGGCCTCCTCCGAGGCGCGCTCCGGGGCGCGGACGCGGTCTACCTCGGAGGCGACGAGCGTCGTCACGAGCCGCAGGAGGTTGACATCGGGCGCGCGCTCGCGGGCCCGCAGGCGGAGCTGGCCCACCGTCGACTCCGCCACTCGCAAATCGATCGTCTGAACGCCCTCAGCAACGCGCATCAAGGAGTGCTCGTCCGCGGTAGAGCGGGCTGCGACGGCCAGCACGACCCCTGAGCGGTCGATCAGGATCAGGCTCGCGCCGAGCGCGCGGCCCGCGGTGCGCAGGATCTCGGGCAGCCCCGCGCCGGCTTCGACCGCATCTGTGATGGCGGCGAGCGCGCTGAGATCGCCGCCGCCGACACTCACCGAGGTGGCTCCCGCAGGTACCGCAGACAAATCGTGGCCCGCTCGGCGCCGAGCGCCACTAGAAGAATCGTGGCCACTCAAGCACGATCACGGCGCCGATCACCACCCCGATGCCAATCAGCGCGGCGAGCACATAGAAGGACAGGATCACCGCGGCGGCCCGCTCGAGGGGGTGCCGATAAGCCGTGATCGCGGGGACGAGCACGAGCGCGCAGAACGCGGCCAGCCCGAAGACGGCCAGGCAGATCGCGACCAGATAGGTGATGTCCGTGTTGCTCACTGTCGGTTCAGGTGCAGCGGCGCGCAGCTCACGGTCCGCTCACCTGATCGCGCGTGCCGACTCACAATCATGGAGATTGTGCCGCACCGTGGGGACGGCGGCTCACACATTTGCGCTCGGTCGCCCGAAATCCGGGCCGACCGGCACAGCGCTCTGGGCGCCGGCGAACCGCTCGTGCAGACGTGCCTGGGCCTCATTCGCGCGCGCGTCGCAGTCTTCGCCCCAAAACAACCCGAAGACCGTCGGGCCGGAACCCGAGACCATCGCGTGGTCGGCCCCACTCTCCCGTGCCGCGTCAAGGCTCTCTTCGATCTGTGGGAGGAGCGACAAGGCCGCCGGCTCAAGCTCATTGACGAACAGCTGCGCGGGCGGTCGGCCGCCAGCTTGAATTTCTTGCTCTACCGCTGCGCGCTTGCGCTGGAGCCCCAAGTGATCGTGCCCCAGGCCCAGGCGGTCGGCCTCGGCGTACACCTCGGCGGTCGAGAGCTCGAGCGGCTGAGGCAGGATCAGGAGCGTGTGCGATGCGAGCGGCGGGAGCTCGCCCACCAGGTCACCGGCACCCGTACCGAGCGCTAGCCCCGGCGCGAGCTGGCTGGGCACGTCGGCGCCGAGGCCCGCAGCGAGCTGGCGGAGGGGTTGCTCGGGCAGGCGCTCGAGCTCCTGTGCCAAGCGCAGGATCGCCGCGGCGTCGGCGGAGCCCCCGGCCATTCCCCCGGCGATCGGGATGCGCTTTTCGATCTGGACATGCAACGGCGGGCCATGCCAGCCTGCCTCCCTGAGCCTTGTGAGCGCCACCGTCACCAGGTTCTCGCCGGCCTCCGCCAAGCCCTCGCAGTGGACCACGTCCGGTGGATCCGCGGCGGTCGAGACGAAGAGCTCGTCCGCGAGCGAGACCGACTCGAACACCGTGAGCAGTTCATGGCGGCCGTCCGGCCGTCGGGGGCCCAGGTACAAGCAGAGATTGACCTTGCCCGGGGCGCGGACGCGGAAGCTCACGGTCGTTCGAGCAGCGCGGCGAGGGCTCGGAACTCCTCTGGGGTCAGACGCTCGGCCCGCGCATCGGGAGGATGCCCCAGTTCGATCAGCGCCGCCCGCGCGCGCTCACGGATCCCGGGCTCCGCGGCGGCCGCCAGCGTCAGCGAGGAGCCCAGGGGCTTGCGACGGTGAGCGAAGGAGTCGCGCACGAGCCGGCGGAGCGCCGAGTCGGCGCCCGATGACTGGCGCCGCAGGCCGAGAAGCACCGAGTCCACATTCGGCACCGGCCGGAAGACCGTGCGCGAGATCGGCCGTAGGACCTCGACCTCGCAGGCAACCTGCGCGAGGACCGACGGGGCGCCGTATGCGGCCGAGCCGGGCTCCGCCGCGAGCCGCTCCCCCACCTCCCGCTGGACCATCACGATCCAACGCGTCACGTGAGGGAGTTCCTCGATCGTGCGCAGGATCACGGTCGCCGCGATCGAGTACGGCAGGTTGGCGACGACCTTGGTTGGGGGCGGATCGAGCGCTTGCAGATCGAGCCCGAGCGCGTCTTGTAAATGCACGGTCACATTGCTGTGCCCTCGGACCGCGTCTCGGAGGGCCGACTCGAGGCGGGCGTCGACTTCGACGGCGTGCAGGTGCCGCGCACGCTCGGCAAGCCGGACCGACAGCACTCCGGGTCCGGCACCGATCTCGAGCACCACATCGGCGGCCTCAAGCTCGGCCAGCCGCTCGATGACGTCGAGGATGTTGCGGTCGACGAGAAAGTTCTGGCCGAGCCGGCGCTGGCGGCGGCCCGGCGCTGGCGTCCTCGGGGAGCTCCTCACCACCTGAACACCTCCCCGGCGCTCCGCTCAATCCCTGCTTCCAGCTCCTGGTATTCCACCCCCCGCTCCGCCGCCACGGCCCTCGCAGTGTGCGCGACGTACGCCGGCTGGTTTGGCTTCCCACGAATGGGCTGCGGCGCGAGAAACGGGGCGTCGGTCTCGACCAGCAGTCGCTCCGCGGGCACGAGCCGCGCCGCTTCTCTCAGATCATCGGCCTTGGGAAACGTGGCGTTGCCCGCAAATGAAAACCACCAGTCCTCGTGCTCGAGGCACTCGTGCAGGCGCGAGCTCATCGTGAAGCAATGAAGGATCACGCGGACGCCGCCCGCGAGCTCGTCGAGCGCCCTCAAGGTGTCCTCCTCGGCGGCCCGAGTGTGGATCACGACTGGTTTGTCGAGCTCGGCAGCCAGCTTGATCTGCGCGGCGAACGCGCGCCGCTGATCCTCAGGAGGCGCGTAGTCGCGGTAGTAGTCGAGCCCGGTCTCGCCGATCGCCACGCACTTCTCGTGGGCGGCGAGCTCGCGGAGCTCCTCGAGCACCGCGTCGTCGAACCCCAAAGCCTCGTTCGGGTGACGTCCGATCGCGGCATAGACCCCATCGAACTCCTCGGCGGCCGCGATTGCCGCGCGGCAGGACTCGGAGGTGGTCCCAACCGTGACGATGCGGCTGACGCCGGCTTCGCGCGCGGCTGTCACGAGCTCCGCCGCCGGGGGCTCGCACATGTCCAGATGGGTGTGGCTGTCGATCACCCGCTCGGCTTCCCCTCGCCCGGTGGCAGGGAGGCGGATCAGCTCCGCTTCGGGAACAGCGGCTCGAGCGGCTTCATCCGCTGCCCGGCCACCTGGCCGTCGAACCGGGCCGTGGCATACGCGACGTCCGGCGCACCCAGGCACTCGAGCAGGCGCTCGGTGGCCGCGGGCATGTAGGGGTGCAGCAGCACGCTCACGACCCTCAGTCCTTCCGCCAACGACGCGAGCGTCTCATCGAGCGCGCTCGCCTGCGCGGGATCGCGGGCCAGCTGCCAGGGGGCACGCTCCTCGACGTAGCGGTTGAGCCGCCGTACCCGCTGCCAGATCGCTTCGAGCGCCGGCGTCAGCTCGAAACGCTCGATCAGGCGCGCGACCTCTTCCGCCAGCTCGGAGAACTCTTGGCTGAGTGCGGGGTCGCTGGCGGCGGTGGGGACCACCCCCTCCCGATAGCGCCCGATCATCGCCAGCGTACGGCTCGCCAGGTTTCCGTACTCGTTGGCCAGCTCTGACTCGTAGCGATCCTCAAACCCCTTGGCGGAGACGTTCCCATCCTGTCCGAATGAAACCTCCCGCACGCAGTAGTAGCGGAGCGCGTCAGCGCCGAACTGCTCGATCACCGCAAACGGATCGAGCACGTTGCCGAGCGACTTCGACATCTTCTTGTCGTCCATCAGCAGGAAGCCGTGGATCAGCACGTGCCGCGGCACCTCGAGTCCGGCCGCCATCAACAGCGCCGGCCAGTAGACCGTGTGGAACTTGAGAATGTCCTTGCCGATCATGTGCACGCTCGCCGGCCAGTAGCGGTCGGTCAGGTCCTCCCCGTCGCGCGCGTACGAGAGCGCCGTCACGTAGTTGAGGAGCGCGTCGAACCACACGTAGAAGACCTGCGACGGGTCCCAGGTGACGGGAATGCCCCAGCGCAGCCGGGCACGGCTCAGCGACACGTCGGCCAGGCCCTGGGCGATGAACGATCGCGCCTCGTTGTAGCGGACCCGCGGCATCACGAAGTCGGGGCGTTCGGCGTAGAGGCGCTCGAGCGGCTCCTGGAAGGTCGAGAGCCGGAAGAACCAGTTCTCCTCCTGCTGGCGCTGCAGCGGGATCTCATGGATCGGGCAGAGGTTGCCCTCGAGGATTTCGTTCTCGACCTTGAAGTCGGCGCACCGCGGGCAGTACCAGCCCTCGTAAAGCCCCTTGTAGGTGTGGCCCCGATCGTGGACGGCCTGAAGGATCTCCTGCACGCGCAGCTCGTGATGCGCGTCCGTGGTGCGGATGAAGAAGTCGTTGGAGATGTTCAGGAGCGGCAACAGCGCCTTGAAGCGCTCGGCGTTGCGGTCCGCCAGCTCCTTGGGCTCCACCCCCTGCGCGATCGCGGCGTCGGCGACCGGCTCTCCGTGCTCGTCGGTCCCGGTCAGAAAGAACACGTCCTCGCCCCGCTGGCGCATGTGGCGGGCGATCACGTCGGTGGTGATCTTTTCGTACGCATGGCCCATGTGCGGCTGGGCGTTGACGTAGTCGATCGCTGTCGTGATGTAGAAGGTCATCGGGGTGTGTGCGGCGCGCGGCCTTGAGCGCTGAAGGCTAGCCGGGGTCGATCCATGGTCGCGGGCGGCGCTTCCCTCGCGCGGGGCGGGCGCGCTTCTCCCGGGCGGGACCCCCTCAGCCCTTGACCTCCCGGTAGATCGCGTTGGCACTCGCGCCGGTCAGCTCCGCGACCACCGCCGCGGCGGGGCGCGCGCGGGCGCCGGCCTCCACCAACCGCCGCACGGCATCGACGGCCGCCCCCAGACCGGCATCCGCCCGGGCGCTCGCCGGACCGATGACGAGCGCGACCTCGCCCCGCGGTGGCGCCTCCGCATAGCGAGCTGCGAGCTCTGCGGCGGTGCCGCGCACCACCTCCTCGTGAAGCTTGGTGAGCTCGCGGCACACGGCGACGGGCCGCATGGGGTCGAGCTCAGCCAGCGCCGCGAGCGAGCGGGCGAGCCGCCGCGGGGACTCGAAGGCCACCACGGTCTCCGGCGACGCGAAGGCCTTCGATAACTCGGCGCGCTTGCGAGGCAGGAAGCCCTCGAAGCGCCAGCGCTCGGCCGGCAGCGCGCTCGCGACCAGGGCAGCGATCGCGGCCGAGGGGCCGGGTAGCACCTCGACCGCCAGACCGGCGGCGACACAGGCCTGCACTAGCAGCAGCCCCGGATCCGAGACGAGTGGCATGCCGGCGTCCGACACGAGCGCGACAACCGCGCCGTCGCGCATCTGCGAGACGAGCTCGGTCGCGCGCTGGCGCTCGTTGTGCTCGTGGTAGGAGACCACCCGCGCCTTGACGCCGTAGCGATCGAGCAACACGCGCGTGCGGCGGGTGTCCTCGCAGGCGACCACATCAGCCTCGCGCAGCGCCGCGAGCACGCGCAGGGTCACATCCTCCAAGTTGCCGATCGGGGTCGGACAGACGACCAGGCGCCCGCTCACGCCGGAGCTCCCGGGCGAAGAGCCCGTTCGCAGCCCGCCGGCCAGGCTTTCACGTGCTGCGCTCCCGGGCCCTCAGAC
Source organism: uncultured Solirubrobacterales bacterium (assembly GCA_963808655.1). Lineage (GTDB taxonomy): Bacteria > Actinomycetota > Thermoleophilia > Solirubrobacterales > Solirubrobacteraceae > Palsa-465. The sequence goes on from CAWEGZ010000016.1 coordinate 23,098, forward strand.
CGTCGAAGGCGAGGAGCGCGGCGCCCATCATCCCGGCCTCGACCCCGAAGGCGGCCGCCCTGATTCGCACCGTGCCGCGGGTGGGCGGCAGCGCGCGCGATTCCACCTCGGCGCGGACCGGACCGAGCAGCAGCTCCCCGGCGCCAATCACGCCTCCTCCTACCACCACCACCTGGGGATTGAAGATGTTGACGAAGCTCGAGATTCCCACCCCCAGCCGGCGGCCGATCAGCCCGATCACCTCGATCGCCGCCGGATCGCCGTCGTGGGCCAGCTCGGTCACCAGCGGCCCGGCCAGCTGGCGCCCGGCCGCGAACGCCCGCCCAAGCCCAGACTGCGGGCGCTCCTGGGCCATTCTCGTCGCCTCTTTGCCGAGCGCGGTGCCCGACGCGAGGGACTCCACGCAGCCGCGGTTGGGGCAGTTCCCCTGACAGAGGGGACCGTCCAGGTCGATCACCGTGTGCCCGAGCTCGGCGCCGAGCCCGTACGCCCCGCGGTAGAGCTCTCCGCCGAGCACCAGGCCCCCGCCGATGCCCGTACCCACCGTGAGCACGACGGCATCTTGCGCGCCCATGGCCGCGCCGGCGCGGTGCTCCGCCAGTGCGGCGGCGTTGGCGTCATTATCGACGAACACGGGCAGCCCGAGTCGCTCCTCCATCACGGCGGCGAAAGGGATGTCTGCGAGCGGCAAGTTCACGGACATCGTCACTCTGCCCGTGCGCCGGTCGATCAAGGAGGGCACCCCGAAGCCGACCGCGAGCGGCTCGTCCCCCGCGGCGCGGCGCAGCTCCTCGACCGCATCAAGCGCGATGTCGAGAAGGGCTGACTGGTCGAGACCGGCGAGCGTCCGCTGGGTGCGGTGGCGCACCTCCAGCTCCGTGCCGACGGCGCCGGCGAAGAGCTTGGTCCCGCCGATATCGACGCCAATCGTGCGTCGGGCCGGCATCCCGTCACTATATTCAGGCCCCCATGCCCGACGAACGGCAACGCCGGACGCCGGTGGACGACCCCCCATACCGGGTGTACCGAGCCGGGGGCCGTGCTGGCGCGGATGCACCGCCCCGCTCAGGGGGTCGCTCCGGCACGGGCTCGCGCGGCTCGGCCGGGCGATTCGATGACCGCCCGCGGGACGGCGGCTACGGCCCCCGCGGCGGCACACGCGCGCCTTACCGCCGCTATCGGGCCCGTCCCCGCTTCTTGCAAGCCCTTTTGGGGCGCGAGGACGAGCTCGGATTGCGGGCGGACGAGCGCCGGCGCACCCGCCCGCGCTTGGGCCGCGGACGTGGCGCGAGACCGCGCCGCAAGCTGACCATCGGCCGAGTCCTCAAGTACCTCGTGCTCGCGGTGATCTTCTGGCTGCTGCTGTCAATGGTGCTCTTCTTCATCAGCGCCGGCTCGCAGCAGGTGCCGCTTCCGGCCTCGGCATCGCGCGCGCTCACCTCGGGCGGCAACATGCTCACCTCGGCCAACACCGTGCTGATCCTCGGCACCGACCAGCGTCCGCGCACCGGACCGGGATCCAAGGAGCCAGGCTCCAACTACAACGTCGCGGGCTCCAACTCGGACACGATCATGCTCTGGCGCGTGGGCGGCGGCGTCTCGCGGCGGCTGTCGATCCCGCGTGACACTGTCGCCAATATCCCCGGCCACGGCTCCGCCAAGATCAATGCGGCCTTTGCGATCGGTGGCCCGGCGCTCGCGATCAAGACCGTGGAGCAGTTCACGGGCATCAAGATCAACCACGTGATCGTCGTGAACTTGGCCCGCTTCCCGCCCTTCATCGATGCGATCGGCGGCATCACCGTGCGCACCGAGCACGTGTGCGCAAAGATCAGCGGTGGGCCCAAGGACGGAGGCTTTGCCCTCAATCTCAGTGCGGGCGAGCACCAACTGAGCGGCCTTCAGGCGCTGCTGTATGCCCGCATCCGCGAGAACCCGTGCAACCCGGCCGACTCCGACCTGACGCGCGTGCAGCACCAGCAGGAAATCCTCAACGCGATCAAGTCTCAGCTGCTCTCGCCCGGCACCTTCTTCCGGCTGCCCTGGGCCTCGTGGGACGCCCCCCAGGTGCTCGAGAGCGATATGGGCGGACCCACGCTGCTGACCCTGTTCGCCGCTGCCGAGATGGGCGGCTCGGCCCCGGTCAAGGTGCTGAAGCCGACGGGCGCCGAGTACCTGCCCAATTATGGGGACGCGCTCACCGTGACACCGCAGGCCGTCCACAGCGCGGTTCACCAATTGATGGACGGATAGCCGCGCGAGGAGCGCCGTGGTGTAACGCCGGCATAACGGCGTTACGTCGCTGTTACGGCTCCCGGATTACAACTCCGCGAGAAAGCCGATCATGCGCCGCAAGCGAGGCTCCACAACTCCCCTCCTCAAAGTGGCGCTCATCGCGATCGCGTGTGCGGTGGCGGTGAGCGCCTGTGGCTCGGGGGCGTCGCACGGAGCAAGCGCAGCACCGGGACTCAAGTTCGCGTCCTGCATGCGCTCCCACGGCGTCCCGAACTTCCGCGGACCCCAGTCCCGGCGGCGGGATCAAGATTCCGTCCGGAGTCGATCCCTCCTCACCTGCATTCCAGGCCGCCCAGAGCACATGCTTCAAGGTGATGCCCGGCGAGGCCCAGCGAACGCGAAGGGCTCGGAGAGCCGCAAGCTCCAGCTGCTGAAGCTCGCCCAGTGCATGCGCAGGCACGGCCTGACCACATTTCCGGATCCAACCAGCTCGGCGCCGTCGGCGCCCCCCAGCGGTGGCGGCATTGCGTTCGGCAGCCCCGGGTCCTTTCTCTCGGTGCCGCAGTCGCTGATTGACTCGCCCGGCTTCAAGCAGGCGGCGACCGCCTGCGGCTTCCCCGGCGGGGGGAAGCTGCCGAGCCATTGACCGGCTGGGCCGGCAACCAGTTCTAGGCGGCGGCCTTCGTGTCCTTCTTGGCCGACGAGTCGGTCTTCTTCGACTCGGACTTGCCGGCGTCGTCCTTCTTGTCCTGAGACTTGGACTCCGACGAGGAGCCGCCTTCGCCACCGTCGCCATTCTCGCGCTGGCGCTTGCGCGTGCCGTAGTCGGTGTTGTAGAAGCCGGAACCCTTGAAGTGCACCGCCACGGGGTGGTAGACGCGCTCCACCGGGGACTCGCAGGTCTTGCAGACCGCGACCGGATCGTCACTGATCCGCTGAATCACCTCGAAGGTGTGGCCCTGCCCACAGCGGTACTCATAGATCGGCATCGCTTCAACAAGTATAGGACACGGCCTTGGCACTCTCAAGCGTAGAGTGCCAAGCAGGAGCGCATGCGCGACGGGGCCGGAGCGGCCGCAGAGTGCCTAGGAGAGCGCCATGGCTAGCATGCCCGCCGTGCCCGCCGACGTCGTCACGATGGACAAGCTGGTCTCGCTCGCCAAGCGACGGGGGTTCGTCTTCCCGAGCAGTGAGATCTACGGCGGCCTCGGCTCGAGTTACGACTACGGCCACTACGGCGTGCTGATGCGAAACAACGTCAAGGGCCAGTGGTGGCGCGCGATGCTCCAGGAGCGCGATGACGTGCTCGCCCTCGACTCGGCGATCATCCAGCATCCCGCCACCTGGCGGGCAAGCGGCCATGTAGAGAGCTTCACCGATCCGCTGGTCGACTGCCGCACCTGCAAGCTGCGCTTTCGCGCGGACAAGCTCGAGGAGGCGCAGTGCGGACGCAAGCCCTCCAAGCGCCCCGGCGAGACGCCCGAATGCGACCTCACCGCGCCGCGCGACTTCAACCTCCTGTTCGAGACCACGATCGGAGCCGTCAAGGACGAGGGCTCGATCGTCTACCTGCGCCCGGAGACCGCGCAGGGGATCTTCCTCAACTTCAAGCACTACCTCCAGTTCGGGCGTAAGAAGCCGCCGTTCGGCATCGCTCAGGTGGGCAAGAGCTTCCGCAACGAGATCACCACCGGCAACTTCATCTTCCGCACGCGCGAGTTCGAGCAGATGGAGATGGAGTTCTTCGTCCCACCCGGCGAGGCGGATCGGTGGTTCGAGCATTGGCTCGAGCAGCGCATGAGCTGGTTCACGGGCCTCGGCATCCGCCCGGATCACCTGCGCCTGCGCGCCCACGACAGGGACGAGCTCTCCCACTATTCGCGCGCCACCAGCGACCTCGAGTACCTGCATCCCTTCGGCTGGACCGAGCTCGAGGGCATCGCCAACCGCGGCGACTTCGACCTGAACCAACACGCCCAGCACTCGGGCCAGAAGCTCGAGTACGTCGATTCCGCCAGCGGCGAGCGCTACGTGCCGTACGTGATTGAGCCGGCAGTCGGGGTCGATCGCGCGATGCTCGCGTTCCTAGCCGACGCGTACGACGAGGACGAGGTCGAGGGCGAGCGGCGCACGGTGCTGCGCCTGCATCCCGCGCTCGCGCCGGTCAAGGTGGCGGTGTTGCCGCTGGTGCGCAAGGACGGCCAGCCGGAGCTGGCGCGCGCGGTCCACGCGCAGCTGCGCGCGACGCTTCAATCCGAGTACGACGAGAGCGGCGCGATCGGGCGCCGCTATCGCCGGCAGGATGAGATCGGCACGCCCTGGGCGGTCACGATCGATCATCAGTCACTCGAGGACCGCACCGTCACGATCCGCGACCGCGACTCATTGGCGCAGGTGCGCCACCCCATCGACGCCTTGGCGGAGGAGTTCGCCCGGCGGCTGCGCACGCCGTGGCGCTCGCCGAAGCTCGACGGCTAGCCCCAAGCCCGACGCCTAGGCGTGCAAAACTCCAAAAACGCGATGAGCCCCACCGCCGCCGCCCAGAAGATCAGCTACGACGATCTCTACGCCCGCTGGGAGCAGGGCAACTGGCGGGCGACCGAGATCGACTTCTCCATCGACCGCGAGCAGTGGTTGCGCGATTTCGACGAGCTCCAGCGCCGCTCCGCCCTGTGGACCTATTCGATGTTCTTCCACGGCGAGGACTCTGTGGCCAACAACCTCTCGCCTTACATCGACGCCGCTCCCACCGAGGAGCAGAAGTACTTCCTGGCCACCCAGCAGGCCGACGAGGCCCGGCACGCGGTCCTGTTCACCCGCTTCATGCGGGAGGTGGCAGAGGTCGACGGCCCCGGCCTGGACACGGACGGAGGCCCGACCGCCGGGAACGGCAACGGCACCGCCAGCGCCCTCGCCCACACCAACCAGCACCTCACATGGGGCTTCAGACACGTGTTCGCTCGCCTCGACCGCATGGCGCAGGAACTGCGCAAGGATCGCTCGAGGCCGAAGCTGGCCCAGGCCATCACCCTGTATCACCTGGTGATCGAGGCGACGCTCGCCCAGCCGGGTCAGCAGTTCATCGAGGAGTCGCTCGGCCGGCAGGGACTTCTGCCTGGGCTGCGCGAGGGAATCTCCCACGTCTCGCGCGACGAGCAGCGCCACATCGCCTTCGGCGTCAAGATGCTCTCCGACCTGAGCCGGGAGGACCCCGACTGCGTCCCCGCGATCGGAGAGCTGCTGCGCGAAGTCCTCCCCTACACGACCGCCGTATTCGTCCCGCCGGACTTCGACGAGCGCTACGTGACCGCCTTCGGTTTCACGCTCGAGCAGCTCTACACGCGCGGGGCCGAGGCATTGGAGGGACGGCTGCGCGCGGCCGGCATCGACCCCACGATGCTGCGCGTGGGGATGCCGTTCGACCTCCCGGCGGAGCAGCGCGCCCGGCGAGGCCTCACGCTGCTGCGCGCCGGCTACCTGGGCGAGCGCCGCGGCGTGGTTATCCCAAATCCCGAGGCCACCGCGATGCTGTTCGACGGCCTGCTGCGCACGATCGACGCTTCACAGGCGCCGGGAGCCCGCATCCAGTGGGAGTTCACGAACGCGGAGCCCTGGCACCTGCGCCTCGATGGCGACGCGCCCGCGGTCGGTCCCGGACGGCTCGAGGACCCGGACCTGGTAATGCGCTGCCGCTTCGAGGACTGGCTGGACATCGCCGCGGGCAGGGTCGAGCCCTGGCGGGCGCTCGTCGGGGGGAGGATCCGACCGCGGGGCAGACTCAAGGTGCTGGCGCGCGCACCGAAGCTGTTCGGCTGAGGGCGCCCAGCGGAGCCGCGCGAGCGCTCACCGGAGCAGCGCGCGGCCGGAGAGCTCAAAACCCCCGGGCAGCGTCTTCGCCGCCACCCCCTGAACGTGCAGGTGGGGATTGCTGAAGACCGTCAAGGTGAAGAAGTTGAGGATCGGCACGTCGGGCTCAACGACGAGCTTGCCGTTTACTGCCATCAGCGTGGCGTCCGCGGTCACACCAAACGCGGTTCCACGGAGCGTCAACTTGCCATCGCCAGACGCAATCGGCGTGACTCCCTGGATCGCCGGCACCGCCGAGCGCAGGTCGGCCTCAGCGATCGTGGCGCTGCCCACGAGCTCGTTACCGCGTTTTGTCAGCGATGCGTTGTGGAGAGTCAGGAGCCCGGTCTGAAGACGTCGAGCGGACGCGTACAGCGAGCCCGTGTCGGACGCGCCGGCCAGGGTGCTCCCGAGGTGGCCCGGCGTGGCGCGGTAGGAGGCCATTCGGATGACGACGCGATCGGCTTGGTGCCAGAGCAGCTCGATCGCCGGGAACGCATCCACCTTGACCGCGAGCACCCGCCCCGAATGAGAGAGCTTGTCGCGCAGCTGCTGGGCGGCGATCCCGGGCAGCACGAGCTGTGCCACCACCAGCAGCACGATGATGAGGGCGACGACACTGCCCAGCGCCACCGCCCAGCGGCGGCGGCGCGGACGCCGAGGGTTGGCGCGAATCGAGGACCGCGCGGCGGCTACCGCTATGCGGAGCCGGGCGCTCCGCCGCTCTGGGTGCCCGTCGTCGCGGCGGCGTCGGAAGCCGAGCTTGTCGTCGCGCCCGCGGGGGTGGGCGGCGTGCTAGGAGAGGCCGTCGAGGGCGGCGGGGTGTATTGGAACTCCTCCTCGGCGCCGAACAGGAGGTCGAGGACCTTGGAGCGGAGCTTCTCCGACGCGGCCAGGGCGGCCCCACCACCTACGCCCACAAGCAGCAGCAGGCGGCCTAGACGCAGCCGGCGCTTCTTCTTCGGCGGCTCGGTGAGCGCCAGGCTGACGTCGCGCATCGCCTCGAGTGCCTTGCGCAGCTCGGCCTGGGCCTTCTTGTCCTCGAGCAGCGAGCGGGCAGAAGTCTTGCCGTCGGAAACGCGGTCGTAGACGTGCCTGACCGAGTCGACCGCGGTGCGCAGGTTGTTGCGCAGCTTCGCGTCGAGAACAAGGCGCTGGACGTAAGGGTTCGACTTGGCGATCGCGGCGACCTCGGCCGCGTTGAACGGCGCCTTCTGCTTCTTACGTGACATTGACAGTCTCCCTCGGGGCTTGGCTTCGTCGAATGGCCCAGCATACGCGATCGCAAGCTGCGCTCGGCAGCGGTGTACCCGTTCCGAGGCCCTACAACTCGTAGACCGCGCCCTCGCGCGCGAGCTCAATCGGACCGCCAAAGCCCTGGTGGGCCTCGGCTCGCGCCCACTCAGTCTCGAGCTCGTCCGAGAAATGCGTCACGACCACCTGTCGCGCCCCCGCCCTGCGGCCGTGCTCGCCGGCCTCGTAAGGAGTCAGATGCCCGCGCTGGCCGGTCCGCTCCGGCCGCGGCAGTGTGGCCTCGATCAGCAGCAGGTCTGTCCCCCGGGCGAAGCGCACCAGCTGCTCGTTGGGCGCGCAGTCGGCGCTGTAGGTGAGGCGGGCGCCGGCTGAGTCGCTGACATCGACGGCGTGCGTGGCGGTGTAGTGAGGGACCTCGCAGAAGCGCAGCGTGAACGGCCCGAACTCGAGCTGCTCGAGCCCGTCGTACTCCTGCACCGCGAAGGCGGCCTCGAACAGGTCCTCCTTGCCCCACCAGGCGGCGAGGTTGCGGAACAGCTCGACCGCGCCGACCGGTGCCCACAACTGGGGCCGCGCCGGCGCCTCGGTTCCTGGCCAGCCGCCCACCGGCACGGGCTGCTGCCTGGGCGCGTAGGTCAGCGCGTAGCTGAAGGGGACCAGGTCGAGGAAGTGATCGGCGTGCAGGTGGCTGATCAGCACCGCGTCGACGTCCACGTAGTCGCAAAAGCGGCGGAGCTTCGAGAACACGCCGTTGCCACAATCGAGCAGCAGCACAAACCCCTCGTGCTCGATCAGATAGCCGCTGCATGCCCCGTCGGCGTCCTGCCACGCCGGCGACTTCCCCAACACCGTTATGCGCACGAAGGCTTGCTCCTCTCTCCTACTCGTCTGACACTCTAACCCGGTGGCCGAGCACTTCGACGTGGCGGTGCTGCTGCTCGGGGCGCTGCTCGTGCTCGGGTCGCTCGTCTCCGGGTTGGTGCACCGGACGTTCCTCTCGCTGACTGCCCTGTTCGTGCTCGTGGGCTTTGCGCTCGGCGCCGGCGGGCTCGGCGTCCTGCACTTCCACGCCCGCTCGGGCTTCACCGCTGAGCTGGCCACCGTGGCGCTGATCGTGATCCTGTTCCGGGACGGGTTGGAGGTCGATGCGGAGCTGTTGCAGACGCACTGGAGCCTGCCCCTGCGCAAGCTCGTGCTGGCGATGCCGCTGACGCTCGGGATCGTGGCGGTGGCGGCTCGCTTCGTGGTCGGCCTCACCTGGCCGGAGGCGCTGCTCGTGGGCGCCCTGCTCTCTCCCACCGATCCGGTGCTCTCCTCGAGCGTGGTCAACAACCCCCGTGTCCCGCGCGTCATCCGCCATTCGCTCAACCTCGAGTCGGGGCTCAACGACGGCCTGGCGCTGCCGGCCGTGCTCGTCTTCGCCGCGCTGCTCGAACCCGGCAGCGGGCATTTCGTGTGGTGGCGGTTCGTGCTCGACGACCTGGTCGTGGGACTCGCCACCGGGTTGTTCGTGGGCTTTGCGGCCGCCTGGCTGATGCCGCGCACGGGGATGTTCGCACCCGACATCCCGCCCCACCAGAAGTCGCTGTACGCGCTCGGATGTGCCTTCGCGGCTTACGGCATCGCCGTGCTGGCGCCGCACGGCAACGGCCTGATCGCGGTGTACGTGGCGGCGATCACGTTGGGTATCCGCCGACCGGACCTGCGCAATTACTTCCGGCGCCAGGCCGAGGATCTGGTCGAGCTCGTCAAGCTGGGCATTTTCGTCGTGTTCGGCTCGCTGCTGACACCCGCCGGCCTCTTCCGGGACGGCTGGGCGGCGATCGGTCTGGCGGCGATCACGCTGCTGGTCGCCAGGCCGGTGGCGGTGTTCGGGTCGCTTGCGGGAACCGGCACCGATACGGCGACGCGCCTGTTCATGGGCTGGTTCGGCCCCAAGGGCGTCTCGACCATGACCTTCTCGCTGTTCGTCCTGGCCACGCGCGGCACGGGCGCGCTGCGCATCTTCAACCTCGCGGCGCTGGTCGTGTTCTGCTCGATCATCGCCCACGGCGTCACCGACACCGCCGGGGCCGAATGGCTCGCGCGGCGATCCGAACGGGCGCCCGCGGTAGAGGGGCTGTCCTAGCGGCGCTCGCCCACGTCGCGGCGGCGATCCGGATCGAGGATCCAGCCGAGCAGCAGCGCGATCACGACGAAGGCGACGAACCCGCCGACCAGCGGCCAGTACATGGCCTTAAAGATATCGGGGATGGCGGGCGCACATGTGCGCCCGCCCCGGCGGCGCATGCGCCGCCGGAGGGGCCGGCTCATGAGCCGGCCCCAACAGATTCACGAATGCAGCGCCACCTGCTCCTGCGCCGACGGGAACGCCCACGCCACCTGCAGGCGCCGCTCCGACTCGAACACGAACCGCATCTGGCGCGGGGGACGAAGTCCCTCCGGGCGCGCCGGGCGGAAGGTCGCGCAGGGCTCCGTGCCCGCGAGGGCGCAGAGCAGGTTTTGGTGAAAGAAGCAACCCTCACAGGTCGCCTTACCGGGATTACCGCGCCCCGTTGCCATCTGCTCCGCCCCTCTCTCGGTTGGTGTCGCTCGACGTGGCGAGGAGGCATGAAAGCGGAGTCAGGCCGCCTCGCGCAACCACGATTCCCGCAAGGAGCAACAACTTTGTCACACCCTAAATCTCTTCAATTTGCGGGTGTTTTGATGCGATGGGCGCATTTTCCGTAGCTTTGGAGCGATGGATGACGAGCGCCAGCTGATCTCGATCGCCGACTACGAGCTCTCGGCCCGGGAGCGGCTCGACCCAGGAGCGCTTGCCTACTTCGAGGGCGGCGCCTGCGACGAGCTCACGCTGCGCGACAACGTCGCGGCCTGGCGGCGGCTTCAGATCAGACCCCGACCGCTGGTGCCGGTCGGCGGGCGCGAGACATCGGTGACGCTGCTGGGGCGGCAGCGTCCGCACCCCCTGATCATCGCGCCGATGGCGTTCCACCGTCTGGCGCATCCCGATGGCGAGCTCGCCACGGCGCGCGCTGCGGCAGCCACCGGCACCGTCATGTGCCTCTCGACATTGGGGACGACCGGCCCCGCCGCGCTGGCGGAAGCGGTGCCGGACGCCCCGCGCTGGTTCCAGCTCTACGTGTTCTCCGATCGCGGCGTGACCCGTGAGCTGGTCGCCCAAGCGACCGAGCATGGCTACGAGGCGCTGGTCGTGACGGTCGATCTGCCCGTCCTGGGGATCCGCGAGCGGGAGCTGCGCGACAAGGTCGCCTCTCCCGCCGAGATGGTCCACGGGGCGGCGACCGCAGGCCTCAGCGGCGCCCTCACCATGCCCGAGTTCGCCGCGCTGATCGACCCGGACCTGAGCTGGGAGGACATCGAGCGGTTCGCCTCTGAGAGCCCCTTGCCGGTCGTGGTCAAGGGGGTGCTGACCGCCGAGGCGGCGCGACTCGCAGCGGAACACGGCGCGCGCGCGGTCGTGGTCTCCAACCACGGTGGCCGCCAGCTCGACACCGTGGCCGCCGGGGCCGACGCCCTGCCGGAGGTGGTGGAGGCGATCGGCGACCGGCTCGAGGTGCTCGTCGACGGCGGCATTCGCCGGGGAAGCGACGTGCTGAAAGCGCTCGCGCTCGGCGCCCGCGCGGTGATGGTGGGCCGGCCGGTGCTGTGGGGCCTCGCGGTCAACGGCGCCGACGGCGCGCGCGCGGCACTCGAGATCCTGCTCTCAGAGTTCGATGTCGCGCTCGCGCTGGCGGGCGCGCCTCGGGCCTCGGCACTCGACCGCACGCTGATCGCACCCGCGCCGCGATGAACTTCCTCATCACCGGCGTCAGCGGCTACGTGGGGTCCCTGTTGGCGCCGCGACTGGCGCGCGAGGGACATGCCGTGCGTGGTCTTTCGCGCCGACCGGCCCCGGGCAGCCCCTTCCCCGTGCTTCAAGGCGACCTGGTCTCCGGCCAGGGCCTCTGGCGCGCGTTCGAAGGGATCGACGTTGCGTACTTCTTGATCCATTCGATGGAGGGCCCGGGGGAGAACTCATTCCCCGCGCGGGAGCGGCGGGCGGCGGAGAACTTCGCGCGCGCTGCCCGGGCAGCCGGGACCGAGCGCGTCATCTATTTCGGGGGGTTGGCGCCCGCGACCGCGTCGGGATCCCAGCACCTGCGCAGCCGGCTCGAGGTCGAGCGGATTCTGCTTGAGGCGGCGCCCTGCTCGATGGCACTGCGGGCCTCGATCGTGATCGGCGCGCGGTCGCGCTCCTTCCGCTTCCTCGTGCGCCTCGTGGAGCGCCTGCCCGTGCTGGCGCTGCCGGCCTGGCGCATCAACCGCACCGCGCCCATCGACGAGCGCGACACGCTCGAGCTGTTGGCGCGCGCGGCCGGCAGTGACGCTGTCTGCGGGCAGGCGCTCGACGCGGGCGGGCCCGAGACGCTCACCTACGAGGAGCTGATCGACCGCATCCGTGACCACCTGCTGCTGAGCCGTCCCACGCTGCGCTTCAAGCGCCTCACGCTCACCCCGATCGCAAGCCGTGTCTCCGCGGTAATCGCGGGCGAGGACCACGGGCTGATCGGCCCCCTGATGGCCGGACTGGACGGCGACCTGTTGCCGCGGGATGATCGCGCTGCGCGGCTGCTGGACGTGCGCCTGCACTCAATCGATGCGGCGATCGAGCACGCGCTGCGCGAGTGGGAGCGGCGCGAGCCGCTGGCAGCGCGCTAAGGGTCTTCACCTCCCGCGCATGACGCCCGGTAGGGTCTCCCCTCCCCGATGAGCCTCGTTCACGTGAAAACTACGATCGCCGCACCCGTCCAGGAGGTATGGGAGACGGTAATGGACCCCAACCGTCTCGGCGAATGGGTCACCATCCATAGAGCCGTGCGCAATGTTCCCGCCCTGCCCCTGCGTGCTGGGGCGCAGATGGAACAGGTGATGGAGATCCGCCGCTTCCGGTTTCAGGTTCATTGGACCCTCGCCTCGATGCAGGAACCGACGGCGGCCCAGTGGGAGGGGCGCGGCCCCGCCCACTCCAGTGCTCTCATCCGCTACCGGCTATCAGAGAACCGAGAGGGTGAAACCGAATTCGAGTACACAAATGAGTTCTCCCCTCCGGGCGGGAGGCTTGGAAATGTCGCCTCGAAGATGATTGTCGGCGCCGCCTCGGAGCGTGAGGCTGACAATTCACTGAAGCGGCTCAAGGCGTTGCTCGAAAGCGGTTCGCATGGTTAAGCGCGGTATCTGTATCGTTACGGTCTGATTCACCGTCGAATACAGGAGACGATCGTGGCGGAATTCATAGATGTGACCGTCAAGGAGATCGACGAGCGGCTGAACGAGCTGAAGCAGGAAGTCTCTCGGCTCGAGGCCGCGAAGTCGGCGCTTGTCGGACGTGGGCCGGGCCGGCCACGCGGCTCCCGAGGGTCAAGAAGCGCCCCCCGGCGCAGTGGCGGACGGCGACGTGGCCGTCGTGGTACGCGTGCCACCGAGGCACTCGCGCTCATTCGCTCCCGTCCCGGAATCACGATTCCGGAGATGGCCAGCGAGATGAAGATCGCGCCAAATTACCTCTACCGGGTGCTGCCGCCCCTCGCGGAGCAAGGACAGATCAAGCGCGACGGCAAGGGGTGGGACCCGGTCTAGCTTGCGGCGGCTCGGGGACTTTGGTAGACCCCGAGCCTTGGCAGAGGCGAAGGGGAAGCTAACGTGAGCGGGGCGGCGATTCTGCCGCCCTTCGTCGCCGCCTGCGCGTTGCTGGTGGTGGCCGGTGGCTTCAAGCTGCGTACGCCTGATGCCGCGCGCGGAGCGCTCGAGCAACTCGGCCTGCCGGCACCCGCGCTCGCGGTGCGCGCGCTGGGCTTAGGCGAAGTGGGGCTCGGAGTGCTCGCCGCATGGCGCCCCGGGGCCCTGACCGCGGCCCTGGTGGCGGGCGCCTACGCTGTCTTCAGCTTGACCACGGTGCGGCTGCTGGCGGTCGAAGGCGGCGCCGACTGCGGTTGCTTTGGGGCAGCGAGCACGACGGCCAGTCGCGCTCATGCCGCGACCTGCGCGGCGGCGTGCGGAGCTGCGGCGCTGGCGGCACTGTTCCCCCCGCCAGCAGTTTCATGGCTCGTTACTCGCACCCCCTTGATCGCGGTCACCGTGACGGTGGGCACCGTCGCCGCGGCATTCGCCGCGTACGCTGTGTTTACCCTTTTCACACCCGCGTGGCGGGCGTACGGCTCAGGGGAAGCGCAATGACCTTGCTGCCGTCGGGCTCAGGAGCGTGCACTTGACTCAGCGCCTGGTGAACGCTGCCGGGTCGATGCTCGAGCGCCGGACCTCCAGACGCGGGTTGCTCGCGCGGGCGGCGCTGGCTGGGTCCGCCATGGTGGTGGCGCCGTGGCGTTTCCTCACCCGGCCGGTCAGCGCGATGGAGGTGATCGGGCCTGGCAATTGTCCGCCTGGTTCCCAGTGCGCTAACGGTTACTCAGCTTTTTGCTGCCAGGTCAATCACGGCAAGAACCGCTGTCCCTCGGGCACCTTTATCGGCGGCTGGTGGATGTGCACCGCATACAGAGGCGGGGGTGTGTGCCACGCCGAGGGGGTGCGCTACTACGTGGACTGCAACTGCCTGCCTGGGCACTCTTGCGGCGGGTGTCGCTGTGCCAATGGCACCTGCAACGAGATGCGGATCGACTGCAACGTGTTCCGCTACGGCCAGTGCAACACCCAGATCGGCGGCGTCACGCCGGTCTATTGCCGCGTCGTGGTGTGCGAGAACCCGTCCAAGATCGACGGCTTCAACTGCAACTCCTCACTTGCCGTTGACGACAACGTCTGCGCTCAAACCGCGGACTGCCTGACGCCGGGTGTGCAGCAGGTCGGCGGCGACGGGGGAGCGTGAGACGATGACGATCCTCGTCGCCTGCGAGACGCTGCTGCTTGTGCTGCTGGTGGTGCTGGTGGTGGGCCTGCTGCGAAGCCACGCCGAAATCCTCCGGCGGCTGGAGACCCCGCGGACGAACGCCGACGGGGAGCCGCAAGTCGATCCCTCCTTGCCGGAGCCCGGTCAGCGCGCGGGCGTGCGGGAGGGCCACGACATCGTAGGCAGCACCCTGGCGGGCGACGCCGTGCAGGTCGGGCTCGGCGCCGAGGCGCCGCCGACGCTGCTCGCGTTCCTCTCGAGCGGCTGCACGGTGTGCCGGCGCTTCTGGGACGATCTGCGCGAGGGGCGCAGGCCGGCTGAGCTTCCCGCCGGCATGCGGTTGCTGGCGGTCACCAAGGATCCCAGCGAGGAGAGCCCCAGTCGACTGCGCGACCTGGCCGGCGAGGTCCCCGTGATCATGTCCTCGGCGGCCTGGCGCGACTACGCCGCCCCAGGGTCGCCCTACTTCGTCTACCTGGAGCGCGGCGACGTGCACGGCGAGGGCTCCGCCTCGACCTGGCAGCAGATCGCATCACTCCTGCGCGACGCAATCGCGGACGGCGCCTACGCGAACGGCGGCGAGCGCCGCACGCGTGAGGTGGACCGAGTGCTCGCCTCGGCCGGCATCGGCCCGGGCGACCCGAGCCTGTATCCGGGAGGCGAGTCGTGAGCGTGCTGCTCGGCATCGGCTGCGGGGCGGGTCTGATCGCCGCGGTCCGCTCCGCCTGGTCGCCCTGAGGACAGTCGATGCTCGCGAGCATCACCCCGCTCGGGGAGCGGGCACGCCGATCGCACTGGGGCACGACCGCCGGCTTCTATTTGCTGGGCTCAACCTTGGCCGGCGCCGCCGGTGGCGCGCTCGCGGGTCTGCTCGGCTCGCTCGTGCTGGGAGGCGTGGGAATCGGGCTGCGGCTCGCGATCGTGGGCGCCGCGCTCGCCGCCGGCCTGCTGCTGGAGCTGACCCGGGGCGCGGTCCCCGGTCCCCGGCGCCAGGTGAACGAGCAATGGCTCGACCGCTACCGGGGCTGGGTCTACGGTCTCGGCTTCGGGGCGCAGCTGGGAGCGGGAGTCACGACCGTGGTGGTGAGCTCCGCCGTCTACTGCGTGTGGCTTGCCGCGCTGGCCTCGGCGCACCTTCAGACCGGGCTTCTGATCGGAGCCGCGGCGGGCGCGCTGCGCGGCGCGACCGTACTCGCGGGGGCAGGGGTGGTGAGCCCCGCGCGGCTGATGAGCTTCCACGAGCGGATGGGCACCCTCGAGCGTCCCCTGCGAGCTGCCGGGCTGGCCGCCCAGCTGGCGCTGGCGGGAATCGCGGTGGTGGCGGTGGTCCTATGAGACTGAGCGCGTACGGAATCTCGCTCGAGCTGCCGCGCGGCTGGCACGGGCGCATCTACCGCCGGACCGGCGCGAGCCCCACGCTGCACGCGGCCAACTTTGAGCTGCCGAGCGAGGACGGCGACTTCGGCAGCGGTGCCCTCGGACACATGCCCCAGGGCGGCATCTTCCTCGCGCTCAAGGAGTACGCGGCGGGACCGCGACTGCGCCCCGGAGTGGGGCTGTACGCATCACGCTCGGTCCCACGGCCGCTCGACTCGCGCTCCTTCCACCCCCGCGCGCTCCAGGTGGGACGCCCCGGCCAGGCTGGGTTCCAGCACTTCTTCACCGCCGCGGGCGCCCGGCCCTTCTGCCTCTACGCGGTGATCAGCACCACGCGGGCGCCGCTTCAGTTCACCCCCTTCGGAGAGCCCGCCGGAGCGAGCGACCAAGTTGGGAGCTTGACCGGGGTGCTCTCTTCGCTGCACATCCAGGGGGCGGCGTGAAACGAATCTGCCTAACCGTGGTGCTGGTGCTCGGCCTCGCCAGCGCCGTCGCCGCGCCCGTGCTCGCCCACGGCTCGGCGGCCGCCGCGCCCAGGGGTGTCAATGCCCGTCTGCGCGGCGTCTTCACCATGCAGGGCAAGATCACGCTCGCGCGCAACGTATACAACGAACGCGCCGGCCAGCGCTTCACCCGCGGCTGGACGTTCTATCCCCAGTGCAAGGCGGGGGCCTGCCAGCGCGTCAAGCTGAAACGGCGGCGTTCCGGCAGAGGGATCCTCGACTCGCTAATGCTGGACCGCAAGAGCCCGGGCTTCTACAGCGCCAAGAGCCGCTTCTGGATCCGGCTCAAGTGCGGGGGCCATCTCATCAAGCACGGCGGCTTGGTCAACGAGCGCATCACCGTGCGGATCACGCGCACCGTGCGCGTGAACGGCGTCAGCTACGCGAGCAGGATCAGCGCCAGCTACCACAACCCGAGCCGCTATCAATACACCCGCTGCCCGGGCGGGATCGGTCGCGACGGCGCGAGCTACACGGGATCGCTGAGGACGGCGTCGATCGCCGCCAGGACCGGCGGCGGCCACCACCTGCTGGGCGCCGACGGCGCCGTCTATCACTCCGGCCCCGCGGTCTCGCATGGCGACGACGCGGGTGAGCTGCGGTTCCGCGAGCGGGCCATGGACCTCGCCGCGGAGCGCGCCAGCGGTGGCTACTGGACCCTCAACCCGAACGGCGGCGTGAAGGCTTTCGGCGCGCCCGCGCGGGGCTCGCTGGCGGGCAAGCTACATGGCACCCGCGCGGTCGCGATCGCCGCGAGTGGCAAGGCGGGGTATCTGATCCTCACCTCGGACGGCGGCGTCTACCCCTTTGGCGGCGCCAAGTGGCACGGGTCCGCCCGCGGCAAGCTCGCGCACGGAGTCAGGGCCGTGAGCATCGCCGTGGGCGCGGGCGGGAGCTATTGGGTGCTGACTTCGAACGGAGCCGTGCATGGCTTCGGCACGCGCGCGCAGGGTTCGCTGCGCGGCAAGCTGCACGGCCATCGCGCGGTCGAGATCGCGACTGACCCGCGCGGCGGCTACCTGATCCTGACCGGCGACGGCGGCGTCCACCCGTTCGGCAAGGCAAGCTCGCGCGGGTCGGACGCGGGCAAGCTACCCTCGGGCGTCCGCGCGATTGGCCTGGCGGTCGACGCGAAGACGAGGGGCTATTGGATCTTGAAGTCAAACGACGGTATCGACGCCTTCCACGCCCCGAGGAGGGGTCGCTGAAGTGAGCCGAGCTCGTGGGTGGAGCGTCGCGCTGTGCGGTGCTCTTGCCGTTCTCGCCAGCGCGGGCGCCGCCCAGGCCGCGCCCGCCCGCATGGCCGGCACCGCGATGTCCGGCAATCCCAAGGGCATCAAGCTCGCGCACGAGGTGATGAAGGCCTTCGCGCACATCCCCGTGTTTGGTCAGACCGAGCAGCACTTCTTTCAGATCAAGTCGAACGCCAAGGCTGGCACCCTCTACTACCGCTTCGGGCTCCCCCACCGCCCAGGCTTCGACTGGGCGCGGGAGCAAGCGACCGTCGCGGTGAGCCACAACCACGTGATGTGGTGGATGGATCAGCTGGAGCCCATCGGCGGCCACCAGTCGCCGGTGGTGCTGGTGGTGGACAAGAGCGGTCGCTACTCGGCCTTCGGCACGCCGTCACATCACTCCTGCTTCGCGCGGATCGGCAGCGGCAGCTCCCTGCCCTACCGCTATGGCGGCCTCGGCTACTCGATTGGCGGGCGCATGGGCGCGCCCCGGTCGGGGGCGAAGACGGAGGTGCTGCCCTACCTCTACGCCTGGCGCATGCACCAGACCGCCCACGAGAGCGACACGATCGAGCGGGCAAGCAAGCTGGTCATCTCCGGCACCGTTGACGTCACCCGCAGCGACGGCAAGCGCGCCCTGGCCTTCCAGTTCGCCAACACCTACCCGCGCCGCCGGCCCGCCGCGCCGAAGGTGAAGGTCTGCCGCTGATGCCGCAGACCAGGCGCTGGAGCAACTAACCTTGTAGTTTCATGAGGCGAGCACGGAGCTCCGCTCGGGCACTGAGCAGGCGAACGCGGCTGGCAGCGCTGTGCGCGCTGGCCTGCGCTGGAGGCGGGCTGGCGCTCGCAAGCGGCGCGCTGGCGTCCTCGCCTGCGCAGGGCAACCCCCAGGGCATCAAGCTGGCCGAACGGACGGCGACGGCGTTCGCGCACATACCCGCGCTCACCTATTCCGAGCAGGGTTTCTTTCAGATCTCGACGACGGGACAGTCGATCTCCTACGACTACGGCTACGGGGGGCTCCAGTCGGGATACAGCTGGGCCTCCGAGCACGCCACCGTCGCCCTGAGCGGCGGCACCGTGGTCTGGTGGCGCGACGACCTCACCCCCGTGGGGGGCAGCGCAAAGCCCGTCGAGCTGGTGGCCACCAAGCAAGGCGTGTTCTCCGCGCTGGGGGACGGAGCGCATCACAGCTGCTTCGAGCAGGTCTCGGGGTCGGTGCCATACAGCCCGGGCGGCTCGGTCTACTCGATCGCCGGCCGCTACAAGAACGGGGCCTCGCCTTTGCGCTCGGTGTACCGCTGGTTCAACACCAATCAGCTCGCCAGCGAGACCGACAACCTGGCCGGCAATGGGCTGATCACCTCGGGCCGGGTGTCGGTCGCCGGAGGTCCCAGCCTTCAACTTCAGCAACTCGTACCCCGGCGGCCCGGGGCCGGCGCCCAGCATTCATCTCTGCCGCTGAGCTCCGGGGGTGGCGCGGGCGCCCTGCTGGCGCGCGTTGACCGCTACAGCAGTCCGAGCTGCTCGACCGCCTGGCGCTCCTGCTTGAGCTCTTCGGCGCTCTTGTCGATGCGCTCGCGCGCAAATGAGTCGATTTCGAGCCCCTCGACAACCTCAAAAGACCCTCCGGAGCAGGTGCAGGGGAACCCCGAGATGAGTCCCTCCTCCACGCCATAGGAGCCATCCGAGGGGATCGCCATCGAGACCCACTCGCCCGACTCGGTCCCCCGGACCCAGTCGCGCATGTGGTCGATCGCGGCATTGGCGGCAGAGGCGGCGCTCGAGGCGCCGCGCGCCTCGATCACCGCGGCGCCGCGCTTCTGCACGGTGGGGATGAAGTCCTGCTCATACCACTCGCGATCGGATACCACCTCCGCCGCGGGCCGGCCGGAGACCTTCGCGTGCAGGATGTCGGGGAACTGAGTGGTGGAGTGGTTGCCCCAAACGGTCATGTTGCTGACCTCGGCGACCGGCACGCCGGCCTTGGTCGCGAGCTGGGCGATGGCGCGATTGTGGTCGAGGCGCATCATCGAGCTGAAGCGCTCACGCGGGATATCGGGCGCGTTGCGCTGCGCGATCAGACAGTTGGTGTTGGCGGGATTGCCGACCACCAGTACCTTCAAGTCGGCGGCCGCGTGCTCATTCAGCGCCTGCCCCTGGGGCTTGAAGATGCCGCCGTTGGCCTCGAGCAGATCCGAGCGCTCCATGCCCTTGGTGCGTGGGCGGGCGCCGATCAAAAACGCGATGCTCACGCCGTCAAAAGCCCGCTCCGAGGAGTCGTGGATGTCGACCCCGGTGAGCAGCGGGAAGGCGCAGTCGTCGAGCTCCATCGCGGTCCCCTCGGCGGCCTTGACCGCATCGGGGATCTCGAGCAGTGAGAGGTGGACCTGTTGGTCGGGACCGAGGAGCTCACCGGACGCGATGCGGAAGAGGATCGCGTAGCCGATCTGCCCGGCGGCGCCGGTGACCGCTACGCGTACGGGGGAATCACTCAAGGGTCTTCTCCTGGGTAGGACGTCGTATTCCGCCTCGACTGTATATGTTCGATTGCGATGAGGATCGTCTACACGCACACCGATGAGGCGCCCGCCCTGGCGACGCGCTCGCTGCTTCCGATCCTGCGCGCGTTCGCAGCGCAGGCGGGGATCGAGATTGAGCTGCGCGACATTTCGCTGGCCGGCCGGATCTTGGCGCAGTTTCCCGACCGGCTCGACGAGCAGCAGCGTCTTGCCGATGCGCTCGCCGAGCTCGGCGAGCTCGCCAGGAGCCCCCAGGCGAACATCATCAAGCTGCCCAACATCAGCGCCTCCGTGCCCCAGCTCAAGGCGGCCATCGCCGAGCTCAGGGAAAAGGGCTACGACATCCCCGACTATCCCGACGAACCCGCGAGCAATGAGGAGCGGGAAATCCGAACGCGCTACGACCGCGTCAAGGGCTCGGCCGTTAACCCGGTCCTGCGCCAGGGCAATTCCGACCGCCGCGCGCCGCTGTCCGTCAAGCAGTACGCGCGCCGCCATCCCCACTCCATGGGCGCGTGGTCGCGGGATTCACGCTCGCACGTGGCCACCATGAACGAGGGGGACTTCTGCTCCACCGAGCGCTCCGTGACGCTCGCGCAGGGCGGCGGTCTGCGCATCGAGCACGTGCCGGTCGATGCCGAGGTCACCGTGCTGAAGAAGCTCGACGGCGTCGAGGGCGAGATCCTCGACGCCGCGGTGATGCGGCGTGAGTCACTCGAGCGGTTCTTCTCCGAGCAGCTTGCCGACGCCAAAGAGAGCCGGGTGCTCTTCTCCGTGCACCTCAAGGCAACGATGATGCGCGTGTCGGACCCGATCATCTTCGGCCACGCCGTGCGGGCCTATTTCCGGGCGGTGTTCGCCGAATACGGTGAGGAGCTGCGCGAGGCGGGCGTCAACCCCAACGACGGGCTCGCCGCGCTGCTGGGCGCGCTCGAGCAGCTGCCCGCGGAGCGTGGCGATGCGATCGAGGCCGCCGTCGAGCGCGCCTATGAAGACGGCCCGGCGCTGGCGATGGTCGACTCGGACCGGGGCATCACCAACCTCCATGTCCCCTCCGACGTGATCATCGACGCTTCCATGCCGGCAGCGATCCGCTCTTCGGGCCAGATGTGGAACGCACAGGGCGAGCTTCAGGACACGAAGTTCGTGATCCCCGACCACTCCTACGCGCCCCTTTACGCCGCCGCCGTCGAGCACTGCCGCGAGCACGGCGCGTTCGACCCCACGACGATGGGCACCACGCCCAACGTGGGGCTGATGGCACAGGCCGCGGAGGAGTACGGCTCGCATGAGATGACCTTCGAGATCGAACGCCCAGGCCGGGTCAGGGTCGTGGACGACGACGGGAACACGCTGATCGAGCACGAGGTGGACCGTGGCGACATCTGGCGGATGTGCCGCACCAAGCACGAAGCGATCATCGACTGGGTGAAGCTCGCCGTCGACCGTGGCCGGGAGACGGGCATGCCCGCGATCTTCTGGCTCGACGAGCAGCGGCCCCATGACCGGGAGCTGCTTGAGAAGGTGAGGCATGCGCTCGAGCAGCTCGACACCGATGGCCTGCGGATCGGCTTTCTGGACGTCGCCCACGCCGCCGAGTTCACACTCGAGCGAGCACGCCGGGGCGAGGACACGATCGCCGTCACGGGCAACGTGCTGCGCGATTACCTAACCGACCTATTTCCGATCCTCGAACTCGGCACGAGCGCGAAGATGCAGTCGATCGTGCGGCTGATGGCGGGTGGCGGGCTGTTCGAGACCGGCGCGGGCGGCTCGGCACCGCGGCACGTGCAGCAGTTCCTGAAGGAGAATCATTTGCGCTGGGATTCGTTGGGGGAGTTCCTCGCCCTGGCGCCGGCGCTGGAGCTGCTCGCGGAGCATGACTCCGGGCCGCGGGCGAAGCTGCTCGCCGAGACGCTCGACCACGCCACCGGGAGACTGCTGGAGGAGGACCGCTCCCCCTCGCGCAAGGTGGGCGAGGGGGACAACCGTTCGAGCCATTTCTACCTGGCGCTCTACTGGGCCTCCGCGCTGGCCGAACAGCAAGAGGATGCTGAGCTGGCCGAGCGCTTCGGGCCCTTGGCGCAACGGCTGGCCTCTGAGGAGCAGCAGATCGTGCGCGAGCTGCTGGAGGCTCAGGGCTCTCCTGTCGAGCTCGACGGCTACTACCGCCCGGACCCCGCGCGTGTGGATGCGGCAATGCGTCCGAGTTCGACGTTCAACGAGGCGCTCGAAGAGCTGCTGGGCGCCGAGCGCGCCCGCTAGAGCTCGACGCCGTAGACGTCGGAGAGCTTGTGCTTCAGATAGGAGACGAACGGGCCGACCGCGATCGGGGCTCCGACCACGCGCTCGAGCAGCTCAGGGGTGGTGAACTTCGAGCCGTGGCGATGGACGTGATCCCGGAGCCATTCCCGCAGAGGCATCAGCTCGCCACGGCCGATCTGCTCGTCGAGGTCGGGGAGCTCGGCATGGGCTCGCTCCCATAGCAGCCCCGCGATCAGGTTGCCCAATGCATAGGTCGGGAAGTAGCCGATCGTGCCGCCGGACCAATGAACGTCCTGGAGCACGCCGTGCGCATCGTCCGGCACATCGATGCCGAAATACTCCTTGACGCGCGCATTCCAGGCCTCGGGCAACTCCGCCACCCGCAGGCGATCCTCGATCAGCTCCTGCTCTAGCTCGAAGCGCATGACGATGTGCAGGGCGTAGGTGGCCTCGTCGGCCTCAACTCTGATCAACGAGGGTGATACGCGGTTGACCGCTCGATACAGGGTGTCGGGATCAAGCGAGATCCCGAACAACTGCGCGGCACGGGGCGCGAGCACGCTGCAGAATTGGCGTGAGCGACCGACCATGTTCTCCCACATGCGGCTCTGCGACTCGTGCACAGAGAGCGATTCTCCGTGGCCGATCGTCGTTCGCTTGAGCGACGCCGGGATACCCGATTCGTATAGCCCGTGCCCGCACTCGTGCATCGCGCTGTACAGCCCGGCGGGCAGGAAATCATCGTCCCACCGCGTCGTGATGCGCGTGTCGCCAGCGCCGATCGAGATCTCGAAGGGGTGAACCGTGTCGTCGATCCGCCAGGCATCGCGGTCGAAGCTCATGAGCGCGAGCACCTGATTGACCAGCTCGCGCTGACGAGCCACGGGGAAGTCTCCGTGCAAACAGGAGTCGTCGACGCGATCCGAGTGCTCGGCAACGGTGCGCAACAGCGGTACGAGCTCGGAGCGCAGCTCGTCGAACAAGCGCCTCACCTCGCCGGTCCGCATGCCCGGGTCATAGTCGTCAAGCAGCGCGTCGTAGGGGCACGCAAACCAGTCGAAGCAATCGATATAGCGACGCGCGAGCTCGATGTTGCGCTCGAGCGACGGCGCGAACGCCGCGAAGTCCGAGTTGGCGCGGGCTTTGACCCACACGTCGTGGCCCTCCGCGCCGGCGTGAGCCATCTCGGCGGCGAGCTCCGCGGGCACCCGGCGCGCCTTCTCCCAGCGGCGCGTGGCCACGCGCACGATCGAGGCCGCGTCCGATTCGGGGGGAAACCCGTCGAGCTCCGCCGTCGCGGCCTCGAGCAGTCGACCCGTATCCGCAGAGATGAAGCGCTCATGCCGAACCTGGCGCAGCGTCGCCACTGAATGCGCACGAGCGGCCGCGCCGCAGGCGGGCATCATCGTCTGGTGGTCCCATTCGAGCAGCGAGCCGGCGCTGTCCAAATCCGCCAGTTCGGCAAGCCGTGTGTTCAGCGCTCCAAGCGCCTTTCCATCTGCGGTCATCGTCGCTCCTTGTAGCTGTGCGACCATTGCATCATGTTGAGACGGCCGGGCTCAATAAAGCTCGTCGATCTGTTTGGGATCAGGATCGGGGTGGACGCCACCTGGTTTCTGGTCTTGTTCCTGATGATCTTCTGGCTCTCCGCGCCGTTCCGCGCGACGCTGCACTCATCTGACGGCATCGCGTACCTCACGACGGTCATCACCGTTCTGCTGTTCTTCTGCTCGCTGATCCTGCACGAGCTCGGCCACGCGCTCGTGGCCCGCAGACAGGGAATCGAGACGCGCCGCATCGACCTTTTTCTGTTCGGGGGTCTCACCCACATGAGTCGCGATGCCATGACGCCCGGCGAGGACTTCAAGATCGCCGCCGCGGGGCCCGCGGCAACTTTCTGCTTCTTGATCCTGTGCCTGGCGATCATGATGGGCATCATCAGCCCCCACCGGTTTTTCGAGGCGGCCACGCTGCGGACCACCGGGCGGATCACACCGGTGCTGTTGTCGCTCAGCTGGCTGGTGCTGATGAACGTGCTCATCCTGGCGTTCAATCTCGTCCCCGCCTTCCCCCTGGATGGCGGCCGCATCGCTCGCGCCGCCGTGTGGCGGATGTCCGGCAGCAAGGCCAACGGCACCCGCGCCGCCGCCATCATCGGACGCGCGTTCGCCTTCGTGCTTGCGGCCATCGGGCTGTGGATCATGCTCGTTCTGCGCTCCCCGTTCTCCGGGCTGTGGCTGTTGGCGGTGGCCTTCCTGCTCGGCTCCTCGGCCCGCGGCGCGCTGGTCCAAACCGCGCTGAATGAGCGCATCGAGGGGGTTCGGGTGTCTGACATCATGGACACGCAACCGGTCGCGATTCCATCGGCGAGCGCCGTGACGGAGGCACTGGATGAGTACTTCCTGCGCTATGGCTGGGACTGGTTCCCGGTTATCGACGAGGACCGGCGCTTCCTCGGCATCGCTCGCCGCCCCGCGCTCGAGGCGGCCCGCGACGGCGGCGAGGGATGGCTGACGGTGGGTGCGGTGCTCGAGGCTGACGAGGCCGCGCGCTGGCGTGTAGATGAGGACCGGCCGCTGACCGAACTGCTCTCCTCGGAGCCCCTGACGAAGCTCGGCGCGCTCATGGCTGTGGACGGCGAGGGCGTGTTGTGCGGCGTGGTGACGATCGAGCAGGTCCGGCGGGCGCTGCAATCCGCCTTCTCGTCGCCGGCGGTGTAGCGGCTCTAGCCGCCCGCGACCGTGGGCTCGTCGGGGAGGGTGAAGCGGAAGATCGCGCCGCGAGGCTGGTTCGCCTCAATCCAGATGCTGCCGCCATGGAGCTCCACGATCCGCCGGCAGGTGGCCAGGCCGATACCGCTGCCCGACTCCACATCCCCTCGCGCGAACAGCTCGAAGATGCGCTCGCGATCGGTTTCGTCGACGCCCCTGCCCTGGTCGGCGACGGAGATCTGCCAGGCCTGGGGTGTGTGGTCCGCGTACACCCTGACCTGCGGCAGCTGCTCGCCCGAGTATTTGAGCGCGTTCGAGACCAGGTTGAGGAAGACGCGCTCGAGCTGATGCTCGTCCCCGAACACACTCGGCAGCTCGTCGACCGTGAGTGTCGCCCCGCGCTCGGCGATGTCGACCTCGAGCGTTTCGCGCACCTGCGCCACCAGCTCGTTGAGGTCGACCAGGTCGCGCGTGGGCTCCTCGGCGCGCGCCTGCACATAGCCGGTTATGCCGGCCACCATCGCCTGCATGCGGTCGATCGCCGAGCGGATCGCGTCGAAGGTGAGCCTTGTGTCGGGGCTGGTATCGGTTTGGGGCAGGAGGTCGATCAGACCGGAGACCGCGCGCAGCGGTGCGGCGAGGTCATGCGCAGTGATGCGCGCCAGACCAGCGAGCTCCTCATTTGAGCGCTCGAGCCGGTCCACGGTGCGGCTGAGCTCCTCCACCAGCCCCGCGTGCTCGGTGGTGTCTTGCAGCCGCACCACGAGCTCCTTGCCGGCATGGTCGGCGTTCGGACTCGGCGTGATCGCGATCGCCACGAGCCGCTGGGGGCCGAGCCGCGGCACCATCCTCGCGTCGAGCGACTTGCGGCCGCCATCGGCCGCGACCGCACGCATCGCCTCGCAGACGCGCTCGCCATCCTCGTCGGCGACCACGGACAGGAGCGATAGTCCTGAAAGCTGCCCCCTGGTGATTCCGACCATGCGCCCGAGCGGGGTGTTGGCCTCTACCACTGCGCCGAGCGTGTCCTCGCTGCCCGAGACGATTGCGATGCCCTCGTCCGCCCCGTCGGCGAGAGCGCGCTGGCGCTCCTGGGCGAGCAGGACCTCGCCCAGTCCGCTCCATTGCAGGGGGTTCGTGCGCAGCGCAATCACCGCGCCGTGGCCCTCATCGCCGACCTCGCCAACGACCCGGCGGATCGCGGCTTCGACCGCGACGTAACCGCTGTGCCGTCGGCGCCAGCGCAGCGTCATCACCGTGCCCAGGCGCTGCGCCGCAGCTGCGCCGGACATGACTCGCGCAACGCGCTCGCGGTCGTCGGGGTGAAGAAAGTCGAGCAGCCGGTGGCCGACGAGCTCTGCCTTGCTCCAGCCGAGGTCGTAGGGCACGGACGGCGAGACGTATACGACCGCGCTGTCCGAGTCGAGCAGCATCAGTGGCAGCGGGCTCTCCTCGACAATCGTGCGAGCGAGGTCATCGCCGAAGGGCGTGGCGTCGGGCTTCACGCTTCGCGTGGGCCGAGCTTCGACCTCGCCGCCCGCCAACGCCAGCAGCTCGGCCAGGTTGGGCCGACGATTCTCCGGAACGCCCGCCACGACGGCGAGCCTGCCGTCGCGATCACGCAGCACCACGTCGGTGGGGGTACCGCCGGGCTCGCAGATAGCTAGCACCAGCATGCGATCATCCGGGAGCAGCTCGGCGATCTTTCTAACAGCTCCAGTGGCGATCGAGACAGCGCCAGCGTCAAGCTCGACCCCGTCGAAGGGGGTCGAGGCAGTGGTCCCCGAGATGCTCATTTCAGTTGCTCGCAGCACCCATGAGCGCGCTGGGGCGCTCAATCACGTGCACTTCGATCCTCCCCACACCGAGGTTAATGTCTGGTTCCACGCCTAGTCAGTTACCGACCGCGGCGGTCACGGTCGGATGCTTCCCTGCCGAGCGCCCGCCATCCTAATCACGGGCGTGATCGACTATCAATGTACTGGAATCGGGTGCTTTGGCTCTTCGGTCGCCACACCATTCGCATCTGCTGCGCTGCGCGGGCCGGAGTCGCCGGCGCGCAGTCGCTCGGCCGCCTCGATCGCCTCGACGCGAGAGTGGACCTTCAGCTTGCGCATGATGTTCTTCACATGCGTGCGTACGGTCTCCGTCGAGAGCACCAGCGTCGCGGCGATCTCGGATGTGGAGCGGCCCACGCACAGCTGGTCCACAACCTCCCACTCCCGAGTGGTCAGCACGCTCTTCACCGGACGCATGCCAACTGGCGCCTCGGGCAGCTCGCGCAGCCTGCGGGCGAGGTCGGCGGTCAAGGTCCGCGAGACGGCGGCGCCGCCATCGGCGACGTCGCGCAGCACGCGGGGAAGCACGGTCAAATCGAGCTCTTTGTTCAGATAGCCGGCGGCCCCCTTGCGCAGCGCGAGGTAGCCGAGGTCACGCTCTCCCCTCACGGACAGGACGACGATCTTCGCCTCGACCTGTTCGTCGGCGACCATCTGCTCGAGCGCCGTGATCCCATCGATCCCCGGGAGCACGACATCGAGCAGAATGATGTCCGGCTTGTAGTAGCGGGCCGCCCGCAGCGCATCGCGGCCGTTATGCGCCTCGCCCACGACATGGATGTCGGCGGGCAGAAGTACGTCCCGAATCATGCGGCGCACCAGCGGGTCGTCGTCGACCACGAGGACACGCAGCCGCGGCGGCACTTCCGTGCTGTTGGGTCCTGATCTTTCCATGTGCGTCAAATCCCCCTTGGCTGCTCGCCGGGCACCCCACACGCGTGCCGTCGAACAGGTCTCTTGCTCCAAGCAGGATACACAATGGAGTGCGTCCGTGGGGGATGAAGTTCACCCTAATTGTCCGGATCATGACCAGGCATCGCATATCGCTAGTTTTTCTAAAAACCAGTGTATCGCATCAGGTGTAGGACATAGCGGGCAAGACCCCGGTGTAGGGCAAAGCGGGCAAGCGAGAGTCGTGGGCCGCGGCCGTTCCCAGTGGCCAAGCCGGGAGGGCGCTAGGCCCTGTCGCTAGCGTGCCGCGAACGCACTCGGGCCGCCGCCGTAAACGACCTGCGGCTCGTCAGGACGAGCGCTCGCGGGACAGGGCGCGCTCGGTCCCGCGGAGTTGGCTTCGGTCGAGGCACGTGTGCCTTCGCGTTCTGCGGCCGGCCCGGGCTCGGTCTGCCGCTGGACCGAATACAGCTCGTTGAGGAGGCCGTGGATGCGATCGAGGCTCACACTCAGGCGATCGAGAGCGCTCCGCAGACCGTCGTCCGCCGGGACCATCGCGCCATCATAGGGCCGCGCCAGGGGGGCTTTGGAGAGGTAGAAGTGGTGCGGCGGGGGGTTTATCTCACCCACTCTGGGGATGCACTTCTCCCCCTCAGTGGGTGCTTTATGTGACCTTGATGCGCGCGGCTCCCGTCGACAGGATGCTTGGAGAGCTGGGGGTGGGCTCTGAAAAGCGCCGCCGCTACGGAAGGCGCCGTCGTTCTAGATCGGGGTGATGAAGTGACTTTGAAGGTGGACAACAATGGCTTCCACGATGGGGCGCCTGCGGACATTGCAGGCGTGACGGGGGAATCCGACGGTGGGGGAGCGCAGACGTCAGCGGACAGCCTGACGGTGCTGGTCGGCTCGGATGACCCGTTCACCCGTCAGGCCTTCCGTGCGGGAGCGCGTAGCCCGGGGATCGAGGTCCTCGCCGACGGGACCTTGGGCGCCGTCACCGAGCAGCTGGCGTCGGAGCTCGAGCCGGACATCGTGCTCCTCGACGTACAGACAACCGCATCACGGGCGTTGCGCGCCATCCAGCGGATTCGCTTCGAGGCCGCGGGGACCAGGATCCTTGCTTGCAGCGCGCCCGCCGGGACGGAATTTGGCCTGCTCTGCCTGAGCGCCGGCGCTTGGGGCTATGTCTCGAAGGAGATCGACCTGGACGTGCTCCCCCGGGTGCTGCTTGCACTTGCTCGCGGCGAGGCCGTGATTCCCCGCGCCCTGGCCACCGAGCTGGTCAGGCGCCTCGCGCGCGTAAGCCCGATCGACCGTCTCGAGCCTTCAGAGATCAGCCCGCCCGAGGCTCGCCTGCTTGAGCTCTTACGCACCGGCTCCACCCTGCCCGAGGCCGCGAGAGAACTCGGAGTCACGCTGGCCACTGCCCGGCGGCACTTCGGCAGTGCCAGGCGGAAGCTTTCGGTGCCACCACCCGGCTCGAAGCGGGGAGCGGGTGCGCGCCTTTATCGAAACCACCAACTGGAGGTTCAGTGAGCCTTCAGACTCATGGCGACGTCTCTCGAATCGGGAGCGATGCGCCTAATCCAGCCGAGTTTGCCGTGGGGGCGATCTAACAGGGACCGGAACCGGGGGGTACGACGGTTGGCACGGTCGCGCCGCCGCAGCGGTAGGGGCGCAGTCAGGCCAGGGATTGTTGGTTCTGGCCTGCTGGCGGCGCGACCGGCCTCCGTCGCGGTCTAGGATCGAGTCGCACGCGGGCGGATCGGGGCCTGGCACGCGGGCGGATCGGGGCTACCGGGGGCCGGCCCGCTGCTCTTCCTCGCCGATCGCGCGCAGATGGCGCAGCGAGTGCTCCAATGCCGCGGCGGCGCTCTGCAGGTCGTCCACCGCGTTCTCGACCTCGTTAGCGAGGCGCTTATCGTCGGTGGTGGGCGCGGCCGGCGATGCAATGTCGCCTTCCGCCGGTTGCGGTTCGTGGCCAGGCGCGGGTCCCATGGTCGGCGCGAGGGAGGGGTCGTCGGTTACCGCCCCCCCACGGGGGATCCCGGCTATCGCCACGCGCGCGGCGGCCTGGAGCCGCTCGGCAAGCTCGGTGCAGACGGCCTCGATCTCCGTGCTCGCCTCCGTGATCGCCTTCTCCCGGACTCGTGCGGCCAGTGCATGTGCCTCCGTACGGATGCGCGCAGCGTCCAGCTCTGCCTCGGATCGGATGCGCTGGACGTCTGCCTGGACTTCGGCTAGAAGCCGCTCGCGGATCGCCCCAGCATCGTGTTCCGCGCCCGCTTTGATCTCCGCCGCGGCTTGTTCAGCCGCGCCGATAATCGCGCCCACGTGCTGACTCGCCCGTTCTGCAACTGCCTCATTGCGACGGGCAATGAATGCATCGAGCTGGGCCTGAAGGCCCTGAATCTGGCCCGTGAGGTGGTCAAGCCGTGCTCGCACCGTTGCTGACACCTCGGCCCCGGAAGAGTCTTGCGTGGGGATCGTCGGCTCCTCCACCGCGGCGCCTTTAGAGACGTCCTCCAGTGGCGGTTCGTCGGTCTCCGATCCAGATCCTGCTGCCATCTCCTGGTGGTACGTCATGGGCGGCTCGGTTCCTTCTCTCAAAAGCGCGGTGGGAGCTCCAGCCGACTGGGGCACTGGCCGCTCCGTGCCTGGCTCCCCCTCGGTTAGGCCCTTTCCCCGGTTGCGCCACCCGAGTCTCAAACCGAGCCGCAGTTTACTTCTGCACCGCGACGGTGACCGATCGGGCCTAGCCGGGGTGAGACCGCGAAACTACGCGAGCGCTAGCCGGCCGTTCGAGACGGCAGTCGCGCCGTTGTATGACGGCACTTCGGGCAGCTGCTCGGCCGGCTTACCATTTCCGTTGAGCGGGATGTCTCCGCCCATCACGGCCACGCCGGGCGCCCGCTCACGCACCAGCCGTTGAAGGGTGGCCACCCCGATGCCCGCCAGCTCTCCGCACACGATCACCGCGCGGCTGCGCGGTGCCCAGCGCAACAGCGAGTGGACGTCGCGTGTTGTCACTGCGGTCCGGGAATCAATCGCGTCGGAGTGGGCACGGCGAAACCCTGCGCGCTGCTGTTCGGTGCCGCCGCAAAGCAGCACCAATTCGGGGTGTGGGGGGTGCGCAAGACTCATACCGCGCCCGCTGGCGAGCAACTGGTCGGGGAGGATCCATCCATGTGCTTGCCATTGTGAAGGCAACGACGAGCCGGCATGTCCACGTCGAGGTGACGATCGTGTCGTCCACAACGGGCAGAATTAGGAGTGGTGGTGCGCTGTCATTTGGCGCACGAACCAGTCGCTAAGGTCGCCGCTGTGAGCATTATCCACGAGCCGATCAGGACGGTGATCGCCGACGACCACGCGGTTGTGCGCAACGGGCTGCGCGGCGTGCTCGAGCGCGCCAACGGGGAATTCCAGGTTGTGGCCGAGGCGATTGACGTGCCTAGCATGCTGGCGATCGTGCGCGACCAGCAGCCTCGCCTACTGATCGTGGACATCTCCATGCCCGGCGGCTCGAGCATCGGCCACCTCGCCGACCTGCAGGCGGAATATCCCGAGCTCGCCATCGTCGTGTTGACCATGCATGAGGATCCCGGATACGCGCGCGCTGCGCTAGAAGCGGGCGCGCGCAGCTTTGTGCTCAAGCAGGCCGAGCCCGATGAGCTCCTTCGCGCATTCCGCGTGGCCACCGAGGGAGGCTTCTACGTCGACCCCCATGTCGGGGCATTGCTCGCCTCGAGCGACGCGAGCACCACGGTCCCTCTCAGTGAACGCGAGCGCGAGATCGTGCGCCACCTGGCGCTCGGGTACACCAATGCGCAGATCGCCGAGCGCCTGTTCTTGTCCGAGCGCACCGTCAAGACTTACCGGGCACGGGCAGTCGCCAAGATCGGTCACACGACCCGAGCCGAACTGACCGACTATGCGCGGACGCACGGGCTCGTGCCCTAGCGGGAAGCGCAACCTTCCTCAGCGTTCGCTTGGTACCGAGTCAGAGCCGTGAGGGCCTGTGACCGGCACGCTCACGCGCACCGTGGTGCCCTCGCCGGGCTGCGAGCTGACCTCGAGCTCCGCGCCGACTAGCTCGGCGCGCTCCCGCATGCCCCGGAGCCCAAAGCCACTGAGCGACTCCGGCGACCCGTTGCCCTGACCCTCAGCCGCCTCGTCGCCGGCCGCGAAGCCGCTCCCGTCGTCACGTACGGTCGCCAGCAGGCGGTCGCTTTCGATACGCAGGGACACGGCCACCCGCGATGCGCCCGCGTGCTTCGCCGCGTTGGTCAGTGCCTCCTGCACGATTCGGTAGACGGCGCTTTCGGCCTCAGCCCCGAGCCGGGGAACCGTTTCTTGGCGGGGGACGTCGGTTTGCACCGTCAGACCGTCGACTGCGCCGGCGCGCCGTGCGACGGCTTGTAGGGCTGCGACCAGTCCGAGGTCATCCAGAGCAGCCGGTCGGAGCTCCGTGATCAAATGGCGCAGCGACTCGATCTCACGGTCGATTTCGCCCAGCGCGTTCTCGATCGTCTCCTCGCGTTCATCGGGGTCGCTGACGCAATGCGCATACTCGAGCAGCATGCGCAGCGCGCCGAGGCCCTGGATCGTCTCGTCGTGGAGCTCCCGCGCCCAGCGGGTCCGCTCCCGCTCACGCGCGAGCACCCCGTGGCGCAGCCGCTCGCGCTCGACCGAGCGCTCGGCCTCGAGCCGCTCGACGATGCTGCGTGCGAGATCGCCGGCCGCCATGACCTCCCCGCGCCCGAACCCAGGTTCGCGATCACGGAGCGCGATCATCACGCCCGCTTGGTCCTCCACCGGCAGAGGCTCGACCAGCACCGCGGCCGCCTGCAGTCCGAGCTCGGTGAGCCACGGTGCCTCTCGGGCACTGGGATGATCGAGCGCGAGCGGCGCAGCCTCCTCGCTGATGCGCCCGAGCGCGCTCGACTGCACCGGCAGGCTTCTCACGCGCGGCATTACAGCGCCCGCCTCCGCCACGATCTCGAGCTCTCGCTCTGCCGGCAAAACAATCATGAGCCCGGAAGCTCCAAGCACCCGGAGACCGCGTTCGGCCATCAGGCGCAGCAGCCACAACTCCGATCCAGAAGCAGCTCTCATCGTGTCTGAGGGCGAAGGCTACGCGGACCAGCCGCGCAGAACGAGGTCGTACATGACAGTGGTGATTGATTAGGGCTGCGCCATCGCCTGGGCCAGGCGAGCGAACTCCGTATCCGCGGCGGAGCCCTGTACCTCCTCAGATACCAGCAGACCTGCGCCGTCACGCTGCAACATCACGATCAGGCTGTCGACGAGATCGGCGTCGAGCTGCCGCCCAGCGACCTGGCGAAGCTCGGCAAACGCCTCCACCGGCGTCATCGCCGGCCGGTACGAATCGCGTCCCGTGAGCGTGTCATAGGTCTCGCACACAGAGAGTATGCGCGCAAGCAGTGGGATCTCGCGTCCGATCAAACCCGCCGGATAACCCGTGCCGTCCACACGCTCGTGGTGATACAGGATGATCTCGGCCACCGGCCCGTACCCGTCCAGGCGGCCGACGAGGGCGGCTCCGTCCTGCGAGTGGCGCTTGACCAGCGGCCAATCCTCGTCGGAGAGCTCGCCGGCGTGCAGAACCCGGTCGGGAAGCGCGAACTTGCCGATGTCGTGAAGGAGACCGGCGGTGTGTGCGAGGTCCTGGTCGCGCTCCGACAGAGACCGCTCCTTCGCCAGCGCCCTGGCCAGCCGGGCGACCGTCGCGCTGTGGCGTGAGGTGGCAGCGTCTCGCAAAGTCAGCGTCTCAAGCAGCGTCGCCAGCACCCCGACCTGCAGATGGGCGAGCTGGTTTGAGCGGGCGGCGAGCTCATCAGCGCGGCGCTCGGATTGAGCGAGAGCGCGGACAAGAATGGCGAACAGTCCAACTGCGATAACAAGGCCACCGAGTACCAGCGCACTGTCATGCGTACTGGCATAGGTCGCGGTAACCACGACCGTGAGCACCAGCGCAGCGGCTTCGCTGGGAAGCATTGGAACGAGCATGTTCCGAGCCTGGAATGCCAGGCTTCGGCCGGTCGTCATGCGGTAATGAAGCGCGATCAGCAAAAAGTTGATGAGGTTGGTGGTCGTGTAGACGATGGCCACCACCAGCGCAACGACAAGGACATGAACCTGCCCGCCAGTGATGCTGGTTCCGATGTGCAGCAACGCCCGCGCCAGCAGTCCGCCCACCAGCGGGAAGAACGTAAACGTCGCAAGGTTGGTCAAGAAGGGCAGCGGACGCCTACGCGTCACAAGGCCGTCGATGAACGCCGCTACAACACCAATCACGGCGGCGGGACCCGGGCCAAGGAGAACCATGGCCAGGGCAAGCGCGAAGAACGACGAGGACAGCCTCAGGTTGCCGAGCTGGATCGTGAGCGCCTCGCCAGCAATGGCGAGCGCCGCGAGCATGGCGACCACCGTGAGGGGATGCCAGTCACCCCATGCGGACGTGATCACGGCACCTGCAAGCGACACCAGGAGCAACGTCACCTGGCTGATCGCGTAAAGCTCTTCCCCTCTGGGCCGCCTGAAATCGCGGGCGCATCTGAACAAAGATGATGGCGTATTGCAGCTTCAAGCGCAACACCGTGAGGATTCGATCAGCCTGACGGTTCGGTGCCAGGGTGTACACCTTGACCTAGAGCAAGTCGGTCGCGCATCGTAAGACGCCCGAAGACCAGAGCGGCTGCAAGCGCCGCGGCTCCTGCCGTCAAAAACGCCACCCGCGGGTCAAATATTGCGGCGATGGCGCCACCAAGCGCGAACCCGATGCCAAGGCAGAAGGCAGCCATGGACTCCAGAACACCCATGACTCGTCCCTGCAACTCACGAGCAGTTTTCTCCTGAACGGCGGTGATCAGTGCAATCCATTGCACTCCATTGCCCGTGCCACCGACGAATGCAAAGGCGCAAGCCACCCAGACCATCGTTGAAGTACCCATACCGATGTAGGAGATGGCGACCGCCAGCGTGCTAAGGGTGACGAGCATCCCGAGCGAGACGAGTTCCTGCCCTAGCAAAAATGCCGCTGCCGGCGAACATACCGGCGCCCCACGCAGCCAGCATTGCGCCGTAGCCGGCATCCGTGCTATGGAGCGTCGACTTGACGAGGACCACCTCGACCGGAACTGCCGCCGCAAAGAAGATCAGCGCTACCGCCTCGGTTCCAAGCAACCACCCAAGCATCGGTGTATGCGCCACGTATTCACGAACCGTCCGGAGCTGGGCGAGGACCCGGCCCCGCGCGACGTCCTGGCGGGCGTGGGGACATTGAGCACGAGCAGCGCGGTAACCAGGAACGACGCGACATCGATCGTCAGGACCAGGGATGCCCCTAGTAAGCCGGTAAGGACTCCACCCACAGCCGGACCAAGAGCACTCGTGGCCGCCCACCCGATGTTGAGCCGGCTGTTTGCTCGGCGTCGCGCCTCCTCACCGCCCGCCTGCTGCGCTACGACTGCACGCAGCAGCGCGCGGGAGACAAGCGCAGCCAGGCCATCTATCGCGGCTAGGACGAGAATCGGTGCGAGCACCGGGTGCAGCACCAGCGCCGCCAACCCACCAGTCGTCGCCGCCTGCGCGCAATACAACGCGGCCTGAATACCGCGCCGGGCGAATGCCTCGAGCCACGCGACCACAAAGGTCGCAAGCAGCGCAGGAAGAAAATAAATCGAGATGAACAGCGCCGCAGTGGCTACCGCGCTATGCGTGTGGTCGAAAACGGCGACCGCTATCGCGACTGCACCCAGCGAGTTGCCAAGCTCGTTGATCGTGTAGGCAACCGTTATGCGGCGCAGCATCTGCCTGCTCTATTCGATCTAGAAGCGGGTTATCAGCACTTCCAGTTCACGATACCCTCCTTCCGCCTCGCGGGGTCGTGTACGAGGAAAAGATCGGCGGGCGAACGGGCAAACTTGAGCGCAGGGGAAGAGCTCGCTACCCGAAGATGATCGCCCGCCGGAGACGTATCTAAGCTGCTTAGCGGGGCGTGAGCGGGGGGTTCTTTTACCCTCAGATTCGCAGTCGGGCTGCGAGTGCAGCCGCAAGCGACGGGCAGCGCGCCCGCTCAAAGAAATCCCGGAAAAGAGCGTATCGAATCCGGTGGCGGAGGCATCCAGTTCGAGCGGCGCGAGCAGCCCTGAACGGGGTAGGAACCCGCAATTTGCCGATCAATAGAATCGAGCAAGCGTGCCCCCGCACACCAGTCATGCCGCTTGGATTTCTTTGAGCACTGGCCGTGCCAGCGCATGACGTCCTGATCATCGGGGCGGGCCTCGCGGGCCAGCGGGCTGCCCTCGCTGCCGCGCAGACAGGCGCGACAGTCGGAATCGTCTCCAAGGTCCACCCCGTCCGCTCGCACTCGGTCGCGGCGGCCGGCGGCATCAATGCCGCCCTCAACCCTGAGGACACCTGGGAATCGCACGCCTTCGACACGGTGAAGGGCTCTGACTACCTGGGCGATCAGGACGCGATCGAGATCATGTGCAGCGAGGCACCGGACGAGATCCTGTGGCTGGAGCACGCCGGGGTGACCTTCCACCGGGACGGGACCGGCCACCTCGGCACGCGGGCCTTCGGTGGCGCCTCGGCAGCACGCACGTACTACGTCGCGGACATCACCGGACAGGCGATCCTGCACGTGCTTTACGAGCAGCTGTTGAAGCATCACGCGCAGCTCGACCGCTACGAGGAGTGGTTCACCACCGATCTCCTGTTAGACGACGATGGCCGCTGCATGGGTGCGATCTGCCGCGATCTCCGTGACGGCCGGCTCGAGGTGATCGACGCCAAGGCCGTGATCCTCGCCTCGGGCGGCGCCGGCCAGGTGTACCGGCCTTCCACCAATGGCCTGATCGTGACTGGCGACGGTATCTCCCAGGCCTACCGGGTGGGCGCCAAGCTGATGGACATGGAGATGGTCCAGTACCACCCGACCACCTTGAGCGGCAACGGGCTGCTGATCACCGAGGGCGCACGCGGCGAGGGTGCGTGGCTGCTGAACGCAAACGGCGACCGCTTCATGGAGAACTACGCGCCCAACAAGCTCGAGCTCGCCTCGCGCGATGTCGTTTCGCGCGCCGAGCAGACCGAGATCAACGAGGGCCGCGGCTTCCCGGATGGCACGGTGGCGCTCGACGTCACCAAGGTCCCTCGCCGCCGGACATTGGAGGCCTTGCGCGAGATCGTGAACATCGGCCGCGACTTCGCCGGGGTGGACATCACGCGCGAGCCGATTCACATCCGGCCGGGTAACCACTACATCATGGGCGGCGTCAAGACCGACAACGACGGCCAGACCACCGTCCCGGGCCTTTACGCCGCGGGCGAGGTGGCCTGCGTCTCGGTCCACGGCGGCAATCGCCTCGGCGCCAACTCGCTGCTCGACACGCTCGTGTTCGGCCGCCGCTCCGGCGAGCACGCGGCCAGGCAGGCGATGCAGATGCAGATGCCCTCGACGCCGGCCTCGCGTCTGGCCGATACCGAGCGCCGCATCGCCTCGATCCTGCGTCGCGAGGGCAATGGCCGCCGCATAGGCGCGCTCAAGGAGGAGCTCGGCGACACCATGAACCAATACGTGGCGGTCTTCCGCGACGCCGAGGGCCTGGATAAGGCCCTCGAGATTGTGCGACGACTGAAGCAGGAGGCGGCGGGCGCGGGCATCGACGACCGCGGCTCGGTCTTCAACCAGGACGTAATCGCCGCGATCGAGCTCGGCTACATGCTCGATGTCGCGGAGGCCACCGTGATCGCCGCCCAGGAACGGACAGAATCACGTGGCGCGCAATACAGAACCGATTTTCCCGAGCGCAACGACGCCGACTGGCTCAAGCACGTTGACATCTCCTTGAACGGCGGCGAAGAGCCAAAGGTCAGCTACTCGGCCGTGACGATGACCCGCTGGCAGCCCGAGGAGCGCACATATTGAGCGAGGGTGCGGAGAAAGGCGGGAATAGTGCGTAAAAGTCCGCACCCTCCCGAACCCAGCGCCCTCGGCCTGACCTAAAAAGACCAACCCCGACCCCACATGAAGAGATGCCCCATTACACGCTGAGAATCCGCCGCTTCGACCCCAATTCCGGCGAGGCCGCGTATTGGGACGAGCACATAATCGACATGGAAGAGCACAACTCGGTGCTTGACGGGATCCTGAAGGTGAAGGACGAGACCGACGGCTCGATTGGCATACGCTGCTCATGCCAGCAGGGCATCTGCGGCTCGTGCGGCGTGAGGATCAACGGCAGGCCCGGCCTGGCGTGCAACACCCACCTTGAGGAGGCCGCTCAGCGGGGCTACGGCGCCGGCTGGAACCCGTCCCAAGAGGACGGCGAGCTCGATAGTGGCGAGGGCCAGCGCACGGAGCTCGTCCTGGTCGAGCCGATGGGCAACATGCCGGTGATCCGCGACCTGATCGTCGACATGGACTCCGTGCACTGGCGCAAGATCCAGCGCGTCACTCCCTGGCTGATCAACAAGGAGCCGGTCCCCGAGCGCGAGTACATCGTCCCTCACGAGAACATGGTGGATGTCACCCAGCCCATGTCCTGCATCCAGTGCGGGGCGTGCGTCTCGGATTGCCTCTCGATGGAGATCGACCCGCTCTTTATCGGGCCGGCGGCGCTGGCCAAGGCCTATCGCTTCGTCGGCGACCCGCGCGACGCCGAACATCTGGAGCGCCTGAGCGATCTCTCCGAGGATCCGCACGGCATCTACGACTGCACGCACTGCTTCAACTGCGTGGACGCCTGTCCCAAGGGCGTCGACCCGATGAACCAGATCATGCGGCTGCGTCGGATCGCCGGGAGCGACTTTGAGATCGAGGATGGCAACAACGGCCAGCGCCACGAGAGCGCGTTCGTCAAGAACATCCGCCGCAACGGTCTGCTGCACGAGCCCGACCTGCTCGCCGACTCCTACGGGGGCAAGTTCAATCCCTCAGCCGGCCGCGAGCTGGCGAGCGGCCTGCCCACAGTGATCACGGGCCTCAGGCGCGGCAAGATGACGCCCAAGTCGACCCTTATGCATCCGCACAAGGCGCCGAAGCCCGTGACCCAGATCTTCGACCGCATCGACGCCAAGGAAGAGCGGGTGGAGCTCAACCTGTACGTCAGCGGCTACGAGGACGATGAGAGCCCCGAAACCGGCGGGGCGCCCGGAGGACCTGAAACGCCGGCGGCTGGTGCCCCGGAGGCCTCGGGCCAGGTGTCGCAAGAGACGCGGGCGAGAGCGAAGGCCCGGAGAAAGGACCGCCGGCGAGACCGAAAGCGAGGAGCGATGAAGGTCGCCTACTGGCCCGGCTGCGTCAGCCGGGGCTTCACCCCCGAGCTCCACGGCTCGATGGCCAAGATCGCCCCCCTGCTCGACATCGAGCTGATCGAGCTCGACCGCGCTTCGTGCTGCGGGGCGGGGGTGATCGAGGAGCACAACCAGGAGCTCGCCGACACGCTCAACGCCCGTACCTTCGCGCTCGCCCAGCAGACCGACGGGCACCTGATGATGAACATCTGCTCGACCTGCCAGGGCGCCCAGTCCGAGTGCCAGGAGCGCCTCGACGCCAACAGCCAGTACCGCGACCACATCAACGCCAATCTCAGCGACGAAGGCCTCCGCTACGAAAAGGGCCTCACCAACAAGAACCTGCTGTGGCTGCTGGTCGAGGAGATGGGCCTGGACGAGCTGTCGAGCCGAGTCAGGCGCCCCCTGAGCGGCCTACGCGTCGGGCCCTTCTACGGCTGTTACATCGTGCGCCCCGCTCGCCGGCTGGGCATCGACGAGGACCACCCCCGGGATCGCTACCTGCACATGTTGATCGAGGCTCTGGGAGGCACGGTGATCGACTACGCCGGCGTCTACAAGTGCTGTGGCTTTCCAATCATCACGATGAACAAGCAGGCCTCGCTGGAGATGGCGGGCCGGCACCTGGGCGATGCACTCGACGCCGAGGCCGACTGTCTGGTGGTGCCCTGTCCCCTCTGCCACCTGAACCTCGACCTCCAGCAGCCTGTCGCGGCCAAGGCCGTGGGCAGAGAGCTCGGCCTGCCGGTGCTCCATCTGCCCCAGCTCATCGGACTGGCGCTCGGCCTCGAGCCCAAGGAGCTCGGGCTGAACCGGCACATCGTGCGGCCCACCTCGGTGATCGACTGGACGACCACGGTCGTGGGTGCCGCTGCCGCGTAAGCGCGGCCCGGACCAACCGCGGGGCGGATCAGCTCACACGCGCCGGCGCCGCCCGTGCGGCCGTCGCCTCGAGCTCGTCGATCACCTGATCCCACAGGTCCGGAGGGAGGTCGTGCGCCATCCCGGGGATGATCACCAAGCGGGCGTCCGGGATGGCCTTGGCCGTGGCACGTCCCCCGGAGGGCATCACCAGCTTGTCGGCGTCGCCGTGGATGACGGTGGTAGGCACCCGGATCTCGCCCAGCGACGCGGTTCGGTCTGACGCGGTCGCGATCGCCGCGAGCTGGCGCGCCGACCCGGCGGGGTGTATCCCCCGCTCGAAGCAGCGCTCCGCGAGCGCCAGGAGGCGCTCGCGCCCGGGGGGATAGCGCCGCGAGCCGATCAGGCGATGGGTAGCCTCGAAGTCGCGGATGTAGGCGTCATGGTCACGCGGTGCGCGACGAAGCAGCGTGCGCCAGAGCAGCGGATGGGTGAGGCCGACGCGCCGGTTGCCAGTGGTCGACATGATCGAGACCAGCGAGCGCACGCGCTCCGGGTGGCGGGTCGCCAGCGACTGGGCCACCATGCCTCCCATCGAGATGCCGACCGCATGCGCTGCCTCAACGTCGAGCGCATCGAGCAGCCCGGCCGCGTCATCGGCCACATCCTCGAGCTTGTACGCGGCGCCGCGCGGGTCCCGAAGCATCAACTGCCCGCGGCTGGGCACGGGCGCTTCGCGCAGGATCGTGGAGCGACCGACGTCGCGGTTGTCGAAGCGGATGACCCAGAAGTCATGCCGCGAAAGCCGCTCGCAGAACTCGTCCTCCCACAGCACCATCTGCGCGCCGAGGCCCATGATCAGGAGCAGCGCCGGCTGCGTCCTCTCGCCGAAAGTCTCGTAACAGAGCTTGATTTTGCCTACGCGCGCGAACTGTTCGCCTGAGCGCTCAACTGCCATCGCACCAATGTAGGCGCTTGGCTACGATGGCGTTACTGGACTGTCTGGGGACCAATCCACGACCCTAAAAAGGGGGAAGTTCTTTTGAGGTATTCGTCGCGGGGAGCAGTCGCGGCTGCGATCGTCGTTCTGGCGGTCGCGGGCTGCGGTGGATCTTCGAAGAAAACGACACACAAGACCGGGACGCAGGCATCGACCGCGACCACGTCGACCTCGTCAACTGGGACGTCGTCAACTACCGGCTCGCATCCGCTGACCAAGTCGCAGTACGAGGCACGGCTGAGTCCGCTGCTCAACCAGCGCATCGCCCCGGCACTGAGGAGTGCTCTGTCGAATGGGAGCGCCAGGAATCCGCAGAAGCTGACCACGGCCGCCAACCTGCTGAAGGAGGCTCAGCACGCGATGTCCTCGCTGACACCCCCACCCGGGTCGCCGATCTGAACCGGCAGGCGGTCACCATCCTCGGCTCGCTCGGCAACGATCTGTCGAAGATGAGCAGCAGCCTGCGCTCCCACAACACCTCCGGCTACCAGAGCGCCGCGAGGTCGGCGGTGAGTGAGGCGCTGAAGATCCAGCGCGTCGGAAACGAGTACACCGCGCGCGGGTTCTAGGGGTAGGAATCGGGCTCGATCGCGGGGGCGCCCAGCGCGGCCCGCGATCGAGGTCGGCCCGGCGGAACTACCGCGGCCCGCGATCGGGCTCGATCCCGCCCGCGCCCAACTCGAACGCGCCATGCAGCGCCCGCACCGCATGCGGGACATGCTCGGCGCGGATCACGCATGAGATCTTGATCGGCGAGGTCGAGATCATCTCGATGTTGATGCGCTCCTCGCCAAGCGTCTCGAACACCTTGGCTGCGACCCCGGGGTGCGAGCGCATCCCTGCTCCCACGATCGAGACCTTGCCGATCTGCCGGTCGGTGTCCATCTTCGCGATTCCCAGGTCTGTGGCCACGGGGCTGAGCGCCCGCTCGGCGTCAGGCAGGTCCTGCTGGGGGATCGTGAACGAGACCTCGGCGTCGCGGCCGTCCCCGAGCGGCTCGTTCTGAATGATCGTGTCGACGATGCAGCCGGCATCGGCCAGCGCGGTGAAGATTGCGGCCGCTGCGCCAGGCCGATCGGGCACGCCCAGCAGCGTGATGCGCGCCTCCTCGGTGGAGTGGGTGACTGCAGTTACAAGCGGTCGTTCCATCGTCTCTTCCTCTGAGAGCACAAAGGTACCCGGCCCGTCCTCGAACGACGAGCGACAGTGGATCCGAACGCCGTGGTTGCGGGCGTACTCGACCGAGCGCAGCTGCAGCACCTTGGCGCCCGAGGCGGCCATCTCGAGCATCTCTTCGAAGCTCACGACCGACAGCTTGTGGGCGTCGGGAACGAGCCGGGGGTCGGCCGAGAAGACTCCCGCCACGTCCGTGTAGATCTCGCATACCTCCGCCCCGACCGCGGCGGCCACCGCAACGGCGGTGGTATCCGAGCCGCCCCGCCCGAGCGTGGTCACGTCCCGGCTCGTGGAGACGCCCTGGAAGCCGGCCACCAGCACGATCCGATCCTCCGCGAGGGCCTCCCGGATACGGTCGCCGCGAACATCCAGGATGCGCGCCTTGGTGTGCGAGGTGTCGGTGACGATGCCCGCTTGGGAACCGG
The DNA here is from genome assembly GCA_963808655.1 of uncultured Solirubrobacterales bacterium. Lineage (GTDB taxonomy): Bacteria > Actinomycetota > Thermoleophilia > Solirubrobacterales > Solirubrobacteraceae > Palsa-465. The sequence goes on from CAWEGZ010000016.1 coordinate 65,469, forward strand.
TCAAGGAGATGGCCCGGTGCCCCAGGTCGTTGATCGCCATCGCGCACAGGGCGCAGGAGATCCGCTCGCCGGTCGAGAGCAGCATGTCCATTTCGCGCCTGTCCGGATAGGGCGAGACCTCCTCGGCCATGGCAATCAGGTCGTCGGTCGTCTGACCTCGAGCGGAGAGCACCGCCACCACCCGATTGCCCGCCTCTCGCTGCCCCACGATGCGGCGGGCCGCGCGCTTGATGCGCTCCGCGTCGGCGACCGAGGTGCCTCCGAACTTCATCACGACCGTCGACGCGCGCGCCTGATCCGCGCGCGCCTCCAGCGCCAGCGCTTCGCTCTCCAGGCTCATACCGCGCGGCGGCCGGCCAGCGCCCGGCCGAGAGTGAGCTCGTCGGCGTACTCCAGATCGGCGCCCACGGGCAGTCCGCTGGCGAGGCGTGTGATCGCCACCTCAGGCGTCCGCTCGCGCAGCACGCCGGCGATGTGCAGCGCCGTGGCCTCGCCGGTGGTGGTCGGATTGGTCGCGATCACCACCTCGCGCACCTCGCCCTGCTCGACTCGCGCGAACAGCTCCGAGAGCTTGAGGTCCTCAGGATCGACGCCGTCGATCGGCGAGAGCGCCCCACCGAGCACGTGGTAGCGGCCCCGAAACTCGTGGGTGCGCTCGATCGAGATCAAATCCGAGGGCTCCTCGACCACGCAAATGACCTCCGGCTCGCGGCGCTCGTCGGCGCAGATGCGGCAGATCGGATCCTCGGTGAGGTTGAAGCAGACCTCGCAGCGCCGGATCCGCTGCTTCACCTCGCGGATCGCGTCCGCGAGCGCAAACGCCTCCCCGTCCGCCGAGCGCAGGATGTGGAACGCGAGCCGTTGCGCGGTCCGCCCGCCGACCCCGGGGAGCCGGGAGAGCTCGGTGATCAGTCGCTGGACGGGAGGCGCGTACATCGCGCCCGGCTATAGCCCCAGCCCGCCGAGCCCGCCGGTGATCCCGCCAAGCCTCGAGGAGGCAAGCTCCTGGGCGGCACGGAGGCCCTCGTTGACGGCGGCCAGCACCATGTCCTGGAGCAGCTCGGGGTCATCCGGATCAATCGCCTCCGGCGCGATCTTGACCGACCTGACGTGCAGGTCCCCGGTGACCTCGACGGTCACCATGCCGCCCCCCGCCGAGGCATCGACGACCTCGTCCTTGAGCGACTCCTGGGCCTGCACCATCTCCTGCTGCATCTTCTGGACCTGCTTGAGCATCTGCTGCATGTTCGGCTGTTGTGGCATGACCAGTGGTTCTCCTCGTCTAGTTCTCCTGGGCCTCTCGTTGCTCGGAATCGTCCTGCACCGGGAGCTCCTCGGCATCGAACTCCTCGATGAAGCGGCGCACCAGGTCCTCGCCAGACAGCGCCGGCTCCCCGCCTCCGGACTCGTCGTCCTCCCCCAGCTCGTAGCGGAGCGCGAGCGAGCACCCGCTGACGCCTCGCCACACGTCGGAGGCCAGCCGCCGGTGATCGTCCTGCTCGGCCTTGCGCTTGAGAAAGGCGGCGCCGGCGGGGAACGCCAGCCTGAGCTCGCTGTCCGACGCATCCACAGGACGGGCCTCGGCGAGCAGGGCCGCAACCAGGGCGTTCTGCTCGCGGACCTGGGTCACGACCGCGGGCCACAGCTCGACGGCGCGATCAAGGTCGATCGAGATCGCGGGCGCCGACGCCGCGATTGGAGCCGGCGCCGAGTCGGCCTGAGGCCTCGCAGCGGCGGGCGCGGACGGCGCCTGGCGGGCCGGCTGACCAGACGCGCCACCCTGTTCCAACCGCTCGAGCCGTGCGAGCAGCGCCGTGGTCGAGGGATCTACCTCGGGCGCGGCGCTCTTGATCAGCACGAGCTCGAGCTGAATCTGGGCCTGGGCGCCGTTGGCGGTGGCCTCGAGCGCCGCCGCGATCAAGTCGAGCAGCCGCACCACGTCGGTGCGCGAGACCTGCGCGGCCTGCTCCGCCAGGCGACGGTCGCGCTCGGGGGTCATGCGCAGCTCGAGCGGCAGCTCGCCCAGTACCTGCACGGCGAGCAGTTCGCGGGCGAAGGTCTCGAGGTCCCGCAGCACCTGGCCGGGGTCGCGGCCCGAGTCGGCCAGGCGGGCCGCTGAGCGCAGCGCCTGCGCGGGGTCGCGAGCGGCGATCGCCTCGATCGAGCCACGGAGCAGCTCGTCGTCGGCCACCCCCACCACCGCGATCACGTCGGCTGGTGAGATTTGCTCGCCGTGCTTGTAGGTGCGCAGCTGCTCGAGCGTGCCCAGCGCGTCACGGAAGCTGCCCGTGGCATGGCGCGCGATCAGCGCCAGCGCGTGCTCGTCGATCCCGATCTGCTCCTGGTCGGCGACGCGCCGCAGCACGGTCACCACCTGCGGGATCGAGGGCCGCCCGAAGTCGAAGCGGTGGCAGCGGTCGACGACCGTCGGCAGGACCTTCTGAGGCTCGGTTGTGGCGAGCACGAAGATCGTACGCGGCGGCGGCTCCTCGAGCGTTTTGAGAAAGGCGTTCCAAGCCTGGGAGGAGAGCATGTGCGCCTCGTCGAGGATGTAGACCTTGTGCCTGCCGGAGACGGGTGCGTAGGCCACGCGCTCGCGCAGATCACGGATGTCGTCCACCGAGTTGTTGGAGGCGGCGTCCATCTCGATCACGTCGAGCGAGGTGGCGGCCTGAATCGCGGTGCATGACTCGCAGCGCCCGCAGGGCGAGGTTGTCGGGCCCTGCTCACAGTTGAGGCAGGCCGCGAGGATCTTGGCCATGCTGGTCTTGCCGGTCCCGCGCGCGCCCACGAACAAGTAGGCGTGGTGCACTTTGCCCTGCTCGACGGCGTTGCGCAGCGTGCGCACGACGTGCTCCTGGCCCACCACCTCGCCAAACGTGCGGGGGCGATGGCGCCGGTAGAGAGAGGGGCCGGTGGACACGCGGATCGAGTCTAATCGGGGAGTAGGCCGGTGCACATGTGCACCGGCCGTGAGCCGGAACATGTTCCGGCTCACTAGGGCCGGCTCATGAGCCGGCCCTAGGGGGCGCGCATGCGCGCCCCCCTAAATAAGCAAGTGGACCGTGCACCCTCCGTCGATGCCGGTGGCCGGGTGGCGGCCGTCGTCGCGCGGCTCCGGTCCGGCGCTCCCACAACGCCTGAAGGGGACCGCTTAAGGCTGCTTCCTTCCGGACCTGACCTGATTCACGGGTCTCCATCGTCGCGGGACCGAACCATCGACGCCACGGACGGGGCGCCGACCCCGGGCCTGGCCCCTCGGGAGGGGATTCAGCCCCGCTAGAGCGGTTTGCGGGTACAGGGCACCGCTAGCACCCCGCCTAGCACGGTCCAAGGTAGATCGTAGCTCGCGCTCCCAGGGGCGTCGCTACTCGCCGGTATCGTCTGGAGGCGTGTCCATCGGAGTGATCGGTCTGGGCTACGTGGGCCTGCCGCTCGCGGTCGCTTTCGCCGAAGCGGGCGAGCGCGTCGTGGGAGTGGACCTCGACGAAAGCAAGGTCGCTGCTATCGCAGCCGGCGAGTCCTACATCGAGGACGTCTCGAGCGAGCGGCTAATAGCCACGCGCAAGCTGCTCCGGGCGAGCACCCACTACGCCCCGCTGGCGCGCACGGACGCGGTGGTCATCTGCGTGCCGACGCCGCTGACCGCAAACCGCGAGCCGGATCTCTCAGCGCTGTTGAGCGCTGCCCGCGAGCTGGGGCGCGTGCTCCAGACGGGGCAGCTCGTGGTGCTCGAGTCGACCACCTACCCGGGCACGACCCGGGAGCAGCTCGCGCCGCTGCTCGAGCGCGAGTCCGGCCTACAAGTGGGCGAGGGGCTGAACGTGGCCTACTCACCCGAGCGGGTCGACCCCGGGCGCACCGACTTCACGCTCGCCAACACGCCCAAGGTGATCGGAGGGCTCACCAGCGAGTGCGTGGCGCGCGCGACGGACCTCTATGGCCGCATCTGCGGGCACATCGTGAACCTCTCGAGCCCCGAGGCGGCGGAGCTGACCAAGCTACTCGAGAACATCTTTCGCTCGGTCAACATCGCGCTCGTCAACGAGCTCGCGATGCTGGCGGAACGGATGGGAATCGATATTTGGGAGGTCGTCGACGCGGCCGCCACCAAGCCCTACGGCTTCATGCGCTTTGAGCCGGGGCCCGGGATGGGCGGCCACTGCCTGCCGGTCGACCCGTTCTACTTGAGCTGGCGGGCGCGGGAGTTCCACTTCCAGACCGAGTTCATCGAGCTGGCGGGCAAGATCAACCAGCAGATGCCCTACCACTGCGTGCTGCGAATCGAGCGGGCGCTGAACGAGCAGGCCAAGCCCGTCAATGGATCCAAGATCGCGATCCTCGGCGTGGCCTACAAGGCCGGCATCGGCGACACCCGCGAGTCCCCGGCGCTGCAGATCATCGCCGAGCTGCAGGCCGGCGGCGGCGAGTCGTCTTCCACGACCCGTACGTGGCCGCGCTGCCCGAATTCGGTCTGGTGAGCGCCTCGCTCGAGGACGCGGTCGCCGACGCCGATGCCGTGGTATTGGTAACCGCCCATCCGGACATCGACCACGTGTCACTCGCGCGCGAGGCCAAGCTGTTCGTGGACCTCCGGGGCGCGACCCGGCATGCCGCGGTCGAGAACCTGGTCGGGCTTTAGCCGGTCCTAGAGCGCCGCGGCCTCGGCCTTGAACGCTCGCGTGAGCGCGAGTTTCAGCGGAGCATGACGCCACAGGGCGTCCTCGGCGGCATACCACCAGAAGTAGCCGCCGGCGAAGTACGGCAACCCAGGGTCGAGGGAGTAAGCCCAACGCATGATCTGAGCGGCCCGAGCGCGGGTCTTGGGCGTGACCGGGTGCTGGAGGCCCACTTCTCCGAAGCCGAGAGCCGCGTGCGGAAAGATCACATGCAGGCGCGTCAGGTGAGCGGCGATGGTGGCCGCGGCCGGCTCCCGACCACCGCACTGCGTGGGGTAGTAGGAGAGGAGGACATAGTCGAGCCCGCGGGCGACCGACGTCGGCACGAAGCGGCGCGCAAACTGAGGCGGGGTCAGCTCGGCACGCCCGTCGCCGCAATGGTCAGGGCCGAAGTCGTTGGCGTACAAGGTCAGCGCGGTCCTGCCGCCGGCAACGGCGATGACGCGGTAGACGGCGATGAGCTTGCGGGCGACCGCCCGGGGGCGGCCCGTCCAGCTGCCGTTGACCTCGTTTCCGATCTCCCAGATCGCCACGCGGTCTTTGAGGCGAGCAACATACGAGCGGGCTCGCGCGCGCAGCCCGGGCACCGAGATCGCGCGCTCGTCCGAGGAGTCGAGCAACTCCCCCATGACCGCGGCGTGCCTGGCAATGCGGGCGACGGGCTGTGCATAGTGGGACGCGGGCT
>CAWEGZ010000017.1:0-9535 GCA_963808655.1 uncultured Solirubrobacterales bacterium
AAGGCCGCGTCGCTAGGGGACGAGGGTGTGCAGAGGAGGCTTGTCCATGACCAAGGACGCCAGCTTCAAAAAGGTCATCCGGCGCCACGCCGACGAGACCGGGCAGCGCTACACCGAAGCGCTGTCGGATCTCGAGGGTCTCGGCGCACGAATGGATCACGAGCCGGATGCTGGGCGGCTCCTGGCCGATCTTCGGGATTGCTACGGCATCGACCCGACCGCGGCGACCAAGCTCAGCGTGCATAAGACCTACGTCTTTCGCGTCGACAGGAAGAACGGCGACCCGTGGGTCGTCCGCGCCTTTCCGCCCGCTCGGCCGCGTGCCGGTGTTGAGGGAGACGCCGCGATCCTGCGATTCTTGGAGCGGCAGGACTATTCTGCGGAGCGACCGGCGGTTGATGACCCGGTATCTGACTTCGACGGCAGCGCGGTCCTCGTGACGCGGTTTGTCGAAGGCGGCCAGCTTCCCGACGGGCTGGAGAAGTTCGCCATGATGGGCGACCTGCTCGGTCGGCTGCACGCGTTGCCCTACGACGATTCCGTGAGCCGCCCTGGTGGAGCGAGCGGTGAGGACCCCAGCCGTGAAGGCACCCCCCGACAGGACCTGCTGGCCGCCCTCGCATTCCTCGACGCCGTCGACACCAAGATCGCGGATGGCGAGCGCGAGCGATTCGAGCGGCTGAGGAACAAGGTGCGTTCGGCCGACGACGGTCACGGCCTTCCCGAAGGGTTGCTGCACGGCAACCTGCTCCACGCCCCCGATCACGCCATCCTGAGCAAACAAGGACCAGTCGCGATCAACTGGAAGGCGTCGGGGCGCGGACCGCGCCTCGCCGACTTCGCTTACCTGATTTGGGGCACGGGCTCGTGGAACCCCCGTCGCCCAAACCAAGAGCGGATCGACGCGACCGTCAACGCCTACGGTCAACACGTCGAGCTGACCGATGACGAACTCGACCGGCTCGAGGCGGTCATGTACATACGAACGCTCTACCTCGTCTGCTTCGGCTACCGCCGTGCCGTCACCGACGGCGCGAACTTCCGCGAGTGGGGCTTCATCCGTCCACCCGAGTACTACAGCTCGACCGCTGCCGCAGTCCGAGCCGCGTTTCGCCGGTAAGCCGTCGGCAGCGTGCAGGATGTCGCAATCCGAGCGAGACGGCGCCCTATGCCTGACGCCGCCCGAGGTAACAGTGCGGGGTCGACGTCTCCCGTGTCAGGACGAGAACGGCGGCGCACTCCTTCGACGTCCGCCGGAGGTCATTCTGCCTGCTCATGGCGTCAGAGGCCTCGGACGGCTGATCCGCTCAGTTCCAAGAGCCCAGACCCACCTCTGCCGCTTCCACCAACCAGGGCAGTCTCAGGGATCGCCATCATGGCGCTCGCCACTTCCCCTTCCGGACAGATACCGGCGCCTGCCGCGGCCGAGACCGCTTTGCTCGTCCCGACACCGCTGACAAGGAGTGGGCCACCTTCGCGGGACATCTCGACTGCGTGCGCGTGCCGGAGTTGATGCGGCGCGAACCGACGGCGCACTCCGGCTGCCTGAGCGGTGCCGCATAGCTGCGCGCGGACACCGGCGGGTGCGCATGGCCGTCCGCGTGTCGGTCTGCGCAGCGTCTGGGCGAGAGACGCTCGGATCTGGGCGCTTAGGGAGCCGGGGAGCGAGACTCACTTCAGATGCGTGTGCGATGCAGCAGCGGCCGCGAAGCAGAAGGCTCCTATCGTCGGCGCTCCTCAGTGCGGTGGGATCACGTTTCCGCTCGCGCTGCTGGCAGCGACTCGCTGCGGCGCACCGTCGTCGAGGTGGGTCGAGTTCGGGAAGCGAATTGCAAGATGGGCACCGGGTACACCGCTTTTAGTGGTTCTCGGTCGCAGCGGCAAGGCGTTGGGCTTGCTGGGGAGCGCAGCCATCTTGCAAATCGGTCCGGGCCACTTCTAGCTCGCGGTGTGGGGTTGTGCGCAGGGCTCCCATTGACAGCCTCGCATCTGGGTGCACGATGCGGTAGGTGCGCAGAAGCGCGTTTACGTCGCGCCTGAGTGAGGCTGTATCGGCGGTGGCGACGAAGGCGGCGGACGATTGGCACTGGTTGGTGATGTCTACCATCGCGGCCTCGATCGTGGCCACATCGCGTTGTGTAGGCGCTCTTCGGACCGGTCGCGATCCGCCGCATCCCGCCGCGGCGAGAGACAGCACGACCGTGGCCAAGCCCGCACCCACCGCCCTGTGGAGGATGCTAGGCGGGGGGCCTCTCATGGATGGCTCTCCGCGTGGGATTGATGGACAAATCGTTGCATGTCCCTGGCGCTGTTGCTTAGCCTCCCAGAGCGACGCTGTCGCTCGCGACCGGCTCGCGCAAGTTACGGCCCCCGACTCGCATCGACTTGTGCACCGCCCGGCGTATTCAGCAGTCTCACGCTCGCGATTAGAGCGCTGCTGCTAGCCCGGAGCACCGGCCAGCGGACCGCTGTCGAGACAACTCCGTCTTAGTGGAAGCGGCAGTGTGCTCTGCTCCGACGCAGCGATTCAGGCGTGTAATACCAGGAGCGCGAAGCCGAGCGTGTCGGTTCCGCCAGGTAGCGCGCGCCGATCGCGGATGCGGTGTGCGTAGGCGAGGGTGTCTGGGGTCCCGTCGCGCTCGGCGTTCGCAGCGAGCGTCTCCTCATAATGGGCCCAATCGTCCTCGCTCGCAACCCACTCGCGCGCGATGTCAAAGCCCGCGTCTTTCGCCGCAGCACGCAGACCGTCGATGTCCGACAGCTCATCGACGGTGGCTCCGCCCAGAGCGGTTAGAAACTCCTCCGACGGTGGTCGCCGCCAGAACCCCTCGCCATACAGGGCCGCGCGCCCTAGACGTTGCAACGCGTGCAGGACTGCCGGGAAGCCCCCATGTGCGTGTGATGCACCGACGTTGATCACCGCGTCGAACGGCCCCTGGAGGGTTGCGGCGTCCTTGACCTCAAATCGCGCGGGCAGCGTGGCCGCTCGGTCGCGCGCCTCGATAATCGCCTCCGCGTCAAGATCGACGCCCAGTCCGCGCGCTCCTTCGTGCCCTCGCAGCACCCGCAGGAGCATCTCGCCCCACCCGCAGCCCGTGTCTAGCACGAGCGACCCTGATGGAAGAGGGAGGGCTGCGACCGCCGCATCGACCGCCGGCTCCGACATCGGGTTCGCAAACGCCAGGCCAGCGTGGGCGATGCGCGAAACGCTTGGCACGCCGCGAACGTTCGCAGATCAACCGCTTCTGTTTTGTCGCTATGGAGCAGCCCAGTCAAGACTGTGGCTTTGATCGGCCACCCGACTCTCAACGACGGAACCTACTCTAGGGCGTCGACACCGAGGAATCATCGCCGCGGCCGCGCGTGCACGGCGAGATGATCTCCTCGCACAGTGCGCTCCCGCTGTTGGCTACACGGGCGGGCACCGGCGCCCCCCCCTGCTTGTCCGGCAAGCAACAGCCAAGCGTCAGCACTGCTTATCGATCCAAGCAGCCACGTTGCCAAGTACGACGACGCCTCCCGCTCGGTCATGGGAAACAGGCGCCGCGTCCCCGCATGGCGAAGGTGCGGGGGTGCTGAGGGCGCCACCTCCAGCCCCTGGCGGGTTGCTGCGGTGCAACGCCTGCGTGCCGCGGCCTCCCAAGGCTCATGCGATTCGGTGTCTGATCCACCAGACTGCTAGCCCGAGGCAAGCTAGGGAGAGGGCGAGGAAGATGCCGGCTTCGGCTCCTTGGAGCGGCCAGAATCGGCTCGCCGGCTCGTATACCCAGCTGCTGAAGACGTGCTGGTGGGCGAGGCAATGGTTGTTGAGTTCGCCGTCCGCGTTGAAGCAGCTGCGGATGACCGCGTAGGCGGCGTTCGATCCGTGCGGACCGGTATAGCTCTGGCTGATGACCCAGGCGTGACGGATTCCCGGCGGACCGAGCGGCGGGCGCGTGAGCGCGTGCAGCGGCGGGATGAGATGCTCGCGGATGCTCCTCAACAGCAGCCTCGCGAGCAGGTACGCGCCGAAGCCGGCGGCGACCGCGAGCCCGGTGCGGCGGGTGACGGTCCCCAGCGCGAGAACGGCGGCGGCGGCGAACAGCGTGTATGCGATCGGCACGACGCCCTCGAGGTCGAACTCGTTGGGGGCGACGTGGCCGCCGAGGGAGTCCAGCGTGTGGCGCCAGTAGGTGGCCAGGGCGATCATCAGCAGCCCGCTGAGGAGGACCCCGAGCAACATCAGCCCGAGGCGTGTTGTGAGCCATCGCCGCGGCGTGATGCTCTGCGTCCACGCCAGACGGTAGGTCCCCTGATCGAGCTCGAGCACAAGCGGCGTGACCAGCAGAACGCCGATCAGTCCGGGGGCCAGCCCGAGCCATGGAGCAAGCTGGTTGAGCCCGTCGAAGCGCTGAAGGAAGCTCTGGGCTTGCAGCGCGCAGCTCGTCGGCAATGTCTGTGCGTCGGTGGTACACGGCGACAGTCCCATCGCGTGAAACACCGAGTGCATGTGCGCGCCGGTGAGCAACATCAGCGCCGCGAGCGCCCCCACCAACCCGAGGAGCAGCGCATTCTCAGAGCGCCCCTGGCGCCATGTCACCCAGGTCACGCGCGCACAACCTCGGGCTCGGGTGAAGCGGTCGGGTCGAGCGCGAGATACGCGAGCACGATTTGCTCTAGGCCCACGCTCGAGACCCGCCAGTGCGCGTCGTACACATGGCCGTTGGCGCGGACCAGCACGGTCGTCTGGCGCTCGGTGCTGTTGGCGTGCACGACCGAGTGCAGTCGCGCGAGCTCGTCGACCTCGCGCCGCGCGCCGGTCAGCAGCCGGTGCGAGCTTATGATCTCATCGGTGCTGCCGGCCAGCACCACACGCGCGTGCGCCAGGATCACGAGGTGGTCGCACACACGCTCGAGGTCGGCCAGGATGTGAGACGAGAGCACCACCGTCACGCCCTCCTCGGCAACCGCCTCCATCAGCGCGGACAGGAATTCCCGCCGCGCCAGCGGATCGAGCGATGCCGCGGGCTCGTCGAGCAGCAGCAGCTCCGGGCGTTTGGCCAGCGCCAGCGTCAACGCGACCTGCGCCAGCTGGCCACCCGACAGCTTTCCGACCCGCTGCGAGAGCCGCAGACCGAGCCCCTCGAGCCGCTGACGGGCCAGGTGGTCGTCCCAGCGGCTGTTCAGCTTTTGCCCGAATTTGAGCAACTCCGCGAGCGTGAACCCGCGATACAGGGGGTGATCCTGGGCGACGAATCCGATCCGCGGCAGCACCATCAGCGGATCGCGACGTGGTGACCAGCCGAGCGTTTCGATCTCGCCCGCGGTTGGCGCGCTCATCCCCACCGCCAGTTGAAGTAGCGTGGTCTTGCCCGCCCCATTAGGCCCGACCAGGGCGGTCACCGAGCCCGCGGGAATCCGCAGCGTGCAGTCTCGCAACGCCCACGTGGAGCCGTAGCGCTTACCGACCCCGTCACTGCTCAGTGCCGGCCCGGGGCTCACGCCACCGCCCTCACCGCTAGCTGCGTTCGCAGCGTAGAGGCGACGAGCGCCCGGATCGCATCGTCATCCAGACCCGCTGCGCGAGCGCGCGATAGCCACTCCACCAGTTCCGCACGGAGCGGCGCATAGTCATGCTCCGGGGACCCTCCCATGATGGGCGCCACGAAGGTGCCTTGCCCCCGCCGGGCGTCGACCACGTCAGCCAGGTCCAGCTCGCGATAGGCCTTCATCACCGTGTTCGGGTTGATCGCAAGGCTCGCGACGACCTCCTTGATCGTGGGCAGCTGATCGCCCGGGCGCAACACGCCGAGACTGATCGCCTGCCGCACCTGCTGGATGATCTGCAAGTACGCCGGCACTCCTGAGGCCGGGTCAAGGTGAAACTCGATCATATCGCTATTGATCTAGCCAACTAGTAAAAGCGATAATCGCACTCCAGACCGGCGATGTCAACCGCGGACCGGTCAAGCGCGGACCGATGGAACCCCGGCTCCGTCCTTGGTCAACCCAGCTTCCCTGTCCTGCACGAGAGGGACGCGGACGGCAAACCGGTGCCGGTGGGTGCAGGAGCCGTGCGGTCGATCCACTCGTTCCGGCACACGGTGGCCTCGACGGCGTTGCTGACCGGGGAGAGCGTCGATGAAGTCGCGTTCTTGCTCGGCCATAGGGACGCTTCGGTCACCCGCGTCGTCTACGTCCATGAGACCACAGACGCCCATCGACGGCATATGCGGCGTTCGCGGATGAACGCCGAGTCCGCCGGCGCCCTCAGTGTCGTGCTCGACACCGAGGACTGCTCATAATCGAGGCAGTCCAACGTCGCAGCGCCTCCGCTCCTCGACGAGGGGTCGGCGCGCTTCGATGTGCCAAGCGGTCCGCCCAACCGGCCTCCAAATCGCTTCCACGCCAGGGCCTGCAGCGAGCAAGAATCGATGTCAGGCCCTGTCTTTGCAGGCATCTTGCCCAAGCCCGCCGGGAGACTCGAACTCCCAACCCCTTCATTACAAGTGAAGTGCTCTACCAATTGAGCTAGGCGGGCGTGTCGCGCCGATGGTAGGGCGCGAGCGGGGCGCAAGGGCGTCCCGGCCTACAGCTACGAGCTCGGCTGCGCGGGCATCGCGTCCTCGAGCGAGCCGTGTCCATTGCTCGAGTACGCGATGTCGATTTCCGGAGGCGCCGCCTCGGGTGTCGCGTTCAGGCGCCGTTCGAGTTCGCCGAGCACGACACCAAAGAGGAGGTGCCGCCAGGTCGCCTGCGCGAAGGCGCGCGGGTTGCCGGTGAGCTTCGGGAGCTGGTCCCTGGCCGGGTGGAAGCGATCACTGACGCGCCCGAGCGGCCACAGGGCGATGTGCTCGGCCAGCGCCGCAGCCGGGCCGCGCACCACCGCAGGCAGCGGGATCGCAGGCGCCACGTTGGCGTAAACGGCGCCGAAGAGGGCGCCGTTCGAGACGTGCAAGGCCAGTCCCGCCGGGTACCACCCCTGGTCCTGGGAAAGGGCGCGACCGAGCAGCTCAACATCGTCGTACGAGCTCTTCAGCGCGCGCTTGTCCAAGGGCTGTGCAAGCGCCCACAACGCCGCCGCGAGCCCGCCGCAGAGCGCGCCCCTGAGGGTGCGAGGCCGATCGATCGCGGACATCCCAGGAAGCCTCTCCACGTATCAACTGTAACGGCCGCCGCTGCCGTGGGTACGCCCTGTGCGATGAGTCACGAGCGCACCGAGGCGAGCGGGCAGAACGAGCAGGAGCGCGCCGCGGCGACGAAGCAGGAGCTACTGCATGCCCGGGCGCGCGAGACCGGCGTCAACCGCCTCGTGTATTGGCTCGTCCGCGGGGTGCTTCAGCCGTTTTTCCTCACCTACTTCCGCATGCGCCGGATCGGCCGTGAGCACATTCCCTCGACGGGGCCGGTGATCGTCGCTGCCAATCACCGGAGCTTCCTCGATCCGTTCGTGATCGCGACCATGGCCAGGCGGCCGATGTACTACGTGGCTAAGCAGGAGTTGTTCAAGCAGCGCATCGTCGGCTGGCTACTCAGCGCCCTGGGCGCATTCCCGGTCAACCGGGGTGCGAGCGACGCCCAGATGGTCACCACAGCCAACGCGATCCTCGGCCGCGGCGACATCGTGCTGATCTTCCCCGAGGGCACGCGTATCCGGCCCGGTTCGCTCGGGAGCCCGAAGCGCGGCGTCGGGCGGCTCGCGCTTGAGACGGGCGCGCCCGTGGTGCCCGTGGCTGTGGTCGGCACCGAGGCCATCCGGCGAGGCTGGAGGGTTCGCCCCCACAAGGTGAGCATCCGCGCCGGAAGGCCACTGCGCTTCCCCAAGGTGGAAGGGGCGTCGCCGGCGCTGGCAGGCGCCGTCACCGATCGCATCTGGCCCTGCGTGATGCTCCAGTGGGAGTGGCTGGGGGGCCTCCCACCGATTCGGCGAGCCGCCGTGATCGGCGCGGGGACGTGGGGCACCGGCCTTGCAGTCAGTCTGGCGCGCGCGGGGCTCGAAGTGGAACTCGGCTGCCGCACCCGTGAACAGGTGACCGAGCTCGAGACTGCTCGCGAGAACGAGCGCTACCTGCCGGGTGTTGCGCTGCCCAACTTGATTCGCGTGCGGCGCGCGGTGGAGCTCGAGCTCTGCGGCCACGACCTTGTCTGCCTCGCGGTCCCCGCGCGAGCGTTGCCGGGGGTTCTGGCGGCGCACGGAGAGCGCATTCCTAGGCGCGCCGGTCTGCTCGTGCTGTGTAAGGGCGTGGTGCCACCGCTTGGCACCGTGCCATCGCAGTTCGTCGCGAGCCGTTCACGCGCGCGGGCCATCGCCGTCCTCGGCGGCCCCTCTCACGCCGCCGATGCGCTGCAACACGGAGCCGCGGTGGTCTTGGGTTCCGTGGACGGCGCCTTCGCCCGCCAGCTCGCGGACGCGCTCGTGGCCGCCGGGCTCGACGTTTCCATCACCACCGATGTGACCGGGGTGGAGCTCGCCGGGGCGGCCAAGAACGCAGCCGTACTGGCCGCCGCGGCCGCTGCGCCCGCCGGCCCCAACGTCGCCGGCGCCGCGGCGGGGAAGGTATTTGCCGAGGTCGACGCGCTGGCAAGACGCCGCGGCTCCAGACCAGGCACCTTTACGGGCCTCGCTGGAGCCGGCGACCTGGTCGCGACCGTGGTAGCCGCCGGATCGCGTAACCGGCGCGCGGGCGAGTTGCTCGCGCAGGGGGTTCCGCCGGCGGAGATCGGCGCCGTCTTGGGGCAGGCCGCGGAGGCGGTCGACTCCGTTCCGTTGCTCGCGACGGTTGCCCGCGGTGCGCACGTCGACGCGCCCACGCTTGAGGGGTTGGCCGCGCTTGTCGAGGGCCGCATCGGTGCAGAGCAGTGGGCGGCAACTCTGACCAGACCAGCCACGTCGTCTCGGACACGACCGGTCCGCGCTGCCTGAGCGGAGGTACGCTGCGTGGTGCGGTGGAAGCTTCACAACCAAAGAACAAGGCCGACCTCGACGCGCGCTTCACTGAGCTATATCGCAGCCACCTGCGCGACGTCTATTCATACAGCTACTACCGGGTCGGGAATCACCACGACGCCGAGGACCTCACGGAGCAGACCTTCCTGCAGGCCTACCGTCACTTCGAGCGTGCGCTCAAGGAATCCAACGGGCGTCCCTTGCGCCCCTGGCTCATCCGCATCGCCCACAATCTCGCCGCGAACTTCTACCGGGACCGCGCGCGTAAGCCCGAGGCCGCGATCGAGGATGCGGCCGTCATCTCTGCCCCACACACCACCGAGTCGTTGGTCGAGGGCCGAGAGGAGCTCAAGATGATCCTCGCGGGCGTCCAACAGCTCGCCGAGGACCGTCGGGAAGCGCTGATCATGCGTTTCGCGCTGGGCATGGACAACAGGGAGATCGCCCGTGCGCTCGGCCGCACGGATGGCGCGACCAAGGTCCTGCTTCACCGCGCGATCCGCCAGCTCGAAGGCATGGTGACGGACAACGACGGCAAGGATGGGGCCGCGGCTCCGGGGGCGACCAGCAACGGCGGGGCGGTGGCATGAGCGCGGAAGTGACCAACTT
>CAWEGZ010000018.1:0-48681 GCA_963808655.1 uncultured Solirubrobacterales bacterium
TGGGCGACGAGGCTTGACAAGCTCTCGGCGATTAAAGTTCAATACTCAAGGAATGCCGACTGAGGGCGGGGGAGCTCGCCGTTCAAAGAAAGGCGGGCAAATGCTCAGCAAGTACTCGTGGATGGCCCGAGTCCGGTTTGGCGCCGGGATTGCCGCGATCACGGCCTGCGCATCGTTGGCGGTGGCGGCGTCCGCCGCGGCGGCTCCTGCCCTCGGAACCTTTCAGAAGCGCGCCCCGAGTCCTAACCCAGTCAACAACGTGGTGGTCGATCCGACCACCAACCTAATCTACGCCCAGCAGTACGACGGAACCGGCTTCTACCGCTACAACCCGGGAACCAACAAATGGAAGACGCTGGCCAGTGCTTCAGTCAGTCAGCTCAACAACGGTGGCGCGGCGTACCTGAAGGGCAAGATCTACACGGTCTACCCCGAGGACAGCAGCGACATGGGGGTCTTTGACATCAAGACCGGCACCTGGACGACGATCGCCAACCCGCTGGGAGCCGGGACCGCGGACATCACCGCGGTCGGCAACCGTTTGTACCTGGCTGGCTGCGCGGCTCCCCGTCCTGCACTTCCACGTTCGTCTCCTATAACCCCACCACCAACACCACAACGACGCTGGCCAAGCCTCCCTTTGCTTTCAGTGCGTGGGGCGGCCTGGCGCCATACAAAGGCGAGATCTACGGTCAGCAAGGCGACGGTCACCAGCCGGCTCACTTTGGCGTCTATGACATCGCCACCAACAAGTGGCAGCGGCTGCGCAACGGGCCGAACGGAATGGTGCTAGGCGCGGCCATCGACCCTGTAACCGGGACGTTCTATGCCTACGGCGCCTATGAGGGGTACTCGTGGTACGGCTACGACATCGCGACCGGGAAGTGGCTCAGCAGTCCCTCCTTCCCGCACCGCAACCTCAACGATGGCGGCATGGCCTACGTCTCCACCAAGGGCCGCCAGGGCATCTACGCGACCTACGGGCAGGACAGCGCCGGCTTCACCCGCTACGTGACGCCGTCCCGCCATTGAGCGGTCCTCCGGCGCCCGCCGAGAGCCGTCGCCCGCGGCCGCCGTGCGCCGCGGGCGAACCCCTAGCCGAACGTGAAGTCGTAGGCGCTCGCGCCGGGTGGAAGCTCGAGCGTCAGCGCGTGGTCCTGGGCGGAGGGCAGAGAGACCAGCGAGTAGAGCCGCTGCCCCTTGACGGTCGCAAACCCCCCGCGCACGTCCGCGCCCGAGTCGCGGGCGGAGATCGGGTGGCCGTCGAGCAGCACTCGCACCCGACGCGCCGCGTTCCCGGCTGAGGTCATCACCAGATAAATATGGGCCGCCTGAACGCGGGCCTCGATGCGCGCCCCCGAGGAGACGGGGGTAGCGTACTGGGCGGTGATGCGCCAGGTGCCCTGGAGGGCGAACTGGTTGGGCGCGAGGTTCTTTATCCCCGGGTAGGACTGCACGCCGGGCACCAGGGCTTGCGCGAACCCCGCCGACCGGACGTAGCCGAGGTAGGTCTCGGGAGTCGCCAGCCCGGTCGAAGGAAGGATCGCGCGGGCTGTCATCGGGCGCGGCAGGTTGTGCGCGCCGGCCTCGTATAGGAGCTCGCGCACGGCTGCCTCGTCCTGTAGGTAGTCGCCCTCGCCAAACTGCGTGTGCCGCACCTGGCCGTGGGCGTCGATCAGGTACTCGGCGGGCCAATACTGGTTCTGATAGGCATTCCAGGTGCCGTAGTCGTTGTCCTGGACGACCGGGTAGCGGATGCCATCCGACTGGATCGCCTGGCGGACGTTGCTCGCGATCCGCTCGAAGGTGAACTCGGGCGTCTCCACGCCGACGACGTCGAGCCCGTAGCGGTGGTAGGTCGCGTACAGGCCCTTCAGGAACGGCAGCGTGCGCAAGCAATTGATGCACGTGTAGGTCCAGAAGTCGACCAGCACGACATGGCCGCGCAGACCGCTCAGCGTCAGCGGGCGCCGGCCGGGCGTGTTGAACCATTGCTCGGTGTTCGAGAACTGAGGCGCCGTGCCGAGGTCGGGCAGCTTGGGCGTCTTCACGCCTCGGATCGAGACACCCGCGCGGTAGGGGGTCGGAGACTTGCCCGCCTCGAGTTGGCGCTCGGCGAAACGCGACGCCGGTCGCAACGATGCCAGGCGGCTCTGCACCGCATGCGAGTTCTCGAGCGCGCGCGTGGGATCGACGAGGAACGCTGGCAGGTTGCTCCTGGCGAGCAGCTCCTCGAAGCGCACATCGAGGTTGGCCACCATCGCCACGCCGGTGAGAATCAGCACCGCGCCCAGCGTGCGCTCGACGATGTGGCCGCGGACCGAGCGGCGGAAACGGTCGAGCACCGCCCGGCCGCCGAGCGCGTACACGAGCATCACCGCGCTCAGGCCCGCGGCGTACGCCAGCGCCACCACGATGACCTGCACGGTGGCGCCGCGAGAGGCGCTGACCGAGGTGACGGCGGCGAGGATCGGACCGGCGCACGGCGCGCACACGAAGCCGAGCGCCGCGCCCACTCCGAGCCCGGAGCGAAAGCCGGTGCCGCGGGTGCGGGGGCCAAAGCGCGCGAGCCGGGACAGGGGCGCCTGCACGCGCGCGGCGACGTCGGGGAAGAGCATCATTGTCCCGAAGGCCAGCAGCACCACGATCGCAGCAGTCCGCGCCGCGCCGCTGGCGAGTCCGACGCCCTTGACGAGCTGCGCGAGCGCCACGATCGCGATCGTGAACGCGACCGCCAGCCCGACCACGATCCCGAGCGGGCGGCGCTGCCCGCCGACCGCCCCCGCGGATAGCAGCGCGGGCAGCACCGGCAGCACGCACGGCGTGATCGCGGTCCCTGCGCCCGCCACGAGCGCGAAGAGGATCAGTAACGGCATATGTACCTGGATGATGCTGTGCGAGACATTGCGAAGCCATTAACTCGGACCGCTGTGCTGTGCGAGAGGTTGCGAAGCCACTAACCAGGGCTGCCGTGCCCCGCCCCCGCAGAGGTTGATTGTGCTTCGAGTTGGCGGTTAGAGTGGTACGGAGCTAACCCAGGGGGGCATTATGGATGCGTATTGCGTAATCAGGCGGCTCAGGGCTGCCGCCACGTTGGGGCTGGTCTTCGCGGGGCTCGCCGCCACGGGCGCCGCCAGCGCCACCGCCCAGTCGTGCCAGAACTGGGACGGGCAGCCCCCGGACGAGGGAACGTTCTCGAACGATCTTCTGGGAGTGGCGGCCACTTCGTCATGCGATGCGTGGGCGGTGGGCGAGTACTTCAACGGCAATGCGGAACAGACCCTCATCGAGCGCTGGGGCGGCACGGCGTGGAAGATCCAGCCGAGCCCGAACCTGGGCGGCTCAGGTGACGACAACGTGCTCAACGACGTGGCCGCGATCTCGCCCACCGATGTCTGGGCAGTTGGGTACTACTTCAACGGCACCGCGGACCAGGCCCTCATCGAGCACTGGAACGGCACGGTGTGGCAGGTTGTGCCGAGCCCGAACCTCGGCATCTCGACCAGCTTCAATGAGCTCGAGGGGGTCGCCGCCGTTTCCGCCGACAATGCCTGGGCGGTGGGGCAAGGCGCCGGCAAGGCCCTGATCGAGCATTGGAACGGCACGGCATGGAAAGTGCAATCGACCCCGCGCCCCACCCCCTCCGGGGGCAGATATCTGCGCACAAGGCCTGTGATCGGTCTCGGCGGCGTGGCCGCGATCTCCCCGAGCGATGTCTGGGCGGTTGGTTTCCACTACAACGGCACCGTGAACCAGACGCTCATCGAGCACTGGAACGGCCATACCTGGAAGCTCGCTCAGGGTCAGAACCCCGGCGGCACGAGCAATGGCAATGAGCTAGATGGCGTGGGGGCGACATCCTCGGGCGATGTGTGGGCGGTCGGCAGCTACTACCCGAGTAGCACGAGCCCGGAGCAGACGCTGATCGAGCACTGGAACGGCAAGGCCTGGAGCGTCTCGCCGAGTCCGAGCCCGGGGTCGAGCGTCAACGTGCTCCGCGGGGTCGCCGCCACCTCCCCCAAAAACGCGTGGGCGGTGGGCGAATCCGGCGCTCAGCAGCAGGATCCAACTCTGGTCGAGCACTGGAACGGCAAGGCCTGGAAGATCCAGTCGAGCCTCAGTCTCGGCGCGAGTGGCCTTAGCGGCATCGCCGCCACCTCGGCGACCACCGCCTGGGCTGTGGGTTTCTATAACACCAACGGCGTCGATCAAGCCCTCGCCATCCACTGCTGTTGAGGAGCAAGAGACCGGATCGCCATTCACCCGCGGTCGGCGGCGGCTGACCGGCCGACGGAGCCGCTCAGTCCACGCGCTCGAACACCGCCGCCAGCCCTTGGCCGCCGCCGATGCACATCGTCTCGAGCCCGTAGCGGCCGCCGCGGCGATCGAGCTCTCGCAGCAGCGTGGCGAGGATGCGCGCGCCCGTACAGCCGACCGGGTGACCGAGCGAGATCCCTGAGCCGTTGGGGTTGAGGCGCTCGTAGCCGTCGTTGAGTCCCCACTCGCGCAACACCGCCAGCACCTGGACGGCGAAGGCCTCGTTCAGCTCGATCAGGTCCATGTCGTGGAGCGATAGCCCCGCGCGGGCCAATGCTTTCTGGGTTGCCGGCACCGGGCCGATGCCCATGGTCTGCGGGGGTACTCCGGCCACCGCCCAACTCGTCAGCCGCGCGAAGGGCCTCAGCCTGAGCTCGGCGGCCCGCTCGCGGTCGGTGACGATGCAGATCGCCGCGCCGTCGTTCTGCCCGCTCGAGTTGCCGGCGGTCACGGTGGCCTCGGCGTCGCTGCGGCGCATGATCGGCTTGAGCGCGGCGAGGCTCTCGCGCGTGGTCTCCGGACGAGGGTGCTCGTCGCGCTCGATCACTCGCCGGCCGGCGCGCCGGTCCTCGATCACGACCGGCACGATCTCCTCGGCGAAGCGTCCCTGCTCGTGCGCCTCGATCGCCAGCCGATGCGAGCGCAGCGCGAACTCGTCCTGCTGCTCGCGGCCGATCTCGTACTGGCGCCGGAGGTTCTCAGCGGTCTCCAGCATGCCGCCCGGGACGGGGTGGTTGCTGCCGCCGGCTGTCACGCGCGAGCGCACCAGACGGTCCTCGAGCATCGCGCCACCCGAGCGCGCCCCCCAGCGCAGCGAGATCGAGTAGAGCTCGGCCTGGCTCATGCTCTCGGCGCCGCCCGCCAGCACCAGGTCGGCGGCGCCTGTCTGCACCTGCATGCACGCCTCGAGCACCGCTTGAAGTCCCGACCCGCAGCGACGGTCCAGCTGGAGGCCGGGGATCTCGACGGGCAGGCCTGAGTCGAGCGCGGCCACGCGGCCGAGCGCGGGCGCCTCGCCGTTGGCGTAGCACTGCCCGAGCAGGACGTCGTCGATCGCCTCGTGGGGGAGGCCCGTGCGCTCGAGCAGGGCGGTGATGACCGTTGAGGCGAGCCGCGCCGCCGGGACGTCACGAAAGACGCCGCCGAAGCGCCCCACCGGCGTGCGCAGGGGCTCGCAGATGACCGCATCGCGCATCACCGGCGGCATCGAGTTCCCGCTTCGCGCATGGGCGCCTGACTGTAACGGCTTCGTTTTCACGCCCTGAGGGCTTGGCCGGTCGCCTCCGGCTCGGTGTGTTTTGCCGGCCATCGTGGTATGTGTCCCTTATCGCACCAGAGTCGACAGCTGCCGATTGGGCGATGGCGCAGCTTGAGCGCGTCCGCGACGATCCCGCGGGCCGCATGGCGCTGCTGGCCGCCACCTACCGCGGCCCCTTGGGCCGTGCCCCGCGGCATCTGCCCTTTCGCCGCGCGGCGCTGTCGTTCATGCGCTGGCAGACGGAGCGTGGCGTGCTCAGGCCGCTGAACGAAAATCCGCCCGGAAGTCGCTGGTGGCGCTCGGTCAATGAGCGGTTGCTGATGGACGGCTGCGAGGCGATGGCCCGCTCCGGCGGGCTTGGCGGTAAGCCGTCGTCGCCGACGATCGAACCCTGGATGTCGTTCATCGTCAGGCCAACCGCTCGCAGCTGGTATCTCGCGCACAACACCAGCATCGTGGCGGCCTATCTCCAAAACCGGGAGCTCGCCGAGCTGGAATCAAGGCCCGAGCGCTTCTTTCTCAACGTGGCGTTGCTGCGCGTGCTCTACGCGCACGCGCTGGTGGCCGCGCCGCGCCTGGCGCTCGGGCCGTTCGCGCCGCTGGGCAGGGTGCTTGGTGATCCGAGAATCGGGATGACCGGGGCGTTCCTATCGCTCCGGCGCGTGCTGCCTGAGCGCTATCCACTGGAGGCAGAGGTCGACCTGTATCTCAAGCGCGAGCACGGCATGGGGCGGATACTCGACTATGGCGTGATCGCGCCGCGGCTTCAGGCACTGTATGAATGGTCCGCGCGGGAGCTTGCGCTTGAAGGTCTGCGTGACCTGGTCCGGGACGGGAGCCCCGTCTACGCCTGGCCCTACTCGGACCGATATGTGTGGTCGCCAGCGCGCGAATCTCTGCCCGTGCGAGCCCTGAGACTGGCGACCGCGGCGCGCTGAGAAGCGGAGGCCTCTGCTGAGCACTGAAACACAACTGGACCTGGTCACCGGGGCGTTCAGCTACTCCGGCGCCCGTATCGCGCAACGACTGCTCGAGGCCGGGCACCGGGTGAGGACCTTGACCTTTCACCCGGACCGCCCGCATCCGCTCCAGAAAACCGTCGAGGCGCTCCCCTATCGGTTCGACGAGCCGGCCGCGCTAGTCGCCAGTCTCGAGGGAGTGGTGACCCTTTACAACACCTACTGGGTCCGCTTCGACCGTGGTCAGACCAGCTTCAGGCAGGCCATCGAGCGCTCGAGCGCCTTATTTGGCGCGGCCCAAGCGGCGGGCGTCGAGCGGATCGTCCACATCAGCATCACCAATCCGTCGGTCGCCTCCTCGCTGCCGTATTTCCGCGGCAAGGCGCTGGTGGAGCAGGCGCTGGCGAGCGCCGGCCCGCCTTACTCGGTCGTGAGGCCCACCTTGGTCTTCGGCGGCGAGCGCGACGTGCTCGTCAACAACATCGCCTGGATCCTGCGGCGCATGCCGGTCTTCGCGATACCTGGCGGTGGCGACTATCCCGTCCAACCCGTTCACGTCGATGATCTCGCTCGCATCTGCACCGACGCAGCTGAGCTCGAGGGGAGCGCGACGATCGACGCCGCGGGACCGGAGACGATGTCGTTCGCTGAGCTCGTGGGGCTGATCCGCGGTGCCACGGGCGCCCGCGCGCCCATCATCAATATCCCGGTGCCGATCATGGGGCTCGCCGCCCGTGCACTTGGGCTTCTCCTGCGCGACGTGATCCTCACCGAGGACGAAATCAAAGGTCTCATGGCCGGCCTGCTCGTCTCCCATGATCCGCCGCTCGGCGAGATTCACTTCTCCGAATGGCTCGAGCGCAATGGCCCGTCGCTTGGGCGCCGGTACGCCAACGAGCTTCAGCGCCACTTCGCCGCGTCACCCTGAAGGTCACCCCTAGACTCGGCTTCGTGCCGGGCAGGGTCACGAGCGACGCGATCGAGCACCTCACCCGGAAGGTTCCGGGTTTGCGCAGGCTGCCGGCGGCCACGCTGATCGAGATCGGGGAAATCATCCTGCTGGCCCGCGAGCACCTCACGAAGCTCGAGCCCCACGAACGCCGGCGCGTGGTCGAGCTGATGCGAATCGGGCGCGGGCGCCCGCGCAAGCTCACTCGGGCCCAGCGCGATGAGCTCATGGCCTTGGTGGCGAAGGCCGAGCCACGCCTCTTCTTCGGCCTCGCCGCCGAAAAGCTCTCACCGGTGCCACTGCCCAGGCGCGCCGTCTACGGACGCGCGGCTCGGCGTCGCCGGGGGCGCTGAAAAGTCCTTCTTCCGGCGAGGGCCCTTTGATGGGGCCTTTTATACGCCCGAGGAGCTACTCAGAGCTCGACGAGCTCGAATTGGTGAGCTTTCCCGCGAGGAACCCGGCCGCGGCGCCAACCGCGATCCCGATACCGAGCAGCGTCGTGCTACGCAGCGGCCGGCGTTGCGCCTTCGATGCCACTCCGTGCAGCGAGTGACGCCAAGTCGCCTTGGCTGCCTTCTTGCCCACAAACTTGCCAAACGAGGCCATCGGCTCCCTCCAGAGTATGGTCGAAACGATTCTCTACCCAGTCGCCGACGCCTGACACACGGCTCACGGCGCGAGTGCCTCGAGCAGCTCGGGCACGCGTCCGGGGTCTCCCATTGGGGCCAGCACGACCGTGGTGATGCCCCCGGAAGCAAACTCCTCGACTCGCGCCCGGATCTCCTCGGGCGAGCCGAACACGAACACCTCACGGATCAGGTCCTCGGGCGCGAGCGCCGCTGCCCGGGCGCGGTCGCCCCCCTGGAAGGCCTCGATCATCGGCGCGATCTTCGCGCCCCACCCGAGCCAGCGGAAAAACTCCGCGTACACGGGCACGCTGCCGTAGGCGGCGAACATCGCCCGCGCCAGCGCCATACCCTCCTCGGCGGGACCGGGCAGCACGAAGAAACGGCAGGCGAGCTCGAAATCGTCCTTACCCCCGAGCGCCTCGACGACCGCGGGCAGCCCTGAGAGCGGCAGGAAGTTCGTGAAGGCGCCGTCGGCGACTTCCGCGGCCAGGCCAAGCATGCGCGAGCGCAACGCGGCGAGCACGATCGGTACCGGCTGCGAAACCGGGCGCTCCAGCCGCAGCCCGCCGAAGCCACGTTCTCCGGGCACCGATAGCACGGGCCGCAGATGGGTTACGGCCTCCCGCACGTGGGACAGTGGCCGTCCGAACTCGAGTCCGTTGAAGCGCTCGACGACGACGTCCGAGGAGGCGCCGAGCCCCAGCACGAAGCGCCCGCCGCTGGCCTCCTGTAGCGCCGCCGCGCTCTGCGCGAGCACCGCCGGGCCGCGCGTGAACACGTTGACGATGCCCGTCACCAGACGCATGCGCTCGGTCACGGGCACCGCCATCGCCAGCGGCGTGAAGCCGTCGGTCCCGTTCGGCAATTCGCTCGACCACAAATCGTCATAGCCGAGCGCCTCGGCGCGTTCGAACAGCCGTGGGTGCTCGGCGAGCGGCACGCCCTGGAAAGGGATCGTCAACCCCCAGCGCATGGCCCGAACCTACCAACCGTCGGCGGCCGCCGAGCACTTGACGCCGGGGTATATGTAAGTTTATACTTACGGTAAACAATGACTTACGGATCTGTTCGGGGCGAGAGGAAGCAGCCGGGGGGAGAGGACCGGCGGCCACGGGACGAGGGCCGCCACGGCCTGCGGGCGCCGGCAGACGACCTGAGCGAGGCCCGCGAGGGCCTCAGCGCGCTCGCGGACCGCACCCGGCGCGAGATCTTCGAGCGCCTCGTCGAGCACCCGGCCACGCCGGGGGAGCTCGCCCAGGGACTGCCGGTCAGCCGGCCGGCGGTCTCGCAGCACCTCAAGGCGCTCAAGCAGGCCGGACTCGTAGTCGACACGGCGCGTGGCACCCGCCGCGTCTATCAGGTGAACCCCGATGGCCTGGCCGCCATGCGCGCCTACCTCGAGGTGTTTTGGAACCGCGCTCTGGAGGCCTTCAAGGCAGCCGCCGAGCGCTCGACGAAGGAGGTCACGTGACCATGCCGGACACGCAGGCAGCAGCTACCTCGGTGCGCACCGCGACGGTGGTGAAGGCACCCGTCGAGCGTGCCTTCAAGGTCTTCACCGAGGAGATGGCGGGCTGGTGGCATCCCGACCACCATCTGATGCAGAAGGACCTGAAGGAGATGGTCGTGGAGCCGCGCGCAGGCGGGCGCATCTACGACCTGGCCACGGACGGCAGCGAGTGCTGCTGGGCGCGGGTGCTCGCCTACGAGCCACCCCGCCGGTTCGTGTTCAGCTGGGACATCAGCCCGCGCTGGGAGGTCGAGACGGACCACGAGAAGACCAGCGAGGTCGTGGTCACCTTCACCCCCGAGGGTGACCAGACCACGCGCGTCGAGCTCGAGCACCGTCACCTCGACCGCCACGGCGAGGGCTGGGAGAGCGAGCGCGACGGGGTCGGCTCGGCCGGCGGCTGGCCCGAAGGCCTAAGCCGTTTCGCCGAGTACGTCGAGCGCTGACTCGGAAGGGGCTGCCGGCGCGGCATTGGAAGCCGCGTCGGCGCTCCCGGCGGCCTCCGGCGCCTCTGCGAAGGCGTCGAAGTCGGCCTCGTACGGCGGGCCGGTCACGGTCAGCCCGCCGTCGACCATCAGAACGGTGCCGGTGACGTACTCCGAGGCGGGCGCGAGCAGGAAGAGCGCGCAGTCGGCCACCTCCTGCACGGTGCCCATGCGGCGCTTGGGGATCTTGGGCAGGACCGTCTCAAGCGGCGCCACGCGGCCGGTCGCATAGAAATAGGCCGAGGAGTCCGACTCGATGATGCCGCCGTTGACCGCGTTGACATTGATTCCCCGCGGCGCCAGCTCGACCGCCATGTAGCGTGTCCAGGCCTCGAGCGCAGCCTTAGCCGAACCGAGATTGGCGTAGGTGGGGTACGCGGTGCTCGCGCCATAAGAGGAGAGGACCACGATCCGCCCCGGGCCAGGCATCAGGCCCACCGCCCGCTGAGCGCCGACCACGAAGGCGCGCACGTTCATATTGAAGGTCCGCTCGAGGTTGTGCGGCTTCAGCTCCATGAACGAGCGGAAGTTCGACGCGGCCGCGTTCGAAACGAAAAAATCGAGGCGGCCGAAGCGCTGCTGCACCTGGTTGAACATCGCCTCGATCTCCGCTACGTCCTCGAGGTCCGCTCGGATCGCCAGGGCCTGCGAGGCACCGCGCTCGCGCAGGCCCCGTAGCGCCTCGGCGGCCGCGTCCTCGTTGCGGCGGTAGTTGATCACGGGGATTGCCCCGAGCTCGGCCAGCGAGAACGCGAGCGCGCGCCCGATCCCACGCGAGCCGCCGGTGATCAGCGCGATGCGGCCCTCGAAGTCCCCGGAGAAGCGCTCGGCCACGCCGCTCATCGCAGCAGCTCCCTGGCGATCGTGGTCTTCTGGATTTCGGCCGTGCCCTCCTCGAAGCGCTGCGCGCGCGCGTCGCGATACACCCGCTCGATCGGCGAGGAGGACCAGTAGCCGATCCCGCCGTGGACCTGGAGCGCGCCGTCGGTGACCCGCTGGAGCATCTCGGAGGCGAACAGCTTGGCCATCGCGGACTCGGCGTTGGCGCCTCCGGCGGATTCCCACAGTCTGGCCGACTCGAGCACCAGCGCGCGCGCCGCGGCCAGGTCGGTGGCCATCTCGGCGAGCCTGAACGCGATCGCCTGGCGTTGCGCGATCGGCCGCCCGAAGGTCTCGCGTCGCTTTGCATACTCCCGGGCCAGCTCGAGGGCCCGGGCGGCAAGCCCCACGCAGGTCATGCCGACAGCGATCCGCGACGGCGCAAGAAACCCGGAGAGCGCGATCGCGAGGCCATCGCCCTCCTCGCCGAGGCGGTTGGAGACCGGCACCGGGGCGCGGTCGAAGATCAGGTGGCCGTGGTCGGTGCCGCGCACGCCCATCGTCTCGGGCATCACCTGGGCGGTGACCCCCTCGCCCAGTGGCGGCACCATCAGTGCGACGGTGCCCGAGGCGCCCGAGGTTCCCTCTAGCCGGCCGAACAGCAACAGGTAGTCGGCGACCGTGCCGAAGGTGATCAGGTGCTTCTCACCGCTCAGGAAGTACGTCTCGCCCTCTCGCACCACGCTCGAGCGGATGTCCGCGCCCGTCCCGGCGGTCGGCTCGGTCAGGGTGAAGGCGACCTTGATCTCTCCCCGCACCTGCGGCTTGACGAAGCGCTCGCGCTGCTCCTCGGAGGCGTGCGAGTCGATCGGCCGCCAGATGCCGTTGCACACGTGCACGATCATGCGCAGCGATGCGTGCGACATCGAGAACAGCTCGAGCAACTCGAGGTAGCGGCTGAACGGCACGCCCCGCCCGCCGTACGCGCGCGGCGCCGCCAGCCGCAGGTAGCCGCGGTCGCGCAGCTCGTCCCACAGGGACATCGGTACGGCGCGCTCGGACTCGATCAGGGAGGCCCACCGCTCGCCCTCGCCGCGGACGTACTCGGCGACGTCGTTTTTGAGTTGGGTGAACTCGGACTCCTCGAAGGTCTCGTCCGCGACTGCCGTGCTCACGCCAGCGCCCACCGCCCTTGCGCGAGCTCGCCGGCGGCCTCGCGCAGCAGATACTTCTGAATCTTGCCCGAGGGCGTATGCGGCAGCGCGGAGACCAGCTCGAGCCGCTCGGGCCAGTAAGTCTTCGCCACACGCCGCGAGTCCAGATACGCGGTCATGCCCGCGAAGTCGAGCTCGGCCCCGTCGCGCAGCACCACGAACGCGCACGCTCGCTCGCCCAGACGCTCGTCTGGCATCGCCACGATCGCGACCTCGCTGACCGCCGGATGCGCGTACAGCAGCTGCTCGATCTCCGCCACCGGGATCTTCTCGCCCCCGCGGTTGATCAGGTCCTTGACGCGGCCGGTGATGCGCACGTGGCCGTCGGCGTCGAGCATGGCCAGGTCGCCGGTGCGGTAGAAGCCGTCCTCGGTCATGGCCTCGGCGGTCAGATCGGGGCGGTCGAGATAGCCCTTGAAGGTGCATTCGCAGCGGACCTCGAAGTGTCCCTCGATCCCCGGCTCGAGCCTCCGCCCCTCGTCGTCGACCACCCGCAGCTCGACCCCCGGCAGCGCGTGGCCGTCGGTCCCCCAGGCGCGCTCGGGCGGCTCGCCGGGCGAGAAGGCAGTGCCCAGGCAGGTCTCCGTGGTCCCCCAGGCGCCGCCCACCTCGGCGCGCAGCACCTCGGCGGCCTCGCGCGCCAGCTCGCGCGGGATCGCGGCGCCGGTGGCCACGAAGGTGCGGAGCGCGTCCGGGCGCTCTTCGCGTTCGCCCGCCAGCTTGACCAGGTCGGCGAGAAACGGCGTCGCCGCCTGCACGAACGTGACCCCGAAGCGGCTCATCGCCTCGAGCCCGAGCGCCGCGTCCCAGGCCTCCTGGAGCACCTGGGGCACGCCCAGGCGCAGCGCTATCCACATCCCGTACAGAAAGCCGGTCTGATGTGCGAGCGGCGAGGGGATGTAGATGACGTCGTCGGCGCCCAGGCCAAAGTGGGCGATGTGCGCGTCGGCGGCGAGGGTGAGCACCTCGTGCGTATGGAGCACGCCCTTAGGCTGGCCCGAGGTGCCCGAGGTGAAGAGCAGCTGGGCGGTCGCTCCGCCGCCGGGACGTAGATCTTCGAGGCGCTGGGCGTGGGGGCGGGCCTCCTCGAGCAGGTGGGTGTAGCTGAAATGCCCGAGGTGGCGGGCATGATGGGATGAGTCGAGCACCACCACGTGCTCGAGCGAGGGCACTGCCATGCGCAGGCTGAGCGCCATCGCCTCGTGGTCACGGCCGCGGAACCGAGCGGGGACGAGCAGCACGCGGGCGCCCGAGGAGCGCACCATGAAGTCGAGCTCGCGCTCCCGGAAGATCGGCATCAGCGGCTCACACACCGCGCCGATTCGTAGCGCAGCGAGCGCGATCGTCACGAATTCGATCCGGTTGGGCAGCTGGAAGGCAACCGGCTCGCCGGGGCGCACGCCCAGGCCCAGCAGCACATCGGCGGCGCGGTCTACCTCCTCGCGCAGCTCCGCCCAGGTCTGCTCCCGCACCTCGCCGGCCGCGTCGACCGCGACGACGGCGCGCGCGTGGGGCCGCTCGCTCGCGTGGCGCTCGAGGTCGTCGAGGATCAAATTGCTTGTGGATGGCCGCCGCACATGTGCGGCGGCCTGCCCGGGCGCATGCGCCCGGGCAAGGATCGGCGCATGCGCCGATCCGAACAGCTCCACGGGCGGCACCGTCCCGTTTGACACCGCGGCCGGCACCCCCAACGTGTTCATGTGCTCGAGGAACTCGGGATAGGAGATGCGGTAGGCGTGGGGGAAGGAGAGCTCGGTCACGCCCCGCGCGCTCGCGCCCGCGACCGTCAGCGCCATCAGCACGCGATGGTCGTTGAAGGAGGAAAGCGTCGCCCCCTGGAGCTGGGAGACGCCCTGGAAGCGCATGTCCTCGCCGTCGAACTTGACGCGCGCGCCCATGCGCCCCAGCTGCAGCATCGACGCGACCCGGTCTGACTCCTTGAGGCGCACGTGCGAGACGTTCTGAAGCACGCTCTCCCCGCGTGCGCGGCTCGCCAGCACGGAGAGCACCGGCACCATGTCGGGAAGGTCGCGGCAGTCGAGCTCGCCGCCGCGGGGCGGCTCACCGTCGTGGTCGATCGAGATCTCGCCGCGCTCGTAGTCGATCCGCATCGGCACCCCGGCCGCGCGCAGGTTCTCCAGCACCGCGGCCTCCGGGTGCCCCGCGATCGAGGTGGAGCTGCGGAAGGTCGCGCGCGAGGGATGAAGCGTGCAGGCGGCCAGCGGAAAGACCACCGAGCCGAGATCGGGCGGAAGGATCGTGTCGGTGGGGCGGGGGTGCTGTCCGGGCTCGATCTCGAAGTACCTGAAGTCCTCGCGCGCCATGACCTCGAGCCCGAAGTCCCGCATCATGGCCACCGTCAGCTCGATGTAAGAGCGCTCGTTGAGCTCGCCGTCGACCTCGATCGTGGTCGGCTCACGCGCGAACGGCGCCAGCATCAGCAGACCCGAGATCCACTGCGACAGGGTCCCGTCGACGCGCACGCGGCCACCCCTGGGGGCGCCCGGGTAGACGGTGACCGGAGGGCGCTCGTTCTCGGCCTCGAGGCGCACGCCAAGCTGGCGCAAGGCCCTCAGCAAGGGCCCGATCGGCCGCCGCCGGAAGTAGCGCTGGCCCGTGAAGCGCACGGGCCGGTCGGCGAGCGCGCCCAGCCCCAACAGGAAGTACAGAGTGGTCCCGGAGCTCCCCACCGAGATCTCGTCCTTGACCGGTGAGAAGCCGCCGTGACCGCTGACGCGCCAAGCGTCCCCGGCGCTACGGATATCGGCGCCCAATCCCTTCAGCGCTTGAACGGTGAAGGTCACGTGACGCGCCGCGGTGCGCTGCCTGATCGTGCTCTGGCCCGGCGCGAGCGCCGCGAGCATCAGCGCTCGATGGGCGTGGTATTTGGAGGGGGGGATGGGGATCTCGCCCTCAAGCGGGGCGGCTGGGCTGGCCACGAGCAAGCGCATCCACTTCTCCGTACTCGCCCACCCCCGGGGCGCAACCGCGCGGCGGGAAACATACAGACGAATGGGGGGTGCCAAATGTAGAGTGCCTGCCCTGGCGGACGGCAGCTTCGCTGGGGCGGCCCCGGCTCCCCTTGCAACCCCTTTACCCAACTCTGACTAACGGCTGCTTTGGTCAGCCGTACTTGACGTACATGAACCAGGAGCTGCTGACTTGATCGAAGTAGTGGGCCTCACCAAGCGCTACGGGCAGACGGTGGCCGTCAACGACCTCACCTTCGCCGTGAAGCCGGGCGTCGTCACCGGTTTCCTGGGCCCCAACGGCGCCGGCAAATCGACCACCATGCGCTTGATCCTCGGGCTGGACGCACCCAACTCCGGAAAGGCTAAGGTCGACGGGAAGCGCTACGCCGAGCATCCTGCGCCGCTGGCCGAGGTTGGGGCGCTGCTCGAAGCGCGTTCGGTGCACCCGGGGCGATCCGCCTACGACCACCTGCTGGCGCTCGGGCAGACACATGGCGTGGCACGAGCCCGGGTGAGCCAGCTGATCGAGATGGTCGGTCTGGAGAGCGTCGCGCACAAGCGCGCCGGCACGTTCTCACTGGGGATGGGTCAGCGGCTGGGGATCGCCTCCGCATTGCTATGCGACCCGCGGACCGTGATGTTCGATGAACCCGTCAACGGGCTCGACGTCGAGGGGATCCAGTGGGTGCGCGGGCTGCTCAAGGGGTTGGCCGCCGAAGGGCGCACCGTGTTCGTCTCGTCGCACTTGCTGAGCGAGCTGGCGCAGACGGCCGAGCACCTGATCGTGATTGGACGGGGCCGCCTGCTCGCCGACACGGGGGTCGAGGAGTTTGTGCGCGGCGCCTCCAAGCAGTCGGTGCGGGTTCGCTCGCCGCAGAGCGACCAACTCGTCGACCTGCTCGCTGGTCCCGAGGTGAAGGTGCAGTCGCTGGGGCCGAGCCTGCTCGAGGTCACCGGGGCGGACGCACGGCGCATCGGCGAGACCGCGGCCGCCCACCGTATCGTGCTCCACGAGCTGACCCCGCAGCAGGCCTCGCTGGAGGAGGCCTTCCTGGAGCTCACCCGCGACGACGCCGAGTTCCAGGCCGTCGCCCGGGCCGGGCCGGCGGAGCTGCAGGAAGCCCCTCGATGAGCTCACTTGCCGCACCGGTCTCGCGTTTGCGCATCACCCAGCTTCGCGTGGTCCGCTCGGAATGGACCAAGTTCCGCTCGGTTCGCTCCACGTACTGGTCGCTGTTCGTCGGTCTGCTCCTGCTGATTGGCATCGGCATCCTGGTGTGCGCGATCTTCACCGCTCGTTGGTCACATCTAGGCGCACACGAACGCGCCAGCTTCCAGCCCCTGCGCGCGAGCCTGGTGGGAGTGAACTTCGCCCAGCTCGCGGTCGGCGTGCTCGGGGTGCTCGTGATCACCGCCGAGTACTCGACGGGCGCGATCCGCGCCACGTTTTCGGCCGTCCCCAAGCGCCTGCCGGTGCTGTGGGCCAAGACGGGAGTGTTCGCGGCCGTGGCCTTCGTGCTGAGCCTACCCGCCGTGTTCATCGTCTTCTTTGCGGGCCAATCGATTCTCTCCGCGCATCACGTCAACGTCTCCATCTCCGACCCCGGCGTGCTGCGCGCCCTCCTAGGCGCTGCCCTCTACCTGATGGTGATGGGCGTCTTCGGGCTGGGACTGGGCGCGATTCTCCGCAGCACCGCGGGCGGCATCTCCGCCCTGGCCGCGATCGTATTCGTGCTGCCGCCGGTCGTGGGCCTCTTTCCCTCGAGCTTCGCCAACGCGGTGACCCCATACCTGCCGAGCAACGCGGGCGGCGCGGTGTGGACCATCCATCCGGACGCCAATGCGCTCGCGCCCTGGCCCGGACTTGCCGTCTTCTGTGGCTATGCGGTGGTTGCGATCGCGATCGCCGCGCTGCTGATGCTACGGCGCGACACCTAGTCGAGACCCTACGGCCGGGTGAACTGCGCCCGCGCGCGGGCCACGGCTTCGCGCGCCGCGCAGCCCTCGAGGTGGTCGTTGACAAGGCCCATGGCCTGCATGAATGCGTACACCGTCGTGGGCCCCACGAAGCGGAAGCCGCGGCGCTTCAGCTCACGCGCGAGCGCGCGCGAGTCGCCCTCCTCGTAGCGCCACACGAACGCCGCCAGGGATCCCTCGCCCTCGACCAGCTCCACCGTGCAGCGGGCGTTGTTGATGCTGGCCTCGATCTTGGCCCGGTTGCGCACGATCCCGCGGTCGCCCATCAGCCGCTGGATGTCACGCTCGGAGAAGCGCGCCAGGCGGTGGAAGTCGAAGCCGGCGAAGGCGTGTCTGAATGCCTCGCGCTTGCGCAGGATCGTGAGCCACGAGAGCCCGGCCTGAAAGCCCTCCAGGCAGAGCTTCTCGAATAAGCGCGCGTCGTCGGCCACCGGGAAGCCCCATTCGTTGTCGTGGTAATTGCGGTACTCGGGCGTGGCGGCGCCCCACGAGCAGCGCCCGACGCCGTCGCTCCGAGGACGACGCGGCTGCTCACTGCCGCTTCTGTGCCGCCTGCGAGGCCGCCGCCTTGGGGTCCAGGTCGGCAAGCGTGAGCGGATGGGTGGGCGGACGGTCGATGACCCGCTTGATCGTGGTGTCGAGGTTCGCGCCCACGTGCAGCAGCTCCCCGGGCTGGAGCGCGCGCCACCCGGGGTCGTCGTCCATCTGCTCGGAGGCGACCACGACCGCGGGCATCCGCGCCAGCTCGGCGGAGCGAACGCGAACGGTGTGCCAGGAGCTCGCGTGCTCCAGATGGCGGTCCCCGCTGGGGCCGCCGGCATCACGCTCGAGCACGAGCAGCTCGTGCGTGTCGGGATAGCGGAGCGCCCACAGCTCCGCGCCGGTGATCAGCACGAAGTTGAGCGCGAAGACAGGCAGGTTACCCGCGACCCAGCTCGTGGCCTCCACGATCCCCGCCTCGACGTCTCCGGTGCGCTCGATTGCGTCCGTGATCAGCGCGAAGAAGCGCTCCGAGTCCGTGTCGCCCCGGACCAGCGACATGCCCTCGCCCAGCTGGTGCTCGAGCGCTGGCAAGTCGCCGATCACGCCGTTGTGCGCGAACAGGCGCCCGGCCTGCTCGAAGGGGTGGGTGTTCCTGAGGTTGACCGCGCCGGTCGAGGCGTAGCGGATGTGGGCGACGAAGGTGCGCGAGTGGGCCTCTTTGGCCTCGTGCGCGAATTTGCGGTCCTCGTAGGCTGCCAGGGGCTGCTTCCAGGCGACGGGATGGCCGCTTTGGTCATACGTACCGAGGCCGGTGCCGTCGGGCTCGCGGCGGCTCTGCTCGGAGAGCGAGTCGGGCGCCTCCAGCAGCCAAAAGGTCGCCCCCACCCGCCGGGCCCCTCCGCTCATCCCAAACAGGCGACACATGCAGGGCAAGGTAGCGTGATGAGCGTGCCCTCGGACGATTCGCTCCGCGAGCTCGAGGCCGCGGCTCCGTTCGCCCGCCTGCTTGGTCTTGAGCTGCTCGAGGCGAGCCCGGAGCTGGTGCGGGCGCGGCTCGAGTGGCGCGCTGAGCTCAGCACGGCGGGCGGGGGGATGCACGGCGGCGCCCTGATGGCCCTTGCGGACAACTGCGGAGGGCTGTGCGCGATGCTGAACCTGCCGGAGGGAGCGAGATCCACAGCCACGATCACGTCCTCTTCGCAATTCTTGCGGGCGGTGCGCTCGGGCGCGGTGGAGGCACTCACCCGCCCGCTCCACCGAGGGCGGACGCTGATGGTGCTTGAGACCGAGCTCCACCGTTACGACGGCGCGCTGGCCGCGAAAGTGAGCCAGACGCAGGTCTTCGGCTACGAGCGCTAGGCAGAGCGCCCGCTCATGAGAACTTGAGCGGCCGCTGAAGTACGTGAGCTAACCTGCACCTGGGACTTGAAATGCCTGAGGTGCACTTGAGGAAAGGCGGCTCCCAATGAAATTTCTGCGAACTGCATCCACCGGACGTCTGATCGGAGTGCTCGGCGGGGCCGCCGCCGTTATAGCCGTGTGCGCCGCGGTGGCGGTCGCCGCCACCAGCGGTGGGCCAGTCCCCAAGCGCGAGTCGCTCGCGCGCGCCGTGCACCAGGTGCTGAAGGCCCCCGCGGTTAAGGCGATCACCGCGCGTGTGAGCTTCACCAACAACCTCCTCCCTAGTGCGGAGCTCCAGGGTCAGGGCTCGGATCCGCTGCTGCAGGGTGGAACCGGCCGCCTTTGGATGTCGAGCGCCGCCCACGAGCTGCGGCTCGAGGTACAGGGCCAGAACGGAGACGCCCAGGTGCTGGTCCACAATCGCTCCTTCTGGATGTATGACCCAATTTCGCGGACCGTCTACGAGGGCACCCTTCCCGCGCAGACCGGGTCGAGCAAGAGCCACAAGTCCGCCGCCCATGAGGGGATCCCCTCGGTCGCGCAAATCCAGTCCGGGATCGACCACCTGATGCGCCGCGCCACGGTGAGCGGCGCGATTCCCGGCGACATCGCCGGGCAGGCCGCCTACACCGTTCGCGTAGCGCCCAAGCAGGGCGGCGGGCTGCTGCGGGGGCTCGAGGTTGCCTGGGACGCTGTGCGTGGCGTGCCGCTGCGCTTCGAGGTGCTCGCGCGCGGGGATTCGACGCCGGTGCTCGAGCTGACCGCGACCAACGTCTCTTACGGCAGCGTGCCCGCGTCGGCATTCGCGATCTCGCCGCCCTCGGGCGCCAAGGTCGTCCGTCTGACCGGCCCTTCCACCGGCGCGCACCGCGACTCGCGGATGCAGGCGCACAAGCGCGCGGTGAAGGGCCTGAGCGCAGTCGCGAAGGCGCTCCCCTTCAAGCTCGCGGCGCCTGCGAGCGTGGCCGGCATGCAGCGCAGCACCGTCGCCCTGGTCCGCCTCGGCTCGCGGCCGGCTGCGCTCGTTACGTACGGCAAGGGCCTCGGCGGCGTCGCGGTGCTGGAGCAGGCCGCCAGTGGGCGCTCCGGCAGCCTCGGCGGCGGCTCAGCCGGCAGCAACGGGCCGGGCCTGAGCATCCCCTCGGTTTCGATCAACGGCTCGAGCGGCCAGGAGATCGATACCGCGCTCGGGACGGTGGTCCGGTTCACCCGCAATCACGTCGCCTACACGGTGCTGGGCTCGGTGCGCCCGGCGGTGGCAAGGGCAGCCGCGCGGGGGTTGTGAGATAAGCACGGCCTCCGCGCCCCCGCTGGAGGTCCGCGGGCTCGTCAAGCGTTATGGCGAGCTGGTCGCGGTCGCCGGCGTGGATCTGACCATCGAGGCGGGCGACGTCTACGGGTACCTCGGCCCCAACGGCGCCGGTAAGACCACATCGCTGCGCATGATGCTCGGCCTGATCCGGCCGACGGAGGGGATCGTCAAGGTCTTCGGCCGCGATCCCTGGGCGAGCGTGCACGCGCTCGACGGCGTTGCCGGCTTCGTCGAAGCGCCGACCTTTTACCCCTACCTGAACGGGCGGCGCAACCTCGAATTGCTCGCGGCCTTCGACGGCGGAAGCTCGCCTCGCCAGATCGACCGCGCGCTGGAAACGGTGGAGCTGGCAGACCGCGGCGGCGACAAGGTCCGCGGCTACTCGCACGGCATGCGCCAGCGGCTGGGGATCGCCGCGGCGCTCTTGCGTGAGCCCAAGCTGCTGTTGCTCGACGAGCCCACCACGGGGCTCGACCCGGGAGGCATGCGCGACATGCGTGTGCTGGTGCGCCGTCTCGCTGACGAGGGCATCACGATCATGCTCTCCAGCCACCTGCTCTCAGAGGTCGAGGAGGTCTGCAACCGAGTGGGGATCGTGCAGACCGGCAAAATCGTCTACGAGGGAGAGATGTCGGCGCTCAAGCGCTCGGCCGGCGCCCTGTACACCCTGCAGACGACCGACGACGAGCGCGCTCTCGCGATCGCCCGCGCCCAGCGCGGGATCACCGACGTGCGGCGTGAGGACGGGCGCATCTGGTTCAGCGCCGAGGAAGAGCAGACGGTGGCCGCGCTCTCCCAGGCGCTGGTCGAGAGCGGCGCCTTGATCCATTCGCTGCAGCCCCAGAGCGCGCGACTGGAGGATCTCTTCTTCTCCCTGACCGAGGGCGCGGGCGCCACGGCCGGCCCCGCCGCCCAGGTGCCCGAGCCCGAGGCGGTCTCGTGAGCGCCGGCTCAATCGCCACCCCGCTGCCGCGCGAGGGCCGCACGCGCCGGGCCTCGGTGTTCACGGTCTACCGCTGGGAGATCTTCAAGCTCGTACACCTGCGGCGCACCTACCTGGGGCTTGCCCTGGCGGTGGCGGTGCCGATCGGCTTCGCCGTCGCGATCCACTTCCGCCACGTCCAGCACGCCGATTTCGCCTTCGCCAGCTTCCTCAACCGCAGCGGGCTGGCGCTGCCGCTGGTGATCCTGCTGTTCGGGTCGGTGTGGATGTTCCCTCTAATCGTGGCGCTCGTGGCCGGCGACATCATCGCCTCGGAGGACCACTACGGGACGCTCAAGACCGTGCTGACGCGCTCGCTCGAGCGCTGGCAGGTCTTCACCGGCAAGGCGTTGGTCGCGGCGACGTACGCGGTCGTGGCGATGCTGCTGAACGGGACCGTGGCGGTGATCGCGGGCACGATCCAATCGGGCTTCAATTCGATGCAGAGCCTCTCGGGCACGACCGTTTCAGCCACCCATGCGCTTGTGCTGGTGTACGTGACGATCGGCCTCTATCTGATCCCGATCGTGGCGCTGGTGTTCATCGGCCTGCTGCTCTCGTCGCTGTTTCGGAACAGCGCCGCGGCCGTCGTGGGCACGCTCATGATCTCGCTGGTCTTCCAGCTGATCGGCGTGCTCCCCGGTCTCAGCGGCGCCCAGCCTTACCTGCTCTCGACCCAGTTCAACGCCTGGCAGGGGCTGCTGCGCACGCCGATCGATTGGTCCCCGGTGATCCAATCCATCTGGGTGTGCGCGATGTACGGCATACCGTCGCTGATCGCGGCGTTCGTTCTGTTCTTGCGCCGAGACGTGGCCGGCGGATAGGGCGCCCCAGCCGGGACGGCTCTTGCGGCGGGCCGGCTCGCAAGCCCCTCAGCTGGCAGTGAGTCGCCGTGCAACGACCAGGTCGTCGATGATCCGAAAGTCGCTGGCGTCGTGCGTGACCAGTGGGACGCTGTGCACGTTGGCGGTTGCGGCGATGGCGAGATCGATCGCTCGCCGACGAGGCTGACCACCGCGGTTACTGACAGCGGCGGCTAAGCGCCCCCACTCGCGGGCGATCTCGGCGGTCACTGGGAGTGGATCGAAGGAGGACTCCACGATGCCGAGACGCTGGATGCGTCGAGCGCGTTCGTCATCGTCGGCTGTGATCTGGACCCCAAAATGCAGCTCCGCCAACGAAGCAACGCTGATCGCAGCTTCGAGATCTGGCGGCGGCTCATCACCGATGAGCACCGAGGTATCCAACAACGCACGCATCCGCTAGGTGGAGAGATCGGTGAGCGCACCGGGGAACCGAGTGAGATCCTCGGCCAGCGTGCGCGGCTTGGGCGTGCTCCAGATGGCACGTAACGCCGCACCGCTTACCCATTGGTGGGCGTCCGCAGGACCGAGGTGCGCGACTGGCCTGCCCGCGACCGTGATCGTGAGCTGCTCCCCGGCCTGCGCTCGGCGCAGCACTTCGCTCACGTTGTTACGAAGCTCCTTCTGGGGGATAGAGGCCATGTGGCCACGGTAGCAGAACTGCTACCGGCAAATCGACCGCGGAGGCCCTCCTCCGGGCGCTCAATGCCCGGGCAGCCCGGTGACGCTGGGGAAGTGGTCGATCAGCGAATAGGGGGACGCTAGGTCGACGCCGTCGGGGTCGTTGAGATAGCCCGCCGCTCGGCCGGAGTGCCCAGTGTGGCCGTACTGCCACACGATCCGGTCGGTGCGCGGGTCAACCACGATCACTCGGTCGTTGTGGTCATCGTTGGCGAGCACATCGCCATTGGGCAGCGGCAGCGCGAGCGAGGGGTGTTTGAGCGCATCCTTGCCCCTGGGCTCGTACCTCCACAGCACCCGGCCGTGGCCCGTGAGCTCCATGATCGCGCCCGGATTCGTCCAGTCGACGGTCAGATAGACCCCGGGGCGGACCTCGTTGGTGTCCGAGGGATAGGTGAAACCGGGCGGGTTTGCGCTCGTGACCAGGCGGCCCTTGCTGGTGAAGACGTCGGCCCAGTCGCCGTTGATCTCGGTCACCACATTGCCGCCGTTGCGCAGCGGGAAGGCGCCATTGGGCGACCCGAAGAGCTTCGGCGGGTCATGGCCGCAGTAGCCCGTGGTTCCCATCTGCGCAACCGTGTGCCGCAGCGGGGGCTGGAGCTCGATCAGGCGGCAGTTCTTGATGTCCGCCGCGATGATGCGGCCGTTGTGCAGCATGATCGCGTCATCGGGGTTGTACACGTAGCCCGGCTTTGAGCCCGGCTTCCCGGGATGGCCGTAGCGATAGGTGATATGGCCGCTGGTCATGTCGATCACCGAGATCACGAAGTTGTCCTCTTGCGTGGCGACGATGTGATGCCCGTCGGGGGTGAAGAAGGCGTCGTCGGGGACCTTGAAGGTCTGGCCGGGGGCGAGGTCGCCCGGCTTGGGAAAGCTCCAGACGACCTTGCCCTGGGGGCTGATCTCCACCAGCCGGTTGTTCATGTGGTCGGCGACCAGCACGTTGCTGGGAAGGACCGATGGATCGGAGCCAGGCCGCAGCAGCGGGCTTGTGGCCATCGCCACGGGGCGCGGGGCGGGACGCAACTGAAGGACGTCGGCGACGGTGCCGGAGCCGTTGCGCCCACCGGCGGTGAGAATGCCGCCGGCGTACGGTACGGCGGCGGAATCTGACAGCGGCTCGGGGAGGTGACC
The DNA here is from genome assembly GCA_963808655.1 of uncultured Solirubrobacterales bacterium. Classification (GTDB taxonomy): domain Bacteria; phylum Actinomycetota; class Thermoleophilia; order Solirubrobacterales; family Solirubrobacteraceae; genus Palsa-465. Next base: position 23,946 of record CAWEGZ010000018.1, read on the forward strand.
GGCCAGGGAGACGCTGCCCGTGCGCGAATCGATCGCGAAAACCTCCTTGGTCGGGGCGCCGTTTGTGGCGCGGCCACCGAGCACGTAGATGAAGCGGCCGAGTGTTACCGCGGTCGCGTGTGAGACTGGCGCGGGCAGCGTGCCCAGATGTGTGACGGTGTGGGTGGCGGGGTCAAAGACGAGGACCTCCGCGGTGGCTCCGTGCGGCGTGATGCCCCCTGCGATCACCACCTTCCCACCTACGGGCGCAACCGCGGCGTAGCGGAGTGGCTGGGGGAGATGGGCGACGGTGTGGGCCGTGGAGCCGGAGCCGCTTGTTCCGCCGGCCGCGGGCGACCACGCGAGGATGCTCGAGAGCGGCGCCTGTCCGGTGAACCCGCCCACCAGATACACGGTGTGGCCGAGCGTGGCCGCGCGCAGGTCTGAGCGGGGCTGCGGCAGCTGACCCGCCGGCTGAGAGCGGCCGGTGCCGGGGTCGACCGCGGTGATGGTGTTATTCGAGGCCGACTGGCCGCCGCCGAAGAGGTAGACCTTGGCGCCGAGCCGGACCGCGGCCGCATCATGTAGCGGCGTGTGCAGCGAACCGAGCGCTCGGCGCGCGTGGGAGCCGAGGAGCTGCACCTGCGGCTGCGAGGTATCGCCCGAATTGAGGCCGCCCAGCAGGAGTGCCCCGCCGCTGACGGGCGCGGCCGCCTCGTCCTGAATCGGCGCGGGCAGTGACTTCAGGCGCTTGACCGCCAACCACGGGCCGCCCGCGACGTTGGCGGTGAGCCGAGGACGGGCGGGCGAGGCGGCGTCCTCGTTGCGCGCGCTCGTCGCCAGACCCACAACGACCACGACGAGGCCGCCGACAACCAACAGCGCCAGCCATATGGAGTGGATCCTGTGCCACGGCGCACGCCGCTTGGCGGGGCGTGCGGGCATCGGAAGCATCATGCCGTATGGGCGCAGTCGGCGGGTCAGCCGCGCGTGAGGGTGAGCGCCAGCGCCGCCCCCAGGACGCCCACATAGACGCGATATGGGATGCAGAGGCGCGCCTTGCTGAATGGCCACAGGAACGCGATCCCGGGGTTCGAACGGGGGAGCGCCAGGTCACGAAAGAAATGGCTGCTGAGCCCCAAGACTGCCCCTAGAGCAGGTTCCCGTCGCTGGCGCCTAGCTGCTGCGAATGCACCGGCCGCTCCCAGGGTGACCCAGGAGTGGGGATATGGTCGCGGGGTGCCCTCGGTTAGGCACTCGATGCCTAGATACTGGGGCACATGATCCAGATCGACGATGACCGAGGCCGCCAGCGCTGCAGGGACGACCGGCGAGCCCGTCGGCAAGCGCCCCGGGGCCAAGAGCAGCACCGTTGTCGCAACGTGGGCCGACTCGTCGAGGAGTCCCACAATCGTTTTGGATTTGGGCCGGGCGGATAGGCCCCTGTCGCAGAGGCCGATGATCGCGGCTGCCAGGACCGCAGAGAGGCGACGAGATTTCATCGGTTAAACACCGGGGCTACATATAAGCCACCCAAGATGTGTTGCATGAGCGCTTCAAGTCTGGGGGAGCAATCAACCCCCGGGGGGACATGATGGCCACGCTAGACCAATATCAAGAGTGTCCGTAGGGAAAAGCAATCTTCGGTGGGGGACCGGGGGGCGCGAAGCGCTGCTCGAACGCGGCCACGAGTTGGAGGCGATCTCACGTCAACTGACGCGAGCGCGGCAGCAGCGCGGCGCCGTTGTGCTGATCGAAGCTGCAGCGGGCATGGGGGGGACCCGGCTGCTGCATGTCGCCCAGGAACTGGCCCGCCAAGCCGGCATGCTCGTCTTCGAGGCTCAGGCGAGTGAGCTCGAGGTTGCCTTCCCTTTCGGCATCGCGCTGCAGCTGTTCGAGCCATGGTGGGCGTCACTTTCCGACGAGCATCGCGAGCGCCTGCTCGACGGTCCGACCCAGTCAGCCGCAAAACTGCTGCAAGGAGGGTTCCAGGACCTGGTCCCTTATTCCGAAGCCCCCGGCTACGCCGCGATCCATGGCCTGTTCCGCCTGGCTCGAAGCGTCGTGGAGTCGCCAAATGCCGCTGGGACGGGGGCTCCGTCGGCAGCCCTCTTTGTAGACGACGCCCATTGGGCCGATCGGCCGTCGCTGCGTTTTCTCGCATACCTTGCTCGTCGCATCTCGGATCTTCCAATCGCGCTGGTCGCGACTGTACGGGACGGCGACCCGACTCCCGAGCGTCGCGCGCTCGCCACGCTCCGCTCCGCAGCCAGAGGGGCGGTCTTGCGGCCCGGTCCGCTCAGCGAGAAGGCCGTCGCGAAAATCGTCGCGGGGGAGTTCCCAGACGCCGAACCGGCGTTCTGGCAATGCTCCGCCCGCCTTACCAACGGGAATCCCCTGCTGCTCAGACGTCTCCTCGACCAGGTGCGCTGGGATCGCGCGCGGCCGGATGCCGGGACCGCGGCCCGCCTGCACCACCTACCTCCGAGCAGCGTCATTGACCGCGTGGTCACCAGCTTGGAGGGCTTGCCTCCGGAGACGGCTGCGGTGGCCTCGGCGGTCGCGGCCTTGGGCGACGGCGCCTCGCTGCGCCATGTGGCGGCGGTCGCGGGAATCGACTTCGATGCCGCCTCGCGCGCCGCGGACACCCTGGCAAGCATGGACCTGCTGCGGGATGGCGCGCCCCTGTCGTTCGTGCATCCGCTGGTCGGCTCGGCCGTCAGAGCTTCGATCCCACCCCTTGACAGAGCCCTCACTCACCGGCGGGCGGCCCGCGTGCTGGCCGCAGATCAAGTTGGCGAGGAAGAGGTCGCCGTCCATCTGCTCGCCTCGACGCCGGAGTCCGATCAGCAAACGATTGAGGTGCTGCGCGTGGCCGCCGGCAAGGCCCTCGATGCGGGCGACCCTCAACACGCGGTGAGATTGCTCGAGCGAGCGCTCGCGGAACGCCCTCCCGCGGAGTTGGGCACCGCGCTCCTGTCGGAGCTGGCCCAGGCCGAGATGGATTGCGGCCTTGACAGCGCCGCGCTCGAGCACCTCGAGGAAGCGATCACCGCCACCGAAGGCCCTTCGGCGCGCCTGGGCCTGATGGTCACCAAGGCTCGCCTTCTGTACGAGCGAGGCCACTTTGGCGAGGCGGCAGCGACCGCGCAAGCCGCCTCTGCCATGGGTTTCCAGGCGGACCATGAGCTCGCCGAAGAGCTTGAGGCCATCTACGTTCGGGCGGCATCGCTGGTTCCCGAGCTGGCCGACACATTGGTTCGCCGACGCGAGCCGTTGCTCCAGCGTGTCGGAGCGCACCCCAGCCCGTACCAGCGCGACGCGCTCTCCCATCTCGCCGTCCATGCCGCGCACCAGGGCGAGGAAGAGCGCACCCTCGTGGCGCGGCTGGTGAAACGCGCATGGTCGGACGGGGCACTGCTCGACACTGCTGCAGGCGCGGATTGCTGGCCCCTGCTCGCCGGCGCACTGCTGTTCACCGACGAGCTCGAGTGGGCCGTGCAGCTCTGTGATGCCGCTCTGGACCACGCCCAAAAGCGTGGAGATACGGCCGAGTTCGCGACCGCGAGCTATTGCCGTGCGTGGCCGCTCTACGAGCAAGGCAACGTGCTTGCGGCGGCTCAGGATGCACAGAAGGCGCTCGATGCGCGTCCCGGGCGCTGGCATCTGTACCTCCGCACCGCCTATGGCGCAAATGCGCTCTGTCACTTACAGCGCGGCGAAGTCGAGCGGGCAAGCCGGACGCTCACGATCCTGGAAGAGGACGAGATCAAAGGTACGCTCCACTACCCATTGCTGCTCGATTGCCGGGCCCAGCTTCGGCTGGCGCAGCACCGACCGCAGGAGGCGCTGAGCGATGCTCTCGAGGCCGGCCACCATCTCCAGGAGAGCTTTGGGATCAAGAGCCCCGGCCTGGTCCAGTGGCGCTCGACCGCTGCGCTCGCTCACCTGGCCGTGGGGGAGCCCGACGAGGGCAGGCGACTGGTCCGCGAGGAACTCGAGTTGGCCCGGAGGATCGGCCTGACCCGGGTGGTGATCCGTGATCTACGCGTGCTCGGCCTCGCCGAGGGCGGCGAGCGGGGCATCGCTCTGCTCGGCGAGGCGGTGGCGGCGGGCGAGGATCATCCGCCCAGACTGGAGTACTTCAGCGCGTTGGTCGACCTGGGCGCCGCCCTGCGCCGCGCCAATCAACGAACAGCGGCCCGGGACAGCCTGCGAAAAGCGCTGGAGCTGTCTCACCGGGGCGGGGCGACCGTGCTGGAGCAGCGGGCGAAGACGGAGTTGGCCGCCACCGGCGCCCGGCCGCGCCGGACGATGCTGACCGGGATCGAAGCGCTGACCCCCAACCAGCTCCGGGTCGGCGAGCTGGCCGCCCAGGGTCTGACCACGCGACAGATCGCCGACGAGCAGTTCATCACCCCCAAGACCGTCGAATACCACCTGCGCCAGATCTACATGAAGCTCTCGGTCAGCTCACGCGAGGAGTTGGCGCAAACGCTGGCAGCTCGAGAGCACTGAGCCGCTCGCCCCTCTCAAGCTGACCCGATAGCCAAAAGCAAGGGGGGGTGGGCAAACACTAGGGGCCCGCACCTGGTGCGACGCCGCTGCGGGCGCTCTAGCTTGCGCGCCGCTACGGGGCGATGCCTGCAGCGCTTTGCGCGGCCGCGCCCACCTGGACGGCCGCTTGGAGGACCGAGAGAACATGAATACGCCTGAGAGAACGAACCACGTCGACATGCTGCGCGAGCACCGCGTAAGTGTGCTGATCCCTTGCCTGAACGAAGAGAAGAACCTGCCATACGTGCTTTCCACGATGCCGCCGTGGGTGCACGAGATCGTGATCATCGACGATCACTGCACCGATGCGACCGCGGATGTTGCGCGGCACCTCAAGCCCAACGCCGTGATCGTCCGCAACGAGGCGGCCCCCGGCAAGGGAAATGCGCTGCGCGCCGGCATGAGGGCAGCCTCGGGGGACATCTTGGTGCAGGTAGACGCCGACGGATCGGAGGACCCGGCCGAGATCAGCGCCTTTGTCGGAGCGCTCTTGACGGGGGCGGATTACGCCAAGGGATCGCGATTTGTGCAGGGCGGCGGCACCTCCGACATGCCGCGGCTGAGGCGATTCGGGAACTGGCTGCTCACGCTGCTTGCCCGCGCGCTGTTTCCCGGCACTCGCTTCAGCGACCTCTGCTACGGCTATAACGCCTACTGGGCAAGTTTCGCGCCGCTGCTGCTGAACGGCGCCGGTTTTGAGATCGAGGCGGTGATGAACATCCGCGCGGTCCGGGCCGGACTGCGGATCTCGGAGGTGCCGAGCTTCGAGGCGGAGCGCATCCACGGCGCCGGCAACCTTGTCACCTTCCCCGACGGCTGGCGGGTCCTCAAAGCGATCCTGCGCGAGCGCCGGGCGCCAGCCCGGCGGCCCCCGAGGGTGGGCGGCGCCGGGAGCTGTCGCCCGCCGCGCTCGCGGCGAGCGAGCAGGCGGCTGCGGTGCCCGCGGTGCTGCGATGATCAAGGTCCTCACGGTCATCGGTACTCGCCCCGAGGCGATCAAGCTTGCGCCGGTACTGCGCCAGCTCGAGCATGAGCCCGACCTGTTCCGCTCCACGGTGGTGGTCACGGGACAGCACCGGGAGCTACTCGATCCGATGCTCGGCCTGTTCGAGATCAAGGCCGACTACGACCTGCGGGTGATGCTTCCCGAGCAGTCGCTGTCCGACGTCACGCTCAGAGTGATCGCGGGGCTCGAGCCGGTGTTCGCCGCGGAGGACCCGGACTGGGTGCTGGTCCAGGGCGACACGACCTCGGTGATGGCGGCCAGCGTGGCGAGCTTCTATCGCAAGGTGCGCCTGGGGCACGTCGAGGCAGGCCTGCGCACCTTCGACAAGTACTCGCCCTTCCCTGAGGAGATCAACCGCCGGATCACAGGCGTCTTGGCGGACGTCCATTTCGCGCCGACCTCCTGGGCGCGCTCGAACCTGCTGCGAGAGGGCGTCCCGGCGGAACGACGTGCGGCTCACCGGCAACACGATCGTCGATGCCCTGCACCATGTAAGCCGGCGCGAGCTGCCCAACGAGAGCACGCAGCTGCAACTGATCCCCGCCGACCGGCGCCTGGTGGTGGTTACGACACACCGTCAGGAGAACTTCGGTTTCCGCATGCAGGGCATCGCCACCGCGCTGCGGGAACTGGCGCTCAGCCATGGAGACATCCACATTGCCTATCTGCTGCACCTCAATCCCAAGGCTCGCCTACATGCCGAGCGGAATCTGGCCGGCCTGCGCAACGTCTCTCTGCTGGAACCGGTCGGCTACCAGGAGATGGTCGCGCTGCTCAACCGCGCGCATCTGGTCGTGACCGACTCAGGCGGCCTACAAGAGGAAGCCGCCGCAGTCCAGACGCCGGTCCTGGTCCTTCGTGACACGACCGAGCGACCGGAGGGGATCCGATCCGGCATCGCTGAGCTGGTGCGCCCGAACCATCTGGCGATCGTGCAAGCCGCAGAGCGGATACTCACCAACGCGGCGCACCATCGCCGTATGGCCACGGCGCCTTGTCCCTACGGGGACGGCGCTGCCGCCAGGCGCATTGTCGATGCGCTCGCCGATCGCCCGGACACGCTCGACTCCCTCGACAGCGTCTATGAGCGGCCAAAGCCCCGGCATCCGCTCGACGCGCTGCTGAGGGAGGCGACCGCGGGGATCCCCCGCCAGTACGCGGATCAGATCCGGGCTCGCCTCTTGGAGGCGTCGGACAGGGTCGTGGGAGGCGCCGGTGGCTGAACAGGCGCACGTGATCGAGGATCGTCAGGAGATCGGCACGCTAGCCGCCGAGCTCCGCCGCTGGCTGGGCTCGGGCGCCTTGCAATCGCGCTCAGGCGCGTTCTGCGCTTGGCAGGACCGCTTCACCCGCGAGCTCGCCTTCGAGTATCCGGAAATCACGGGCTATGCGTTGACGTGGCTCGCCACGCACGAAAGGCCTGAGGATCGCGAGCTCGACGCGGGCTTTCGCGCGGCGGAGTGGCTGGCCGATCGGCTCGCGGCCGGCGTGCGCTCGGCGCGGGCGGGCTGGGATTCAGGGGCTGTCTACACCTTCGATTTGGGGATGGTCTCGGCGGGCCTGCAGTCATTCGGCGACCTGGCCGACGATGAGCGCTACATCGACCTGGGGCGCTCCACCGCGCGCGAGCTCGCGGCCTATGTCCGCAGCGCCCGGGGGCTCGAGGCCTTGGCCCCGGACGGTCCCGCGAGCAGCAGGTCCTCGCAATGGTCGACGACCGGGCGCGCTCACCTTGCGAAATGCGTCCAGTGCCTGCTGCTGGCGGAGGAACTCGAGGCTGCCGAGCGCCTGATCGCTCAGGCCATGACGGCACAGCAGGACGACGGGCGCTTTCCCACCCAGCCTGGCGGCGGCGCGGTGATGCTTCACCCCCACCTGTACGCCGTCGAAGCGCTGTGGATCTGCGGCAGCGCGCTTGATTGGGAGGAGCCGATCGAGCGCGCCCGGCGAGCGACCGCCTGGGTCTGGTCGCATCAGCTTCCCGACGGCGGCTTCCCGCGCTTTGCGGGCGCCGGTCACGGCGGGCAGGAACAGCTCGACGTAACCAGTCAGGCGATCAGGGCGACCGTGCTGCTGGGGATGTGGTTCCCGGGTCTTTCGGCTGCGGTTCGGCGTCTGGCCGAGGCCGCGGTGCAGACGGATGAAGGAAGCGCCCTCGTCTATCAGCCCGGCGGATCGCACCTCAACGGCTGGGTGACCATGTTCGGAGCGCAGGCGCTCGCGCTGTGGAGCGAGGAGCCCACCGAGCTCGAGTGGGCGGGGCTGGTCTGATGGGCTCGAGCGCGGTCACTCCGCGGGCCGTTCCCGGTGCGCCCACACACGCGGTGCCCGCCGTGGCGCCGGTATCCACTGGCGCCCGCGGGCAGCGGCTCCGCGTGTGCGTCGTCGGGGCAGGGCCCCGCTTCTTGAGCGGGATCAGCTACTACACGCACCGGCTCATAAGAGCGCTGGCGGCACGCCACGACGCCTCGGCGATCCTCGTCCGGCAGATGATGCCGACGCGCCTCTATCCGGGGCGCTCGCGCGTGGGTGAGGCGCTGGTCGACTTCTCCTATCCCGAGCACACGCGCGTGCTCGATGGGATCGACTGGTACTGGGGGGCGAGCATCGTGCGAGCGGTGCGCCTGCTGCGCCGGGAGCGCCCGGCGGTGCTCGTGCTGCAATGGTGGACGGGGACCGTGCTCCACAGCTATCTGCTGCTCGCGATCGTGGGGCGGCTGCTGGGAAGCCGCTTGATCGTCGAGTTCCACGAGGTCCTCGACACGGCCGAGCTCAATCTCCGTCTCGCCAGGTGGTACGTGCGGCTGGGCGCGCCGCTGCTGATGCGGCTCGCCCACGGCTTCGTCGTCCACAACGAGCATGACCGCGCCGCGCTCAGCCAGCGCTACCCGATCGGAGGTAGGCCAACCGCAGCGATTCCCCATGGCCCCTACGACCACTACGAGATCCGGCGACCCGAGAGCCCGCGCCTCGAAGGAGAGGACGACGGCGTCTGCCGACTTCTCTACTTCGGCGTGATCCGTCCTTTCAAGGGCGTGGAGGACATCATCACCGCGCTTGAGCTGATGAGCGAGGAGGAGGTCGCACGCTTCCAGCTCACGGTCGTGGGTGAGACCTGGGAGGGCTGGACCCTCCCCGGGGAGCGGATCGCCTCAAGCCCCTACCGCGAGCACATCAAGTTCATCAACCGCTACGTCTCCGACGCGGAGGTCGCAGGGTTGTTCGCCCAAGCCGACGCGGTCGTGCTGCCCTACCACCGGTCCTCGTCGAGCGGCCCGCTCCACTTGGCGATGGCGGTCGGACTGCCGGTGGTCGTCACCGCCGTGGGCGGGCTGGTCGAAGCCTGCGCCGCCTACGAGGGGGCGAAGCTGATTCCTCCCCGCGATCCCCAGGCGCTCCGTGCGGCGCTCCATGAGGTCCACTCCCTGCGCGGCATCCGGTTCGCCGGCGTGCATACGTGGGAGCAGACAGTGGGGGCGTACGAGCACCTGTTCGAGACGGTTGGGGTGCGGCTGCCCGAGAGGGATCAGTAGTTGGCCGCGTACCGTTCAGCCGAGCGTGTCGAGCCGCCGCCGACGCTCGTGCGCGAGCTCGAGCTCTCAGAGCCACTGCCTGCGCTTGAGCCGGCCGCGCGCCACCGCGCGGTGCTCTTACTGGCCCGCCTCCACGACGAGCCTCTAGGTGTACTTGAGCCTGAGCTCTCACCGGGCGGGCTGTCAGCCGCCGCCTTGGCGGACGCCGTCTGGCGCGAGTTGAAGGACAAGATCCAGGCGCATCTGGCTGCTGACGGGATCGCAGGCCCGGCGAGCCTGCCAGCGGGCGGATTAGCCACGGAAGCCGGGCCCGCCTGCTGTCGGACCCGCGAGCGTTTCCTCGAGCGCGCCCCCGAGCTGACCGTTCTCATCCCCTCGCGCGAGCGCCCCGAGCGCCTGCGGCGCTGTCTCGAGTCAATCCTCGCGTGTGCGTATCCCGCGACCCGCTTCAGCGTGCTGGTCGTCGACAACGCCCCGCAGAGCGACCGCACGCGGGCGCTGATCGAGGAGCTCGCGGGCGCCTTCGCCGGCCGGGTTCACTATCAGCGCGAGGACGCGCCAGGCAGCGCGAGCGCCCGCAATCGTGGGCTGGCGGCGGTTGATACGCCGCTCGTGGTCATGACGGACGACGACGTGATTGCCGACCGGCACTGGCTGACCGAGATCGCGCGCGCATTCGAGGCTTATCCCTCGGCGGGAGCGGTCACCGGGCTCCTGTTCCCGGCCGAGCTCGAGACGGCCGCCCAGCAGTGGTTCGAGCAATACGGCGGCTTCAGTCGCGGATTTGAGCGCCGCGTCTTTGATCTTGATGCAAACCGCCCGCCCAACGAGCCGCTCTATCCCTGGAACGCCGGGCTGTTCGGGACCGGCAACAACTTCTCCTTCCGCACCGACGTGCTGCGCTCGATCGGGGGGTTCGATCCCGCCCTCGGCAACGGCACGCCGGCTCTCGGCGGCGTCGATTCTGAGGTCCTGCTGCGCACGATTCTGTGCGGCCACCAGCTCGTGTACGAACCCCGTGCGCTCGTGCACCACGCGCATCGTCCCGACTACGAGGGGCTACGCCGGCAGGTTTATGCGTACGGCGCGGGCCTGGTCGCGTACTACCTGAAGACCGTCCTGGCGCGACCGCGGTTCGCGGTCGACTTCGCGCGCAAGGTACCCGCGGGCATCAGGTGGATGCTGAGCTCGGACGCGCATATCAATAAGCACAAGCGCGCCGACTACCCCCACGAGCTGACCTGGATCGAGCGGCGGGGCATGCTCTACGGCCCGCTCGGGTATGCGCGCAGCCGGCGTCGTTACGGACCGCACCGTCCATATACCTCCAAACCGCGTCCTGGTTGGCCTCAAGGCGCGCCGTCGGGATAGGGGTCGAACGATGCCAGGCTTAGGCGTGCTCGACCGTCCGCTGCAACGCGCGGGCGTACTGGGTCGTCCCGGCGAGCAGCCCCGCCCCAGCTCGGACGCGGAGCCCAGCCTCGCCACGGGGCGGGCGCCGATCGTGCCGGCGCTGCTGGCGATCACGATCGCCGGCGGGCTGCTCTTGGTGGCGCTCGCTTACTGGGCCTCCAGGACCGGCCGCGGCTGGGGGACCCCCGTGTTCTGGGTCGGGCTGATGGTGATTGTGCTGCCGCTCGCGCTGCGCCTGTGTGGGCGCCGGGCGACGGCTGGGGAGCGCCTCGCCGAGGCGGTGTTACTGGGGCTCGCGCTCTATGTCGTGCCGCTGCTGCTCGCGCCCACCGGCTTCAACCTGCACGACGAGCTCGGCCACCTGCGCAGCGTCACGGACGTGCTGCGGACCGGGAGGCTGTTCGTGCCCAACCCGCTCGTGCCGGCGTATGCCTACTACCCGGGGATCCTGAGCGTCACCGCGGCGCTCTCGCGCATCAGCGGGCTCGGGGTCTTCGCCTCCGGCGTGATCGTGGTGGGGGTCGCGCGGGTGATGCTGATGGCGGGGCTCTTCCTGCTGGTGCGCCGGGTGTTCCGCTCGGCCCGCATCGCCGGGATCGCCGCCCTCATCTACGCCGCCAACCCCAACTTCGTCTTCTTTGACTCCCAGTTCGCCTACGAGTCATTGGCCCTCGGATTGGCGGCGGTTGCTCTCTGCGCGGTCGCTCGTAGCGCCGGCGAGGACGGAGACTGGCGCGACCTCGCCACCGTGGCACTACTCGACGGGGCCCTCGTGCTGACCCACCATCTGACTTCCTACGCGGTCGCGCTGGTGATCGTCTTGTGGGCTGCGATCGCCGCGCTGAGAAGGGCTCCAGCCGGAGTGCGACGGCGCCTCGCGCTCCTTGCGCTATTCAGCGTCGCGATCACGGCCGCTTATGCGGCTCACACCTGGGGCCCCACGTCGAGCGACATCGGCGGCTCTGTGACCGGCTCACTGCAGGGACTGGTGCACGTGGTCACGGGTACGGCCAGCGGCAGGGCACCCTTCAGCGGTGCTCGCGGCTACTCGGTCTCGGCCTTGGAGCATGTTGTGGGGATCGGGTCAGTCCTGCTGCTCGTCTGCGGGCTACCTTTGGGCCTGTGGGCCTTGTGGCGCCGCCGCGCCCTTGGACCGGGACCGGCGATCTTCGGGGCGGCGGCCCTGGTGTACCCGATCTCGATCGCGCTGCGCCTGAACGCGGCGGGCAGCGAGACTTCGAACCGGACGTCGGAATTCGTGTTCCTGGGGCTGGGAGTGGCGCTGGCGGCGGCGTTCATGACGTTTGCGCAGCGGCCCGCCGATCGCCCGGGCTTGCGCGGATGGGGAGTGAAGCTGCTTGCGGTCGCATACATCGGGGTGGTGTTCGCGGGCGGCATTACGGTCGGGACGCCCTCTTACAACCGCCTGCCCTCCGACCGCTTCCAGGTCTCCGCGGGCGTGCATTCGGTCGACCCCGAGAGCGTCGCCGCCGCCGCGTGGGCGGGGCGCTCCCTGCCGGCGGGCGCCCATTTCCTCGCTGACACCAACGACACCTCGCTGTTGACGGGCTACTCCCGCCTCTTTCCTCAGAGCGGAGACGTGCATGGCGTCGGCATCGGCGCCCTCTTTCTCGCCCCGGCGTTGGGACCGTTCCAACGCTCAATCATCACCTACGACAAGCTCCGTTTCCTGGTCGTCGATCGCCGGGACGCGAGCGCGCTGCCGGCGTCAGGAAGCTATTTCGATAGCGCGAACTCCGTCTCTTCCTACTCAACGCCGATCCCGCTGCGATCCCTGACCAAGTTCCGGGCCAGCAAGTGCATCGATCGCGTTTTCACCAGCCGGAACATCGTCATCTATGACACCGAGCCCTTGCTGCGAGGCTGCCGATGAGGTCCACGCTGCGCACGGTAGCGGTGGCACCGCTCCTGGCTGCGGCTGCCGTGGCCGTGGCGCTCGCCGCACCATCGCGCTCGCCGGAGCGGGTCGTGGCCGCATTGCTGCTTGTCTTGGCGCTGCCGGGCGTTCCCGGCTCGCGGCTGCTGCGTCCCTCGCGGGGCGATGCCGAGCGGGACGGCTCGTGGCCGGCAGGGGCCTTCGAGCGGCTGCTGCTGATCCCCGCGCTGAGCATCGCGCTGGTGATCCTTGACTCCGTGGCTCTGTACGTAGCCGGAGTGAAGCTGGATCTCGACAGCTGGACGCTCTCGCTTGCCGCGATCACCGTCGCGCTGGGCATAGTCGAGCTGCTGCCGTTTGCTCGCCCGCGACATGCGGAGGCAGGGAGGCGAGCCGTCCGCGGCGTCTCTCGGCCTGCGCGTGAGCATGCCGCGGGGTGTGCGTGCGCTCGTCGTTTTACCTGCGGCCGTGCTCGTCACGGGGATGCTGGCGGGCGCGGGAGCGCTCACATACGCCAGCGTCACCAGCCACGCCATGCAGATCACTTCACCCAGCTCTGGCTGCTTCCATCCGCCGGCGGACACCGGAGCTCGGCGATCGGGGTCTTCAATCATCAAGGGTCACACGGCAGCTATCGGCTGCGCGTATTCGCCAATGGCGTCAGATCCGCTCACAGCTGTGACGTCGGCAATGGCGCCACCTGGCGAGGGCGCAACCGTATTCGGCATACACCGCGACGCTGCGTGTGGAGGTTTGCGGACGCGGGCGGTGCTCCGCAGGTGACCATGCTGCACATCTATCCACCGCCGCCGCGGCCGCGGCCCCACGTGCTGTGCGCCGCTTTCGCTGCAGCACGCGGGCGCTGCACGTAAAGGGCGCGCATGCGCGCGCGGGCGGCGTCCGCGACGCACCGTTCAGCCAAATGACCGTCTCACGAGCCCGAACACGGAGCCTCCGCCACGCGGGAGGAACAGGCCGAACTTGGCCGCAAGGCGCTGGCCGCAGTTGGCTGGAACGGCCTGCAGATGTGGGGGTACAACCTCGTCGCGCTCGGCGTCTTCGTCGTGCTGGCGAGGCTGCTGGAGCCGCGGCAGTTCGGCTTGGTGGCCGACGCGATGGTGATCGTGACGCTGCTGCGGGTGATCGTCGACGCCGGCTTCAGCCGCCTGCTGGTTCAGCGCGAAAAGCTTGATCGGACGTTTTCCGACACCGCGTTCTGGGCCGCCGCGCTGCTCGGAGCTTATGTTCGCGGCGGTGACGATCGTCGCTGCGCCGCTGTTTGCGGCGCTGTTCGGCCAGCCACGGTTGACAGGGCTCGTGCGCGCGCTGAGCGTGATCTTCGTGTTCGCCGCGCTCGACAGCGTTCCGACCGCTCTGCTGCAACGCGAACTGAACTGGCGCACACAGGCGCTACGGCGCCTCGGCGCGACCGCGGCCAGCGCGGCGGTGGCGATTTCGCTTGCGGTCATGGGCGCGGGCGCGTGGGCTCTGGTCGGCCAGCAATTGACACTCGAGGGGCTCACCGTCGTGCTGCTGTGGGCGCTCGTTCAGTGGCGCCCACGACTGCGGTTCTCGGGCCCCGCCTTCAAGGCACTGATCGGCTTTGGGTCGCGCTACAGCGTGCTGCGCATCCTTTGGTACCTGGGCAGCAACATCGACAACTTCCTAATCGGCGTATTCCTCGGACCGGTGGCGCTCGGGTTCTACGTGCTCGCCTACCGGGTTTTCACGGTTCTCAACGAGCTGCTCGTTACCACGATCAACAATGTCGCAATGTCGATGTTCGCCCGCATGCAGACCAGCCCATCCGCCTTACGCGCCTCTCTGGTTCGCACCTCAACCCTCACCCTCGTGTTCAGCCTTCCGGTTTACGCGGGGCTCGCATTGCTCGCCGGACAGCTCGTCCCCGTCCTCTTCGGTCCGCACTGGGGACGGAGCGTGCCGGTTCTCGAGTTCCTGACGGTGGCGGGCTGCCTTCAGGCGCAACTTGCTGTCACAAGCTCTTATGTGATCGGGACCGGACGTGTAAAGCGAGAAGTGCCCTGGACGGCGGGCGTGACCGCAGCGCAACTCGCCGCATTTGCAGTCGCAGTCCAGTTCGGCATCGTTGCCGTGGCCGCCGCGCTGGCCGCCGTGTTCTTGATCGCGTGGCCCGTACGCCTGGCGCTCCTGCGCGCCTGGGACGGCCTGTCGCTGGTTGAGTACTTCAAGAACTTGATACCCATTGCGGTCGCGAGCGCCCTAATGGCTGCAATCGTCGCTGTAGTTCGCGTGCTCTTGGCACACGAACCTCTTGCCGTCGCACTGCCCGCTGAAATTCTCGCCGGTGCACTTGTCTATCCGCTGGCGCTGAGCGCGCTCATGCCGTCGAAGGCGCGAGCGGTGCGTGCCCGAATTGGGGTTGTGCTCAGGGGCGACGGGTTGGGTGCCGACGCACATGCCCCAGGAAGCGCGATGAGTATGCCGCGGCGGCCGACGGACACAGAGCCGACGGATGAGGCGATTGACGTGCTGGTGGTCGCGGCTAACACCACCTTTGGGCTCCGCCGCGACTACGAGGAGATCGTGGATGGGCTGCGGGAGACTGGGCTAAGCGTTGGTGTCGTGTCCTCTAACTACGACGGTCTGCTCGGGCCGCTCCGGCGCTTGTCGCTCGCGACCGATGAGCTGATCGTGGCCGTCTCGCTGCGACGCGCCGTCGTCAAGGCGCTCAGGCTGGTGACGCCGCGGGTCGTGCTGATCACGACGAGCTCCGCCGGCGGCCTGCTCCCACGACAGGTTCTTCAGGGTGCCGCCGTGCGCTTCGACGCGCTCGCAGCAAACATCCGTCCGCGGCGCCGGGAGGCGCTAACGCGCGCGTTCGAACGGCGTTGCCTTAATGGTGCCGTGCTGGCGCTGCCCACCTCGCAGCGGGCGGGCGCCGAACTCCTCGAATGCGGCGGTGCGCCGCCGCAGGTCGTGTGGCCGCCGCCGCTGCGTCCCGCCCCGGCGGTCGCCGAGGAGCGCTTGCGGGCCGGGCTCTGCTACGCCAATAACCCGGAGAAGAAAGGGCTCGATTTGGTTGTGCAGGCATGGGCGGTCGCGGCTCCAACTCTTCCGCTTTTCGTGACGGGGATCACCGAGAGCGCCGGTGAGCGCTTTCTGCGTTCGCGCCGAGTCCCACTGCCGAGCGACATAAGGTGGCTCGGCACGGTGCCCGAGAACGAGCACAGGGCTCTCAGCGGTTCGGTCTTGGTGTATGTCAGCGCTTCCCGGGTCGAACAATTCGGCATAGCGCAGCTTGAGGCGCTTCTGGACGGAGCTCTTCTCGCCGCCGTGCCTTCGAGGGGGCCAAGCGACGCGGTTGAACTCGCCAGGCAGCTCGATCCTCGGCTCGTGGCCGATTCAATCGACGCCCGCGCCTTGGCGAAGTCGATCGATGCCGCCCTCCAGCTGACCCCCGAGGCCCAGGCGCGATACCGGACGCGGGCCCGCGAGTTGCTCGCTGCTTACAGCCGCGAGACGTTTCTCGAAACGCTGCGCCAGCAGATCATCCCCGCTCTCTTGCGGACCCTCGCGGGCGAGCCGCTGGCCCTGGGCTGAGACGCGTTACCTATCGGCTCCGCCGCCGTCCCGATGTCCGATCACGCGCGCGGGGTTACCCGCCACGACCGAGAGCGGGGGCACGTCGCTGGTCACCACCGCGCCCGCGCCGACGATGCTGCCGGTGCCGAGTCGCCGGCCGGGCAGGACAGTCACGTTGGCGCCGATCCAAACGTCATCCTCGATCACCGGCGGCCGCGCCGGCTTGAAACCCTGGTCGATCATCGCCACCGAGGTCTGCCTGGTGTCGCGGTTGATCGAGAGGAACGTGCAGCTGGGGCCCATGATCACGTCGCGCCCGATGATCAGTGGCCCTGAGATGAACGTATCGAGGCCGATGCCCGAGCGGTCGCCAATCTCGATCTCGCGGCCGCTGTTGATCAGCGCCCCGTGTTCGACGTTGACCTCGACGCCACAGCTCTTGAACATGCGCCGGCAGATCTCGTAGCGGATCCGCCGCGCGCCGAGGGCGTACGGGCGCGGCGAGTAGGGGAGGTGCCGCGCGAGGCCGTAGTAGAGCGCGTTGCACACCAGGAAGAGAAACTCGTTCCACAGGCCGCCGGGACGAGGAGGCGCGAGCGTCAGGCGCTGCTCCTGCCGATGCGAGGGTGGCGCTGCTGTGGAGACCTCATTGCTCATTACGGCCAAGCTACCAGCCGCCCATTGCAGTCGTCCCCGAGCTGAGCAGCGGTCCGCGGTCGCGACCCGCCTCGACGGTGTCGAGGAAGAAGCGCTCGATCGCCGGGGCCACTAGCCCGGCGGTAAAGCGCTCCGCGCTGACGCTCGCGAGCCTGCCCATCCGCTCGCATGCGCCCGGGTCTGAGAGCAGTCGGTGGAGCGCTTCGGTGAGCGCATCGAGATCTCCGCGTGGCACCAGGACGCCGGTTTTCTCATGCTCGATCATGTCCTCATGGCCGCCGGGGCGGGTACCTATCACCGCCTTGCCGCGGCTCATTCCCTCGTGCACGGTGTTCCCGAGCGCTTCGGGTGCCAGCGAAGGACAGACGCCGAAAAGGGCCCGGTCCCAGATCGCCATCACGGTCGCGTGGGGCACGTCGATCAGCGCGGTCACCTCCGGCGGCAACTCGGGCAATGGCTCGGCGCTGCGCGCGCCGACCATGACCAGAGGCGGCGGGTCGGTCAGTCGCCGGTAGGCATCTAGCAATATCTGGTCGCCCTTGATCCGCCTGAAGGAGCCGACGAAGAGGACGAATGGGCGGCTGGGCAGGCGGGCGAGGATCGCGTGATCAGGAGCGCCCCCATCGTCGTCGCGGAAGTCGGGGAGCACGGCGGCGGGCGGGTCGCGGTCGTACAGCAGGTAGCGCCGGACCATCGCCTCGCAGAAGTGGCTGACGCTGTGCAGGGCGTCGATACGGCGGCGCAGGAGCCGGCGCTGGCCCAGTACCGAACCAACTGCGATCGAGCCCTTCGGAGAGCCATAAAAAATCGCGGCGCAGGGCATGCACTTGCCCCAGGCGGGGCCGGAGCACGGCCGATCGCCTTCTTCCGTCCGGCGCACCAGCGTCCTGACCGGGCAGATGTTGGCGTACTCCCGCGCCGCCAGCACGAGGGGGACGCCGGTTCGCCACAGGGCCGGCAGGCAGGAGTATGTGAGCCAGCCGTAGCTGTGCACCAGGTCCGGTTCAAAGCGCGTAATCAGCCGCCGCAGCCGCAAGCTCAGCTCCGGGTCAGGAAACGGCGGTGGGGTGTAGCGGACGGGATCGGCGGACAGAAAGCCTGCACGCGAGACCAGGCCGCGCAGCCGACGCACGGGTACTCCCCCGTCGTTCTCGCGGGCGGGCAGGCCGCGCTGCCAGGCGGTCGCGACCGCCACGTGATGGCCGCGCGCCCGCAGCTGCTGGGCGAGCTGTTGGGCCGCACGCGTCGCCCCGCCGAAGATCGGCGGGTAGGCGTCGCTGACGAGCAGAATCCGCAGCGAGCGGATGCTCGCCGTTTGCCCCTCCTTGCCTGCGCTCATCGGGAGACGAGCCGGTACCAGAGCGCGGAGGGCAGTGGCTCCCCGGCCACCACCGTGACGGGCTCGGGAAACGCTGCTTGGCCGCGGGAAGGCGAGCCGTTGTGAAAGGTGGAGTCGTTCCGCGACAGCGAGCGAACACGGTTGCGCAGGTCCGGGATCCCGACCACCTTCAGGCCACGACGGTGCACGTGTTTGTACAAGTCGATGTCGCAGCGCTCGCGCCGCTCGCCGGCGAGGACCACGGTCCCTCCGTCGGGGACCGCCTGACAGGCGCGCTCAAGCGCCACGCTGGTGAGGTCGATCGCCGCAAGCGGACCCGGGCTGTCCCGAACAGCCCTCGTCTGACCGCGCTCGCCGTCCCGGGGGGCCGGTGCCTGTCCGAGGAGACGGCGGACCGCCGAGGCAACCAGGCCGTCGCCGATCACCCACACGCGCTGGGGGTCGACATCTTTGACCGCGGCGGCGATCGCCTCCGCCTGGTCACCGAGCAGCGCTTCAGTGAAACGCCTCGGATCGCCCTCTCCGTTCCACAGGCGCTCGCCGTCCCACCACACCCCCTCCTGCGAGTCCACAAGCAGCCCGGGAGCATGTTCGCCGGCTCCGATCCAGTCACTGTCGATGAACCCAAATCGATGCTCGCCCTCGAGCGTGAGCACGGTGACCGCGCCCGTGTGACGCGCGCGGATCATGCAGCCACCCGCTCGCGCTGGACGGCCGAGAGAACCTCGCTCACCGCCACCGGCTCGCCCCGCTCAGCCGCCAGGTAGATGGCCTCGATCGTGGCCTGGGTCGCCACCCCATCCCGGGCGCTCACCTCGGGTTCGCGCCCCTCGCTGGTGGCGCTCGCCAGACGGCTGAGGTACACCGCGCGAATCGGTATCGCCGGGAGGCGGCCGAAGCTCTGCCAGCGAGTCGTACGCAGGCCATCGAGGACATGCAGTGTGTAGACGCACGGGCGGGGCTCAAGGATGATCCGCCCCTCGCTTCCCCACATGCCCATCTCCTCCTCGGTCGAGCCTCTGACGGAGGAGGCGCCGATCACGCTGCCGAGCGCGCCACCCCCGTAGCGCAGGGTTGCGCTCAGCGCGTCCTCGATCGCCCCGACGGGCTCCATGTTCGCGCCAACCTGCTCGGCCTCCAAACCGGTCAGGTATCGCATCAGATCGAGATGGTGGGAGAGGTTCATGATCAGCACCCCGCCGCCGGCAAGTTCCCGCGAGCGCCGCCAGTCGGACTGCGCACGGCCGGAGAAGCCCCCCAGCCAATAGGCCGGGCTCTTGTCGAGGAAGAGCCGCGTCAGCGTGCCCTCCAGCTCGCCCACCGCACCCTGCTCGATCAATCTGCGGGCGATCTGGACGTGCGCGGCATAGCGCTGTGGAAAGCATGGGGAGAGCCATACGCCGGCCGCCTGGGCGGCGCGTGCCATGGAGACGGCGCCGTCAAGATCGCGCGCGAGGGGCTTCTCGACGATCACGTTCTTGCCGGCCTGGGCAGCCTCGATCGCTAAGGGTGCGTGGAGATGGTGGGGCACCGAGAGCACAACCGCGTCGATGTCGCCGCGGTCCAGGAGCTGCTCGAAGCTGGAACAGGCAGTGGCGCCGTGGCGCGTGGCGAGCTCCTGCGCCAGGCGCAGGACCGGGTCAAAGCAGGCCACAAGCTCCACATTGGGGGCGGCCGCCGCCCCTGCCGCATTGTGCACGGCGATATCTCCGCAGCCGACAAGGCCGATGCGGAGGTGTCCGCGTGCGCCGGCAAAGGGGTCGGGTACGGCCAATACGACGCCCTCACGCCGGCGGCGGGGCCTCAGCGGCCGCGTCGGCTCCATGCCACGGCCGGTCATGTTCGGCGGATCTCAGTAGGTGGCCGCGGTGCACCGCTTGCTCTGGCGCCAACAGCGAGAAGTCGAAGTACGCGCCGCCACGGTGGCGACCCTCGGCAAGCTCCCGGTAGAAGACCGCCGCCCGTCGCGGATCGACGGCCGGACCGAGGAGGTCGGCCACCGACAGCTGGCCCTCGGCGAGCTGCCGCAAAAAGCGCTCGCCCACCTCCCGGCGCGGCTCCATCTCCTGCTTCGGCTGCCGCAGCTCCAGCGTGTCGACGTGGGCGCCGATCAGCGTCAGCCCAGCGGCGCGGACCCGATCAAGCGGAAAGTCACGTGTCACACCCCGCGGAGAGCCGAGCAGCACGATTCGTGCCCCGGCCCCGGCCGCCTCTATGGCGGTGTGGATTCCCTGGGGGTCGCCCGTTGCCTCGATGACCACGTCGGCCCCGAGCCGCCGTATCTCTGGCCCGTCCTCGCCGGCTACCAGCAGGGGCGCCCCCGAGGACGCGGCGACCTGGGCCCGGCGCCGCGAGCCGGCCACGATCCCAACCGGCGTCCCGCTGCTGCATGCCATCCGGAAAGCGAGCGCTCCGATCGGACCGGCCCCCACAGCCACGACCCGCTCCCCGGGCCGCACCGCGGCAAGGTCGGCGCCGTGCAAGCAGATCGTCCCCAGCATGATCAGTGAGGCGTGCTCGGGAGCGACGCCGCCCGGCACCTTGAAAACCTGGCGCTGCGGCAGGTTCACCAGCGAGGCGTGCGCCGCTCCGGTCGCGGCGACCAGGTCACCCGGTCGCAGCCCCTGCACTCGCGGTCCGACCGACTCGACGATGCCGGCGGCCGAGTAGCCGGGGCGGCCAAGCACGCCGAGGCGCGCATTGGGAAGGCGCAGGTACTGCGCACGCTCCGTTCCTGGGCTGACCGAGCTGAAGAAGGTCCGCAGCGTGACGCGGTCGCGGCCCGCCCTGGGGACCTCGATCGGCACCAGCTCGGCATATCCGGCACTGGCAAATGCGACGCCCCACCCGGCTGAGACGGGACGCATGTTGAGCGCCGCCTGCGCGCGCGCGTAGGTCCACCACAGGACGTCTCGCTGCGTTTCCTCGAGACTCTTGGGCGTGTGGCCGAGCCGGTATAGCTCAGCGCTGAGCGTTTCCTGGGCGCGCTGGATCAGCGAGGACGGTAAGCGGAGCACAAGCCAAAGCTACCAACGGCGATCGGGACTGAACCCCCGGCCAACTACGCTGCGAGCTGCTCGGCTGAGGAGCACCAGGCGAGGTCGCGCTGCAGCATCTCCTGGAGCCTCTCGGCTTGCGGTCTGAGCTCGCGCTCGAGCTCGGAGCGCAGCATGGGGTCGAGAACCTGCCTTCGCCCGCGCTGCCCGTTGAAGCGGTTCAGCCATGGCAGCACCCGCCCGTGTAGCGAGCGCGGCGCAAGCGCCTGGAAGGCCCGCTCCAGCCCAAGCGGGGGTTGCTGCAGGAATGACTGCACGCGCAGGCTGCGTGGCTGGCGCCGGGCGTTGACCGGGGCGAGATCCAGCTGGGCGCGCTCGTCGACCCCGAGGAACTGAAGAGTGCGCTCGACAGTGGCGGCGGTATCCGCGCGTAAGTCGTCGAACAAGATCACGTGCACCTGCTCGCGCGGCAAGGCCTGCAGATAGCGCTCGAGTTGGTCGGCGATGGCCGCCACATCCCGATAGAAGAGGCCCGCGGGATAGTTGCAGCGCGGCGGAATTCGCCGTCCCGCTCGGCGGTCGGGCTCGGCGGCGAGCGCGTCGGCGAGGTCGAGGATGTCCTCCTCGCCCATCCAGATGTTGTGGCTGTGCAGGGAGACGATCAGCTCGACCGGGTCACGTAGCATCACGATCACCCGCGCCCGCGCGCGGTATGCCGCGATCTCGGCAGCCGCGCGGCGCGACTGCATGTACAGCGTGCAGGAGTCGCCTACGAGCGCGCCGGGGGGAGCGTCGGCGAACGGACGCAGGTAATCACCGAGGCTCCGCGGCGCGCCGGGAATGGTGTGCTCGAGGTCCGAGCCGAAGTACGGCACGTCCTTGCGGTCGGGCAAGAACACGGTTGTGTGTGCTCCCAAGTGGCGGTGCAGCGAACTGGTGCCGCACTTCGGCGCGCCGACGATGAAGAACTCCGGCCCAGGAGTACTCATCGGGAGAACGGCTCGACGGCCTCCAGCGTCGCGGCGGTGCCGGAGTAGGCCTTCGAACTCGCCATCTTGCGCCAGGCCGCGAGCGAGGCACGTGAGGAGTTGACGCGCCAGTCCGCTTTCTTCCTGCGGTCAAACCACACGAGCGCATGGATCCGCGGGTACTGCCTGCGCAGCGCACGCAGCGCGTTGATGATCCACTTTGCCTTATCGCCGCCAATGCTGGTGGAGGCGGTCTCTCCGATCATCACGGGCCTTGAACTCAGGGCGGTCAGCAGCCTGTACGAGGGGTGAAAAATCTGATTGAAGCTCATCCAGGGAATGTGGTCGATGGACGCGTAGTTGTAGCCGTCGAGCGCCACCCAGTCGACCCAGCTATTGCCAGGATAGAAGGCAGCGAACGGGCACTTGCCGTCGCAGTAGACGTTAGGGGACCAGATCCACTGCACGTTATTGGCCCCCTCGTTGCGGAAGAGCTTCACCACGTGACGCCATGCCGCGATGAACAGCGCCGGCGTATTGCCGTCGTGGCCTGGGCCGTACGCCGAGTTCGCCAGGTTCATCTCATTGGCAAGGCGTATGTACATGGGCTTTCGCCACCGGGCTGCGGCGCGCGCCGAGGCCTTGATATAGGAGTCGTAGGAGCCGGCGGCGATATCTGCGAGCGGGATTCCTGCGCCGTTGAGCATCGGATCCCAGGTGATGATCGGCAGTGCCTTGATGGCCGCGACGTGCCTGAGTTGCTTTAGGTAGAAGAGCGGGCCCGACCACTGCTGGTACCACATCACCAGCGCGGGCTTGCGCCCCGCCAAGTGCGCATAGTGCTGTAGCGGCCGCAGCTTGCCGGGAACATTGGCCATGTTGACTCCCAGTGCGGTTGGCGCATCTGTGGCTGCATGAGTCCGAGCCACCGGCGCGACTACCGCTACGAGCGCCCCGGTCGCGACGACGAGCGCGGCAAGCATCCTCAGGCGTGTGCGCGGGCTGGGCATCTGCTTCACCAGTCCACTTCCGGCATGCCTCTGGGTTCGTTGCACGACCGACGGTTCCTGTCCAGGCGATAGGAGCGGCGGTGCGGGCACAGCTGCGCGACGAGACCCGCTAACTGGTTCAGCGAGCGAAGGGAGGCGAGGCCACGAGCTTCCGGAAGGCCGCAAGTGCGGACCGAGAGGAGTTGACCCGCCAGTCGGTCTGCTTCACGCGCTGGAACCAGATCAAGGCGTGCACGCGCGGCAGTGATGACCGCAGTGCCGGGCCGATCTGCCTGATCCAATTCGCCTTGCTGCCGCCGATCTCAGTCGATCCGGTTTCGGCGATCATCACGGGCTTGTTGGTCAGCCGCTCGAGGATCGCGTACGAGGGGGCGAAGATCTGACTGAAGCTGAGCCATGGGACGCGGTCGACGGCTCCGTAGTTGTAGCCGTCCAAGGCGACCCAGTTGACCCACGAGTTGCCGGGAAAGAAAGCGGTGAACGGGCAGCGCCCCTCGCAGTCCACGTTCGGTGACCAGACCCAGGAGACGTTTGTCGCCCGATATCGACGGAAGATCGACAGGACGTGGTGCCACGCCAGTACAAACGCTCTGGCGGTATTTCCTTCTCGTCCCGGTCCGAACGGCGAGCCGCGGACGTTCATCTCGTGGGCAAGCCGGATGTACAGCGGACGCCCCCATGCCTTCGCTGCGCGAGCCGCGGCGGCGAGGTAGGAGTCGTATCTCCCCGCGCTGATCGCCGAGAAGGAAACGCCTTGGCTGCCGATCTGTGGATCCCAGGTAACCATTGGCACCGCTCCGGCATTGACGACAGCCTGCAAAGCCGCCCGGTTGACCAAGGACACGTTCCAGCCCTGGTACCACATGAGGATTCTTGGAGGAACCCCCACAAGGTGTGCAAAGGACTTGAGGCCCGCGGGCGAGGGTCCGCTCGCGAGGTTGACTCCGAGTTCGACCGGCCCATGAGTGGGCAGAGGGCCTTCACTGAAGACGCTGGCAGCGGGCGGCGCCGCCGGGCCAGGCCTGCTTGAGCCGATGACCAAGAAGAGGACCAACGTGATCCCCAGCGCGGCGAGAACGAAACCGATGGCGATGTAGGAGCGCAAGCCGGACTTTCTCTTAGCGCGTTTGCGCACGGACCCGAGCGAGACGATCAGGGAGCCATTCGTTGGCTGGCGATACCAGATCGTCGAGGAACGGGACGGGGCGCGCTCCGGTCGGGTTGCACCGATGGGGAAGGTCTCGTACGCAGCACGGTGATCACCAGCGCGCCGGCCATGACCAGCGCGTAGGCGAGATACGGCACGCGCAGGCCGGCATCGGTGAAGGGCCAAAAGAGAGCGACGCCTCCGTTGGTACCGGGCTCGGCCATGTCGCGGAAGAGGTGACCGACGAGCCCGAGCTCCGCGCCCAGCGCGACGATCCGCCATCGCTCGCTCAGCATCACCGCGAGCATGGCCACGAACGCAAGCGTGACCCACGAATGCGTGTACGGACGTGGTGTACCCGCGGTGAGGAAGTGGGTTCCGAGGTATTGCGGTATGTGGTCGAGATCGATCGCTACCGATGCGATCACCGCCGCAAGCGCGAACCGTCGGCCGAGCGGCCACCCCAGGGCCGCCAGGAGCAGCACGGTCGTGGCGGCGTGAGCGGGCTCATCGAGAGCGGCCGCGAGAGCGAGCGATGGATGAACGACGTTCATGGCGCCGTCAGCCAGTGCGATGACGATGGCGCTCAGGAAAGCAAGCCGCCGGCTCGAGCGTTTCGTCATTAGTCGCCCCCCAGCCGTTGTGGCGCGCCGGGCTCGGCCGGTGGGTC
>CAWEGZ010000019.1:0-24000 GCA_963808655.1 uncultured Solirubrobacterales bacterium
TGCCCGCCGCGGGCAAACTGCTATCCGAACGTGAAGTCGTAGGCGCTCACGCCCGGGGGAAGCTCGAGCGTCAGCGCGCGGTCCGGGGCGGAGGGCAGAGAGACGAGCGAGTAGAGCCGCTGTCCCTTGACGGTCGCAAAGCCCCCGCGCACCGTCCGCGCCCGCATCGCGGGCGGCGATCGGGTGGCCGTCGAGCAGCACTCGCACCCGACGCGCCGTGCTCCCGGCTGAGGTCATCACCAGATAGACGTGGGCCGCCTGAACGCGGGCCTCGATGCGCGCCCCCGAGGAGACGGGGGTGGCGGGGAGTGGTGGCTCACGCGCCAGGTGCCCTCGAGCGCGAACTGATTGGGCTGGGGATCGCTGACTCCGCCTCGGGTAGTGGTGGACTCCGGACCTCACCGGCTGCGCGAAGCCCCTCGCGCGATCGGCCCCGAGGTAGGTCTCGGCGGTGGCGAGGCCGGCCAGGGCAGGATCGCGTGCGCGGTCATAACGGCAGGTTGTGCGCGCCGGCCTCGTATAGGAGCTCGCGCACGGCTGCCTCGCTCTGCAGGTATTCGCCTTCGCTGAACTGCGCGAGCACGCCTGACCTGGCCGGGGGTGTTCGATCAGGTACTCGGCAGGCCAATACTGGTTCCGATACGCGTTCCAGGTGCCTGTAGTCGTTGTCCTGGGCGACGGGGTAGCGGATGCCGTCCGACTCGATCGCCTGGCGGACGTTGCTCGCGATCCGCTCGAAGGTGAACTCGGCGTTTCCACCCCGACGATGTCGAGCCCGTAGCGGTGGTAGGTCGCGTACAGGCCCTTCAGGAACGGCAGCGTGCGCAGGCAATTGATGCACGTGTAGGTCCAGAAGTCGACCAGCACGACATGGCCGCGCAGGCCGCTCAGCATCAGGGGGCGCCGGCCGGGCGTGTTGAACCACTGCTCGGTGTTCGTGAACTGGGGTGCTCTGCCGAGGTCGGCCAACTTGGGCGTCTCCACGCCTGGGATCGAGACGCCCGCGCGGTAGGGGGCCGGCGCCTTGCCCGCCTCGAGTTGGCGCTCGGCGAAGGGCGAGGCCGGTCGCAGCGACGCCAGGCGGCTCTGCACGGCATGCGAGTTCTCTAGCGCGCGCGTGGGATCGACGAGGAACGCGGGCAGATTGCTTCTGGCGAGCAGTTCCTCGAAGCGCACGTCGAGGTTGGCGGCCATCGCCACGCCGGCGAGAACCAGCACCGCGCCCAGCGTGCGCTCGACGATGTGGCCGCGGACCGAGCGGCGGATGCGGTCGAGCACGGCCCGGCCGCCGACGGCGTAGACGAGCATGACCGCGCTCAGCCCCGCGGCGTACGACAGCGCGACCACGATGACCTGCACCGTGGCGCCGCGTGAGGCGCTGACCGAGGTGACGGCGGCGAGGATCGGACCGGCGCACGGCGCGCAGACGAAGCCGAGCGCCGCGCCCACTCCGAGCCCCGAACGAAAGCCGGTGCCGCGGGTCCGGGGACCGAAACGCGCGAGCCGGGAGAGGGGCGCCTGCACGCGCGCCGCCACGTCGGGGAAGAGCATCAGCGCCCCGAACGCCAACAGCACCACGATCGCGGCAGTCCGCGCCGCGCCGCTGGCGAGACCGATGCCCTTGACGAGCTGCGCGAGCGCCACGATCGCGATCGTGAACGCGAGCGCCAGCCCGACCACGATCCCGAGTGGGCGGCGGCGGCCGCCGCCCGCGCCGGCCGATAGCAGCGCTGGGAGGACCGGCAGGATGCACGGCGTAATCGCGGTCCCTGCGCCGGCCACGAGCGCGAAGAGGATCAGCAAGGGCATGAGTACCTGGATGATGCTGCGCGGGAGATTGCGAAGCCATTAACTCCGTCGGCGGGCCGATCTGGCACGACCGCGCGCTCGGTTAGCCCGGGCGCGGTCGCGACTGTCAAGCCACGCGCTCGAACACCGCCGCCAGCCCTTGGCCGCCGCCGATGCACATCGTCTCGAGCCCGTAGCGGCCGCCGCGGCGATCGAGCTCCCGCAGCAGCGTGGCGAGGATGCGCGCGCCCGTACAGCCGACCGGGTGACCGAGCGAGATCCCTGAGCCGTTGGGGTTGAGGCGCTCGTAGCCGTCGTTGAGTCCCCACTCGCGCAACACCGCCAGCACCTGGACGGCGAAGGCCTCGTTCAGCTCGATCAGGTCCATGTCGTGGAGCGACAGCCCCGCGCGGGCCAATGCTTTCTGGGTTGCCGGCACCGGGCCGATGCCCATGGTCTGCGGGGGTACTCCGGCCACCGCCCAACTCGTCAGCCGCGCGAAGGGCCTCAGCCTGAGCTCAGCGGCCCGCTCGCGGTCGGTGACGATGCAGATCGCCGCGCCGTCGTTCTGCCCGCTCGAGTTGCCGGCGGTCACGGTGGCCTCGGCGTCGCTGCGGCGCATGATCGGCTTGAGCGCGGCGAGGCTCTCGCGCGTGGTCTCCGGGCGAGGGTGCTCGTCGCGCTCGATCACTCGCCGGCCGGCGCGCCGGTCCTCGATCACGACCGGCACGATCTCCTCGGCGAAGCGTCCCTGCTCGTGCGCCTCGATCGCCAGCCGATGCGAGCGCAGCGCGAACTCGTCCTGCTGCTCGCGGCCGATCTCGTACTGGCGCCGGAGGTTCTCAGCGGTCTCCAGCATGCCGCCCGGGACGGGGTGGTTGCTGCCGCCGGCGGTCACGCGCGAGCGCACCAGACGGTCCTCGAGCATCGCGCCACCCGAGCGCGCCCCCCAGCGCAGCGAGATCGAGTAGAGCTCCGCCTGGCTCATGCTCTCGGCGCCGCCCGCCAGCACCAGGTCGGCGGCGCCTGTCTGCACCTGCATGCACGCCTCGAGCACCGCTTGGAGTCCCGACCCGCAGCGACGGTCCAGCTGGAGGCCGGGGATCTCGACGGGCAGGCCTGAGTCGAGCGCGGCCACGCGGCCGAGCGCGGGCGCCTCGCCGTTGGCGTAGCACTGCCCGAGCAGGACGTCGTCGATCGCCTCGTGGGGGAGGCCCGTGCGCTCGAGCAGGGCGGTGATGACCGTTGAGGCGAGCCGCGCCGCCGGGACGTCACGAAAGACGCCGCCGAAGCGCCCCACCGGCGTGCGCAGGGGCTCGCAGATGACCGCATCGCGCATCACCGGCGGCATCGAGTTCCCGCTTCGCGCATGGGCGCCTGACTGTAACGGCTTCGTTTTCACGCCCTGAGGGCTTGGCCGGTCGCCTCCGGCTCGGTGTGTTTTGCCGGCCATCGTGGTATGTGTCCCTTATCGCACCAGAGTCGACAGCTGCTGATTGGGCGATGGCGCAGCTTGAGCGCGTCCGCGACGATCCCGCGGGCCGCATGGCGCTGCTGGCGCGCACCTACCGCGGCCCCTTGGGCCGTGCCCCGCGGCATCTGCCCTTTCGGCGCGCGGCGCTGTCGTTCATGCGCTGGCAGACGGAGCGTGGCGTGCTCAGGCCGCTGAACGAAAATCCGCCCGGAAGTCGCTGGTGGCGCTCGGTCAATGAGCGGTTGCTGATGGACGGCTGCGAGGCAATGGCCCGCTCCGGCGGGCTTGGCGGTAAGCCGTCGTCGCCGACGATCGAACCCTGGATGTCGTTCATCGTCAGGCCAACCGCTCGCAGCTGGTATCTCGCGCACAACACCAGCATCGTGGCGGCCTACCTCCAAAACCGGGAGCTCGCCGAGCTGGAATCAAGGCCCGAGCGCTTCTTTCTCAACGTCGCGTTGCTGCGCGTGCTCTACGCGCACGCGCTGGTGGCCGCGCCGCGACTGGCGCTCGGGCCGTTCGCGGCGCTCGGCCGGGTGCTTGGTGATCCGAGAATCGGGATGACCGGTGCGTTCCTATCGCTCCGGCGCGTGCTGCCTGAGCGCTATCCACTCGAGGCAGAGGTCGACCTGTATCTCAAGCGCGAGCACGGCATGGGGCGGATACTCGACTACGGCGTGATCGCGCCGCGGCTCGAGGCACTGTATGAATGGTCCGCGCGGGAGCTTGCGCTTGAAGGTCTGCGTGATCTGGTCCGGGACGGGAGCCCCGTCTACGCCTGGCCCTACTCGGACCGATATGTGTGGTCTCCAGCGCGCGAATCCCTGCCCGTGCGAGCCCTGAGACTGGCGACCGCGGCGCGCTGAGAAGCGGAGGCCTCTGCTGAGCACTCAAACACAACTGGACCTGGTCACCGGGGCATTCAGCTACTCCGGCGCCCGTATCGCGCAACGACTGCTCGAGGCCGGGCACCGGGTGAGGACCTTGACCTTTCACCCGGACCGCCCGCATCCGCTCCAGAAAACCGTCGAGGCGCTCCCCTATCGGTTCGACGAGCCGGCCGCGCTAGTCGCCAGTCTCGAGGGAGTGGCGACCCTTTACAACACCTACTGGGTCCGCTTCGACCGTGGTCAGACCAGCTTCGGGCAGGCCATCGAGCGCTCGAGCGCCTTATTCGACGCGGCCCAAGCGGCGGGCGTCGAGCGGATCGTCCACATCAGCATCACCAACCCGTCGGACGCCTCCTCGCTGCCGTACTTCCGCGGCAAGGCGCTGGTGGAGCAGGCCCTGGCGAGCGCCGGCCCGCGCTACTCGGTCGTGAGGCCCACCTTGGTCTTCGGCGGCGAGCGCGACGTGCTCGTCAACAACATCGCCTGGATCCTGCGGCGCATGCCGGTCTTCGCGATACCTGGCGGTGGCGACTATCCCGTCCAACCCGTTCACGTCGATGATCTCGCTCGCATCTGCACGGACGCAGCTGAGCTCGAGGGGAGCGCGACGATCGACGCCGCGGGACCGGAGACGATGGCGTTCGCCGAGCTCGTGGGGCTGATCCGCGGTGCCACGGGCGCCCGCGCGCCCATCATCAATATCCCGGTGCCGATCATGGGGCTCGCCGCCCGTGCGCTTGGGCTTCTCCTGCGCGACGTGATCCTCACTGAGGACGAAATCAAAGGTCTCATGGCCGGCCTGCTCGTCTCCCATGATCCACCGCTCGGCGAGATTCGCTTCTCCGAATGGCTCGAGCGCAATGGCCCGTCGATTGGGCGCCGGTACGCCAACGAGCTTCAGCGCCACTTCGCCGCGTCACCCTGAAAGTCGCCCCTAGACTCGGCTTCGTGCCGGGCGGGGTCACAAGCGAAGCGATCGAGCACCTCACCCGGAAGGTTCCGGGTTTGCGCAGGCTGCCGGCGGCCACGCTGATCGAGATCGGGGAAATCATCCTGCTGGCGCGCGAGCACCTCACGAAGCTCGAGCCCCACGAACGCCGACGCGTGGTCGAGCTGATGCGAATCGGGCGCGGGCGCCCGCGCAAGCTCACTCGGGCCCAGCGCGATGAGCTCATGGCCTTGGTGGCGAAGGCCGAGCCACGCCTCTTCTTCGGCCTCTCCGCCGAAAAGCTCTCACCGGTGCCACTGCCCAGGCGCGCCGTCTACGGACGCGCGGCTCGGCGTCGCCGGGGGCGCTGAAAAGTCCCCCTTCCGGCGAGGGCCCTTTGATGGGGCCTTTTATACGCCCGAGGAGCTACTCAGAGCTCAACGAGCTCGAATTGGTGAGCTTTCCCGCGAGGAACCCGGCCGCGGCGCCAACCGCGATCCCGATACCGAGCAGCGTCGTGCTACGCAGCGGCTGGCGTTGCGCCTTCGATGCCACTCCGTGCAGCGAGTGACGCCAAGTCGCCTTGGCTGCCTTCTTGCCCACAAACTTGCCAAACGAGGCCATCGGCTCCCTCCAGAGTATGGTCGAAACGATTCTCTACCCAGTCGCCGACGCCTGACACACGGCTCACGGCGCGAGTGCCTCGAGCAGCTCGGGCACGCGTCCGGGGTCTCCCATTGGGGCCAGCACGACCGTGGTGATGCCCCCGGAAGCAAACTCCTCGACTCGCGCCCGGATCTCCTCGGGCGAGCCGAACACGAACACCTCACGGATCAGGTCCTCGGGCGCGAGCGCCGCTGCCCGGGCGCGGTCGCCCCCCTGGAAGGCCTCGATCATCGGCGCGATCTCCGCGCCCCACCCGAGCCAGCGAAAGAACTCCGCGTACACGGGCACGCTGCCGTAGGCGGCGAACATCGCCCGCGCCAGCGCCATGCCCTCCTCGGCGGGACCGGGCAGCACGAAGAAACGGCAGGCGAGCTCGAAATCGTCCTTACCCCCGAGCGCCTCGACGACCGCGGGCAGCCCCGAGAGCGGCAGGAAGTTCGTGAAGGCGCCGTCGGCGACTTCCGCGGCCAGGCCAAGCATACGCGAGCGCAACGCGGCGAGCACGATCGGTACCGGCTGCGACACCGGGCGCTCCAGCCGCAGCCCGCCGAAGCCACGTTCTCCGGGCACCGATAGCACGGGCCGCAGATGGGTTACGGCCTCCCGCACGTGGGACAGTGGCCGTCCGAACTCGAGTCCGTTGAAGCGCTCGACGACGACGTCCGAGGAAGCGCCGAGCCCCAGCACGAAACGCCCGCCGCTGGCCTCCTGTAGCGCCGCCGCGCTCTGCGCGAGCACCGCCGGGCCGCGCGTGAACACGTTGACGATGCCCGTCACCAGACGCATGCGCTCGGTCACGGGCACCGCCATCGCCAGCGGCGTGAAGCCGTCGGTCCCGTTCGGCAATTCGCTCGACCACAAATCGTCATAGCCGAGCGCCTCGGCGCGTTCGAACAGCCGTGGGTGCTCGGCGAGCGGCACGCCCTGGAAAGGGATCGTCAACCCCCAGCGCATGGCCCGAACCTACCAACCGTCGGCGGCCGCCGAGCACTTGACGCCGGGGTATATGTAAGTTTATACTTACGGTAAACAATGACTTACGGATCTGTTCGGGGCGAGAGGAAGCAGCCGGGGGGAGAGGACCGGCGGCCACGGGACGAGGGCCGCCACGGCCTGCGGGCGCCGGCAGACGACCTGAGCGAGGCCCGCGAGGGCCTCAGCGCGCTCGCGGACCGCACCCGGCGCGAGATCTTCGAGCGCCTCGTCGAGCACCCGGCCACGCCGGGGAGCTCGCCCAGGGACTGCCGATCAGCCGGCCGGCGGTCTCGCAGCACCTCAAGGCGCTCAAGCAGGCCGGACTCGTAGTCGACACAGCGCGTGGCACCCGCCGCGTCTATCAGGTGAACCCCGATGGCCTGGCCGCCATGCGCGCCTACCTCGAGGTGTATTGGAACCGCGCTCTGGAGGCCTTCAAGGCAGCCGCCGAGCGCCCGACGAAGGAGGTCACGTGACCATGCCGGACACGCAGGCAGCAGTTACCTCGGTGCGCACCGCGACGGTGGTGAAGGCACCCGTCGAGCGTGCCTTCAAGGTCTTCACCGAGGAGATGGCGGGCTGGTGGCATCCCGACCACCATCTGATGCAGAAGGACCTGAAGGAGATGGTCGTGGAGCCGCGCGCAGGCGGGCGCATCTACGACCTGGCCACGGACGGCAGCGAGTGCTGCTGGGCGCGGGTGCTCGCCTACGAGCCACCGCGCCGGTTCGTGTTCAGCTGGGACATCAGCCCGCGCTGGGAGGTCGAGACGGACCACGAGAAGACCAGCGAGGTCGTGGTCACCTTCACCCCCGAGGGTGACCAGACCACGCGCGTCGAGCTCGAGCACCGTCACCTCGACCGCCACGGCGAGGGCTGGGAGAGCGAGCGCGACGGGGTCGGCTCGGCCGGCGGGTGGCCCGAAGGCCTAAGCCGTTTCGCCGAGTACGTCGAGCGCTGACTCGGAGGGGGCTGCCGGCGCGGCATTGGAAGCCGCGTCGGCGCTCCCGGCGGCCTCCGGCGCCTCTGCGAAGGCGTCGAAGTCGGCCTCGTACGGCGGGCCGGTCACGGTCAGCCCGCCGTCGACCATCAGAACGGTGCCGGTGACGTACTCCGAGGCGGGCGCGAGCAGGAAGAGCGCGCAGTCGGCCACCTCCTGCACGGTGCCCATGCGGCGCTTGGGGATCTTGGGCAGGACCGTCTCAAGCGGCGCCACGCGGCCGGTCGCATAGAAATAGGCCGAGGAGTCCGACTCGATGATGCCGCCGTTGACAGCGTTGACATTGATTCCCCGCGGCCCCAGCTCGACCGCCATGTAGCGTGTCCAGGCCTCGAGCGCAGCCTTAGCCGAACCGAGATTGGCGTAGGTGGGATACGCGGTGCTCGCGCCATAAGAGGAGAGGACCACGATCCGTCCCGGGCCAGGCATCAGGCCGACCGCCCGCTGAGCGCCGACCACGAAGGCGCGCACGTTCAAATTGAAGGTCCGCTCGAGGTTGTGCGGCTTCAGCTCCATGAACGAGCGGAAGTTCGACGCGGCCGCGTTCGAAACGAAAAAATCGAGGCGGCCGAAGCGCTGCTGCACCTGGTTGAACATCGCCTCGATCTCCGCGACGTCCTCGAGGTCCGCTCGGATCGCCAGTGCCTGCGCGGCACCGCGCTCGCGCAGGCCCCGTAGCGCCTCGGCGGCCGCGTCCTCGTTGCGGCGGTAGTTGATCACGGGGATTGCCCCGAGCTCGGCCAGCGAGAACGCGAGCGCGCGCCCGATCCCACGCGAGCCGCCGGTGATCAGCGCGATGCGGCCCTCGAAGTCCCCGGAGAAGCGCTCGGCCACGCCGCTCATCGCAGCAGCTCCCTGGCGATCGTGGTCTTCTGGATTTCGGCCGTGCCCTCCTCGAAGCGCTGCGCGCGCGCGTCGCGATACACCCGCTCGATCGGCGAGGAGGACCAGTAGCCGATCCCGCCGTGGACCTGGAGCGCGCCGTCGGTGACCCGCTGGAGCATCTCGGAGGCGAACAGCTTGGCCATCGCGGACTCGGCGTTGGCGCCTCCGGCGGATTCCCACAGTCTGGCCGACTCGAGCACCAGCGCGCGCGCCGCGGCCAGGTCGGTGGCCATCTCGGCGAGCCTGAACGCGATCGCCTGGCGTTGCGCGATCGGCCGCCCGAAGGTCTCGCGTCGCTTTGCATACTCCCGGGCCAGCTCGAGGGCCCGGGCGGCAAGCCCCACGCAGGTCATGCCGACAGCGATCCGCGACGGCGCAAGAAACCCGGAGAGCGCGATCGCGAGGCCATCGCCCTCCTCGCCGAGGCGGTTGGAGACCGGCACCGGGGCGCGGTCGAAGATCAGGTGGCCGTGGTCGGTGCCGCGCACGCCCATCGTCTCGGGCATCACCTGGGCGGTGACCCCCTCGCCCAGTGGCGGCACCATCAGTGCGACGGTGCCCGAGGCGCCCGAGGTTCCCTCTAGCCGGCCGAACAGCAACAGGTAGTCGGCGACCGTGCCGAAGGTGATCAGGTGCTTCTCACCGCTCAGGAAGTACGTCTCGCCCTCTCGCACCACGCTCGAGCGGATGTCCGCGCCCGTCCCGGCGGTCGGCTCGGTCAGGGTGAAGGCGACCTTGATCTCTCCCCGCACCTGCGGCTTGACGAAGCGCTCGCGCTGCTCCTCGGAGGCGTGCGAGTCGATCGGCCGCCAGATGCCGTTGCACACGTGCACGATCATGCGCAGCGATGCGTGCGACATCGAGAACAGCTCGAGCAGCTCGAGGTAGCGGCTGAACGGCACGCCCCGCCCGCCGTACGCGCGCGGCGCCGCCAGCCGCAGGTAGCCGCGGTCGCGCAGCTCGTCCCACAGGGACATCGGTACGGCGCGCTCGGACTCGATCAGGGAGGCCCACCGCTCGCCCTCGCCGCGGACGTACTCGGCGACGTCGTTTTTGAGTTGGGTGAACTCGGACTCCTCGAAGGTCTCGTCCGCGACTGCCGTGCTCACGCCAGCGCCCACC
Organism: uncultured Solirubrobacterales bacterium; assembly: GCA_963808655.1. GTDB lineage: Bacteria > Actinomycetota > Thermoleophilia > Solirubrobacterales > Solirubrobacteraceae > Palsa-465. The sequence continues at coordinate 9,729 of CAWEGZ010000019.1, forward strand.
GCCCTTGCGCGAGCTCGCCGGCGGCCTCGCGCAGCAGATACTTCTGAATCTTCCCCGAGGGCGTATGCGGCAGCGCGGAGACCAGCTCGAGCCGCTCGGGCCAGTAAGTCTTCGCCACACGCCGCGAGTCCAGATACGCGGTCATGCCCGCGAAGTCGAGCTCGGCCCCGTCGCGCAGCACCACGAACGCGCACGCTCGCTCGCCCAGACGCTCGTCTGGCATCGCCACGATCGCGACCTCGCTGACCGCCGGATGCGCGTACAGCAGCTGCTCGATCTCCGCCACCGGGATCTTCTCGCCCCCGCGGTTGATCAGGTCCTTGACGCGGCCGGTGATGCGCACGTGGCCGTCGGCGTCGAGCATGGCCAGGTCGCCGGTGCGGTAGAAGCCGTCCTCGGTCATGGCCTCGGCGGTCAGATCGGGGCGGTCGAGATAGCCCTTGAAGGTGCATTCGCAGCGGACCTCGAAGTGTCCCTCGATCCCCGGCTCGAGCCTCCGCCCCTCGTCGTCGACCACCCGCAGCTCGACCCCCGGCAGCGCGTGGCCGTCGGTCCCCCAGGCGCGCTCGGGCGGCTCGCCGGGCGAGAAGGCAGTGCCCAGGCAGGTCTCCGTGGTCCCCCAGGCGCCGCCCACCTCGGCGCGCAGCACCTCGGCGGCCTCGCGCGCCAGCTCGCGCGGGATCGCGGCGCCGGTGGCCACGAAGGTGCGGAGCGCGTCCGGGCGCTCTTCGCGTTCGCCCGCCAGCTTGACCAGGTCGGCGAGAAACGGCGTCGCCGCCTGCACGAACGTGACCCCGAAGCGGCTCATCGCCTCGAGCCCGAGCGCCGCGTCCCAGGCCTCCTGGAGCACCTGGGGCACGCCCAGGCGCAGCGCTATCCACATCCCGTACAGAAAGCCGGTCTGATGTGCGAGCGGCGAGGGGATGTAGATGACGTCGTCGGCGCCCAGGCCAAAGTGGGCGATGTGCGCGTCGGCGGCGAGGGTGAGCACCTCGTGCGTATGGAGCACGCCCTTAGGCTGGCCCGAGGTGCCCGAGGTGAAGAGCAGCTGGGCGGTCGCTCCGCCGCCGGGACGTAGATCTTCGAGGCGCTGGGCGTGGGGGCGGGCCTCCTCGAGCAGGTGGGTGTAGCTGAAATGCCCGAGGTGGCGGGCATGATGGGATGAGTCGAGCACCACCACGTGCTCGAGCGAGGGCACTGCCATGCGCAGGCTGAGCGCCATCGCCTCGTGGTCACGGCCGCGGAACCGAGCGGGGACGAGCAGCACGCGGGCGCCCGAGGAGCGCACCATGAAGTCGAGCTCGCGCTCCCGGAAGATCGGCATCAGCGGCTCACACACCGCGCCGATTCGTAGCGCAGCGAGCGCGATCGTCACGAATTCGATCCGGTTGGGCAGCTGGAAGGCAACCGGCTCGCCGGGGCGCACGCCCAGGCCCAGCAGCACATCGGCGGCGCGGTCTACCTCCTCGCGCAGCTCCGCCCAGGTCTGCTCCCGCACCTCGCCGGCCGCGTCGACCGCGACGACGGCGCGCGCGTGGGGCCGCTCGCTCGCGTGGCGCTCGAGATCGTCGAGGATCAAATTGCTTGTGGATGGCCGCCGCACATGTGCGGCGGCCTGCCCGGGCGCATGCGCCCGGGCAAGGATCGGCGCATGCGCCGATCCGAACAGCTCCACGGGCGGCACCGTCCCGTTTGACACCGCGGCCGGCACCCCCAACGTGTTCATGTGCTCGAGGAACTCGGGATAGGAGATGCGGTAGGCGTGGGGGAAGGAGAGCTCGGTCACGCCCCGCGCGCTCGCGCCCGCGACCGTCAGCGCCATCAGCACGCGATGGTCGTTGAAGGAGGAAAGCGTCGCCCCCTGGAGCTGGGAGACGCCCTGGAAGCGCATGTCCTCGCCGTCGAACTCGACGCGCGCGCCCATGCGCCCCAGCTGCAGCATCGACGCGACCCGGTCTGACTCCTTGAGGCGCACGTGCGAGACGTTCTGAAGCACGCTCTCCCCGCGTGCGCGGCTCGCCAGCACGGAGAGCACCGGCACCATGTCGGGAAGGTCGCGGCAGTCGAGCTCGCCGCCGCGGGGCGGCTCACCGTCGTGGTCGATCGAGATCTCGCCGCGCTCGTAGTCGATCCGCATCGGCACCCCGGCCGCGCGCAGGTTCTCCAGCACCGCGGCCTCCGGGTGCCCCGCGATCGAGGTGGAGCTGCGGAAGGTCGCGCGCGAGGGATGAAGCGTGCAGGCGGCCAGCGGAAAGACCACCGAGCCGAGATCGGGCGGAAGGATCGTGTCGGTGGGGCGGGGGTGCTGTCCGGGCTCGATCTCGAAGTACCTGAAGTCCTCGCGCGCCATGACCTCGAGCCCGAAGTCCCGCATCATGGCCACCGTCAGCTCGATGTAGGAGCGCTCGTTGAGCTCGCCGTCGACCTCGATCGTGGTCGGCTCACGCGCGAACGGGGCCAGCATCAGCAGACCCGAGATCCACTGCGACAGGGTCCCGTCGACGCGCACGCGGCCACCCCTGGGGGCGCCCGGGTAGACGGTGACCGGAGGGCGCTCGTTCTCGGCCTCGAGGCGCACGCCAAGCTGGCGCAAGGCCCTCAGCAAGGGCCCGATCGGCCGCCGCCGGAAGTAGCGCTGGCCCGTGAAGCGCACGGGCCGGTCGGCGAGCGCGCCCAGCCCCAACAGGAAGTACAGAGTGGTCCCGGAGCTCCCCACCGAGATCTCGTCCTTGACCGGTGAGAAGCCGCCGTGACCGCTGACGCGCCAAGCGTCCCCGGCGCTACGGATATCGGCGCCCAATCCCTTCAGCGCTTGAACGGTGAAGGTCACGTGACGCGCCGCGGTGCGCTGCCTGATCGTGCTCTGGCCCGGCGCGAGCGCCGCGAGCATCAGCGCTCGATGGGCGTGGTATTTGGAGGGGGGGATGGGGATCTCGCCCTCGAGCGGGGCGGCTGGGCTGGCCACGAGCAAGCGCATCCACTTCTCCGTACTCGCCCACCCCCGGGGCGCAACCGCGCGGCGGGAAACATACAGACGAATGGGGGGTGCCAAATGTAGAGTGCCTGCCCTGGCGGACGGCAGCTTCCCTGGGGCGGCCCCGGCTCCCCTTGCAACCCCTTTACCCAACTCTGACTAACGGCTGCTTTGGTCAGCCGTACTTGACGTACATGAACCAGGAGCTGCTGACTTGATCGAAGTAGTGGGCCTCACCAAGCGCTACGGGCAGACGGTGGCCGTCAACGACCTCACCTTCGCCGTGAAGCCGGGCGTCGTCACCGGTTTCCTGGGCCCCAACGGCGCCGGCAAATCGACCACCATGCGCTTGATCCTCGGGCTGGACGCACCCAACTCCGGAAAGGCTAAGGTCGACGGGAAGCGCTACGCCGAGCATCCTGCGCCGCTGGCCGAGGTTGGGGCGCTGCTCGAAGCGCGTTCGGTGCACCCGGGGCGATCCGCCTACGACCACCTGCTGGCGCTCGGGCAGACACATGGCGTGGCACGAGCCCGGGTGAGCCAGCTGATCGAGATGGTCGGTCTGGAGAGCGTCGCGCACAAGCGCGCCGGCACGTTCTCACTGGGGATGGGTCAGCGGCTGGGGATCGCCTCCGCATTGCTATGCGACCCGCGGACCGTGATGTTCGATGAACCCGTCAACGGGCTCGACGTCGAGGGGATCCAGTGGGTGCGCGGGCTGCTCAAGGGGTTGGCCGCCGAAGGGCGCACCGTGTTCGTCTCGTCGCACTTGCTGAGCGAGCTGGCGCAGACGGCCGAGCACCTGATCGTGATTGGACGGGGCCGCCTGCTCGCCGACACGGGGGTCGAGGAGTTTGTGCGCGGCGCCTCCAAGCAGTCGGTGCGGGTTCGCTCGCCGCAGAGCGACCAACTCGTCGACCTGCTCGCTGGTCCCGAGGTGAAGGTGCAGTCGCTGGGGCCGAGCCTGCTCGAGGTCACCGGGGCGGACGCACGGCGCATCGGCGAGACCGCGGCCGCCCACCGCATCGTGCTCCACGAGCTGACCCCGCAGCAGGCCTCGCTGGAGGAGGCCTTCCTGGAGCTCACCCGCGACGACGCCGAGTTCCAGGCCGTCGCCCGGGCCGGGCCGGCGGAGCTGCAGGAAGCCCCTCGATGAGCTCACTTGCCGCACCGGTCTCGCGTTTGCGCATCACCCAGCTTCGCGTGGTCCGCTCGGAATGGACCAAGTTCCGCTCGGTTCGCTCCACGTACTGGTCGCTGTTCGTCGGTCTGCTCCTGCTGATTGGCATCGGCATCCTGGTGTGCGCGATCTTCACCGCTCGTTGGTCACATCTAGGCGCACACGAACGCGCCAGCTTCCAGCCCCTGCGCGCGAGCCTGGTGGGAGTGAACTTCGCCCAGCTCGCGGTCGGCGTGCTCGGGGTGCTCGTGATCACCGCCGAGTACTCGACGGGCGCGATCCGCGCCACGTTTTCGGCCGTCCCCAAGCGCCTGCCGGTGCTGTGGGCCAAGACGGGAGTGTTCGCGGCCGTGGCCTTCGTGCTGAGCCTACCCGCCGTGTTCATCGTCTTCTTTGCGGGCCAATCGATTCTCTCCGCGCATCACGTCAACGTCTCCATCTCCGACCCCGGCGTGCTGCGCGCCCTCCTAGGCGCTGCCCTCTACCTGATGGTGATGGGCGTCTTCGGGCTGGGACTGGGCGCGATTCTCCGCAGCACCGCGGGCGGCATCTCCGCCCTGGCCGCGATCGTATTCGTGCTGCCGCCGGTCGTGGGCCTCTTTCCCTCGAGCTTCGCCAACGCGGTGACCCCATACCTGCCGAGCAACGCGGGCGGCGCGGTGTGGACCATCCATCCGGACGCCAATACGCTCGCGCCCTGGCCCGGACTTGCCGTCTTCTGTGGCTATGCGGTGGTTGCGATCGCGATCGCCGCGCTGCTGATGCTACGGCGCGACACCTAGTCGAGACCCTACGGCCGGGTGAACTGCGCCCGCGCGCGGGCCACGGCTTCGCGCGCCGCGCAGCCCTCGAGGTGGTCGTTGACAAGGCCCATGGCCTGCATGAATGCGTACACCGTCGTGGGCCCCACGAAGCGGAAGCCGCGGCGCTTCAGCTCACGCGCGAGCGCGCGCGAGTCGCCCTCCTCGTAGCGCCACACGAACGCCGCCAGGGATCCCTCGCCCTCGACCAGCTCCACCGTGCAGCGGGCGTTGTTGATGCTGGCCTCGATCTTGGCCCGGTTGCGCACGATCCCGCGGTCGCCCATCAGCCGCTGGATGTCACGCTCGGAGAAGCGCGCCAGGCGGTGGAAGTCGAAGCCGGCGAAGGCGTGTCTGAATGCCTCGCGCTTGCGCAGGATCGTGAGCCACGAGAGCCCGGCCTGAAAGCCCTCCAGGCAGAGCTTCTCGAATAAGCGCGCGTCGTCGGCCACCGGGAAGCCCCATTCGTTGTCGTGGTAATTGCGGTACTCGGGCGTGGCGGCGCCCCACGAGCAGCGCCCGACGCCGTCGTCTCCGAGGACGACGCGGCTGCTCACTGCCGCTTCTGCGCCGCCTGCGAGGCCGCCGCCTTGGGGTCCAGGTCGGCAAGCGTGAGCGGATGGGTGGGCGGACGGTCGATGACCCGCTTGATCGTGGTGTCGAGGTTCGCGCCCACGTGCAGCAGCTCCCCGGGCTGGAGCGCGCGCCACCCGGGGTCGTCGTCCATCTGCTCGGAGGCGACCACGACCGCGGGCACCCGCGCCAGCTCGGCGGAGCGAACGCGAACGGTGTGCCAGGAGCTCGCGTGTTCCAGATGGCGGTCCCCGCTGGGGCCGCCGGCATCACGCTCGAGCACGAGCAGCTCGTGCGTGTCGGGATAGCGGAGCGCCCACAGCTCCGCGCCGGTGATCAGCACGAAGTTGAGCGCGAAGACAGGCAGGTTACCCGCGACCCAGCTCGTGGCCTCCACGATCCCCGCCTCGACGTCTCCGGTGCGCTCGATTGCGTCCGTGATCAGCGCGAAGAAGCGCTCCGAGTCCGTGTCGCCCCGGACCAGCGACATGCCCTCGCCCAGCTGGTGCTCGAGCGCTGGCAAGTCGCCGATCACGCCGTTGTGCGCGAACAGGCGCCCGGCCTGCTCGAAGGGGTGGGTGTTCCTGAGGTTGACCGCGCCGGTCGAGGCGTAGCGGATGTGGGCGACGAAGGTGCGCGAGTGGGCCTCTTTGGCCTCGTGCGCGAATTTGCGGTCCTCGTAGGCTGCCAGGGGCTGCTTCCAGGCGACGGGATGGCCGCTTTGGTCATACGTACCGAGGCCGGTGCCGTCGGGCTCGCGGCGGCTCTGCTCGGAGAGCGAGTCGGGCGCCTCCAGCAGCCAAAAGGTCGCCCCCACCCGCCGGGCCCCTCCGCTCATCCCAAACAGGCGACACATGCAGGGCAAGGTAGCGTGATGAGCGTGCCCTCGGACGATTCGCTCCGCGAGCTCGAGGCCGCGGCTCCGTTCGCCCGCCTGCTTGGTCTTGAGCTGCTCGAGGCGAGCCCGGAGCTGGTGCGGGCGCGGCTCGAGTGGCGCGCTGAGCTCAGCACGGCGGGCGGGGGGATGCACGGCGGCGCCCTGATGGCCCTTGCGGACAACTGCGGAGGGCTGTGCGCGATGCTGAACCTGCCGGAGGGAGCGAGATCCACAGCCACGATCACGTCCTCTTCGCAATTCTTGCGGGCGGTGCGCTCGGGCGCGGTGGAGGCACTCACCCGCCCGCTCCACCGAGGGCGGACGCTGATGGTGCTTGAGACCGAGCTCCACCGTTACGACGGCGCGCTGGCCGCGAAAGTGAGCCAGACGCAGGTCTTCGGCTACGAGCGCTAGGCAGAGCGCCCGCTCATGAGAACTTGAGCGGCCGCTGAAGTACCTGAGCTAACCTGCACCTGGGACTTGAAATGCCTGAGGTGCACTTGAGGAAAGGCGGCTCCCAATGAAATTTCTGCGAACTGCATCCACCGGACGTCTGATCGGAGTGCTCGGCGGGGCCGCCGCCGTTATAGCCGTGTGCGCCGCGGTGGCGGTCGCCGCCACCAGCGGTGGGCCAGTCCCCAAGCGCGAGTCGCTCGCGCGCGCCGTGCACCAGGTGCTGAAGGCCCCCGCGGTTAAGGCGATCACCGCGCGTGTGAGCTTCACCAACAACCTCCTCCCTAGTGCGGAGCTCCAGGGTCAGGGCTCGGATCCGCTGCTGCAGGGTGGAACCGGCCGCCTTTGGATGTCGAGCGCCGCCCACGAGCTGCGGCTCGAGGTACAGGGCCAGAACGGAGACGCCCAGGTGCTGGTCCACAATCGCTCCTTCTGGATGTATGACCCAATTTCGCGGACCGTCTACGAGGGCACCCTTCCCGCGCAGACCGGGTCGAGCAAGAGCCACAAGTCCGCCGCCCATGAGGGGATCCCCTCGGTCGCGCAAATCCAGTCCGGGATCGACCACCTGATGCGCCGCGCCACGGTGAGCGGCGCGATTCCCGGCGACATCGCCGGGCAGGCCGCCTACACCGTTCGCGTAGCGCCCAAGCAGGGCGGCGGGCTGCTGCGGGGGCTCGAGGTTGCCTGGGACGCTGTGCGTGGCGTGCCGCTGCGCTTCGAGGTGCTCGCGCGCGGGGATTCGACGCCGGTGCTCGAGCTGACCGCGACCAACGTCTCTTACGGCAGCGTGCCCGCGTCGGCATTCGCGATCTCGCCGCCCTCGGGCGCCAAGGTCGTCCGTCTGACCGGCCCTTCCACCGGCGCGCACCGCGACTCGCGGATGCAGGCGCACAAGCGCGCGGTGAAGGGCCTGAGCGCAGTCGCGAAGGCGCTCCCCTTCAAGCTCGCGGCGCCTGCGAGCGTGGCCGGCATGCAGCGCAGCACCGTCGCCCTGGTCCACCTCGGCTCGCGGCCGGCTGCGCTCGTTACGTACGGCAAGGGCCTCGGCGGCGTCGCGGTGCTGGAGCAGGCCGCCAGTGGGCGCTCCGGCAGCCTCGGCGGCGGCTCAGCCGGCAGCAACGGGCCGGGCCTGAGCATCCCCTCGGTTTCGATCAACGGCTCGAGCGGCCAGGAGATCGATACCGCGCTCGGGACGGTGGTCCGGTTCACCCGCAATCACGTCGCCTACACGGTGCTGGGCTCGGTGCGCCCGGCGGTGGCAAGGGCAGCCGCGCGGGGGTTGTGAGATAAGCACGGCCTCCGCGCCCCCGCTGGAGGTCCGCGGGCTCGTCAAGCGTTATGGCGAGCTGGTCGCGGTCGCCGGCGTGGATCTGAGCATCGAGGCGGGCGACGTCTACGGGTACCTCGGCCCCAACGGCGCCGGTAAGACCACATCGCTGCGCATGATGCTCGGCCTGATCCGGCCGACGGAGGGGATCGTCAAGGTCTTCGGCCGCGATCCCTGGGCGAGCGTGCACGCGCTCGACGGCGTTGCCGGCTTCGTCGAAGCGCCGACCTTTTACCCCTACCTGAACGGGCGGCGCAACCTCGAATTGCTCGCGGCCTTCGACGGCGGAAGCTCGCCTCGCCAGATCGACCGCGCGCTAGAAACGGTGGAGCTGGCAGACCGCGGCGGCGACAAGGTCCGCGGCTACTCGCACGGCATGCGCCAGCGCCTGGGGATCGCCGCGGCGCTCTTGCGTGAGCCCAAGCTGCTGTTGCTCGACGAGCCCACCACGGGGCTCGACCCGGGAGGCATGCGCGACATGCGTGTGCTGGTGCGCCGTCTCGCTGACGAGGGCATCACGATCATGCTCTCCAGCCACCTGCTCTCAGAGGTCGAGGAGGTCTGCAACCGAGTGGGGATCGTGCAGACCGGCAAAATCGTCTACGAGGGAGAGATGTCGGCGCTCAAGCGCTCGGCCGGCGCCCTGTACACCCTGCAGACGACCGACGACGAGCGCGCTCTCGCGATCGCCCGCGCCCAGCGCGGGATCACCGATGTGCGGCGTGAGGACGGGCGCATCTGGTTCAGCGCCGAGGAAGAGCAGACGGTGGCCGCGCTCTCCCAGGCGCTGGTCGAGGGCGGCGCCTTGATCCACTCGCTGCAGCCCCAGAGCGCGCGACTGGAGGATCTCTTCTTCTCCCTGACCGAGGGCGCGGGCGCCACGGCCGGCCCCGCCGCCCAGGTGCCCGAGCCCGAGGCGGTCTCGTGAGCGCCGGCTCAATCGCCACCCCGCTGCCGCGCGAGGGCCGCACGCGCCGGGCCTCGGTATTCACGGTCTACCGCTGGGAGATCTTCAAGCTCGTACACCTGCGGCGCACCTACCTGGGGCTTGCCCTGGCGGTGGCGGTGCCGATCGGCTTCGCCGTCGCGATCCACTTCCGCCACGTCCAGCACGCCGATTTCGCCTTCGCCAGCTTTCTCAACCGCAGCGGGCTGGCGCTGCCGCTGGTGATCCTGCTGTTCGGGTCGGTGTGGATGTTCCCTCTAATCGTGGCGCTCGTGGCCGGCGACATCATCGCCTCGGAGGACCACTACGGGACGCTCAAGACCGTGCTGACGCGCTCGCTCGAGCGCTGGCAGGTCTTCACCGGCAAGGCGTTGGTCGCGGCGACGTACGCGGTCGTGGCGATGCTGCTGAACGGGACCGTGGCGGTGATCGCGGGCACGATCCAATCGGGCTTCAATTCGATGCAGAGCCTCTCGGGCACGACCGTTTCAGCCACCCATGCGCTTGTGCTGGTGTACGTGACGATCGGCCTCTATCTGATCCCGATCGTGGCGCTGGTGTTCATCGGCCTGCTGCTCTCGTCACTGTTTCGGAACAGCGCCGCGGCCGTCGTGGGCACGCTCATGATCTCGCTGGTCTTCCAGCTGATCGGCGTGCTCCCCGGTCTCAGCGGCGCCCAGCCTTACCTGCTCTCGACCCAGTTCAACGCCTGGCAGGGGCTGCTACGCACGCCGATCGATTGGTCCCCGGTGATCCAATCCATCTGGGTGTGCGCGATGTACGGCATACCGTCGCTGATCGCGGCGTTCGTTCTGTTCTTGCGCCGAGACGTGGCCGGCGGATAGGGCGCCCCAGTCGGGACGGCTCTTGCGGCGGGCCGGCTCGCAAGCCCCTCAGCTGGCAGTGAGTCGCCGTGCAACGACCAGGTCGTCGATGATCCGAAAGTCGCTGGCGTCGTGCGTGACCAGTGGGACGCTGTGCACGTTGGCGGTTGCGGCGATGGCGAGATCGATCGCTCGCCGACGAGGCTGACCACCGCGGTTACTGACAGCGGCGGCTAAGCGCCCCCACTCGCGGGCGATCTCGGCGGTCACTGGGAGTGGATCGAAGGAGGACTCCACGATGCCGAGACGCTGGATGCGTCGAGCGCGTTCGTCATCGTCGGCTGTGATCTGGACCCCAAAATGCAGCTCCGCCAACGAAGCAACGCTGATCGCAGCTTCGAGATCTGGCGGCGGCTCATCACCGATGAGCACCGAGGTATCCAACAACGCACGCATCCGCTAGGTGGAGAGATCGGTGAGCGCACCGGGGAACCGAGTGAGATCCTCGGCCAGCGTGCGCGGCTTGGGCGTGCTCCAGATGGCACGTAACGCCGCACCGCTTACCCATTGGTGGACGTCCGCAGGACCGAGGTGCGCGACTGGCCTGCCCGCGACCGTGATCGTGAGCTGCTCCCCGGCCTGCGCTCGGCGCAGCACTTCGCTCACGTTGTTACGAAGCTCCTTCTGGGGGATAGAGGCCATGTGGCCACGGTAGCAGAACTGCTACCGGCAAATCGACCGCGGAGGCCCTCCTCCGGGCGCTCAATGCCCGGGCAGCCCGGTGACGCTGGGGAAGTGGTCGATCAACGAATAGGGGGACGCTAGGTCGACGCCGTCGGGGTCGTTGAGATAGCCCGCCGCTCGGCCGGAGTGCCCAGTGTGGCCGTACTGCCACACGATCCGGTCGGTGCGCGGGTCAACCACGATCACTCGGTCGTTGTGGTCATCGTTGGCGAGCACATCGCCATTGGGCAGCGGCAGCGCGAGCGAGGGATGATTGAGCGCATCCTTGCCCCTGGGCTCGTACCTCCACAGCACCCGGCCGTGGCCCGTGAGCTCCATGATCGCGCCCGGATTCGTCCAGTCGACGGTCAGATAGACCCCGGGGCGAACCTCGTTGGTGTCCGAGGGATAGGTGAAACCGGGCGGGTTTGCGCTCGTGACCAGGCGGCCCTTGCTGGTGAAGACGTCTGCCCAGTCGCCGTTGATCTCGGTCACCATATTGCCGCCGTTGCGCAGCGGGAAGGCGCCATTGGGCGACCCGAAGAGCTTCGGCGGGTCATGGCCGCAGTAGCCCGTGGTTCCCATCTGCGCAACCGTGTGCCGCAGCGGGGGCTGGAGCTCGATCAGGCGGCAGTTCTTGATGTCCGCCGCGATGATGCGGCCGTTGTGCAGCATGATCGCGTCATCGGGGTTGTACACGTAGCCCGCCTTTGAGCCCGGCTTCCCGGGATGGCCGTAGCGACGGGGGATATGGCCGCTGGTCATGTCGATCACCGAGATCACGAAGTTGTCCTCTTGCGCGGCAACGATGTGATGCCCGTCGGGGGTGAAGAAGGCGTCGTCGGGGACCTTGAAGGTCTGGCCGGGGGCGAGGGTCGCCCGGCTTGGGAAAGCTCCAGAACGGCCTCGCCCTGGGGGCTGATCTCCACCAGCCGGTTGTTCATGTGGTCGGCGACCAGCACGTTGCTGGGAAGGACCGATGGATCGGAGCCAGGCCCTGCAGCAGCGGGCTTGTGGCCATCGCCACGGGGCGCGGGGCGGGACGCAACTGAAGGACGTCGGCGACGGTGCCGGAGCCGTTGCGCCCACCGGCGGTGAGAATGCCGCCGGCGTACGGTACGGCGACGGAATCTGAGAGCGGCTCGGGGAGGTGACCGGCCAGGGAGACGCTGCCCTGTGCGCGAATCGATCGCGAAAACCTCCTTGGTCGGGGCGCCGTTTGTGGCCGCGCGGCCACCGAGCACGTAGATGAAGCGGCCGAGTGTTACCGCGGTCGCGTGTGAGACTGGCGCGGGCAGCGTGCCCAGATGTGTGACGGTGTGGGTGGCCGGGTCAAAGACGAGGACCTCCGCGGTGGCTCCGTGCGGCGTGATGCCCCCTGCGATCACCACCTTCCCACCTACGGGCGCAACCGCGGCGTAGCGGAGTGGCTGGGGGAGATGGGCGACGGTGTGGGCCGTGGAGCCGGAGCCGCTTGTTCCGCCGGCCGCGGGCGACCACGCGAGGATGCTCGGAGAGCGGCGCCTGTCCGGTGAACCCGCCCACCAGATACACGGTGTGGCCGAGCGTGGCCGCGCGCAGGTCCGAGCGGGGCTGCGGCAGCCGACCCGCCGGCTGAGAGCGGCCGGTGCGGGGGTCGACCGCGGTGATGGTGTTATACGAGGCCGACTGGCCGCCGCCGAAGAGGTAGACCTTGGCGCCGAGCCGGACCGCGGCCGCATCATGTAGCGGCGTGTGCAGCGAACCGAGCGCTCGGCGCGCGTGGGAGCCGAAGGAGCTGCACCTGCGGCTGCGAGGTATCGCCCGAATTGAGGCCGCCCAGCAGCAGTGCCCCGCCGCTGACGGGGGCGGCCGCCCTTGTCCCTGAAGCGGCGCGGCCAGGGACGTCAGGCGCTTGACCGCCAACCACGGGCCGCCCGGGACATCGGCGGTGAGCTGGGCACGGGCGGGCGAGGCGGGATCCTTGTCGCGCGCGCTCGTCGCCAGACCCACCACGACCACCACGAGGCCGGTGACGATCAATAGCGCCAGCCATATGGAGTGGATCCTGTGCCACGGCGCACGCCGCTTGGCGGGGCGTGCGGGCACGGGGGCGCATGATGCACTATGTCGGATTAGGGGGGGGTGAGAACGGCGAGGAGGTCAGCTGGGCATGCCCTCGCCAACAGGGCATGATCCAAGGCGTGGCCTTCCGCACGATCATCGAGCCCTTCCGGATCCATTCCGTAGAGCCGCTTCGCCTCACCATCCGTCCAGCGAGAGAAGGCGATCGCCAGGCCGGGTACAATCTCTTCAATCTGCATTCCACCGACGTGCTCATTGACCTGCTGACCGATTCCGGAACCGGGGCGATGTCCCGAGATCAGTGGGCGGCGCTCCAGCACGGAGACGAGAGTTACGCCGGATCGCCGTCTTGGTACCTTTTCCTCGAAGCAGTCAGGAGCTCTTCCCTTTCACCCACGTCATTCCCACTCACCAGGGACGGGCGGCAGAAAAGATCCTCTTCCGGCGGTCGGCGGTCCCGGTAAGCTCGTTCCGAATAACACGCATTTCGACACCACACGGGCCAACGTGGAGTTCACCGGCGCCGAGGCGGTCGACTGGTACCCGGAGGGCCGCGACCCGACGACCCATCATCCATTCAAGGGAAACATGGACCACGGTCGGCTCGAGGCAATGCATCGGAGCATTCCGGACGCGTCCCGTTGGTGATGGTCACGATTACCAATAACTCCGGCGGAGGACAGCCGGTCTCGATGGCGAACATCAAGATTCGCTCAGGTCTGCGACCGTCATCGCGTCCCGCTATTCCTCGACGCCTGCCGTTTCGCCGAAAACGCGTGGTTCATCCCGTGAGGGCGATGACGGACGTTTCGGCGCGCGGCGAATCGTTCCGGAGATTGCCGCGTTGGCCGATGGGATGACCATGAGCGCCAAGAAGGATCCGATGGCCAACATCGGCGGTTGGCTCGCGCTGAACGACGGAGACCTTGCGGAGGGTGCCGCAACCTCCTCATCCTGACCGAAGGATTCCCCACCTATGGAGGCTTGGCCGGACGCGATCTCGAAGTAATCGCCCAAGGCTTGAAGGAATCCGTTGAGAATGACTATTTGCGGTACCGAATACGCTCCGCCCGTATGTCGGCGAAGCGCTGGCCGCAGCGGCGTCCCCATCGTCCAGCCCGTCGGAGGACACGCGGTTTACCTCGACGCGCGCGCATTTCTGCCGCACATACCTCCGCTCCAATATCCTGGGCAGGCCCTGGCGGTCGCGCTCTATGAAGCTGGAGGTATCCGCGGCTGCGAAATCGGGACCGTGATGTTCGGACGTCACCCGGACGGAAGCGAGAGCCCGCGGCCATGGACCTGGTCCGGCTGGCAATCCCTCGCCGAACCTACACCCAGAGTCACATGGACTACGTGATCGAAGTGGTTGGCGGCGTGGCCGCGCGACGCGGAGGAGCTATCCGGATACAGGATCGTGAAGCAGCCGGCTGTGCTGCGCCACTTCAGCGCTCGGTTTCGGCCGCTGGCGTGAATCGTGGGCACCGGTGTCCAGTCTCGGGGGCGCGCCGGGCTCGGCGGGCGGATC
>CAWEGZ010000020.1:0-415448 GCA_963808655.1 uncultured Solirubrobacterales bacterium
GATCGGCGCTTAGGCGGGGCCTAGTGCCCGGGCCATCAACGGCTCGCTTGATGCGGTGGCGGGCCGGGTAGTTCTGATCGCCGGCGTAGCTGGGCCTGGTAGCCCTAATCGCCGGCGTTCAGCGTCGAGGGCGCGGTCGACTCGGGGACGCGGCCGTTGCTGCTGAGGCTGACCGTCGGGATGCTGCTTACGGCCCCGCGGACGCCTGGCTGACCGCAATCCCCTCTGGACCGCTCTGGCGGGTGGCGATCGTCCGCTGGCCGGTGCCGTCGAGGTTGGCCTCAACGATTTTCGCACCGTTGTTGCTGGCCCAATACAGGTGGCCGGCGCCGACCGCCACGCCGTACGGGTTGCCCTGCCCGGTGGCGATCGTCTGCTGGCCGGTGCCGTCGAGGTTGGCCTCAACGATCGTCCCACTGTTGTACTTGGACCAGTACAGATGGCCGGTCCCAACCGCCACCCCCTCCGGGTCTTTCTGGCCGGTGGCGATCGTCCGCCGGCCGGTGCCGTCGAGGTTGGCCTCAACGATCGTTTTACCGGCGGCGTTGGCCCAGTACACGTGGTCGGCACCGACCGCCACCCCAAACGGCTGGTTCTGGCCAGAAGCGATCGTCCGCCGGCCGGTGCCGTTGAGATTAGCCTCAACGATCGTCCCGCCGGCGGCGTTGGCCCAGTACAGGTGGCCGGCGCCGACCGCCACCCCAAACGGGACGCTCTGGCCCAAGGCGATCGTCCGCTGGCCGGTGCCATTGAGGTTGCTCTCGACGATCGTCCCAATCTCGTAGTTGGACCAGTACAGATGGCCATCGCCAACCGCCACCCCAAACGGGCCGCTCTGGCCCTTGACGATCGTCTGCTGGCCGGTGCCGTCGAGATTGGCCTCGACGATCCTTCCATTGTCGGAGTCGGCCCAGTACAGCTCGCCAGAGGTCCCGGTGCGAGCGGCCGCCGCCCCGACCCAGCACGCTGGCAGCACCACCACCGATAGCACCAAAGCCATCACCAACGAGAGCCGCCGCGCCGCCAGCACCGACCCCGCGCGACGCGCCCAACCGACGCACACCGAAACCATCGCTCCCCACCTCACGTATCGATCAACGAACCCACAGGGAAGCCCCCGAAAAATGGCCCACGCCTGTGCAGGGCAGACATGGTACCAGCGGGAGGGTCATCAAACGGTCGTCGGGCCGGGCGCCCACAGGGAGCATGGAGGCCACAAATCGTGCTCTACCGAATGTCATCTCGGTTAGCTGACCCTCAGCTCCTCGAGAAGCGGCATCTCCTTGTGCGTCGCAGCCATGACCCGGAGCCGCACGTACCGCACACCTCCCGAGCGGACTTGCAGGCGGTCGGTAGTCCCGCTTGCCCGGGTGACCGTCGCCGCCGTCCGCCAGCTTCGGCCGTCGCTCGAGACCTGGACGAGGTAGCGGGTAGCGCGGCGCACGATCACCGGCCCGGGCGGTGGCTTCACATTGGGCTTCGGCGGGGGCGGCCACTGGCGGCCCCAGACAACTGTCACGCGATGGATGGAGGCCGGCCCGCGCAGCGGCGCCGTGAGGGTGGCGGGCAGGGCGGTCGGCTGCCAATCGGTGGCCACACTGCCGTCGATCGCCGCCAGTGCCGGCGCCCCGGGCGCGGCGCTGCTCGCTCGGGCCGACCCGCAGCGCACGAGATCGCTGGTCGGCGTGGCCTGCGGCCTGGCTGTGGGCAGCGACACCGATGCGCCCCTCGACACCGTGCGGCGGCCGTGCGGCGTGCTCAGCGGAAGGGGGGCGCCGCTCTGTAGCGAGACGGTCGTTTGGCTTCGGCCGATGGTCACGGTGAACGTGCGGCCATGCCAGCGCACATTGCGCAGCACTTCTCCACCGAGTGCCCCACTCAGGGTCGGCGCCAGATGCACGACGCGCTGCTCGAGCCGCATCCCCGAGTAGCCGTAGACGAACTCCTGAAGGAAGCCTCCAATCCCGGTGATGAAGGTGAAGGCGCCGCCGGTGCTCGTCTCCGAGAACTGTCGAAAGACGTCCCTGATGAACGGTTGGTAGCTGCGCTCCGTGTAGACGTAGCTAGCGCAACCGGGGGCCGCGAGCCCCGAGGTGTCGATCGAGTTGATCGCGTCGCTCATCGAGGGGCCGCCCGGATCGGTGCGGGGCACGTAGTAGTTGAGGTCGCCGAGCGCCAGGTTGCGCGGCATCCGACGCCCCCAGGGGTACTGGAGCATCGTCACGTCGGCCTGCTTGACCATCTGGCCCTTGTAGCCCGAGAACTCTGGGTGATGCGGTGGCGTGTGATCCACCGGCAGGACGAGGCCGCGCGCAATCCGGGACCAACTCGCGGGACTGGACCGGCCGAGCACGGTCGCCGCTGTGGTCGCGTCTCGCAGCACGGTCGCAGCCGCGTTGTTCGTGTATGCCTCGTCGTTCACGTCCGGGTTCTCCTCGTCCGGGCCCGTCACGTGGTCGATGTGGTACGTGCCGTTGCTCCCGGCGGTCGCCCGTGAGGCCCAGAATTCCGCCGCCTTCGAGATCACCGGCCAGCCGTCGCGGGTGAGCCAGCGGCGATCGCCGGTGGCGAGGTAGTACTGCCACTGCGCGAGCGCGATATCGGCGGTGATGTGCTGCTCATAGAGCCCTTCACTGTTGATCGAAGGGGGTGGCGGAATCTGCTCGGTGCCGTTGAGAGCGCTCTCCCACGGGAAGCGGGCGCCGCGATAGCCCGTCGCCCGCGCGTGCTGCTCGGCCTCGGGCAGGCGGGCCAGTCGGTAGGCGTTGATGCTCTTGGCGAGATCAGGATGCTGTGCCAGCAACGACGGGTACATCCATGTCTCGGCATCCCAGAAGATGTGGCCGTCGTACCCATTGGACGAAAGTCCGGCCGGCGAGATGCTCCAGTCCACGCCGTCGCGCGTGTTCGACCACAGATAGAACTGGCTGGCGTTCACGTCGGTCGCCAGGGACTGGTCACCGAGTAGCTCGACCCTGGAGCGCCACAGCCGGGCCCAGGATGCGTCGTTGGCCTTGACCAGAGAGCGATACCCGGTCGCCGCGCCCTTGGCCGAAATGCGGCGCGCTGCGGAAACGGTTTGCCCGACGTTCTGGGAGTCGCCGACGCCGACGTATTTCGTGAGTGTGTAGCTGCTCCCCGGCTTCACCCTGAAGGCGATCCGTTGGGCGACGCCCCCCGACGGCTCGGACACTGGCATGACCGAGCCCTTCACGCTGGCGCTGGCGCCCAGCGTGCTGGCGAGCGTGGCATGAATGCGGGTGGTCTGGGTGTCGATCGACACCCAGTCCTGTGAGGCTCCCCGGTCGTGCCCGCTGGGGCCGGGATTCGTGAGCGAAGGCGCGGTTCCGCCTGACAGCGCGGCGCTCGATCCATCGATGAGGTCGGTGACGGTCGCCCATCCGCGCCACTGCGGCGTCACGGTCAACGACACCAGGCCCAACCACTGGTTGGCCCGATCTGTCAGCACCTGGTAGCGCAAGCGCGTGACGCGGCCGTCGGGCGCTCGCCAGGTCGCGTCGGTGGTGATGATCCCCGTGCGCAGGTCGATGCTCTGGCGCCAGCCCGTCACCTTGCCGGTCGAGAGCGAGAACGTTTTCCCCCCAACCCCGAACGCGAGCGTGCTCCAGTCCGGGATGCTCGCGCGCTGCTGCACGGACTCGGACGCTTTGGGAGCGTGGGTTGGCTTGGCGTAGAAGCCAGCCAACTCCGCCTGGGTCGGCACGCTGCCACCCTCGTAGCCCTGACCGGTCGGCGGGACCCGGATCCCCAATCGGCCGTTGCCCGTGAAGGTGGGGGCGTAGTGAGCGGCGGCCGTTGGCGCCGTGGCTGTGAGCACGAACGAGCCGGACGCTGAGCCGGGCGTTGATCCGATCGCCGGTGGCGCCAGGAAAAGGGCGATTCCCGCCGCGAGCGGTAGCCCGTACTTGATCGAGCGCACTTTCTCCCTCCTCGCCTCGGAATGCTGTAGCAGTGGTTTACCCCTCCGAGGGAGTTGCCACACCGCTGCGCGTGGCGGGGCAAGCGCGGGGCCACGGGGGCGGTCGTGTCCGTGCCGGACTGGATTACCGCCTTTCGGTCGCAGCAGCCGCCAAGGCCGTGTGGCCGAATGCTTCGCGCGCGCGCAGCGTCCCGGCGGCATCCACGATGTCCGCGCGAGAGTGGACGTCGAGCTTGCGCATGATGTTCTTGATGTGCATGCGCACGGTCGCCACCGACAGCCCCAGTGCTGTTGCCATCTCCTGGGTCGAGTGCCCCAGGCAGAGCTGATCGACGGTCTCCCACTCACGCCCAGTCAGCACGCTGCGGACCGGCCGCACCCCCACCTGCCCCTCAGGCAGCGCCCGCAACCGCCGGGCCAGGTCACATACGATGCTCTGCGAGAGCGCGGCTCGCCCCTCCCCCACCTCGCGCATGACGAAGCGAAGCGAGGTCAGGTCCCTGCGCTTGTCGACGCAGCCGAGGACGCCTTTGCGCAAGGCCGTGAACGGAAGGTCACCTTGCCCAGGCCCGCAGAGGAGGACCACCTTGGCATGTGCTCTTGCGATGAGTTGTTCCGCCAGATCCAGGGCATCGCCGTCGAGCAGTGCGGCATCGAGCACGACCACCTCGGCCCCGCAGTTGCGGGCCGCTCCCATCGCATCGCCGGCACTGCGCGTCTCCCCGACGACGAGCACCTGGGGGAGCCTGTCGAGGATCACCCGGCGAATGCGCGCATCCTCGCCGACAATGAGCACGCGCAGCCCTTCGAGCGGGTCCCGCCCGCGCCCATGCGATCCGCGTCTTCCGCTTTCGGACTGCATCTGCAGGGGTAAATAACTACACCATGAGGCGGACTGACTGATTGAAACCGCCGGAGCTGCCGCTCGGGGACTCCCCCCCGGATGGTTTCGGTCCGCGCCGCTGTGATGCTGGCCGCAATAGGCTGAGGGCCGGCGACCTTCGCCGGCCCTCAACGCCACCCCCTGGCTCAAACGATGTAAGCGCTGTGGCCGCCGGTCACCCTTGTCCCCGGAGAGGTTTGGGGCAGGGCGACTACCCCGCTGGTTGCAGCTCAGTCGCTAATCGTGGGGTAGAACTCTAACCCAAGTTTCTGGACTACAGCAAGTGTGCACCGATTCTTGCGCTGGGCCAGGGGCGCCAGGCGCAAAGGCTGGGGCCGGCGATCGCCGGCCCCAGCCCCACATCCCACTGATCTAATGACCTAGGTGCTGCTGCACGGACTGCCGCTGTAGTCAGCCTGTGCCTGGGCCAGAATGACCAGGACCTTGCCGGCCAGGTCGATCTCGACTGCGCGCTGCGTGAGCGAGTGCGTGGTCCTGATCGTCCTATTCAGCCAGATCGTCGCCAGCGGACCGAGCGGGATCTTCACCGGCTTGTTGCCAATGACGGTCTTCTTCCCGTCGATCGTGATGCTGGCTACCCTGGAGGTTGCCGCGCGCGCGAGCTTCAGTCCGCCGGACTTGCTCCTCACGCAGACCTCCTTGACCTTCGAGGTCACGACCCCGAGGCTGATCTTGTGGCCCGGAATCGCGCCGATCGAAGCCTTGGCGACCTTTGCCTTAGCGGCAGCGGTATCGCCGGCCTTCGGCAGCCTGCCCGCCTTGAGCAGGGTCGACGAGCTTACGGCATGCGCTGTGACCGCCAGGCTCTTCTTGCCGCTGACGTGCAACACGCTGGCGTGGGCAGACCGACACGGCGAGTCCTTGGCGTTTGAGACAGCGAACGTGAGCGTCAGGATCTGCGCTCCCGTTCCCTGGCACGAGAAGGTCCCCGCGCGGTGCCCACCGTGGTGGTGGCCCTTCACCCAGATCACCCTGACCGCGTTCGAGTGGATGGAGCCGGTCGGGTTGCTGGTGCTCGCCCGCAACCTGTCGGTTCCGGTCCGGGTGCTCGTGTACGTGTAGGGCGCCTTGCCGTGCGTGTTGGTCACGATCCTGGCGGTCTTGCCCTTGTTCGGCCCCGAGAGGGTGCGGAACTTGATGATCGCGCCCTGCAGCGGCTTGCCACAGTGCCTGCCGCCGCTGTTGCGCAGCGTCGCAGTAACGGTCGCCGCCGTGTGGATGCCGTGCTTCTGGCTCGGCGGCGCGAGCGACAACACGGCGCCCGTGCAGCGCTGGCTGCCGATCGGCGTCCACTGGCTGGACTCGTTGTTCTTGCTGCCCTTGGGGCACTTTGCGCTATCCACCCCGCCGGTGTTCAGAACCTTGCCCGTGTCGCGGAATGTCTTGCTGCCGGCAGAGGTCGTGACGATGACCTGCGGGATGATTCCGGATTGGTGGCAGTTGCCGCTCCAGTATTTGCCGTGCGGTCCCACCTCCGAGGTATCGAACCCGTCGATCTTCTTCGAGCACCCCGTCATGCCCTTGCGGCCCTCATTGCCCAGGATGATCTCCTTGCCGGCGCCGACCTTGAGGTTGTTGGGCCAAGATCTATAAGTGCACGTGCTCAGCTTGACGGCGACGGATTTGATCGTGACCGGCGTCTTGTCATTGTTGACGAATCGGACGGCCCCGTTGTCGCAGGTTTTCTTGACGCACGTGTTGCCGTAGACACGTACCACCGGCGCCCACGGCGTCGGGAAGTGCGTCGGATTGGCCCGCAAAGTATCCGCGTAGCCAACGTAGACATGCAACTGCGCCGAAGCGACCGAGGCGGTCGCGCCGAGCGCGACCAGCGCGGCGCCTGTCAAGAGTGCCATCCGACAAAGACGGCTCGATGCCGCCAGCGAGCACAGGAGACGGCTGGGTGTCTTCCCCACTCTGCGAAGGCGGTCCTCCGCAATGCCGCGTCCCTGCGAAAACCCTCGATGCATTCCTACCCCCTATTTGTTTGACCTCTGCGGGCAGGCGGTGTGAGTTGGTCGATCCCCGACAGTTCGCCTGCGCCGCGCCTTGTGGGGTAGAACCCTAACCCACGTAAGCGGCGGATTGCAAGTCTGAACCGTTCCTTGCGCGAGATCGATGATCGGGCAGCGACCTCGCAGTCCCTGCAGCGACCGCGCGCCCGGTGAATAATCCCCGGCGTGCCCGACGGCTCTTCGCCCCTCCCCCCCGTGGCCATCCTCTGCGGCGGCGCGGGCACCCGGCTCCGGGCACAGGCGCCAGCGCTACCAAAGCCGCTGGTCGAGATCGGAGGCCGACCGATCGTTTGGCACGTGATCCAGATGCACCTCGCGCGCGGATTCTCCGAGGTGCTGCTGCTGACGGGGTTTCGTGCCGAGGCCATCGAGCGCTTTGTGGATGCCGAGGATTGGCCCGATGGCGTCACCGTGAGGTGCATCGACACGGGTCCCCGAACGCCCACGGGAGGACGGCTGCGCCGCGCGGCCGCGTCGCTCGAGCGCTCGGAGGTCTGCGTCAGCTATGCCGACGGGCTCGCGAACCTCGACTTGGGCCGACTGCTCGAGTATCACCGCCGCCACGAAGCGGCCGGCACAATGGCGGTCGTTCGCCCCGAACTGCCCTTCGGAGTAGCCGAGCTCAACGGGGACGGCATCGTCCGGCGCTTCGCCGAGAAACCGCGCAGCGAGCACTGGGTGAACGGCGGCTTCTTCTGCTTCCAGCGCGAGGTGCTGGAGCGCCTCCGCCCAGACTCGATGCTCGAGCGCGAGCCGCTCAAGCGCTTGGCCGCCGCCGGGGAGCTACGCGCCTACTACCACCATGGCTTTTGGCACTGTATGGACACCTACAAGGACGTCGTGGCGCTCAATGACCTCTGGCAGAGCGGGAGCGCGCCTTGGAAGGTATGGACCTGAACGGGCATCGTGTTCTCGTCACCGGGGGCTACGGCCTGATCGGCTCGTGGCTCGTCGATGCATTGGTCGGTGCGGGCGCCCGCGTCTGCGTCGTCCGCCGAGACCGTCCGCTCCGCTCGGCGCTCGTGACGATGGGACTCGAGTCTCAGCTCGACGTAGTCGAGGGCGACATCTGCGACCAGGGCCTCGTCGCCCGCGCCATCGCCGAATACGAGATCCGATCGGTTTTCCATCTCGCAGCGCAGACGATCGTACCTACGGCGCGGCGCGGCCCGCTCGCAACATTCGAGACGAACATCGGCGGTACTTGGACGGTGCTCGAAGCTTGCCGACAGCAGGGCGTCGAGCGGGTGATCGTTGCTTCCTCCGACAAGGCTTATGGCAGCCAGGCGCAGCTGCCATACCGCGAGGAGACCTCGCTCCAGCCGCGCTATCCATACGAAGCCTCGAAGGCAGCGGCCGACATGGTCGCCCGCTCGTATTGGCATACGTGGAGACTGCCCGTCGTGGTCACCCGGTTCGCGAATGTTTATGGGGGCGGCGACGCGAATGAGTCCAGGCTCGTGCCCGAGACCATGACCGCGGCGCTCCGTGGCGTGCCGCCGGTGATTCGCTCGGACGGTGCTCCGCAGCGCGACTACCTCTTTGTGGCGGATGCGGTCGCGGCCTATCTGGCCCTTTGGCAGGCGCTTGGGGAGGCCGATCCTGACGCAGGTGAAGGCGCTGGGGTCGCCGGGGAGGCGTTCAATGCCGGCGGCGGGCGGCCGTACACGGTGCTCGAGGTCGCCGAGATCATCTGCCGGCTCGCCGGGACGGGCGTCGTCCCGGATGTGCGCGGCAGCGGGACTCCCCTAGGTGAGATTGAGCGGCAATGGGTCGACTACGCCAAGTTGCGAGCTCTGACGGGCTGGGAGCCGAAGGTGGGCTTGGAGGATGGGCTTCGGCGCACCGTCCAGTGGTACGAGGAGCATCCGGACTGGCTCGGGTCCGCGCCGCTTCGGGCGCCGGTCGAGACGTTCGCTTCGCCGAGCAAGCCCGGGCGGAGCTCAGGCCCCTAAGCTGAGCGGCGATGGGACTGCTCGATGTGATCCTCGGCCGGCGGAAGCTGCCCGGTCCGGCGCCTGATCGTCTCTTTGCGATCTCGACCGCGTACGTCACGTTCCAGACCGAGCTTCAGGTCACCTCCCGCGACGCGGCCGGGATCGTCTTTCACCCCCTCCAGACTGCGGATTTCCTTTCCATCGTGCGCGACATGGAGGAGGTGGTCAAGGCGACCGCGTCCGATAGCGCCACGACCGTGGAGAGCTCGGACGATCCGTACGGGTACCGCTGGCTGATTCTCCGCGGCCAGGACTTCGATCAGCTGGTGGTTGGCATCAACGCGGTCAGCGGCGCACTCGAATCCGGCGGTTATGGCGACCGTGTGCTGTGCGCGGTGTTCTCGTTTGAGGACGAGCGCAAGCGGCCCATCTACTGGATCTACAACTACAAGCGGGGTTTCTTCTATCCCTTCGCGCCGGTCGCGGGGCACCGCGCCGCGCCACGGATCGGGCACCTCGACGCAGATCGCAGGTGAAGCCTCCTCCGGGGACACCCAGAACCGCGACAACGAGCGGGAGCTCGTGCTGAAGGCGCAAGTGGGCGCCGAGCTGCCCGTCGAGCCGGAGCTGGAGCGATGGTTCCCCCTGTGGGGGATCCCGATCTAGGACTCTTCGGCTGAACTCGGGCTACCTGGCGCTCCAGGCTAGTCGGCGCTCTAAATTCCACGAAATCTCTCACTGGTAAGTAGTTGTAGAGTGCATTGATCGGACCGTAAGAGGTTCGCGCAGGGGCATCGCGACGCAAGCGATGAGATGAGCTTCATGAAGCTGGGCAAGCTTGCAAACGGGCGAAGGAGTTCTTCACGGCCGTCGCTCGACCGACTTTTCGCACTCGCGAGTATCGGACCGCGGCTAGAGGAGCAGCTGCGCCTGACGCCTCGCGGAAGTGGCGGAATCGTGCTGCATCCGCTTGCGGAGGACGAGTTCCGCGGCCTAGTCGCTCGAGCGTCGGCGGCGGTGGAATGGAGCGAGCGGCGAAGAGCGGCTCGAGAGCTCTGACGATCCCTACGCGTTTCGCTGGTTGATCGTTCGCAGCGACACTTTCGGCGAGCTGGTGAAGCGCGTTCACGCCGTCGGCTCTGCGCTCGAGGCGGACGGATGGCGGGAGAGACTGCTATGCGCAGTCTTCGTCTTCGATGATGAGCTCGGCCGTCAGGTCTATCTGACCTATCACTTCAGGTGGGGCGTGTTCTCACCGGTGGCGCTCGCGGCCGACGGGCAGTATCGGGATAAAGAACGGGAGCACCTGCTCGCCGCCGAGCTTCCCGCCGAGCTTCCCGTTGAGCCTCACCTCGGGACTTGGTTCCCACTCCGGGGCATCCCGCTCTAGGCTGCGGTGCGCGTGTGCCAGCCGGCATGATCCGGCACCCGGCTATTCTGCGCGCACCGTGACCTCAACCGCCCTCGTCTAGCGTGCCGGACACGGTCGTAGTCACCGGCGGCGCGGGCTTCATCGGCTCGCACGTCACCGACGCCATGCTCGCGGCGGGCAAGCGCGTGATCGTGGTGGATGACCTTTCCACCGGCGACCCTGCTCGTGTGAGCTCGGAGGCAGAGCTCGAGACGGTCGACATCACCGATCGTGCGATCCTGCACTCGCTTCTGGATCGCACGTCGCCGACCGCGATCTACCACCTTGCCGCCCAGGCGTCGGTGACCGCGTCCGTGAGCGACCCCTACCGGGATTGCCACGTGAACGTGCAGGGAACGCTCAACCTGCTCGAGGCCGCTCGCCGGCACCGCGCGCCATTGATCTTCACATCCACGGGCGGTGCCCTGTATGGAAATGAGGCGCCCATCCCCACGCCAGAGAGTTTCATCCCCGCGCCGCTGGCGCCATATGGAGCGTCGAAGTGGGCGGCCGAGGCCTACATCAACACCTGGGCCAACTCCACGCGCCTACCGCACGCGGTCGCCAGGCTGGGAAACGTGTACGGCCCACGGCAAAGCCCGCATGGCGAGGCAGGGGTGGTTTCCATCTTCAGCCACGCGCTCTGGCGTGGGGAGCGACCGCGCATGTTTGGTGAGGGCAGACCAACGCGCGACTACATCCACGTAGCCGACGTGGTCGCGGCCATGCTCAGGGCCACGGGGACGCACGGCACGTTCAACCTCGCCACTGGGATCGAGACCTCAGTGGAACAGCTCTACTCGATCTTGGCCGCGGAGGCAGGAAGGAAGATTGAGCCAGAGATGTTCCCGCTACGCGAGGGCGAGCTAGAGCGCTCGTGCCTGGACCCCTCTCATGCGGAGCGGAAGCTCGGATGGCGCGCGCAGATCACCGTCGCCGAGGGACTTCCCCGAACCTACCGCGAGCTGGTGACGGAGTTCCAGGCAAAGGAGCAGGGGCCTCGCGATGAAGCCGTTTCCGGTCCGTCCGCTTAGCCCCAGCGGCCCTCGTTATGCTCCGCCGGCCGGGGCGATCTCGCGTGCCCGGCGACGTGCAGGCCAACGACTAGACCCGGTGGGAGTGGTGAGATGACGGACACGTTTGTGGTCACGGGAGGCGCCGGATTCGTCGGCTCGCACCTGGTCGATGCGCTGCTTGCCGAGGGCAACCGGGTGGTCGCGATCGACGATCTGTCGGCCGGGGACATGGTGCGAGTCAACCCGGAAGCCGATTTTGAAAGACTCGATATCGACGATCCCAGGCGTCTTGACTCCGTCATCGACGCGGCGGCACCGACGGTTATCTACCATCTCGCCGCCCAGTCCTCGATCACAAAATCCGTGAGAGACCCCCGCCGGGACTGCGACGTCAACGTCCGGGGAACCTTGAACCTGCTCGAGGCTGCCCAGCGATGCCAGGCCCCGCTCGTGTTCACCTCAAGCGCCGGCGCGTTGTACGGGAACCTGGCGCCACTGCCGACGCCGGAACGGTTCGTTCCCTCACCGATCGCGCCGTACGGCGCGTCGAAGTGGGCAGCCGAGGCCTACATCAACACCTGGGCCAACTCCACGCGCATTCCACATACCGTGCTGCGGCTCGCCAACGTCTACGGCGCGCGCCAGAGCCCGCAGGGCGAGGTGGGCGTGGTGGCGATCTTCAGCCACGCGCTGTGGCGCGGGGAGCGCGCCCATATGTATGGTCACGGCAAGCCGACCCGAGACTACATCCACGTGGCGGATGTGGTCGAGGCCATGATCCGGGCGAGCGGCGTGCGCGGCACGTTCAACGTGTCCACAGGATTCGAGACCTCCGTCGAGGACGTCTATGCCACGCTGGCGGCAGAGGCGGGCAGCTCAATCGAGCCCGAGTTGCTGCCACTTCGCGACGGTGAGCTGCGACGCTCCTGCATCGATCCGTCGCACGCCGAGCGCACGCTCGGCTGGCGTGCCCGGATTGGCGTAAAGGACGGTTTACGCCGCGCCTACCGCGATCTCGTCCAAGAGTTCGAGCGCGAGCAGTCGGCCGCCTGATACAGGCGAGGGAGTGGCCACCCGGCTTGCCGCTGCACGCCAAAAGGCTGGAGGCCGGCGATTTTCGCCGGCCTCCGGTACCACTCCTGATTCAGCTCCTGCCGGAGGTCACAGGACCCCGGCGCTCGCATATCCGATATCCACCTCGGCGCCCTTGGGCAGGTGCGCTGAGTTGTGTGGGTTGCCGATGATGAGCTGGACCATGATCACGATGATTCCGCGGCCGGTCTTCATCTCCCGGTGCAACCACAGAGTTCCAAGCCCCGCCAACCTGATCTTGGTGTTCGCCTTGACGTTCAGCAATGGCTTGCCGTTGATCTTCAGGCTGACGAAGGTCGAGTTATCGCGCAGCTTGGGCGGGTTACCGGCCGCGCTCACCCCGGCCTTGATCACCTGGGCGGTGACCGTGCCGTGCAGCAGGTTCAGGCCCTGAATCCGCGACGAGGTCCTTGCCAAGACCTTGGGGCTGATAGTGCCCTCTGCGGTCGACTTGATCGTGCCCGTCTTCAGCAACAGCGGGAGGTGACTCGAAACCGCCGAGTTGGTCAGCGTTTTGCCATCGGTGCCGGTGCAGCCCAAGCCCACCGGGAAGGTGGCCCCGACAATCAGCAGCTTGCCGACGTTGGCCTTGGCACCATATGCGCCCCCGACCAGAAGACCCTTGGCCGGAGCAGTCAACGCACTGCCAGCCGCGGCCACCACGACCTGGGTGCCGATCTTCGCGCGCTTATTGCGCACGGTCACGACGACGTGGATTCCCTCCACCTTGAAGGCGTGCGTCTTATACGAGTTACCCGGTGATTGCTGGTTGAAGATGACGTAGCCGATTCCCGGCAGGCCGATCCTGGTGTTCGGCTTTGGCGTCGCCTTGATGTGGTGCCCAGCGATCACCAGGTCGACGAACTTCGTGCCCTTGGCGGAATTCGAATAAGCGCCGGTGGAGCTATTCCGGGATGTCGTCGCGACTTCCTTGACCGCTGTCGCCCGAATCAAGCCCTTGAGCAGGCTGACGTGCGCGATCCGCGACGACGCCGTCGCCGCTACGCCGGTGTGCGTCTTCCTGGACGCCGCGCTGTTGTCGATCGCGCCGGTCTTCAGAACCGGCGAAACGTTAAGTGTCGCGAGCGTGTTCCTGTCGCGCTGGCCAGTCTTCGTGGTGCAGCCGCCGCCGCCAATGCCGGCCGCTGCCGAAGGGCCTGACCTGACGACCCCTAGCAGCTCGACGCGGGTCCCGTAGGCACCCGCCTCGAATCCAATCTCCTTCTTTCCCGAGGCCGCCGCCGGCCAGGCGATGAATCCACCTGCCATGAGCGAAATGCCCGCCACCAGCAGCGCCTTCCGGGCCAGCCCGAATCGCAGCATGGAAAGATGCGGCTTTATTGCGGTCCGGCATCCCCGCCGGGCTCGTCCAGTCATTCCTGTTGTCCCCTTTTCCTTGGAGTTCGAGGCGATGGACGAAGGAGGCTCAGCATGGGGTAGAACAGCCCCCCACCTCGCACATCACCGTCGCTCTTGCCTGGGTATAACAATAACTCAGCTTTTAGGCAAATTGCAACCCTGCACCCTCGGTTGCCATGTCGGAGATCCTCCCCCGAAGGATTCAAAGGCCGAGAAATCGACGGCGGACGCGCCGCGCAGGGAACCAGGCCCTCTAGCGAACGGGACGGTTATCCCGGCCCCTGAAATAGCGTGCCAGCACGAACACCTCGGCACTGGGACGGAGCTCATGCGCGCGGAGGTAGTCACGGATCGCGGGCCTGAGCTGGCCCAGCTCCGTCTCGATCCGTGAGCGGATGAGCCAGTGGCGGTAGTTGAATGGCTCGTTCTCGATTGCGTCGCTCAACTCCTGCTTGGCCTCCGTCAGCTGGCCCGCGGACTCGAGTACCAGCCCCTCCTGCTCGTACGCGCTCGCCGACCACGGCTCGGCCCTGACAGCGTCGCGCGCCCATGTCACCGCGAGAGAGGCATTGCCGGCGTGCTCGGCGGCCTGGCTTCGGCGGATCTCAGAGGTGGACAGGAGACCGGGAAGCTGCACGAGTCCGCAGACGACCGCTACGAGGGCAACGAGAGCCCGAAGCGGTAGGCGGAGCCGCCAGCGGTCTCCCGACAGTCTGGCTCCCGCGATCGCAATCCCGCCGATCGCAAACACCGTGACAGCGGTGGACTCCCACATCCAGTCGACGCTCGCGTGAAAGAGATAGACCACGAATACCGCGAGCAGCGCTCCAGCTACGCCGGCGGTCGTCGTGCGCCGCGCCCTCTTGCGCGCGATCACGCCGATGAGGATGGCTGCCAGAACAACGGCGGCGATCAGAAGGAATCCTGGGACGCCGAGGTCGGCAAGGCTCTCTAGCCAGATGCTGTGCACGTTTCGCACCGCCTCGCCGGTCGTCCCGTGTTGGTTCCACCAGAAGGCGAACGTGCCGGCCCCCGTGCCACCAACGGGGTGGGCCCGGAAGTCCTTGAACGCGGATTTCCATAGTGGGTAGCGACTGCCTGATAGTGAGGTCAAACGTGCGGTTGGGTTCGTCGCGGAGGCCGTCACGACCGGACTGGTGAAGGAGTGCCAGCCCTTGCTGATCAGGTGTGGACCGAAGGCCACCGCGGGCACGAGCACGACGATCAGGCCGGCGATCGCCAGGGGGGTGACGAGCGGACGTGGGACGCGTGCGCGGTCAATGCGCAACAGTCGGGTGAGCAGCGAGACGCAGACGCACGCAGCAGCTGCAACCAGCAGCGCCCCGAGGACGGTGGAGGCTCCCTGGGTCCCCGTGCCGCGGGCGATCTCGTGTTCGGACCTGACGGCGACGATCGCAAGTGCGGTGCCGCTGGCGGCAATGCCCGCATGCAGGAGCGTAGTGATCCTGCTGCGACTGAACACGAGGGCCGCAATCACAGCCAGGGCGGCGCCAGCGACGCCGGCACGGGAATAGGTCAGATAGATCGTAAGGCCCGCTACCGGAACGAGCGCAAGCGCAATGGTCCGCCGCACCAAAGAGTCGTCATGCGCGCTCCAGGTCAGCGCCAGGGCGACGCACATGGCGCCCCAGGCCGCGACCGCGTTCCAATATCCGAACGGGACGCTCAGCCGATCGATGTGGTACGCAGCATCGATTTGGTCATGGCCGAAGAGCGTCGGGTCGAGCCGGCTACCCACAGCTACGACGCACACCAGCAGCGCGCCGAATCCGAGCCCCGTGGCGGCCGATCGCCATGTGCTTCGGCTCAGCGTCAGACCGAGCAGCGCGACAAGTCCAAGGTAGTCGAGAGAGCGCGCCAGTTCTTCGGTCGTCAACTCTGCGCTCTGGGTCCACGCCAGGCTGAGCGCTGTCCAGCCGGCATAGGCCGCCAGGGCACCGATCAATGCCAGCATCGGCCACGCCGGACGGCGACGAGGCAGCACGCCCAGAGCGATGGCGATCGCCAGGATCCACCAGATCGCCAGGCCGTACTCCTCGAATGTGACGATGTCGTACGAACCGCCACCACGCAGCGCGTACAGGAGGACCAGAGCGGCGGTCGCCGCGAAGGCGAGCGCGGCGGACAGGCGAAGCTCGCTTCCACCGCGCCTCACGCCCCCACGCTTCTCATGCTCTATTTGGGGTGCAGGTCGATCGGCTAGCATCCGGCGTGATTCAGGACGGCCATGGCGCGGCACGTGCGGAAACCCCTACTGGCCATTGTGCCGATCGCCCTGGTCGTCGTCCTGGGGATCGTACTGCTACCGGGGGGCTCGACGCGCAAGGCGGCGGCGGGGCCGCGCTGCAACAATCCGGCGGACAGTGCGCTCAACCAGTACTGCGACTCGGTACCAGGAAGCACGGGGGCACACACGCCACGGGCTGGGCAGCAGGCACTCGCAGCCGTCCTCTCCCCCAGCCTGATACGCCGAATCAGACGGGAGCACGGGCTCGCAGGTCAGGCCTTGCTGACTCTACCCGCGCCTGGAAGGCGGCATCATCTCGGCCCAGCGGTTCAGTCGGCAAGCGTCGGAGGACTGTCGGCGCCGATGATCATCGTGCTCGCGGCGCTGGGTATCGCGCTCGGCGCGATGACGGTCGCCACGAGCGCGTGGCCCAGTCGACGCTCGAAACGGGCGCCGCCCCGGAACGGATAAGCGCTCAGACGCCACGGAGGTAGTCGTTCACTGATCGAATCTCTTCGCGGCCGCGCCAAGCGCGTCCAGGCTCGGCTTCGGTTGCCGTCGCAGGGTGAGCAAACCGAGGTGGTACCCCCACCATTTGGGGTCGGGCCCGTAGACATGGTCCTGCAGGCTGTACCACATGACCTCGCGCAGTCCCAGCCGGACACGGTTGCGGGCGACCCAGTCGAAAAAAGAGCTGATCGCGCTTGCCTGGGTGCGCGGGTTGACCGCCCATGGATCTGGCGGTCCGCTTGCCCAGGCGAGCTCCGTCGCCCACAGCTGCGCATGCTGGGCGCCGAAGCGGTCCATGATCTGGCGTGCCAGCTCTAGCCGCTGGGGGGCCTGAGTTCGCGAGTAACTGTGGATCGCGAGCGCGTCGAAGCTGCCCGCCATGCCCGCCCGAAAGAGCTGGGTCAGGAACGACCGCTCTCTGCTCGCAGTGAAGAACGGCATTCCGGCGGTAACCACAGTCGCGTGCGGATCCACCGTCTTGATCGCTCGGTAGGCGCTTTGTAAAAGCCGGACGTATGCCGTGGCGTTAGTCCGCGGCCTCCAGGACTGAACGAGGTTCGGTTCGTTCCAGATCTGCCACGCCAGCACCGGGTAATACGGCAGCTTCGGATGCGCCCGCCAGAACGACCCACCTGGCCCATAGCGACGTACGCATAACGCAGCGAAGGACGCGAACTCCGTGGGGTCCGCGGGCGGGTACGAGGCAAAGCGCTTTCCGCCCGCAGGGCCGGTCGAGATCCATCGAGGGCTTCCCAGTAAACCCGGCAGGAAGCGTATGTGGTGCTGCGCAAGCTGCGTGACCAGCTGGTCGTAGGGTGCGAAGTTGTAGGTGCCTGGCGTCGGTTGAACCTGCGGCCAAGAGATGACGCCGCGAAAATAACCGATCTGGTCGGCGGCCAGGAGCCCGAGCGCGCAGCCCCGCTCGCTCGAGTAGGTCTGCACGAGCGGATCGGTGAGGCCGACGAATGAGCTGTGGCCCTTGAATACGGCGGCGCGGTGCGCGCAATAGCGGAACGGTTGCCCGCTTCGCGAGTCGAGGCCGTGACCTCCTGCCGCGGAGTGATGGCGAGTACCAGGGCCGGAAGACCCGGAGATGAGAATCACGGACAGGGCCCCGACGACTGCGGCTCCAGCCACGATCAGCCAGCCGATGATTCGCCACGCGCGCTGGCGCTCCGTATTAGGAGCCTGACTCGGCTGCGCCATCAGGCGGTCATCGTGCCAAATGGGGCGACCCGCGGCGAAGCGTCCGTCTCTCGCAGGCCCCTCAAGGCTCGACGCGGAAGCTGCGGCATGTCCCGGTACCCTCTCGCGATCGGGGTTCGGCGATGACTCGGGAGTTTGATGGGCGGCGCGTGCTGGTCACTGGGGGCTCGCGCGGAATCGGCTTGGAGGTGAGTCGGGCGCTCGCACGGCGCGGCGCGTCGGTGTCGATCGTCGCTCGCGACCGCGCAGCCGTGGAGGGCGCGGTTACAACTCTGGACGGCGAGGGTCACGTTCCCCTTGCGTTCAACGTCGCGGAGACGAGGGCTTGGCCCGCCGCCATGAAGACGCTCGACGCCGCAGGCCCACTCCATGGGTTGGTAGCAGCAGCCGGCGTCCAGGGCCCGATCGGGCCGCTTGATGAGGTGAGCCCGCAGGGTTTTGCTGAAGCGATCGCGGTGAACCTCATGGGCACAATGCTCGCGCTCCACCACACGCTCCCGCGCTTGCGCTCGACCCAAGGCCGGGCGGTGACGTTCTCGGGGGGAGGCGCGACCTCGCCGCTGTCGCGCTACGACGCCTACGCCGCCTCCAAGGCAGCCGTTGTTAGGCTGACCGAAAACGTGGCGTACGCGCTGAGGGGGGAGGTCGAAATCAACTCGGTCGCACCTGGATTCGTCGCGACCGAGATCCATGAGGCGACGCTGGCGGCGGGGCCAGCGGCGGCCGGTGAGGATTACCACGCCCGGACCAAGCAGCAACTCGCGCGTGGCGGCTTTCCTGCGAGCGAGGTGAGCGAGCTGGTCTGCTTCCTCCTCTCCGAGAAGGCCGCAGGCGTCAGCGGCCGTCTCCTCAGCGCGCAGTGGGATCCCTGGCGCGAGCAGGCGTTCCGCGAGCGGCTTCGAGACGATAAGACGCTCGGAACTCTGCGGCGAATCGACGGCATGCTGTTCACGTCGGCAGAATGAGAGCGCGAGCTCGGACGCTCGATGCTGCCGAACTTGCAGGGACCCGCTAGTGCGCCTGGGGCGCGGCTGGCTGAGAGGTGCCGTTCTGTAGAGGCTGGTTTTTGGCACCGAGCGCTTGCACCTCAAGCCAGGCGTCACCGGTTTCGCGAGTGTGGACCAGGATCTTGGTCTCGAAACCGGACCGCGATACCCGGGACCCGATCGCGGTGTAGGGACCCCCTTCGCTGGTCGCGCCCAGTACTTGCCATTTCGCCACCTTAGTGGCGCCGTTCCAGCTTGTGTACACGTCATACACCTTCGCGTTCGAGGTCGTCCGCACAGCGATCACCGGAGGGTAGGTTGGCGTTCCCGTCCACGAGAAGCGGTAGGCCCGGTATGTGTTCACTGGCCACACGAACGTGCCCTTGAAGATCTGCTTGCCACTGGGCCGGTACTCGGAGTAGCCCGACGCCATGCCCTTGGGTACGTTACCCCAGCTCGTGAACACATTTCCATTTGGTAGTAGCTGCACGTTGCCTTCGCTGTACGCCTTTAGCCGAGGGTCGTGCGCAAAGGCATGGACCAGCGAGGCCTTCTTGCCCTTCATCCTGAGGTGCATCTCGAGCGCGCGTGCCTGCTTCTCTTGCGCGCCCCCGTCGTCAAAGACGGATAGAAGATCATGCGGGTGCAGCTCGGCGTCATGCTGCCAGTAAAAGCGCGTTCCCGAGCCCATCTTGAAGCTCGAGTGCTTGCCGCCAAGCTCCCACACGATGTGTCCCGTCTTCTTGCTGATCTCATACGCAGCCCATGTATTGCGCATCGAAATCAGCACATTGCCGTTGGGGAGTCGCTGAATGGAGTTAAGGTGGTAGGCGTCGTATGGTTGGCCGGGGATGTAGGCCTGATACGAGTCTTTGATCGGCACGTGCCCAAGCGAGTGCCACTCCCAGACAACCTTCCCGGTATGGACGTTGATCTCCTGGATGATGCAATCCGCGACCTTGCCGTTTGGTGGCCCGCCTACCGATGTAAGGTTGTATTTCGTCGTGGCGTAGACGGTCACCAGTGCCGTGCCATTCGGCGTAAGTGTCAGCTCATGCGAGTCGAGGCCGTCCTTGGCGTAGCCGTTGCCCGCTTGAAGCGATGCAACCTGCTGGTAGGACTGGTTGAGGATGAGGCCGATACCGTCGCCCTCTCCCTCGCCTTTCAGGTAGCCCCGCCAATAGGTCAGGACGGGCTGGCTGCGACCCCGGGGATGAATTGAGTACTTCTGCACGCGGACGTCGGCCGCGAAATCGGCGCTTGTATTCTGCATCCAGACCAGGTTGCCGTGGGGATCCAGAACGTATGGCCCATTCGACACGCCGGAGTCCTGCGAGTCGAGGAATATGTCGCCTGCGGCTGGATCTGAGACCTTACCGGCATCCTTGACTGCCGGTGAGTGGATGTTGGGCGCGGAGACGTACGACCGAGTGGTCGTAGGCGACGCGACCGTATTTCTCTGAGCCCGCGAGGACTCCATCACCGGCCTGGCGACAGTAAACGAGAACCGCAACATCCGGGCGCCAGGCGCACCGGACGCGCTCCCAGCCGCCGCCGAACGGAAACCCGCAACAACCGACACACGCTCTCCGGGCATAAACGGCCGACTCGGCGCAAAAGCACTCCCCCGCCCCCCAGGCTGAACACTCAGGTGACCCTGATGGAGCCCGCTGCGCGACCCCCTCACCTGCACCGACGCCAGCTGCGAGAGAGCAACCGCCGGGAATACGATCCGCGTCCCAGGAGCAGCATCAGGCGTACCCGGAAACGGCAACACATCCAAACCACCAGAAGCAGACGACCCCAAGGACGACCCCCGCCCGCGCGCCACAGCACCCGCCCCCGGGCTCAGCACAGCCACACAACCCACAACCGCCACCACGGCCACAAGCCCGCCCAACCATTGAACAACACGCCCCTGTCTCTCTACGCCGCGCATTTCAGCTAGGGCGCCTGGGGCGCGGCTGGCTGAGAGGTGCCGTTCTGTAGCGGCTGGTTTTTGGCACCGAGCGCTTGCACCTCAAACCAGGCGTCACCCGTTTCACTGGTGTGGACCGGGATCCTCGTCTCGAAACCAGAACGCGACACCCGGGACCCGATCGCGGTGTAGGGACCCCCTTCGCTGGTCGCGCCCAGTACTTGCCATTTCGCCACCTTAGTGGCGCCGTTCCAGCTTGTGTACACGTCATACACCTTCGCGTTCGAGGTCGTCCGCACAGCAATCACCGGAGGGTAAGTTGGCGTTCCGGTCCATGAGAAGCGGTAGGCCCGGTATGAGCTGACTGGCCACACGAACGAACCGGCGAAGATCTGGTGGCCGTTAGGTGAGTACTCGGAGTAGCCCGACGCCATGCCCTTGGGAACCGTCCCCCACCCAACGAACACTTTCCTGTTCGGCAGTAACTGCATATTGCCCTCGCTGTAGGCAAGAAGCCGCGGCTTGTGCTTGAACGCATGCACCAGCGTCGCCTTCTTGTGGCGAAGGTCGAGGTGGATCTCAAGTGCGCGAGCTTGCTTCTCCTCAGGGGGCGTCGCGCCGTCGTCAAAGATAGTCACCAGGCCGTGGGAATGGAGTTCCGCGTCGTGCTGCCAGTAGAAACGCGTGCCGTGCCCCATCTTGAAGGTCGAGTGCTTGCCGCCAAGCTCCCACACGATGTGTCCCGTCTTCTTGCTGATCTCATACGCAGCCCAGGTCATTCGCATGGAGATCACCACGTTTCCGTTCGATAGCTGCTGAATCGAATTTATGTGGTATGCGTTGTACGGTTGTCCTGGAGTGGGCGTGCCGGCGTGAGTATCCCTTAGTGGGACGTGACCTAATGCATGCCATTCCCAGACGACCTTGCCAGTGCGGACGTTGATTTCCTGAACGATTGAGTCGATCACCGTCCCATTAGGCGGCCCTCCCACCGAAGTTAGGTTGTGTCGTGTAGGAACGTAAACCGTCACGAAAGCGTCTCCGCCGGGCGTCAGGGTCAGCTCGTGAGCGTCGATACCGTCTTTGGCGTAACCATCAACGGCGCTCACGGTCGCAATCTGCTGGTATGACTGGTTGAGGATCACCCCTTGACCGTCCCCATCGCCGGGTCCCTTTAAGTAACCCTTCCAATAGGTGAGGACAGGCTGGGCAGTTTGGCCCGGCTGGGTGGCGTAGTGCTGGACTCGAAGGTCCATCGCGAGGAGGTTGCCGGTGGGTTGCATCCACACGAGTCGCCCCTCAGGGTCGAGGATGTACGGACCCGCCCAACCAGAAAAGTCCTCGTCTTGGAAGATGTCTCCGGTGTGCGCCCCAGGAAGCTTTCCCGAGAGGTGGATGATCGGTGAGTGGATGTTGGGCGCGGAGACATACGACCGAGTGGTCTTACGCGACGCGGCCTTATTGGTTTGAGCGCGCCGTGAGGACTCCGTCACCGGCCTGGCAACGGTGAACGAGAAGCGCAACGCCCGCCCCCCAGGCGCACCGGACGCGCTCGCCACCACCGCCGAGCGCAATGCCGCAACAACCGACACGCGCTCTCCGGGCGTAAACGGCCGCCTCGGCGCAAAAGCACTCCCCCGCCCCCCCGGCTGAGCACTCAAGCGGCCCCCATGCAGGCCGCTGCGCGACCCCCTCACCCTCACCCAAGCCAGCTCAGAGCGCGCAACCGCCGGAAACACGACGTGGGTCCCAGGAGCAGCATCAGGCGTCCCGGGAAACGGCATCACATCCAAGCCACTCAAGCCAGCAGACCGAGCACCCAACCCCCCGCCGCGCGCCACGGCACCCGCACCAGAAGCCAACACGGCGAGACCCCCAACAACAGCCACCACGGACAAAAGCCCGCCCAGCCACCGAACAACCCGCCCACTACGCCCCAAATATGCCGTACGCATTCGGCCGCGATGGTACGCGAATTGCCGTCGGCTTTGCTCAAACACGCTGTGGCGCGGGGTCGTCTGTAGTCGATAGACCGCTTGGACGCCCCGCCGACCTGCGCAGCTCGACCGCGCGCTCCATAACGTCGACGCTACGCTTGGCATAGCGCTCCCAGCCGAACTCGCGAACTCGAGCCGCACCCGCGACGACGAGTTGGCTCCTGAGGGACCCCTCGAGCAGGACCTTGCGCAGACCCACTGCAATCGCCTCGACATCGACTGGATCTACCAGCACGGCCGCATTGCCCGCAATCTCGGCGGTGGCGCCGGTACTCGACGTGAGCAGAGGCCGGTCCATGGCAAACGTCTCCAGGACCGGGTGACCGAACGTCTCGTACAGGCTGACATACGCGACGGCCGCTGCTCCGGCGTACAGACCAGGAACATCGCGCTGTGGGACACGACCGAGAAACACGACACGCTCTGCGACACCTTGCTCAGCGGCCACCGCCGATAACTCGGCGGCGGTCACATCTGCGTCGCCGCCGACGATCACCAGGGCGTGCGGAACCTGGTCATCGCGAACCAGCCGCGCGAAGGCCTCAATCAGGCGCCGGTGGTTCTTGAGCGCGTAGAGACGCGAAATACACAGAACATATGGCGCGCCATCTGGTAGGCGGTGAGGCTCGACTCGGCCGCCAGCATGCCGCGATAGAAGCTCCACGACCCAAGGGGATGGCCCTAGCGGCACCGCCGCGATGCGCTCGGGGTCAAGCCCCCAAAGCTTTATCGCATCGCGCCTGAGGGTTTCGCTGCCGGCGATCGTCATGTCGGCGGTGCGGACCGAGCGAGGGACCGCGAAGTGCATGTAGGCGGAGCGCAACCGCCCAACGTCGTCGCCGAGCAGGAAGTGCTGAATCGCATGCAACCCGAGGACGTTGACACCTCGATAGGTGAGCGGGCGGTAGTTGCCCGGAGAGAAGAGCACGTCTAGGCGGTCGCGGGCCGCACGGCGAGCGAGGCCGAGCTGCTCGTAGCCAACCCGCAGTGGCCTCGCCCGCGGCACCGGGCAACGGACCACCCGCGCGCCCCGGGGGTGCCATGGCTCACCTGCGTCCAGCCATGCTGGCAAATAGACGACGAGCTCCGAGATACGCGGGTCTTCGGCGATCGGCGCGAGAATCCCCTCGAAGTAGCCGCGCGCCCCGCCCGCTCCTTCCTCGATGCTGCTGCCGGCCGCGATGGCCTCGAGACCAACGCGCAGGGCTGGCACGCGCGGAGAGTCTAACTTGGCGTCCTCCCTTGCGCTGTCAAGGTGGCTTAGTTCGGAACGCTCGGCTTTGGTGGCCGCGACCGCTCCTGCCCGAGCGCAGCGCGCACCTCTTCGAGAGGAAGTGGCCCGCGCCGTCGCAGTCTCAGGTGCAGTGCATATATGGCGTGATCGACTGGGGCTCTCGGGCTTCCTCGCAGCGCCCGGAAGCCGGCAAGGTACCCCCGGGCCATGTCCCCCGCATACCGTCCACGGTCGATCGTCGCGGCCGCGAGCGCCGCGTTTGCGGTCGCACGAGCCATGTGCCACGGCAGGCTCGGTGTAGGCACATGGCGATAGGCAAAGAGGATGTCGGAGCGTCTGCTATTGAACGACTTTCTCGCCCAGCTCCTAAGGGGGGACGGGCGGTGCAGCAAGGGCGGTGCCGTTCCAAGACGTACGACATATCCGGCCGCGAGCATGCGTAGGCAGAACTCTCTCTCCTCACCCCGCATGTGTTCCCAGAAGCCGCCCAACGCCATGAAGACATCGCGTCGCACGGCGTACGCGGCGCCAATATAGGTGTCCACGACCGCTACCCCGGGCCCGCGCGGGTGCTGGAGGTCCACCCAGGCGCCGCTATCCGTGAGCTCCCTGTAGGGGATGGCGACCGCGCCGATCTCGTCGCCGGCATCGAAGTCGGTGACCGTCCATGCGACGGTGCGGCGATCGACCAACTCATCATCGTCGTCAACGGAGATAACGACGCGGCCGCGAGCGACTGCCGCAAGAAAATTCCGTTGCGCTACCAGCCCGCGCGACGTCTCGCTGCGGTAGACCGAAGCGCTGGGAAAGGCCTCGTGGACCCGCTTGGCCGTGCCGTCGGAGGAGCCGTCGTCTAGGACTACCACCTCGTATGCGCAGCCCTCCTGGGCGAATACCGATGCAAGGGCCACGAGCAGCTCGTCGCACCGATCCTTGCTGGAGATCGCGATCGTTGCGTCCATGGGAGTTGTTGAGGCTTCAGCTGACGCGAAGGCGAGACGTGGAGCATCGCGATCCCCCCTCGGGTCCAGCGCTGGCACGGCGGCCGATTTAACAGCACCCCTCGCCGCGTTGCCCGCGCGGGACCGGTCGCCGCTGGAGACATCAGCTGGCACGGCCGCAGGAGACAGCTGGTTTCCTTAGAAGCACGATTGAGATGCTGAGGACCGTTTCCCGACGTGCCTTCGGGCCGACCCTGCGGGCGGTGTCGGTCGTAGTCGTCGCGGCACTGCTCGTCCAGTTGCTGAGCGGTTGCGGCGCTGGTAGGGCCCGCACGACCTCGCACAGGCAGCTCGCGCACACAGAGAACATTTCGGTCCCCCAGCAGTACCGCACCCTTCTTTTCGGCTCGTCAACGTCCCAGCAGCCAGGTCTCAGCGGCGCCTCCGGTTCGCGGGACTTGTCGTTCGGTAACACCGGTTTCGTGACCGTACCCTACGGGCAGTGGGGCGGGGCCGCAGCGACAGCCGTTGAGACGGACGGCAAGATTGTGGCCGCGGGGGAGACCAGGCTCGACGGTCGCAAAGAGATCATCGTCACGCGCATGAACCCCGACGGCTCACTCGATCTTTCGTTTGGTCTGCTCGGTATCACGACCGTGGATATCGGTGGCGACGCTGCCGTCGACAGCGGCGCCGCTATCGCTCTCGAGCCGGACGGGAAGATCGTGATCGCGGGAACCGGTCGCGTGGACAAGCACCTGACGTTCGCCGCGATCCGGCTTGATCCCAACGGGAGTCTCGATTCCACGTTCGGATCGGGCGGGATTGTCACCGTGCCGATCGGCAAGGCGGCGATCGCCACGGCAGTCGTGGTTGAGCCCTCGGGGCGGATCGTGCTGGGCGGCAGTACCCGCACGAGCGGCGTCCTTGATTTTGCAGCCGCCGCCTTAAACCCAGATGGCTCGCTGGATCACGGCTTCGGGTCGGACGGGGTGGCGATCCTCCGCGTGCAGGGCGGGGCATGGGGCATGGTGGCGATGCCGGACGGCAGTTTTGTGCTTGGCGGACAGGGTGCCTACCAAGGGACCCAGGCCTACGTTGCCGTACGCATCCTCGCCGATGGCAGCCTCGACCGCGCCTTCGGCCACAGTGGCACGGTCACCCTCCCGATGGGCACCTACGCAATTGGTCAGGCGATTGCATTGACCGCTAGCGGCAACATCGTCCTCACCGGGGACGCAAGGACGACAGCCGGCGGCGAGATCGCCACGGTCGAACTACGTCCCAACGGCGCCCTTGCCGAGAGCTTCGGCTCGCACGGCATCGCCGTCTTCCGCGGCTGGGGCGTGAATGCCGTGGCGGTGGATTCCTCGGGTCGGATCGTGCTCGCGGGCACCGGGGTTGCCGTGGTGCGGCTCGACGCTGACGGAAGCGTTGATCCGAGTTTCGGGTCGGCGGGCCGCGTGATAGATGGCGTTGGATCCGCCGCGGCGGCTAACGGGGTGGCGCTCGACGGTTCAAACGGCCGTTACGTGCTCGCCGGGGCGGCCAAGGTCGACGGCAAGGCCGAGATCCTCGTGATGAAACTGTGGTCGTAGGCGCGCCGCCGTTGGCCCACCATTCCACTCGATCGGCTCGCTCGTAGACTGGCGGCGTGAGCCACGACACGGCCGGTCATTACGACCGAGTTACAGCCGCGTGGGGGTTGCTGCTCGGAGACGAACTCCACTACGGCGTCTTTGAGGACTCCGACGAGGAGCTCAGCTTCGCCACGGCGCGACTGACATCCTTGATGATGGACGCCGCCCGTGTGGGACCGGGTGACCGCGTGCTGGACGTCGGGTGCGGCACAGGAGCCCCCGCCTGCCGTCTGGCGAGGGAGCTGCGGGCTAGTGTCATCGGAATCTCTACCAGCAGGACGGGGGTAGCGGCAGCCCGCGAACGTGCGGCGACCGAGGGCGTGTCGGACCTCGTCTCGTTTCAAGTCCGCGATGGCACCGCGAACGGTTTTGAGGAGCGGAGCTTTGATCGCGTCTGGGCGCTGGAGTCCTCGCATCTGATGCGCGAGCGAGAGGCGCTGATGCGTGAGTGCGCGCGTGTGCTCAAGCCGGGGGGCCGCCTGGCCCTGTGCGACATCGTGCTCGTAGAGCCGCTCGCATTCGCGGAAGTGCGGAGGCTGCGTAATGAGTTTCGTCTCCTGCGGGAGGTATTCGGCGATGCCCGCATGGATCCCCTCGACGAGTACCGCCGGCTGGCGGCGGCATACGGTCTGCAGATCGAGGCCTGCGTCGACTTGACCACGCGCACCCGGCCGACGTTCGCTCACTGGCGCGCGAACGCCGAGCGGGACGACCAGGCGGTGTCCTCCATGCTAGGTCACAGCGGCTTGGGCCAGTTCGTGGCAGCCTGCGAAATCCT
This sequence comes from uncultured Solirubrobacterales bacterium, assembly GCA_963808655.1. Lineage (GTDB taxonomy): Bacteria > Actinomycetota > Thermoleophilia > Solirubrobacterales > Solirubrobacteraceae > Palsa-465. Next base: position 27,133 of record CAWEGZ010000020.1, read on the forward strand.
GGAGCGATTCTGGGATGACCAGGTTCTGGGATACGCGCTGATCTCCGCCGTCAGGGGTAGGGACTAGCTCCATGGCTGGCGGCGACCCAGGAGAGGAAATACGCACGCTCACCTCCGGCGACGGGGTATCGATCCATGCACGACTGACTCCGCTTCCCGAACCCAGCGCAGTGCTCGTGCTCTGCCACGGACTGACCACCGACAACAACGAGCATGGTGCATTTACGGCCTTGCGCACAGCTGCCTTACGAGCCGGCCTGGGGGTCGTCCGGTTCGATTTTCGCGCGCACGGACGCAGCGGAGGGACCAACGAGATGCTGCGGCTGGCCGGACTGCGCGCTGATGTCGAGGCGGTGCTGAGACTCGTTGACGAACGCTTTGGGCCGAAGGCGCCCACGATCCCGGTGGGCCTCTCGTTCGGGGGCGCAGCGGCCGTGCATGCGGCTCGGGCGCGGACCCCATGTGCCGGCCTCGTCCTCTGGTACGCGGTAGTCGATTACGAATGGAACTATGGGGTGGACTCGGCCGTTCCCTTTACAAGACAGGTGCGAGCGGCAGGGCGGGAGGGGCTTCCGCCGTGGGCGGCGTTTCCGGTGCTCACCACGAACTTTCACTTCCCTTCGGGCTTGGTCACCGAGTTCAAAACCGATTCGACGCCGGAGACGCTTTCAGAGCTGCAGATCCCGGTGCTCTATTACCACGGCAGACGTGACCCGTTCGTAGATTGCGAGCCGGTCCGCCGGCTGGCGCGCTCTCATCGCAATATCGAGTTGCGCCTCGTTCCGGGCGCCGGTCACGGCTTTCTCGCATGGCGGCCGTGGATCGTGAGACAGACTGCCCGCTGGGCGGCCCGGGTGTCCCAACACGGCCGTTGAGGTCCCGATCGAGCGTCCGGCGCCACAGTATCCTGCGCGAGCGTCCATGCCCTACGAGCGCCAATTCTTCACCGGCAATCAGCCGACCTCCCTGCGCTCCGCCGCGATCGTGGTCCCCATGCTGAGTGAGGTGATCTCCCCGGCTAGCGTGGTTGACCTCGGCTGTGGGACCGGAACGTGGCTCGCCGCGTTCGCGCATGCTGGCGTAAGCGACTTTGCCGGGGTCGACGCCGGTCATGTCCCAGCTGACCTCCTCCTCATCCCAAAGGAGCGCTTCCAGGTCCACGACCTGCGCAGACCCTTTCGGTGGAACCGCCGCTTCGACCTAGCCATATCGCTTGAGGTGGCGGAGCACCTTCCCCCAGCGTGCGCTGAGCAGTTCGTCTCGGACCTGACCTCACTTGCGCCTGCGGTGCTTTTTTCGGCCGCCATTCCGTTTCAGAGCGGCCATTCACACCTCAACGAGCAATGGCCGACCTATTGGGCAAATCTGTTTGCCGGACACGGCTATCGACCAATCGACCTCATCCGGGACCGCATCTGGACGAACCCCGAGGTCGAGTGGTGGTACGCGCAGAACATGCTTCTCTACGCCGGCGAAGAGGAGCTCGGGCGCAATCCGACGCTGCGCGAGATGGCAGTTGAGCCCCGGCGGCTATCGCGCGTCCATCCGCTCAATTACCTGAGCAAGGCTGACCCGGGGTACCTGTCGCTGAAGGCGACTGCCGAGCTGACGCTTCGGCTCGCGCGGCGGCGGCTTCGGAGACTCTTCGTGCCGAAGGCCCCTGCGCTCGATCTCGGACAGGCGAAGGTCCGAGAGCTTCAGCGGGTTACCGGCGGCTAGAGGACGGGAGCAGGAACTCCAGCGGCCCGACGCCGAGCGCCCTCGCCGCCAGCCACGCTCCAATCAGAACGCTGGTCGTGTACGCGCACACGGAGGTGATTGCCGCACCCATGATGCCGAGCGGTCCAAGCAGAACTCCAAGGCCGATCCCGGTGATCGCGAGCGCGCCCCCTTCCGACTTGGCGGCGTCCAGCGGCCGACCAGTGCCCTTGTTGAGGCCCTGGAAGGTCCGCGCCAAAGAGATCATCACGGCCGCAAAAGCCAGTACCCGAGCAGATGGCACGGAGCCCATAAAGGCTTTACCGAACACGACCCTGATGATCGGGCTCATGCCCGCAGCGAGCACCAGGGCCGCGCTCAGGGTTAGTCCAAGAGTGAGCACTACCCCGCGCCGCGCGGCCTTGACCTGCTCCTCGGTCGAGCTAAGCGCAGCCACGGTGGGCAGGACCGAAGTCGAGATCGCGGCTCCGACGAACGCGGGCGCGGTGGCGACGGTCGCGGCGATCACGTAGAGACCAAGCTGGTGCGCGGGGATAAACAGAGTCATGACCAGCTGATCCACGCGGTCATTGAGCAGGTGTGGAAAATTGCTCAGGTGACTGCGGATCCCAAAGCGCAAAAGCCGCCTTGCGACCCTCCTCGTCGACACGCCTCGCGGCTTACCCAGGCTCCTGCGCACCACCGGAATGGAGATCACGAGCATCGAGATGCTGGCACCGATCGATGCAAACGTGGCGGTACGGATAGTCAGGCTGCCCGCCAGCCAGAGCCCACCTAGCGCGGCCGCATTAAAGGCGAACCCCTCGAGCTGTATCGCGCTGAACCACCCGTAACGGTGGCGGCCGTTGAGAAAATAGAGCAGGTACAGCCCGTAAAGGGTGGGCGCGGTCGCGGCGAGATAAATCAGCGAGGTGTCGAGTGCCGAGGTGCCGAACCGGCGCAATACGAAGTACACGACCGGTACTCCTGTCAACCAGATCGCGACCCCCTGCAGCGCAGCGAGCTGTCTGGAGCCCTGCCATATGGCCCGCGAGCTGATGCCGCGCCGCGATGTGTAATACATAAGCGCGTCGGTGATCCCGAGGCTGAACAATGCCTGCATCAGCCCTGGCCACAACATGACGGCCGTGAGCACGCCCCTGGATGTGGGGCCAAGGGCCCGCGCAAGGATTGGACCGGTGGCGAGCGCGAGCAGGTTGATGGCCGCCACGCCGACCAGGTTGAAGCCGATCCGGCGCAGCTGTAGCGAGCGGCTCGCCAGGCCGGTGTCGCGCGCCGGCGCCGCCGCTTCCTCGCCGAGCATCTCGGTCCCGACCTGCTCGGCGCCCTTCATCTCATACAGGGCGGCATAGCACCATGAGGGGCTCAGACCGTGAGCCCTCCATCGACAACCAGGACCTGTCCGGTGATAAATCGCGCGTCCGAGGATGCGAGGAAGCCGACGGCAGCAGCGACATCTCGCGGCTCTCCGAGCCGGCCAACCGGCGTGCGTCGGATGATCTGCCGCAACTGGTCTTCGTCAAGCCCGTGTGTCATCTCCGTGCGGAGGTAACCGGGAGCGACTGAGTTCACGGTGATGCCGGTGCCACCAAGCTCACGGGCGAGCGAGCGCGTAAAACCGTCGAGTGCCGCCTTGGTGGCCGAGTACACCGATAGACCGCGATAGCCGGAGAGGCCCACTACTGACGAGATGTTGATGATTGTGCCGGCGTGCTGCCGAAGCATCCGCCGGCTGACCAGGCGGGTGAAGTGGATGGTTGCGCGCAGGTTGAGGTCGATCACCTCGTCGATCTGCGCGTCAGGAAACAGTGCCAGCACGCCATCGCGAGCGACGCCCGCATTGTTGACGAGCACATTGATGCGGCCGAATCGTGCCAGTACTTCACGCACGAACGACTCGCACGCACCGCGATCACTCAGGTCGAATGACCGATAGAGAAACCGCTCTGCGAGCTCGGAATCCTCTGTCCACGCACGTGACTCGGCTGACGGGGTCCGGCTGCACGTGGCGACTGCGTAGCCACGTTCCAAAAACGACTCGACGAGGCTGGCTCCCAGGCCGCGGCTCCCCCCGGTGATGAGTACGCACCTCATCCAGGGCCGCTCTCGACCGCCTGGCGTGCCTCCTCGCGCATCAGCTTGCTCTCTCGGAGGCTCAGCTCCGGGACGAAACGAAACCGTCGTGGCCGAGCGGCCGGCGGCAGCGATTCAGAGGCTTTCCTGAGACGCTCCTCGAGCGCCGTGACCTCGGTTCCGGGAGTGGGCACGATGTCAGCCGCGACGATCTGGCCGGTGACCGGATTGGAACGACCGTAGACGGCCGCAAGCTGTACGCCTTCCACGGTGCAGAGCAGCTCCTCGACAGGCAGCGGGTGAACCTTTGCTCCTCCCACATTGATGATCTCGCTGGTCCGGCCGACAAAATGAATGCGCCCGTCGTGCACTGCGACGAGATCGCCGGTCGGCCGCCACCGGCCAGCATCGTCGCCCGCGCCGTGATAGCCGAGCATCCCGACGCGTGAGCGAATCTGAAGCTCGCCGTTGACGATCCGCAGCTGGACGTCGGCTGTGTGCGGACGGTAGAGCACCGAGAGCGGTAAGCCGCTGCGCCCGTCGCGAACCGAGACCACCGATCCGAATTCGGTGCCAGCATACACGTGGGAGATTTGCGCGGCGGGAAATAGAGAGCGCAACCGCGCGATCACTGACTCGGGCGCCGCTTCACCCCCGAGCGTTATCTGCCGCAGCGGCAGCCGCCTCGCCGTCGCGTAATCGACCCGTCCGGCGAGCAGGCGCCAGAAGGTAGGTGTCGCCGACACATGCGTGACGTCATGCTCGCGAATGGCGGCAATCACGTCTTCTGGTTGCCGCGAACGGGCCTGCACCAATGTCGCGCGGCTAGCCAGCGCGTGCAGCATTACCTGGAGACCTGCGAACTGGTTGAGGTTGTAGGACAACAGCCAGCGCGTGCCGGGCATCGCGTCAGGGTGGCGGACCGCCCTCAGCAACATCCTCCAATCGTGCCTGGCCCCCTTCGGCTCGCCAGTGGTCCCGGTGGTAAGAATCATCACCGGGCACTTGCCGGACGCGTGCCGTGGCGATGGCTCGGCACGCTCCAGCGCGTTGATCTTATATGTGGTCACGCCCGGGATCTCAACGGGAGAGTCAGTTACCAAAATCGTGTGGTCGAGTCGTGATGCCAATCCGTGGAGACCACCTGGGCCAGGATCCGGCGGGTAGAGACACGCCTCGCTGCCCACTCCCGAGGACCCTGCCAGGACGGGAAGCGCTTGAATCGGGTCTCGGAGCCAGCAACCGAATCGCTCAATGCCAAGTTCGTCCAACGCGGCAGCAATGCGCTCGCTGCGCTTGAGACACGCTCCATACGCGAGCTCGCCATAAGGCGTGATCACGGCGGGCAGCCGTGGCGCCTGCGCTGCCGCCGTTCGCAGGAGCTCAAACAGCACTGCTAAGCGTCGTAGTAGGCGATCAGCTCCCCGACGGTTTCCGGCAACATGCCCTCGGAGAAGGGATCGCTTCCAAGCTCGTCTTCAAGCACGGCGGAGAGCTCCGCGAGCTCGAGTGAGTCCATACCGAGATCGGCGGCGAGCTTTGACTCTCGCCGAAGCTCACGCGGGCCAGCTCCGCGTACGCGCAGCAGCTGGTCGATCGTCTGACGAATCGTCGTCTCGGCAGTGCGTGTCTGCTCGGCCTCGGGCACAGTCATTCCGCTTGATTGCCTCCGTACATTCGCCCCGGGAGGAGCGGAGAATAGCGTCATGCGGGTCGGGCGCAGAGGGACCGCCGAGCTGACATCCGAGACCATACGGAGAAGCCAGCCGGAAGGGCCCAAGCTACGCTTAGCCGCGTGAGCCAAGATGCGCAGGCGACGATCGAGGATGACGGCCCTCGGCCAGTCTCTAGCGATCGACCGCCGCTCAAGGTGGACCTTCGTCTCTTCAGTACCCGGGCGGGTCTGCCCGGCGGAGATGACAAGGGAGGCCAGAGCTTTTTGATCCGGGCGCTGTGGCTGCTCGTCAATGCGCTCGTATTTCTCAATCCGATGCTTCCCGCCTACGGTCTCAAACGAGCGGTGCTACGCGCCTTCGGTGCTCGTATTGGCGAGGGAGTGATCATCAAACCCTCAGTCAACATCAAGTACCCGTGGTTCCTGACGATCGGGGAGCACAGCTGGATCGGGGAGCGGGCGTGGCTCGATTGCCTCTCGCCACTCGATATCGGCCGGCACGTGGTGATCTCGCAAGGCGTCTATCTGTGCTGCGGCACTCATGATTGGGAAGATCCGGGGATGGGCAGCGTCCAAGCCCCGATCGCGATCGAAGATGGCGCATGGATCGCCGCCTACGCCCGGATCGCGGGTGGCGTCACGATCGGCCAGGAGGCTATGGTGGCAATGGGAGCGGCGGTCTTCTCCGATTGTGAGCCACGCGGCACCTATCGGGGAAATCCTGCGCAGCGGGTTGGCTGGCGCCGGATCCGCGATTATCCCGGCCCCAGACGGCGGGCCGTGTAAGGGACCTCGCCCGGCCTGCGCCGGGGGAACAGCGCAATCAGGACACCAAACCGCTTCGGCGGCGCAGCCAGAAGGAAAGCGGCGGCGGCGCCCCCACGGCATTCGGGATCAGCCGCGTCAGGTCATCCCGACGCCTCCGATGAAGTGCGTATGCCGCGACCAGTACCTCCCAGTCAGAATTCTCGCACAGGAATGCCTGCAATAGGTACTGCTCCGCCCAGTACCAACTGTTATGCGCAACCCATTGCCGCGGATAGGGCCAAGGGAGGTAGACATCGTGGACATGGACCAGCACTCCGGCCGCCAGCCTGGGCAGGACCTCGCAGAAGAGATGGACGACATCGCCCCCGACCTTCACGGTGTGGCTCGAGTCGATGAAGAGGATGTCATTAGCGCCGAGGCTTGTGAACTCATCCAGCGGTAAGTCCTCCGCTGCCACCGGCCGCAGCTCAGCCAAGCCGGGAACCGCGCCGGGCTCGGGCGCGATGGCGTGGGGATCGCACGAGACAAGACGCGTGCGCTGCCCCTCGGCTGCGTTGGCTTCGACGGCAAGCGCGGCCGCAAGCGTGGAGAATCCGGCGCCTAGCTCGAGTACGCGTCCGGGCTTGCAGCGACGGATGAACGCGTACAGCAGGTCTGCGTCCCCGCCCTGGAAGAGGCCGTTGGCCAGGTGGTAGCGAAACCGGGCGCTCCACTCGCGAGGCGGCGTGAACTCCGCGATGTGGCCGACCAACTCCCGCTCTATCAACTGAAGCTGGCGGTCGAGGTCGAACTGGACGCCCGGAAGCTCGCTGGCCGTCTCCCACCACTTGCAGGATCGATCGGTCGCATGGGGGATCGGGCTGTAGTAGTGAGCCAGCTCGAAGTCGAAACCGAGCGGCTCGAGCACCCGACCGGCGATCCTGACGAAGGCGGACTTCACTCGCCGCCGCGGGTCGCTGTAGTAGTCCCGGGCGCTGAACGGCTGGCGGACCGCCATGCGGACGCGCATTGTAGCCGTAGACAGCCCGGCACCCGGTCCTTCCGCTCCAGGTGGGGCTTAGAATGACTCAGATGGTGAGGGGGTCTCTCCGGGCGTTCGCGGTTCCGTCCGCCTGGAGACAGAGAAGGTATCCGTAGTCAGTGCCGCAGTAGGAATCCATCCCGATTGACCTCGCTGCGACCCTCAACACTGCGCCACGCCGCGCCTCGGAAGGTCTCGCGGCGCCGAACGGTCGGCGGCGGTGTGCTCGTTGCGAATCCAGGCGGAGTCAGCTGGATGATCCAGTCCGCGCGCGCGTTGGCCGAGCAGGATGAGCTTGCCGCCTACTCCTCACCCGCGGCATTCTCAGAGCGTGAGCTTGCTGTCATCGCTCGGCGCCTTCCGAGCCGTATCGCCACACCCGTGGTCAACCAGCTGAGACTGCGGGCGGCACCTGCTTCGGTGCCGACCAATCGGCTCAGGCGCGCAGCTACTCCAACCGAGGTCGCCTACGTCTTGGCGATCAGGCTGGGCCTGTCGAAACGGGCGATCTCGTCTCTCGACCACGGTCAAGCGCTCTCCTTTGACTGGGCGGTGAGCCGGATGGTCGGGCCAAAGCTGGCTGCGGTAATCGGCTATCAGGGCACCGCGACGCGAACCTTCCGAGCCGCGAATCGTCACGGCGTGCCGCGCGTGCTCGACTATCCGATCGCCCACTACGAGGAGGTCGAACGTGTGCTGACCGAAGAGGTCAAGCGTGTGCCCTCCTATGCAGCCACGATGCAGGGTCCCTACTACGAGCCGTGGCGTAAAAGGCGCTACGTGGAGGAGATCGCCACGGCCGACCGGATCATCATGCTGTGCACCTATCACCGGCGAACGTTCGAGGCCGCTGGTGTCGAGAGTGGACGGCTGTTTATGGCCCCGTTCGGCGTGGATCTTGACCTGTTTTCGCCCCGACTGGAGGACAAACCGGGGCCATTCCGAGTGCTTTTCTGTGGGTTCATCACACAACGCAAGGGCATCTCCTACTTGGTGGATGCGTTCAGAGAGGCCGAGCTCGGGGATGCCGAGCTCGTATTCGTGGGAAGGCCGGTCGGCACCCCCCATCCATGGATCGATGAGCCCAGGGTTCGGCACATCGACGCGGTACCCCGACCCCAGCTCGCTGACGTTTACCGCAGCGCCGACGTCCTCGTATTGCCGTCGCTGGTCGAGGGGTTCGGTGCAACCCCTCTTGAGGGGATGGCATGCGGCGTACCTGCGATCGTCTCCGAGCACACATTCGGGCCAGATCTGATCGAGGACGGAGTCGACGGTTGGATCGTGCCCATCCGTGATTCCACGGCAATTGCTCAGCGCCTGCGCATGCTCTACGAAGACCCCGCGCTAGGGCGACGGATGGGAGTCGCGGCCCGCCGGAAGGCCGAGCAGCATCCCTGGAGTCGCTACGGCGAGGCGGTCCGGGCGGGGATCGCCCCGCTATTGGGAGGGCATCGCGCCTGATGCCCTGGCCGGCGGCTAACCTTCCGGCGGTGTCGACGATTTCGCGGGCGCCCGGTCTTCGCGCACGGCGTCGCGCCCCGAGTTACCGCGCGCTCCCGCTCGGCGTTCAGATTGCTCTGATCGCGCTGCTTGCGGCTGGCTGCGGCGCGGTGAGCTGGTGGGGAGTCGGCCACGCGAGACTAGGTCTCGTCGTCGCGATGGCGATCCTCACCTGCACGCCAATCGCAGTACGAGTGGCGCAGCGCCGGTGGGATCCGTTCGAACCAATCAATTTGATGGTGATCTCGCTTCTGATCCTTTTTGTAGGGCGTCCGATTATCGAGCTCAACGAAAATTTGCAGCAGTATCCGCCTTATAACGTGACGCCAGGCTTCATTCCCGCGATGCTCATTGGATTGGTCGGGACTGCCAGCCTGTACCTCGGGTATTTCTCGCGGGCGGGCTCGAACCTTGTGCGACGCCTCCCCGCATTGCCGAACGACTGGGACGCGGATCGCTCAGTGCGCTTCGCCGCGGTGCTGCTCATCATCGGCGCTCTGCTCGGGGCCGGGTTCGCAGCGGCGATCGGCTTCCACAACTACATCGATCTTTACGGCGCCAGGGGATACACGAACGGAGCGTTCCAGCACAACAGCGGTTACTTCGAGTACGGGCCCTACGTCGTCATCCCGGGCTCGTTGATCCTGCTGACGGCGTGGCGTAAGCGCAGGAGCCTGGGCTCGGGAATATTGCTTGCAGCCTGCGCTTCCGTGGCACTGGTCCTCACGGTGCCGCGCGGAGACCGTACGTTCATTCTCGCGTTCCTCCTCCCAATCGTGGTGATGTGGTACCTCCAGCGGCGGCGGAGACCGAAGGCGCTGACGATCGTGATCGCACTCGTGGTGTTCATGCTCGCCGCGAACGTGCTGGCGGCGCAGCGTCACACTGGTTCCGCGGCACGCCGTGCCGGCATTGTGAACACCGTGGTCTCGTCTGTCACACATCCGGGGCAGGGAGTGTCGTCGTTTATGCGCGGCGCCGAGCCTTCTGAGTTCAGTGTGCTCGAGATCGAGGCACACGAATATCAGGTCGGGTTTCTCCATTACTGGCCGGGATCGACGCTCGCGAGCATTGCCGCGGGGTGGATTCCCCATCAGTTACTGCATGCCAAGCCTCTCTCACCGCTTCAGCATGTGACCTGGACGCTGTTTCCAAGTACGACCGGTGGCGGTAGTTACGGACCGACGGCGTACGGCTCGATGTTCGCTGATTACGGGTGGGTGACCGTAGTGATCTTCAGCGCGCTGATGGGCATATTCCTGCGTGCGCTCTGGGAGTACTTCCAGCGACATGCCGAAAGCCTGGGCATGCAGCTCTTCTATGCCGCGGTGCTGCCGCTCATAATCATCCTGTTCCGTGACGATATCGTCACGGGATTTGCGATCTCGGTCTTCCTCGCCCTGCCGCTGATCCTGTGCATCCGGATGTGTTCTAGAACCCCACGGCGACTGCCCCTGCCGTGGCGGCGCCTCGCGACCGGCTGACAACCCTTGTGCTTTACGGCCGACCGCTTCGGATAGGGCTGTTCGCCCCGTCCCCCATCCCATACAAGGTCCCCCTCTTCCGTCGCCTCGCTGCAACCGAGGGACTCGAGCTATCGGTGATGTACGCGTGTTCGATGGGAGTGCGCCCCGCAACTGCGGGATACAGCGAGAATGTTGTCTGGGACACCGACATGCTCGATGGGTACCGCGTGAGCTTTCTCAATGACGCGGACCGCACGGCGCCCGTAGCGGCTAGCCCGACGGAGCTTGTTAACCCTGAAATCGTCCGCTGGCTCGTCCAGCGGAGATTCGACGTCCTGTGGTCGGATGGCTACAGCTGGATCACACATCAGCTCGGCATCGCGACCCAACGGGTCCTCGGCGCCGGCGTAGTGCTGCGCGACGAGGCCACGTTGCTCGAGCCACGAGGATTCATCAAGACCGTGATCAAAGAGGCCGCAGTAAGAGGGCTGCTTCACGCCGTGGACGCCGCCGTATACATCTCGAGGGAGAACCGGCGCTGGTTCGAGCACTACGGATTCCCCTCCGAACGCCTCTTCAACTCCCCCTACTGCCCTGACACGGATCACTTTCGCGCCGAGGCGGCGCGGCTGTGCCCTCAGCGCGACGCCTTGCGCGAGTCGTTCGGAATAGCGCGCGACGCCGGGCCTGTGATCCTGAGCGTCTCTAGGCTCGCGGAGTCAAAGCAGCCCACAATGCTGCTGGAGACATTCCGCAAGGTGCGCTCGAGCCACCGGTGTGCACTGCTGCTCATTGGCTCGGGCCCGCTTGAGCGGGAACTGCGGGCGCGTGCGGAGCGAGAGCGCATACCCGATGTTCACTTTGCGGGATTCCTCAACCGCTCCCAGGTTACGAGCGCGTATGCGGCCGCGGACATTTTCGCGCTGCTGTCGGGATGGGGCGAGACGTTCGGAATTGCCGTCGCGGAGGCGATGCACTTCGGCTTGGCGCTCGTTCTCTCCGACATGGTCGGGAGCGCCGGCGACCTGCTGGGTGATGGCGGAAATGGCTTTCTCGTCGCGCGAGACAACGAGGACGAGGCGGTGCGGGCGCTGGAGCGGCTGGTGAGCGACCCCGAGCTACGGCGCCGCTTTGGCGAGGCATCGGCCGCACGCATCGTCGCACGGGGGCTGGATCAAGCCACGGAAGGCGCCCTGGCTGCCCTGCGGTTCGCAGCAATGCGCGCCGGACGCCGTCGCAGGCGATGAACGAACGTCCTTCGTGTCGCGGTGGAGAAATCGAGCTCCGCTTTCATCCAGAGCTTCGGTACGGAGGCTTCACCGATCTCGACGGCAGCATTCTCTTCTACGCCCGGGTGCAGGCGCTTCTCAGTCCCGATGCGGTCGCCGTTGACATCGGCTGTGGGCGTGGCACGCAGGCCGACGACCCTGTGCACTTCAGACGTGAGCTACGGATCCTGCGCGGTAAGTGCCACCGAGTGATCGGATTGGACGTGGACCCTACGGGGGCGGACAACCCATACATGGACGAGTTCAGACTGATCCGCGCCGGCAGCCGTTGGCCGATCGATAGCGGTTCTGCGGACCTCGTGCTCGCCGACTTCGTGCTGGAGCACATCGCCGAGCCGGAGTTCTTCTTCTCGGAGGCCGCACGGGTGCTCCGTTCACGAGGCGTCATCTGCATTCGCACCATCAACGCCCAGAGCTATGTCGGCGTCGCGTCGCGGCTGGTCCCGGACCGACTGCACACGCGCCTGCTGGGACAGCTGCAGCCACACCGAGCCGAGCGTGACGTTTTCCCCACCTTCTACCGGTGTAACACGATCCGGCGGCTGCGCCGGTTTCTTCAGGCTCAGGGCTTTGACGCGGTCGTTTATGGAGCCGAGGCCGAACCGGCATATCTCGGTTTCAGCTCGGTTTCATACGCACTGGGTCTCGCCTACCGGCGGCTGGCGCCGGGGGCGTTCCGCGCCGGGCTGTTCGCCTGGGGCCGACTGGAATGATGCCTACGGTCAGGCGACGAATTGACGGCGCCGCTCGAGGGTCTGCGCGCGCCGGACAAGATGATCGACGCCGTAGACGACCAGACGGGTGCCTGAGATGTGATAGAGCGGACGATCGGCCTCGGCGGCCAGTCTGTTGAGATAGTTGTAGACGCCGGGAATAGCAGGATAGTCATCCCAAGCGATCACACCCTTTTCCGACAGCATCTCGAACGCACGGTTGGTGTCATTCTCAACATAGCTGTAGGAGTGCGCACCATCGACGAACACGAAGTCCATCTTGCGTGCATATGGGGAGAAGTCAAACCTGGCTGAATCGCCGAGCAGAGTGGTGATTCGCTCCTCCTCCTCGGTGCCGCGGTAGGCGTCGCCGCGGTCCCAATCACCAACAAAGAAGTCTCGATCGCTCTCGTTCAGGTCGAAAGCGACCTCATCGATCGCTTCCTTGGCTGGCAGGTCGAGCGTGTACACGCTGCACTGCTGATTGACCCGGGCCACGGTCCACGCGGTCCTCCCCCGGTTAGTCCCAATCTCGAAGAACGTGGTTGCGTCACACAGCTCGCACAGAGCTGCCACGACCGCTCGGTTCGGATCATCGATGTAAGCCTCGACGACGGCGTCGGCGAGTCCCGCGATCTCTGTCTGATCTAACTCGACTATGTCGGCCGCAGCGAAGCGTTTAGTCGCCGCCCACAGTTCTCGCATGAGCCGGTACCGCAGCTCTCCCGGCGTGAGCAACGCGTTTCGAAAGACTCCGCCGATCGCCCTAGGAACCAGAGCGAGTTGGTTGTCTGATAGCCGCCGCCTCGTCATCCGCCCAGGAGGATATCTCCGTCTCGACATTCCGTATCGCGCCACGCCTCACGGGAAGGGTGTACATCCCCCGTCCTTCAGCTGGCTTCAGTCGCCAAAAGCGACGCGTCGCAAAGCGCTTGGATTGTCAGGATGTACGAAGAGAAAATTCGCGGTCCTCCTCAGGTCTACGGAAGGCGAGGAAGGAAGCTCGAGCCTGTTGCCCATGACGATCCGGTACGCATAACCGTGTGTGAAGAGAAAATCAAATACATCTGTACCCGTGTGACCATACCGACGCACATAGCGATCAATGATCTCTACAAAGATGGTTGGCCTCTGATGAGTGAGCAGAGCGCTTGCGCCACGCAGAACTGCTAGCTCATGGCCTTCTACATCGCACTTAACTAGATCGACGTGCTGGGCGCCTAGCTCTGGAAGCAGACTGTCGAGACGGCGAGAGGGAACGCGCTCGCTCGTGGCGCTGTGCGCCCAGCTTCGACGTGGAATGATGAAGTTACCTGGGGCGGAGCTGGTCGTAAGCCTTGTCTCGCCATCATGATCGGATATTGCCACCCGGCAGGAATAGATCTGCCGGTCCACCGAGTTGCGCACGACATTCCTGCGAAGTCCCGTGATCGTCGTTCCTACGGGCTCGAATGCATAGACGGATAAGCCTTTTACCCGGGCGGCCAGCTTGATGCTGTGCAGCCCGATGTTCGCGCCGACATCAACCATGACGCCTTCAGGAGGTAGGACGCGCGCGAGCAGGTTGATCTCATCCTGCTCATAGATCACCCCGTATTCGGCCCACAAAGCGCTACCGAACACCCCGGGCGTGTAGAGCCATTGATGACCGTCGCTGTCCTCGATCCACGTTTCGTCGTGCTGGAAGTGGATCGCCACGGTCCCCATGCGGGACATGAGATCTACCCCACGTCGCGTCCAATCGGAAAATTCAAAATGGCGCGCGTCACCGAGAAGGTGCGGCCGGATGCGGGACTGATATACCCTGAGCGCGCGCGGGAACCGGATACGAACCTGGTCGTATACCTGTCGTTGTACTCGCCGCAGCGCACGTATTCGCTTGCTCTGCACCACTCGCAAAATACCCCAGTCCGATCAGGTGCCAGTACTAGACGTTATTTCTGTTCGATGCGAAGTAGCGCCCCTTCGCGACGCATCCCCGTTCGGATACGCTTGGTCTGTGCCGACCGATCACGTACGCCGGTACCTCGAGGTAGTCGCTCAGACAGCGACGACGCTCGACTCCGAGCACTTAGATATGATCGCAAATGGGCTTGGTGCGATCCGCGCTCGCGACGGGCGACTATTCGTGCTCGGAGTGGGGGGCGGCGCGGGACACGCTTCACATGCTGTAAACGACTTCCGCAAGCTCTGCGGCCTGGAGAGCTATGCGCCCACGGACAACGTGTCTGAGCTTACCGCTCGTACAAACGATCAGGGATGGGAGACAATTTTCACCGAGTGGCTAGCCGTCTCTCGGCTGTCTGAGCGTGACGCCCTGCTGGTCTTCAGCGTCGGCGGCGGTTCTCGAGAGCCGCCCATTTCCATGAACCTCGTACTCGCGATCGAGCACGCGCGAGAAGTAGGCGCCGCTATCTATGGCGCCGTAGGCGCGCCGGGAGGCGCGCTGGCCGAGGCGGCGGACATGGCGATTGTGATAGAGGCCCCCCCCGCCCTTCGAACTCCGGTCGTCGAGTCGCTGCAGGCAGTTGTCTGGCACGGTCTTGTGTCTCATCCCGCTCTCGCCCTGCGCCCTGGACACTGGGAGTCACTAGTCGGTGGAGGGTAGGCAGAAACCTTTGGATCGAGTAGATTCAACGAGGTGCTCGAGGATCTGGGTGTGAAGATCTTCGCGGATGGGGCCGACCTCGACGCGATTCTCGCCCTCGCGAGCGACGCCCGAATCCGCGGCTTTACGACCAACCCAACGCTAATGTGGAAGGCGGGGCTGACGGACTACGAGGAGTTCGCCAAGCGCTTGCTCGAACGGATCACCGAGCAGCCGATCTCGTTCGAGGTGTTCGCGGACCATGCTCAGGAGATCCGCCGCCAAGCGCTCAAGATTTGCCGCTGGGGCGAGAACGTGTACGTCAAGGTGCCCGTGTCCACGACCTCTGGGGAGTCGCTGGCGCCGTTAGTGCGGGAGCTCTCTGAGAGCGGCGTCAAGGTGAACATCACAGCAGTGTTCACTACCGCGCAGGTGGAACTCGTGGCCGCTGCCGTGAAGGATGGAGCACCGTCGTACATCTCGGTTTTCGCGGGCCGCATCGCGGACGCCGGAATCGACCCGATGCCGATCATGGCTCGTTCGGTGGACATCCTCGTGCAGGCCCCCAGAGCTGAGCTGATCTGGGCCTCTCCGCGCGAGGTTCTCAACGTCGTTCAGGCGGACCAGGTCGGTTGTCACATCATCACGGTGACCCATGACCTGCTCGAAAAGCTCGACCTGCTGGGCAAGGACCTGGAGCAATTCTCGCTGGAGACGGTGCAGATGTTTCACCGCGACGCCGCCGCCGCGGGCTTCAGGCTGTAGCCGCGGACGGTGGGCACGAGCCAGTTCCCGGTCAGTGAAGCGCGCCTGTATCACCGGCGGAGCCGGCTTCATCGGCTCCCACTTGGCTGAACGCCTGAGGGCGGACGGCTGCGATGTAGTGATCGTGGACGACTTCCGGACGGGCCGCCGTAAGTTCCTCGCCGGTTTACTCGAGGATCCATGTGTGACCCTGCACGAGGGCGACGTGCTCGACGAGCGGCTGCTGGTGCGAGCCTTCGGCGGCTGCGACTGGGTCTTCCACCTTCAGGCAAATGCGGACGTCCGGCATGGGCTCGAGCATCCGCGCAAGGATCTTGAGCAGAACACGACTGCCACGGCCACGGTCCTCGAGGCAATGCGGGCGGCCGGCGTGCCGAACGTCGCCTTTTCCTCGACTGGGTCAGTGTATGGCGAGCCGGAGGTCTTCCCCACGCCGGAGGATGCTCCCTTCCCCGTACAGACCTCGCTCTATGCCGCATCGAAGCTCGCCGGCGAGGGGATGATTGGCGCTTACGCGCACGGTTATGGGTTTGCGGCCGTGGCCCTCAGGTTTGTCTCGATCCTTGGCGAGCGCTACACCCACGGTCACGTCTATGACTTTTACCGCGCCCTCAAACGCGACCCGACCCGGCTCCACGTGTTAGGCGACGGACGCCAGGAGAAGTCCTACCTGTATGTCAAGGATTGCGTCGAAGGCATTCTCACGGCGGCTCGTGCACACGAGTCACGCCCCGGCGAGCTTGGCGTGTACAACCTGGGGACCGACGAGACGGTGGTCGTCGATGACTCAATCGCGATCATCTGTGAGCACATGGGTTTGCACCCGAAGCGCGAATACACGGGCAGCAAGCGGGGGTGGCCGGGAGATAGTCCGCTGATCCACCTCGAATGCCATCGCATCCGTGAGCTTGGGTGGGCACCGACCCTGTCAATCCGCGATGCGATTGGGCGGACGCTCAACTGGTTCGACTCGAACCCGTACGCGTGGGCCGGGGCAGCAGAGGCCCCGATCGGATGAGCGTCATCTTCAGCAGGGCGCCGCTGCGGATCTCGCTGGGCGGTGGCGGCACCGACCTGCCCTCTTACTACCGCGAGCACGGCGGCTTTCTGGTCGCGGGCGCGATTGACAAGTACGTCTACATGCTCATGCACACGGTCTTCCAGCGCCGATACAAGATGAAGTACTCGGAAACCGAGGAGGTCGACGACCCCGCGCAGATCAGGCATCCGATCCTGCGTGAGACACTGGTTCGCTATTGGACGGGGAAGCCGCTGGAGATAGCGTCCGTCGCCGATGTTCCCGCGGGAACCGGGATGGGCTCCTCCGGCGCGTACACGGTCGCCCTGCTCAAGGGGCTGGCCCACGCCCGCAGGACATCCATAACACAAGGAGTGCTTGCCGAGAACGCCTGCGAGATCGAGATCGACGTGCTCAAGGAGCCCTGTGGCAAGCAGGACCCTTACGTAGCCGCGCACGGCGGCATCTGCGCGTACACATTCGCACGCAACGGAACCGTAACCGTCGAGCCGCTCGAGCTTGCTGACGAGACGCTGCGCTCGCTACGGGATCAACTGCTGCTGTTCTACACCGGAGAGGCTCGGAGCGCTTCCGCGGTGCTCGGCGATCAGGACGAGCGCACACGCGGCGGCGACCGAGACATGGTCGAAAATCTCCACCGCACGAAGGACATGGGGCTACTCAGTCGCGACCTGCTGGTGGCGGGAGATTTGCTCTCCTATGCCGAGGTGATGCACGAGCACTGGCTCAATAAGCGCACGCGCTCTCGCGGGCATGGTGAACGAGCGGATAGACGACCTGTACACGCTCGCCCGGCGCAGCGGTGCGGTCGGGGGCAAGCTCGTCGGAGCCGGCGGAGGAGGCTTCCTGCTCGTGTATGCGCGCAACCCCGCCGATACCCGCCAGGCAATGGCCGCCGCCGGAGCGACCGAGCTCCCGTTCGACTTCGAGTTCGTCGGAGCCGACTCCACCGAATACGCATGAGTTCCGGCCTGCGAGTGGGGATCGCCGGCTGCGGCCTGATCGGCGGTAAACGGGCGGCCGCGCTGGGCGCGGAGGACCAGCTCGTCGGCGCTGTGGACGTCGATCCCGCCAGAGGCAAGAGCACTCGTGGCCGCACATGGCGGCGTGGCTTGCGACTCGCTTGAAGAGCTCTTGTCACTGTGCCCGGAGGCCGTTATCGTCGCGGCAACCCATGACCAGCTCGCTTCCCTGACCGAGCAAGCACTCGCTGCGGGCGCCCACGTTCTCGTTGAGAAGCCCGCTGGCATCGGCACGGGAGACGTCGACCGTCTGCGGGAAGCGGCCCGCGCCGCCCGCCGGCTGGTCAAAGTCGGGTTCAACCACCGCTTCCATCCCGCACTCGCGCGGCTCGCGGGCGAGGTGCACTCGGGGGCCCACGGAGAGCTGATGCACGTGCGGGCCCGCTACGGCCATGGAGGCAGGCTCGGCTATGAGCGCGAGTGGCGGGCGGATCCGAACCGTGCAGGAGGGGGCGAGCTGATCGACCAGGGTATGCACCTGCTCGACCTGGTCCACTGGCTGGCCGGACCCCTCCCCTTGTACAGCGCGCTTCTGAGGACTCAATTCTGGGAGATCCCGGTCGAAGACAACGCGGCGTTGATCCTGGGAGAGTCGAGCAGCCGGACCGAACCATGGGCGCTGCTCCACGTCACGTGGACGGAGTGGAAGAACACCTTCTCGCTGGAGGCCTATTGCCGTACCGCGAAGCTTGAAGTCGACGGGCTTGTCCGCTCGTACGGCACCCAGCGGCTGCGGATCTACCGCATGAAGCCCGAGCTCGGGCCTCCCGACGTGGAAGAGATCCGCTACCCGGAGCAGGATGTCTCGTGGTCCGCCGAGTGGCAGCACTTCGCCCGAGCGATCACCTCCGGCGGGCCGTTGCTCGGCGATCTGGACGATGCCGGCTACGCCTGGAGCCAGGTAGAGAAGGCGTACGCCGCGTCTCGGGAATACGGCGAGATGGCGGGGCTCCCTACATCTCGTGCGTGAGCTGCCCCCGGTATGCATCCTCGCAGGCGGTCGCGGAACGCGACTCGGGGAGCGCGCCCGTGGCCTGCCCAAGGCCCTGATCGACGTTAACGGGGAGCCGTTCGTCTTTCATCAGCTTCGTCTCCTCGCTCGTCATGGTGCGCGCCAGCTCGTGCTATGCGTCGGCTATCTCGGCCAGGAGATCATTGAGCGGGTCGGTCGTGAGCGCTTCGGAATCAGCATCACCTACAGCCAGGACGGACCGCAGGCGCTCGGAACACTCGGAGCCATCCGCAAAGCCGCCCCGCTGCTCGGCGAGCGGTTTCTGGTGCTTTATGGGGACACGTACCTGCGTCTCGACTACAAGAGCGCCGTCAGCGCCTGGGAGCGCAGCGCCCTGCCCGCGATGATGACCGTGCTGCACAACGAAGATCGTTGGGATACGTCAAACGCGATCTTCGACGGCGAGCGCGTGATCGCGTACGACAAACGTCTGCCCAGCGCGACCATGATGTGGATCGATTATGGGCTCGGAGCGCTTGATTCAAGCGCCCTCGAAGCCCTCCCAGCCGACGTCTCCGATCTCGCGGACCTCTACCAGGCACTTGCAGAACGGAAAGAGCTATTCGGCTTTGCGGTGACGGAACGCTTCTACGAAATCGGAACCCCGCCGGCGCTGTCCGAGACAACCGCCTTCCTCGTAGGTGAGAGCAGGGCCGCGGGTATACGGCGAACCCCTGGGACCACCTAGGCTTCGGTCGTTGCCCGCTCCTCCGGGGGGCCGACGTAGCCGTATCCGTAGCGATAGGCGTAGTAGCCCCCGGCCTCATGGCGATCTCGCACGCCTGTGACGACGATCCCCATCGGCCGGGCGGGGAAGCGCTCAAGGGCCGCCTTTGCGGCTTGAGCTTCCTCGCGAGTGGTGCGCGACGCGCGGACACAGACAAGAACGGCGTCAACCTCCGGTACAAGCTCGAGTGTGTCTGCAACCGGCAGCAGCGGGCTCGTGTCGAACACCACGAGGTCGTAGACCTCTCTCACTTCGGAGAGAAAGTCGTGGAAGCGATTCGAGGCAAGGAGCTCCGCCGGATGGGGCGCGCGGCTGCCGGCTGTGATGCAGGCAAGGATGCCTAGGCGGCTCACGCCGCCGCCAGTGGAGCTCTCGCCTGCCACGCCGTTCTGGGACCCCTCATCGTCCCCCGCTGCATGGCCGTTGAAGCGACCGTTCAGTGACGCGACCGCGGAGCCTCCTGCCCGCACGCCGATCGGGAGCGTCTGTAGGACGTCGCGCGGAGCCGCGGTTTCCATGAGGAAGTCGACTAGCCCAGGCGACGGGTTAGTTCCAAGGCGACTCGAGAATTGAGGCCGCCGTAGATCGCACTCAACCAGGAGCGTCCGCCGGCCCGCGACTGCCGATGCGAAGGCAAGCGATGTGGCCACGGTCGTCTTGCCCTCCTCGGGACGGGCGCTGGTCACGATCACCACGCGCGGCGGGTTCTCGGCGTCCAGAAACTCCAGATTGGTGCGCAGGATTCGGAAGGCCTCCAGATCGAGCGCGTCGATCTCGACCGATCCGTCCGCAACCCTGACCTTGCCCAGAGACTCCTCGCGCACCTGGCCCACGAGCGGAAGCCCGATGCGGGATTCGATATCGCGGGGTCCCCCGAGGCGACGGTCGAAGCTCTCGCGGACGCCAGCGATGATCAGACCCAGGATGAGGCCCAAAATGCCGCCGATGACGCCGTCTTCCACCGGCTTGGGGGAGCTCGGCGACGTGGGCGGCTGGGCAATGGAGGTGATCTGCGCAGCCGAGGCACCCGTCCTGGCCAGAGTCTGTGCGCGAGAAAGGTTGTCATAGAGATCCGACACCACGGTGCTGTTCTTCTGCTGCGACGGCGGCAGGCTCTTCAGCTGCGTGCGATACTCCTGCGCCAGACGTGCGAAAAGCCGCGCAGCAGCGCGGTCTTGCTCGGACCTTGTGATCTCGACGTCGGCGTTTGCGAGCGCCGCCGCGAATGCGGCATCCCTGCCGGTCGTGGTGACCGTGACCAGGTAACTGGTCGGATCGGTCGTCGTGCTGATCGCGTTTTTGAGCGAGTTGACCGAGAGATTCGTCCTCAGTCTGCGCTTTACGCGTCGCAGCGTCTGGTTCTGAGTCAGCTGGGAGTCTCCCGCTGCGGCTAAGTTCGCCGGCAGCTGGGTCGAGCCCCCGCCCACGATGATCCCGGAGTTAGCAAGCGGATTTACGAAGTTGATCATCGCAGTCGCCGTGTAGCTCTTCTTCTGCGTGGCGGAGAGCGCGACCGCAACGGCCACCGCCAGAACCGTGGTCCCAACGATCAGCCACAGATGGCGCCGCACAGCCAGTGCGTGGTCGCGCAGAGTCTTAGGGGGCTTTTCAGCAGCCAAATCGGCTGTCTTCAGTTCTGCCATCAGTGCCTCCAGTATTTCCCCTAGGCACTGCCTGGGATCTCGACTCGCGGAATGATAAGACTCCTCGGCGCCAAACGCCGACCCTAGCTCCGGACGGCCGCTATTGAAGCAGACGGTCATTCGAGACGCGCCGGTCGACGATGTTCTCCGCGGAATCATAGAGGCACCTATCCCGGCTGGATCAGGGCACCCTGCCGCTCCGTCGCTGATCGCCCATACTTTATGGCCTATGGCAGTGCCCAACCACGCAGATGTGTTGACTGAGTCTCGGCTTACCAGTCTCGAGCTCACCGCGCCGACGATGGGCTTCTGGGCACTTCTGTGGACAGACTACGAGGTGACGCTGGTGGACCACAGCGAGCCACGCTGGCAGTCGAAGCTCTTGTTTGCGCCACGCTTGCTTGTCAACCCGTCCTTACAGCTTGCGCTGTTGGTCCGACTTGCGCAACGGGGCCCCCGATTGTTACTCCACGTTGTTCGGCTCTTGCAGCTTGTCCTGTTTTCTTCCGAGATGTACAAGTTCCATGGCGACGACGGGATCGAATTGGGCCCAGCTATTGCGTTTCCTCACCCCGCCAACATATTTGTCGGCACAGTAGAGATCGGATCTGGGGTGACGCTCTATAACAACACCACTATCGGAGCAAACCGCCATATCCCACGGGGTCAGACCGCGCGAAATACGCCGAGGATCGGAGATCGCGCGGTGATCTACGGCTACACGTCGATCCAGGGGCCCTATGACATAGGCCACGACGCAGTCGTGGGGACTCACGTCGTCCTGGATGAGCACGTGCCACCCGGCGCGCTCAAAACTATTCGCAGGCTCAGGCTGCGAGAAGACTGGCCCGGCGAGGACCGCGGCCATTGGCGAGCCAAGCTCCCCTAGCTAGCCGCCACTTGGGTCTGCACGAGTCGTTTCACCATACGCGCGGACGCAGCGCTCGCGACAACGAACTCCAGTTGGCCGCTATTCTGCCCCGGCGATGCTTGATCCCGAGCAGCCGCAGATCTCGCCGGACTGTCCAGTAGGCGCCCAGGAGAGCAGGGGTACATGAGCGATGACATAGTCACCGTTACCGGTGCGGGCGGATTCATCGGCGGTCATCTGGTGAAGAGACTGTTGGCGGAGGGATACCGGGTCCGTGGTGTTGACCAGCATCCGCTAGGGGAATGGCAACAGCTGTCCACCGACTGCGAGAACCTGGTGCTAGACCTTCGTCGCGCCGACGCCTGTGACGAGGCGGCGGCGGGCACGGGCGTCATATACAACCTAGCGGCCGACATGGGCGGGATGGGTTTTATCGAGGCCAATAAGGCACGTTGCATGCTCTCGGTGTTGATCAATACGCACCTCCTCGAATCCGCCTTGCGGTTCGGCGTCCGACGCTACTTCTTCTCATCCTCGGCCTGCGTGTACGCGGCTGACAAGCAGCTTTCGCCCGACATCGAACCTCTGAGGGAGTCAGACGCGTATCCGGCGGAGCCCGAGGACGGCTACGGCTGGGAAAAGCTCTTCTCCGAGCGCATGTGCCGGCACTTCTCAGAGGACTTTGGGGTTACGACCCGTGTCGTTCGGTACCACAACGTGTATGGCCCACAGGGCACCTGGACAGGTGGGCGAGAAAAAGCGCCAGCCGCGATCTGTCGCAAGATTGCTGAGGCTAAGCTCGCCGGCCACCACGAGATCGAAATCTGGGGCGACGGCCAACAGACCAGAAGCTTCATGTACATCGCCGACTGCGTCGACGGCACGCGCCGAATCATGGATTCCGACATCGATGAGCCGATCAATCTCGGCTCCAGCGAGATGGTGACCATCAACGAGTTGGTCGACATCGTGGAAGAGATCGCTGGCGTCACGCTCACCCGGCGCTACGACTTGCACGCCCCAAAGGGAGTTCGGGGTCGCAACAGCGACAACACCATGATCTTCGAGCGGCTTGGCTGGGAGCCCTCGATCCCGCTCCGCGCAGGTCTGGAGCATACGTATCGCTGGATCTACGACCAGGTGTCGGCCCTCGAACGCGTCCACTAACGAACCCTCTTGCTGCGCGGCGCTTGGTGACGCCCGTCTGAGCCCGTGCGACAATCGATCCGCATGACAAGGGCCGGCGAGGGCGATTCGCCCCTACGACCGACCGGTCCCGGAGAAAGCGTGAAGTCGGGGGCCGCAGCGGCGACACCTAGCGTTGGCTTCAGGGCATTCCTCAATGCCCTGATCCATGAGCGACCACGGCGCCTCGCGTTGGTGATCGCACTGGAGTTAGCAGCCGGATTGGGTCAGGGAATCGGTGTGCTTTTACTGGTACCGCTTCTCGGAGCTGTGGGCGTGAGTAGTTCTGGAAGCGCAGCGCGGTGGACCCGGCACGTGTTCGCCACTTTGGGAATCAAGCCCACTTTGGTGACCGTTCTCGGCATCTATGTGGCGGTGACCGCAGCCACCGCTTCCCTGAACGCATATCAGGGCATCCTCTCCACGCGCTATCGCCTGGAGTTTGTGGATCGCCTCAGGGGCCGGCTCTACACGGCGGTCGGACGAGCGGAGTGGCGCCACCTCATGGGCCTGCGCCACTCGGACGTCCTCACGGTTCTGACCAGCAATGTGGAATGGGTCGACCTCGCCGCCCTTGGCGCTCTCGGGGTCGCCGTGACCTGCATCCTCGTGGTCGCACAGCTGATCGCGGCCGTGAGCGTGTCCCCGGCGATGACTGGCCTCGCGGTTCTCTCGGGTGCGATCCTGCTGCTCATTGTCTGGCCATTGGTCCGTCGCAGTCGACGCTTGGGCGCCCAGCTTGTGGAGCACAGCGAGGGCGTGATGGCGAGGGCGACCGGCTTCCTGGACGGGCTCAAGCTGGCCAAGGCGTTCGGCCGGGAGGCGGGTCAGATCGACGCGTTCAACGAGGCCGTCGCAGCCGCTCGGGGCTCGCAGGTGGAGTTTGCTCGCTTGGAGGGGATCGCCAGCGGGATCCAGACGACCTGCACGGCCCTGCTGCTCGCGGTCGCCATCTATCTCGGCGTGCGGACTTTTGGCGTGCCGGTCAGCTCGCTACTGGTCGTCGCTTTCGTGTTCGCGCGCGTCGTTGCCCAGCTAACGGCCACGCAGACATACATCCAATACGTTGCCCAGGGCTTACCTGCATTCGACGCGACGATGACGATGATCGCCGATTGCGAAGAGGCTGAGGAGATTTGCGCTGACGCCGAGACCGCACCGGCGCGAATCGACATCGGACAAGGGTTGGCTTTGCACGACGTCCACTTCACCTATCCATCAGATGTGGGGACGGCGGTCGAGGCTCTGCGTGGCGTCTCCCTAGAGGTGCCCGACGGATCGTTTGTGGCCCTCGTGGGCCCATCGGCGGCGGGCAAGACGACGGTCGCAGACCTCGCGGCTGGTCTCCTCATGCCCTCGGCTGGTCTGGTGACCGTGGCCGGAGAGCCACTGACACGTGACCGCCTGCTTGCTTGGCGCATGTCCGTGGCGCTCGTACCGCAAGATCCCTTCCTGTTTCACGACACCGTCGAGGCCAACCTGCGCTGGGTGCGGCCCGATGCCACCGAAAGCGAAATCTGGGAGGTCCTCCGGCTCGCCAGCGCCACGGAGTTTGTGCGACGGCTTCCCGGCGGTCTTCAGGCGATAGTTGGAGATCGGGGGTTACGCATTTCAGGCGGAGAGCGTCAACGACTGGCTCTAGCGCGCGCGCTTTTGCGCGATCCTGACCTGCTGGTACTAGACGAGGCCACCAGCTCGCTTGACACGGAGAACGAGCTTGCCATCCGCAGGGCGCTCTCCTCCCTCAGGGGCCGGACGACCATTTTGCTGATCGCGCATCGTCTTACGATGCTCGGCGAAGCGGACCAGATCGTGGTACTCGACAGAGGTCGGGTGGTCGAGGCAGGCACCTGGCTTGACCTTTCGAGAATCCACGAAGGTCGCCTTCAATCGCTGATAGAGGCTGGCAGCACGAGCGTCCCGCAGCCGTAGGTCTCGTAAGCAAACCCTGAAGTCGCGCTCAGGCGTGGCTTTCGTCCTCATCCGCAACCAGGTCGCGGTCCCGAAGCGTCGCAAGGAACTGATCAACATCTGAGGTGGCCCGGTCACGATTGAGGTTGAATTCAGTGGCCAGCAGGCCTATCAGCTCGTCGCGGCTGGCTCCGGTTGCAAGCGCATTCCACAGCAACCGACCGCTCCGATTGATGCCGTAGTAGCGGGCCGCTCGCGCATCGAGCGCGACAACCTCTCCCCGAACATCGCGCCAGTTGAGATGTGTTTGCCGTAGCCGCACAGTGTGTGCCCGCTCGGTCGGAGCGGGACTGACGCGCCGCTCAGCAAGGCCGACTAGGGCTTAGACCCCCTGGCGAAGAAGTTGTCCTTTGCTTTGTGCTTGGTGTGCCCCAGTGTCACGTCGTCCAAGGACCCGAGATCGATCAGCCGCGGCTCCTCGTACTCGGAAGCCTCCTGCTGAGCATCCCTCTCGACATTTTCAAAACCCATGTTGCTCCCTTCCCGCGCGTTTTGCCACACGCCAAATCGTAGTGTAAAGGACGGTCATACAACTCGCAAAGGGCTGTCCGCTTGGGCGGTGTTCGCTTGCTCCAACCAATTTGCGACGCTGAGGGCGGACCACATCAGCATCAGATCGTCAAATGTCGCCTCAGCCGGCGGCACGGGGAGCCAGTCGGACCGGATCATCCGCTCCGCGCCCCTTGCCCTCAGCAGCGGAGCGAGCTGTGATCTCTCGATCGTGGAATCCCATGTTCCGTTGTCGGCCCGGAACAGGTTCCGCGCCGGCACATCGTCCCTAACGGCGGCTCTCAGGAGTCGTTTTCGTCCTGGTCCCAGGAGCTCAGACGGGTGGCATTGGAACGCGAGCTCCAGCACCTCGCGACAGAAGAACGGCACCGAGCGCCGTATACCCAGCGGAGTCGTGCCTTCCCAGTTCATTGGAACCCACCCGTCCTCTTGAACCATCAGAGCGAGTTGCCTCAGCGGACGTCGATCCCTGCACGCCGTCCTGTGACGCCTCGCCAACCATTCGTGAAATTCTGATTGCACGTCCGGGTGGACCCACGGGTCGAGTTCCTGTGGACCAGGGATCAGGGGCCTGCCCGCGGCATCCAGCACCCGCTGCTTGGCCCATCTCAAATAGTCTCGCGGTCCGTAGGGAAGATTTGCGCGCGCAGTCCGCAGGAGACCGAGCGCGCTGGTGTGGCGCAGCCAGTCGCCGAAGCGCGACCAGTCCCCGCACACATCGTCAGCCCCCTCACCGCCGAAGAGCACCCGCACATCCTGGTGGCGGCAAATGCGCGGAAGCTCCGCAAGCACCGGGTGCGCCGCCTGAAACGGTAGCCCACGCTGTTGCGTGAACCAGCGATCCCAGGTCTCCGCGGTTTCCTCGATTCTGTGCGCCGGGTCGATCTTGAACCGGGTGACGATTTCCTCGATGTATGAAAGCTCCCGCGTGCGGTCAGGTCCGTCCGGAGGAATCAGCGAGATCGATGACAATTTCCGCCCCACCACGCCGGCCGCCAGGGCCGCGAGTGTCGACGAATCCACGCCTCCGCTCAAGCTGATCAGGTTTCGCCCCTGCGGATCCAGATCTCGCTCCAGTACCTCGATGAGCAGGCGGCGAAGCTCAATTGGATGCTCCGCGCTCGCCATAGGTACGTCTCCCTCATCGGGTCTCGGATCCCAGTAGATGGTCGTGTCCTGGTGCCGGCCAGATGCGAGCTGCGTGTGGCTGGCTCGCGGCAGGATTTGAACTCCCTCAACGAACGTGCGCCCGTCGATGAAGGTACCCACGATCGGAAAGGAAGCGTTCACGAGCGGGTCGGGTGTAAACGGCCCCGGGAGGAAGCGCGGGAAGTAGCTGAGCCGGCTGCCGATCGCGATCGCGCCGGATCTCGAGCGATGCACATACAGTGGCACGAGACCCCCGCACGAGCGGACCGCGCTCGCCGCGCCGTCGGCTCGAAAGCGCACAAATGCGAAATCGCCTGGCAGCTCATAAAGCCTGCCCGCGGCGCGATCGACTACGCGGCTCACCCGATCGAGCCAGCCGTTTCCCGGAGCTCGCTCTAGGACGTCCCGGCCTTCAAGAAATGCGAAGCCCCTTGCCCACACGGCCTCAGAATCTGGCTCGGATCCTGGGAGGGGAGCGCGACCCGCAACCCAGCCGGGCGCAGGCTGCCAGACCAGATCGAACTCGCCAGTGCGCCGCAATTCGTTCTCGACCAAAGCGAGAAAGCGAGCATCGCGGTGCGATATCGCGATCAGATTTGACATCGGCCGCAGCATCGCGAGTCAGGCGAGGTCGCGCAGGTAACCGTCGGGGCGCGTCTGGCGGAGGCGAAGCTCGTCGAAAAGCTGTTCGGCCAGGCGCGGAGCGAATGGCGGGCCCCATGGGATGACTGCTCGATAGACGGGGACTGCGCTCGCGAGCTCCGCGGTGAGCTCGAATAGCCTCGCCCCGCCATCGGTGAGAAACGACCACCCAAACCGCGCCTGGGGAAGAAGCTCCCTCACGCTCTCCGTTCCGCCGAGACGGTCCACGAGCACGTCTCTCGCACCATGTACGGGGCATGGCAGCAGTACCGCCGCAAGTGGTGCATCTCTACGCGCCATGCGCGGAGGTACCAGCCCGGCTCGTCCATCGGCCGTTTGGCCTACGGCGGCTCCGGTGACGTTGTCGCTGACCGCGCCGGCACTTTGCCTGAGGCGGATAGTCCTCGTTCCGGGATAACAGGTCACTTCGGACTCGACGACATCGACCCGCAGAGCATCGTCGGTTAGCAAGTCTGCGCCTGCCCCGCACATGATGGCGGCGATCGTGGACTTTCCCCATCCGGAAGGACCGGCGATCGCTAATGCGCGCCCTTCCAGGACGATCGCGCTCGCGTGAAGCGTCAGCCTCCCCTCCGCCGCCAGCACGAACGCCAAGACGGTTCCCGCCAGGAAGATCGAGATCATGCCGAGCTCCAATGCCGGGGTCGGATAAACGGCAATGATGCCGCTCGGGCGATCCACGTAAAAGTCGGCAAAACCGGCGAACCGGATCGTCCACCGCTCGCCGCCACCGGGATCCTCCGCCACCCAGAATCCGGGTAAGTCGTCCAACTCGAACACCACCCGTCCCGCCGGCGGCGAGTCCGGGCACTCCCGGCTTTGCTTGAGAGTGATTCGGTAGCGCAGCTGCCTGCTGCCACGGCGAGACACATCTCGTGATTGCGGGGCGCGATCAGGGTCCAGCGCCACCGAATCCAGCGCGATGTCCGACTCGACGATCAGACCGTGAATCCAGTAGAGGTGATGCCGAGCCGTCGTCATGGGGCCAGAGAATCGCCTTCGTCAGGTGCCACGCCGACTCCGGTCGTTCGTATCGACGCCAGACCCCTCTACAGCAGCGACGCGTGGCGAATCTAGCAACAGCCAGGACTATCTCTCTGGCCCCGTCGGTGCCGGATGGGCCGATACGCTTCGTGCTCCATGGACCCAGCTTCGTTGAAAGTCGCCACATCACCCCCTGCGCCGATTGGCCGGCTGAGCCTCTCGAATCTGCGCGCTGCGTTCTGGGCGCTCAGAGCGGCCCGTCGCACCAAACGACAGCTGAAAAGCGGCGGGCTCGATATCGCCCTTGTTGTGCCTCCTCCACCGCCGTTACCCGCAGGCGCCGAACGCGGAGTTCGCGCTGCACTCACGCGACTTGGGCACACCTGCCTGGTCCAGTCGATCGTGCTGCAAAGGTGGCTCGCAGCCCACGGAGATAGACGGGATCTCATTGTGGGCGTGAAGGAGCCGAGCAAGGAATTTGGGGCACACGCTTGGCTCGAGGGTGAACTGGTGCAAGCCGATGGCTCCTTTCATGAGCTTTTGCGCCGTCCGGCGCCTTGAGGCACCAGCACGGTGAGCGCGTCGGCGGACAAGGAACGGTTCCTTCAGGCGGTCGACAAGCCGGTCCGAGACGTCAAGCTGCCCGAAGCTTCGGCGTGGGAGGACAGCCGCGTTTACGCGGGCTGCCGTGCGGGCCTCATGCGACTGTTCTTCGATCGCGGCACGCATACTGACGGCCATGCCCTTGAGCTTGAACACTTCGATCCGGATTTCGTTCACTACGAGCCCTCGGGCTGGCTCTGTCTGCGGTGGGCGCTTCGACAGCTTCGACCAGGTCCGACCGACACATTCGTCGATTTCGGCTGTGGAAAAGGTCGGGTGATATGTGAGGCCGCCCGCCTCCCATTCTTCACCGTGATCGGAGTAGAGGTCTCGCAGCCACTTGTGTCGAGCGCGCGGGCGAACGTCGAGCGAGACAGGGCCAACTTCAAGTGCCAACAAGTCGAAGTGGTGAACGCGGATGCAGCTGAATGGCCGGTCCCCGATGACATGACGGTGGCATACCTCTACCACCCCTTCGCGGGAGATACGTTTCGCCGGGTGATCAACAACGTCATCCGCTCGATCGAGCGTAACCCGCGGCGGGTTCAGTTGGTGTATGCGTGTCCTGTTCTCGAGGATCGAGTGGCGGACACGGGTTATTTCCGCTTAGTCAAGAGACGGCGCGGGCACGGCAGGCGCGGGCGGGTCACCAACGGCGTCGTGATCTTCGAGCACGATCCGGCCGACGCGCGGCTAGCTCACCCGAGCTGATCATTGCCAAAGGACACATCCGCCGCCGCCGTCGGCCGGCGGGGACTCGACCCTCGACTTATCCTCTCGTGAATGCGCGGCGTAGCCCATGCGCAGACCGTGGTCGCCAGAGAGGCGGCGCTCGGCGCCTTGCGCCAGGACATGGTCACGACCGAGGTCGTCGCGGCACTTGCGCGGGCCGGAGCGCCGCCGGTACTGCTGAAAGGGCCCACCATCGCGTTCTGGCTCTATCGAGATGGCGAAGTGCGTTCCTACTGTGACACCGACCTTCTGGTCGATCCCACGCACTGGGATCTCTCGGCCCGCGTGCTCATGTCTCTGGGCTTCTCGCTCATAAGCGAGCCCGACCCGCCGGGACGCCTGCCACACGGCCTCATGTTCCATCGCGAGCGCGACGAGGGGACCGTCGACCTTCACCGCACGCTCTATGGGCTCGGGGCTTCGCCGGCAGAGCAGTGGCGCGTTCTATCGGCGTCGTCGGTCGCGGTGACCGTCGCCGGTAGTGAGGTGTCCGCGCTTGCCGTGCCGGCGCGCGCCATGCACATCGCTTTACACGTCGCCCAGCACGGACCGACCATGGGCCAGCCGCACGAGGATCTCGCCCGAGCGCTCGCCACCGTCAGCGACGATGACTGGGATGCCGCGCGACAGCTCGCCGAGCAACTGGACGGCCTCGCTGCGTTCGCCGGAGGATTGCTCTCGCATGAGCAAGGCAGGGCCCTCATGGCTCGACTCGTGATCCCTGCTCCAGATTCAACCGATGTTCTCCTGCGCACGGCTGACTGGACTCCGGGAGCCCTTCATTTGGATTGGCTCGTGGAGACGCGTGGGGCGCGGCCAAAGCTACGCGTGTTCGTGCGCGGGCTCATCCCGCCGGCCAAGGCCATGCGCGCCAAATGGCCTCTGGCGCGGCGCGGTTGGCGGGGTCTCGCGGCGTGCTATCTCTGGCGCACCGTTTCTCTGCCGCTTCTGGCTCCGCCGGCCCTGCTCACTTGGCGTAATGCGCGCCGACGGGCGAGAAGCGCGCGCGCTCCAGCACCTGCTCGAAGCGCTCCGCAAAAGCCTTCAGCGCTAAAATGCTGCTCCGCGTAGCGACGGGCAGCCTGGGCTCGCTGTCTGATCTCCCCGTTTGCGCTGTATAGCCGCGCCAACTGGTCGGGGAAGGACTCTGGCTGACTCGAGTCGACCACCCATCCCCCACCGGACTCGCGGATGATGCGCGCGACCTCGCCAGCCGGATTAACGGCGGCAAGCACCGGTAGGCCGTACGCCATGAAGTTCATGAGCTTGGAAGGAATGTTGAACTCGGACCCCTCATAGCGCTGGCTTACGAAGGCGATGTCGGCCGCTTGGAGTTCTGCCTCCAGCTGGCGATCGTCGACCAACCCGAGCATGTGGACGCGCTCCGACCGGACGTGGCGGTGCACCTCCTCCGCCGCCACACCGGTGCCGGTCATCCGCAGCATTGCGCCAGGGACAGCGCCAGGAACAGCGCCGGATCGCGCCTCAAAGGCTCCCACGAGCTCCGGCAGGCCCTGCGAGTATCCGATGTTGCCCATCGACAGGATTCTTAATCCCCCGTCGACCGAGGGCTGAGCGAGGCGCTCGGGGATGCGCGTTGCCGGGTCATAGACCAAGTCGATTTTGCTTGAAGGCACTTCTTTAGCCATCAGGTTTTCCCTGAACGCACGAGAGAGGACCACAATGCGGCTTGCCGTGCGATAAGCCACCCGCTCGAGTTGTCGGGCTAGGGTGACCACGGTCGAATCCTTGGGGACGATGCCGGTTGCCAAGGCACCCTCCGGCAGCAGGTCGTGGAGCCAGAGGACCCAAGGAATGTGTCGGAGTCTCGTGGTGGCGATCGCCGGCAGCAATGCGGGAAAGCTCGGAGACGCCGAAATCAATACGTCGGGGCGATCGAGAAAGGGAGTGGCGGCCGAGAGCGCGGCGGTGAAAGTGAGCTCCTGGCGGTAGCGCTCCCGTGCCGTCGCACGGCCAATCCAGAGCGGCAACCTGGTCACGCGGATCCCAGAGCGCTCCTCCCGGTAGGGCGCGATGCGGCTGCCCCATCGGGGCTCGGGGTAGTGCGGATGGGCCGCGACTACCTCGACCTCGTGGCCGCTAGCTCGCAGACCCCGCGCAAGCGTGCCTGCGACGATTCCTATGCCGGCTGGCTCGGGATCGAAGTTGTAGCTCCAGAGCTGAATCCTCATCGAAAGGCGGCATTCAATCAATCCTGGCCGCTCGCTTCGTCCAACCCCTTTGCAGGATTTCAGCCGAGGAAGCTGCGCATACCTCCCCCGGGCCCCCACTCCTTTATCCTCAGCCGCCGTGGGCTCGAGAAGTAGGGATCGCAGCGGTGGTCTGCTCGGCCGGCTCAAGCAGCGACGACTTGCTTCATCCCAGGACGAAGATGAGAGGATGGCCAGAGACGAGGCGGCCGTGCGCGCACGCCTCGACTACGTCAGCTCGCGGCTCGGGTCCCCTCAGGGCACGCCGGTCCCTCAAGCAACCGAGGAGTGGGACCACGACGAAGAGCCGGGTGACTGGCTCTACGACGAATCCGATCCCAACGAGGCATCCGAGCTCACGGACGACGCCGGCTCGGAGACGACCGAATTTGAGCCGGTATCCGAGGCCTCGGAGGCGGCTCTTCTGGATGAATGGCTGCCCGAGACGATGATCCGGCGGTTGCCGGAGGGTCTGCATGAGCCTGACTATGAGGAGAACCCCGCCAATCCCGCATGGGCGCGGCCCGAGGATTCGGAACTCGACGATCCGCAGCCTGAGCCGACGCCCCCGATGGCTTCCTTCGCCGGCCTCTTATCAGAGCCAGCGCTCTCGTCACACACCTGGCGCTCCGACCGTCAACCCCCGACGACATCGGGCGAATCGCCCTCTCAGCCGCGGTGGATGGCGATCGCCGAGGCCGCCTTGGACCCGGGACCCATATCTCCTCAGCGCGCCAGCGCTGAGGAGTTTTCGGCCGGGCCGTTGAGCAATCGCGTGCCGCCGGGCGAATTCTCAGCGAGCCAGTGGGCCCCTGACCCGCCGGAGACGCGGTCCCCGCTCGTATCCACGGAAGAATGGAGCTCTCCGGATCTCACGCCCGCGGTCGACCGGCCCGAAGCGGAGCCAATCGAGGTTGAGCCGCTTGCCGTGGAGGCCACTGAAGAGCTCAGCGAGTGGCGGCCGGAGCTCGCGGAGCGGCCAGCCGAGAAATCGGAGCCGCCCGAGGCGGCGCGATACGGGCCGGAGGCGTGGCAGCCACCCCTCGAACAGCAGCCGACGCCGGTCGAGCCGACCCACAACGACCCGCTCGTTTGGCAACCAATGCCGGCCGCGCCGTCGGAGCCCGAGTCAATGCCCGCCGCGGACCCCTCGCGATGGGCGCCTGTCTCTGCTCCGGTACGCGTCGGCAACGGGGGGCAGGATCCCTCCAGTACCGCTGGCCGCTGGCTGCCAGACGTGCTCGAAACGCACCAGGAAGCCGCCGAACCGCGCACCGAGGAGGACGCGAGTCTCATTTCCACGTCCGCCAGCGAATGGCTTCCGGACGAGCTTGCACGGGCGGAGCGCAGAGTGCGCCCGCGTGGCCGGCGCTGATGCGATAGGCCCGCACCCTGGAGCAAGGGCGGTGGATCCGCGTGTAGCCTCCGCAGCCATGGACTACACGATCAAGAACCTACGCGACGTAAAGGACCAGGCGCCGAAGTTCGGCTTTGAGGAGGTCCAGGAGGCCCGCTTCCCGTATCGCGACCTCGAAGCAACGACGGTGGGGATGGCTTTCCATCGGGTCAAGCCGGGGAAGCGTCAGGGCTTTGCCCACCGCCACAACGAGGCCGAAGAGGTCTATGTCGTGCTCTCCGGCTCCGGCCGGATCAAGCTGGACGATCAGGTCGAGACGATCAGGCAGCTCGACGCGATCCGCGTGGCCCCCAAGGTCGCCCGCGCCTTCGAAGCTGACGACGAAGGCCTTGAGCTGCTTGCCTTCGGCCCGCGGCACGAGGGGGACGGGGATATCATTCGCGAGGATTTCTGGGCGTAGGCCAGAGCTCTCAGGCCCGGCGAAGCTCCTACGAGTCAGAAGCCCTGCGAGGCTCACCACAGCGTTGGCAGCGGTGCGAAGGACCGCATCGCCTGATCGCTCGTCACTAGGGTAAAGCCGTGCTCGAGCGTGGTTGCGACAAGAAATCTGTCCGCAGGGTCCTGCGAGGCAAGCCCCTCTAGCTGCTCGGAGCGCAAGGCAATGTCGTGCGTGATTGGTGTCGCGTGCAAGGCCGACCGCCGCAACGCGTCCAGCACCCACTCGACGGGCGAGGGGAGCAGGATCAATCGGCGCTTACGCGCGAGCACCAGCGTCTCCCAGGTGGACACCGGCGAAAGATGCAGGCTCCCAAGATTGGCCGCGATGGCCTCCTCAGCGTCGGCCGATAGGCGCCCGGGTTCGAGCAAGCGCCAAACCCAAACGTGGGTGTCCAGCAGTAGGTTCAGCCCAGCGCCTCCCAATCGTCCGGCTCGGCGGCGGGGGCTACCAAATCGCCTTCGATCGATCCCGAGGAGGTCATCGCGCCCGCCCAGTCCGCCTCACTTCTCGCCGGGAGCGGCGCCAACTGCGCCACGGGCTTACCGCGCTTGGTGATCACTATCGGTTGGCCGGATACGCCTATCTCGTCCAGAAGGCGCAAGCAAACCTGCTTGAACTGTCCCGCCGGGATTGTTCGCATCACGCAATCTTACCATGGACACTGGACATGGACATGCATCGCGGCGCGATCCACGAGTTCGCTCGCATTGGCGGTTGGCGGCCGCTCGACTTTCGATCTACTCCGTCGGGATTAGCCCCTCCCCGCTGAAACCCGCCCGTGCCTCTTCGAAGGAGACGTCCGGGGGCGGCACGATCACGTCCGACTCGACGAGCTCGTCCTCGGAGAGCCGCCTGCCATGCGAGCGGACCAGCGAGAGCAGCTGTGCAAAGGTGGCGCGGAACCGCTCCTCGTCGCCGTCCGCGCACTGCTGGATCGCCTTCTCGTCGAGCTCCTGCAGGACCCGCGCGTTGTCCTCGTCGAGCTCGTACTGGCCCTCGCTCGCGATCCGCACGATCATCTGAACGCGCCTCCGGCCGCCCGCCGAACCAGTCGGCTACTGCTGCGCCTGTTCCTCGGGCTGGGCGGCCTTCTGCGACCCAGCGGGCGGAGCCGCCTGCATGTCCTCCTCCGAGGCAGCCGGGCCGCCCGCGCCGAGCTCCCCAGCGGACCCCGAGCCGCTTCCAACCTCGGCCTTCATCTTCGCCAGCTCGGAGTCGACCTCACTCGTAGAGGAGAGCTCACGCAGCTGCCTGTCGATGTCATCCTCGCCCGGGCCAAGCGCGGTCAGATCCTGGAAGGTGCCGGCGGCCTCGAGCTCGCCCACGGCGTCGGCGCGCGCCTTCATATTCTCGGTCTTGTCGAGGGCGCGCTGCATCGCCAGCCCGACATCGGCCATCTCCTCGCCCACGCCGGTCGCCGCCTCGGAGATCCGCACTTGCGCCTCGGCGGCGGAGTACTGGGCCTTGATGACCTCCTTCTTGGACCGGAACTGCTCGATCTTCGTGCGCAGTCGCTGCTCGGACTCCGTCATCTTCTCCTGCTGGCCCTCGAGCTCCGAGATCTGGCCGTCCATCGATTGCATCTCGGTCTGGGCGACGTTTTTGCGCTCGAGGGCGGTGCGCGCCAGCTCCTCGTTGCCCGCCGCAAGCGCCCGGCGGGCCTGCGTGTCGAGCTTGACGATCTGCTGTTGGAGGCTCTCCTGCTGCATCTGGAGCCGCTTCTTTGAGGTGACGACGTCCGCGATCCCCTTCTTTACGTTCTGGAGGAGCTCGATCTGCTTCTGGTAGCTGTACTCGAGCGTCTCGCCGGGGTCCTCCGCACGATCGAGCAGCTTTGAGATCTTGGCTTTGACGAGAGTCGACATGCGCCCGGACAGGCCCGGCATCGCATCCTCCTTGGCGGTTATCTGGAAAGGCCTAACAAGCGTAGCGGGCGCGGTAGGGACGTGGATAGGATCGCGTCGCCGGAAGTCACATCCGCGCGAGCATGTCACCAAAGCGCCCCTCTGACTCAAGCGCCCAGCTGAT
This sequence comes from uncultured Solirubrobacterales bacterium, assembly GCA_963808655.1. Classification (GTDB taxonomy): domain Bacteria; phylum Actinomycetota; class Thermoleophilia; order Solirubrobacterales; family Solirubrobacteraceae; genus Palsa-465. Next base: position 62,917 of record CAWEGZ010000020.1, read on the forward strand.
CCGCTGGATGGGCATCACCGACGCCAACGGTGTCGGCAACGTCCACGGCGGCACGATCATGAGGCTCGCCGACGAGGCCGCCGCCCTTGCCGCGATCAAGCACGCACGCAAGCGGGTGGTGACCGTGGGTATGGACCGCATGAACTTCCTGGTGCCGATCTACCTCGGGGACCTCGTCACCTTGAGCGCGACGGTTAACGCCGCCTGGAAGACCTCGATGGAAGTGGGGGTGCGGGTGGACGCGGAGAACCCCCGCACCGGCGAGCAGCGCCAGACGAATACCGCCTACATCACGTTGGTCGCCCTCGACGACGAGGGGAGGCCCACCGACGTGCCGGAGCTGGTGGCGGCCACCGCGACCGAGCGGCGGCGCATGCACGAGGCCGAGGTCCGGCGGGCCAACCGGCTCGCCGAACGCGAGCAGATCCGCGCGCATCGCGAGCGGGATGCTCACCGCGAAAGCAGCGCCCACCGATAGCATTGAGCCGGAGCGGGGCCGTGCCACTGCTCGGTGTGAGCAACGTCCCATCAGCGCCCCCGACGCCCCGCCTCGATAACTTCTCCCAGCATATGCGCCGCATCGGAGCACTCGCGCTGACCGCCGCCTGCACGCTTGGCCTCGCCGCCTGCGGGGGTGGCTCCAAGCTGGTCGCACAGCCCCAGGTCAGCGGCATCCAGGCGGGCACGGCCCAGGCCGGCCAGAAGCTCGGCTTCCCCTCGGTTGCGACCAAGAACACCACGAGGGTCGCCGGCGGCGACCCGATCGCTGACGCCGCCGGCGTGGCGCTCGCGGTCTATCCGTCACAGGCGGCCGGGACCCATCCCGCAGTGGTGACGGTCGCCCCCACCGATGACTGGGAAGCCGCACTCGCCTCCTCGGTCCTGATGTCCGCTCCGCTGCGCGCGCCGATCCTGCTCTCTGGGACCGGTTCGGTGCCATCGGCCACCACCAGCGCGCTGGACGCGCTCTCACCGTACGGCTCGGGCCCCGCCGACGGGGCACAGGTGATCCGCATCGGTGACGCCGCCAAGCCCAAGGGCGTCCGCGTCCTGTCGGTCAAAGGCAACGACCCCTACGTCCTCTCGTCCGAGATCGACCGCTTCCAGAGCGCGCTTGCGGGTCGGCCGAGCCCCTTCGTGGTGGTCGTCTCCGCGGCCCATCCCGGCTACGCGATGCCCGCCGCCGGATGGGCGGCGGAGAGCGGCGACCCGATCCTGTTCGTCTCGAGCTCTGGTATCCCCGCTCCAACCCGCCAGGCGCTGCTCGCCCACCAGCACCCGCGTATTTACGTGCTCGGACCACAGAGCGTGATCTCCTCGAGCATTGCCAAGCAGCTGCGCCGCTATGGCGTGGTCAACAGGATCGGCGCCCAGGGGACATCGGCCAACTCCGTCGCGTTCGCGGGCTATCGCGATCCGCCATGCGTGAAGGGTCAGCCCTGCGCGCACGTGCCCGGGAGCTTCGGCTGGGCCATGCGCAGCCCCGGGCACGGATATGTGCTGCTCAACCAGGACCGCCCGCTCGACGCCGCGGCGGCGGCGGCGCTCTCGGCCAGCGGCGACTATGGCCCTCAGCTGCTCGTCGACAGCCCGTCCAAGCTCCCCGGCTCGATCGTGAACTTCTTTCTCAATTACGCCGTGCCCGGGTACACGCAGGAGGGTCCCACCGCCGCGGTCTACAACCACGGCTGGGTGGTGGGCGACGCGACCGCTGTCTCGCTCGCCGAGCAGGCGGAGTTTGACAACCTGCTCGAGGTGCGTCCCGTGAGCACGACCTCCAAGGGCCCGTGAGCCAGGCAGAGCATCCCGAGCGCTTGCGGCCCGATCACGAGGTCACCGTCGATGACGTGCGCCAGCTGATGGGCGCCTCCACCCCCCACTTCGCACTCCAATTGCGCGAGCGCATCCGAGCGCTGATCCGGGGCTTGGCGCCCGATCACCCGGCCCGCCTCGAGGGCGAGCGCGAGATCGTGCGCCTCGACCGCCTCGCGTACGCCGGCGAGGTGCGCGGGCATCAGGCTGAGGAGGGCCTCGCACTGCTGCCGAGCGTGGGGCCCGAGGACGCGCTGCCTGACGCCGGCCACGTCGAGTCGTCGCCGAAGACCGGTCACGTCCTCCAGGAGGACTGAGGCCTTCCGCAGGGCATGAGGATCCGCGACGCCGAGCCAGGTCGCGACGCCGCGGGCTGCGCCGCGATCTACGAGCCGTTCGTGCGTGACACGGTGATCTCCTTCGAGGAGAGGATCCCCACCGCCGCCGACTTCGCCGCCCGTATCCAGCGAATCGAGAGCACGCACCCCTGGCTTGTGGCCGAGCACGACGGACGTCTGGCCGGCTACGCGTATGGTTGCCCGCACCGCGAACGGGCCGCCTACCGCTGGGCCGCCGAGGTGACCGTCTACGTCGAGACGGCCTTTCGCCGCCAGGGCATCGGCCGGGAGCTATACGGCACGCTGCTCGGGCTGTTGCGAGCTCAGGGGCTGTGGGTGGCGTGCGCCGGCGTGACGCTCCCAAACGAAGCGAGCGTCAGCTTGCACGAGTCGCTCGGCTTCAAGCCGGTTGGGGTCTATACGCGGATCGGCTACAAGTTCGGTAAGTGGTGGGACGTAGGCTGGTGGCAGCTCGCACTGCGCGACGGCGAGGAGGATCCGCCCGCCGAGCCCGGCGCGCCCCCGAGACTGGACACCGGTGCCCACGATTCACGCTAACGGCTCGAAACGGGCGCTGAAGTGCCGCAGCGCCGACGCCTCCTCGACGATGCGATAGCCGCGCAGGGCCGCAGCGTCCCGGGCCACCTCGGCGCAGACCTCGATGACGTAATCGATGTGGCTCTGCGTGTAGGTGCGCCGCGGGATCGCCAGCCGCACCAGCTCCATCGCCGCCGGGCTCTCGGATCCATCCGGGTGTCGACCGAACATCACCGATCCGATCTCGCAGCCGCGCACTCCGCCGGTCTCATACAAGGCCACTGCCAGCGCTTGCCCCGGGTACTCGAGCGGAGGGATATGAGGCAACAGTGCGCGCGCATCGATGTACACAGCATGACCACCCGTGGGCCGCACGATGGGGATCCCCAGCGCTACCAAGGCATCGCCGAGGTATGCGGTGGAGCGGATGCGGTAGCGCAGGTAGTCATGCTCCACCACTTCGCGCAGTCCCTGGGCGATGGCCTCGAGATCGCGGCCCGCCAAGCCACCGTAGGTCGGGAATCCCTCGGTGAGAATTAGCAGGTTGCGGCACCGCTGCGCCAGAACGTCATCGTTGAGGGCCAGCCACCCGCCGATGTTGGCCAGCCCGTCCTTCTTGGCGCTCATCGTCATGCCGTCCGCCAACGCGGCCATCTCGAGGACGATGTCGCGTATCGCGCGCTGGGACTGTCCGTCCTCGCGCTCGCGGATGAGCCACGCGTTCTCGGCGAAGCGGCAGGCATCGAGGAACATCGGGACCCCGTGGTGGCGGCAGAGCTCGCTGGCGGCACGTAGGTTGGCCAGGGAGACCGGCTGTCCGCCGCCGGAATTATTGGTGACCGTGACCATCACCGCCGGGACCGCGCCTGCATGGTCTCTAATCAGGGCGTCCAATCGATCGAGGTCGATGTTGCCCTTGAAGGGATGAAGGGCCGTCGCGTCGCCCGCCTCCGCGCACGGCAAATCGAGGGCCTCGGCACCCGTGGCTTCGATGTTGGCCCGGGTGGTGTCGAAATGCGTGTTGTTGGGGACTACCTGACCTGGCCCGCAGAGCGCGGTGAACAGGATCTTCTCCGCCGCCCGGCCCTGATGCGTGGGAATCACGTGGGTGAACGGGAACAGCTCCTGCACCGCCTCCAGAAAGCGATACCAGGAGGGTGATCCCGCGTAGCTCTCGTCGCCGCGCTGCAGTCCTGCCCACTGCTCGCCGGACATGGCGCCGGTGCCGGAATCGGTCAGCAGGTCGATGAGCACGTCCCGCGAGTGCAACGAGAAGAGGTTGTAGGCGGCCTCGCGTATCGCTTGATGGCGCTCCACCGCAGTGGTTACGCGTAACGGCTCGACGGCATGGATGCGAAAGGGCTCGATGATCGTGCGGAAGGCCACGCCTCAGATCATGCCGTGTTGGGGAGAGCATGCCCAGCTGACCTCCTCGCCGTTCTCACCCCCCCTTAATCCGACATAGGGCATCATGGCTTCCGATGCCCGCACGCCCCGCCAAGCGGCGTGCGCCGTGGCACAGGATCCACTCCATATGGCTGGCGCTATTGATCGTCGCCGGCCTCGTGGTGGTCGTGGTGGGTCTGGCGACGAGCGCGCGCGACAAGGATCCCGCCTCGCCCGCCCGTGCCCAGCTCACCGCCGATGTCCCGGGCGGCCCGTGGTTGGCGGTCAAGCGCCTGAAGTCCCTGGCCGCGCCGCTTCAGGACGAGGCGGCCGCGCCCGTCAGCGGCGGGGCACTGCTGCTGGGCGGCCTCAATTCGGGCGATACCTCGCAGCCGCAGGTGCAGCTCCTCGGCTCCCACGCGCGCCGAGCGCTCGGTTCGCTGCACACGCCGCTACATGATGCGGCCGCGGTCCGGCTCGGCGCCAAGGTCTACCTCTTCGGCGGCGGCCAGTCGGCCTCGTATAACACCATCACCGCGGTCGACCCCCGCACCGGCCGCTCTCAGCCGGCGGGTCAGCTGCCGCAGCCCCGCTCGGACCTGCGCGCGGCCACGCTCGGCCACACCGTGTATCTGGTGGGCGGGTTCACCGGACAGGCGCCGCTCTCGAGCATCCTCGCGTGGTCGCCCGCGGCCGGCGGAACAAGCGGCTCCGGCTCCACGGCCCACACCGTCGCCCATCTCCCCCAGCCACTCCGCTACGCCGCGGTTGCGCCCGTAGGTGGGAAGGTGGTGATCGCAGGGGGCATCACGCCGCACGGAGCCACCGCGGAGGTCCTCGTCTTTGACCCGGCCACCCACACCGTCACACATCTGGGCACGCTGCCCGCGCCAGTCTCACACGCGACCGCGGTAACACTCGGCCGCTTCATCTACGTGCTCGGTGGCCGCGCCACAAACGGCGCCCCGACCAAGGAGGTTTTCGCGATCGATTCGCGCACGGGCAGCGTCTCCCTGGCCGGTCACCTCCCCGAGCCGCTCTCAGATTCCGTCGCCGTACCGTACGCCGGCGGCATTCTCACCGCCGGTGGGCGCAACGGCTCCGGCACCGTCGCCGACGTCCTTCAGTTGCGTCCCGCCCCGCGCCCCGTGGCGATGGCCACAAGCCCGCTGCTGCGGCCTGGCTCCGATCCATCGGTCCTTCCCAGCAACGTGCTGGTCGCCGACCACATGAACAACCGGCTGGTGGAGATCAGCCCCCAGGGCAAGGTCGTCTGGAGCTTTCCCAAGCCGGGCGACCTCGCCCCCGGCCAGACCTTCAAGGTCCCCGACGACGCCTTCTTCACCCCCGACGGGCATCACATCGTTGCCACGCAAGAGGACAACTTCGTGATCTCGGTGATCGACATGACCAGCGGCCATATCACCTTTCGCTACGGCCATCCCGGGAAGCCGGGCTCAAAGGCGGGCTACGTGTACAACCCCGATGACGCGATCATGCTGCACAACGGCCGCATCATCGCGGCGGACATCAAGAACTGCCGCCTGATCGAGCTCCAGCCCCCGCTGCGGCACACGGTTGCGCAGATGGGAACCACGGGCTACTGCGGCCATGACCCGCCGAAGCTCTTCGGGTCGCCCAATGGCGCCTTCCCGCTGCGCAACGGCGGCAATATGGTGACCGAGATCAACGGCGACTGGGCAGACGTCTTCACCAGCAAGGGCCGCCTGGTCACGAGCGCAAACCCGCCCGGTTTCACCTATCCCTCGGACACCAACGAGGTTCGCCCCGGGGTCTATCTGACCGTCGACTGGACGAATCCGGGCGCGATCATGGAGCTCACGGGCCACGGCCGGGTGCTGTGGAGGTACGAGCCCAGGGGCAAGGATGCGCTCAATCATCCCTCGCTCGCGCTGCCGCTGCCCAATGGCGATGTGCTCGCCAACGATGACCACAACCACCGAGTGATCGTGGTTGACCCGCGCACCAACCGGATCGTGTGGCAGTACGGCCACACTGGGCACTCCGGCCGAGCGGCGGGCTATCTCAACGATCCCGACGGCGTCGACCTAGCGTCTCCCTATTCGCTGATCGACCACTTCCCCAGCGTCACCGGGCTGCCCGGGCATTGAGCGCCCGGAGGAGGGCCTCCGCGGTCGATTTGCCGGTAGCAGTTCTGCTACCGTGGCCACATGGCCTCTATCCCCCAGAAGGAGCTTCGTAACAACGTGAGCGAAGTGCTGCGCCGAGCGCAGGCCGGGGAGCAGCTCACGATCACGGTCGCGGGCAGGCCAGTCGCGCACCTCGGTCCTGCGGACGTCCACCAATGGGTAAGCGGTGCGGCGTTACGTGCCATCTGGAGCACGCCCAAGCCGCGCACGCTGGCCGAGGATCTCACTCGGTTCCCCGGTGCGCTCACCGATCTCTCCACCTAGCGGATGCGTGCGTTGTTGGATACCTCGGTGCTCATCGGTGATGAGCCGCCGCCAGATCTCGAAGCTGCGATCAGCGTTGCTTCGTTGGCGGAGCTGCATTTTGGGGTCCAGATCACAGCCGACGATGACGAACGCGCTCGACGCATCCAGCGTCTCGGCATCGTGGAGTCCTCCTTCGATCCACTCCCAGTGACCGCCGAGATCGCCCGCGAGTGGGGGCGCTTAGCCGCCGCTGTCAGTAACCGCGGTGGTCAGCCTCGTCGGCGAGCGATCGATCTCGCCATCGCCGCAACCGCCAACGTGCACAGCGTCCCACTGGTCACGCACGACGCCAGCGACTTTCGGATCATCGACGACCTGGTCGTTGCACGGCGACTCACTGCCAGCTGAGGGGCTGCGAGCCGGCCCGCCGCAAGAGCCGTCCCGGCTGGGCCGCCCTATCCGCCGGCCACGTCTCGGCGCAAGAACAGAACGAACGCCGCGATCAGCGACGGTATGCCGTACATCGCGCACACCCAGATGGATTGGATCACCGGGGACCAATCGATCGGCGTGCGCAGCAGCCCCTGCCAGGCGTTGAACTGGGTCGAGAGCAGGTAAGGCTGGGCGCCGCTGAGACCGGGGAGCACGCCGATCAGCTGGAAGACCAGCGAGATCATGAGCGTGCCCACGACGGCCGCGGCGCTGTTCCGAAACAGCGACGAGAGCAGCAGGCCGATGAACACCAGCGCCACGATCGGGATCAGATAGAGGCCGATCGCCACGTACACCAGCACAAGCGCATGGGTGGCTGAAACGGTCGTGCCCGAGAGGCTCTGCATCGAATTGAAGCCCGATTGGATCGTGCCCGCGATCACCGCCACGGTCCCGTTCAGCAGCATCGCCACGACCGCGTACGTCGCCGCGACCAACGCCTTGCCGGTGAAGACCTGCCAGCGCTCGAGCGAGCGCGTCAGCACGGTCTTGAGCGTCCCGTAGTGGTCCTCCGAGGCGATGATGTCGCCGGCCACGAGCGCCACGATTAGAGGGAACATCCACACCGACCCGAACAGCAGGATCACCAGCGGCAGCGCCAGCCCGCTGCGGTTGAGGAAGCTGGCGAAGGCGAAATCGGCGTGCTGGACGTGGCGGAAGTGGATCGCGACGGCGAAGCCGATCGGCACCGCCACCGCCAGGGCAAGCCCCAGGTAGGTGCGCCGCAGGTGTACGAGCTTGAAGATCTCCCAGCGGTAGACCGTGAACACCGAGGCCCGGCGCGTGCGGCCCTCGCGCGGCAGCGGGGTGGCGATTGAGCCGGCGCTCACGAGACCGCCTCGGGCTCGGGCACCTGGGCGGCGGGGCCGGCCGTGGCGCCCGCGCCCTCGGTCAGGGAGAAGAAGAGATCCTCCAGTCGCGCGCTCTGGGGCTGCAGCGAATGGATCAAGGCGCCGCTCTCGACCAGCGCCTGGGAGAGCGCGGCCACCGTCTGCTCTTCCTCGGCGCTGAACCAGATGCGCCCGTCCTCACGCCGCACGTCGGTGATCCCGCGCTGGGCGCGGGCGATCGCGAGAGCGCGCTCGTCGTCGGTCGTCTGCAGGGTGTACAGGGCGCCGGCCGAGCGCTTGAGCGCCGACATCTCTCCCTCGTAGACGATTTTGCCGGTCTGCACGATCCCCACTCGGTTGCAGACCTCCTCGACCTCTGAGAGCAGGTGGCTGGAGAGCATGATCGTGATGCCCTCGTCAGCGAGACGGCGCACCAGCACACGCATGTCGCGCATGCCTCCCGGGTCGAGCCCCGTGGTGGGCTCGTCGAGCAACAGCAGCTTGGGCTCACGCAAGAGCGCCGCGGCGATCCCCAGGCGCTGGCGCATGCCGTGCGAGTAGCCGCGGACCTTGTCGCCGCCGCGGTCTGCCAGCTCCACCGTTTCCAGCGCGCGGTCGATCTGGCGAGGCGAGCTTCCGCCGTCGAAGGCCGCGAGCAATTCGAGGTTGCGCCGCCCGTTCAGGTAGGGGTAAAAGGTCGGCGCCTCGACGAAGCCGGCAACGCCGTCGAGCGCGTGCACGCTCGCCCAGGGATCGCGGCCGAAGACCTTGACGATCCCCTCCGTCGGCCGGATCAGGCCGAGCATCATGCGCAGCGATGTGGTCTTACCGGCACCGTTGGGGCCGAGGTACCCGTAGACGTCGCCCGCCTCGATGGTCAGATCCACGCCGGCGACCGCGACCAGCTCGCCATAACGCTTGACGAGCCCGCGGACCTCCAGCGGGGGCGCGGAGGCCGTGCTTATCTCACAACCCCCGCGCGGCTGCCCTTGCCACCGCCGGGCGCACCGAGCCCAGCACCGTGTAGGCGACGTGATTGCGGGTGAACCGGACCACCGTCCCGAGCGCGGTATCGATCTCCTGGCCGCTCGAGCCGTTGATCGAAACCGAGGGGATGCTCAGGCCCGGCCCGTTGCTGCCGGCTGAGCCGCCGCCGAGGCTGCCGGAGCGCCCACTGGCGGCCTGCTCCAGCACCGCGACGCCGCCGAGGCCCTTGCCGTACGTAACGAGCGCAGCCGGCCGCGAGCCGAGGTGGACCAGGGCGACGGTGCTGCGCTGCATGCCGGCCACGCTCGCAGGCGCCGCGAGCTTGAAGGGGAGCGCCTTCGCGACTGCGCTCAGGCCCTTCACCGCGCGCTTGTGCGCCTGCATCCGCGAGTCGCGGTGCGCGCCGGTGGAAGGGCCGGTCAGACGGACGACCTTGGCGCCCGAGGGCGGCGAGATCGCGAATGCCGACGCGGGCACGCTGCCGTAAGAGACGTTGGTCGCGGTCAGCTCGAGCACCGGCGTCGAATCCCCGCGCGCGAGCACCTCGAAGCGCAGCGGCACGCCACGCACAGCGTCCCAGGCAACCTCGAGCCCCCGCAGCAGCCCGCCGCCCTGCTTGGGCGCTACGCGAACGGTGTAGGCGGCCTGCCCGGCGATGTCGCCGGGAATCGCGCCGCTCACCGTGGCGCGGCGCATCAGGTGGTCGATCCCGGACTGGATTTGCGCGACCGAGGGGATCCCCTCATGGGCGGCGGACTTGTGGCTCTTGCTCGACCCGGTCTGCGCGGGAAGGGTGCCCTCGTAGACGGTCCGCGAAATTGGGTCATACATCCAGAAGGAGCGATTGTGGACCAGCACCTGGGCGTCTCCGTTCTGGCCCTGTACCTCGAGCCGCAGCTCGTGGGCGGCGCTCGACATCCAAAGGCGGCCGGTTCCACCCTGCAGCAGCGGATCCGAGCCCTGACCCTGGAGCTCCGCACTAGGGAGGAGGTTGTTGGTGAAGCTCACACGCGCGGTGATCGCCTTAACCGCGGGGGCCTTCAGCACCTGGTGCACGGCGCGCGCGAGCGACTCGCGCTTGGGGACTGGCCCACCGCTGGTGGCGGCGACCGCCACCGCGGCGCACACGGCTATAACGGCGGCGGCTCCGCCGAGCACTCCGATCAGACGTCCGGTGGATGCAGTTCGCACAAATTTCATTGGGAGCCGCCTTTCCTCAAGTGCACCTCAGGCATTTCAAGTCCCAGGTGCAGGTTAGCTCAGGTACTTCAGCGGCCGCTCAAGTTCTCATGAGCGGGCGCTCTGCCTAGCGCTCGTAGCCGAAGACCTGCGTCTGGCTCACTTTCGCGGCCAGCGCGCCGTCGTAACGGTGTAGCTCGGTCTCAAGCACCATCAGCGTCCGCCCTCGGTGGAGCGGGCGGGTGAGTGCCTCCACCGCGCCCGAGCGCACCGCCCGCAAGAATTGCGAAGAGGACGTGATCGTGGCTGTGGATCTCGCTCCCTCCGGCAGGTTCAGCATCGCGCACAGCCCTCCGCAGTTGTCCGCAAGGGCCATCAGGGCGCCGCCGTGCATCCCCCCGCCCGCCGTGCTGAGCTCAGCGCGCCACTCGAGCCGCGCCCGCACCAGCTCCGGGCTCGCCTCGAGCAGCTCAAGACCAAGCAGGCGGGCGAACGGAGCCGCGGCCTCGAGCTCGCGGAGCGAATCGTCCGAGGGCACGCTCATCACGCTACCTTGCCCTGCATGTGTCGCCTGTTTGGGATGAGCGGAGGGGCCCGGCGGGTGGGGGCGACCTTTTGGCTGCTGGAGGCGCCCGACTCGCTCTCCGAGCAGAGCCGCCGCGAGCCCGACGGCACCGGCCTCGGTACGTATGACCAAAGCGGCCATCCCGTCGCCTGGAAGCAGCCCCTGGCAGCCTACGAGGACCGCAAATTCGCGCACGAGGCCAAAGAGGCCCACTCGCGCACCTTCGTCGCCCACATCCGCTACGCCTCGACCGGCGCGGTCAACCTCAGGAACACCCACCCCTTCGAGCAGGCCGGGCGCCTGTTCGCGCACAACGGCGTGATCGGCGACTTGCCAGCGCTCGAGCACCAGCTGGGCGAGGGCATGTCGCTGGTCCGGGGCGACACGGACTCGGAGCGCTTCTTCGCGCTGATCACGGACGCAATCGAGCGCACCGGAGACGTCGAGGCGGGGATCGTGGAGGCCACGAGCTGGGTCGCGGGTAACCTGCCTGTCTTCGCGCTCAACTTCGTGCTGATCACCGGCGCGGAGCTGTGGGCGCTCCGCTATCCCGACACGCACGAGCTGCTCGTGCTCGAGCGTGATGCCGGCGGCCCCAGCGGGGACCGCCATCTGGAGCACGCGAGCTCCTGGCACACCGTTCGCGTTCGCTCCGCCGAGCTGGCGCGGATGCCCGCGGTCGTGGTCGCCTCCGAGCAGATGGACGACGACCCCGGGTGGCGCGCGCTCCAGCCCGGGGAGCTGCTGCACGTGGGCGCGAACCTCGACACCACGATCAAGCGGGTCATCGACCGTCCGCCCACCCATCCGCTCACGCTTGCCGACCTGGACCCCAAGGCGGCGGCCTCGCAGGCGGCGCAGAAGCGGCAGTGAGCAGCCGCGTCGTCCTCGGAGACGACGGCGTCGGGCGCTGCTCGTGGGGCGCCGCCACGCCCGAGTACCGCAATTACCACGACAACGAATGGGGCTTCCCGGTGGCCGACGACGCGCGCTTATTCGAGAAGCTCTGCCTGGAGGGCTTTCAGGCCGGGCTCTCGTGGCTCACGATCCTGCGCAAGCGCGAGGCGTTCAGACACGCCTTCGCCGGCTTCGACTTCCACCGCCTGGCGCGCTTCTCCGAGCGTGACATCCAGCGGCTGATGGGCGACCGCGGGATCGTGCGCAACCGGGCCAAGATCGAGGCCAGCATCAACAACGCCCGCTGCACGGTGGAGCTGGTCGAGGGCGAGGGATCCCTGGCGGCGTTCGTGTGGCGCTACGAGGAGGGCGACTCGCGCGCGCTCGCGCGTGAGCTGAAGCGCCGCGGCTTCCGCTTCGTGGGGCCCACGACGGTGTACGCATTCATGCAGGCCATGGGCCTTGTCAACGACCACCTCGAGGGCTGCGCGGCGCGCGAAGCCGTGGCCCGCGCGCGGGCGCAGTTCACCCGGCCGTAGGGTCTCGACTAGGTGTCGCGCCGTAGCATCAGCAGCGCGGCGATCGCGATCGCAACCACCGCATAGCCACAGAAGACGGCAAGTCCGGGCCAGGGCGCGAGCGCATTGGCGTCCGGATGGATGGTCCACACCGCGCCGCCCGCGTTGCTCGGCAGGTATGGGGTCACCGCGTTGGCGAAGCTCGAGGGAAAGAGGCCCACGACCGGCGGCAGCACGAATACGATCGCGGCCAGGGCGGAGATGCCGCCCGCGGTGCTGCGGAGAATCGCGCCCAGTCCCAGCCCGAAGACGCCCATCACCATCAGGTAGAGGGCAGCGCCTAGGAGGGCGCGCAGCACGCCGGGGTCGGAGATGGAGACGTTGACGTGATGCGCGGAGAGAATCGATTGGCCCGCAAAGAAGACGATGAACACGGCGGGTAGGCTCAGCACGAAGGCCACGGCCGCGAACACTCCCGTCTTGGCCCACAGCACCGGCAGGCGCTTGGGGACGGCCGAAAACGTGGCGCGGATCGCGCCCGTCGAGTACTCGGCGGTGATCACGAGCACCCCGAGCACGCCGACCGCGAGCTGGGCGAAGTTGACTCCCACCAGGCTCGCGCGCAGGGGCTGGAAGCTGGCGCGTTCGTGTGCGCCTAGATGTGACCAACGAGCGGTGAAGATCGCGCACACCAGGATGCCGATGCCAATCAGCAGGAGCAGACCGACGAACAGCGACCAGTACGTGGAGCGAACCGAGCGGAACTTGGTCCATTCCGAGCGGACCACGCGAAGCTGGGTGATGCGCAAACGCGAGACCGGTGCGGCAAGTGAGCTCATCGAGGGGCTTCCTGCAGCTCCGCCGGCCCGGCCCGGGCGACGGCCTGGAACTCGGCGTCGTCGCGGGTGAGCTCCAGGAAGGCCTCCTCCAGCGAGGCCTGCTGCGGGGTCAGCTCGTGGAGCACGATACGGTGGGCGGCCGCGGTCTCGCCGATGCGCCGTGCGTCCGCCCCGGTGACCTCGAGCAGGCTCGGCCCCAGCGACTGCACCTTCACCTCGGGACCAGCGAGCAGGTCGACGAGTTGGTCGCTCTGCGGCGAGCGAACCCGCACCGACTGCTTGGAGGCGCCGCGCACAAACTCCTCGACCCCCGTGTCGGCGAGCAGGCGGCCCCGTCCAATCACGATCAGGTGCTCGGCCGTCTGCGCCAGCTCGCTCAGCAAGTGCGACGAGACGAACACGGTGCGCCCTTCGGCGGCCAACCCCTTGAGCAGCCCGCGCACCCACTGGATCCCCTCGACGTCGAGCCCGTTGACGGGTTCATCGAACATCACGGTCCGCGGGTCGCATAGCAATGCGGAGGCGATCCCCAGCCGCTGACCCATCCCCAGTGAGAACGTGCCGGCGCGCTTGTGCGCGACGCTCTCCAGACCGACCATCTCGATCAGCTGGCTCACCCGGGCTCGTGCCACGCCATGTGTCTGCCCGAGCGCCAGCAGGTGGTCGTAGGCGGATCGCCCCGGGTGCACCGAACGCGCTTCGAGCAGCGCCCCAACCTCGGCCAGCGGCGCAGGATGCTCGGCGTAGCGCTTCCCGTCGACCTTAGCCTTTCCGGAGTTGGGTGCGTCCAGCCCGAGGATCAAGCGCATGGTGGTCGATTTGCCGGCGCCGTTGGGGCCCAGGAAACCGGTGACGACGCCCGGCTTCACGGCGAAGGTGAGGTCGTTGACGGCCACCGTCTGCCCGTAGCGCTTGGTGAGGCCCACTACTTCGATCAAGTCAGCAGCTCCTGGTTCATGTACGTCAAGTACGGCTGACCAAAGCAGCCGTTAGTCAGAGTTGGGTAAAGGGGTTGCAAGGGGAGCCGGGGCCGCCCCAGGGAAGCTGCCGTCCGCCAGGGCAGGCACTCTACATTTGGCACCCCCCATTCGTCTGTATGTTTCCCGCCGCGCGGTTGCGCCCCGGGGGTGGGCGAGTACGGAGAAGTGGATGCGCTTGCTCGTGGCCAGCCCAGCCGCCCCGCTCGAGGGCGAGATCCCCATCCCCCCCTCCAAATACCACGCCCATCGAGCGCTGATGCTCGCGGCGCTCGCGCCGGGCCAGAGCACGATCAGGCAGCGCACCGCGGCGCGTCACGTGACCTTCACCGTTCAAGCGCTGAAGGGATTGGGCGCCGATATCCGTAGCGCCGGGGACGCTTGGCGCGTCAGCGGTCACGGCGGCTTCTCACCGGTCAAGGACGAGATCTCGGTGGGGAGCTCCGGGACCACTCTGTACTTCCTGTTGGGGCTGGGCGCGCTCGCCGACCGGCCCGTGCGCTTCACGGGCCAGCGCTACTTCCGGCGGCGGCCGATCGGGCCCTTGCTGAGGGCCTTGCGCCAGCTTGGCGTGCGCCTCGAGGCCGAGAACGAGCGCCCTCCGGTCACCGTCTACCCGGGCGCCCCCAGGGGTGGCCGCGTGCGCGTCGACGGGACCCTGTCGCAGTGGATCTCGGGTCTGCTGATGCTGGCCCCGTTCGCGCATGAGCCGACCACGATCGAGGTCGACGGCGAGCTCAACGAGCGCTCTTACATCGAGCTGACGGTGGCCATGATGCGGGACTTCGGGCTCGAGGTCATGGCGCGCGAGGACTTCAGGTACTTCGAGATCGAGCCCGGACAGCACCCCCGCCCCACCGACACGATCCTTCCGCCCGATCTCGGCTCGGTGGTCTTTCCGCTGGCCGCCTGCACGCTTCATCCCTCGCGCGCGACCTTCCGTAGCTCCACCTCGATCGCGGGGCACCCGGAGGCCGCGGTGCTAGAGAATCTGCGCGCGGCCGGGGTGCCGATGCGGATCGACTACGAGCGCGGCGAGATCTCGATCGACCACGACGGTGAGCCGCCTCGCGGCGGCGAGCTCGACTGTCGCGACCTTCCCGACATGGTGCCGGTGCTCTCCGTGCTGGCGAGCCGCGCACGCGGGGAGAGCGTGCTTCAGAACGTCTCGCACGTGCGCCTCAAGGAGTCAGACCGGGTCGCGTCGATGCTGCAGCTGGGGCGCATGGGCGCGCGCGTCGAGTTCGACGGCGAGGACATGCGCTTCCAGGGCGTCTCCCAGCTCCAGGGGGCGACGCTTTCCTCCTTCAACGACCATCGCGTGCTGATGGCGCTGACGGTCGCGGGCGCGAGCGCACGGGGCGTGACCGAGCTCTCCTTCCCCCACGCCTACCGCATCTCCTATCCCGAGTTCCTCGAGCACATGAACACGTTGGGGGTGCCGGCCGCGGTGTCAAACGGGACGGTGCCACCCGTGGAGCTGTTCGGATCGGCGCATGCGCCGATCCTCGCCCGGGCGCATGCGCCCTCGCGGGCCGCCGCACGTGCGCGGCGGCCGTCCACAAGCAGTTTGATCCTCGACGATCTCGAGCGCCACGCGAGCGAGCGGCCCCACGCGCGCGCCGTCGTCGCGGTCGACGCGGCCGGCGAGGTGCGTGAGCAGACCTGGGCGGAGCTGCGCGAGGAGGTAGACCGCGCCGCCGATGTGCTGCTGGGCCTGGGCGTGCGCCCCGGCGAGCCGGTTGCCTTCCAGCTGCCCAACCGGATCGAATTCGTGACGATCGCGCTCGCTGCGCTACGAATCGGCGCGGTGTGTGAGCCGCTGATGCCGATCTTCCGGGAGCGCGAGCTCGACTTCATGGTGCGCTCCTCGGGCGCCCGCGTGCTGCTCGTCCCCGCTCGGTTCCGCGGCCGCGACCACGAGGCGATGGCGCTCAGCCTGCGCATGGCAGTGCCCTCGCTCGAGCACGTGGTGGTGCTCGACTCATCCCATCATGCCCGCCACCTCGGGCATTTCAGCTACACCCACCTGCTCGAGGAGGCCCGCCCCCACGCCCAGCGCCTCGAAGATCTACGTCCCGGCGGCGGAGCGACCGCCCAGCTGCTCTTCACCTCGGGCACCTCGGGCCAGCCTAAGGGCGTGCTCCATACGCACGAGGTGCTCACCCTCGCCGCCGACGCGCACATCGCCCACTTTGGCCTGGGCGCCGACGACGTCATCTACATCCCCTCGCCGCTCGCACATCAGACCGGCTTTCTGTACGGGATGTGGATAGCGCTGCGCCTGGGCGTGCCCCAGGTGCTCCAGGAGGCCTGGGACGCGGCGCTCGGGCTCGAGGCGATGAGCCGCTTCGGGGTCACGTTCGTGCAGGCGGCGACGCCGTTTCTCGCCGACCTGGTCAAGCTGGCGGGCGAACGCGAAGAGCGCCCGGACGCGCTCCGCACCTTCGTGGCCACCGGCGCCGCGATCCCGCGCGAGCTGGCGCGCGAGGCCGCCGAGGTGCTGCGCGCCGAGGTGGGCGGCGCCTGGGGGACCACGGAGACCTGCCTGGGCACTGCCTTCTCGCCCGGCGAGCCGCCCGAGCGCGCCTGGGGGACCGACGGCCACGCGCTGCCGGGGGTCGAGCTGCGGGTGGTCGACGACGAGGGGCGGAGGCTCGAGCCGGGGATCGAGGGACACTTCGAGGTCCGCTGCGAATGCACCTTCAAGGGCTATCTCGACCGCCCCGATCTGACCGCCGAGGCCATGACCGAGGACGGCTTCTACCGCACCGGCGACCTGGCCATGCTCGACGCCGACGGCCACGTGCGCATCACCGGCCGCGTCAAGGACCTGATCAACCGCGGGGGCGAGAAGATCCCGGTGGCGGAGATCGAGCAGCTGCTGTACGCGCATCCGGCGGTCAGCGAGGTCGCGATCGTGGCGATGCCAGACGAGCGTCTGGGCGAGCGAGCGTGCGCGTTCGTGGTGCTGCGCGACGGGGCCGAGCTCGACTTCGCGGGCATGACCGCGTATCTGGACTCGCGGCGTGTGGCGAAGACTTACTGGCCCGAGCGGCTCGAGCTGGTCTCCGCGCTGCCGCATACGCCCTCGGGCAAGATTCAGAAGTATCTGCTGCGCGAGGCCGCCGGCGAGCTCGCGCAAGGGCGGTGGGCGCTGGCGTGAGCACGGCAGTCGCGGACGAGATCTTCGAGGAGTCCGAGTTCACCCAACTCAAAAACGACGTCGCCGAGTACGTCCGCGGCGAGGGCGAGCGGTGGGCCTCCCTGATCGAGTCCGAGCGCGCCGTACCGATGTCCCTGTGGGACGAGCTGCGCGACCGCGGCTACCTGCGGCTGGCGGCGCCGCGCGCGTACGGCGGGCGGGGCGTGCCGTTCAGCCGCTACCTCGAGTTGCTCGAGCTGTTCTCGATGTCGCACGCATCGCTGCGCATGATCGTGCACGTGTGCAACGGCATCTGGCGGCCGATCGACTCGCACGCCTCCGAGGAGCAGCGCGAGCGCTTCGTCAAGCCGCAGGTGCGGGGAGAGATCAAGGTCGCCTTCACCCTGACCGAGCCGACCGCCGGGACGGGCGCGGACATCCGCTCGAGCGTGGTGCGAGAGGGCGAGACGTACTTCCTGAGCGGTGAGAAGCACCTGATCACCTTCGGCACGGTCGCCGACTACCTGTTGCTGTTCGGCCGGCTAGAGGGAACCTCGGGCGCCTCGGGCACCGTCGCACTGATGGTGCCGCCACTGGGCGAGGGGGTCACCGCCCAGGTGATGCCCGAGACGATGGGCGTGCGCGGCACCGACCACGGCCACCTGATCTTCGACCGCGCCCCGGTGCCGGTCTCCAACCGCCTCGGCGAGGAGGGCGATGGCCTCGCGATCGCGCTCTCCGGGTTTCTTGCGCCGTCGCGGATCGCTGTCGGCATGACCTGCGTGGGGCTTGCCGCCCGGGCCCTCGAGCTGGCCCGGGAGTATGCAAAGCGACGCGAGACCTTCGGGCGGCCGATCGCGCAACGCCAGGCGATCGCGTTCAGGCTCGCCGAGATGGCCACCGACCTGGCCGCGGCGCGCGCGCTGGTGCTCGAGTCGGCCAGACTGTGGGAATCCGCCGGAGGCGCCAACGCCGAGTCCGCGATGGCCAAGCTGTTCGCCTCCGAGATGCTCCAGCGGGTCACCGACGGCGCGCTCCAGGTCCACGGCGGGATCGGCTACTGGTCCTCCTCGCCGATCGAGCGGGTGTATCGCGACGCGCGCGCGCAGCGCTTCGAGGAGGGCACGGCCGAAATCCAGAAGACCACGATCGCCAGGGAGCTGCTGCGATGAGCGGCGTGGCCGAGCGCTTCTCCGGGGACTTCGAGGGCCGCATCGCGCTGATCACCGGCGGCTCGCGTGGGATCGGGCGCGCGCTCGCGTTCTCGCTGGCCGAGCTCGGGGCAATCCCCGTGATCAACTACCGCCGCAACGAGGACGCGGCCGCTGAGGCGCTACGGGGCCTGCGCGAGCGCGGTGCCGCGCAGGCACTGGCGATCCGAGCGGACCTCGAGGACGTCGCGGAGATCGAGGCGATGTTCAACCAGGTGCAGCAGCGCTTCGGCCGCCTCGATTTTTTCGTTTCGAACGCGGCCGCGTCGAACTTCCGCTCGTTCATGGAGCTGAAGCCGCACAACCTCGAGCGGACCTTCAATTTGAACGTGCGCGCCTTCGTGGTCGGCGCTCAGCGGGCGGTCGGCCTGATGCCTGGCCCGGGACGGATCGTGGTCCTCTCCTCTTATGGCGCGAGCACCGCGTATCCCACCTACGCCAATCTCGGTTCGGCTAAGGCTGCGCTCGAGGCCTGGACACGCTACATGGCGGTCGAGCTGGCGCCGCGGGGAATCAATGTCAACGCTGTCAACGGCGGCATCATCGAGTCGGACTCCTCGGCCTATTTCTATGCGACCGGCCGCGTGGCGCCGCTTGAGACGGTCCTGCCCAAGATCCCCAAGCGCCGCATGGGCACCGTGCAGGAGGTGGCCGACTGCGCGCTCTTCCTGCTCGCGCCCGCCTCGGAGTACGTCACCGGCACCGTTCTGATGGTCGACGGCGGGCTGACCGTGACCGGCCCGCCGTACGAGACCGACTTCGACGCCTTCGCGGAGGCGCCGGAGGCCGCCGGGAGCGCCGACGCGGCTTCCAATGCCGCGCCGGCAGCCCCCTCCGAGTCAGCGCTCGACGTACTCGGCGAAACGGCTTAGGCCTTCGGGCCAGCCGCCGGCCGAGCCGACCCCGTCGCGCTCGCTCTCCCAGCCCTCGCCGTGGCGGTCGAGGTGACGGTGCTCGAGCTCGACGCGCGTGGTCTGGTCATCCTCGGGGGTGAAGGTGACCACGACCTCGCTGGTCTTCTCGTGGTCCGTCTCGACCTCCCAGCGCGGGCTGATGTCCCAGCTGAACACGAACCGGCGCGGTGGCTCGTAGGCGAGCACCCGCGCCCAGCAGCACTCGCTGCCATCCGTGGCCAGGTCGTAGATGCGCCCGCCTGCGCGCGGCTCCACGACCATCTCCTTCAGGTCCTTCTGCATCAGATGGTGGTCGGGATGCCACCAGCCCGCCATCTCCTCGGTGAAGACCTTGAAGGCACGCTCGACGGGTGCCTTCACCACCGTCGCGGTGCGCACCGAGGTAGCTGCTGCCTGCGTGTCCGGCATGGTCACGTGACCTCCTTCGTCGGGCGCTCGGCGGCTGCCTTGAAGGCCTCCAGAGCGCGGTTCCAAAACACCTCGAGGTAGGCGCGCATGGCGGCCAGGCCATCGGGGTTCACCTGATAGACGCGGCGGGTGCCACGCGCGGTGTCGACTACGAGTCCGGCCTGCTTGAGCGCCTTGAGGTGCTGCGAGACCGCCGGCCGGCTGATCGGCAGTCCCTGGGCGAGCTCCCCCGGCGTGGCCGGGTGCTCGACGAGGCGCTCGAAGATCTCGCGCCGGGTGCGGTCCGCGAGCGCGCTGAGGCCCTCGCGGGCCTCGCTCAGGTCGTCTGCCGGCGCCCGCAGGCCGTGGCGGCCCTCGTCCCGTGGCCGCCGGTCCTCTCCCCCCGGCTGCTTCCTCTCGCCCCGAACAGATCCGTAAGTCATTGTTTACCGTAAGTATAAACTTACATATACCCCGGCGTCAAGTGCTCGGCGGCCGCCGACGGTTGGTAGGTTCGGGCCATGCGCTGGGGGTTGACGATCCCTTTCCCGGGCGTGCCGCTCGCCGAGCACCCACGGCTGTTCGAACGCGCCGAGGCGCTCGGCTATGACGATTTGTGGTCGAGCGAACTGCCGAACGGGACCGACGGCTTCACGCCGCTGGCGATGGCGGTGCCCTTGACCGAGCGCATGCGTCTGGTTACGGGCATCGTCAACGTGTTCACGCGCGGCCCGGCGGTGCTCGCGCAGAGCGCGGCGGCGCTACAGGAGGCCAGCGGCGGGCGTTTCGTGCTGGGGCTCGGCGCTTCCTCGGACGTCGTCGTCGAGCGCTTCAACGGACTCGAGTTCGGACGGCCACTGTCCCACGTGCGGGAGGCCGTAACCCATCTGCGGCCCGTGCTATCGGTGCCCGGAGAACGTGGCTTCGGCGGGCTGCGGCTGGAGCGCCCGGTGTCGCAGCCGGTACCGATCGTGCTCGCCGCGTTGCGCTCGCGTATGCTTGGCCTGGCCGCGGAAGTCGCCGACGGCGCCTTCACGAACTTCCTGCCGCTCTCGGGGCTGCCCGCGGTCGTCGAGGCGCTCGGG
The DNA here is from genome assembly GCA_963808655.1 of uncultured Solirubrobacterales bacterium. GTDB lineage: Bacteria > Actinomycetota > Thermoleophilia > Solirubrobacterales > Solirubrobacteraceae > Palsa-465. Next base: position 83,433 of record CAWEGZ010000020.1, read on the forward strand.
GGTAAGGACGATTTCGAGCTCGCCTGCCGTTTCTTCGTGCTGCCCGGTCCCGCCGAAGAGGGCATGGCGCTGGCGCGGGCGATGTTCGCCGCCTACGGCAGCGTGCCCGTGTACGCGGAGTTCTTTCGCTGGCTCGGGTGGGGCGCGGAGATCGCGCCGATGATCGAGGCCTTCCAGGGGGGCGACCGCGCCCGGGCAGCGGCGCTCGCGCCCGAGGACCTGATCCGTGAGGTGTTCGTGTTCGGCTCGCCCGAGGAGATCCGGGCGCGAGTCGAGGAGTTTGCTTCCGGGGGCATCACCACGGTCGTGCTGGCCCCAATGGGAGACCCCGGACGCGTGCCCGAGCTGCTCGAGGCACTCGCGCCGTGAGCCGTGTGTCAGGCGTCGGCGACTGGGTAGAGAATCGTTTCGACCATACTCTGGAGGGAGCCGATGGCCTCGTTTGGCAAGTTTGTGGGCAAGAAGGCAGCCAAGGCGACTTGGCGTCACTCGCTGCACGGAGTGGCATCGAAGGCGCAACGCCAGCCGCTGGGTAGCGCGACGCTGCTCGGTATCGGGATCGCGGTTGGCGCCGCGGCCGGGTTCCTCGCGGGAAAGCTCACCAATTCCAGCTCGTCGAGCTCTGAGTAGCTCCTCGGGCGTATAAAAGGCCCCATCAAAGGGCCCTCGCCGGAAGGGGGACTTTTCAGCGCCCCCGGCGACGCCGAGCCGCGCGTCCGTAGACGGCGCGCCTGGGCAGTGGCACCGGTGAGAGCTTTTCGGCGGAGAGGCCGAAGAAGAGGCGTGGCTCGGCCTTCGCCACCAAGGCCATGAGCTCATCGCGCTGGGCCCGAGTGAGCTTGCGCGGGCGCCCGCGCCCGATTCGCATCAGCTCGACCACGCGCCGGCGTTCGTAGGGCTCGAGCTTCGTGAGGTGCTCGCGCGCCAGCAGGATGATTTCCCCGATCTCGATCAGCGTGGCCGCCGGCAGCCTGCGCAAACCCGGAACCTTCCGGGTGAGGTGCTCGATCGCTTCGCTTGTGACCCCGCCCGGCACGAAGCCGAGTCTAGGGGCGACTTTCAGGGTGACGCGGCGAAGTGGCGCTGAAGCTCGTTGGCGTACCGGCGCCCAATCGACGGGCCATTGCGCTCGAGCCATTCGGAGAAGCGAATCTCGCCGAGCGGTGGATCATGGGAGACGAGCAGGCCGGCCATGAGACCTTTGATTTCGTCCTCAGTGAGGATCACGTCGCGCAGGAGAAGCCCAAGCGCACGGGCGGCGAGCCCCATGATCGGCACCGGGATATTGATGATGGGCGCGCGGGCGCCCGTGGCACCGCGGATCAGCCCCACGAGCTCGGCGAACGCCATCGTCTCCGGTCCCGCGGCGTCGATCGTCGCGCTCCCCTCGAGCTCAGCTGCGTCCGTGCAGATGCGAGCGAGATCATCGACGTGAACGGGTTGGACGGGATAGTCGCCACCGCCAGGTATCGCGAAGACCGGCATGCGCCGCAGGATCCAGGCGATGTTGTTGACGAGCACGTCGCGCTCGCCGCCGAAGACCAAGGTGGGCCTCACGACCGAGTAGCGCGGGCCGGCGCTCGCCAGGGCCTGCTCCACCAGCGCCTTGCCGCGGAAATACGGCAGCGAGGAGGCGTCCGACGGGTTGGTGATGCTGATGTGGACGATCCGCTCGACGCCCGCCGCTTGGGCCGCGTCGAATAAGGCGCTCGAGCGCTCGATGGCCTGCCTGAAGCTGGTCTGACCACGGTCGAAGCGGACCCAGTAGGTGTTGTAAAGGGTCGCCACTCCCTCGAGACTGGCGACTAGCGCGGCCGGCTCGTCGAACCGATAGGGGAGCGCCTCGACGGTTTTCTGGAGCGGATGCGGGCGGTCCGGGTGAAAGGTCAAGGTCCTCACCCGGTGCCCGGCCTCGAGCAGTCGTTGCGCGATACGGGCGCCGGAGTAGCTGAATGCCCCGGTGACCAGGTCCAGTTGTGTTTGAGTGCTCAGCAGAGGCCTCCGCTTCTCAGCGCGCCGCGGTCGCCAGTCTCAGGGCTCGCACGGGCAGAGATTCGCGCGCTGGAGACCACACATATCGGTCCGAGTAGGGCCAGGCGTAGACGGGGCTCCCGTCCCGGACCAGATCACGCAGACCTTCAAGCGCAAGCTCCCGCGCGGACCATTCATACAGTGCCTCGAGCCGCGGCGCGATCACGCCGTAGTCGAGTATCCGCCCCATGCCGTGCTCGCGCTTGAGATACAGGTCGACCTCTGCCTCCAGTGGATAGCGCTCAGGCAGCACGCGCCGGAGCGATAGGAACGCACCGGTCATCCCGATTCTCGGATCACCAAGCACCCGGCCGAGCGCCGCGAACGGCCCGAGCGCCAGTCGCGGCGCGGCCACCAGCGCGTGCGCGTAGAGCACGCGCAGCAACGCGACGTTGAGAAAGAAGCGCTCGGGCCTTGATTCCAGCTCGGCGAGCTCCCGGTTTTGGAGGTAGGCCGCCACGATGCTGGTGTTGTGCGCGAGATACCAGCTGCGAGCGGTTGGCCTGACGATGAACGACATCCAGGGTTCGATCGTCGGCGACGACGGCTTACCGCCAAGCCCGCCGGAGCGGGCCATTGCCTCGCAGCCGTCCATCAGCAACCGCTCATTGACCGAGCGCCACCAGCGACTTCCGGGCGGATTTTCGTTCAGCGGCCTGAGCACGCCACGCTCCGTCTGCCAGCGCATGAACGACAGCGCCGCGCGCCGAAAGGGCAGATGCCGCGGGGCACGGCCCAAGGGGCCGCGGTAGGTGCGCGCCAGCAGCGCCATGCGGCCCGCGGGATCGTCGCGGACGCGCTCAAGCTGCGCCATCGCCCAATCAGCAGCTGTCGACTCTGGTGCGATAAGGGACACATACCACGATGGCCGGCAAAACACACCGAGCCGGAGGCGACCGGCCAAGCCCTCAGGGCGTGAAAACGAAGCCGTTACAGTCAGGCGCCCATGCGCGAAGCGGGAACTCGATGCCGCCGGTGATGCGCGATGCGGTCATCTGCGAGCCCCTGCGCACGCCGGTGGGGCGCTTCGGCGGCGTCTTTCGTGACGTCCCGGCGGCGCGGCTCGCCTCAACGGTCATCACCGCCCTGCTCGAGCGCACGGGCCTCCCCCACGAGGCGATCGACGACGTCCTGCTCGGGCAGTGCTACGCCAACGGCGAGGCGCCCGCGCTCGGCCGCGTGGCCGCGCTCGACTCAGGCCTGCCCGTCGAGATCCCCGGCCTCCAGCTGGACCGTCGCTGCGGGTCGGGACTCCAAGCGGTGCTCGAGGCGTGCATGCAGGTGCAGACAGGCGCCGCCGACCTGGTGCTGGCGGGCGGCGCCGAGAGCATGAGCCAGGCGGAGCTCTACTCGATCTCGCTGCGCTGGGGGGCGCGCTCGGGTGGCGCGATGCTCGAGGACCGTCTGGTGCGCTCGCGCGTGACCGCCGGCGGCAGCAACCACCCCGTCCCGGGCGGCATGCTGGAGACCGCTGAGAACCTCCGGCGCCAGTACGAGATCGGCCGCGAGCAGCAGGACGAGTTCGCGCTGCGCTCGCATCGGCTGGCGATCGAGGCGCACGAGCAGGGACGCTTCGCCGAGGAGATCGTGCCGGTCGTGATCGAGGACCGGCGCGCCGGCCGGCGAGTGATCGAGCGCGACGAGCACCCTCGTCCGGAGACCACGCGCGAGAGCCTCGCCGCGCTCAAGCCGATCATGCGCCGCAGCGACGCCGAGGCCACCGTGACCGCCGGCAACTCGAGCGGGCAGAACGACGGCGCGGCGATCTGCATCGTCACCGACCGCGAGCGGGCCGCCGAGCTCAGGCTGAGGCCCTTCGCGCGGCTGACGAGTTGGGCGGTGGCCGGAGTACCCCCGCAGACCATGGGCATCGGCCCGGTGCCGGCAACCCAGAAAGCATTGGCCCGCGCGGGGCTGTCGCTCCACGACATGGACCTGATCGAGCTGAACGAGGCCTTCGCCGTCCAGGTGCTGGCGGTGTTGCGCGAGTGGGGACTCAACGACGGCTACGAGCGCCTCAACCCCAACGGCTCAGGGATCTCGCTCGGTCACCCGGTCGGCTGTACGGGCGCGCGCATCCTCGCCACGCTGCTGCGGGAGCTCGATCGCCGCGGCGGCCGCTACGGGCTCGAGACGATGTGCATCGGCGGCGGCCAAGGGCTGGCGGCGGTGTTCGAGCGCGTGGCTTGACAGTCGCGACCGCGCCCGGGCTAACCGAGCGCGCGGTCGTGCCAGATCGGCCCGCCGACGGAGTTAATGGCTTCGCAATCTCCCGCGCAGCATCATCCAGGTACTCATGCCCTTGCTGATCCTCTTCGCGCTCGTGGCCGGCGCAGGGACCGCGATTACGCCGTGCATCCTGCCGGTCCTCCCAGCGCTGCTATCGGCCGGCGCGGGCGGCGGCCGCCGCCGCCCACTCGGGATCGTGGTCGGGCTGGCGCTCGCGTTCACGATCGCGATCGTGGCGCTCGCGCAGCTCGTCAAGGGCGTCGGTCTCGCCAGCGGCGCGGCGCGGACTGCCGCGATCGTGGTGCTGTTGGCGTTCGGGGCGCTGATGCTCTTCCCCGACGTGGCGGCGCGCGTGCAGGCGCCCCTCTCCCGGCTCGCGCGTTTCGGTCCCCGGACCCGCGGCACCGGCTTTCGTTCGGGGCTCGGAGTGGGCGCGGCGCTCGGCTTCGTCTGCGCGCCGTGCGCCGGTCCGATCCTCGCCGCCGTCACCTCGGTCAGCGCCTCACGCGGCGCCACGGTGCAGGTCATCGTGGTCGCGCTGTCGTACGCCGCGGGGCTGAGCGCGGTCATGCTCGTCTACGCCGTCGGCGGCCGGGCCGTGCTCGACCGCATCCGCCGCTCGGTCCGCGGCCACATCGTCGAGCGCACGCTGGGCGCGGTGCTGATTCTCACCGGCGTGGCGATGGCCGCCAACCTCGACGTGCGCTTCGAGGAGCTGCTCGCCAGAAGCAACCTGCCCGCGTTCCTCGTCGATCCCACGCGCGCGCTGGAGAACTCGCATGCCGTGCAGAGCCGCCTGGCATCGCTGCGACCGGCCTCGCGCTTCGCCGAGCGCCAGCTCGAGGCGGCCAAGGCGCCGGCCCCCTACCGCGCGGGCGTCTCGATCCCAGGCGTGAAGACGCCCAAGTTGGCCGACCTCGGCAGAGCACCCCAGTTCACGAACACCGAGCAGTGGTTCAACACGCCCGGCCGGCGCCCCCTGACGCTGAGCGGCCTGCGCGGCCATGTCGTGCTGGTCGACTTCTGGACCTACACGTGCATCAATTGCCTGCGCACGCTGCCGTTCCTGAAGGGCCTGTACGCGACCTACCACCGCTATGGGCTCGACATCGTCGGGGTGGAAACGCCCGAGTTCACCTTCGAGCGGATCGCGAGCAATGTCCGCCAGGCGATCGAGTCGGACGGCATCCGCTACCCCGTCGCCCAGGACAACGACTACGGCACCTGGAACGCGTATCGGAACCAGTATTGGCCGGCCGAGTACCTGATCGACGCCCACGGCCAGGTGCGGCATACGCAGTTTGGCGAGGGCGACTACCTGCAGAGCGAGGCAGCCGTGCGCGAGCTCCTATACGAGGCCGGCGCGCACAACCTGCCGCGCCCGATGACCGCGCACGCGATCCTGCCCTCGGCCGGCCTCGCCACCGCGGAGACCTACCTCGGGGCCGATCGCGCGCAGGGCTTCGCGCAGCCGGTGAGGTCCGGAGTCCACCACTACCGAGGCGTGAGCGATCCCCAGCCCAATCAGTTCGCGCTCGAGGGCACCTGGCGCGTCACCGCCCAGTCCGCCACCCCCGTCTCCTCGGGGGCGCGCATCGAGGCCCGCGTTCAGGCGGCCCACGTCTATCTGGTGATGACCTCAGCCGGAAGCACGGCGCGTCGGGTGCGAGTGCTGCTCGACGGCCACCCGATCTCCGCCCGCGATGCGGGCGCGGACGTGCGCGGGGGCTTTGCGACCGTCAAGGGGCAGCGGCTCTACTCGCTCGTCTCTCTGCCCTCCGCCCAGGACCACGCGCTGACGCTCGAGCTTCCCCCGGGCGTGAGCGCCTACGACTTCACGTTCGGATAGCGGTTTGCCCGCGGCGGGCAGTCCGCGGCGGGCCAATCGTCAAACCGCCGGCAGGCTGAAGCGAATCTGGGTGCCAGGCCCAGCGCCGTCCGCAACCCAGATCCGGCCGCCGTGAGCTTCGACGATCGCACGCGCGATCGCGAGCCCGAGCCCCGCCGAGCCGTTCTCACCCCCGGCCCGCGAGGGGCCCCGCACGAAGGGCTCGAACAGGTGCCCGTCCGCCGCCGCCTCGATGCCGTCGCCCGTGTCCGCGACCTCCACCTCGAGCGCCCCATCGGTGACCGGACGCGCGCGGACCACCACGCTCCCGTCCGCCGGCGTGTGCCGAATGGCGTTCTGGATCAGGTTGAAGAGCACGCGCTGAAGCTGCTCGGGGTTGCCGCGCGCGGGCCTGAGCTCTTCCGGCAGCTCGGAGCGCACCGCGATGCCGCCCTCGCTTGCCTGCGGGCGCATCGTCTCGATCGTCTCCCGCACCAATTCGTCGAGCGCCACCTGCTGCATCGACCAGCGGATGTCCCCGGCCTCGAGGCGGGAGAGCTCGAACAGGTCGTCGATCAGCGCCCCGAGCGCACGGACCTGGGCCGAGAGCTGGCGCAGCTGCCCCCGCGCGCGCTGGGGTTCGAAGATGCCGTCCTGGAGCCCCTCCGTGATCAGCCGCAGGTTGGTGACCGGCGTGCGCAGGTCATGTGAGACCGAGGCCACCAGCCGGCGGCGCGTCTGCTCCTCGGCCTCGATCCTGGCCGCCATCCGCTCCACGTCGGCCGCCAGCTGCGCTAGCTCGTCGCCGCCGTGGGTTGTGATCTGTAGCTTGCGGGCGCCGTCGCCGACCTCCGCGAGCGCGCGGCGCACGGCGTCGAGGTCCCCGAGCGCCCGCCGCGCCACAAGCCGCGCCGCGCCCAGGCCGATCAGCCCTGCGTAGCCGGCGGCAAGCGCCATGAAGAGGGCGTCGTGGGGCGAGACGAACATCAGCGTGGCGAACAGCACGACAGCTACGGCGAGCTGCGCGGCGACCAGCACCGCGAGCGCGCCGAGCCGCTGGCGGAGACGCCCCGGCAGGCGGGTGTGGTCTGCGAGCAGCTCGGCGAGCAGTGCCGTGATGACCCCCAGCGGCGCCAGGATCTCCACGGTCTGCACGAACGCGGCGCCGCCGTACACCGCCCCCGCGATCCCCGAAACCGCGACCGCGGTGAGAGCGGCGATCGCCACCTGGAAGAGCGCTCGTCTCACGGCGCGAACCGGTAGCCCACGCCCCACACCGTCTCGATGAACCGCGGGCGCGTCGGGTCGAGCTCCAGCTTGGCGCGCAGGCGACGGATGTGGACGGTCACGGTCGAGGTGTCGATGTAGAAGCTGAACTGCCACACGCGGCTCATCAGCTGCTCACGCGTGAAGGCGGAACCCGGGTGGCGCGCCAGGAACAGCAGCAGCTCGAACTCGCGCGGCGTCAGCTCGACGGGCCGGCCCTCCAGGACCACGCGGCGGCCCTCGGGGTCGATCTCGAGACCATCGAAGCGCAGCGGCTGCTCACGCTCCCCGCTCGGCTCGAGCCGCCGCAGCACCGCCTCGACCCGCGCGATCAGCTCGGCGGGCGAGAACGGCTTGACCACGTAGTCGTCGGCGCCGAGCCGCAGCCCCGTGATCCGATCCGACTCCTCGCCACGCGCGGTCAGGAGGATGATCGCGGTGCGCTCGCGGCCCTCGCGCCGCAGGCGTCGCATCACCTCGAGTCCGTCGAGATCGGGGAGCATCAGGTCGAGCACCACCACGTCGGGGGAGCGGGCGGCGGCGCTCGAGAGCGCGTCCTTGCCGGTCGCCGCGACCCGGGCTTCGTAACCGGCCCGCTCGAGGTAGCGCAAGACGACCTCGCCGATCGTCGGCTCGTCGTCGACCACGAGCACCCGTGGGGCACGCCCGGTCTCCATGGGTGCATTGTGAAGCCGCGGCACGATCCGGGCCAGGCGTGCGCGCGATTGTTCAGGAGTCCGTAATCGAGGCCGCGGCCCGAAACTGACTGTGGGACCGGACCGCGGTGCGGTCCGGTCCCACATTCGCCAGTGGAGATCGGTGCCTAGGGCTTGGGCGTCCCCAGGAACCCGTCGGTGTTGCCCGCGGCGTCGGTGTAGAAGCCGACGATGCGATCGTGGTCGTTGATCCCGTTGATCAACGTCGACCCGACACCGTGCGGATCATTGATCGTCTGGAAGCCCAGTCCCGGGGACCAGACGAAGCCGTACGAGTTCGCGCCCTTGGTGTATGCGCCGACGACCTCGTCAGCGTCGTTGACGCCGAACGCCTGGGTCATGTCAGCGCCGGACATCTTCAGCGTGAAAACCTTGCCGTGGTTGAGCCTCAGGAACCCGACGACCTTGCCCGATTCCGTGCCGAAGCCGGCGACGTCACCGTTGTTGTTGATCGCCGCCGCCGTCACGTTCTTGGCGCCCGGGACCTTGATTTTCGCGTACTTGTGCGTCTTGATGTCGTAGCTGTAGGCGTGGGTGTTGCCGCTCTTGGTGTTGTAAAAGCCCACCGCGACCCCTGAGTCATTGACGCCGAGGAGCTGGTCGATCACCGGCTTGGCCGGGTGCTTGGTGGGGAAATCCGCCTGGTGGAAGGCGCCATGTTTGGTGTAGAAGCCGAAGTCAGGTCCCTTCAGACCCATCTTGGTGGAGTAGAAGCCGACCGTGTCGCCGGTGTCATTTAGCCCCACCACCTGGGTCTGGACCGAGTGGGGGAAGTTCTCGGGCTTGAAATGGTGGCCGCGGCCATCGTTGGCGAGCGTGTATCCCTTGTTCGGGTGGCCGCGCAGGCCCGATCCGTAGTAGCCGGAGATGGTGCCGGCCTTGTTGATGCCGAGCAGCTGATTGAACGTCTTGTCTGCGGGGTTGTCGAGCTTCGTGAAGCTGTACTTGGCGCTCGCATTTGCGGCTGACCCCGCTCCGGCGATCGCCGAGGTGGCCAGCGCGCCCGTTCCGGCCAGCGCCAGTCCACTGGCCAGGGCGAGTCGAAGCGATCTTGCGCTCCAACGACGGAATAGTCCATGGAACCAGCTCATGTGGGTGCCTCCATTGGTGAGGGTCAGCCCGACGGCCGCCCGAGGGTTACGTGGTCGACGGTCAGGATCGTCGACCAAGCGCATGATGGTCGCAAATCCGGCCTGACACATCGGCTGAGCGACCAGTCTTTGCGGCCTCTGTTTAGGAAATGGCCGGGGAGTATTTAGTTCGCGTCCGCGGTCTTTAGACTTCGGGACGGACCGACGCGGGGGCCTTAGGCGGCAAGTCGTCCCCCGTTGGCGAGGTGACCTTCCTGATCGAGGAGACCACAACCCAGGCGAGCGCGCAGCACGAGGGGTCGCTCGGGAATCTTCCGGTTCAGCTCACCAGGCTCGTCGGCAGGGACGCCGCTCTGCGCGAGTTGCGTTCGCTGTTGTGGCGCACGCGCGTCCTCACCCTCTGCGGGCCGGGCGGGTCCGGCAAGACGCGACTTGCCGTGGCGCTAGCGCATGCAATGCGCCCCGACTTCGTGGGTGGCGCGTGGTGGGCCGACCTCTCGACCACGATCGAGGACCGCCTCGTCCCCCAGGTCGTGTGGGCGGGCGTCTCGCAGGGAGATCTCACCAGCGATCCTGCGCCGGCGGCGCTTGCGCGCATGTTCCCCGAGCCGTCGCTGCTCCTCCTCGACAACTGCGAGCAGGTCATCGATGGGTGCGCGGAGTTGACCGTCGCGTTGCTTCAGGCCTCCGATTCGCTCAAGGTGATCGCCACCAGCCGCCAGCCGCTCAGAGTCCCGGGCGAGCACGTGTGGCGCGTCGGCGGCCTCGGCGTCGCCGCGCCCGAGGCGACGGGCGACGATGATGGGCTCGACGACGGAGCGCTCTCGCTATTCATCGAGCGCGCACGAGAAGCGTCGAGCGTCTTCGATCCGGAGGCCCCGGGCGTGCGGGATGACATCGGGCGCCTCTGCCGCTGTCTCGACGGGATGCCGCTGGCGATCGAATTGGCTGCCGCGCGCGTCCCCGTACTGTCAGTGGCGCAGATTGCCGATCGGCTCGAGCGCGACTCCAGCGTGCTGCGCCACCCTGCCCGGCGGGCGCCGGAGCGCCACCGCACGCTCACCTCGATGCTCGAGTGGAGCCATCGCATGCTCGAGCCCGCGGAGCGGCGCCTGTTCCGCCACCTCGGAGTGTTCAGGGGAACCTTCTCGCTCGCGGCGGCTGAGCATGCCTGCGCCCGCGACGTGGCCGAGGTCGCCGGCGTCCTCGATCTGTTGGCGGCCCTGATCGACCGCTCGCTGGTCCAGGTCGTCGACAACCGATCCGAGCCGCGCTACCGGCTGCTGGCGACCGTGCTTCATTACGCCGCCGCCAAGCTGTCCGACGATCCCCAGGGACCGAGCGTGCGCGCGCGCCATGCGGAGTACTTCTTGTCCCTGGCCGCGTCGACCCAAGCGGGTTTGACCGGCCACGAACAGGCCCGCTGGGTCGAGCGAATGGAGATCGAGCACGACAATCTGACCGCCGCGCTCGAATGGCTCTCACAGGAGTCGATCGACGAAGCAGCCCAAATGTCCCGCCTGCTGTGGCCGTTCTGGTACCAGCGTGGCTACTACCGCGAGGCGCGCATCCGATTCGAGCGCCTGCTTTCTCGCTCGCCGGAGATGAGTCCGCAGCGGCGCGCGGAGGTCCTGGCCGGCGCCGGAGAGGTTGCCTTCCTGCAATGCGATTACGCCACGGCGGCCGATCATCTGGGCGCCGCACTGGAGCTCGTGCGCGACCTCGGCGACAGGCCCACCACAGCCACGGTCCTCCAGCGGCTCGGCTCCATCGCCCGTGAGCAGGCCCGCTATGAGGAGGCCCGCGACCTGCACCAGCAGAGCCTCGCCATCTGGCAGGAGCTTGGCGAGCCGGGTGGTGTCGCGGCCTCGCACGACTACCTGGGGTTCGTGGCCTGGCTGAGCGGCAATCCCGAGTCCGGCGCCGAGCAGTGTGCGGTCGCGCTGAGCGCCTTCAAGCGTGCCGGCGACCTCCGGGCGACGGCCACGGCGCTGGTCAATCTCGGCGCTTGCGCGCTTCATCGGGGAGAGCTCGAGGAGGCCCGTGAGCGCCTCGAGGAGGCGAACGGAATCGCACGCCGACTCGGGTTCCAGGAGGGGATCGCCTGGTCCCTGCACGAGCTGGCGATCGTTGGGCGGCGCGCCCGCCGACCGGCGCAGGACACCGCGCCGATGTTGCGCGAAGCACTCCTCATCCATCGCCGGCTCGGGGACCGCTGGCGGGTGGCCAGCGTGCTGGAGGAGATCGCGGGCTCCGCGCTGCTGCGGTTTGACCCCGAGCGCGCCGTCGAGCTGTTCGCGGCTGCCGACGCGCTGCGCGAGCAAATAGGCACCCCCCTCCCGCCCGCGGAGGCACCGGACCGAGACGTCGCCGTGGCCGGGCTGAGACGCCGGCTCGGGTCCTCGGCCTACGCCTCGGCCTGGTCCGCGGGCGGCGGCAGCGAGCTGGATCGCATGATCGGTCGGGCCCTCGAGGGGATCGACGCGCTGGCGGGCTCAGAGCGCTCGTCGGCTCCCGCCGTTGACCTGACCCCGCGCGAGCACGCGGTGCTCGCACTCCTCGCCGAGGGCCACACCAACCGGGAGATCGCGGCCACGCTGTACATCAGCCCCAGCACCGCCGGCGTGCACGTGTCGAACATCCTGCGCAAGCTGGGCGCCAAGCGACGGGTCGACGCCGCCGGGATCGCCCACAAGACCGGGCTACTGCCCCGCTGAGATGTGCTCGGCGGGGGCGTCAGGCCGGCTGCCACAGCGCGTCGTTGCCCAGCGGGTGCCGCGCCGCCTTGCCCTCGCCCAGCAGCTCGAGCAGCGCCCGCTCGGCATCGGCGCGGTCCGGGGCGTCGTTTCCGCGCGTCAGCAAGGCCGCCACCTCCTGCGTGGTCAGCCCATCGGGAAAGCGCTCGAGCAGTGGCGCGGGCGTCTCAGGAGGCGGCTCGCGGTGGAGCGTCGGGTCGAGGTTCGCCACCAGCACGTCGTAGGCCTCGACCGGCTGAAAGCCACCGGCCACGAGCTGCCGGCCGTCGCACTCGAAAACGATTGACGGCGCCGTGAAGCGCACCGGCCCGTCGGTTGCGGCCGTCTTGCCCTGGAGCTCCGCCGCCGAGCCCTCGGCAGCGCGAGTCTCGGCGCGATCGCGCTCGTAGGCGGCGACCACCTCCGGGTCGTCGATGCGCGCCACCAGGCGCTCGCCGTCGAGGTGCCTGAGCGCCTCCGCCAGGTGGCGATCGTCCTCGAGCACGAGCGGCGTGGTGAAATTGGCGAGCTGGAGCGAGCGCAGGGCGCGCCATTCGCTGCCCGGATGCGTGATGCCGGGCGGCGACGATCGCGCGGCAGGCGCGCGAGGTGCCGCTGATGCGCGGCTTCGGCACGGGCGAGAGCGGCATGCCGTAGCGGTCGCGGAAGCGCACCTGACCGAGCGCACTGCGCAGCGGCGTATAGCCGCGTTCCTCGTACTGCGCGGCGTTCTCGGTCAGCCCGACCATCACCAGCCGCCAGGAGAGCTGCTCGCCGTAGCGCCACTCGATCACGCGCAGCGCCGGGCTCTCGGAGTAGGCCCACGGGCAGCCGGGATCGGTGTAGAGGGTGGCCGAGATCACGCGGCCCAGGCCTCCAATGTGTGCGCCAGGGGCATCTAGAGATCGTAGGGAACCGCTTACGCGAGCGCCGTCTCGAGCCTGTCGATCAGCTCGACCTGGGCGGGGTTGATCTTCTCCCGGGCCTCAGGCAGCTGGAACCACTCGGCACGATCGACCTCGGGAAACTCGCGCGCCAGACCGGAGCGCGGTGGCCACTCGAGCGCGAACGTGTTGCTCGTGATTGCGGTGGTGTCGAGGTCGCCCGCGAGCGCCCAAGCGAGCACGCGCTTGCCGCCCTTCTGGCGGATCTCCCCCAGCTCCAGACGCTCGCCACCTCGGGAGGCGCGACGCCCAGCTCCTCGGTGAACTCGCGGCGGGCCGCGAGATAGGGCTCCTCGCCGGGCAGGCATTCGCCCTTGGGGATCGACCATGCGCCGGCGTCGCGGCGACTCCACCAGGGGCCGCCGGGATGGACGAGCAGCACCTCGAGACTCGCGGGCGTGCCGCGATAGAGAAGGATTCCCGCGCTGGGACCGCGGGTGACTCGACTGCGCTCTGGCAAGGCTGGCCCGCTCTGGGATGTCCGGCGGGGGCGGTCGCTCCCGGACCGATTAGTAACGGAACTGGCCGCCCTTCAGCTCGCGGCCGGCGAGCGGCCTGACCGTGCCCAGCGTCGCGAACGACACGGACAGACGTCCGCTGAGGACGCCCTCCGATGACTTCCCGCCGGCGCGCGTCCCCCCGTAGGTGGCCCGGCCGTGGATCCCGGCGGCGCCTTTGAGCAGGGCCCTGACCAGATCGGGCGGAAAGGTGTAGTCCGAGCGCGGCGCGAGCGCCGTGTAGCTGTAGGAGAACGAGCAGCTGCTGCGTGTCTTCGAGATCACGACGCCCTCCTCCACCAGCCCGCCTCGCGCGGGCTTGGTCGCATATACGTAGATCCCGTGGCCGCTGTGGGCGTAGTTGGTCTCGAGCGCGGTGCCGTGGGCGGCGGTCCGTCGGGCGGCGTTGCAGTCGCTGATCTCCGGCGGGATGCTCAGCGTCGCCTTGGTCGCGATGCAGCCTGACGACCCCCAGCTTGTCGGCGTGAAGTGTCAGCGAGCCGCGGAGAACGCCGCGCCGTTTCTCGCCCGGTGAGCCCACGCAGCCCTTGGGGACCGGCAGTCCCTGGGCGCGCCGCGTGGCGTGAAAGGCCATGTCGATCCAACCGCGGCCCCGTAGCAGCAGTCCATGTAGCTGGGCAGAGGCCAGGTTGGCGCTGCCTTTGAAAGAGATGCGCCTGTTGAAGCGGTAGATGGTGGTCTCGAATGCGCTGCCGGCCCCGCGTCCGCCCGAGCGCCTCTCCAGGGTGAGCGCCAGCGAAGAGAACGAGCCCCCCGGACCGTTGTTCGCGTCCAGGGAGAGCTTGAAGCCGTGATTACGGGAGACGGCGGCCGTGGTCAGCTCCTGCGCCCGAGCCGGTTGGGCCGCGGGTGCGCTCCGCGCGAGCGGCATCGCGGATGCGCTGGGCGCGAGGGCGGCCGCGCCGAGCGTCAGCGCCAGTGGGGCGCTCCACCACAGTCGGCTTCCCAGCCCCCGGACGCTCCCCACGATGACTGTCCTGCGACGCTGGGCCCAGCGGCTGCTAGCGGCGCTGATCCGCGCTCATGGAGTGATTCTTGGCCGAGGCGAACGGCTTCACCAGGCCGATCGCGGCCATCTTCACGTACATCGTGCCAGTCAGCTTCCCATAGGAGTGGCTGGAGCTCTTACGACCGGTGTAGCTCGCCTTGCCCTTGATGCCACCGGCGCCAGTGACCTTGGCGGTCGAGAGCTTGGCCGTGTCGAGCGTGTAATCGTGCGTGGGCTCGTTAGCGGCCGCGTATGTGTACGTGAAGCCGTAGCCGCCACCGTTCTTCGTGACCTGGATCATCTCCCGGACGGAGCCCTTGGCGCTCGGCTTCGAGGCGGTGACGTAATACTCGCTGTGGGTCGCCTCAAGCAAATAGCCCTTGACGTTGGGCGCGCACTGGTAGATCGCCGTCGAGATGCTGCCCTTCTCGGACTTGATCCTGACCGTGCCCAGCTTGTCGGCCTTCAGGCTGAGCCTGCCGCTCCACGTGCCCGAGCGCTTCTTACCGGGAGTTCCGGAGCAGCCCTTCGGCACGGAGGCTCTGGACACCGAGCCGGTCGCGTGGAAGCGCATGCTGATCGAACCACGCCCGTCCGGGAGAGTGCCCTTGATGTGTCCCGAGCCGAGATTCTTGGTCCCGACCAGCTTGATCTTCTTGCTGAACGCATACGCGGCCGTCTGGGTGGCGTGCCCGCTGATCCGCTTCAGCGTGACGGTGAAGGTGGTCTGATTCGGCGCGCCGTAGCCCGCGTTGGTGTTGAAACCGCTGAGACTCACACGGAAGCCGTGGTTCTTCTTCACCCCGGTCGTGTGGAACGAATACAGCTTCGCCAGCGCCGCCGCCGGGAACGCCAGCGCGACGATGGCGCTGCCGAGCAGCAGCAGGGACCTACGAAACGTGAACAAGCGCGCGATCATGAGCTCAACCCCTTCTCTCTTCCGATGCTGACGTCCGGCCGGAACGACTCGAAACCCCCTCGAGCTGCCGCATAGCGCCCGAGACCATACCCGGCTCCCTCGCCAAACGTAGCGAGCCTCGACGCCGGCGGCAAGCGAGAACCAAAGCGCCCGCGCGACGCCTTCAAACCGCGACCAGCTCGCGATCTTTTTCGGTTTCCCCGTCGAGCTCGTGCTCGGCCGCTTCCTCCAGCTCGGTCTCACCCGCGCTCGCAGCCGGCCTCAGCAGCAGACCGGCGATCAGCGCGCCCGCGAGGCACAGCGCCCCGCTGACCGCGAACGCGACGCCGAACCCGTCCGTCGCCGCCTGGAGCGCGCCGGCCTCCGCTGAGCCGCGGGTGACCGAGTCGGCGATCGTGCTGAGCACGGCCAGACCCAGCGCGCCACCCATCAGGCGCGAGGTGTTGAGCAGGCCCGAGGCAAGTCCGCTCTGTGCGGAGGGGACGCCCTGCATCGCCGCGATCGTCGCCGGCACGAGCGAAAAGCCCATCCCCAGCGCGCCCACCACGGCGCCCGCCAGCACCGCGTTCAGGAAGGTCGCGCCCGGTGAGATCCCGCTCAGGAGCAGCCCGCCTGCCGCCGCCGCCAGCATGCCCACGGTGATCACTCGCCGCGGCCCGAAGCGGGCCACTACCCGCGGCGCCAGCGTCGAGCCCGCGAAGATCGAAAGCGTCATCGGCAGGAACCCGAGCCCCGCCTCGATCGCGCTGTAGTGCAGCACCTGCTGGAGGTAGAGGGTGAGGAAGAACCACTGCGGGAAGAGGCCCGCGTACAAGAGCAGCACGACCAGGTTCGCCGCGCGCAGGTTGCCGAGCCGGAAGATCGAGAGCGGCACGAGCGGCGCGGGCGAAAGCCGCGCCTCCACCACGATGAAGCCCGCGAGCAGGACCAAGCCGACGGCCAGCGGCACGATCACCTCGGCAGAGCCCCAGCCGGCGGCATTGGTGCGCACGATCCCGTAGGTGAGCGCCAGCAGGCTCGCGGTGATCAGGGTCGCGCCCGAGAAGTCGAAGTGGCGCGGGCCCGAGGCGGCGTGGCTCGCCGGAATCGCGCGCAGTGCGAGCCAAATCACGACCGCTCCAAGCGGCACGTTGATGAAGAAGATCGCTTCCCAGCCAACCAACTGCGTGAGGATCCCGCCTAGCAGCGCCCCGGAGGATGCACCGAGCGCCCCCATCGCGCCCCACATGCCCAGGCTGCGGTTGCGCTCAGGGCCCTCCTTGAAGGCGCTCGTGATGATTGACAGCGTCGCGGGCGAGACGATCGCCCCGGCGAAGCCCTGCAGCGCCCGGGCGCCGATCAGCAGCTCCTGCGAGCCGGCTAGGGCGCATACCAGCGAGGAGAGCGCGAACAGCGCAGTGCCCACCAGGAAGACTTGCCGGCGGCCGAGCAGGTCCGCCAGCCGTCCTCCGAGCATGAGGAAGCCCGCGAAGCCGATCGTGTAGGCGTTGACGACCCATTGCAGATCGACGGTCGAGAAGTGCAGCCCGCCACGGATCGAGGGCAGGGCCACGTTCACGATCGAGACGTCCAGGATGACCATGAACTGGGCCAGGCAGACGGCGAAGAGGAGTAGGCCGCGGGATGAGCGCGGATTTGTCATTGCGGTCACGGAGGGCATTGTGCGATCATCCTTATCCGGGTACAAGAGAGGGACTTATCCTGGTAGTAGATATGCCACTCAGTCTGAGCTAAGCGCCGGTACGGCGCATCGGAAGAACGGAGCGGATTGGTATGAGCAAGGCCTTACTCGCTGAACCGAAGACGAACGGCAAGGTCGGCCGGGGACACCTCGACGGCAACGGCACGCGCCGCCGCGCCGAGCTCTCCGACTTCCTACGCCGGCGTCGCGCGGGCATCTCTCCAGAGGACGTGGGGCTCCCCGACGGCGGGCGCCGCCGCACCCCCGGACTGCGGCGCGAGGAGGTCGCGCTGCTGGCCGGCGTGGGCACCACCTGGTACACGTGGCTCGAGCAGGGGCGCGACGTGCGCGCCTCGCTTGAGGTGCTCGAGGCGATCGCGCGCGCGCTCAAGCTGACCCCGACCGAGCGCACCCACCTCGTGCTGCTCGGACGCGGCGAGGAGCCGCCTCCGTGTAAGTCGCCGGCTGAGCGCATCTCCCCCACGCTCAAGCGGCTGATCGAGGGCCTCGGCCCCAATCCGGCCTACGTGCTCGGCCGCCGCTGGGACTATCTCTCCTGGAACCGCGCCGCGTGCGCGCTATTCGGCGACTTCGAGTCCGTTCCTCGCCCCGCCCGCAACCACGTGTGGATGACGTTCATGGACCCCAGCTGGCGGGAGCTGTTCCCCGATTGGGAAAAGAGCGCCCGTCGGCTGGTGGCCAAATTCCGCGCCGACAGCGCGCGCTACCTCGGCGATCCCGAGTTCGAGGAGCTGATCCACGCCCTGCGCCAGTCGAGCCCCGAGTTCTGCCGCGCCTGGAAGCTTCACGAGGTCTCGAGCGCAGGCGAGGGACGCAAGGAGGTTCACCACCCCGTCGAGGGCTTGATGGTGTTCGAGCACGCGGTCTTCAGGCCCGGACAGGCCCCGGACCAGCGGCTGGTGCTCTACTCGCCCCGGCCCGAGCACGACACGCCGGCGAAGCTGGAACGGCTGATGGAGCCTCGCTCGCCGGCGACAGCGAGCATTTGACGTCCGGGCTGCCCGCCCGCCGGGGACTACACGGTGCTGCCCGTTTGACTGCAAGCGGGTAGCTCTCAACGGGCAAACCACCTGCAAGGGACGGTTCCCACTTGCCGATTTCCGTAAAGCGGTGTATCTTCGCGCGCGGCAAATACGACGAGCCTGATGGGCAAGTTGGCCAAGCTGACTGAGCCCATCAGTCGGAGGCTCCGGAGAGAGCCACCGAAAGGGGGAAGGATCAATGAAGGTACCCAGAACGCTGAGTAGGGGCTTCCTGCTCAGCGCCATCGCCGTGGTAACTCTCGGCGTGGCCACATCGGGAGCGGCGGTGTCGTCGCAAGCGGCCCACCATCGTCATCACGGCAGGTTCTCGTGCAAGGCGTGGGGAGCCGACATCGGCGGCACGACTTTCGCCGTCGCGAACCGGGTCAACTCGCCGTGCCAGGACAAGCTCGCACGCGTGAACAAGGCCGGGAAGACGCTGAAGGGCGTCAAGCTCGGCGTCATCACGTCGCGCACCCACATAAAGAACTGGCGACGGGTGCGGGCGGGAACGCTCGGTACGGCGAGCGCGCGGACCGCGAAGGTGGTGGTCGGCCTGGCCGGCGCCAAGGCGCTCAAGATCGGTGCCGCGACCTCGTCTGCCACTAACACCTGCGTGGCGAGGGGCGGCAAGCTGGCGGTCAGGCAGACAAGCCAATCAAACGTCGCCTACATCGTCGTTAACGGCAAGAAGACGCGACCTGGCAGCAAGCAGGAGAAGATCCCGCTCGGCCCGCTGGGCACGATCTATCTCAACCGAGTGATCAGGAAGGGCAACACGCGCACCGTGCGTGCGGTCGAGATCGACCTCGGCGGACACAAGCCAACGATCATCCTGGCGCAGTCCCAGGTGGGCTACACCGGCCGTCCCTGCGCGGCCAAGTAACCAACTCCTGACCGAGTGCAGCCCCGGGGCCGGCGCTTCTAGCCGGCCCCGGCTGTCTCAGCCGCCGCGCACCTACCCGCCGACCGTCGGCTCGCGTACGTCCCGGGCGACCAGCCCCGCGTAGACGCCGCCGCGCTCGAGCAGCTGCTCGTGCGTGCCGCGCTCGGCGATCCGGCCTGCGTCCACCACCACGATCTGGTCGGCGTCGCGCACGGTCGAGAGGCGGTGGGCGATCGTGACCGTGGTGCGACCCTCGGCGAGCCGCTCGAGCTCCTGCTGCACGGCGGCCTCGGTCTGCGTGTCAAGCGAGCTGGTGGCCTCGTCGAGCACGAGCACCGGCGGGTTACGCAGGATCGTGCGCGCGATCGCCATGCGCTGCTTCTCGCCGCCCGAGAAGCGGTAGCCGCGCTCGCCTACGACCGTGTCATAGCCCTCGGGCAGCGAGACGATCAAATCGTGGATGCGGGCGACGCGCGCGGCCTCCTCGATTTCCTCGTCGCTCGCGTCGGGGCACGCGAAGCGCAGGTTCTCGCGCACGCTGGCGTGGAACAGGTACGTCTCCTGCGAGACCACGCCGACGGCCTGGGCCAGCGAGCCGAGCGTCACGTTGCGCACATCGACGCCGTCGATTGTGATTCGCCCGCGCTGCGGGTCATACAGCCGCGCCACCAGGTAGCCGAGCGTGGTCTTGCCCGCACCGGTCTCGCCCACGATCGCGGTGGAGGTCCCGGCGGGGACCACGAGATTGATATCCCGCACAGTCCAGGGACCGTCCTCGGCGTAGCGGAACCACACGTCCTCGAAGCGCACCTCCCCCAGCAGCTCCTCCCGGCGCAGGGAGACCGCGTCGGGCGCCTCGACGATCTCGATCGGCAGGTCGAGGTACTCGAAGATGCGGTCGAAGAACGCCAACGAGGCCTCGACGTCCGCTCCCACGCCCAGCAGCTGCTGAATCGGGAACAGCAGCCGGGTCTGGAGCGTTGTCAGGGCGACCACCGTTCCCAGCGAGATCTTGCCGATCAGCGAGTGCTGACCCGCGAGGAAGTACACGATCGCGGGCTGGATCGCGAACGTCATCTGGATCGTGGACATGACCCAGCGCCCGGCCATGCGCGAGCGGACCTCGAGGTCGGCGATCGCCGAGGACTCACCGGTGAACCGGTCGGCCAGGTCGGGGCCGCGCCCCATCGTCTTGCCCAGCATGATCCCGGAGACCGACAGCGACTCCGCCACCAGCGCGGAGAGGTCGGCGAGGCGCCGCTGTTGGGTCATGGTGATCCTGCGCCTCAGCTTGCCCACCCGCCGCGTCAGGTACACGAACAGCGGCACGAACACCAGCGAGATCGCAGCCAGCCGCCAGTCGAGCAGCAGCATCGCCACGATCGTCGCGACCACCGTGGTGGCGTTCTGGGCGATCGTTGTCGCGGTGTTGGTGAGCACATCGTCGAGCCCGCCGATGTCGTTGGCGATTCGCGATTGCACCTCTCCCGTGCGCGTGCGCGTGAAGAACGCCAGCGACATCCGCTGCAGGTGCTGGTAAACGGCCGAGCGCAGGTCGTGCATGACCCGCTGGCCGACCGCGTTTGACATGTACGTCTGCCACACGCTGAACACCGCGGTGGCGATGGCGATCGCGATCATCCCGCCAACGCCTTCGGCCAGCACCGTGTTGTCGTGCTTGAGCAGGCCCGTGTCGAGCACGGCCCGCAAGAGGAAGGGCGAGATCATGCTGATCCCGGCCGAGAACATGATCAGGCCCATCGCGCCAGATAGACGCCACCTGTAGGGGGCGAACAACCTCAGGATCCGATGCCTGTCCCGCTCGCGGCTCGAGTCCATCAGCGGCGGCGGCTGCTCGCGCCCACGCAACGAGCGCATCGCCCCGCTCCCACCGGAGCCGTGCGCCGCTCCAAATCCGCGTCCGCCAACACTCATATCGCCACGATGATGGCAGCCGCCCTACTCCGGCCCGCGCGCAAAGTTCCTCCCAATCCACTCATGCGCCGTGCGCGACCGGGATACTTGCGCCCGTGCCCGAGAAGTTGACACCCCAAGGCAACGGCGCCCGGCGCTTGGCGACGCCCCGGGACGAGCGCCCCGCCCCCGCGCACCACGAGGAGATGCGGCGGCTGACGGGCGACCTCCAGCGGCCCACGAGTGCCTTCCCGCCGATCGCCGGCTACGGCTTTCTCTCCGACTGCGAGAACTTCGCGCTCGTGGCTCCCGGCGGCGGCGTGGAGTGGCTGTGCCTGCCGCGGCCCGATTCGCCGAGCGTCTTCGGCGCGATGCTCGACCGCGACGCCGGCCACTTCAACCTCGGCCCCGACGCCATCGCGGTGCCCGCCTCGCGCCGCTACCTGCCCGGAACGATGGTGCTCGAGACGAGCTGGGGCACTGGCTCGGGCTGGATCATCGTTCGCGACGTCCTGCTGATCGGCCCCTGGCGCCACGAGAAGGACCGCTCCCGCACGCACCGCAGGACGCCCACCGACTACGACGCCCAGCACGTGCTGCTGCGCATGGTGCGCTGCGTCAACGGCGAGGTCGAGCTGAGCCTCGACTGCGCACCGGTGTTCGACTACGGCCGCAAGCCCGCCACCTGGGAGTACGCCGGGCCCGGCTATCACGAGGGCATCGCGCGCGCGGAAGATGTCGACGTCGAGCTGCGGCTGATTACCGACCTGCGCCTTGGATTCGAGGGGCCGCATGCGACCGCGCGCCACCGCATGAAGGAGAACGACCAGCTCTTCTGCGCGCTCAGCTGGTCGAACCATGGCGCCCCGAAGACCTGCGAGGAGGCCTACAAGCGACTCGTGTGGACCGCCCACCACTGGCAGCACTGGCTCGATCGCGGGGCTTTCCCCGACCACCCCTGGCGCATGTTCCTTCAGCGCAGCGCGCTGACGCTGAAGGGCCTCACCTACGCCCCCACCGGCGCGTTGGTCGCGGCCGCCACCACCTCGCTGCCGGAGACGCCGCGCGGCGAGCGCAACTGGGACTACCGCTACAGCTGGATCAGGGACTCGACCTTCATGCTGTGGGCGCTCGACACGCTCGGCTTCGACTGGGAGGCCAACGACTTCTTCTATTTCATCGCCGACGTCGCCGGCGGCCATGCCCGCCCGCTGAGCGGGGACGATGCCGATAGAGGTCGTACCGCTGAGAAGAACGACGGCTTCCAGAATCTTCAGGTGATGTACGGCGTCGGCGGCGAGCGCGCACTCGACGAGCACATGCTCGAGCACCTCGATGGGTACGAGGGCGCTCGCCCGGTGCGCGTCGGCAATGACGCATACCAGCAGCGACAGCACGATGTGTGGGGCGCGCTGCTCGACTCCGTCTACATCCACACACGCTCCCGCGACGCCCTCGATGAGCGCGTCTGGCCGATTCTCGAGCACCAGGTCGAGTGCGCGATTCGCAACTGGCGCGAGCCGGACCGTGGCATCTGGGAGATCCGCGGCGATCCCAAGCACTTCACCTCATCGAAGATGTTCTGTTGGGTGGCGCTCGATCGCGGCGCCCGCCTGGCCGAGATCCGGGAGGACTATGAGCGCGCCCACCGCTGGCAGGAGATCGCGGAGGAGATCCACAGCGACATCTGCACCCACGGCATGGACGACCGGGGCGTGTTCGTGCAGCACTATGGCTCCGATTCGCTCGACGCCTCCCTGCTCTTGATGCCGCTGGTGCGATTCCTACCGCCGAGCGACGAGCGCATCCGCAAAACGGTGCTGGCGATCGCCGACGAGCTGACCGAGTACGGGCTGGTGCTGCGCTACAAGACCGACGAGACCGACGACGGCCTGCAAGGACGCGAGGGCACCTTCATGATCTGTTCCTTCTGGCTGGTTTCTGCGCTGTGCGAGATCGGCGAGCTGACGCGCGCGCAGGAGCTGTGCGAGCGGCTGCTCGGTCACGCGAGTCCGCTGGGGCTCTACGCCGAGGAGATGGACCCGCGCACCGGGCGCCATCTGGGGAACTTCCCCCAGGCTTTCACCCATCTGGCCCTGATCAATGCGG
The DNA here is from genome assembly GCA_963808655.1 of uncultured Solirubrobacterales bacterium. Classification (GTDB taxonomy): domain Bacteria; phylum Actinomycetota; class Thermoleophilia; order Solirubrobacterales; family Solirubrobacteraceae; genus Palsa-465. The sequence goes on from CAWEGZ010000020.1 coordinate 106,331, forward strand.
TCATGCACGTGATCCGCGCCGAGCAGCAGGTTGCACTCACGCAGTCGCCGTGGGCCACGCACGCGCACGCGCCCTGGCAGACCGAGCAGGCGGACTGAGAGCTCGAGCTAGGCCGCGGCGGCTGCGGCACCCACCTGGTCCGCCGGCCGCCGCCGCGCGGCCGGCTCCAGGGCCGGGTTTTGCCACCCCGCGTCGGCGGGGTTGAGGTTGACGCCTGGAGGCACGATCTGGTCGATCTGATCGAGCACGGCATCCTCGAGCACGGCCTCAGCGGCAGGCAGCTGCGACTCGAGCTGCTCCATCGTGCGCGGACCGATGATCGCGGCCGTGACCGCGGGATGGCGGATCACGAACGCGAGCGCCATCTCGATCAGCGAGAGCCCCACCTCCTCCCCGAGCAGCGCGAGGGCATCGGCGGCTTCGAGCTTGCGCTGGTTCCCCGGAACCGTCATGTCGTAGCGGTCGGGGATGCGCTCCGCTCGGTGCGAGCTCGGCAGCTCCGTACCCATGCGATAGCGGCCCGAGAGCCACCCGCCCGCGAGTGGGCTCCAAGGGATCACCCCCATGCCGTACCGCGCGCAGGTGGGCAGCACGTCATTCTCGATGCCGCGCACGAGCATCGAGTAGGGCGGCTGCTCGCATACGAACCGCTCCCGCCCGCGGTCGCGGGCGGCCCACTGCGCCTCCACGATCTGGCTCGCGGGGAAGGTGGAGGAGCCGATATAGCGGACCTTGCCGGCACGCACCAAATCGGTGAGGGCCCCGAGCGTCTCGTCGATGTCGGTGTCCGCCTCGGGGCGGTGGATCTGGTAGAGGTCGATCCAGTCGGTGCCCAGCCGCCTGAGACTGTTCTCGACCTCGCGCGTGATCCACCGCCGCGAGTTGCCGTACTCGTTTGGGTCATCGCCCATCGTCCCGTGCACCTTGGTGGCGAGCACCACGTGATCGCGGCGGCCGCTCTTGAGCGCCTTGCCCACGATCTCCTCGGATTCCCCCCGGGAATAGACGTCGGCGGTATCGATGAAGTTGACGCCGGCGTCGAGCGCACGATGGATGATGCGGATCGAATCGTCGTGGTCGGTGTTGCCCCAGGCGCCGAACATCATCGCGCCGAGGCAGAGGGGGCTCACCTTAACGCCGGTGCGACCGAGGGTGCGAAGCTGCATGGCGTGAACCGTAGCCCATCCACCTCCTCGGTCACCGCCGGCCGTCGCAGCCTGACCGGCGCCGCCGCCACATTCGGCGCCGCCTACGCCTTCACCGTGGTCATGATCGGGACCACCCTGCCCACGCCGCTGTACCCGATCTACGAGCAGCGCTTCGGCATCTCCGGCCTGCTGGTGACGGTGATCTTCGCCACCTATGCCGTCGGGGTGATCGCGGCGCTGCTGGTGATGGGCCAGCGGTCGGACCAGATCGGACGCCGCCCGGTCCTACTGCTTGGACTCGGCTTCGCCGCCGCGGGCTCGGTTGTCTTCCTGGTCGCCGGGGCCCTCGTCCCGTTGCTGGTCGGCAGGATGCTGTCCGGCTTGTCCGCCGGCATCTTTACGGGGACCGCCACCGCGATGCTGGTCGATCTCGCCCCTGCGCACGCACGCGCCCGCGGGACGTTGGTCGCGACCGCCGCCATGAACATGGGCCTCGGTCTCGGTCCGCTGCTGGCCGGGCTACTGGCCCAGTTCGCCCCCGACCCGCTCCGCTTCTCCTACGCCGTTCACCTGGGGCTGCTCGCGCCGGCGGTCGTGGCCGTGTGGCTGGCGCCCGAGCCGGTGGAAGTCGACCCCGGCACCGGCTTCGGCGGGTGGGGCATGCAGCGACTAAACGTGCCGCGTGAGCTGCGCCCGACGTTCGTCCGCGCATCCGTGGCGGCGCTCGCCGCGTTCGCGGTGCTAGGGCTCTTCACCGCGATCACTCCCTCGTTTCTGACCGAGCTGTTGAAGATGCCGAGCCACTGGCTCGCAGGGGTGGTCGTGTTCGTGGGTTTTCTCGCCTCCGCCGCCGGCCAGTTCTCGCTTGAGCTGATCGACGCGCGCACGGCCCTGTCGCTCGGCTGCGCTGTGATGGTGGCCGGTTCCGGGCTGATCGCGGCCGCCGTCGCGGCGAGCTCGCTGGCGCTGCTGGTGGCCGGCATGGTGGTCGCCGGGCTGGGCGTCGGGCTCAGCTTCCGCGCCGGGATCAGCCTGGTCAACAGCGAGAGCCCGGCCGCCCAGCGGGGCGAGATCGCCTCCAGTTACTTCGTCGTGTCCTATCTCGCGATCTCGGTTCCGATCGTGGGCATCGGCGTGGCTACCGAGGCGGTTGGCCTGCGCCCCGCGGGGATCGTGTTCGCGGGGCTGGTGGGGCTGCTCTCGCTGGCGGTGATGGCGAGCCTCCGACGCCGGTCCCACGTCAAGTCCGAGACCGCAGTGTCATAGCATGCCCTCATGCCAGTCGTGCACCTGCGCGAACCGCTCAAGCGGCTGGCCGGAAACCGCTCAGAGCACACTCTCGCCGCGCACACCGTGAGCAATCTCCTGCACAATCTCGAGGCCAGCCAGCCAGCGTTGTCGGGCTGGATTTTCGACGAGCGCGGCCTGATCCGCCCCCACATCAACGTATACGTCAACGGCGAGCTCCGCGACGGCGGAAGCGCGCTCGAGGACGGCGACCGCGTGGACCTGATCCCCGCCATCTCGGGCGGCGCGCCGGACATGAGCGCAGCGCTCCCGTCGAGCCATGACCCTCAGCGATTGCGCGCGATATGACTGAGCTTCTCCTGGGTACGCGCAAGGGACTGCTCGTGCTCGAGGGCAAGCCGGGCGGCGAGTTCCAGGTCCGGGCGCGCGCATTCCCGGGCGAGACCGTGGACTACGCGGCGCGCGACCCTCGCTCGGGCCGCGTGTTCGCCACGATCACCTCGCCTTTCTACGGTCCAAAGATCTTCTACACAGACCTAGCGGTCGACGACTGGCCGGAGCCCAGTGGGCCCAGCTTCCCACCCCCGCCAGGCATCGAGGGTTGGGAGCAGGCCTCGGGGATTGCCCTGCCCGAGGGCGGCGAGCTCGCGCTCAAGCGGATCTGGGTGATCGAACGCGGCGTGGCCGAAGGACAGGTCTTTGCCGGCGGCGACCCGGGCGTGCTCTTCGAGAGCCGCGACGGGGGCGCGAGCTTCGAGCTCAACGAGGCGCTATTCAACGAGCCGAGCCGCAGCGGATGGCAAGCGGGAGGCGGCGGCCTCTGCCTGCACTCGATCGTCACGTGGCCGGAGGACCCGCAGCAGCTCGCAATCGGCATCTCGGCGGCCGGCGTGTGGCTGACCGACGACGGCGGCAGGAGCTGGCGCCAGGGCAACAAAGGGCTCAGGGCGCGCTATCTGCCCGAGGACGCGTCCGAGGACCAGATCGCGCTGTGCGTCCACCGCGTGCACCGCGCCGTCTCTCGGCCCGAGCGGCTGTTCCTCCAGTTCCACGGCGGCGTCTACCGTTCCGACGACGCCGGCTCGAGCTGGACCGCGATCGGCGACGGCCTGCCCTCGGACTTCGGCTTCCCACTCGCGCTCGACCCCGCCGACCCCGACAGCGCGTACGTGATCCCGCTGACCGCCGACCTCGATCGGGTGACGCCCGGGGAGCGTGTGCGGGTCTATGAGACGCGCGACGCCGGCGCCTCATGGACCCCGCGCGGCGAGGGCCTGCCGTCCGAGCACGCCTACCTGACGATCCTGCGCGAGGCCTTCGACTGGACGGGCTCGGGCGACTCGCTCGGGCTCTACTTCGGGGCGACGTCGGGCGAGGTGTTCGGGTCGTCCGACGCCGGCGCCCACTGGTTCACGGTCGCGGACCGGTTGCCGCCGGTGCTGTCGGTGTCCGTGGATTGATTCCGGCATCGGGCGCGCACATGTGCGCGCCCGCCGGTCCGATCATGATCGGACCGGGGCCGGGGCGCATGCGCCCCGGCCAACTAGTAACCCACGCTGGACCTGCCGGTGTTGTAGACGACGAACTGGCCCGTTCTTATCACGCCGTGGTAGGTGACTATGGCTGTGATGGTCGCCACTCCGCGCCGTGCGGTGGTGTGGATCTTGCCGTCCTTGCTCACCGCGACAGCGCGCGAGTGGTCGCTGCGATAGGTGATCTTCAGTCCCTTGGGAAGGGGTCTGCTCTCGCCCTTGGTGATATAGCCGTACAGCACGTCATTGCTGAGCGAGATCGTCAGGTTCGACAGTACTGTCGTGTCGCGCGGGAACAGAAGGCGATCGTGGATGTCTCGCTTGGCGTCGGCGGGCATCGTCGGCTTTGCCGTGACCACGCTCAGTGCCGGCCTGAGCGCCCCGCTCACGTTGACATAGCGCTCCTGCTGGATGCCCGAATTGGCGCTCGAGGTGCTCAGCTGGATGCCGTAGCGACCGTCGTCAACGACCCAGTGGTTCACACGTTCGTTGAAGAAGGCCAGCGAGGGCACCTTGAGCGTAAAGGAGAGGGTCTTGGTCTGACCGGGCTTGAGGAACACCTTCTGAAAGCTCTCAAGGCGCTTGATCGGCCGCTGCAGCGCTGCTGGCGCAGCGGGCGTGTTCACATACAGCTCTGCGACCTCATTCCCCGCGACCCCGCCGGTGTTGGTGACCTTCGTGGTCAAATGGATAGTGCCGTTTGCGTTCGGATGGGAGTTGTCCACCCGCAGGTCGGAGAACTTGAACCTGGTGTAGCTGAGCCCATAGCCGAAGGGGTAGGAGACGGGGCCGCGGTAATACATGTAGGTCCGCCCCGGATTGTTGCCGTGGGGCCGGATCGAGTAGTTGGTGATCGGCGGCAGGTCCTGCTCACCCTGGTACCAGGTGAACGGCAGCCGTCCGCTCGGGTCGTAGTGACCAAGCAGCACGTCGGCGAGCGACTGCCCCTCGCGCATCCCGTCAAAGCCGCTCCACAGCATCGCCGAGACGTCCTTCTGGAACGGCCTCAGGTTGACCATGCCGTCGGTCACCATGTCCACGATCGTGTGGCGGTTGCGGTTTGCAACCTGTTTGATCAGCGACCCCTGTGCGCCCGGCAGGGCGACGTTGGCGCGATCGTGCCCCTCGGTGCCGGTGCTCGCGTCGGTGCCGGCCACGATGATGACGTCGTTGTAATGCCCGGCGCTGTTCACGCAGGCGGAGTCGACCTTGGTCAGCTGGGAGGCCTCGGTGCCGCCCTCGACGCCGGGACAATAGGTCACGGTGGCGTGGGGGTTAACCGCCTTGATGGCGGCCTTGATGCCTTGGTAAGGCTTGACCTCGTTGGCGATTCCGTACGACCCCTGAATGCTCGAGTAGTCGCCGAGGTACAGCTGCTGCGGATTGGCGAAGTAACCCATCACCGCGACCTTGAAGGGACCCGCCTTCGGCACGTGCAGCGGCAGGAGCTGTCCGCTGGACCCGTTGCTCGCGTTCTTGAGGAGGACGATTGCCGCGTCTCCGACCTTGTGCGCCATCTCCAGCCGCGCCGGTGTTTCGGTCTTGGCCTTGTTGGCATTTGAGTTCTGCCAGGTTCCGGGCGGGACGCGGTTGCGGGCCTGGTTGACCCAGGGCACCACCCCCGTGCCGGCGTCGAACTCACCCAGCTCCATGCGTGCGGTGAACAGACGCTCGAGGGAGACGTCGAGGTCGTTCTGACTGAGCGTGTCGGTCTCGGTCTTGATGTGACGATGGACGGCCGTGGGCAGCTCGTTGCCGTAGTTGTGACCGTCGTTGTAACCCTCGTTGCAGTTGAGATCCTCGCCCGCCGAGAGCGCGTAGGCTTGCCTGGAAACCTGGTTGACGGGCTTTGTGTGTCCGGGCGGCACCCAGTGGTGTCCGGCCTGGACCTCGTAGATCGCATCGCAGTCGGAGGTGAAGTAGCCGTCAAAGCCGAAGGTCTCCCGCGCCAGCGTGTTGATGAGTTGCACATTCACCGGCGACGGGACGTGTCGCACCTCGTTGTACGAGCTCATGATCGACCCGGGGTGCGCCTGCTGGATGGTCCTGCGGAACTGGTAGGTGTAGTACTCCTCGAGCGTTCGCTTATCCATCTGCGAATTACCGGTGAGCCGGTTGACCTCGCTGTTGTTGGCCGTGTAGTGCTTCAGCGTGGTCAGCGTCTTGTAGTAGCCGTTCGCCTGCTTGAGCAGCCGCCCGGACATGTTCTGACCCTGCATCCCGTCGACGAATTGCGAGGCCATCTGTGAGGTGAGGAAGGGATCCTCGCTGAAGGCCTCGTCGCTGCGTCCCCACCGTGGGTCACGCATCAGGTTCACCACGGGCGAGTAGAAGTCCATGTTGAGGGTGTTGTTCTTCTCCACCTCCCGCGCCTCGCTTGCGATCATGCGCGCCTCGCGGTACTGCAGCGCCGGGTCCCACGTCGACCCCAGCGCGACCGGCGAGGGATACGAGGTGGTATTCCACAGCGGCGCGGCGTTCTGGTTGTTCTGCATCCCCTCCGCCGCAACGCCGTGCAACGCCTCGTTCCACCAGCTCCACTGATGCACTCCGAGGCTCGGGATCGCCGCGGCCATGCTGCTGTTCATCTCGCTGGCCTTCTGAGCGAGCGTCATGCGCGAGACGAGGTCGGCCGCACGCTGGGCGAACGAGTAGGAGCGGTTCAGGTAGATCGGCTTCTTCGTGGAGCCCGCGTTGGCGCCGCCCGCCAAGAGGACAAAGGTCAGGGCGACCGCCACCGCGCCGGCCGCAATCGCTCCAAGCACCCGCCGCCTAGCTCCTCTGCGATCAGAGCCAACGAAACCCGCCAGCGCGGGCGACAGAGACGACCTCTCACGCTTCACCACTCACCTCCCGAGGGTGATGGACCGGGTTTCTCGGCGCAGTCCCAACCTCTTCCCGTTCGCCGGACCGCAGGAACGTAGTCAGCGGTCCGAGTTTTGTCAAGTCTTACGCGGAATATCGCGCCATAAAGAGCCCATTAGCGGCAATTGGTTTGCGAATTTGCGCTCTTGCTGTGAGAATATCACCTGCTATAGGGCGAAAATTTGCCTCCTTTCGGAAATCCCCATCACTTCGGCACCGCCGGCTTCGCGTTTGCGGACGATGCCGCCTTGGGTGCCCGGCAATGGAGTCGATTGCGCCTAATCGAGGCCCTCTACCGGCAGCCCGCCAGCCGTAAAGAGCTGATCGCGCTCAGCGGCCTTTCCCGCCCAACGGTCTCCTCGCTCGTCGAGGAGCTCGTCGAGGCGGGGATCATCGAGGAGGCGCCGGCCCAGGGGTGCTCCTCGCCGCGTAACTCGGGGCGCCCGCCGCGCTTGCTGTCGCTTGTCCGCCGGGCGGCGTATGCGATCGGACTTGATTTCGGGCACGACCACGTGGGCATCGCCGTCTGCGACCTGGCCGGTGAGTTGGTGACCCACGGCTCCTCCCCGGCGGACGTCGATCGTGCGCCGATCGAAAGCCTCGACCTGGCGTACGAGCTCGTGCGACAGGCGCTTGATGAGGCGCGGATCCGCCCCGAGCGCGTGCTCGGGATCGGCATGGGCATAGCCGCGCCGGTCAATAGCGCCACCGGCGAGGTGGAGAGCGAAGAAATCCTTCCCGGGTGGCATGGGATCCGTCCGGCTGAGGAGATGCAGAGCCGCCTGGGACTGCCCGTGCAGGTCGAGAACGATGCCAATCTCGGCGCACTCGGGGAGCGAGAGTTCGGCTGCGGCCAGGGGATTCGGAACATGCTCTACGTTCGCCTCTCGACCGGTGTCGGCGCCGGCTTGATCCTCGACGGTCGGCCCTTCCGCGGCGCAGGCGGGATCGCAGGCGAAATCGGTCACATCGCGCACACGGACGATGGGGTGATCTGTCGGTGCGGCAACCGCGGCTGCCTGGAGACGGTCGCGAGCCCGCTCGCCATCGCCGGGCTGCTGGAGCGAAGCCGCAAGGAACGCGTCTCCGTGCAGCGGCTGCTCGAGCTAGTTGCTGCCGGCGACCGCGGCGCACGACGAGCGGTGATCGATGCAGGCGCAGCCGTCGGCCGTGCCATTGCAGGCAGCGTGAACCTGCTCAATCCCGAGCTTGTGGCAATCGGAGGCGACCTTGCCGCCGCCGGCGAGGTCATCCTCGAGCCGATCCGTCAGGCGATCCAGCGCCACTCCGTGTCCCGAGCGGCGTCCGCCGTCCGCGTGGAGCGAGGTGCGCTCGGGGATCGCGCCGAGGTGCTGGGAGCGGCCGCGCTCATCCTCACGCAATCGCCGCGAGTGCTGGCGCGCCAGCTCAACGAGCCCGTCGCAGCGCGCGAGGCGGCGCACTGATCACGGCAACGTCCGCCGACGCTGCAGCACCGCCGCGAGCGTGATCGAGTCAGGACACGGCCGGCTGCCACACGGCCCGCTGCTCGATGCTCGCGAGGCCCTGCTCGTGCAACAGCTGCGCGATCTGGACCGCGTTCGTGGCGGCCCCCTTGCGCAGGTTGTCGCCGACGACCCACAGGTTGAGATAGCGGTGCCCGTCCGGGCCTGGGTCGTGCCGAAGCCGGCCCACAAACACCTCGTCGCGATCGGCAGCCTCGACCGCTGTGGGGTAGCCGGCGGCCTCCGGGTCATCGACCACGATCACGCCTTCGGCTTTCGAAAGCAGCTCGCGCGCGCGCTCGACGCCAAGGGGCTCGCGCGTGCGGATCCGCACCGACTCCGAGTGCCCCACCATCACGGCCACGCGCGCGCACGTCGCGGTGATGCGCAATTCGTCCTCGCTCAGCCCGAGGATCTTGCGCGTCTCGTCCATCATCTTGCGCTCCTCAGTCGTGTAGCCGTCGCCGTCCTTGAACGTCTCCACGTGGGGCAGCACGTTGAAGGCGATCTGGTGGGGGTAGACCGCGGGCTTCGGCGGCTCCGTGCGATGAAGCAGCGCGTGGCTCTGGTTCTCGAGCTCCCGCACCGCGGCATTGCCCGTCCCCGAGACCGATTGGTAGGTCGAGACCACGATCTCCTCGAGCGGAGATTCCTCGTGCAGCGGATGGAGCGCCATCACCAGCGCCATCGTCGAGCAGTTGGGGCTGGAGATGATTCCGCGTCCGATCAGCGCCTCCGCTGCAGCGTCCGGGTTGATCTCGGGCACGACCAGCGGCACATATGGGTCCATGCGCCATTGGCTCGTCTTGTCGATCACGAGCGCGCCGCCCTCGGCGAAGCGGGGCGCCCACTCGCCGCTGACCGAGCCGCCGGCGGCCATGAAGACGAAGTCGAAGCCCTCCACTGCGTCATCCGCGAGCGCTCGGCAGATGAGGGGCTGCCCCTTGAACTCGACCTCCCTGCCCTCCGAGCGCGAGCTCGCGAACAGGCGAAGCTCGGAGAGCGGAAAGTCTCGTTCCTCGAGGACCTGGAGGACCTTGGTGCCGACGGCGCCGGTGGCGCCGACCACAGCTGCGCGGTAACCGTCGGACATCGCGGCTCACTCTAGCGGTGCCAGACTGCGGCTCGTGAAGCGCGCCTTTCAGCAGGTCGACGTGTTCGGGTCGGGCCCGTATACGGGCAACCCGGTGGCGGTCGTGCTCGATGGCGAGGGGCTGTCCGATGCCGATATGCAGCGTCTCGCCAACTGGACGAATCTGTCCGAGACCACCTTCGTGCTGCCGCCCACGGACCCCGGAGCCGACTACCGGCTGCGCATCTTCACGACCACGGTCGAGCTGCCGTTCGCAGGCCATCCAACTCTAGGCAGCGCCCATGCGTGGCTCACCCACGACGGCTCTCCGCGGCGACCGGCGGCGGTGGTGCAGGAATGCGGCGCCGGGCTCGTCTCGCTGCGGCCCACCGCCGACCGGATCGGCTTCGCCGCGCCGGCGCTGGTGCGCTCCGGACCCCTGGAACGGGGTTTGGCCGCTGAGCTGGCCGAGACGTTGGGGATCGCCCTCGACGACGTGGTCGACTCCCAATGGGTCGACAACGGCCCGGGCTGGGCAGCCCTCCTCCTCCGCACCGCCGCCCAAGTGCGCGCGGCCAAACCGAGGCTAATCAATGTCCCGGTCGGGGTGGTCGGACCCTATGGCGCCGACGGACCGGCCGACTTCGAGGTGCGCGCCTTCTTCCCGTCCGGCGACACGATGTTCGAGGACCCCGTCACGGGCAGCCTCAACGCCTCGCTGGCGCAGTGGCTGCTGTCAAGCGGCCGCGCCCGAGCCCCGTATGTGGCCTCTCAGGGAACCGTGCTGGGCCGCGCAGGCCGGGTCTATATCGACTTGGACCCCGACGGAACGGTGTGGGTTGCAGGAACGACGGTGACGTGCGTCGAGGGGTCAGTGGACGTTTGAAAACCCCTCGGGAGGCTGCGATCAGCCCTGAAGCTCGGTCGCGAGCTTCTCGAGCACCTGGGCGTAGGTGCGGCGCAGCGACATAGGCGCGAATAAGCGCTCGAAGAAGCCGCCGATGCCGCCGGATCCCTCCCACGAGGCCTCGAGAGTCACCGAACTGCCGGTCGCGGTCTCGTCGACGGTCCAGTTCGAGACGAAGGTGGAGGTCTCATCGCGCTCGTACAAGGTCTCGTCCGATTCCTCGACCCGCAGGCGGAACCCGCGCGGCGGCCGGCCGGGCGCGACGAAGTTGTAGGAGAAGACCGTCCCCGCCCCTTCGCCGCCCTCCTCCACGCGGTAGTCGCGGTAGGAGTCGGTGAGGATGCGGGGGCGCGCGCTGCGGTAGTCGCGCAGAAACGCACGCACCCGATCGGGTGGAGCGGCCACCGGGTTAGTGGCGGCTGCCATGAGCAGGGCCATGGTCGGCATTGTGGCATCGGCGCGCGGATCGAGGCTCGTGGCGCGCATAACGGCCGGGCGCGCCCACCCCGGCCGGGACGAGGGGAGAGGGGCCGCGAGTACCCTCCCGGCGCCCAAGTGGCCTTATCGGGCATCATGCGCCGCGATGCTCGCCGTCTACGCCACCGACACCAACCGCGACGATCCCCTGCTCGGGCTCGAGATCGGCGACCGCCCCGAGCCCCAGCCACCCGTCGGCTTCACCACGATCACCGTGCGGGCGGCGTCGCTCAACCACCACGATCTGTGGTCGCTGCGCGGCGTCGGACTGAGCCGCGAGGCTCTGCCCATGATCCTGGGCTGCGATGCCGCCGGCGTGGACGAGGATGGGAACGAGGTCGTCGTGCACTCGGTCATCACCAGCGAGGGGTGGCTCGGAGACGAGACGCTCGATCCGCGCCGCGCGATCCTGTCCGAGCGCCATCAGGGGACCTTCGCCGAGCGGGTCGCGGTTCCGCGCCGCAATCTCGTGCCAAAGCCGCCCGAGCTGTCCTTCGAGGAGGCTGCGTGCCTGCCGACTGCATGGCTGACCGCCTACCGGATGCTTTTCACGCGCGCCCAGCTCCTGCCCGGGATGACCGTGCTCGTGCAGGGTGCGACCGGGGGGGTCGCCACCGCCCTGGTCATGCTCGCGAGCGCCGCCGGCATCCGTGTGTGGGTCACCAGCCGCTCGGAGCAGAAGCGCGCCGCAGCTGTCGAGCTCGGCGCCGACGAGGGCTTCGAGCCCGGAGCGCGGCTGCCCGAACGCGTCGACGCGGTGATGGAAACGGTCGGCGAGGCCACCTGGGCGCACTCGGTGCGCGCGCTCAAGCCCGGCGGCACGATCGTCGTCTCGGGCACGACCACTGGCGACGCGCCGCCCGCCGAGCTCCGACGGATCTTCTTTTTGCAGCTATCGGTCGTCGGCTCCACGATGGGCACGCGGGAGGAGCTCGAGCGGCTGATCCGGCTGTGTGTCCGCCGGGACGTCCACCCCACGATCCAGCGGACGCTGCCGCTGCCTGAGGCGCGGGAAGGCTTCGAGACCATGCTCCGGGGCGAGATGCACGGCAAGATCGTGTTTACCCCGTGAGCGCATTGGGGCAGCGGTCCACCATGCACGCAGTCGTCTTCGAGCGCAACGGCGGCCCTGAGGTCCTCGAGTACAAGGAGGTCGAGGATCCGGCACCCCAGGACGGGCAGGTGCTGGTCGACGTGGAGGCTGTGGGCGTCAACTACCGCGACGTGTATGAGCGTGAGGGAACCGGCTACGGGTCAAAGCCGCCGGCCGTGATCGGAGTTGAGGGCGCGGGCACGGTGGCCGACGGCGGCGAACGGGTGGCCTGGATCACGGTGCCGGGCAGCTACGCCGAGCGGGTGGCCGCCGACCGCACGGCGCTCGTGCCGGTGCCCGAGGGGATCTCGTCGGAGGACGCCGCTGCAGCGCTCCTTCAAGGCATGACGGCTCACTACCTCGCGTGGGATTCCTACCCGATTGAGCACGGCGACTGGGTGGTGGTGCACGCTGCTGCCGGCGGCGTGGGCCTGATGCTTACGCAGCTCGCCATGCTGCGCGGAGGGCGAGTGATTGCAACGACCTCGACCGACGAGAAGGCGGCGTTGGCGCGCGAGGCCGGGGCCGACGAGGTGATCGGCTACGACGGCTTCGGCGAGCGCGTGCGCGAGATCACCGATGGCGAGGGCGCAGCAGCTATCTACGACGGCGTGGGCGAGACCACTTTCTACGAAGGGCTCGGCGCGCTGCGCCCGTTCGGGCGGATGATCCTGTATGGCGCCGCCAGCGGGCAGCCGCAGCCGCTGGAGCTGGCGAAGCTCGCCCCGGCAGGGTCGGTGTACGTGCAGCGCCCCACGCTTCAGACCTATACGCGCACGCCCGAGCTGCTGCGCGAGCGGGCCGAGGCTTTGTTCGAGCTGATCGCCGACGGAAAGCTGCGCGTGCGGATCGGGCACCGCTATCCGCTGGCCGAGGCGCGCCGGGCCCATGAGGACCTGGAAGCGCGCAAGACCTCCGGCAAGCTCGTGCTGCTGCCGCGGTGAGCGGCCCCCAGACGTACTACTTCGAAGACGACGGTGGCATCCCCAACTCGGAGCTTCCCGTGCTCGTCTACCACGATGTGGACGCTGCCCGGGATGGTGCCCCCGCGTGCGAGCAGCTGTTCGCGGCCAACCGTTGGCTCGGCGCGTGGCGCGACGGCATCTTTCCCTTTCACCACTTCCATTCGACGGCACACGAGGTGCTCGCGGTCGTCTCGGGCACGGCCCAGGTGATGCTCGGAGGATCCTCGGGCCGGGAGTTCGACGTGAGCGTCGGCGATGTGCTCGTCCTGCCGGCGGGAACCGGACACTGCAATCTCGGCTCCTCCGAGCTTTTGGTGGTGGGCGCCTACCCCGACGGGATGAGCTGGGATATCCGCCGCGGAGATCCCGCCGAGCACGACGAGGCAGTAGCGAACATCCGCGCCGTGCCGCTGCCCGAGCGGGACCCCGTGGGCGGCACGCTTACCGAGCTCTGGCGGTAGCTAACGAGCCTGGCGGTGATATTCGCGGTTGGGAATCTGCCCGCCGGCGAGCGCGAGGCGGTTGGTGAAGTTGTACATCGCAGCCACCTCGAGCACGTCCCACGCGTCCTCGTCTGAGAGGCCGTGTTCACGTAGGACCTCAAGGTCCCGCTCCTCGCACTTCACGGGTTTGCGCGTGACCTTCTCCGCGAAAGCGCAGATCGCGCGCTGCCGGTCGGTGAGCGCCTCCGCCCGGCGCCAATCGAGCGTGATCCGGTCGGCCATCTCGGGATCGCCCCAGGCCTCCCGCAGGGCCGCTCCGTGCGCGACCAGGCAGTAGAGACAGCCGTTGGCCATCGATACGACGACCGCGATCATCTCGCGCTCGGCAGCGCTCAGCCCAGGGGTCTCCTCATGCAGCAACTTGAAGTGGTTGAACCAAGCGCGCAGCCGCTCAGGGCGGAAGGCGTAGGCGCGAAAAACGTTGGGAACGAAGCCGATCCGCTCGCGGGCGGCTCGGAAGAGGCCCTGGATGTCCTCGGGGATCTCGTCTTCGCGCGGGACCGGGAACCAGGAAATTCGTTCGGTGTCCTGCTCTGGCGCTCTCTGCGTACGAACGGCCACTAGCCCACGGCGTCGAGCCAGCGGCTGAGCGCGCGGCGACCAGCGAGCGTCAGCTTGCCCTCGGCGGTGATCCAATCGCGCACACGTAGCTCGCGCACCAAGCCCAGCGCATCGCTCGGCCCCGCACCCTCAGCTCCCGCGGCGAGCGCCTCGGTACCGGGCTCGAGCGTCCAGCGGCCCGAGTCCAGCGCGGCCAGCGCCTCGCCCTGCTCCGAGGTGGGCACGTCGAGCGGGTTCGGGCCGGCGCCCCGCAATGGATCGGTGGCGGGCGGCCGATGGCGCCCGTGCGGCCTGCGCGCGGAGCCGGTCGATCCCGGGGGCGTCACGCGACGCGGACGCAGTGGGGTGCGGAACGGGCTCTCCTCGTCCGCATGTGGGTCCTCGCGGCGACCCTCCTCGCCTGCCTCGCTTTCGGGCTCGAATCCTGACTCGGCATCGGAGCTTTCGCCGTCCTCCTCGCGTCCACCTACCCATGAAGCCAGCTCGTCGCCGGCCTCCTCCACGTGTTCGCGCAGCCAGCTGCCGGCCGCCTCGGCCCACTCGCGGGCGCGGTCGGGATCGATGCCGAAGCTGGCGGCGGGCTCGTCGAGCTCGAGGTGGTCGAGCATGCGCTCAAGCGAGTCGCCGACCTCCTTGGCCATCGCACGGACGGTGTCGGCGATGCTGAACTCGCCGGGATCTTCTTCAGGCATAGGGCAATGATGACACGCCCGGCCGTGCGGGACGGAGATTCGTCGCGCGGTCCCGCCATTGGAGGCTCTCTACAGCGGCAAAGCGGTCTGGGAGGGCGGGTACGTGAGCCGCCCATTGGGCTTCCGATGGGCGAACTCCGAGAGCTCGTGCTTGGCCGGCGCGCCGGTTCCCAGATGCTGGACCTCCCACCCATGCGCCACGAGCCAATCGGCGACCAACCGCCGGTGGCAGCGCCACCACGGCGCCTCCGCACACATGATCGCGGTCGGTCGCTCACGCGCAAGCGCCTGCAGCTGCTCGATACCTCGGGCGAACTGAGGAGAGCCCATGTGATCGGCATAACCGCGAAAGCCGCGCTCGCGCCAGGCGCCGTTGGGCGAGTCCGCTTGGGGCTGGCGGCGCCCACCAAGCTCGGGAAGGTGGACATACTGGATCCCGGCCGCGGGCAGCCATCGCTGAAGCTCCTCACGGTTGAACTGCGGATGGCGGCGGGAGTTTGGGAACGAGCGCACGTCCGCTAGCACAGTGACGCCCGCAATGAGCTCAAGCAGCTCCTGCTGCGAGCGGGTCGAGTGACCGACTGTGTAGAGGACCATCCCCTCAGTATGGGATGCGACCGCCGCCGCGCCACGAGGCCAGACTGGTCAGCGTTGTGAAGCTGACGTTCCGCCCCGCGAGCACGCAGCTGTGCCTGCCCCGCAACCAGGTGACCACCCGCAGCCTGTCCGCCCTCAGCGCGCGCACCCAGACACCGTTGCGAGCAGCGCCGCTAGCGGGTGCCCCGACTGGGAGCGGACGGCCGGAGACGATCGTGTAGGCGATCCGCTCCCTGCCCCGCGAGTAGAAGACGGTGGTCGCCGCACGGCCGTCGAGACGGTCGTGTCGCACACCCGTCGCGCGGAAACCGAACCGATCGCTCCAGTACGGGAACGGAAGGCCGGCTGCCTTGAGCCCGGCAAGCGTCACGCTTCCGGACCGGGCGGCCGGGGCCGTGGCCGTGGCCGGGCGTCTGGTGAGGGCGGCTGCCTGCGCCACCGTCGGAGTCGACAAGCCGCCGCCAAGCGTCAGCACGAGCACGAGCACGATCGCGGCGGCGGCGAGGGCGCCTGCCGGGAGGAGCCTGATCGCGCGTCTGGCAGGCGCGCCCCTCCGAGGTTCGCGCATCAGTTCAAGCCGCGCACGTAGGGCCGCCGGCGCCCGCTCCTGCGCCGTGTGGTCGATCGCCGCGAGCGCCCGTCGCTGGGCGGACACGATCGCTTGGAGCTCGGGCGAGTCGGCGACGGCACGCTCGACTTGGACTCTTCGCCTGGCTGGCAGGGAGCCGTCGGCCAGTGCGGCCAGCTCGCGTTCGCTGGGTTGGTGGCGGTGAAGACGCATCATCGCTCTCTGTCATGACGCCTCGGGGCCGGAAAGCCTTCCCTGTGAGCTCTCGCCGGGGCCTTCGGTGGCGTTTTCGGCAGCTAGCGTTTGCGCGAGCTTAAGCCGGGCGCGGAAGAGCCGCGTGGTAATCGTGGCCTCCCGGGTCCGCAGGGCCCCCGCCGCCTCCCGGTAGGAAAGCCCGAGCACGTCGACTGCCACCAGCGCCTCCCTGAACACTTCCGGCAGCTCGGCGATGCGCGCGTAGAGCTCGTTCGCCTCGAGCGCCTGCGCGGGGCCGACGGCGTCGCGGTCCTCGATCAGATCCGGCTGATCTGGAAGCGGCTCGGTCCGCGGACGGCGCCGGGCGGCGCGGTGGGCGGAGAAGTGGGTGTTACGCATGACCCGCAACAGGTAGCCGAGATCGTCGTCCGATCGCAGCAGTCGCGGTCGGCGCAGAACGCGGGCGTAGGTCTCCTGCACAAGGTCCTCCGCATCCTCGCGCGAGCCGCAAAGGCCCCAAGCCGCCCGGTAGAGACGATCGAAGTGGTCGCTCAGCCGGTCGGGGTCCAGCTGGCGGGGCTGGGACGAAAGCAGCGGCTGGCGATGTGTGAGCGGCAATGAACCGGCCCCGCGGCCAGCATACGCCCCCACCGCGGACATCACGACGCCTCGTGGCTCGAGCCCATGGTCATGTAGACGCCCCTCTTGCAGTGATTCTTCCCGCGCATTCGTTGCGCTTTGAGCGGGAAGCCGACGGCTACCTTAAGGCCATGCCTGCCTACCTCGAGCACCGACCGATGCGACGCCCTTCGCGGTCGGTCCGGATGCGTCGCCGGCGGTTTGCCGCGGGCACGTCGCTCGTGGTCGTGATTGCCGCAGCGGTGGTGATCCTGGCCTCGTCTGGCTCCGGTGGCGGCGGGCACCACGCCTCGTCCGCCGGCCATCGGGTGGCCGTGGCCTCCCGGACGCGCGCCTCTCGTTCCGTGCGTCCACATCGGCACGCGCAGGCGGCTGTGAGCCGACCGGCGCCGAAGCACCACGGACCGGCCCCCGGCACGCTCCCCCAGACCAACGCTCTGCCCCCGAGCACGAGCGCGGGCTTCAGGGCGAGGATGGCCGACCTGTGGGCTGGAGTCGTGCACAACTCGCTCAAGCGGGCGATGCCGGCGTTTTTCCCCGAGGCCGCCTACGTGCAGGTCAAGGGGATTGCTGACGCAGCCGGGGACTGGAAGTACCGCCTGGTGCACGGCTTTGCGCTCGACATTGCAGCGGCGCATGCGCTGCTCGGCGCCGGCGCCTCGAGCGCGCGGCTCGTGGGGGTGAACGTTCCCGAGAGCTACGCGCACTGGGTCGGTCCGGGTGCCTGTTACAACCCCATCGGCTACTACGAGCTGCCGAACGCGCGGGTGGTGTACTCGGAGGGGGGGCAGACCCGCTCGTTCGGGATCGCCTCGATGATCTCGTGGCGAGGGGTGTGGTACGTGGTGCATTTCGGCGATGTGCTCGAATCTGGGGTGGTGGACTCTCCCTCCGCCGGGGCGGGCACCTCGGTTCCCTCAAGTACGTGCTGAGCACGATGGACGGCCGCCGATGGTGAGGGCGATGGAGCTGATCCCCGCGATTCGGGCGCGGCTCCGAGAGCTGGACGGACAGCGCGGAAACGCACTCACAAGCGGTCGACGGGCGGCCTTTTGGCGGGCCCAACAGCACGCCGCGCGACCGAGCCGGACGCTGGCGGACCTGCGGCGCTACTGCCTCGAGTCACTGCGGTCGCGGTTGCTCGACGAGGAGGATGAAAACGACTATCTGCGCGGCTACAGGCAGGGCTTCCAGGCGGTGCTGGAGGAGATTCGTCGCGTCGAGACGCGGTAGTGGCTGACCGCGACGCTACTAACGCCGCGCGCCTATCTTCGCGTCATGAGCCGCTTACTCACCGGCAGCACGAGCGCCCGCGGCAGTCTCCGGTTGGGCGCGAAGGCAAGTTTCACGTGGCGACCCCCGGGGATCACCGAGATGCGGCCGGCGTCCGCAGCCTCGAGGGCGTCATGGGCGACGCGTTCGGGTGAGACAAAGACCACCTTGGGCATGCGCGAGGCGAAATAGTCGGCATCGCTCGCCTCCTGAAAGCCGCTCGGCACCGGCCCGGGAAGGACCGCAGTGACCGTCACGCCGTGGTCGGCGACCTCCTCGTGCACGGCCTCGGAGAGCATCAGCACATAGCCCTTGGCGGCGGAGTAGCCCGCGTTGTACGGAAGGGGCTGGAGGCCCGCACTGGAGGACATGTTGATGATCGTGCCGCGGCCCCAGCGCACCATCCCGGGCAGGTAATGACCCATCAGGTCAATTACCGCCTCGACCAGAAGGTGCAGCTGCTGGAGCTCCTGCTCGCGGTCCGATTCGACGAACGGACGGTAGATGCCGTAGCCGGCGACATTGACGAGCACCTCGACTCGGGCACCCGCCTGCTCGAGCCTGGCCACCAGGCGGTCGCGGTCGCCAGCCACAGAGAGGTCAGCCGGGATCGCGATTGCGCGCTCCTCGCCACCGAGCTCCTGCACGAGCGCCGCAAGCCGCTCCTCTCTTCGCGCGACCAGCGCGACCCGATGTCCCCGCGCTGAGAGCTGACGCGCGAACTGCTCGCCGATCCCCGATGACGCACCCGTGACGAGGGCGATTGAGTCGGCTTGAGGGGGCGGGATGGACATCGCTGGCTCCTTAGTTGAATTCGAGATCGGTGGCCTGATCGAATAGCACTTTGACTCATAACCCAAGGAGGGTCCAATGTCAGTATTGGTGACGTTGTGGGTTGAGGGGGATCCGCAGAAGCTCGAGGAGTACGCCGCGGGTAACCAGGACGTGATGCGGGAGATCATCCGACGGGCGAATTCGCACGGCCTGATCGCGCATCGCTTCTACGGATCGGACGGCGGTCAGATCATGGTTGTCGATGAATGGCCGGATGAGCAGAGCTTCCAGGCCTTCTTCTCCGAGGCGCAGGATCAGATCATGCCGATGATGCAGGCGGCGGGGGTCACCTCGCAGCCGCAAATGGCTTTCTGGCGCACGCTCGAGACGCACGACAAGGTGGGCTGGGGCGCATAGCGCTCCTTGCCGCGGCGGGCCGGTACGAGAGGGGCGCATCGGCCGGCCGCGCGCCCCGGGCCCGGGGCGAGGAGGCCGCGATGTTTTTCGGACTATGTCCGCATTTCTCCGCACCGTGAACTCGCGCGCGCGCGGAGAACGGCTCCACAGGTCAGGTCGCGCGCGCGCGGAGGGCGTCCCGGCGTGAGCGCGCTCAGCGCGCTAGACGCTGGACCCCCGCGGCCCCTAGCGAATGTGCGCCAGCAGATCGCGCAGCTCAGCGGCGTTGCGCACCGCATAGTCGCGATAGCAGTTGTTCATCAGCAGGTGAGTCTCGCGCGCCTCGGGCACGTGCTCCGCGATCGGCCGCGCCAGCTCCTTGAGCTCCTTCTGCGAGTACAGGTAGCGGAAGCGCTCCGCGGCTGTAAGCGAGGTATCCGACCAGGTCTCGTCCGAGCGGCCGTGAAAGCGGACGACGAACAGCTCGCGGTTGGTCACGGCCATCACCCGTGGAAGCTCGGAGGCCTCAGGCGCATCGAGCGAGACGAACGCGAGCTCGCTGGCCTCGAGCATGCGTAGCGTCCGCTCGCGGTCGCGCTCCTCGGTGAGCCACATCGGCGAGCGGAACTCGACGCACATCAGATAGTCCGGCAACCGCTCGCGCAGCATCTCCACCTGCCGACGGTTCTCCTTCTTGGGCACGAACCAGGCTGGGTACTGGAAGAGAATCGCCCCCAGCCGCCCGCTCTCATGGAGCGGTTTGAGCGCGGCGCGGAACCGTCGCCACGCTTCATCGAGCAGCTCCGGGCTCAGATGATGGGCGTAGATGTTGCGCTTCTTCAGCACATCCTCCGGCAGCTGCTCACGCAAATCGCTCCACAGCGACTGCGGCCGCGTGGGGTGACCAGTTAGCAGCGAGTACGCCTTCACGTCGAAGCGAAAGCCCTGCGGCGTTCTCTGCGCCCACAGTCGCGCCTGCTGCTCGGCCGGGGGCGCGTAGTAGGTCGAATCGATCTCGGTAAGGGGGAAATTGGCGGCGTAGAAGCGCAGCCGCTCCTCCGCGCTCATGGACTTCTTGGGATAGAAGTCGGCGTCCTTGGTGAGCGTACGGTCGGCCCACGAGCAGCTCCCGGTGAGCACCGGCCGGCCATCGAGCTCGACGTGAGGGCCAAGCTTCTGCTCGGCTTGTGCGCGCTCGGGCACCCCTAGCGAAGGCGGGGCCCGAGCTCGGAGCCGAGCAGGGCGACAGCCTCGAGGTCGTCGTGCAGGAGGTGCTGGCACATGACGCGGCTGACCCCCTCCTCTTTGAGCGCGTTCAGCTGCTCTGCGGCCTCCTCGAGCGTGCCCGTGATCCACGGCGCCGGCCGATCCCTCATGAACGCGTCGGCGTCTTGCCCGGTTCTCTCGCCGAGCCGCCGGACGCGATGCTCGAACTCGGCGCGATCCCGGCCCACCACGAAACCGGTCATGACCGAGAAGGGAATGGGTCCGCGACCGGCCTCCTCGCAGGCCGCCGCTACCGCCTGCTTGCGCTTGCGAACATCCTCCAGGGTCGGGAACGCGGTGTTGTACTCGTCGGCGAAGCGGGCCGCGAGCGCCGCGCTCCGGGGACCGGCACTGCCGCCCATGATCAGCTGCGGCCGCTGGGTGGGCCGAGGACGAGCGTCCAGCTCGCTGAGCCGATAATGGTCACCGTCGAAGGAGAACGGGGCCTCGCTCCACGCGCCGAGGACGATCTCGAGCTGCTCCGCGAGCACGTCCATACGCGTGCGCGTGTCCGCGAAGGGGAAACCGTAGGCCTCGTGCTCGCGCGCGTGCCAGCCGGCGCCGAGCCCGAGCGTCACACGGCCACCCGAGATCTCGTCGGCGGTGGCCACGAGCTTCGCCAGGTTCGAGGGGTGGCGAAAGGTGGCGGGCGAAACCAAGGTGCCGAGCTGGAGCGTCTCCGTGGTGGCGGCAAGCGCGCATAGCGTCCCCCAGGCGTCGAGCGCCTCGCGCTCAGGGTGCTCGCCGTCGAGGTTCAAGTAGTGATCGGAGCGGAACAGGGCCGGGACCGAATGCTCCTCACAGCTCGCCGCGAGCGCCATCCATTGTGGCCAGCTCACCCCCTCCTGGCCCTCGATCATCAGGCAGAGATCCATGCGCGTGAGATCCTACGCAGTCGGGTAGTTCGACCTGCAGAGGCCAGCGAGGGAGAGTGCAATGGCAGAGCGAGGCGCCGTGGAAGTCCGCTCAATCGACTATGTCCCGCTGCGCGAGCGCCACGGGCGGCTCTGGCATCTAGGGCCGCTGTGGTTCATGGCCAACGCCCAGATCGCCACCCTGGCCGTCGGCGTGGTGGGGGTGAGCGCGGGCGGGAACCTGCTGTGGTCCCTCGTGGCGATCGTCCTGGGAGTGCTGGTGGGGACGTTTTTCATGGCCTTTCACTCTGCGCAGGGTCCTCAGCTAGGGCTCCCTCAGATGATTCAGTCGCGACCGCAGTTCGGCTATGTCGGCGCCCTGCTGGTGTGGCTGTTTGCGTATCTCCAGTACGCCGGATTCAACATCTTCAACACCATCCTCGCCGGCCAAGCCGGCAACGTCACGCTGCATTTGGGAGTGAAGCCCGGGATCGTGATCGCGACGGCCGCGGCGGTCGCCGCCGCGGTCATCGGCTACGACTTCATCCACCGCATGGAGCGCGGGCTGACCTACCTGTTCCTGGCGATCTTCGGCGTCTTCACCGTGGGCGCGATCGTCACCGTGCACCTGTCCGCCGGGATGCTGTCGCTCTCGAACTTCAAGGCCGCGCCCTTCCTCACGCAGTTTGGTGTGACCGCCGGCTACCAGATCAGCTGGGCGATCTACGTCTCGGACTACACGCGCTACCTCCCCCCGGACGTGACCGTGCGGCGGACGGTCATCTGGACCTACTGGGGCTCGGGACTGGGGGCGATCTGGCTGATGGGGCTGGGCGCGTTGCTGGCGGCCGCGACCGGCGGCGCCTCCGCGGTGGTCTCCGCCATCAACAACACGGCCAACGGCGTGTTCAGCGGCTTCGGGACCGTCGTGCTGCTGTTCGCTGCGCTCGGACTCATCTCCGTGACCGCGCTCAACCTGTATGGCGGATCGCTCACCCTCATCAGCGGCATCGACTCGATCCGCCGAGTGCGTCCGACGCTGCTGGTGAGACTGCTGACGATCACCTTCACGGCGGTCATCTCGCTCGTCGCCGCTCTGCTCTCGAGCCAGTCGTTCCTCACCAACTTCAACAACTTCCTGCTGCTGATCCTGTACCTGTTCATCCCATGGACGGCGGTCAACCTGGTCGACTATTACGTGGTGCGCCGCGGCCACTACGCCGTGGGAGAGATCTTCAAGCCGACAGGGATCTATGGGCGGTGGGGATGGCGCGGCCTCCTGGCGTACACGGTCGGCTTCGGTGCGATGGTCCCCTTCTTCTCGACGCCCGACTTCACGGGACCCGTGGCGCATGCCCTGAACGGCGGCGACGTCTCACTGTTCATCGGGCTGCCGGTCGCCGGCGGGCTCTACTACCTGCTGTCGCGCTCGATCGACGTCGAAGCCGAACGGCGTGTGGCCGAGCGCGAAGCTCCTCAGGTGGAGGAACTCGCGACCTCGCACGCGGTGACCGCGGCGGAGGGTTAAGGTCCGCCCGTCGCTCGGGTTTCTTCAGACCCGGCGCGACTAGCGGCGACTGAAGACGACGACCGGGATTTCGCGGTCGGTCTTCTGCTGGTACTCGTCATACGGTGGCCAGACCTCGGTCATCCGGTTCCATAGCCTTCCACGCTCGTCCCCCTGGGCCGCTGCCGCCCTCACCGGGATCCGTTCCGTCTTGACCTGGATCGTCGCCTCCGGGTCTGCCTCGAGGTTCTTGTACCAATCGGGATGATCTGGGGCGCCGCCCTTCGACGCGACCACCACCCAACGATCGCCATCGTCGCGGAAGATCAGCGGCGTGGTCCGCTCCTGCCCCGAGACGCGACCCTTGGTGGTCAGGAGCAGGATGGTCGTGCCGCGCCAGTCATATCCCTGCTCTCCGCCGGTCTCGCGATAGACGTGGACATGCTCCGGGCCAAATAGCTGTCGCTCCTCGGGCATCTGAGCTGAAGCCTAACGCGGCGCGAGTTGCGACGACTGTGTCGCGGGGCGTGACGACGCTGCAACTTCTGCGGGCCGGGCCGCTCATTCCAGGGGCGGCGCTTCGTAGCCTTGCCGTCCGGATGAAGATGCGCGCGGATTCGATGCTTGCGTGCGCGGCGCTCGTGCTCGCGGGATGTGACGCCAACCAAGGCATCGGCACGCGCCAGCCGAGCCATGCGCCCGCGGGCTTCGCGTACTCGAGGACGAGCAATGACGCCGTGCAGCCTCAGCCACCGCCCGGCGACTGTCACGCGCTCGGGTCGGGCTTGTACTCGCGGCCGGACCCAGCGTGTACGCCGGGCGCGTTGAACCCGGCGGTGACACAAGCAACCGTGCAAAAGACGATCTGTCTGCACGGCTGGACCGAGAAGGTGCGCCCGCCCGAGGCGGTCACCGAACGGGAAAAGGAGGCCAGCATGGCCGCCTACGGGGACCCAGGCGCGATGGCGTCGTATGAGTACGACCACTTCATTCCCCTCGAGCTGGGCGGAGCGACGAACGACCGGCGCAACCTGTGGCCCGAGCCGGGCGCCTCGCCCAACCCCAAGGACGCAGTCGAGGACCGGCTGCGCGCGGAGGTTTGCGACGGATCGATCTCGTTGGCGCGGGCGCAGCGCGAGATCGCCGAGAACTGGACGGCGCTCGTTACCCGCCGCTAGCGCCGGTGCTGGAGGCTGCGGGCGAGCCCACAGGTGGATGAGCCACAGACGGGGCAGACGCCGGGCTCTTGCTCGACCGGCACGCCGCCGGCCAGCTGCATCGCGTAGAGAGTCACACACGAGGGCTTCGCCAGCTTGAGCGCGCGGAGGTGGCGGCCCAATCCCAGCCGAACCAGCGGCCGACGCCGCTGAGAAGGAGACTGAGCAAGCTCATTCATGATCGGTACCCCATTCGCGACCACCGGGTCGCCAAGCCAGCTCGGAGTTTATGACGAGTCGATGGTTGTGGCGACATTAAATAGCCACGCATCGGCCGTGGAGCGAGGCGGATCCACTTAGACCGGCTCCCCAAGCCGCGCCGCAGCTAGTGCGAGCACGCGCGCAATCGTCAGGCCCGCCGACTCGCCGTCCCCGGAGGCGAATTGCTCGGCACCTTCGTCGGTGTGAAAGGCCCAGCCTCCCTCACGACCGACGCCGATCAGCGCGGCGGCGGTGCGCCGCGAGACATTCCCGAAATCGGTCGCGAACGGCAGCGGTGCGGGATCGGTCACGAAGGGGCGCCCGAGCGCGCTGAAGGCGCTCGCCACCGCGGCGGTCACCTCGGGATCCGGCCTGACGCCCTCATACAGCCGTCCCTCCTGCCAGCTACCGGCAAGTTGCTTTCTCAGTTCGGCGGCGCGCTCACAGACCGCCTGCTCGCTCGAGCCCCACAGCAGGAACGTGCACTCGAGCCCCAGAGCCGTCGCCTCCTCAACGTCGCCATCGAGCACCAGCCGCTCGACCATGACCTCGCCGGGACGCTCGGCTTCGATCGCGATGCGAGCCGCGTCCACCGGTGCCTGCTCGGCGCCGCTCAGCGACCGCGAACCGAACACGGTCAACCGGTCCCGGCGCATCCACAGCGACTGGAGCGAGACTGTGTCGACGAACTCCGGGTGGGCATACAAGGCGGCGTCGATCTCGTCCCACCATCCGGCCTGCACCGTCAGCGCCTTCCCGCCGCCGCGCGCGACCGTGCCCGGCGCGTGGATCTCATCCGCCGGGCACCCCATGACCGTGACAACGCCCGCCAACTCCATCCGGAGGTCGGCCAGCGCCGCGGCAGCCGCAATGACACCGCCTGAGATGGGTCCGTGGCCGCAGGAGTGCACCGGCTCGACGCGACCGTCGTCGCGCAGGGTGGGGACAGCGTCATACAGGCAGACCAGTCCAACCGAGCGGCCGGGGCGCGCACCGCGAAATTGAGCGCGGAAGGCGGTCGGCAGCGCACCGTCGCCGGCCTCCACCTCGAGCCCCATGCCGGCCAGCGTCTCGCGGAGATAGCGCGAGCACTCCTGCTCCTCGTGGCCCAGCTCAGGATGCGCATGCACGAAGCGCATCACCTCGCCAACCAGCGGGGCCCGCGCCTCCACCGCCGCGAGCACATCGCGTTCGGCGATCACGTCGTCAGTACGACCTTCGTCACTTCTCGAGCGTCAAAGGCCCGGTAAGCCGCGGCCGCCTCCTCGAGCGGCATTCTGGCGCTCACGATCGCGGAAGGACTGAAGACCCCCTCCTCGATCATGGCGAGCAGCCGCTCTCGGTCGCGGCCTGGATTGCCGATCGCGAAGGCGAGCGTGATCTCCTTCTCGAACATGACGCCGTTGTTGAGGGGGAAGTCGGGTTCGAAGTGGGCGCCGACGACGGAGATCACGCCTTGCGGGCGCACGAGCTCAAAGGCCGAGGTCAGGGCGGCCGGCGCGCCGGATGCCTCGATGACCGCGTCGGCGCCGATCGTGCCCGTGGCCTCCGCCACGGCCTCGGCCGCAGCTCCAGGATCGACGGCTGACGCCCCGAGCGATTTCGCCAGCTCGCGCCGGCTCGCGATTCCATCGACCGCGATTACGCGCCGGCCCCAGCCCGCCGCGCACATGACGGCCATCAGGCCAACCGGCCCGCAGCCGAGGACGACCACGACGTCGCCCAGTCCCACCGAGGCTCGCTGCACGGCGAGAAACCCGGTGGGCAGGATGTCGGCGACGAACACGGCGTCCTCATCGGAGACGTCATGGGGCACCGGCCACAGACAGCGGTCGGCGCGCGGTACGCGGACGAGGTCGGCCTGTCCGCCATCGAGCCGTGGATACACCCCGGAATAGCCGAAGAGTGCCCGGGAGTTGCATTGTGTGGGGCGCCCGGCCCGGCAGTGAACGCAGGTGCCGTCAGAGGTCATGCTCGTGTTGACCACCCGCTGGCCCGGACGCAGGGAGTCGATCGCGTCACCCGCCGACTCGACCAAGCCCACGAACTCGTGTCCCAGGGTGGTGCCGAACTCGAAGCCGGGGGTATGACCGTGGTAAGGGAGGAGGTCAGCGCCGCAAATCGCGGTATGCGTCACGCGCACGATCGCGTCGGTGTCCGTGCGCAGCACGGGAGCGGGCGCCTCCTGGACCTCGATCGTCTCCGGGCCCGTCAGCTTGACCGCCCTCATCGGTATCGCTCCCAGACGAGGGGGACCCTCACGCCGGCTGCTCCAGCTCGATCAGGTTGCCGTCGGGGTCAAGGGCGAAGCACCGGTGCCCTCCCCACGGCGGTGAGTACGGCTGCGCCAGGAATGGCACCCCGGCGGCGCTCAGCTCCTCGAAGGCTCCCATGCAGTCGGTCACCTCGAGCACCAGCATGGCCGCGAGCCTCGAAGCGTCGGCCGGCGCGGCGAACGCCACACCCGGGCGATCCTCGGCCGGGTGCCCCTGCTCCGCGAGCGACAATCGCGAACCGGCACGTCTCAGAGTGGCATAGGGCGGATCCCCGTAGACCGCCTCGAGCTCGAACCCGAGCCGATCGCGATAGAAGGCCAGCGAGCGCTCGAAATCGGAGACGGCAAGGATCGCTCCCGCCCTTTTGACCTCGAGCGCCATCAGTCGCGGATGTGGCCGGCGTCCGCCACCAGGATCTGCCCCGTGATCCAGCCTGATTCCTCCGAGGCCAGGAAGGCAACAGCCGGGGCGATGTCCTCGGGGAGCCCGTGCCGGGGGATGGCCTGTAGCGCCTGGACGAAGTCGAAGGAATCCTTGTGCGGCGTCGCCAGCGCGCCCTCGGTGCGCGTGATCCCCGGCGCGACGGCATTGGCCGTGATCCCGTACTTGCCGAGCTCGGTGGCCAGTGCGCGCGTCAGCCCCACGACCCCGCCCTTCGCGGCGAGGTAAGGCCCCATGTTCGGGGTGCCCGCCAAGAACGCATTCGAGGCGATCTGGACGATGCGCCCGTAGCCGGCCTCCCGCATGGGACCCTCCACGGCCCGCGCCACGAGGTATGCGCCGTCCAGGTTGACCGAGATGATTTTGCGCCAGTAGGCGAAATCGACCTCATCCCAGGGAATGAAGGGCACGATCGCCGCTGCGTTCACCAGCACATCGATCTTGCCGTAGCGATCGAGCGTCTCCCGTGCCATGCGGCCCGCGTCCTCCTCGCTGGAGATATCCGCCCGGATCGCGAGGCCGTCGATCTGCGAGGCAACCGCACTCGCCCCATCGCCGTTGAGGTCGACCGCGGCGATGCTCGCCCCTTCGGCGTGGAGCTTGTCGGCGATCGCGCGTCCGATTCCCTGGGCGGCGCCGGTCACGATCGCGACACGTCCCTCGAGCTTCATCGTGCCCCTCCTGCCGGCGAAAGCGCCGTGCTGCCGGTAAAGGGCTCGGGGGCCCGGGCGTAGCTCTTGAACTCCTCGCTGTCGTGCGTGAAGACCACCTCCGCTTCCCACTCCCTGGCCAGGCGCTTGATCCGTCGGATCGAGCGCACGCCCGCGACGGGGTCGTAGTGGAACCCCGCCTGCTGGTCCGCGGCATACGCCGGCGCGGTGTAAGTCACATCCGCCATGAACAGCAACGGGCGGCCCTGCTCGAACTCCACCAGCAGCGAGTAATGCCCGATCGTATGACCCGGGGTGTAGAAAAGATGGATCCCGTCGGCGAAGTGGACGTCGTCCTCGAGCAGCTCGAACTTGGCATCGGGATGGTCGAAGCCCTTGTCCGCATAGCCCAAGCGCTCGAACGGCTCAGGCGTCCGCGCCTCCCGCAGCTCGTCCGCATGCAGGTACGTGGTTGCGTTGGTCAGGTGCTTGTCGCCGCCGCAGTGATCGAAGTGCAGATGGGAATGGATCAGCACGTCCACGTCCTTGGGCTCGAACCCGCACTTGGCGAGCTGCGCGGGGATGGTCTGCTCGTCCGTCTGCTCAGGCTGCTCGAAGGGCAACACCTTGTTGACGAGGTCGACGTCATAGCCGCTGTCGAACAAAAACAGGCCATCAGGGTGCTCGATCAGCACGCTGTAAACGGGAAAGCGAACGGGCGTCCCGCAGCCGACATTCCAGGTGATGTGCGACTGGTCGATGACGAGCGTGCCGCTGTCGAGCAGCCGCACGGTGGTTGCCTTTGCCATGACTAGCTGAGCGCCTTTCTGACCGCCACGAGCGCGGCCGCACGTTGTTGCTGCAGCTCCTTGACGCGCTCGGGCGTGTAGTCGAAGAAGCCGCGGCCCGCCTTGATCCCCAGCCGGCCCTGCTCCTTGAGCTCGACGGCCGTCTTCGACACGCCCTTCTCATCTGAGAGATCGCGATTGAGGTAGTTGGCGACGCTGGTGTAGATGTCGAGCCCCGCCATGTCGAGCAGCTGGATCGGAGGCACCACAGCGAGCTTGTAGCCGATGCCCCACTGTACGTTCAGATCGAGGCCCTCAACATCGATGACACCCTCATCGACCAGCGCCAGGCATTCGCGCATGATCGCGTAGAGCACGCGGTTCTCGACAAAACCCGGGACCTCCTTCTTGAGCGTCACCGGGTGGTAACCGATCCGGCGCGTGAGCTCCTGGATCGTGCTGGTCACCTCCGGCGCGGTCTGCTCGCCGGGGATGATCTCGTTCATGGGGATCAGATGCGGAGGGTTCGACCAGTGCCACCCGATCACGCGCTCAGGCCGCTGGAGGCCTTCAGCCATTTTCGTCGCCGGGATTCCCGAGGTGTTCGAGGCGATGATCGCCTCGGGCGGGATCTCGTCCTCGATATCCATGAACAGCTTGCGTTTCAAATCCAGTTGCTCGGGGATCGCCTCAGCCACCACGTCCGTGCCCGCGAGCGCCGCGGCACGATCGGTCTGGTAGTCGAGGCCACCGCCGTCGCGTCTGGGGACTTCGAGGCGATCGAGGACGCCTTCGACCATGCCCACGGTCGCCTGGGCGCGCTCGAGCGCCTCGGGGTTCACGTCGAACAGGGTCACCTGCAGACCGGCGCGGGCCAGTACGGCGCCCATGCCCGGACCCATGGTGCCGGTGCCCACAACCGTCGCGCGGCTCAATTCACTCATAGAACGCTTCCTTGTGATCGTTTGACTGAAGGCAACTCCTGTATCCGGCGCCATACACGCTCGGGTGTAAGCGGCAGCTCCCGCATGGGCACGCCCGCGTCGGCCAGCGCGCACACGATCGCGGCGGGAACCGCGGCGAACGCTCCCTCGCCACAGCCCTTGGCTCCGTAGGGCCCCGGGCCATCCTCGTTCTCGACGATGATCGAGCGCATCGTCAGGGGGAGGTCGGCGATGCGCGGAACGCGATACTCGAGCAGATTGTCGTTGGTGACGACACCGTCGACCAGCCGCATCTCCTCGAACAGGGCGTTGCCGATCCCCTGCAGCGTGGCGCCCTCGTCCTGGCGCTCCACGAGCTGAGGATTGATGGCCCGGCCGACGTCGGCCACCGTCGCCGTGCGCAGCACGTTGACCACGCCGGTGTCGGGGTCGACCTCGACCTTCGCCGCCGCGACGCACACCTCCCAGAAGTGCGGTCCCTCGGCGTACGAGCCGGTGTCGCCCCCGGTGGGCCTGACCTCGCCGCCCTCGATGATCTCCCCGCCGCGGAAGCCGAAGCGCTTTGCGATCAGATCCGGAAAGGAGATCTCCTCGTCCAAGAACACCGCTTGCCCGCCGACCAGCTCGATTACCTCGGGGTCGAGGTCCCAGAGCTCGCCGGCGGTCTCCCTGAGCCGGTCGGCGACCGCGTCGGCCGCGCGTTTGACGGCCAGGCCCGCGATCGTCGTGGAGCGACTCGCGCCCGTCGAGCGGTCATACGGAGTGAAGCGGGTATCGGCGCCGAACACACGCACCAGCTCGCTGGACATTCCCAGCTCCTCGGCCGCGATCTGGGCCATGACCGTGCGGGGGCCCTGGCCGAGCTCGGTGGTCCCGACGTACACGTCGGCGGTGCCGTCCGAGGACAGGCGCACCGAGGCCCTGGACACGGGGTGGGCGCCCGCGGCCAGCAGCCCCACGCTCACGCCACGACCGACCCACGGCCGCCTCGGTTCGTCCCACCCCACCGCGGCCGCGGCCTGCTCGACATCGCCGACCAGATCGGCATCGAGCGGCTTGCCGCTGCCATCGGGACGGACGGGCTCGCCGGGCACGACCAGGCACCGTCGACGGAATTCGACCGGGTCCACATTCGCGCGGCGCGCGACCTCATCGATCTGCGACTCACCGATCCACTGCAGATGGGTGGCTCCGAACGCCCGGTAGGAGCCCGAGGGCGGCGTGTTGCAGTACACGCAGTGCGCCTGTACGTCCACCGCCTCGAAGCGGTAGGGCCCGGGCGCCGCATCGGCGGCGGTCGCGGTCACGCGGGGACCGTTGTCCGCGTACGCGCCGGTGTCCAGCCAGAAGTGGACCTCCCGCCCCAGCAGCGTCCCGTCCGCCGCCGCCGTGGTGCGCATCCAGCAGCGCATGCCGTGCCGGCGCGAGGTCACCATCGACTCTTCGACGCGGTTCGCGATCCGCACGGGCCGCCCGGCCTTGCGCGCGAGCGCCACGGTGAGCGGCTCCATCTTGGTGTAGGACTTGGAACCGAAGCCGCCGCCGAGGTACGGGACGATGATCCGGACCGACCCGATCTCGAGCCCGAAGAGGTCGGCGATCTCCGCCTGCACGAGGAAGGGGTGCTGGCAGTTGGCCCATAGGGTCACCGCGTCCCCGTGGTAGTGGGCGATGGTCGCGTGCGTCTCCATCGCGTACTGGTAGACCGCGGGAAAGGCGTAGGTCCCCTCCACGGTGATCTCCGCCTCCCCTCGCGCCCGCTCGATGTCGCCCGCAGACAGCTCGTGCCGATAGCAGATGTTCCCCCGCTCCTCGCCGAGCTCGCCGAGGCCGTGGAAGAGCCCGATTGCAGGGCGGCGCTGGTGCAGCCGCGGGGCCTCGGCTGCCAGGGCCTGCTCGAGCGTTCCAAGCACCGGAAGCTCTTCGTACTCGACGTCGATCGCGCGCACGGCAGCCTCGGCGGTGGCCTCGTCGGCAGCGGCGATCGCCGCCACCGGCTCGCCCGCGAACCTGACCCGGTCCAGGGCGACGATCGGCCGGTCCTTGATCGCGTGTCCGTAGTAGGGCTCGATGTCATCCAGGTCCGAGCCGGTCAGGACGGCGGCCACGCCCTCCATGGCGAGCGCGCGGCTCGGATCAATCGACTTGATCAGCGCGTGAGCGACGGGGCTGCGCAGCACCTTTCCATGCAGCATTCCGGCGACCTCCATGTCGCCCACGTACTGGGCTTGCCCGGCGAGCTTCTCGCGGCCGTCCTTGCGCGGGCGCGAGGCGCCCACCTCGCGCAGGGCGGGGCGCTCCAATACGGTCATGCCGCGAGCTCCCGCGCGGCTTCGAGGATCGAGCGGTAGCCCGTGCAGCGGCACAGGTTGCCGTCGAGCCCATGGCGGATCTCCTCCTCGCTCGAGAGCTGGCCGGCATCACGGAGGCTCTTGATCGTCAGCAGCAAGCCCGGGGTGCAGTAGCCACACTGCAGCGCCGCGTGGTGCATGAAAGCCGACTCGAAGCGCTCGAACTCAGGCATCTGCGCGAAGCCCTCGACCGTCAGCACCTCGCGTCCGTGCGCGTCGGCGGCCAGGTAGGTACACGCGCTCACCGGGCCTCCGTCGACCAGCACGGTACAGCTGCCGCATACCTGGACGTCGCACGAGCGCTTCGCGCCGGTGAGCCCCAGCCGGTCGCGCAGGAAATCGAGCAGCAGCTCCTGGGGCTCGACGCGGGCCCGCACCTCGCTGTTGTTGACCGTCAGCTCCAGGTCCATCTCAGCGCCCACTAACGCTCCTCGGGCATGCCGAAGGCCTGGCCGGCGCGGCGCAGCATGCGGATCCAGGCGTTCCAGTACTCGGCGGCGAAGTGTGGCTGGTACTTGACCGCGTGGATCCCCCGCAGGAGGTCATCGGCGATGGGGTGCAGCGGTCCCACGGTCGTGGCGATCGTCTGCACCTGGATCGCTCGTTCCAGCAGGGCGCTCGCCAGCACCGCCCACGGGACGTCCCGCTCGGCCACCAGCACGCCGTGATTGCGCAGCAGCAGTGCCGTCCCCAGACCGAGCGCTTCGGCGACCTCCGCCCCCTGCCGCTCGTCGATGATCAGGTTGGGCACGCCGTCGTAGGTGGCGATGCGGTCGATGAAGAAGACGCTGTCGTGCGTGAGATAGGCGAAATCGGCATCGGTCGCGCCGAACGCGGTCGCGTACAGCGGATGACCGTGGACGACACTGCGCACGTCGGGCCGGCGCTTGTAGACCTCGGTGTGCAGCACGGTCTCGAGGTGCATCCCCTTCGCGCCGTTGGGCGCCTCGCCGTCCAACTCGACGGCGAGCACATCCTCAGGTGTGACCTCGCCGAGCGCGACGCCCTTGCGCTTGATGTAGATCGTCGAGTTATCCGAGCCGCGGGCGCTGACGTGACCGAGGGTCAAATCCTCATAACCGAGCATGGCCAGGATGCGGCACGCCCAGGCGACGTCGTCGATCAGCCGCCTGTCGTGGTCGTTGATCAGCGCCTCGGATTGCGCCGGCACCCATACGTTCACGCTCCCCTCCCCTTTTTATGGTGTTCGGGCGGGCGCATGCGCCCGCCCGCCGGCCGGAACATGTTCCGGCCGGGGCCGGCGCACATGTGCGCCGGCCTGCTCATGCCTCACGCCGCTCAGTCGGTGGATAGT
Organism: uncultured Solirubrobacterales bacterium; assembly: GCA_963808655.1. Taxonomy (GTDB): domain Bacteria; phylum Actinomycetota; class Thermoleophilia; order Solirubrobacterales; family Solirubrobacteraceae; genus Palsa-465. The sequence goes on from CAWEGZ010000020.1 coordinate 139,129, forward strand.
CGGGATGGGGGAAGCCGAACACCATCACGACCTCCTCATTCCCCGTGTTGGCGACCGCATGCCACACGCCGGGGGGAATGAACAACCCCTCGCCGGCGGCGAACGCCGCACTCTCGCCGTCCAGGCGAAGCTCGCCGTGACCCTGAAGGACGTACGCGACCTCCTCGGTCTCGTGGGCGACCATCGCCGTCACGCACCCCGGCTTGAACACCGAGTAGCCGAGCGAGGACGAGTTCCCCTGAAGCGACTTCTCGTTCAGCACCATCTTGCTCCAGCTGCCCGCGGGCAGCGGGATCGGCTCGACGTCCTGCAGCCTGACCGTTCTCACGGCCCCCTCTACAGCGCCCACTGGCCGTCCTTGAGGATCTGCCTGCCGCTGTCGACGATCTCCATCGAGGCCTCGAGCACAACGCCGTCGAGGTGCAGGGAGCACACGTTCTGACCGCCGGGGTACGCGAGATGGTTGTCGCCCAGAGCGCAGTGCACCGTGCCCACGCGGCCCTTCTCGGACGGCGTGCCGAACGGCGCCACCTCGCTGACGCCGAAGGCGAACTCGCCGATCACGTTCGAGTTCTCGACGCCGTCGATCACCTCGCGTAGCCGGCGGGCGTCGTCGCCGCCCTCGATGCGGACCGCCCGCCCGTTCTCGATCGTCCAGGTGATCGGCTCGGTGACCTGGCCCGGCAGCCCGATGCCGAGCATCACGCCGTCCACCACGAGCGTGCCCTCGGTCTTGTCCTCGACCGCGGCGAAGGCGACCTCCGCCCACAGCGGCAGGGGCCCCATCATCTGCCCGCGCTTCTTGATCGAGGTGACCTCGAGCGCCGGACGGTCCTTGATCGTGACCGTGAAGTCGGACCCCTTGGGCGAGGTGACCCGCACCTTCTCCACGCCCTCGAGCGCGGCCATCGCGTCCCAGGCGCGCTGCTGCGCGAGGTGGAGTTTCTCGACCGTCAGGCCCCACGACCCCATCCCGGGCTCGACGGAGGCGATCTTGGCGTTGTTCTCGCACGATGCCTTGACGGCCGGCACGTGGGCGAAGCGGTTGGCCCACTCGAGGTTGGTGATGATGATGATCTCGTCCGAGTTCACCATCGCCTCGTGCAGGTTGCGCGGGGGCGCCATCGGAAAGCGGGTGTCGGCGCGCCCCCGGCGAACCTGCGTCTCGTTGTTCATGATCACCGGCCACGCACCCCGGTCCACGCACACCTCGGCCACCACGTGCGCCTGGTCATCGTGCTCGTCGTCGGTGATGATCGTCACCACGTCGTCAGGCTCGATCGACATGCACACGTCGACGACGAGCTCTGCATCCTGCCGCACTGCCTCCGCGCTCGGCGGCCGCACTGCCTCGCTCACGCTCATCCTTTACCTCACCTCCTGGGTTTGAAAAGCCGGCAACACCTCGTCGGCGAAGCGCTGCACCTGCCCAAACTGGTCGATCGCCCCGAAGCGGCAGATGAAATGTGTGACGCCGCGACGGTGGAACTCGCGCAGCCAGGCCGCGATCTCCTCGGGCGTTCCGACCGGACCCCAATTGGAGAGGTCCATGGCCCGTGAGAGCTCCGGGTAGTACTTGGAGATGTAGTCGCCGAAGTCCCTGCGGGCCTGCTCCGTGGAGTCGCCGATGTTCATCGTCACCTGGTAGGCGACCGTGTAGTCCTCAAAGTCGCGGCCATGACGTGCGGCGGCCTCCTGCAAGTAGCCGATCTGCTCGCTCAGCTCTTCGGGGTGCTCGGCGCGGCAGCAGGTCATCCAGCCGTCACCGAGGCGAATAATCCGGTCGCAGGCGCGCTCCATGATCGCCCGCATCTTTTCGGTGGGCTTGTCGCCGACCAGGCGCGGGTTGGAAACGACCCAGATCGGGGGGCGCTCCTGGAGCGGTTTGAGCGGGGCCATCTCGGTGCCGCAATAGAAGCTGACCTCGTCGAAGTTGTAGTACTTGCCCTTGAAGCTGGTGGAGCCGGCCGTGAAGAGCTCGTTGATGACTTCGAGGCCCTCTTCGAAGACGGTCGCCCGGTCGGAGAACGGGAGACCGAGGGCGGCGAACTCGCGCTTGACGCCCTCCTCGGGGTTGCCCATGCAGGGGCCAAGGATCATGCGGCCGCCAGAGATCGAGTCGAGCGTCGCCCATTCCAGGGCGGTGTAGAGCGGGTTGCGCGTGGAAGTCACCAGGCAGGCGGTGCCCAGGCGAACGCGGCTGGTCCGCTGAGAGATCGCCGCCAGCAGCGTCATCGCCTCGTAACGCGGCTTGGAGAAAAGGCTGTCCCCCACCCACACCGAGTCGAACCCGAGCTCCTCGACGCGCGCCGAGAGGTCGAGCAGCGCCCCCAGGTCGTAGTCGGGCGCAATCAGGGGCTCGCGGTTGTTCAGGTTGACGCCGAACTCGAGCGGCTTGGATTCAGTCATTGCGGGGGTCCTCCTCCTCGTCTCCAAAAATCTCCTGCGCCTCGCTTGAGCGCAGCACGCGCTGTGGAATCTCGATGTGCTCCTCGAGCAGTTGCGCCGCGCGCTCGGGGTCCCCGGCGTCGACGGCTTCAAGGATCGCCTCATGCTCCGACGCCGACTGCTGCATGCCGCCGCGAATCTCGACGGACTTCCTCATCAGCCGCCCCATCTGCGCGACTAGCTGACCGTGGACCTCCTCCAGCTTGCTGTTGCCGGAGGCCTGCACCAGGCGGGCATGGAACTGGCGATTGATCTCGAAAAAGCCGTCGGTGTCGCCCGCTTGTGCGGCGCGCTCCATGCGTTCTGCCATGCGGTGAAGCTCTGCCTTCTCGGCGTCGCTCAGGCGAGGGACCGCCAGTTTGACGGCCAGCGACTCGAGCGCCTCGCGCACCTCGTAGGCCTCGATGAACTCCTGGCGCGTGAGCCGCTTGACGACCGCGCCGCGCCTGGGCACGATCGTCACCAGGCCCTCGGCCGCCAGCTGCCCGAGCGCCTCCCGCAGCGGGCCCCGGCTGATGCCGAGCGATCGCGCGAGCGCGACCTCGCTGAGCTCGGCTCCCGGTGCGAGCCGGCTCGAGAGGATCTCCTCGCGCAGGTGGTCCGCCACCTGCTCGCGCAGCGTGCGGTTCTCGAGCGGTGCGGCGAGTGGCTGGGTCGCGCTCATCGCGCCCCGCGCATGTATGGGATGCAGAGCGCCGGCGGCAGATAGGAGCGCCGCGCGAAGAGCAAGAGCGCGAGGATGATCGCGACGAAGGGCAGCATGTTGATTATGTCGATCGAGATATTGATGCCGGCGAGCTGGAGCGCGGTGGCGATCGACAGCGAGATGCCGAACAGGAACGAGCCGAAGAGGATCCACAAGGGCCGCCCGCGGGCGAGCATCGTGATTACGATCGCCATGTAGCCCTGCCCCTGGGTCATGAAGGGCGTGAACACGCCCGCACCCACGATCGAGAGGTACGCGCCCCCGAGGCCGGCGAGCGCGCCTGTGCTCATCGCTGCCCAGCTGCGCGTGGAGATCACGCTCACTCCCGCGGCGTCGAGCGCCTCGGGCTTCTCGCCCGCCGCACGCAGGTTCAGACCGATATTGGTCCGGTTGTAGATCCAGACCAACACCCCCGCAAAGGCGAACCCTATGTACACGAGGATCGACTGATTGAAGAGACTCGCTCCGAGCACCGGGATCTTGTCGAGGCCGGGAATCGCGGCGGTGGCGGGCGCGCCGAGCCGGGGGTAGCTGGTGCCGAACTGGGCGCCCTGGAGCACGCTGGTGAGCCCCTCTCCGGCCAGCGTGATCGCGATCCCGACCACGATCTGGTCAAGGCCGAGCCACACGCACAGCACCACCATCACGAGGCTGCCAATCGCGCCCCCGGCCATACCGGCGACGAAGCCGAGCGCTGCGGAGTGGACGTAGTAGGTCGCGATGAAGCCGATATAGGCGCCCAGCAGCATCATCCCTTCAAGGCCCAGATTGAGCACGCCCGCGCGCTCCGAGATCGACTCCCCGAGCGCCGTGAACATCAGCGGCACCCCGGCGAGCAGACCACCCGCCAGGAGGGAGGTCAGCACCGCTTTGCTGAAGATATTGCTGGCAGCGGCGAAATGAAGGACGTTCACGGCGCCGCCTGCGTGTCGGTCTTACGGCGGAAAAGGGGTGCTTTCAGCGCCCGCTTCAGGCCTGGGGTGAGGTAGGAGCCACCGAGATCGCGCCGGCGCCCTACGTATTCGATCACCGTCATGAACAGCAGGATCAGGGCCACCAGTACGAGCAGGAAATCCGTCGACAAGCCGGCGTTCGATGCGGCGAGATCACCGCCGTTCGAGAGCACGGCGAAGAAGGCGATGTAGGGGATCAATGCCAGCGGGTTCAGCCGCGCCAGGAATACGAACGGAATCACGGTGTCGCCGTAGCCGGGGTTCCAGTTGGCGCGCATGTAGCCCCACACGCCGAGAATGTCGGCGGCCGCGGCCGCGCCGACCAGCGCTCCGCTCACCAGGAACGCGGTCACGATCAGCCGCTTGACGTTGATGCCGACATGTGCGGCCGCGCGCGGGTTGGCACCGAGTACGTGCAGCCGCAGGCCGAAGGAGGTGCGCTTGAGCACGAAGGCGGCCAACAGCGCGGCCGCAAGCGCCACCAACACGCCGACGTGGATGCGGGTACCCGGGATCGCCGGCAGCATGCGGTTCACCGGGATCACCCGCGTCTGCGGGATGTTGACCGTGGGGTCCTGGAAGGGCCCCTTGACGAGCACGTTCGCCACCCCTATGCCGATGAAGGACATCATCAACGTGGTGATGATCTCGTTCGTCTCGTAGCGGGCCTTGAGGAAGGCGGGGATAATCGTCCACAGCGCGCCGGCGCCCATCGCCACGAAGAACAGGATCACCAGGCTGAGCACGTTCGGCGCGCTCGCGAGGCTCGGTGCGAGTCCGGTGATGAGCGCGGCACCGACCAGGAACTGGCCGTCGTAGCCGAGGTTCCAGATGTTGGCGCGGAAGATGAGCGTGAGCCCCACGCCGATCAAAAGCAACGGGGCTGCACGCATCGCGCTGTCCTCCCAGGATCCCTGCTGAACCCCTCCCTGCCACACGTTGGAGTAGAACGTGAACGGATCCCGGCCGAGGATCGCGAGCAGCACGCCACCGGCGACCAGGGCCAGCACCACCGGGATCAGCGAGCGGATGAACAGGTCGCGTGTGGCGGCGACTCTTCTCGAGCGCGGCCGCTCGCCGCGCCTACCGACCGGCGGCGGCTCCACCACGGCGGTGACTCCAGGTTGCGACGGAACTGCGACCGTGTCGGTCATGATCGCTGCACCACCGGCTCCGCTGCATTCTGGACGCCCAGCGTCACGTCGCCGATCATCATGCGGCCGACCTGCTCGGCGGCGCTGGGCCCGTTATCGACCACCCCGACGATCCGACCACCGGAGATGACCGCGATGCGGTCGGAGACCTCGAGCAACTCGTCGAGGTCGGTCGAGATCAGGAGCGCCGCGCGCCCTTGGCGCAGGTCGCCGATCATGTCACGCACGATCCGCGTCGTCTTCAGGTCAAGGCCGTAAGTCGGCTTGTGAAACACGACGACCTTCGAGTCGAACGACAGCTCCCGCGCCAGCAGAAGCTTCTGGATATTGCCGCCTGAGAGCGTTCCCGCTCGTGCCTGCGTGCTCGGAGTCCGGATATCGAAGCGCTTGATCAGGCGGTCGGCGTCCTGCTCGATCGCCTCAGGGCGCATGCGTCCCCTGCGCCAGTACGGCGCGCTGCCGATGCGCTTGAGCATGAGATTCAGCGAGACCGGCAGTGAGGCCACAATCCCCTCACCGAGCCGGTCGTCGGTCACGTAGCGCAATCCGAGCTTCTCCCGCTGGCTGACGCTCAGCTTGCCGATGGAAGCACCGAGATAACGGATTTCGCCACGGGTGAGGCGACGCTGGCCGCTGATCGCCTCCGCGAGTGCGCGCTGCCCATTGCCGTCCACGCCCGCCACTCCCAGGACCTCGCCCAGGTGCAGGGTGAGGGACACATCGTTTATGCCGGGCTGCGAGCCCTCGCCCGGGGCGCTCGCGTGCTCCAGCTCGAGCGCCGTGTCGCCGGTGGTCGTCGGGCGGCGCCTTCCACGCGGACGCTGAGCTCGGGCACCCCGGCCGGTTCCTCGGCGGGCTTGCCGCTTTCGCCGAACATCAGCCGCACGATCTCCGCCTCGAGCTCTTCGGGTGAGCTGACCCGAATGGCCTCGCGAGCGATGTCGCCGGTGACCCGTCCCTGACGCAGGACCGTGATGCGGTCGCCGAGGGCGACCGCCTCGTGCAGCTTGTGGGTGATGAACACGATCGCAAGCCCTGTCGTCTTCAGCCGCTCGAGCACTTTCTGCAGCTCGGCGACCGCCTGCGGCGTCAGCATCGAGGTGGGTTCGTCGAGGATCAGGACTCGAGACCCTCGCCACAACGCCTTGATGATCTCGATCTGCTGCTGGCGACCGAGGGCGAGGTCTTCCGCGCGGGCGTTGGGTTCGATCTCGACGCCGAGCATGGCGCCGAACTCCTCGAGCCGGCGTCGTGTTCCGGCGAAGTTCAGGCGCAGCCTCCGGCTCTCGCCGAGCATGAGATTCTCGACCACGGTCAGCGGGCCGATCAGCGTCGAGTGCTGGTAGACCGTGCCGATACCCAGGTCGAGGGCCTTGCGCGGCGAGTCGATTTGGTCTCCTCGCCCGCGACTTTAATGCGTCCCGCGTCAGGCTGCAGCATGCCCGACAGGATCCCCATCAGCGTCGACTTACCAGCGCCGTTCTCCCCCAACAGGCAATGGACCTCGCCCTGCTCCAGCGCCAGGGAGATGTCGTCGTTGGCCAGCACGCCTGGGAAGGACTTCGTGATCCCCAGCAGCTCGACGGCCGGCGCCGCACCTGACGCCGGCCCGAGCTTGGTGCTCTCCCTTTGAGCGAGTTGTGCCACCGGATTTCGAAGCGACCTCGGCTACTTGTTCAGCAGCGCCTTGGCCTGACGCCGCCTTGGTCGTGTCCGGAACCTGGATCTTGCCGGAGATGATTCCCTGCTTGGCCGTCTCGATCTTCGACCACACGCTGGACGGGATGTACTTCGTCTTCAGCAGCGAGATTCCGCCATTGCCCAGCGTGAGGTTGTAGCCGTGCGTGCCGAAGGTGCCGTTCTTCACGTCCGACAGAGCCTGGTCATAGGCGTGGGTGAAGTTCCACAGGACCGACGAGAGGAACACGTGGCCCGTATCGATCAGGCGACATGTCGCCGATGTCACCGATCATCCAGAGCTTGTGACCCGGATGAGCGGTGCCAATCGCCTGGAGATACCCAAACGACGCGTCGTCGCCCATCGTGAAGATCACGTCGGCGCCCGAGGCGATCACGCTCGTGGCGATTCGCTTGCCGCCGGCGGAATCGTCGTAGGAGGCGGGGCCGATCTGGCCGAACACGATTGACAGGTGCGGCTTCACGCTGTGCGCGCCGGCCGCATACCCGCCGGTCATCTCGTACCAGTTGGTATCCGACGCGGAGATGATCACCCCAATCTTGTTGGTCTTCGTCATCTCCGCGGCAAGGATCCCGGCAAGGTATGCGCCCTGCTGGCTCGACGTGGTGATGTTCGAGAGGCTCCCCTTCTGCAGCAGCGTGGGGATGTCGTAGGTGATCGTCGGGACCTTGTATTGCAGCGCAATCCGCTGAGCGCTTGTGTCGAAACCACTCGCATGGGCGATGATGAGCTTCGGCTTCGCGAGCGCCAGCTGCCGCAGCACGGTGTCGGTGTTGTTGTAGCCGATGTTCTGGACCAGCTTGACCTTCAAACCGTCGGTCGAAGCTGCCGCCTTGGCGCCTGCGAGGCCCTGGGCGTTCCAGCCGTAGTCGTTGGTTTTCGCCGGCGCCGCGATCGCGAGCGTGCCGCCGCTGCTGAGCTGCCTCCGGAGCCGCTCGACGAGTTGGTCGACGGTTGTGCCGCTCGAACCGCACGCTGCGAGGGCGATGGCGGCCACGACCGCCACCAGCACCGACGTCAGGCTCTTGGAATGGATCCGCATCTCTCTCTTTCCTCCTTCTGGGTGCAAGCCCAACAGGCGATTGGCCCCCTAGTGGCGACGCCAGGACCTAGTAGGCCCGGGGGCCGTCGTTGGCTGCGTGCTGTGGACTGTCAACAAGTGCAGCGAGCATACTTCCCGGCGTCTCCGCGCGCAAACGATCCGCCCTACCCGTTGTCGACGCTGGATTCCTCGCCCAGGAAGAGCCGCGCCAGCTGATCCCAATCCGTGAGTTCTTCGGCGGCGCGGGACGCGCGAATGATGCCGTTGACCATCACGTGGACGTGGGACGAGATCGCCACCGCCTCGATGGCGCGCTGCTCGACCAGCAGTACGGCCACTCCGCTCGCGCTGAGACGCGGGATCTGGTCCTCGAGCACGAGGCCGCTCATTTCGGGCGAAAGCCCGGCGGTCGGCTCGTCGAGCAACACGGCCGACGGCGCAGGCATCAGCGCTCGCGCGATGGCGAGCAGCTTGCGCTCTCCCCCGCTGAGGCGGCCGGCTACGCGCCCGGTGAGTCCGGCCAGCAAAGGGAACATCCCCAGCAGCTCCTCCACACGCTCCCCGAGGCGCTTGCGGGAAAGCAGGTAGCCGCCAAGCTCCAGGTTCTCGCGCACTGTCAAGGTGGTGAAGACGTCATCGAGCTGGGGAACCCATGCCAGCCCGCGCTTCACCAGCCGGTTGCTCGCTGTGCGGGAGATGTCCTCGCCCTCCAGCCAAACCCTTCCGCCCAGGAACTGCGCGTCACCGGTAATCGCGCGCAGCAGCGTGCTCTTGCCCGCTCCGTTTGGACCGACCACGGTGGCGATCTGCCCGCGCTTCACGGAGAGGGACGCCTCGTGAACGACCTCGTGGCCGCCGTACCCCGCCGACACTGAATCGATCACCAGTGCCGCATCCGGCGCACTAACCGACAAGGTAGGCCCTCCGCACCTCTGGGTCGGCCCGCAGTTTCTCCATCTCTCCTTCCATCAGGACCCGTCCCTGGGCCATCACAATCACGGGACTGCACAGTCGCTCCACGACCCCAAGCTCGTGCTCGATCAGGAGCACGCTGATGCCCTGCTCGCGCAGCTCCGCGATCAGCGACTCGATCGTGGGGGCCAACGTTCTGCTCACTCCCGCCATTGGCTCGTCGAGGAGCAACAACCTGGGTTTGGCCATCATCGCCCGCCCGAGTTCGACCAGCCGCTTCTGTCCTCCGCTCAGCTCACCGGCGAACGCGTCCGCCGCCGGCGTGAGCCCCAAGCGCTCAACCAGTTCGAGTGCGTGCGTCAGCTGGAGCTGTTGTTCGCGACGCCAGCGCCTTCTGCGGAACAGCGCGGATGCGATCTTCTCCCCGTGCCAGGGTGCGGTCCCGAGCAGAAGGTTCTCAAGCACGGTCATGTGCGGAAAGACGCTGGCCGCCTGAAAGGTTCTGATGATGCCTCGCTGCGCGGTTTTGTAAGACGGCAGGCCGGCGATTTGATCGCGCCCGAGCTGGATCGACCCGCGGTCCGGTTTGATCGCCCCGGCGACCATCCCCAACACGGTCGACTTCCCGGCCCCATTGGGACCGATCATGCCTGTCAGCGAGCCACGAGGAATTTCAAACGACACGCCGTCGACGGCGTGGACGCCACCGAAGCTCTTGGCGAGGTTTTCAACGACCAGCAGAGCATCGTCGGGCGCACTCACGTCTCGATCGCTTCTTCCAGCTCAGGGGAGGCAAGGCTCGGCGCGGCGCGGCGCGAGAACCGCCGACGTCGCTCCGGAAGCAGCCCCTGCGGCCTGACCCAGAGGAATACCAGCGTCAGCAGGCCGGTGATGATCCACTCCATGGCAGCCAGCACGGTCGGGTCGCTGCCGATCGGCATGTACTGCACACCCTGTTGGATGCCCACCCCGACGAGGGCTGCTCCGATCGCCACGCCCGACACAGACCCGCGGCCCCCGACGATCACCGCGGTGAAGAACACGAATGTCTCCGGGTAGAGCCACCCGCTCGGCGCCCACGCCCCGATGAATTCCGCGAGCAGCGCTCCGCTGAGCGCGCCCAGAGCGCCCCCGATGATGAAGACCTGGAGGCGTGCCTTGGTCGCGCTGCGACCCATCGCCTCGATTGCCGCTTCGTTCTCCCTGACCCCTCGCAGGAGTCGCCCGTAAGGGGAGTAGATCAGCCCATACATCAGTGCCCCCACGATCAAGACGAAGATCGCGCACAGTCCCACGAAGTACCAGTCCTGCGTCTGTTTAGTGAGGCTGGTCAGACCTTGTACCGGGCTGGGAATCAGGGAGAGCCCGGCGGACCCGTTGACCAACCCGATCACGGATTCGGCGACCACGGTGGCGACGACGGAGACCACGAGCATCACCATCGCCTGATAATCGGAGCGAAGCCGCCGCAGCGTGATTAAGCCGATCAAGGCCGACAGCGCTGCGCCGACCAGCATGGCGCCGAGAATCGGCAGCGGGAATGGGAGTTTGACGCCAAGGACATAGTGCTGGAAGCCCCCGCTGGCGCTAGCCGGACCAAGGCTCAGGATCGCGGCCGTGTAGGCGCCCACCGCCTGGAAGATGATGAAGGCGAAGTTCAACACACCGGTCACGCCGAACTGCAGGTCGAGCCCCCAGGAGGCGATCATGTTGACGGCTACGTAGACGCAGATCGTGACGATGTAGTACTGGGTGGCGGCGCTCATTGAGTGACCGCCCGTTCGGTCGCGAGGCGCGCAAACAGGCCCTGGGGTCGCAGCAGGAGAACGACGATCAACACTCCGAACGCGACCACGTCCTTGAGCTCGGGATTCCAATAGGCGGCGCCGAGCTCGGTCACGATCCCGACCACGAGGGCGCCCAGAATCGCTCCGCGCGGTGAACCGATCCCGCCCAGGACAGCGGCGGCGATGACCACGATCAGGAACTCGGAGCCCGTGGTGGCGGTGAAGGTGCTGATGTCCAGGAACAGCGCCACGCCACCGATTCCCGCCAGGATCCCCGACACAAACCAAGCCAGGGCAACGACGCGCCGCGTGGGGACCCCACACGCCCTCGCCAGCGATGCGTTGGCCGACAAGCCGCGCATCGCCTTGCCGACGCGCGTGTACTGCAGCGCGACCTGGACTAGCGCGGTGAGGAGGACCGCGATCGCGATGATGATCAGCTCCTGCCGCGTCAGCACGAAGTCGGCGAAGTGGAATGCCCTGCCGGGGGGCGCCGTGTACGAGAAGAAGCTCGGCCCGACGGCCGCCTGCAGGCCGTGATCGAAGATCAGCCCGACCGAAATCGTCACGATCACCATGCCGAACAGATTCAGTCCGTGGCGGATGAATGGCCCGTAGAGGAGCTCATTGATGGCCACGGAGAGGACCCCGCCCGCGAGTGCCGCCACGGCCATCGCAAGCCAGATGTCGAGCCCGCCCTGATTGAGCCAGTAGGCGACGAAGCCCGAGACGGTCATCACGCTGCCGAAGGCCAGATTGAACACGTTTGTGACGCTGAACTGCAACGTGAACCCGACTGCGCTGATGGCAAGGATCGCCGCAGTCACCACCCCGAAGCCCACGGCGGAGACGAACACCGCCATGGGAGCTACCTGGACATCATCGCAGCGTGCGCGACGGGACCACTCACAGTCCGGCCGCAGCGTTGATCTCGGCGGCGCTCAGCACCGACGACACCTTCCAGGTTCCATTCACATACCGTTCGATCGCGAAGGAATTGCCGGCGTTGTGCCACCTGTTGAAGTGAATCGGCCCGACAGCGCCGACGTACTGAATGCGCTTGCCCTTGGCAAGCGCCGCCTTGCCCGCGGCATACGTGTGGACCACGGTCGCCCCCGAGGACGGCGCGGTCACCTTCGTGATGAATTTGTTGTACACGCTCGGCGCGGTGGAGTGCGCGGCCTCCATCGCCAGGCCGGCGATGATCAGCATGTCGTAATCGGAGACCGAGTACAGGTCGGCGTTCCATTGCATCGGGTTGGGAACCTTGGCCGAAGAGGCCTTCAGCGCCGCGGTATAGGTCCTATAGCCAGGCGCGCTGGGCGGCGAGTAGGCGACAACCGCGTAGTCCTGCCGGTTGAGCAGGGCGGTTCCGATCGCGCCACTCATGGCCTTGCGCCAGTTTGGCTCCTGCGAGACCGGATCCGTGATCAGCGCTGGAATGTGTCCGATCTGAGAGAGCTCGGAGAAGTACGTCGCGCTTGTCTGCGGGTCCGCTTCAGTGACGATCGCCTGCGGCTTGGCCGAAGTCATGGCCGTGGCCTCTGAGCGATAGGAGGTTTGGCCGACCGCGAGCGTCTGGTTGGCGACGAGCGTCGAGCCGATTTTTTTGACGCCAGCGGACGCTGTGGGAGCTGAGCCCTGCGCGGCCACGTCGTTGCCGAATACCGTCGCCACCTTGGTGAAGCCGAGCTTCTTTGACGCCGCGGCCATGGCGCTGCCCTGCGCAGCATCGGGTGACAGGATGCGCCAGAAATAGGAAGCGGTTGAGTGATCGAACGACGATTGCCCAGTGGTCGAGAAGATGGGGATGTGGGCTTGCTGAAAGAGGGGGACGACGGCGCTCGCCTCATCCGATCCAGCGCCGAGGACACCCACGAGCGAGCTCGAGGAGGCGATCATCCGGTTCGCCGCCGGAACGGCGTCCGCCGGCTCGCCCTTTGAGTCGACCGGCGTGCAATGAACCTTGTGCCCGAGAATGCCGCCGGCCGCGTTGACCTCACGCACGGCGGGGTAACAGCCGGCAGCGGCTTCCGGCCCATAGGCGGCATTCGGGCCCGAATACGCATGGAAGATCGCGAACTCCAGGTTCCCGCTGGGGCCCGTGGCGCTCGAGCCGGTGGAACCACCCGAGCCCCCGCAGGCCGCTAGCCCCGCCGCAGCCAGGGCTACTGCGGCCACGGTGAACAACTTCCTGCTACCTCTGTCCATCCCGATCGCTCCTCGTAATTGCGGGCCGGCTCGCCGCGCGTCGCGACAGGCGCACATTGCTGCGCTGGGCAGGCACCTTAGCGCACGTCGGCTGTGGACTGTCAACAATCCGCAGCCAGTATGCTGCCGTATGAATTTGCACTGGGTTAAGAAGCTCAGCGGTGGGCAATGGTTCCTGGCTTGCGCGGTGGCTCTGTGTGCGGCCGCCGGGGCGGTCGCCTATGTGGCTGCCTCGGGCAATAGCCCCGGTGCCTCCGCGTCGGGCGCCGTCACCACAGAAAGCCAAACGATGTTCCGCACGGCGCTGATCACGCGTCTTCGCGCTCAGCAGCTCAACTACCACTGGGTCGTCTGCGTGCGAACGCCGCACCGGTTTGGAGGCGTGCGCGTGGTGCGCTGCAACGTCGACTTTGGCATCGATCCCCACGTCGAGGCCTACTGCTCCGTGTTACGCGGCGGGCACCTGCTGACGAGCGAGCAGGACCGCGCGATTCCGTGCGGTCACGACAACGCCGGCTTCTCGGACCCGGTTGTGACGTATGGGTGATCTTCTGAAGGAGGGCTCAATGCGTCCACCCGATTTCACGCTCACCGCCGGGCCGACAATGGCCTCTCCCCGCGTGCTCTCGGCGCTCGGCAGTCCGATCATCTTCGACTACGACCCCGTGTTTCTCGATCGCTTCCGCGAGACAGAGAGGCTGCTTGGGGCCGTCTTCCGCACGCAGAACGACGTCGTCCTGATGCAGGGCGAGGCGGTGCTCGGGCTGGAGGCGGCGGCACGCGCGCTCGTGCGGCCGGGGGCGCGCTGCCTGAACCTCGTCTCGGGCGTCTACGCCTCCTGGTTCGGGGACTGGCTGCGCGACTACGGGGGCGAGGTGGACGAGGTGCGGGTGCCCTATGACGAAGCGATCGATCCCCAGGCGGTCGAGCAGGTGCTCGCACACCAGGGAACCTATGAGCTGGTCTCGATCGTGCACTCCGAGACTCCTTCCGGAGTGGAGAACCCTCTCGCCGAGATCGCCGGGCTCGTCCACGCTCATGGCGCGGTGATGCTCGCCGATGTTGTTTCTTCGCTCGGCGGGACCGAGCTGCGCGTCGATGACTGGCGGGTGGACGTAGCCGTGGCGGGTCCGCAGAAGTGCTTGGCCGGACCGCCCGGAATCTCACTGGTGGCGGTCAGCCCACGCGCTTGGGAGGCGATGGAGTCAAACCCCGCGGCCCCCCGTGGCTCCTTCCTCTCCCTGCTGGACTGGAAGCATCGGTGGATCGACGGGGGCCGCACCGCCTTCCCATACACGCCGTCGATCGCCGATGTGAACGGCGTCCACGCCGCACTCCAAGAGGTGCTCGATGAGGGACTGGATGCGTCAGTCGCGGCTCATTCGACCGCAGCCCGTGCCTGCCGCGCCGGGGTGAGGGCCCTGGGGTTGGAGTTGTGGCCGCGGAGCGAGGCGTATGCCGCCAATTGCGTCACCGCAGTACGCACACCGCCCGACGTCAGCGTGCCTGACCTCCTCTCCCACATTCGGGAGCGCTATGGCGTGATGCTCTCCGGTGGCTACGGCGAGCTCAAGGAAAAGCTCATTCGCTTGGGCCACATGGGTCCGGCGTGCCGCTCGCTCTACCCGTTGGTTGCGGTGACTGCGCTCGGGAGGGGGTTGATCGATCTCGGGATTCCGCTGGATCTCGGGGCAGGCACGGAGGCGGTGATGGACACGCTTGGAGAGACACCTGTGCGGCTTGAGAAGGCTGCCTCTTGAGACTCAGCCCCTTTCAACTCCACAGACCCCGCACGGTGGAGGAAGCCGCAGCGTTGCTCGAGGACCTGGGCCCAGACGCCCTCCCCTACTGCGGGGGGACGGAGTTGCTGCTGATCGCAAAGCTGGGGCTGACCGACTTCAGCCATCTGGTCGATCTCAAAGGAATCGCCGAGTTATCGGGCGTCGATGCCAATGGTGAGCCTGCGGATCGGCGCGGCGACGACCCATCGCGAGCTTGAAAGCTCCCCAGCCGTTCGCTCTCGCTGGCCATCGCTGGCGGCGATGGAGCACCGAGTCGGCAACATCCGCGTGCGCAACGTCGGCACGATCGGGGGGAATCTCTGCTTCGCAGATCCGCACTCGGATCCCGCTACCTATCTGATCGCTGCCGCCGGCCGGATGACCGTGCGAGGGTTGGGCGCACCCCGGGAGATTCCCGTCGAAGAATTCACGCGCGGCCCGTACGAGACCGCGCTTCAGTCCGCCGAGCTCCTGGTTGCCGTCCACGTTCCAGAGCCGGCGGCCGGAGCGGTGCTCGTTCACCGCAAGATCTCGTTCCATGAGCGGCCCGCGATCACGCTCGCGGTCAATCTCACTGCCCGCGACGGCGCGGTCGCGGCGGCCAGAGTTGCCGTCGGATCGATAGGTGTGGCGGCTCAGCGATTGAGGGAGACAGAGCAATCGCTACTCGACCTGCCGGCCGACGCCTCAAACGACAGGGCGCTAGCCGAGAGCGCCGCGACGGCCGGCCGGGAAGCCCAGCCGGTCGAAGACGCGAATGGCTCCGTCGAATACAAGCGCCAGCTGGTACGCGTACTGGCTACTCGCTGTCTCTGCGAGGCGCTGTCTGCGCGTGACGCGCGGGTGGCAACGCTGCTCAGCGCTGAGCCAGGTCCGCCGTTGCTCGCGAGCTTCGCTCCGCCCCCTCGCTTACGATGACGTGCCTGTGACGGCGCCAATTGCCTCGATCACCCTGAGGCTGGGGATCGGCTATCTCATCATCCTGCCGTTCTGGATCGCCGCGATCAGCGTCGTCAGCAGCCGTGTGCTCGGCGTCAAGATCGGCCGCTGGCGCAATGCCATCGCCGCGACGGTGGGTTGGCTCGCGGGGCTCACCGCGGGAGCGTTGGCGCTCGGTCCGAAGCACAGCCATCCGCTGCTGATCATTCCGCTGTCGATCTTCTTCGGGGTGCTCGCGTCGCTGCCAATGGCGATCGTGCTCGATGTCGTGACCCGCAGCACCCGCAGGCGAGGGAGATCGCGGCGGTCGCTGCGACACCCGGCGCGGGCCGTTCGCTCCGTGGTCTCTCCCCTTGGCCGCTTTCGGGAGCTCGTCGCAAATGCGCGCCACGAGAACCTGCTGCACGTGCGCTATCGAACGGCGGCCGCGCTGGCGTCGCCCGATTTGGCGCGCCGTGTCCGACTCGTACTCGAGCGGTCCGGAGGCATGTTCATCAAGTTCGGGCAAATCGCGGCCACCCGCAGCGATCTTTTGCCAACCACGCTGACAAGCGAGCTTTCGCAGCTGCAGGCGAACGTGGCTCCGATCCCGCCCGACGAGGTCGAGGCGGTGCTCGTGGCCGAGTTGGGTGAGCCGCCCGAGAAGGCTTTCGCCTCATTCGATACCAAGCCCTTAGCCGCCGCCTCCATCGGTCAGGCCCACCGGGCCAAGCTTCAGGATGGACGGCACGTGATCGTCAAAGTGCAGCGCCCGGGGCTTGACGAACTGGTGCGGCGTGATGGGTCCGTCCTGTCGTTCGTCGCCCGCGAGCTCCAGCGACGCGTCGAGTCGGCCCGGAGAATCGGGGTGCGGGCGCTCGCGGACGAACTGATCCGAAGCATCGAAGCCGAGCTGGATTACGGCCGCGAGGTGGTAGCGGGCGCGCGTCTGCGGCAGAACCGCCACGAGGACCGTGGAGTGCAGATTCCCGTCGTGTATCCCACTCTGTCGAGCGAGCGGATGCTGGTGATGGACGAGGTGGTGGGCCGCTCGGTGTCCGACGCGGCCGCCGTCGATGCCGCCCCGATCGCGCGTCCCGAGCTCGCCCGGCGACTGTTGGCCTCGTTCCTGGCGCAGATCCTCCGCGACGGCTACTACCACGCTGATCCTCATCCCGGCAACGTGCTGATCGACGCGGACGGCATCCTGTGGCTGCTCGATTTCGGCGCCGTTGGACGGATCGACCCGGTCACCCACGAGGCGTTGCAAGGGTTCGCGATCGGTTTCTCGCTTCGAGACGCTTCGCTGATCGCGCGCGCCGTCCGGCACCTGGTCGGCGACGATCAGCTCGACCTGCGGCTACTCGAGCGCGACATGCAAGTCCTGCTCGGCGAGGTCGAAGGAGGTGGGCTGGGCCCCGCCGCCATGGCGGGCGTGATGGACGTCATGGAGCATCACGGTCTGCGCCCGCCGAGTTCGATGCTGTTGCTGTCCCGCACCCTGCTCACGCTGGAGGGCACGCTGAAGACGCTCGACTCCGGGTTTGATCTCTCTACCGAGGCCGAGCGGCTCGTCGGCCTCGAGCACCGGGAAACTCTCGGCAGCCCTGAGGAAATCGCTCGCAAGGAGCTCGTACGCGCGCTTCCCGCCCTGCGCACGCTGCCCGAACACGCGGAAACCCTGGCGACGCAGCTCCGCTCGGGCCGGCTGGTGATCCGGACCGAGCGTTACGCCGGCTCCGATCGTGTGGTCGTCGAGGGGTGGCTGAGCCGGGTGCTCCTAGTCGCGGCGAGCGGCACCGGTGCGATGACATCGGGCGCCGTCCTGATCGCGGGCTCGCTCGCGCGAAACAACGTCGTGCGCGACGCGCTGTGGACGCTCGGCTTCTCCGGCTTCACGGGATCCGCGATCCTGCTCATGCGCACGGTCGCTCAGGCATTGCACGGCGCGCCGGATCGGCGGCTTGCCCGCGATCTCTGAGCACGCCGCTCTTGAGGCGTCGCTCAGCCGCGCGTGGCGGGGCGCCGGGCGCTCGTCCCGGATCCGAGCAGGTGCCACACGGCGCTCGCCGCAGCCACAGCCGCGACCGTCACGCCGACGATCGTTACGGCAGTTGCGAGGCCATAGCCGTCTGCGAGTAGGCCCGTCGCCACGCTGGTGATCGTGACACCGGCGTATAGGCAGCTGATGAACGCGGCCGTCACTTCGCCCCGCCGGTCCGGCGGCGCCAGCAAGTTCACGTCCTTCTGCGCTCCGAAGAGCGCCACCCCAAGCCCCAGTCCGGCGAGCAGCGCGGACGCCAACACCGCTTCCAGCGAGTGCAGCGGGAACGCCAACACGAGCAGGATGACCCCGCCCACCATGGCCGCCAGGCCGCCGGC
The DNA here is from genome assembly GCA_963808655.1 of uncultured Solirubrobacterales bacterium. GTDB lineage: Bacteria > Actinomycetota > Thermoleophilia > Solirubrobacterales > Solirubrobacteraceae > Palsa-465. The sequence goes on from CAWEGZ010000020.1 coordinate 157,122, forward strand.
TTGGGCACTGCGCGGCGTCACGTCAAACCTCACCAGCGCGATCTGAGCGAGGCAGGAACTCGCCAGCATCAGCGCGGTGATCGCGCCGAGCAGCGCGAGGTCGTTGGTATTCAGCAGCTGGGCCGCGTATGACGGGACCACCGAGAGGAAAAGTGCGCCCACTGCCCACACGCTCGCTCCGCTCAAGGAGGCCCGCGCAAATCGGAGTCTGACCGCGGCCGGAACCGACGGCCGCTGTGGACGCCATTGACCGCTCGGCTGCACCGGGTCACGGATCGAGAGCACACCCAGCACCGCGAAGATGATGCAGCCGATACCCACGAGGTAGCAGAGCACCAGTGGGTCGGGCGCCCACTGCGCAAGCATCCCGGCGAGCAGCGGCCCAGCACCGGAACCGCCGTTGTTGCCGAGTACCGTGGCCACGGCCGCGCGGCCGTGGTGGCCCGTGGTCTGGAGCTCCACCAGGGCCGCCGCTGCGGCCGCGGTCATCAGCCCGGTGGCAATCCCTTGGACCGCCCGTGCCGCGAACAGCCACGGCGTGCCGTTGGCCAAGGCAAACAGGGCGAGGCTGATCGCACCGCCGCCGAGTCCGACCGCGATCACGCGGCGGCGCCCCAGACGATCCGAGAGCTGACCGAAGAGCAGCAGGGACACGACCAGGAAGATCGAGTAGGTCGCGAAGATCAGGGTGAGCTCGACCGCTGAGAACCCGAACTCAGCCCTGTAGACCGCGTACAGCGGGGTCGGGAGGTTCGAGGCCATCAACATCACGAACAAACCGACGGCCACAACCAGAAAAGGGCGCCGGGCGCCGACCCGCAACCATCGGGCTTGTCCGCCGCGAAGTGAGTAGTCCGACAGGTCGCTGCCCGGAGTCAGGCGAGCGGCGCCGCGGCTGGCACGGCTGCCTCCTGCCAGGCGGCCACGATCTCGCCCGCCGAGGGGGTGACCCCGAACATCACGTTCATGGTCTCCACGGTCGCGCGCTTGACCTCCGGCGAGGCGCCGCCCGTCAAATCGGGCGGGAACACCACGTAGTACCCCTTGAAGTAGGCGTGGCGAGCAGTCGAGTCCACGCAGCCGTGCGTGACCAGCCCGGCCAGGATCACCGTCTTGACGCCCCAGGCACGGAGGATCAGATCGAGCTCGGTGTCGTAAAAGGCATCGAAGCGATGCTTGACCACCTCCGGCTCGCCCGGACGCGGCTCGAGCCCCGGATAGAAGGCGCTGGCCGGATCGTCGCTCTGGCAGTAAAGGCGCGTGCCGTGGCGATGCAGCCGCTCGAACATCGCGTCGCTCATGTGGTGGCGGTCATAGACGGCTCGCGCATGCGCGATCCGGACCCCGCGGCCGCGCGCGTGCTCAAGGAAGTCGGCGATCCGCTCCGCAACGACTTGCGTTTCGGAGACGTCCTGGCCGAGCTCGTCCCAAAACCCGCCCTCGGCGATGAACTCGTGCTGGCAGTCGATCACAACCACGGCGGCATGCGCGGGTGCGACCTTCTCCTCAAGCGTCGTGAGAATCTGGCGACCGTCGATCTCGATCATGGACTCACCTCTGTCGATCTATCCGTACCGCTCCTGATACGCCGCCGCGGCCTGCTCGAAGCAGGCCATGGGCGGCGAGACGAGCCCGAACCCGATCATTCCGCGTCCGGCCTCTCGGTGCAGCATGACAATGTCGATCAGCGGCCGACATCCGGTGTCCAGGACCTTGAGCAGATCCACCCCCACGGGAGCGCCGCGGTCACCCAGGACCGGCACCCTGTATCGGGGGTGCTCGGCCAGCGCGATCCGGGCTGCGTCGCCATGAATCTCACGTGCACGCCGCTCGTCTACCCCGATGAGCGGCCAAAGAGCGGGCGCTGCAGGCAGGACCGCGGCTCCCAGCCCCGCGCACTCGACAAGCAGCGAGTCGCCGCACGCGGGCGCGACGTCGTCACCGAGCGCACCCTCTACAGGGACGCCGGCAGGCGTCTCGGCCGCGGCCACGAACCACCGATCGCCCAGGCCCGAGACCTTCAGTCCACAGTGACGACCGTTGGCCCCCATCGCCGTGACGAGGCTGGAGCCCTCGAACCCATGGCCGGCGGCGAGCATCAACCTGGTGGCGGCGAGCGAGACCGCGACAAAAAACTGGGAGTTGGCGCGCAGGAAGGCGAACAGCCTCTCCATGGCCTCCAGCGAGACGCCCGCCCGCGGCAGGCCCGGCGCGAGCTGCTCCGCGAGCATCGAGGTTGCGGCGGCATTGCGGTTGTGCAGCTCGTCCCCGCGCCGCAGCGCCTCGCCGATGATCGCATCGCAGTCGATACCCCCGAGCGCCTGGAGCGCAGCGTCGAGAGCCGGCGCCGCCTCGTCCCGCAGCCAGCACAACCGTGCAAAGACGTCAGGGCTCGTCATGCCCAGGATGAGCGTGCGGCCAAAGCCCTCCATGAGGAAGTGGTAAGCGCGCCGCCCGGTTGTCTCGTCCTCGACCACTACGACCGGAGTCGACGCGGAGATCGCCCCTGCCCCGCCGGCCATCGCGCCATGGTCCTGGGCAGCGGCGAGTTGCACCTGCTCGGCAGACACCCCCTCGAATTCGGCTGCGCCCCGCAACGCGGCCTTCAGCGGCGCCGACAGGGACTCGCCATCGACCGGAGGTGCCGCGTGCAGGATCAGCTCACGGCGCATCCCAGGCACGACCTCGAGCGCGGTCTTGACCCCGACGAGCCGTGGCCTGCATGCCAGCACCTGCTCGATCGCACGGGCATTGGCGGCGGCGAGGTCCATCGACCCACAATCTCATCCCGCGGTCCAGCGATCAAGCGGCAGCGACCGGCGGCGCGCCCGCGCGAATATGATCGCCGACCATGACTAAAAGCCAGCCACGACCATGACGACCGAGTCGAAGCTTGGCGGCGCGGCGGCGACGCTGTGGGAGGCCTGGAGCTCGGGCAGGCCACTCGAGTCGCTGCCCCCGGAGCTGCGACCGGACGACCTCGCCGAGGGGTATGCCGTGCAACGCGCGCTGGATGGACTGGCGGGGCCCCCGACGGGGTGGAAGATCGCCGCGACGAGCCGGGCCGGGCAGCAGCACCTCGGCGCCAGCGGCCCGATGGTGGGTCGGCTGTATCGCTCTCAGGCACGCTCATCGTCCGCCAGCCTGTCCGTTCGAAACATGCGCATGCGCTCCGCCGAGCCGGAGTTCGCCTTCGTGCTCGCACAAGATCTCGAGGCACGACCGGGAGGGCTCGAGCGAGACGACGTCCTGGTCGCCGTGGGCTCGTTGGTACTTGCGATCGAGGTGCCCGATTCGAGGTTCGTCGACTTCAAAGGAGTGGGTGTCCCCTCGCTGGTCGCCGACGCCATGTGCGGCGGGCACTACGTGTGCGGCCCATCGATCGAGGATTGGCGCTCGCTTGACCTTGCCCGGCAGAGTGCCCGGCTGCTGTGTGGCGGCGAGGAGCGCTCGGCGGGAAGCGGCGCAGACGTCCTGGGCGATCCTCGCGACGCACTCGCCTGGATGGCCAACGAGGTGCTCGGGCGGGGATGGCAGCTGGCCGCAGGCGAGATCATCATGACCGGCGCGAGCTCGCCGCCTCTGCCGGTGGAAGCCGGCGACGTGGTCGAGGCGGTGTTCGACGGACTGGGTACCGTCAGCGTGACGTTCGCCGAATGACCCGGATCGGCTGGATCGGCACGGGCGTGATGGGAGCGCCGATGGCGGGCCACCTGCTCGACGCAGGGCACGAGCTGTCGGTGTTCAACCGCACACGAGAGCGCGCCCGCGGACTGGTGGAACGAGGCGCGAAATGGCACGAGGGCCCCGCGCAGCTCGCCGGCGCGGCCGAAGCAATCTTTTTGATGCTGGGTTACCCGGACGATGTGCGCGAGACGGTGCTGGGCGAGAGAGGGCTGCTCGACGCGATGCAGCCGGGCTCGCTGCTGGTCGATATGACGACGAGTCGCCCCTCGCTGGCGGTCGAGATCGCCGCCGCGGCGAAAGCTCGGGGCATCGCCGCGCTCGACGCCCCCGTCTCCGGCGGTGACGTGGGGGCCCGCAATGCGACGCTGGTGATCATGGTGGGTGGCGAGTCGGAGGCCTTCGAACGCGCGCTGCCACTGCTGTCGGTACTCGGGAGGACGGTCACGCTGCAGGGGGAAGCCGGGTCAGGCCAGCACACCAAGATGATGAACCAGGTCGCGATCGCCTCGGGCATGATCGGCATCTGCGAGGCGCTGCTGTATGCCCACCGCTCCGGTCTCGATGTCGAGCAGGCGCTCGAGACGATCAAAGACGGCGCCGCAGGTTCCTGGTCGCTGTCGAACTACGGTCCGCGGCTCCTTAAAGGCGACCTCGAGCCTGGGTTCAGGATCGAGCACTTCCTCAAGGACCTGGGGATCGCGCTATCCGAGGCCCGGCGGATGAACCTCGCATTGCCGGGCACCGCGCTTGCCGAGCAGCTCTACCTTGCGGCGCGCAGCCAGGGGCTCGGCGCGAACGGAACCCAAGCGCTCGCGCTCGCGCTGGCGCGCCTCTCGCACGAAGAGTGGCCCGCTCGCCAAGCGTAAGAGCGCCATGGACGGAGCGGACCGCGACATTCGACTGGGGCTGTTCCTCTCGGGACAGCATCCGCCGGGAAGATCGGGCGCGGACGCGGTACGCGAGCACCTCAAGCAGGTCGAGCTAGCCCGGGAGCTCGGATTCTCATCGGTTTGGGCCGGACAGCACTTCCTCTCCCAGCCGTTTCAGATGTTCCAAAGCGTGCCGCTGCTCGCGCGCATGGCGGCCGCCGCAGAGGGAATGACGGTGGGCACGGCGATCGTGCTGCTGGCGCTCCTCAATCCCCTGGAGGTCGCGGAGCACGCCGCGACGCTTGCGGCCATCGCGGAGGGCAACTTCGTGCTCGGCGTGGGCCTCGGCTATCGCGCTGTGGAGAACGACGCGTTCGGGCTGGGCGACATGACCGCGAGAGAGCGGGCGGGGCTGTTCGAGCACAAGCTCGACGTCGTCCGCCGGCTGCTCCACGGCGAGACGGTCACCGCGCAGGCCGCTGACTTTCGCCTAAGCGACGCCCGCCTGGCGCTGGTACCCGATCGGCGACCCCCGATTTGGATCGCGGCTAATAACGACAGGGCGGTCCGCCGGGCGGCCCGTCTTGGCGACGCCTGGTTCGTGAACCCCCACACCCGCCTCGAGGAGCTCGAGCGCCAGATGCAGATCTATCGCCGGACGCGCGCCGAATGCGGGCTGCCGGCCCCGGCGGCCATGCCCGTGCTCAAAGAGGTATGCGTCGCGGACAGCGACGAGTCGGCGCTGGAGATAGCGCGTCCTTATCTCAAGAGCAAGTATGAGGCGTATGTCGAGTGGGGCCAGAGCGATGTGCTGCCGCGTAGCGACACCCTGCGGCGGGAATTCGAGGACCTCACCGCGGGCGGTCGCTTCGTGTTGGGTTCTCCGGACGCCTGTGCCCAGATCCTGTCCGACCATGTCGAGCGGCTCGGCGCCAACCACTTCGTGTGCAGGCTGCAGTGGCCCGGGATGCCGCAGGCCGCCGTGCTCGAATCGATGCGCCTGCTGGCGCATGAGGTGTTGCCCGCGGTGCGAGCGCACGCTCGCGGGGGTTCTGGCTGATGACGCGCCTCGAAGGCAGGCGCGCGCTCATCACCGGATCCGTCTCGGGGATCGGACGCGCGATCGCGGAGCGCTTCGTCGAGGAAGGGGCGTGCGTCGCGCTCGTGGACGTCGACCAGCAGGGCGTATCGAGCACGGCGCGCGAGCTCGGCCCGTACGCCGTCGCGGGCATCGGCGCGGATGTCGCCGACGCCGGTGCGGTCAAGCGCGCCATCGCCGTGGCGGTGGACCATCTGGGCGGGCTGGACGCACTCATCAACAACGCCGGCATGCCGATGGTCGGAGCGGTGCATGAGCTCTCGGAAGCCGATTGGGATCGTGCGCTGGCGGTCGATCTGCGCAGCGTGTTTCTGATGTCTCGTGCCGCGTGGCCCCACCTGCGGGAGGCTGCGGGTTCGGATGGGGGCTCAGCCTCGATCACAAACACCGCCTCGATTGCCGGACTGTGGGCGACTCAGGCACAGGCGGCATACGCAGCCGCGAAGGCCGGCGTGATCATGCTCACCAAGTGCATGGCCCTCGACGGCGCCCGCGAAGGGATCCGCGTGAACGCGGTCGCGCCGGGGTTCGTGCAGACGCCGATGTTGGAGAAGTACCTCGCCGAGCAACCAGATCCGGCAGCGGCACGCACGGGGACTGCTGCGCTTCACCCTCTCGGTCGGCTCGGCGAACCGCGCGACATCGCCGACGCGTTCGCCTATCTCGCCGGCGACGCGGCGCGCTGGATCACGGGCACGACAGTGACGGTTGACGGAGGCCTAACCGCGGGCATCGGACCGCGCTGAAACGACGCTGAGCGCGGGGCTCACACCCCGTTGAACCCGCCCCGGACGGGCGCGGGAAGCCGATATAGTGGCGTCGCATACGCTCGCATACAAACCGGTTTGCTGGGCCCCGGAGCAGGCGCGGGCGGTCGGCGGGGTAATCAGGGACGAAGCGGTCGACGGGTTCGATGAGGGACAAAGAGAGGGAAGAGCGGTGACGATGAAGCTTGGAGTCGACGTCGGCGGCACCTTTACGGACGTGCTGCTGCTGGCGGAGGAAAGCGGCGAGCTGACGATCGCCAAAGTGCTCTCGACGCCCGAGGACCAGTCCGCGGGAGTGATTGCGGGGGTCCGGCAGGCGTGTGAGACACGCGGCATCTCCCCCGCCGAGCTGTCGCTGATCCTGCATGGCAGCACCGTCGTCACGAACATGATCCTCGAGGAGAAGGGAGCCGCCGGCGGCCTGCTCACGACCGCAGGACACGAGCAGATCCTGCATCTCGCGCGCGCCTGGACGCCCGGTCCGCTGTATGCGTGGATGGGGATGGTCAAGCCGGACCCGCTGGTGCCACTGTGGCGTACCCACGGCGTGCCCGAGCGCATGGGAGCCGACGGAGAGGTGGTGGAGCCGCTCGACGAAGGAGCGGTACGGCAAGCCGTCCAGTCGCTGATCGACGACGGCATCGAATCGCTGACAATCGCTTTTCTAAATGCCTACGTCAACCCCGTCCACGAGCGCCGCGCGCGGGAGATCGCACTCGAGCTCAACCCCCGACTCCCCGTGTCGATCTCCTCCGATTTGATGTCCGAGTACCGCGAGTACGAGCGGGCTCTCACCGCGGTGCTCAACTCGTATGTCCAGCCGCAGGTGCTCAGGTACGTCGACCACCTCGAATCGGAACTGCGAGACGAGGGGTTCACGGGGCGCTTCAACATCGTGCGTTCCGACGGCGGGACGATGAGCGCCAAGGCCACCAAGGAGCGGCCCGTCGACATCGCGTTCTCCGGCCCCTCGGGCGGAGTGGTCGGGGCGGCCTACCTGGCCCGCCAGGCCGGCGTGCCCAACGTGCTCACGCTCGACATGGGCGGCACCTCCACCGACGTCTCGCTATGCATAGACGGCGCCGTGACGATCAAGCGCGAGGCGCAGCTCGGCTATTACCAGTTCCAGGCCCGCGGCGCGGACATTCACAGCGTGGGTGCCGGCGGCGGCTCGATCGCCTACCTGAACCTCGCGGGGGCGCTGCGCGTCGGGCCGGTCAGCGCCGGCGCGGATCCGGGCCCCGCCTGCTACGGCCAGGGCGGCGAGGATCCCACGGTCACCGACGCGAACGTGGTCCTGGGGCGCATCCCGGCCCAGTCGCGGCTCGGTGGATCATTGGAGCTAGAGGTCGATGCGGCCCATCGCGCGGTGGAGAAGGTCGGGTCCGGCCTGGGGATCGATACGGTCGCGGCGGCTCAAGCGATCATCGACATCGCAAACGAGAACATGCACGCAGCGCTCCGGGTTGTGAGCGTCGAGCGGGGCTACGACCCCCGGGATTTTGGTTTCGTCGCCTTCGGCGGGGCAGGCCCGGTCCACGCCAATGCGCTGGTGAAGCTGATCGGCGCCAAGCCTTTGATCATTCCCTCGGCACCGGGCGTGCTGAGCGCGTACGGCTTCATCGCGGCCGACGTGCAAAACGAGTTCGCGCGCACCTACCTGCAGACGACGGAGGTCACCGGCCCCGGGGAGCTGAGAGCAGCGATCGAGGCGCTGGTGGCTGAGGCCGGGGAGTGGCTTGCCGCGGAGGAAGTCCCGCCCGACGACCATGAGTACGAGGTATACGCCGATTGCCGGTACTACCGGCAGGACATCCAGATCCCCTGCAAGCTGTCGGCCGATGCGCTGGGCGATGGATACGCGTCCGCGCTGCGAGCCGATTTCGAGGGAGAGCATCGCCGGCGTTATGGCTTCGATCTCGACTCGCCGATCGAGATCGCGACGCTGCGAGTTGTGGGGCGCGGCGTAACTCCCGATCTCCCTCGTGCGCCCGGCCGCGCCGATGAGGTGAGCCTGGAGGATGCTCTAGACCGTCACGAGACCGCCGTTTTCGACGGGCAGCCGATGCCCACTCCGATTTACGACCGCGAGCAGCTGCGCTCCGGCCACCACATCGAGGGTCCCGCGATCGTCGTTCAGGACGACAGCACCGTCGTGATCGAGCCCGGCTACGCCGGCGCCGTGGACGACTACGCAAACATCATCATCACTGCAAGCGAGGCACGATGAGCGTTACCGAGAAGCGACAAGCCGAAGTTCCCGACTTCGTCAGGGAACACGACATCGATCACGTCACGCTGGACATCATCGAGAACACGCTCTCGAACACGCGCTACGAGATGGACAGGGTGCTCGAGACGACCGCGGTGAGCCCGGTGATTCGCGAGCAGAGCGATCAGTTTCCGCTGATGGCCGACCGCAAGGCGCGGATGGTCATGGGACAGTTCGGGTGCGCCATCAAGACGATCATCGACCACTCGCCATATGAGGTGGAGGACCTCCGCGACGGGGACGTGATCGCTCTCAACGATCCCTATCTGTGCGAGGGGTCGGTCTCGCACACGCCCGACTTCATGCTGCTGCGCCCGGTGTTCTACGACGGCGACCTGGTGGGCTACACCTCGCAGTGGGGCAACCTCATCGATGTCGGCGGCACGGCCGCAGGCAGCATGCCGATCAGCGCCCGCAACATCTACCACGAGGGCATCCGCATGCCCCCGATCAAGCTCTACGACCAGGGGCGCCTCAACGAGGAGGCGCTGCGCATGTTCTGCCACAACACGCGCGTGCCGGCGCACGTCGAGGCCGACATCAAGGCGATCGCCGCAGGCACCGCCGCCGGTGCCGCGCGCATCATCGAGCTCTGCGACCGCTTCGGCAAGGACACCTACTTGGAGGCCTGCGACGCGATCCTCAACCGCACTCGCGCGGCCGTGATCGAGCTGATCAGAACGCACCTCCCCGACGGCGAGCGGTTCAGCTTCGAAGACCTGGCCGATGACGACGGTCTCGGCACCGGGCCGATCAAGCTCCGCATGACCATGTGGCGAGCCGGCGACACGCTCAACGTGGACTGGGAGGGGTGCGACCCGCAGGTACCGGGGTCGGTCAACTTCTATCTGAACCCCGAGATGTTCAAAATGTTCTGCGGCGTCTTTTTGATCATGGCGTTCGCGCCCGACGTGGCCTTCAACGACGGCTACAACGACATCATCAACGTGCGCATCCCGGAGGGGTCGGTCCTGCGGCCACACTTCCCGGCGCCCCTGGGCAACAGGCTGACGTTGATGGCGCGCCACTTCGACGTGGTCGGGGCGGTGTTCTCCAAGGCCCTGGCGCAGTTCTCAGTCTCGGGCAGCTATGGCACTAGCCCCAACTTCGTCTACTCCGGGGTGGACTCGCACGGCGAGCCGTACCAGATCCTGGAGATCCTCTATGGCGGCATCCCGGCGCGGCCTGTAGGAGACGGACTCGACGGGCACTCTTGGTGGCCGCTCTTCAAGGCGGTCCCGACCGAGTACCTGGAGAAGTACTATCCCCTGCGCGTCGACGCCTACCGCACGCGGCGGGACTCGGGCGGCGCGGGGCACCACCGCGGCGGTCACGGCGTGGAGAAGGTGTACACCTTCTTGGAGGACGGGCAAATCAGCTTCCAGGACGACAGGGCGCGCACATTCCCATGGGGAGTCGCCGGCGGGCGCTACGGCGCGAGCTCGCGCAAGCGCCTGCTGCGCGCGGACGGAAGCGAGCAGGAGCTTCCCTCCAAGGTCGAGAACCTCCCCGTTCGCCGCGGCGACAAGCTCGTTTTTGCGACCGCGGGCGCAGGCGGTCTCGGCTCGCCGTTTGACCGGGAGCCCGAGCGAGTCGCCAAGGACGTGCGCGCCGGCCTCGTGAGCAAGGAGGCCGCTGCCGAGCAGTACGGGGTGATCTTCGGCGACGACGGACAGCCCGATCTCCAGGCGACCGACGCTCAGCGGGTCAAGCTGCGAGAACATGCCTCCAGCGAGCAGTTCGACTTTGGCCCCCTGCCTGAGCCCGAACAGCTGCGCGCACAGATCGCCCAGGAGCGCCGCGACTTCGACGCCGTGATCGCGGCGCGCGAGGAACTCCGCGGCTAAGCGCTCGCAGATCGCAATCGTCGGAACGGGAGCCACCGGCTCCGTCTACGCCGGGCTGCTGGCGTCCGCCGGACACCAGGTATGGGCGATCGACCGCTGGCGCGAACACGTCGACGCGATTCGAACCGGCGGCCTGCGCGTGAGCGGCGCGAGCGGTGACCGCGTCGCCAGGCCCGCGGCGGTCACGGATGCCGCGGAGGTCGGCCCCGTGGACCTGGTGGTAATCGCGACCAAGGCTGCCGACGTGGAGGCCGCCGCGAGCGCGGCGCTCGAGCTGCTCGGCCCTGAGACGGTCGTGCTCCCGATTCAGAATGGACTGGGAAGCCGGGAGCGGGTCGAGGCGATCGTCGGCCCGGAGCGCGTGTTGACGGGCGTGATTGGGGGCTTTGGAGCCTCGGTCGTGGAGCCGGGGCACGTCCACCATCACGGCATGGAGCTGGTCCGCCTGGGCGAGCGCTCGGGGCCGGTCAGCGAGCGGGTAGAGGCGGTTGCGGAGGTCTGGCGAGGAGCCGGCTTCACCGTCCGCACGTACGACGACATCGATCAGCTCGTGTGGGAGAAGCTCATCTGCAACGTGGCCTTCAGCGGTACCTGCGCGGTCACGGGATTGACCATTGGCGCGGCGCTGGAGGATCCGGACGCGTGGTCGACCGCATCCGCGTGCGCGCGCGAGGCATTCGCGGTGGCTCGGGCGCAGCGAATCACGCTCTCGTTCGAGGACCCCGTCGCGTGGGTGCGCGCCTTCGGCCGGGCCATTCCCGGCGCCCGTCCCTCCATGCTGCTCGATGTGCGGGCCGGTCGGGCAACCGAGGTCGACGTGATCAACGGAGCCATCCCGCCGCTGGCGGCGAGGCTCGGGCTCGAGGCGCCCGTCAACGCGACAGTGACCGCGCTCGTGCGCGCGATCGAGCGCGCCGGACGCTCCTAGCTGGGCGACGCGCCGCCGTCGAGCTCCGCGAAGATCGCGCGAGCGTGACGGAACGCCTCCACCCCGGCCGGAATGCCGGCATACACCGCGAGCTGGATGAGCGCGTCACGGATCTCCTCGCGCGTGCAGCCGTTTCTCAACGCGCCGCGGAGATGGAGCTTGAACTCATCCGCGCGGCCCAGCGCCCCCAGCATGACCAGGTTCAGGAGGCTGCGATCGCGCCGGGTGAGCACCCCGCGGCCCCACGCCGCCCCCCAGCAATACTCGCTCACCAGCCGTTGAAAGTCGCGATTGAAATCGTCCGCGCTCGCCAGCGCCGTCTCAACGTACTCGTCGCCGAGCACCTCGCGGCGGATGGCCATTCCCCTCTCGTACAGCTCCTCGCTCATGACTCTCCTCTCTCGATCAGTCAGTCTTGTTCGGCTTGCGCTCCGGGGCTTCTCCGCAGCACCGTGACCCGGGTTGGCTGGAAGAACGACCAGCCATCTCGATCCGGTCGCCCGGCGGCGTAGAACCGCTCTTCGAGCTCTGTCACACGAGTCTTCAGGATCTCCGCGCGCCGGCGGTCAGTGAGCACCATACGGTTTCGGAACGCGCCGAAGTCACGGAGCTGGACTGGCGCTTGATACTCGAGCTCGCGGGCCAGCTCGAGACCCCTGCCTAGCGCTGCCCGCAGGGCCCGCTGCGCCGCCGCCCGGACCTCCGTCTCGTCCTCGATCAGGCGAACCAGCTCGAAGTAGCGGCCCTGCGCCAACGGCTCCTGCACGTATACGACGCCTTCTTCTCGCAGCACGCGGCGGGCCTCGGCGAGCGCCTGCCCCAGGGTCTCGGGCGGGACATGATGGAGGCTGTTGAGGAACGTCACCGCATCCGCGTGCCGATCCGGTAGCGGGAGCTCCTCAGCGCGTCCGACTACATAGCGCTCGCCGGACCCGGCGTCGGCTGAGGCACGAGCGATCGCATCGGCAGATGGGTCTACGCCCACCACCTGCGCGCCGTCCGAGGCAAGGCGATGTGTCAGCGCCCCGGCGCCGCAGCCCACGTCGACGATCGTGCTGCCGGATACGCGAAGCTCCGAGCGGAGGACCTCGAGATGCGTGCGCTGTGGCCGCACGCGGCTACGGGGTGGTCATCCCGCCATCGATCGGCAGCACCGCTCCGGTGAGAAATGGCGGCGCGGCGGCGAGCAGCCATGCCGCGAACTGGGCGACCTCATCCGCATGCCCGTACCGCCCCGCGGGGATGCGCTCGACGAAGGCAGCGGGATCCCCACCCGCTGCCCTAACTGCGGTATCGATCTCCTGCATCATCCGCGTGCCGGTCGGCCCCGGCGCAAGCGCGTTGACGCGGATCGACGGAGCCTCCTCGAGCGCCGCGGCCCGCGATAGCCCGACGACCGCATGCTTGCTGGCGCAGTAGGCAGAGAGATTGGCTACCCCTCGGAGCCCTGCCTGCGACGCAGTGTTGAGGATCGTGCCGCCTCCGCCCCCCCGCATCGCGGGAATCACGTGCTTTAGACCGAGAAAGCTCCCGCGGACATTCACCGCGAAGGTGCGTTCCAGCTCCTCGAGCGGATACTCCGTGATCGGCGCCAGGCGACCCTCGTAGCCGGCATTGTTGAAGAACGCCGCGGGCGGGCCGTATCGCTCCATACAGGCCTGGACATAGGCCACGGCCACATCGGGATCGCTGACATCGCCGCGGATAATCGATGCTTCACCGCCAGCCGTTGAGATCGCCGCCGCCGTTTGCGCCGCGCGATCACCGTCGAGATCGACTATCAGGACCGCAAACCCCCGCTCGGCGAGCAGCCGGGCTGTGGCGCTGCCGATCCCACCCCCGCCGCCGGTGACGATCGCCACGCGGCCGTCGCTCACGCCGCCACCGGCGCGAAGACCCCAGCCTTGTACGTCTGGCCGGGCAACTCCTTGTTCAGCGCCTCCGCCAACCAGGCCGCCGTTGCAATCACCGCCTCCAGGTCGACTCCCGTCTGATGTCCCATCCCGTGGAGCAGATAGATGAGATCCTCGGTTGCGATGTTTCCGGTCGCTCGCGGCGCGAAGGGGCATCCTCCGGTGCCGCCGCAGGACGCATCGAGCAGGCGAACTCCCGCCTCCACCGCGGCGAGCGCGTTCGCGTACCCGGTGTTGCGCGTGTTATGGAAATGGCAGCCGACTTTCGCACCGAGCGCGGCCACGCCGCCGACCAGCTCGCGCACCTGGGAGGGTACGCCCACTCCAATCGTGTCCGCCAGCACGATTTCCTCGGGGTGGTGGGCCTGGACATCCTCCGCCAGCTCGAACACCCATTGCGGCTCCACGCGTCCCTCGAAGGGACACCCGAATGACGCGCCGATGGTGACCGTGATCCGTAACCCATCGGCGTGCGCCCTGTCGCACAGGCGGCCGGCGAGCTCGCGCGCGCGCGCCAAGCTGGTTCGCTGATTGCGCTCGCAGAACGTGTCGGTGGCCGGAAAGGCATAGTGCACCTCGTCCACGCCAGACGCCACAGCGCGCTCATAGCCACGCTCGTTGACGACGAGGCCGGCGAAAATCGTGTCGCCATCGCGCTCGAGGCCCGCCATGACCTCCTCGGCGCCGGCCATCTGCGGAACTAGCTCGGGATGGACGAAGCTGACCGCCTCGACCCGCGGCAAGCCGGCGCGCGCGAGGCGGTTGCAGAGCTCCGTGCGAACGGAGGGGGCCAGCGGCTGGGACTCGTTCTGCAGCCCATCGCGGGGCCCAACCTCGCATACAGCGATTCGCCGGTCGTCCGCGGGGAAGCTCATCGCAGCGCCGTCAGCTTTGTATGCAACTGCACACCAAGAACCCTAGTATGCCCACCGGCCTATCTCAACGCCGCGCAGGAGGCAGATCGCTGGACAGATTGCGGGGAAAGGCAGCATTCATCACCGGCGCCGGATCGGGCATCGGTCGCGCGACCGCGCGGCGCTTCGCCGAGGAGGGCGCGGCGGTGATGGCGGCCGATCTGGTTGCCGACGCGGCCGCAGAGACGACGCAGCTGCTGTCGGACGACGGCCTGGAGGCCGCGTCAGTATGCGTCGATGTCACCGACCGCCGCGCCGTCGAGGAGGCGCTGGCCCAGGCCGAGCAGGAGCTGGGCGGCTTGGACGTGATCGTGAACAACGCTGGCATCACGATCGTGGGCGCGGTCGATGAGCTCTCGGACGAGCAGTGGGACAGGGAGCTCGACATAAATCTGAAGAGCGTCTACTTGGTCTCGCGCGCCGCCTGGCCCCGGCTGCGAGCCCGCGGAGGCGGCTGCATATTGTCCACCGCGTCGATTGCGGGGCTATGGGCGATTCCCAGTGATGCGGCCTACTGTGCTTCCAAGGCGGCAGTGATCATGCTGACCAAGTGCATGGCGCTCGATGGCGCCCGCGACGGCATTCGCGTGAACTGCGTCTGCCCAGGGTTCGTCCAGACGCCCATGATCGACGGGTATTTCGCCGACCAGGCCGATCCCGGGGGCGCCCGCCAGTTCGCCACCGGACTCCATCCCTTGGGACGCCTGGGCGAGCCGGTCGACATCGCCGACGGGTTCGTCTATCTCGCCTCCGATGAGGCCCGGTGGGTCACCGGCACCGCGCTGGTCCTGGACGGAGGCCTGACATCCGGTATCTGGTCGGGCGCGGAGGCCAGCGGTGAGTGACGGCAGCGCGGAAGACAGGGTCCCCGAGGCCGAGCTTCGCAGCGGCGTACGCGAACTGTGTGCTCGCTTCCCCGATGAGTACTGGCGCCGGATCGACCGCGAGGAGGCCTACCCGCAGGAGTTCGTTCAGGCACTTACCGAGGCCGGCTGGCTCGCCGCCCTGATTCCGGCTGAGTACGGCGGCGCGGGGCTCGGCATCTCCGAGGCGGCGGTGATCATGGAGGAGATCAACCGCTCCGGCGCGAATGGCGGGGCCTGCCATGCCCAGATGTACATCATGGGCACGGTTCTGCGGCACGGGTCAGACGAACAGAAGCAGGAGTGGCTTCCACGGATCGCATCAGGAGAGCTGCGCCTTCAGGCCTTCGGGGTGACCGAGCCCGACGCCGGGCTGGACACGCTCAGCATCCGCACGCGCGCGCGACGCGAGGGCGAGACCTACATCGCCAACGGCCAGAAGATCTGGACGTCGCGCGCCCTCCAAAGCGACCTCATGCTGTTGCTGGCCCGCACCAACGATGTGGACGAGGAGCACCCGCGGTGGTGGGGCCTGTCGACCTTTTTGGTGGACCTCCGCTCCGCCATCGGCGACCAAGTCCGGATCCAGCCGATCGAGACGATGCTCAACCACAACACCACAGAGGTGTTCATCGACGACCTGAAGATTCCGGCGCGCAACCGGATCGGCGAGGAGGGCATGGGGTTCCGCTACATCCTCGATGGGATGAACGCCGAGCGCATCCTGATCGCGGCTGAATGCATCGGCGACGGGCGCTGGTTCGTGGAGCGCGCCGTTGCCCACGCTAAGGAGCGGGTGGTGTTCCGTCGGCCCATCGGGCAAAACCAGGGAGTGGCCTTCCCGATCGCCTGGTCGCATGCGCGGATCGAGGCGGCGGATCTGATGCGCATCCGCGCCTCGCAGCTGTACGAGCGCGGCGAACGCTGCGCCGCCGAGGCGAACATGGCGAAGTTGTTGGCGGCCGACGCGTCATGGCAGGCGGCGAATGCCTGCCTGGACACTTACGGCGGCTTCGGCTTCGCGCGCGAGTTCGACGTCGAGCGCAAGTTCCGCGAGAACCGGCTATACCAGGTCGCGCCGGTGACGACGAACATGATCCTCTCGTTCCTGGCGCAGAACGTTTTGGGGCTACCGCGCTCCTACTGAGCGGCTGCCGGGCGCGGCCCCGGTGTCCACATGCTCGTATAGGTGCGGCTGAGGTACTCCAGGTGCCCGTCCATCGCGGCCGCGGCCGCGTCACCGTCGCCGCGCTCGATCGCCTCCAGGATCGCGCGGTGGTCGCGGTCGACCCGCTCGGCGAAACGGGCGCCCAGAGCCTGCCGGGTGAGGTTGGTCTGGAGGATCGAGAAGATCGGCTGCGCCGCGATTCGCAGCAGTGTGTTGTCCGCTCCATCGAGCACGGCTCCGTGGAAGTCCTTGTTGTGCAGGAACTGCTCTTCGACAGGGAGGCCGTCCGGCTCGACCACCGTCCGGCGCAGTCGCTCGAGGTCCGCGCCAGTGCGACGGAGCGCGCACTGGCGCGCCGCAAAGACCTCAAGTAGCCGCCGGGCCTCCAGGAACTCCTCGAGCGTCACATCGTTGGCCTCGGAGAGCAGCGCGATGTTGGCTTGCAGGAAGGCGGAAATATGGTCGACGGTCGGCAGCGTGACGAAGGTTCCGCCGGTGGCGCCTTTGGCCGTCCGTACGAGATTGTGCGCCGCCAGCGCGCGTAGTGCCTCCCGGACGGTCCCGCGACTGACGCCGAACTGGCGCGCGAGCACGATCTCGCCCGGGAGCCGCTCCCCCCGCTTGAGCTCACCACGCAGGATCAGCTCGCGTAGCTGGTCGTAGACCTGCTCGTAGGCCTTGCGCACGCGCTTGACCGGCGGGGCGTCCTGCCTGGATTCCAGTCCACCGGAGACCACACGCATCGAGCCGTGAGTCGTCGTGTCCTCGGGGCTATCGCGTCCGGCTGTCATGGCGCTCGAACAGGCGGCGAGCGATCACCAGTTGCTGGATCTCGTTGGAGCCCTCCCCCAGGATCAACACGGGGGCATCCCGGTACAGCCGCTCGATCGGATACTCCTGCGAGTAGCCGTACCCGCCGTGAATCCGCATCGCTTCCAAGGCGGCCTCCTCGGCCACCTCGGTGGCGAACAGCTTCGCCATGCCCGCTTCGAGGTCGGCTCGCTCGCCCGAGTCCTTGCGCCGCGCGGCGTCGAGCATGAGCAACTCGGCCGCCCTCAGCTTGGTCGCCATGGTGGCGATCTTGGCCTGAATCAACTGGTGCTTAGCGATCGGCTTACCGAACGCTTCCCGTTCGCGCGCGTAGCTGATGGCGTTCTCGAGCGCCGACTCGGCGATGCCAAGCCCCCGCGCGGCCACGTTCACCCGGCCGAGCTCGATGCCGGCCATGAACTGCTTGAACCCCTGACCGAGCTGGTCCTCGCCGCCGAGGATGCTGCGCGCCGGCACGCGAAAGTCGTCGAAAATCAGCTCGGTGGACTCGACCCCCTTGTAGCCGAGCTTCTTCAGCGGCGCGGGAACAGTCAACCCGCGCTGTTGCGCGACGCCGGGCTCCTTCTCGACAATGAAAGCGGTCATGCCCGCGTGCCGCGGCTCAGCCGATGGGTCCGTGACGGCGAGCAGCATCACGATGCCGGCCCTCAGTCCATTGGTGACCCACATCTTCTGGCCGTCGACCCTGAACTCGTCCCCGTCGCGGACGGCGCGCGTGCGGATGGCCTGGACGTCGGAGCCTGCATGTGGCTCGGTCATGGAGAAGGCGCAGCGGACCTCGCCCCGGGCCATGGGCGGCAGCAGCCTCTCCTTCTGCTCCTCGGATCCGAAGGTTTTGATCATGAACGAGGCCATGAAGTGCGTGTTGAGCACCCCGGATAGCGAGATCCATCCGCGCGAGAGCTCCTTGACGATCAGGGCATAGGTGGTGAGGTCGAGTCCCAGCCCCCCATAGCGCTCGGGAATGGTTACTCCGAACAGCCCCAGCTCCTTCATCGTCTCCACGAGCGGCGCAGGGAACTCGTCCTCGTGGTCGTAGCGCGCGACGTTGGGCAGCACCTCGCGATCCACGAACTCCCGGATCGTCCGCAGAATCTCGCTCTGCTCGGCGGTGAGCTCGGCGGTGGCGGTCATGCGACCGCGAGACGCCGGGCGCGGGCCGTCCGAGACAGCACCTCAAACGCGCGCAGATCGGCGCAGCGCTCGAGCGTCGTGATCGCTTCCTCGAGCGCATCCACCTCGTCGCCGGCGAGGGCCAGCCCGGCGTTGGCGCGGAACTTCTCGCGCACCTGCTCGGCGGTCATTGGGTTGTCCGGACCGCCCCGCTGGTAGGGAAGCTCGGCTTCCAACGTGCGGCCATCGCGGGTGCGGATACGGACGCCGCCGGGCAATGCCCGGGGGAAGGTCTCGTAGTCCTTGACCTCGTAGCGGACCTTTGCGGCGAGCGCCAGCACCTCGGCATCGGTGATCGCCTCGTCGGTATACGTGGCGACGCCGACCTCACCGCGCAGGAGCAGCCAGGCAATCGAGTAGGGGAGGCTGAACTTCGCCTCGTACAGCGTCCGCGGTTGGTGCTTGTCCGCCAGCGGCTCGAGCACGAGCGAGACTCCGGCCTCGGTGCTCAGGGCGACGATCTCTTCGATCTCCTCGACGGAAACCGGCGTTTCGGCAACGATCTGCGCCGTGGCGTCTAGCGACGCGTGCACGTAGTGGCAGGCCGGGTAGGGCTTGAAGGCGATTCTGGGTGTCTCCCAGCGCTCTCCCAGTTCCGCGGTCAGGGAGGCCGCGTCCACCTCGGTGCCCACGAAGGCGCCGTAGAGCCCGAAGCGGCCCTCGAATACCGAGCTCGGACCGCTGGCGCCATGAGCGGCAAGCCGGGAGGCGATGATCGCCGCGTGCGCCGCCCATCCCGGATGCAGCTGCTTGGTGGATGAGCCGTCGGCGAGGTATTCGAGCAAGCCCGAGGACATGCTCCCGGCAATGCCCAGCGCATTGGTCACCGTTTCGGCGTCCAGCGCTTGCAGGCGCGCCGCGGCGGCGGTGGCGCCGAAAACACCGCACACCGAGGTGGGATGGAAGCCACGCGCGTGGAACGCCGAGCCCACGGCCACTCCGAGCCGAGTCACGACCTCGTTACCGGCGATCGCGGCAAGCAGCAGATCCTCGCCGCGGGCGCCCTGCGCTTGGGCGGCGGCGAGGGCCGCCGGGACGACCGCCACGCTCACGTGTGCGATCGCGCCAGTATGGGTGTCGTCATAGTCGAGGGCGTGACAAGTGACGCCGTTGACGAGCGCCGCTTCGGCGGGCGGAAGGCCCGCGGCGACGCCGATCGCGGTCGCCGGCCCTGACACGCCCGTCTCGGTCATGGCCCGGCGAGCCGCGGGTGCGGCCTCTAGCGCGTCGGCGGCCAGGCCGCAGCCGATGGTGTCGAGGATGTGCAGCTTCTCGGCCTCCACCAC
The DNA here is from genome assembly GCA_963808655.1 of uncultured Solirubrobacterales bacterium. GTDB lineage: Bacteria > Actinomycetota > Thermoleophilia > Solirubrobacterales > Solirubrobacteraceae > Palsa-465. Next base: position 176,739 of record CAWEGZ010000020.1, read on the forward strand.
CTCCTCCGGCACCCGGTCGATGGTGAGCGACGAGCTGAATGCGGCGAAGCGTTGTGCTGCTGTGTCCATGTGGTCCTCTCAGACGGTCCAATCGGTGTCGGTCCCGGGAAACGTGCTGCTGACCTCGGCGGCACCGCGCTTGTACAGCATGAATGTCCGCTGAAACTCGACCACCACCTCCCGGCGCTGGTTGATACCGCGGCAGCGAACGCCGACGATGCCCACCTCCGGGCGCGAGCGCGACTCGCGTTTGAGGAGGATCTCGGTCTCGCACCACAGGGTGTCTCCGACATAGACGGGGTTTGGCAACTTGATATCGGTCCAGGAGAGGTTCGCGGTCGCGTTCTCGCTGGTGTCGGGGACGCTCATGCCTGTGACCAGCGCCAGCGTGAACGTGCTGTTGACGAGCGGCTTACCGAACCGTGTCCCGGCCGCGAACTCGTTGTTGAAGTGGACCTGGTTGGTGTTGAGCGTCAGGCACGTGAACCAGACGTTGTCGGTCTCGGTGACGGTGCGTCCGAGCCGGCTCTGGAAGACGTCCCCTACCTCCAGGTCCTCGTAGAACCGGCCTCGCCAAACCTTTGGTGCGGAATCGCCCTGGGCGGCCATCTCATGCTCCTCATGTGGTCTGCTGGCGGGCGTACGTCCGGGCCGCGGGCCCGCCCGCCGGCCTGCACGCGCCAAGCGCTAGGTTATATGTCAGACATCAAGTGGTGTCAACCACGGGCAAAGGGGCACCCGGTCAGCTAGCGCGCTCTGTTTGACCTTGACACGCGTAATGTCGGGCATAAGAATGAGCGACCGGTCCGGACGCCTGGCGTGCGCGGAGGGCGATCCGAGCGGCTCGAAGAAAGGACGAACGGCGTGAAGGCTGTGCGGATGCACGGGTTCGGCGGTCGCGAGCAGTTGGTGGTGGAGGACGTTTCCGACCCCGAGCCCGGACCTGGCGAGGTCAGGATCAAAGTCGATGTGTGCGCGCTGAACCACGTCGACGTGGACATCCGCGAGGGCATCTCCCGCTTCGAGATCTCCCTCCCCCACATCCTCGGCCTGGAGGTCGTGGGCCGGGTCGAGCGCCTGGGCGAGGGAGCGGAGGGCTTTCAGGTCGGCGAGCGCGTCATGCCCTATCTGCTTGGCGGCGATCGGTTCATCGGCGTCAGCGGTCCTGGGGGGTATGCCGACTACGTGCTGGCTCCCACCAAGCAACTGGTGTCTGTGCCCGAGTCCATCTCCGACGAGCAGGCGGGCGCGCTGCAGGTCGCGTTCGGGACCGCCTGGCACATGCTGTTCGGACGGGGCGGATTGAGGATCGGAGAGACGGTTCTGATCAACTCGGTCTCCAGCGGCATCGGCTCCGCGGCGGTGCAGCTGGCGCACCTGGCCGGCGCGTTCGTGATTGGAACCTCGAGCTCGCCCGAGAAGCTCGAGCGCGCCCGGCGCAACGGGATGGACGCCGGCATCGACTACACGACCGAGGACGTCCCGGGGCGGGTCATGGAGCTCACGCACGACCGGGGTGTCGATCTCGTCTTTGAGCACGTCGGTGGCGAGCTCTTTCAGAAGGCGATCGAGTCGCTCGCCCAGAAGGGGCGCCTAGTCACGTGCGGCGCCCATGGCGGCGAGGTCGTCCCCTTCGACATCATTCCGTTCTTCCGAGCCCAGCACACGATCGTCGGCTCGTTCGTCTACGAGCGCGAGGAGCTCGAGAAGGTGCTCGGCTTCGCGGCTCGGGGGTTGCTCGAGCCCCTCGTGGCCCGGACATTTCCGTTGAGCGACGCGCGGGCCGCGTTCGAGCTGCTGGAAAGCCGCGAGTTCTTTGGAAAGATCCTGCTGCGGCCCTAGAAGCATGATCTTGCCCACTAACGCATCCTGGAGGGCGCCATGAAACGCCTCGGAGTGGACGTCGGCGGCACGTTCACCGACCTGATCTACGTGGACGACGAGGCCGGGAGCATCCTGATCCACAAGATCGCCTCCACGCCCGACGACCCATCGCGCGGGACGGTGCAGGGGATCAAGGAGCTGAGCGAGCAGGCGAACGTCACCCCCGCGGACCTGGATCAGGTCTTCCATGGGACCACGATCGCGACGAACATCGTGATCGAGCACAACGGTGCGACGGTCGGCATGATCACCACCGAGGGCTACCGGGACATCCTCCACATTGCCCGGCACAAGAAGCCGCTGAACTTCTCCAACTATCAGGATCTTCCCTGGCAGCGGTATCCACTCGTACGGCGCCGATACCGCCTCACGGTCCCAGAGCGGATCACAGCCAAGGGTGAGGTGCTGGTGGCACTCGATGAGGAGCGCGCCCGCGAACAGGTCCGCCGCCTGAAGGAGCTGGGCGTCGAAGCGGTGGCGATCTGCTTCTTGTTCTCGTTCTTGAACAGCGAGCACGAGCGACGGGTTGCCGAGATCGTGCGCGAAGAGTTCCCAGAGGCTTTCCTGTCGGTCTCCTCCGAGGTGCTGCCTCAATATCGGGAGTACGAGCGCTTCTCCACCGTCGCCCTGAACGCCTTCGTGGGACCCAAGGTGGCCGGCTACGTGAGGCGCCTGGAGGACGAGCTGCGCACGCTCGGGGTCCGAACCGGGCTGCACCTGATGAGCTCCGCGAGCGGCGTTGTGACCGCCCATGGCGCCATCGAGCGGCCGGTCAACCTGCTCATGTCCGGGCCCGTCGCCGGAGTTGTGGGCGGGATCTGGGTCGGCCGCCAGGCCGGATTCGAGAACGTCATCACGCTCGATGTGGGCGGCACCTCGGCCGACATCGGACTGTCTCAAGGCGGAAAGCTGCGCATGAAGCACCTGCTGGACACGCGCGTGGGTCCCTACCAGGCGATGATTCCCATGGTCGACGTGGACACAATCGGGGCCGGCGGCGGTTCGATCGCCTACGTCGATGCGGGCGGGATCTTCCGCTCGGGGCCCCGTTCGGCCGGCGCGGTTCCCGGGCCCGCCGCCTACGGACGTGGCGGTGAGGAGGCCACCTCCACGGACGCCATGGTCAACCTGGGTTGGCTTCAGCCGGAAACGTTTTTGGGCGGCACCATGGACCTCTCCCCCGAGCTCGCGCGGCGCGCCTTCGAGCCGGTGGCCAACGAGCTGGGAATGACGGTCGAGGAGGCCTCGATGGGAGCGATCCAGATCGCCAGCCACTCCATGGTCCAATCGATCGAGGAGAACTCCGTGCGCAAGGGGTACGACCCGCGCGACTTCGCGCTGGTCGCCGAGGGCGGCGCGGGGCCCATGTTCGCCGCGAGCATCGCCGCCGAGGTCGGTACTCCGGCGATGATCGTCCCTCCCTATCCCGGAGTGACGGCCGCGCTCGGCCTGCTGGTCACGGACTCCGTGTACGAGTTCGTGACCACCACCTATCAACGGCTCTCACAGCTCGATGCGCAGGAGCTCGAAGCGCGCTTCTCAGAGCTGGAGGAGCAGGCCCGTGCCCAACTCGACGCCGACGGGATCCCGGGGGATCGCCGAGTCATCCAGCGCGTGGCGGACTGCCGTTATCTCGGGCAGGGCTACGAGCTCCGGGTGGAGGCCGGCGCGGGCCACATCGACGCCGCCTGGGCCGCGCGGCTTGCGGGCGACTTCCATGACGCCCACGAGCGCGAGTACTCCCGGCGCTTTGAGGAGTCGGACATCGAGATCCCCAACATCCGGGTGCGCGGAATCGGCCTGATCCCGCCGCTGGAGATGCCCGAGGTACCCCGCGCCGACGAGTCGCCGGCTGCGGCGCTGCGGCACGAGCGAGAGGCATGGTTCCGAGTCGAAGGCGAGCTGAAAGAGCTGCCCACGCGCTTCTACGCGCGCGAGGATCTCGCCGCCGGCAACCGGATCGAGGGCCCCGCGGTGATCAACCAATACGACACCACCACCGTGGTACCGCCCGGACTCACGGCCGAGATCGACCGCTTCGGCAACCTCGTGGTTTGGATCGAGCGATCCGCTCGCGACGCCGTCGTCGGCGCGGCCGGGATGGCGACGGGCTCCTGAGCGGCGGACCGAGGCGAGGGAAAGAGAGGACTAAGGAACGATGTCAATCGTCACTTACGAGGTAGGCCGCACGCCCGGGCCCCCCAGCCGGACCCGGGTCGAGGTCGACCCCATCACCATGCGCGTCCTCGGGGGCGCCTTCCACGCGATCGCCAAGGAGATGGCCGGCGTGCTCTTCCGCATGTCCTACTCCTCGATCATTCGTGAGTCGGAGGATCTCGGCGCCGGCATCTTCGACGCCCAGGGTCGCGAGCTGTGCGAATCCGACTCCACGCCGATGCACATCGGCTCGCTGCCCTGGTACATCCGCGGCTTCCTGGACCGCCTCGAAGACGACATCAGGGACGGCGACGTGATCGTGCACAACCATCCCTTCCTGGGCGCCTCGCACAGCCCTGACGTGGCGGTCGCTGTACCGATCTTCCACGACCAGGAGCTGTTGGGATTCGCCGCGGTGACCGCACACGTGCTCGATGTGGGCGGCTCCTTCCCGGGCATCAACGCCGATGCCTTCGATGTCTATGCCGAGGCCAAGCTCTACAACGCCCTGCGCTGGTACCGCCAGGGCGAGCTCAACGTGGACGTAGATCGCATGATCTTCGACAACGTGCGTACCGAGACCATGAACCGGGGCGACATGAACGCGATGATGGCCGCCTGCCAGCTCGGGCGCGATCGGTTTCTGCGGCTCATCGAGCGCTACGGGCCGGAGTCCGTGATGAGCGCCGCATATGGCTGGATGGACTACTCGGAGAGCATGCTGCGGGAGCAGATCGCGAAGATCCCGGACGGCGAATACATCGCCCCCACCGCGTGGCTCGACGACGATGCCCGCAACCGCGGCCGGCGCCTGCGCGTCGAGACCAAGGTCGTGGTCGAGGACGACAGCATCACGATCGACCTCACCGGGTCCGAGGCTGAGGTCCCCACCGGCTTCAACGTGCCCTTCGAGGGGTCGCTGCTTGTCGGCGCCTACTACGCGGTCCGCACGCTGTTGCTGGACGAGACCACTTTCCCCGAGCACGTGCCCCAGAACGACGGCGTCTTCCGTCCCGTGCAGGTCATCGCTCCCAAGGGGACGATCTTCAATCCCAACTTCCCCAGGGCCTGCTTCTCGCGCTTCTGTCAGGTCCAACGGGTGGTCGACAACACCATCCTGGCGCTCGCCGAGCAGCTCCCCGAGCAGGTGACGGCGGGCAACTCGGCCGGCATCCACTTCTGCTCATACTCGGGCTTCCAGCCGGAGACGGGCGAGTACTGGCTGTATCTGGAAGTCAACGAGGGCGCTTATGGCGGCCGCCATGGCAAGGACGCGATGGACTCCGTCGACAACCTCATGGCCAATACGCGCAACAACCCGATCGAAGAGCTCGACCTGCGCTTCCCGGTGCGCTGCGATCAGTACGAGCTTCGACCAGAGCCGGCCGCGCCGGGACGCTGGCGGGGTGGCGTGGGCATCATCAGGCGCAACCGCTTCCTCGTCGACGGAACGTACTCCTGCGAGGGAGATCGCCAGTGGGACCCGCCGCGAGGCGTGTTCGGCGGCTGGGACGGGCTCGTCGCCTCGGCCCACAAGAACCCGGGGACCAGCAGCGAAGAGTACGTGGAGGCGAAGGTGACAGGCCTGCCCTTCAAGGCCGGCGAATACATCGAGCTGCGCGAACCGAATGCCGGCGGATACGGTGACCCGCTTGACCGCCCGCCGGAGCTGGTGCGCGAAGACGTACTGGACGACTTCACCACGGTGCAGCTCGCCCGCGACGCCTACGGCGTGATCTTCCGCGACGAGCAGTCGCTCGAGGTCGAAACCGACGCGACCGAGCGCCGGCGCGCGGAGCTGCGAGCCGCACGCGACGGGGAGGGCTCATCGCTGAATGCGCTCTTTGATCGCAGCGAGGGGCGGCTGCTGCCGTCCGTAAGTCCCGTGTCCGAAGCCGGCAACCGGGCCTTCGGGCTGACCTAGAGCCCGGGCGAGGTGCAAGCCGGCGAAGCGACGAGCTCAGCGCCGCTCGACCTCTCAATCGGGCGGGCGCGCGAGCTGATCCGAAGCGGCGAGCTCTCACCCGTTGCGCTCGTCGAGGCGGCGCTCCGCCGCATCGACGAGGCGAACGGGGAGCTCAACGTGTTCAGGACGGTCCTGCACGACAGCGCGCTCGCGCAGGCGAGGGCGGTGGAAGAGGCGGTCGGCCGCGGCGATCCCCTCGCGCCGCTGGCGGGCATCCCGGTCGCGCTGAAGGACAACATCGAGGTGGCGGGCGTGAGGATGACCGCGGGTAACCCCCATCTCGGCGATCCCGTTCCGGCCTCGGACGCGCCCGTCTGGGAGCGCCTGCGCAGGGCTGGGGCCGTACTCGTGGGCAAGCTGCACATGTCGGAATGGGCGATCGGGGGAACCACCCAGAACGTCCACTACGGTCCGTGCCGGAATCCCTGGGATCCCCAGCGGGTCTCCGGCGGCTCATCGGGCGGCTCCGGCGCCGCGCTGGCGGCCGGCATGGCGATGGCCACGCTGGGCACCGATACCGCCGGCTCTGCGCGCATCCCGGCCGCGCTCTGCGGAGTGTGCGCGCTCCGTCCCTCGGCCGGGCGGGTGAGTAACCGCGGCAGCATCCCGGTGGCCTGGACCTTCGACGCGATCTGCCCGATGGCGCGTCGCGCGGAAGACATCGCGGAAGTGCTCTCGATCATGGCCGGATTTGACCGTGACGACCCTGCTTCGTTGAACGTGCCGGCAGAGAACTATGTCGCCGCGCTTGAGCGCGGCGCCGAGGGGTTACGGATCGGGCTGCTGACCGGCGACTGGCTCGAGCGCATCTCTCCGGCGGTCGCTGCCGCGACGCGAGAGGCCGCGGCCATGTTCGAGCGGCTCGGCGCCACGGTCGAAGAGATCGAGCTCGCGGGCCGGGGCGAGGCATTCGATCTCACGGGCGAGCTGGTGCTGGCGGAGGCGGCCTGGTTTCACCGCGAGCGCCTCGAGCAAACGCCGGAGATCTTCGGGCCCGACGTCGTGACGAGGCTCCGCCGCGGCGCCGCCATCACCGGCCCCCGCTACGGATGGGGTCGCCAGCAGCAGCGCGCCTGGCGCAGGCGCGTGCTCAATGCGCTGGGGCGACGCGACCTGCTGCTCGTAGGCGGATGTGGCATCCCGGCGCCGCGGATCGAAGACAGCGATCCGCTGGAGATGACCGCACAGCTGACGCAGACCATCTCGATGTGGGTGCTCTCACGGACGCCCGTGATGGCGGTTCCGGTGGGCTTTCACGAGGGCCTGCCGGTGGGCATGCAGCTGGTCGGCCGGCCGTTCGCCGAGGCGACGGTGCTCGCGGCGGCCCATCTGTATCAGGAGGTGACCGACTGGCACCTGAGACATCCTCCTGAGGCGGCGGCAGCCGAGCGCTGACTACGCCGGCGCCTCGAGCCCCGGCGTCCCCGCGTGGGCCTCTCCAAACGTGCCCTGTGCGCGCAGCTCAGCGATCAGCTCGCTGGAGTAACCGCAAACGTCGCGTAGCACCCCATCGGTGTGCTCGCCCCGAAACGGACCACGGCCGAGCGGATTGGGCTCGCCGCTTACTCTCAGCGGGGAGGCCACCTGCCGCACGGTCCCGAGCTGCGAATGCTCGAACTCGACCACGTCACCTCGCGCCTGGGCCTGACGATCCTCGAGCGCCTCGCCGACCTCGTAGACGGGCCCGTGGGGCACTCCCGCCGCCGAGAGCAGCTCGATGCATTCCTCGGTGGTGCGGGCGCCCATGTCGGCGCGCAAGATCGGCAGAAGCTCGTCCCGGTTGCGGTTGCGCGCGGCGAAGTCGACGAAGCGGGCATCCTCCAACAGCCCTTCTCGGCCCAGCGCCGCGCACAGCCGCTCCCAAAACTTCTGCTTGGCACAGGCGACCGTGATCCAACCGTCGGCGGTCTGGAAGGCCTGAAACGGAACAATCGAGGGATGCGCTGATTCCGGCATCCGTCGCGGCACGTAACCCGCGCTCGCGGTCCACGTCGCCAGGTACATGAGCTCATGAAGCGCCGTCTCGTACAAGGAGATGTCGCAGTCGCAACCGACGCCGTCGCGGCGCGCGCGCCACAACCCGCTGAGCAGCGCGATCGCCGATACGTAGCCACCGGAAAGGTCCACGAGCGAGAGCCCGCTCTTGGTGGGCGGACCGTCAGGATCGCCCGTGAGGCTCATCCAGCCGGCCATGGCCTGCATCACGTAGTCGTAGCCGGCCTCCGCGGCGCGCGGCCCGCTCATCCCGAACCCCGAGAGAGAGCAACACACGATCCGGGGGTTGACCCCGCGCAGGTCCTCGTAGGTCAGACGAAGCTTGGCGGGCTGATCGCCGCGAAGGTTCGAGTAGACGGCGTCTGATCTCGCCACGAGCGCCTCGAACACCTCCCTCCCGCGCGCGGAGCGAAGATCTAGAGAGACGCTCTTCTTGTTGCGATTGAAGGTCTCGAAGAACAGCGAATCCTCGCCCTCCTGGTAGGGCGGCACGTAGCGGCCCACATCCCCTCTGGACTGCGGATCCTCGATCTTGATCACCTCGGCGCCGAGGTCCGCCAGCTGCAGCGTTCCCCATGGGCCGGCGCCGTATTGCTCCACCGCGATCACGCGCACGTCCGCAAGCGGCAGCGTCACGGTCGTTCCCCGCCCGGGGTGGCCGAGATCTGTGCTGATGTGAGCGCCTGAGTCATGTGGCCAAAGGTCGGACTTTTCGCTTTGTACCCGCACTGATCGGAGCTGTCAACCGACCCGCAGCGACAGGCCCTCCGAACGCGCTTGATGCCTCGTGGGCACAGTAGTTGCCGTAGATGTCTGACATATACTCCCGCGGACCCTGAACCAAGAGAAGAGCATGGCGGCTGAAGGAGGAGAGCATGGCTGATGAGTTCATTGACGTGAACGGCGCGCGGCTTTGGTATGAGATCAGCGGCGACGGAGAACCCGTGCTCCAGATCCACGGCGCGGGCTTTGGGCACTTCAACTTCGTTCCGGTTACGCCGCTGCTCAAAGGTGAGTTTCGCTGTATCGACTACGACCAGCGCGGCTACGGGCAGTCGGAGAAGCCCGAGCAGCACTACGACCTGGAGGTGTGGGCGGACGATGCCGTGGGCATGCTCGACGCGCTCGGGATCGGCAAGGCTCATATCCACGGGACCTCGATGGGGGGCATGGTGGCGACGGTACTCGCCGGGAAGTATCCGGATCGGATTCAGTCGGTGGTGATCAACTGCGCGGCCGCCAAGCTCGGCTTCTCCGGGCGGCTGGTGTTCAAGAACTGGATCGATCTGATCGGGCTTGAGGGCGTCGGCAGCCGCGTTCTGGCCGAGCTGATCTCCTGGCAGTGCCTCTCAAAGGCATACATGGAGACGCCCGAGGGCCAGGCGGGCGTGGACACGATCCAGCAGATCCTGCGCGATTCCAACGTTCCGCACGTGATGATCGCCGCGTGCGAAGCCATGAACGCGATGGACAACCGAGACTGGGTCAAGCGGATCACCGCGCCGGCACTCGTCGTGGGCGGTGATGAAGACGTCATGACGCCGTGGGACCAGGGACCAGAGGGCGCCGGACAGCAATGGATCGCGGACAACCTGCGGAACGGCGACACCTACGTGGTAAAGGGCTCCAACCACTCGACGATCTTCGACAACTCCGAGGAGCACGCGCGGGCGGTCGCTGACTTCTTCCGCCGCCACCCGGGCGCCGGCTGATCGCAGGCGGTCAGGGCTTGCTCAGGCCCTTTAGCTAGACCACCTTTTCTCCGCGAAGCTCGGCGACCTCCTGTTCGTCGTAACCGAGCTCGTCCAGGATTTCCTCGGTGTGCTCTCCGAGTCCCGGCACGTTCATGCCCTCGGCCCTGGCGAGGGGGAAGCGAACCAGGGGCAGCGGTCCGACGGGCGAGTCGCCCTCGGTGAAGATCTCCCTGTGCCGCAATTGGGGGTGCGCCAGCACCTCCGAGAGCGGGCGCACCCGCCCGTGTGGCAGGCCGGCAGCCTTCAGCCGCGCTTCCCAGTCGGCGACCGGCTTGGAGACCGTCAGGTCCTCGACCAGGCGATCCAACTGGGCTCGATGCTCGCTCCTCGCCCCCACCGTGGCAAACCTGGAGTCCTCCAGCCACTCCGGGCGCTCAATCGCCTGGCAGAACCTCCTCCAGTCCGCGTCCGAGGCCACCACGAGGTTCACGTACTGGCCATCGGCGGTCGGGAACGGTCCGTAGGGGCACAGGTACTGGTGCCGCATTCCCGAGCGAGGCGGTTCGGCGCGCCCATGCCAGAAGTGATGCGGGTAATAGGCGAGCCAGTAGACGCTCGACTCGAGCATCGACACATCGAGATAGGCGCCCTCGCCGGTCTGATCACGGCGGCGCAGGGCGGCGACGATCGCAAGTGCGCAGTGAACTCCCGCGATCTGATCGGTCACGGGAATCCCCACCTTGGCGGGCTCGTCCTCCGTTCCGTTGCTGAGCAGCAGCCCCGACTCGCCCTGCACCAAGAGATCGTAAGCCTTGGCGTCGCTGTACGGACCGTCCTGCCCGTACCCCGACAGACTGCAGTAGACCAGGCGAGGATCGGCGGCCCGCAGCTCATCCGCGCCGAGCCCCAGGCGCGCGGCGACGCCCGGTGCAAAGTTCTCGACGAACACGTCGCTGCGCTCGACCAGCCGGCGAAGCAGGCGGCGGCCCTTCGGATGCTTGGCGTCGACGGCGAGGTCTCGCTTGCCCGCGTTGAAAGCGACGAACCCCGTTGACATCCCGGCCACGGCGCTGTCCCAGCCCCGCACCACGTCGCCCCGCTCCGGCGTCTCGACCTTGATCACGTCGGCGCCGAGCGCCGCCAACATCAACGTGCAGAAGGGCATCGCGACCGCCTGCTCGAGCGCCACCACCCGGATGCCCTCGAGCGCGCGCTCGAGCGAGTCAGCCATCATCTCCTGTGCCGCGCTTCGGCTCCGGGAAGATGTCCACTCCGGGGGCGTGTGCGCGCTTGTAGACCATCACCGAACGCCTGTAGGAGATCACCGGGTCGCCGTGCTGGTTGTAGCCCCGGGTCTCCACCCTCACGATTCCTTGAGTGGGACGCGAACGGGACTCCCGCGCCTCGAGCACCTCGGTCTCCGAGTAGAGCGTGTCTCCGGGGAACACGGGATTTGGCAACTTGACCTGTTCCCAGCCGAGCGCGAAGCCGTGCTCGCTCAGGTCGGCGACTCCCATACCCGCGACTATCGCCAGCGTCAGTGCGCTGTTTACAAGCGTCGAGCCGAACTCCGATCGCTCGCCATAGTCGCGGTTGAAGTGGATCTGGTTCGTGTTGTTCGTCAGCAGCGTGAACTGGATGTTGTCGGCCTCGGTGACGGTCCGGCCATAGCGACAGCGGTAGAGGTCACCGACCTCGAAGTCCTCGAAATAGCGCCCTTCCCAGCCGGTCTTCAACTGCGCCATCAGCGGCCCTCCCTCTCCGAGACCGTGTTTTTGCTGCCGAGCGCAGGCCCGCCGTTCCCGCTGCCGTGCGCCAATCTGTCGGCGAGCGCGAGCAGGCCCTCCGCGCGGCGCACGATCGGGAGGTCGACCAGCTGCCCGCCGACGGCCACGGCCGCGTCGCCCCGCTCCACGGCCGCCGCGAATGCCGCCACCACGCGGCGCGCGTACTCGAGCTCCTCGTGCGTGGGGCTGAAGTACTCGTTGATCGCCTCCACCTGGCGCGGGTTGAAGGTGGACTTGGCCCGGAACCCAAGGCGGCGAGCGCGCACCACATCGGCGTGGAAGCCCCCGGGGTCGTCGAGGTCGGGGAATACGCCGTCAATCGAAATCACGCGCGCGGCGGTGGCGGCGACGACCATTGCCGAGCGCGCATACACCAACTCGGCTGCCTCCGCCTCGCGTTTGGTGGAGAGGCCCACGTCAAGTGCATAATCCTCGGCACCGAACATGATCCCCAGGACGCGAGCGTGGGCGGCTGCGATCGCCGGCGCATGGAGCAGCCCCACGGCGCTTTCGATCGCGGCGATGATCCGCACCTCGCCGCCCGGGTCGAGCCTGTTCAGCAATTCGACCACCGGCTCGAGATCACCGGCGCTCTCCACTTTCGGGATGCAAAGGCCCTCCAGCCCGGGCCCGAGGACCGCCTCGATGTCCTGCTCAAACCATTTGCTTCCCACCGCGTTGACCCGCACCGCTCGAAACGGGCCGGGCAGAGCTTCCCGCAACACCGCCGCCGCGTTCTCCCGAGCCGCCTGCTTGGCCTCCGGGACAACGCCGTCCTCGAGGTCCAAGAAGACGCCGTCGGGCTGAGGCCCCGGCTCGTAGATCTTCTCTAGAAACCGCCGGCGGTTGCAGGGAACGAACATCCAGGAGCGCAGCGGCCTGCTGGCCGTGCTTGAAGAACCGGCAGGCGAGGAGTTCACGGCGCGCGCAGCTCCGCCGTCCTCGGCTCATCGATGCGCTCGACCTCAATGTCCACCGCCACGCCGTATACGTCCGCCGCTTCCTGCGGCGCGATCACCTCGTCGAGCACGTCCCGCAGCACCAGGGTGGGGTCGCGTTCCCGCGGGTCTCCATAGCCGGCGGAGTTGGCGGTGCGCAAAGAGATGACCTCGCCGGCGCGCAGGTGGTAGTTGGTGGACTTGGCGGGGATGCGCCGCTCGTCGTCGCGGCCGGGGTTGACGACGATCTCGCCCGGCAATCCGTCGCGCCCGCCAAACAGTCCGCGGGGCGGGCTGACGCCGCTCGAGCCGTCGCCCTCGCCGCTGAAGAGGGTGTCGGTCAAAACCTCCCAAGTCCGGACCACGCCCATGCCGCCGCGCCATCGGCCGGCCCCGGGCCCCGGCCGCAGCTCGTACTGCAGACAGCGCATCGGGTTTCGCAGCTCAAGCTCCTCGATCGGGTTGTTGCGGGTGTTGGCCATCAGGCAGTCCACGGCGTCGAGCCCGTCCCGGTGCGGTCGGCCACCGTAACTGGTTTCGTTGACCTCGATGTAGACCCAGTACTCCTCGCCCCCCTCCACCAGCCCGGAATAGGACACGAAGAAGGTATGGCCGGCGCTGCCGGCGCATACCTGATCGGGGAAGACCTCGGCCAGCGCCAGGTTCATCGAGTCGGCCATCTTCGCCACCTGGTTGATTCGCGCCGTGCACGCGGCTGGGAAGCGGGGATTGAAGATCGATCCCCGCGGAGCGACCACGTCAACCGCCCGGAAGATGCCGCTGTTCTGCGGGACCGCGCTTCCGGCGGTCACCTCGTCCAACAGGATCGAGCGGACCATCGAGAACACGATCACTTGGGTCGAGCCCGAGAAGGGACAGTTGTAGCCGGTCGGCACCTGTTCGTTAGATCCCGTCAGGTCGACCTTCAGCTGGTCGCCGGAGATCTCGATCGCGACCTCGACCCGCAGCGGCTTTGAAAGATCTTCCCCGTCATCGTCGAGCCATTGCGTGGGGGCCCGGTAGACACCGTCCGGAGCACGGCTGATCTCGGCTCGGAGCTTGCGCTCGGAGTAGTCGAGCCAGTAGTCGCCGGCTGCGAACACCGTCTCGACGCCATACTTATCGATCAGCTCGAGAAAACGCGCTCGGCCGAGCCGGGAAGCCGCGGTCAACGCCTCGGTGTCCCCGGCGTTGAGCGTCGGCGTCCGGGTGTTGGCCCAGATGTGGCGCCACAGCTCCTCGTTGCGCGTCCCACGGTCCTCGATTCGCAGTGCCGTGCAGTGGTGGCCCTCCGCCCACACGTCCACGGGGTGGACCATCAACCCCGGCGACATTCCGCCCAGGTCTGCAAGATGTCCGTTTGCGCAGGACCACGCGCACAGTCGTCCCTCGTGGAAGATCGGGATCGCCACACAGAGATCGGGGGTGTGCGACGCGCCCAGGTAGGGATCGTTGTGCAGGAACACGTCCCCTTCGTGCACCTCGTCACCGACCACGGCGATGATCCCGCGCAGGTATCCGGGGATCGAGCCCACGTGCATCGGCGTTGTGTCGCTCTCGCACAGCTCCGCCCCGTCCGGATAGAAGATCCCGCACCCCAGGTCCTCGGACTCCCGGATGATGCTGGAGTAAGACATGCGGTAGAGCACCTGGGCCATCTGCGTGGCAATCGCCTTGAATGCGCCGCCGAGCACGCTGAGCGTGATCGCGTCGAGCTCCTCGTAGGCGCCCTCGCCGAGATCCGCCGCATGTGTGCTCGTGCCCGCCATGGCCTACACGGTGATGACGATGTTGCCGATCCCGTCGACGCGCGCGGTGGCCCCGCGCGGCACGAGCGTGGTCGAGTCCGTCTGCTCGATGATCGCCGGCCCCGCGAGCTCGTCTGCGGCGCCGAGCCGCGCGCGGGCGTAGATCTTCGTGGGCAGCCGCTCGACGTCGCCGCCGAGGCCGAACACCGTTTCCTGCTCGTGCACGTGCGCTCGCGCGACGTCCCCCGACACCCGCTCGAGCTCGGGCCAGCGCAGTGCGGGCATGCGCCCGATGCCGGTCACGCGGACGGTCACGAGGTGTACGCCGAGCTCGGAGAAGCGCCCGAAGTACTCGCGCTCATGCCGTGCCTCGAAGCCGTCCCGCACCTCCCTCGCCCACGCTTCGTCCACCGGGCCGGCGGGGGCGGGCACGCGAAGTTCATAGCCCTGCCCCACGTAGCGGCACTCCGCCCAGCGCTGGAGCTCAACCTGCTCGCCGGCGAAGCCCGCGGCGGTCAGATGCCGGCCGACATCGTCCTCCAGTCGTCCGTAGACCTCGCCCAGAGCGGATGCGTCAAGCTCGGCGAGGTCCTGCCAGGCGGTCGCTGCGCGCTCGTAGCGCAAATCCGATGCGAGCAGACCCGCCGCCGCCGTCACCCCTGGGTGAGGCGGAATCACGACGTGCGGGATCCCGATCGTGCGCGCGATCTCCACGGCGTGCAGCGGGCCGGCGCCGCCCGTGGCGACCAGGACGAAATCGCGGGGGTCGTAGCCCTTGCGTACCGAGTTGGTCTCGATCGCGTTGACCATGTTGTGGACCGTCACCGCGATCACTCCGAGCGCCGCCGCCTCTGCTGATATCGACAGCGGCTCCGCGACCGCAGTTGACAGCGCGGTCCGGGCGAGGCCGGCATCTAGGCGCATGCGGCCGCCGAGGAAGGCCTCCGGCCGCAGCCGCCCCAGCACCACGTTGGCGTCCGTGACCGTGGCACTTGTCCCTCCCCGTCCGTAGGCAGCGGGGCCGGGGTCGGCGCCGGCGCTCTCGGGCCCAACCCTGATCACGCGTCCGTCCTCAACCGCCGCGATCGATCCTCCCCCGGCGCCGATCGTCTCGATGTCGATCATCGGCACCATCACCGGATAGCCGTCGATCGAGGAATCGAGCAGGTGCTTCATCCGCGCCTGGCCCTCCGGCGCAACGCAGATGTCAGCCGAGGTGCCACCAACGTCGAGCGTGATCATGTTGGCGAAACCGCTTCGCCTGGCCGCGTCTATCCCCCCGAGTAGTCCCGCGGCCGGGCCCGAAAGCACCAGGTTGACGGGCGAGAAGTGACCCTCGTCGAAGGTCGTCATGCCGCCCGAGCTCTGCATCAGATGCGGCGGCCTTCGCAGCCCCGACCCTTCGAGGGACTCCTTCAGCCGGTCCAGGTAGCGTCCCACGCGAGGCCCGATATAGGCGTTGATCGCTGTGGTCGAGAACCGCTCGTACTCGCGGTGCTGCGGGGCGATCTCACTCGATACCGAGACGAACGCTTCGGGACTCAGCCGCTCAGCCAGTTGCTTGAGTCGCTGCTCGTGAACCGAATTCGCGAATGAGCTCAGCAGACAGATCGCCACCGATTCCACTCCGTGGGCGGCCAGATAGCGCAGCTCGCGATCGACCGACTCCTCGTCCAGCGGCGTCAACACTGTGCCGTCGGTCAGTACGCGCTCGGTCACGCACCGTCGCAGCTGCCTCAGCACCAACGGCCGCGACTGCTGCGGTATGTCCTGCATGATGCTGAAGTTGTATGGCTTGCGGTGGCGCGCGATGTGCAGGATGTCCCTGAAGCCCTCGGTGGTGAGCATTCCCACCCGAGCCCCCTTGCGCTCGAGGATCGTGTTGGTACCCACCGTCGTTCCATGCAGCAGCTCCGAGAGCCTGGCGGGCTCCGTTCCCGCAAGCGTGCAGGCCTCCCGCACCCCCTGCGCGATCGCCACCGCCGGGTCAGACGGAGTTGAGGGCAGCTTGTGCACGTGGATCCGGCTCGCATCCTCGTCGTAAAGGATCAGGTCGGTGAAGGTTCCTCCCACGTCGACTCCCAGGTGAAAACCACCGGGGGGCATCAGCCGCGCCCTCCAGGGCGCTGCGGATACCGTGCGCGCTGTTCGCTTTTGACCGATGAGAGGAGAGAACATGCCGCGCGTGTGCGTGCTGGTCCCATTCCCCCTTGACGAGAACGCCGTCGCCAACCGCCGCCGCCAGCAGCGCTCGGTGAAGCTGGGCCTCGACATGGAGCTCGACTACAAGCCCGTGAAGGCCAGCCCAGCGCTCCTCGACAGCCACCATGACTATGTCCTCGCCGATCTCTGCATGCTCGAGGCCGGCCTGGAGGCCGCGCAGGAGGGATACGAGGCGATTTGCATTGACACGATGAGCGACTCCGGCGCCAATCCACTGCGCTCGATGCTGGACATCCCCATCGTCGCGCCGGGGCGCGCTTCATACCTGACCGCTCTCATGCTGGGCAACTCGTTCTCCGTGCTCACCCAGTGGGACGGCTGGATTCCGGCGTACGCGAAGGGCGTGGCCGAGGCGGGACTCGTCAACCACCTGGCCTCCATCCGCTCCATCAACATGATGCCCGACCTCGAGAATCTGCTCGGCGGCAAGGAGGACGTGGTGTTCCCGCGACTTCGGGATGAGGGAATGAGGTGCGTCGAGGACGGTGCCGAGGTGATCTGCCTGGGCTCCACCACGATGCACGACGCGCACGGCTACCTCACGGCGAATCTCCCCGTGCCGGTGATAAATCCAGGGCCGCTCACTTACAAGCTGGCCGAGACGATGCTGTCGCTGGGTCTCTCCCAGAGCCGTCGTGCGTACCGCCGGCCCGACGTCCCCAAGCCGGCGATGATCAGCGCGATGATTGGCGCCGCGGCGGGCAGCGAGGCGGCAACCGGCACCGAGCGCGAACCGGGCTAGCACTCCGGCGCCGCGCGGGCGGCTCACGCCGCCCCCGTGCGCCGCTGGGCCCATGGGACCAGTCCGCCCACGTCGTGAAGCTCGAGCACGAAGGGTGGGACGGGGTCGGCCTGGAAGCGCTCTCCATCGACCTTCACCTCGCCGCTTCGCGGGTCGATGCCGATGGTCGATCCGCTGCGAACGGCCTCCGCCGCGTCCGCGCAGGCCACCGCCGGCAGACCGAGATTCACGCAGTTGCGCCGGAAGATCCGCGCAAAGCTCTTGCCCAATACGCACTGCACACCCCAAGCCTTCATCGCCAGCGGGACGTGTTCGCGGGAAGATCCGATCCCGAAGTTCCAGCCGGTGACAATGATTGCGTCCTCGCCCATCTGCTCGCGCAGCGCCGGATCGTGGCCCTCGAAGAGGTGCTCCTTCATCGCGTCCGGGTCCTCGATGTTCAGGTACTGACCCGGATACATCACGTCCGTGTCGACGTTGTCGCCGTCGATCACGACGGCGCGGCCCTCGATGATCAAGCCGCCACCGCCGTAGAGAGCTCCGCGGGATCGACGATCTCCCCGGCCACCGCCGCCGCGGCCGCCACATACGCGTTGGCCAGGTGGATCTCCGCCCGAGATGAGCCCATGCGGCCGCGAAAATTGCGGTTGGTGGTGGTGATGGCCGCCTCACCGGCGCCGAGCAAGCCCATGTGGCCGCCGAAGCAGGCGCCGCAGGTCGGCGTCGAGACGATCGCGCCGGCTTCGACGAAGGCGTCGAGGAGACCCTCCTTGAGCGCTTGGCGATAGATCTGCTGGGTGGCCGGCACCACGATCATCCGACAGTCGCGGTGGACCGTGCGGCCGCTCAAAATCTGGGCCGTTTGGCGCAGGTCGGTCATGGTCCCATTGGCGCAGTTGCCGATGTAGACCTGGTCGATCTTCCGGCCGCAGACATCGCCGACGGCGGCCACGTTTCCGGGGAGGTGCGGGAGCGCGATCAGCGGGGAGAGGGTTGCGAGATCGATGCGTACCTCGCGCGCGAATTCGGCATCTGGG
This sequence comes from uncultured Solirubrobacterales bacterium, assembly GCA_963808655.1. GTDB lineage: Bacteria > Actinomycetota > Thermoleophilia > Solirubrobacterales > Solirubrobacteraceae > Palsa-465. The sequence continues at coordinate 194,910 of CAWEGZ010000020.1, forward strand.
TCCGAGCGCTCCGGCGTCCATGAGTGCGAGGTACGTCCCTCCAGGTAGTTCGCGGTCGCCTCGTCAACGGGAAACAGCCCCGTTTCGGCTCCCGCCTCCACAGCCATGTTGGCGACCGCCAAGCGCTCGTCGATCGAAAGCGCCTCGGACCCGGGACCGGTGAACTCGAGCGCGGCGTTGGTCCCTCCTCCCACTCCGATCCGGTCGAGCACCGCGAGAATCAGGTCCTTACCCGTCACGAACGGGCCCTTTTCCCCCGTGAACTCGACGCGAAGGCTGGCAGGCACTGCCTGCCAGAACTCGCCAAAGGCGAGGCAGGCCGCGATGTCGGTCGACCCGAGGCCGGTGCCGAATGCGCCCAGCGCGCCGTAGGTACAGGTGTGGGAGTCGCCTCCGGCAATGACGGCGCCAGGCCACACCCACCCTTCCTCGCAGAGCAGGGTGTGCTCGATGCCGCCGCGCCCCTGGCCGTAGAACGCCACGCCGTGCGTGTCGGCCCACTCTTTCAGCCGCTTCTGCAGCTCGGCCGAGCGCGTGTCCTTGGCCGGCATGAAGTGGTCAGCGACGATCACGATCTTGGCGGGGTCGAAGACCTCGGTGGCGCCCATCTTCTCGAGCGCTCGAAAGGCAACCGGTCCGGAGACGTCGTTGGCCAAGACGACATCGCAACGGGCCATCACTACGTCCCCCGGCCGTACCTCGTCGGCGTCGCAATGCGAGAGCAGGATCTTCTCAGCGAGCGTGTGGCCCAGGACGCTTCGCATACTAACGTATGCAACGCTCTCGGCCCACAGTAGACTCCCCGCCGTGCGCGTTGCGGTCGCCCAGACCGAACCAAGACTTGGCGAGAAGGAGCGCAATCTCGAGGCCTGCGCGGCCCGCCTCCAGGAGGCGGCACAAGCGGGGGCGGAGCTGCTTGTTCTGCCCGAGTGTGCGGTCCCGGGCTACATGTTCAACAGCGCCGAGGAGGCTCTCCCCTTCGCCGATGAGATCCCGGGGTCCTCGACCGAGCTGCTCCAGCACGAGTGCTCGCGGCTAGGTATGCACGTCGTCTGCGGGCTTCTCGAGCGCGACGGCGAGGTGCTGCACAATGCCGCGGTGCTCGTCGGGCCGGACGGCCTGCTCGGCACCTACCGCAAGACACATCTGCCATTTCTCGGCGTCGACAGGTTCGTGGTCGGGGGCGACGAGCTGCCGGTGTGGGATACCGCCTTGGGCCGGATCGGAATCGAGATCTGTTACGACCTTCGCTTCCCGGAGGTGACGCGCACGCTCGCCCTGCAAGGTGCGGATGTGGTCGCGCACCCGACCAACTTCCCCCTCGCCGCCCGACTCCAGACCGAGTTCATCACGCGAACTCGGGCGGCGGAGAACCGCGTCTATCTGCTGACCGCAAATCGCATCGGCAAGGAGCGCTCAGGAGAGTTCTGCGGGTGGAGCCAGATCGTGGATCCATACGGCCACCGCTTGGCCGAAGCGGGAGCCGACGAAGAGACCCTGCTGGTCGCCGACTGCGACCTCCAACGCGCGCGCGACAAGGACTACGTAATCCCGGGCGAGTATGAGCTCTACCTCTTCGGTCACCGGCGGCCCGAGCTCTACGGGACGCTGGTCGAGGAGACCGTCCCGGCCTGAGGCTCCCCGTTGCCGAGGCTACCCGTTCACGGAGAAGCTCGAGTCGGGATTGATCTCCCGTAGCCGGGAGTAGAACCCGGCGTCCAACTCGACGCCCGTGTGGCGAGCCTTGACCCTGACTGGATCGACGTCGTGGTCTTGGCCCCGTTCCACGCGGTCGATCAGCTCCGCCATCAGCTGGCCGGCCACGGGTGCGTTCTTGAACTGGTTGCCGCTCGTTCCGATCGCCATATAGAAGCCTGGCAGCTCCGAGCGATCGTAGATCGGGATCCAGTCGTCCGAGACGTCGTAGAGGTCGACCACGCCCTTGCGTTGGTGGGGGATCGGCAGCGTCGGAATGCGACGGGCCAGCCGGTACACCTGTGCCTCCCACTGGGCCTCGGTGACGCCACGGTCAAAGTGGTCCGGATCGTTCACCCAGACCTTGGGATCGCATTCGGGATCCTCGGAGCCGACCAGGATGTTGTTGCCCGCCTCAGGGCGGAAATAGACCCCGGTGTCCCCGTCGGAGGTGTGAAGCCCGTCGGCCTCGAAGTTGAAGCCGGGAGGCGCGGGCGCGAGGTGGACCTCGTGGCGCAGCGCACGGGTCTTGACGTTCATCTCCTCTTCGACGCCGGCCAGTCTGTTGATCAAGAAGGAGTGCGGGCCGGCAACGTTGACCACCACCGGGGCGTCCAGCTGCTCGCCATTTTGGAGGGTGACTCCGCGGACTCGCCCGCCGTTGCGGCGGATTTCGACGACCTGCTCTCTGAAGCGGAATCGGCCGCCGTGGGCCTCGGTGGCACGCTGGAGATTGTGGGTCGCCAGCTGGGCATCGTTCACGTATCCAGAGCCCGCGGTGAAGACGGCGCCGTCGAGCTGTCCCTCCGGGGGCTGCCAAAAACCTGGATCGCTGGGGAGCCGTGGCGGCCCGAACGCGCCGGTGTCGAAGATGGGCATTCGGCGCGCCAGCTCGTCGGTGTCCCAGTCCTCGAACTCGACGCCCAGGTCGCGGTAGTGACGTAGCACGGTCTCGTGATGGCCCGTGGCGCTCTTGAGCAGGACTGTTCCTGACCTCACGTAGCGCGCGAACCCCGCCTCGTCCTCGACTCCGAGATAGCGCTCCCACTCCTCCCAGCAAAAGAATCCCTCGTGCGCCATCGCGACTCCGTCGCGAGAGGAGTAATGGGCGCGGACGACGGTGGTGGAGCTACTCGTCGACCCGTATCCCGCCGCCGGCAGCTTGTCGACATTGAGCGTGCAGTAACCGCGCTTGCACAACTCGAAGGCGATCGCGGCGCCGATCACGCCGGCGCCGATGATGATCGCATCGGCCCCGGTGGCGCCTGACCCGCCTGCGCTCATGCAGCCCCTTCGACTATCGGGCGATCCGCGAAGGTCGCCGCCCGCAGGAACGCGAGCGCCTCCTCGGTCGAGACTACGTCACCGTACTTGGCGTCGATATCGAACAGGTTGGCTTCGTGCGGCGCCTGCGCCCGGTCCGCCACGGCCTCTCGCGGGACAACTACGCGGTAGCCGTGCTGCATCCCGTCCACCGCGGTAGCGCGCACGCATCCCGAGGTCGATGCCCCGGTGACGACGATCGTGTCGCAGTGCGCAGCCGCCAGCATCGGCGCGAGCGGGGTGCCGAAGAACGCAGAGGCGAACAGCTTCAACAGCACGGGCTCCTCGGGGAGCGGGGCGATGCGATCATCGATCTCGGGCCACGGAGTGTCGGGCGCAAGCGTGAGCAGCGTGGGGACCTTGTCGATGAACGCCTTGGCCACCCGCCGAGCGCTCTCGTCGTATTGGATCGTCGTGAACGCCACCGGACAGCCGCTCGAACGCGCCGCCTCAAGCAGGCGCGCGGTGGCCTCCACGGCCTCGTCGGTGTCGCAGTGCAAGGGCGAGGACGGGTCGGTGAACCCGCGGTTGAGATCGACGATCACGAGCGCCGGACGTGTTCCGGCGCCCTGCCGCCCGCCCAGTCCCCGGTCGCTGTAGAGCTGTCGCGTTGCGTCATCCATGGCCTCTCCTCTCGGGTCCGCTCATATTGTCCGACATCATGAAACGGGGGCTGCCCGCAAGCCCAGCGCGCTCACTCCCCTCCGGCGAACAGCCGCGCTACTGCGGAGTAGTCGAGCTCGCTGAGGCCAGCCGCCTGCGCCTCGCGGTAGCGGGTGAGGGCCACATCGGTGACGGGCAGCTCCAGCCCATGCTCCTCCGCCGTTGCCAGTGCCAGGGCGACATCTTTCGCGATCAGATCCACCGGGAACAACGGTGCCCATCCATTGCTCGCGGGGGCGTCCGGGAGCACGCCCGGGGCTGGATAGCGGTTGCGCAGTACGCGCGAGTCGCCGGTGCCGTTCGAGACGATCTCGTAGACCGCCGCCGGGTCCAGGCCCTCGCTGCGCGCCAGCGCGACGGCTTCGGCCAATACCGCCATGTGAGTGGCGGCGAGCAGGTTGTTGGTGAGCTTCGTGGCTTGGCCGCTGCCAGGTGGACCCATGTGGCGCACGACCTTCCCGAGCGCCTCGAAGAGCGGCGACGCGCGCTCGAACGCGCTTGCCTCGCCTCCCACCATGATCGCCAGCGTCCCCCGCTCCGCTCCGCGCGGTCCTCCGCTGACGGGCGCGTCCAGTACCGGCACGCCTCGGTCGCGGCCAGCCAGCGCGAGGCGCCGGGCCAGGCTGGGGAGCGAGGTGCTCATGTCGATCAGGATCCCGTCCTTCCCTGCCCCGGCGAGCGCGCCTCCCTCGCCCAGCACCACGCGCTCAACAATGTCCGGTGTCGGCAGGCAGGTGATCGTGAATTCCGAGCTGGCCGCCGCCTCCGCCGGACCCGTCGCCCTGTGGGCTCCTTCATCGCACAGGGCCGCGGAGGCCTGGAGCGAGCTGTCGTACACGGTCAGCTCGTGTCCCGCAGCCAGCAGCCGCCGCGCCATAGGTGCGCCCATGCGACCGACCCCGATCACGGCCACGTGGCTCATCGCTCGGGCTCTCCGGGGACACCGCCCGCATCGAGCGCAAGCGCATGGCGGAGGCATTCGATCTCGATCACCATGGTTGGAAGCACGATCGCATAGAAAGAGAGGATCCTGGCGATTGCAGCCGTCTCGCCCGGGCCACAGCCAAGCGTGGCGGGGGCGGGCGCGCTCTCCCCGACCAGCGTCCTCAGCGCCAGCGAGCGAACGCCCTCGCAGGCGCGGGCGAATCCGGCGCGCCGGGGCAGCGCTCGCACCAGCTCCCACGCGGATGCCGCGTGCTCGGGCCAGCTCGTGGCGAGCTCGCGCCAGAACCCCGGGAGCCTGAAGCTGCCGTGGCAGGCATCGATGTCGGCGAGCAGGGCACCGCCGTCGTGTCGTCTCGGGCGCGCCGGTAACGGCAGCTCCATGATCCGGAACGAGCTCGTGGGCCGGGGCCACAAAAAGAGCGTGAACAGCAGCGAGGGCGGGTTGACCTTGTTGTACGCCTCGATCAGCGCGCTGATTGACCGCGCCGAAGCGTCCAGGCGCCAAGGCCGTTCAATGAGCCGCTCGGCGGCGTCGGAGCCGAGGCGGCGGATCTCCTCAGCACGTTCCTGCATCGCGTCCGGCGGCCGGGCCAGGAACGCCTCCGTCGCCGCGCGCAGATAGGGCTCGTGGTTCGTAAGCAGGATAAACACGGTGGGCAGGAAGCTGATACCGAGCCCCTCCCCCAGCCGGCGCTCCAGGTCCGGCGGCACCGAGGCCTCGCCCGCCGGCGCCATCATCTCCGCCTCAGTCACCGACGCCGGTGCCAGAGCCCGCGAGCTGGGGCTCGCCAGCGTGCTTCCAGAGGCGCACATACGTCTCACGCAGCATCGCGAGGTGCTCGCGCATGCACCGCTCCGCGGCATCCGCGTCGCCTTGCTCGACCGCCGCGAGGATCTGGCGATGGTCCTCGTTGACCCGCGCCAGCGTCTCCTGCTCGATCTCGCGCCGGCGCATGTTGGTCTGAAGAATCCCGAAGACCGGCTGCGCGGCGATCGCGAGCAGAGTGTTCCCGGACGCCTCGAGCAGCGCCGTGTGAAAACCGGTGTTCTGGGCGTGCTGGCGTTCGGTCCCTAGCTCCAGCGGGTCCTCGATAATGCATGCCCGGAGCCGGTCGAGATCGTCCTCTCGGCGCCGCCGCGCGGCCGTGCGCGCGGCAAACGCCTCCAGCAGCTCGCGCGCCTCCAGCATGTCCTCAGCCGATACTTCCCGCGACTCGTTCAGTAGGCGGATGTTCGCCTGAAGAACCTCCGAGACGTGGTCCGCCGTGGGCAGCGTCACGAAGCTGCCGCCGGCCGCCCCCTTGGCGGTCCGGACCAGGTTTTGCGCGGCGAGCAGCCTCAGCGCCTCGCGGACGGTCCCGCGGCTGACCCCGAACTCTCGGGCCAGCGCAGCCTCGCCCGGCAGTCGCTGCCCACGCTCGAGCTCGCCATGCATGATCAGCTCGCGCAGCTGGTCGTAAACCTGCTCGTATGCCTTGCGGACGCGCTGCAGCGGCGCGCCGAGAGTCTCCTCGCTCATGCTGGTTGCGCCCTGGTCACGGTCGGCCGAGCAGTGAGCATATCCCCAGCGGCGGCAGCCGCTGCGAAGCATTTGGCGCGTCCGCAGCGCGTGCCGGTCGCGCAGCTCAGACCGCCGTGTAGCCACCATCCACGACCAGGGCCGAGCCGGTCACGTACGTGGCGTCGTCGCTGGCCAAAAACAGCGCCGCGGCCGCGATCTCGGCGGGGGACGCGAGCCGCTCAAGCAGCGTGGAGGAAGCCAGACGCTCGCGCGCCTCGGGATCGCCCCCCTCCTTGAACCAGTCCTCCAAACCGGGCGTGAGAGTTGGCCCGGGGCAGAGTGCGTTGACCCTGACGCCATACGCGCCCGTCTCTCCCGCCAGCGAGCGCGCGAAGTTGATTGCAGCCGCCTTGGCGGACGCGTACGCCGCGGCGCCCGGGTAGCCGACCAGCCCGAGCTGACTGGCCGTGAGGATGATCGAGCCGGAGCGTCGCTCCAGCATGCCTGGCAGAAACGCGCGGCACACCAGCCACAGGCCTTTGACGTCGACTGCGAAGACGCGCTCCCAATCCTCCTCGGTCATCGTGGTCGAATCGCGATGACTCAACACCCCAGCGTTTGCGAACAGGATGTCGACATGCCCCAGCCGCTGGAGCGCGTGCGCGGCGAGTCGCTCCACCTCCGCAGCGATTGTCACATCGCAGCGGACTAGCTCTTCGCCATCTTCCTCTGCTCGGACGTCCGCGACGATCACCGTCGCTCCCTCGGCGCGAAAGCGCTCCGCCGCGGCAAGGCCGATGCCGGATGCTCCGCCCGTGATCACCGCCGTCTTATTCGCCAGCCTGGCCACGTCGCTGCCCGACTAGACCGGCGCCTGCGAATGCTCGGCGGCTGGGTCGGCCGCGAGCACCTCCTTGAAGAAGGCGCTCACGACCCGGACGGCTTCATCCGGCACCTCGAGCAGATCCGCATGCCCGATGTCAGGGAACGCGTGCAGTCGCGCAAACTCGGGCACCCGCTCGACGATTTGCCGTGCGCTGAATCCCGACGGGGCCAAATCGGGCGGGGTCATGATGTCGCGCGAACCGTTCGTGAACAGGATCGGGCGGCTGATCCGCTCCACGAGCGGCTCCAGGTCCATCCTCTCCATCGCCAGGCACGCTTGCCGGACTGTGTAAGGGGAGTTGAGAGCGACGATCCGCTTGACGTTGTCGAACACATCGGGATTAGCCTCGAGGAAGGCTGCCCCCACGGCTTGAATGGTCAGCAGGTCGCAAAAGTCATCGAGAGGGAGCGCCTCGCACTGCTGGCGCCAGTTGCGGAACATCACCCGCCGGTAGGTATCGCAGCGGGCCATCGCGCAGTCCGCGCACGAGGCGATGGTCTTCTCCGGATACATCGCCGTGAACGCCAGTGCGATCATTCCCCCCATCGAGGTTCCGTGCGTGAGCGCGCGCTCGACCCCCAGCGCGTCCAGCAGACCCGCCCCCTCCTCGGCCCACTTCACGACGCTGTACTCCACCAGCGGCTGGGTGGAGCGCCCATAGCCCGAGGCGTCAAAGCTCAGAAGCCTGAAGTTCTCGCGAAAGCCGTCGTTGACCGCGTCGAAGTTCTGGCGCCCGAATAGCGATCCGCCGAACTGAAGGATCAGGGGAGCGTCCTCCGGACCGGTGAACTCGTAGTACAGCCGCACATCGTTCACGTCCGCGAACGGCATCGCTTGCTCCTCTCTCGGCGGTGAAGGCGGCGCGCCTCGATCGCGCGCCTCCGCGCAACTGTATGCGATTGCACACGGTATGTTCCACGGGTGACCAGGTCGAGTTCCGTGGCCCGGCAATGACGGGCGAGGCTTACGGCCGACTGCGCGCCGAAGCGCTCGAGGCGATCGTCGGCGAGCTCCGAGCGAGCGTCGGCGTGAACCGCTGCACCCTGCGACTGGAGGTTCCGGGCGAGTACTTCCCCGTCGTGCACGAGTCGCGGACCACGGGTACGGGAACCCTGATCGGAGATCGCGGGGTCTCGCTCCAGGGTCAACCCGTCGTGGAGGCCATCCTCGGCGGTGCCACGCAGGTGGTGCAGCCGGATACCGCTACCGCCTCAGAGGACCCGGCATTCCAGGCGATGCTGGCGCACTACGGGGGCCTCGGCGCGCAGATCGTGACCCCGGTCCGCGAGCGGGGGAATATTCTCGGGATCATCTCGCTGCACCACCTCGGTGGAGCCCGCGAATGGTCGGCGCGGGAGAAGGAGGCCGCCCTCGATGCCGCCGAACTGGTGCGCCGCCTCGTTGCTCCGAGTGCCCCTGTAACCGGAGAGCCGGGGTGAGCGCTCGCGTCTCGGTGCAGTGGGACACCTCGATCGTCCAGAGCCCCCATAACAGCCACAACCGGATTTGGCCGGAGCTTCATCCGATCGCCACGGTCGACCCCGGCGAGGAGATCGAGCTAGAGCTGCGCGACGGCATGGATGGCCAGCTGAACCCAAGCAGCGATGCGACGGCGCTGGAAACGATCGATCTCGACGCCAACCACCCGCTCACCGGGCCGATCGAAATCCGGGGCGCCAAACCAGGTGACGTGCTCGTGGTCTCGCCGCGCCGGATCGACTGCGACCACTTCGGCACGACCGCGGTGATCCCTGGCTTCGGCCTGCTCGGCGACCTTTTCTCCGACCCGTACCTCGTGCGCTGGGAGATCGAGAGCGGATTCGCCCGATCGCCGGACCTGCCCGGGGTTGCGATTCCCTGCCAGCCCTTTCTCGGTTGTGTGGCCGTCGCGCCCTCGCGCGAGCTCTTCGCGCGCGCGGCCCAGCGCGAGCAGGCACTCGCGCAGCGCGGTGAAGCTGTGCTCGGTCCTCAGCCGAGGTCGGCAGTGCCCGCCTCAGAGCCGTACGCCTCGGAGGCGCTCCGCACAATTCCGCCGCGGGAGAACGGCGGCAACCTGGACATCGCCCAGGTGCGAGAGGGCAGCCGGCTCCTGCTGCCCGTGTACGTGTCGGGAGCTCTGCTTTCGGTGGGCGACGCGCACCTGGCACAGGGCGAAGGCGAGGTCTGCGGGACGGCAATAGAGGTGGCAGCGACGGTGACGCTCGAGCTTTCACTGCGCCGGGCGGAGACGCTCGGGTGGCGTCCGCGCTTCCCGGCGATCGAGTACACGCAGCCGCGGCCCGAAGCCCCGCGGGCCTGTTTTCAGACGACCGGCATCCCGCTGGACGATGAGGGACAAAACGAAAGCATGAGCGCGACGCTCGCCGCCAGACGCGCCCTGCTCGAGATGATCGAGTGGCTGGGTGCGGAGCGCGGCTTGAGTCGCGAGCAGGCCTACGTGCTCGCCAGCGTGGCGGCGGATCTACGGGTGGCTGAGGCGGTCAACATCCCCAACGCGCTCGTCACCTGCCGGCTTCCGCTCGACGTCTTCGAGTAGCTGCTCGCGAATCGCGTCAGCGGCGACGCGGGTGCTTGCCGATCCGGCGAGATCCGGCGTGCGCGTCTGCGGGCTGGCCGTGCTCGCGCTGACCGCGCGCTCGATGGCTGCCGCGCAATCACCCTCGCCGAGGAACTCCAGCATCAGCGCGACCGACAGGACCTCGGCCACGGGATTGGCGATTCCACGGCCGGCGATGTCCGGCGCTGATCCGTGTATCGCTTGGAACAGGCTGGGCTTAGAGCGCGACGGATCGATGTTGGCGCTGGGGGCGGTCCCCAGGCTGCCCGCAGCTGCGGCGGTCAGGTCGCTGAGCACGTCGCCAAAGAGGTTGCTGGCAACGATGACGTCCAGCGAGCTCGGGGCGCTGACCACTCTCGCCGCGAGCGCGTCGACCAGCACGCTCTCATGCTCGATCTCGGGATAGTCGGCAGATACCTCGCCCATCACCTCGTCCCAAAACGGCATCGCGTGACGGAGCGCATTGGATTTGGTCGCGCTTGTCACCCGGCGCCGTCCTCGCACGCGCGCGTATTCGAAGGCGTAGCGAATCACCCGTTCGGTGCCGGCGCGGGTGAACACCGAAACCTCGACTGCGACCTCCTCCTGCCGACCGCGATGCACCCGTCCGCCCGCGCCGGAGTACTCGCCCTCGGTGTTCTCACGCACCACCACCAGGTCGAGCGTGCCCGACTCGAGCGTCCGCAACGCGCCTGGTACGCCCGGGAGCGTCCGCACGGGGCGCAGATTGACGTACTGGTCAAAGCGCTGTCGCAGTTCCAGAATCGTGCCCCAGAGGATCACGCTGTCGGGCACCCGCGGATCTCCAAACGGTCCGGCCAGGATCGCGTCGAACTCCGCCAGCCGCTCGAGAGCGCCCCGTGCAATCGGCTCCCCCGTGGCGAGATGATGGGCTCCGCCCGCCGCGAACTCCTCGAACTCCACGCCGAAGCCAAACAGCTCCGCCGCCAGCGCCAGCGTCGCCTGCGCCTCGCGGATCACCTCCGGCCCGATGCCGTCGCCCGGGAGTACGGCGATGCGGTAGCCCGTCGTGGTGCTGCCGTCAGCCATTGCCGAGCGCTCAGGCAGGCGCCTGCTCGCTTTCGGCGGCGGCGCGCGCCATCGCCTCGATCATGGGCCGCTTCTCGACATTGGGCCGTGGATAGGCCTGCCGGCTCTGGGTGAGGCCGAGCGACAGCATCGTTTCCGCCAGCTTGTAGCTGAGCGGGCCGGGATTGATCACGGGCACGGGAAGCTGCTCGCTCAGATAGCCGTGAGCCTGGTGCATGGTGGTCGAACCCAAACAGATCACGTCGGCTCCGTCCTCCACGCACTCGAGGCCGGCCTCGCGAAGCTTCGGGAAAACCACATCCTCTTTGCCGCCCAGCAGATTCTCTACGTCGGGAGGGGTGTTGATCGAACGCACCGACACGAGGTGGTCCTCGAGGCCGTATTCGCGCACGCCCTTTTTATACAGCGCGATCCAGCCATCCCACTGCGTGAGCACCGAGAAGCGATGGCCCAACATCAACGCTGTCAGGTAGGAGGCGCGACCGGGCGCAATCACCGGAATATCGAGGAGCGAGCGGAGCGCGTTGGCGCCGGAATCGCTCATCGTGTCGATGCAGAGCGCCTCATAGCCCTCGTCGGCGGCTTCCAGGCCCGCCTCGAGCATCGCGAAGTCCGCGAGCACATAATCGTGGTAGCTGTCATACAGCGCGGGGCCGGCCTTGACGGGCTTGTAATCGAGCTCTACGTCCGGCGACAGCTTGACCGACCGCTGTTGCTCACGGCGATTGGCGAGCCCTTTCTCGTCGAACGCGAATGGCACGAGCACACAAACTCTGGGCACGGTTTCTCTCCTCTCGAGGACGCTCACGGTCATCCTACGCGGGCGAGGATTTGCCCGACGATTGGGCCATGCTCACCACGGCCACGCCGGCGATGGCGAGCGCCATGCCCACGATCACCACCGCGCCAGGAGTGCTTCCGCGCACCGCCTCCACCACCACCGCGACCACGGGCGCCAGAAACTGCCACGCCGTGGCCCGAGCGGCCGAGATGCGGCGAAGCGCCATGTTGAAGCACATGGATGCCGCGGCGGAGCTCCCCAGGGCTACCCAGGCGACGGCTCCCCACAGCGCCCCTGAGCCCCAGTCGGTGCTGCCAGGATGGCCGGAGATGGCGACGAGCGCGAGCAGTACAAGTGAGCCGATGATGTACTGAAGCGCGGTGAAGCCGAGCATGTCGAGCTCCGGGTCGCGCGCGGCCACGTGGGCGATGACCAGCGCGCCGGCTGCGAAGCCCGCTGCGGTCACCAGCGCGATCGCGCTGCCCAGCAGCAGGTGGCCGACCGAGCCGCCGCCGAGCTGGCTGGAGACCATCACCACCACGCCCGCGAAGCCGACGAGGAGCCCGCCGATCGCGATGCGCGGTGTGTGGGCCCCCAGCGCCAGTCTCGCGAAGAGCACCGTGAAGAACGGCGCCGAGTTGGTGAGCACCGCTGCGTTGCCCGGTCCCGCGAGCTTGGTGGCCTCGGCGATCCCCTCGAATGTGAGCGCCACGGTCAAGGTCCCTGTGACGACGGCGAAGCCCAGCATGCGACGAGAGCGCGGCAGCCGCGAGCGGGTGAGCGCGACCGCGCCAAGGAGTGCGAGCGTTGCCGGCAGCGCTCGGAGGGTCGAGAACACCACCGGCGAGGCGTGTTGCGCTCCGATCGCGGTGGCGCGGAAGGCCGTGCCCCAGAAGAACATGGTCACCCCAAGCAGCGCCGCGGGGCCGGCGCCAATCGGTCCCGCGCGTCTGCTCGCGACCACGCCTGAGGGCGACTGCGCCGGCGCGCTCACTGCCCTCCGATGCCGCGCGAGCCGGCGAGCCCGGCCCGAGGCTGCACGATTCGCTCCAGTACGACCGCCAGCAAAACGCCCCACAGCATCGGGTTGATGAGCAGCTGTGCGGTCGGTGCCAGCGAGCCGCCTATGACGATCCAGACGAAGCTCGGGATCAGGGCGGGAAGCACCACCAACACGACCACCATGCGTGACTCGCGCGCGAGTGCGGCGGCCGCGTGGACAAGGATCAGCACCAGCAGGACCGCGAGCAGCGCCGCCGACACGCTCAGCGGGACAGCCGCAACGAGGTGTACGAACGGACTCACAAACGCGAGCGTGCCGACCACCGTGCCACAGAGCAACAAGGGCGCTCGTCCACGGTGATCCAACAGCCGGGCGATCGCGAGCGAGTCAACCCGAGACACCGTCCCCACGAGGTTTCCGAACACCGCCGTGCCCGCCTGTGCCACACCGTGCATCAGGAACGACTGCCGCTGGGCGCCCGGGCGCACTTCCAAGCTGTGGGCAGCCGCGACGACCTTTCCCGAAGCCACTGTGTTGAATGCCGCCAGCGCTCCGGCGACCAAGAATGGGAGCACCACGCCGGCGCTGGCTCGGGGCGCACCCCAAGGAAGCACTGAAGGCGCGACGAATCCGCCATTCAGCTCGACGCCGGGCGTCCCGGCCAGCGCGAGGTAGGTGGCGGTGCCGAGGACCAGGGCCACGAGCAGGCTGTAGGGGACGAGGCGCGGAAAGCGCCTCAGCGCGAGCGCGGCCAGCACCACCACGGTCGTGGCGGCCCAGGCCGACGCCCTTCCGGGGAGACCGGCGGTGGCCCCCACCGCCCGTTGGAGCGTCTCCGGGATCACCGCGAGCGTCACGGTCAACACGAACACGTTCGCCACCAAGGGCGTGAACGCCTTGGCCATCAGCCGGTCGGCACCGAGCGCCCCCAGCAAGGCAACGAACACGCCGGCGGCGATCAGTCCGCCCGTGATCGCGGCAAGCCCCTGCCGGGCCTCCGCGGCGACGACCGTGATGGCGGCCAGGTATGCGGCCGAGGGGCCCTCATACATGGGCAGCCTGAAGCCGAAGGCGACTTGCAGCAACGTTCCGATCGCTAGCCCCAGGAGCGAAGCCGCGACGAGCCTCGGCGTCTGTGCGTGCGTGACTCCCGCTACCGACCCTGCGACCAGCCAGAAACCCATCGCCGCTGGAACGACCGCCACCATCCACAGCACGGCGGCGACAACGTCGCGCCGGAGCGTCCGTTGGGGAGCTCCCGTGACGCTTTCGTCCGGCGGCGCAGGGTTATCAGGCAGCGAGCCCTGCGGCGGTGTCGTCGGGGCGGTCACAATTGCGTGAAAACCGGCACGGCCGCCAGGTCGGACGGGCTGCGCCGTGCGTAATGTACTGTTTGCGTATGCCATTGCATACGGCAACCGAGCTTGGAGTTGCCGACCTGTACGGGGCACCCGCGACTCCTGGCGAGGAGACCTATTTCGCGATTCGGCGCTCGATTCTCGACGGCACGCTCCGGCCCGGCGAACGGATCGTGGAGCAGCAGCTGGCGGAACGCCTCCACGTCAGTCGGACGCCCGTGCGCGAAGCATTGCTGAAGCTCGAGCGCGAGAACCTCGTCGCGCGAGTCGGTCGCGGCATGGCGGTGCGGCGCTACTCCAGCGACGAGGTGCGGGACATCTACAAGCTCCGCGCTCATCTCGAGAGCTTCGCGGCCCGCATGGCTGCGGAGCGGATTACGGAGGCTGAGCTCGGCGCGCTGTCGCTGATTCAGGACGACATGGATGCGGAGCCGATGGAGATGAACCCCGACGTGATCAGGGCCCTGTCACGTGACAATCAGCGCTTCCACGCCATGGTGGTGCGCTGCGCCCGCAATGCTCCGCTAAACCGCTGCTTCGTCCAGGTCTTCCAGTTGCCGTTGCTTTACAAGGCTTACGTCTATTTCGATGAGAAGCGACGCCAGCGATCCGATCAGGATCACCGCGAACTGATCGACATGCTTCGCGCGGGCGATGGCGAGGCTGCCGAGCAACACTGGCGCAGTCACCTGCGCAGGGGCGGCGATGTGTTGGCACAGCACCTCGCCGCCGGCGAGGCCGGAGAACTGTGAGTACCTCCCGGCCTGCATGAGCTGGGTGACGCCGCCCGTCCTGGTCGGGCTAAGCGTTTCCGTGGCCGCCATGGCCGCCAGCACCTTCAGCACGTTGGGATTGGGTGCGCTGGCACCCGAATTGCGCTTGAGCCTTCACCTGAGCACCGTCGAGATCGGGCTGATCCCCGGGCTGGTGTTTCTGGGAGCGCTTACTGCCTCGGTCCCAGCGGGGCATGTGACCGACAAGATCGGCGCGGGCCGCGCGCTCACGCTCGCAGAGCTGGGACTGGCGACGGGCCTCGGCATCGGGGTGATCGCCTCCACGCGCGTGGCGTTCCTGATCGGGATCGCGATTGCCGGACTGGGCTACGGCGTTGTCAATCCGGCCACCAACGTGCTCTCAACCGGGCTCGTGCCGCGTCGGCACAGGGCCCTGTTTCTGAGCGTCAAGCAAACCGGGGTGACCATTGGCGGGCTGGCGTCAGGCCTTGTCTTGCCCCGCCTCGCCCAGCTGCTCGGGTGGCGGCCGGCAGTCACGCTGGCGGTGGCCGTCCTTGTCTGCGGCGCGCTCCTCGGGCGCTGGATCACGCGGCGCGAGACCGCCGGATGGTTCGACGTCCCGCGCGGGGCCGCACATCGCCCCGAACAGACGCCAGCCAGAATAGCCGTGCCGCGTGGAGCGTCCACGGCCCTCTTTGGCTTCGTGATGTCGGGCGTCCAGCTCAGTCTCGCCGGTTACCTGACGGTCTTTTTGGTCGACGACCACAACTTTTCGAAGACCGCCGCCGGCATCGCGCTGAGCGTTGCGTTCGCGGCCGCCTGCGTGGGACGCGTCGTTTGGGGCTGGATTGCGGACCGGTTCAGCTCCCACGTGACCACGCTGGTGCTGATCGCGGGCATTAGCGTCATCGGGCTCGCGGCCCTGCTTAGCGGCATCGCCGGCCCGTCGCTGTGGCTGATAATCGCCCTCCTCGGTCTCTCGTCGATCGGCTGGAACGGCGTCTATATGGCCTTGATCACCGACGCCGCGAGCCGCGGAGACCTGGGCCGCGCGACGGGACGGGGGCTCACGGCGATCTATGGCGGAGTCGCGGTAATGCCTCCCATCCTCGGCGCAATCAAGGACTTGACCGGCTCCTGGTCCGCGGTCTGGGCGGTCTCGATCGGCGCCACGCTCGTGGCCGCAGCAATCCTCGCGATCTCCCCGCGGAAGCTCGTGATCGTCGACACCGACGAGCCGACGCTGCTCGAGGTGCAACCCGGGACGGCCGCGTGAGCCGGCCAACCACGGGGCACGTGGATTGGCGCGAGCAGCTCCTGCGCGCAGTCCTATTCGCACCCGGCAACGACCTGCGCAAACTCGAGAAGGCGGCGATCAGCGGAGCGGACCTCGTGGTCGCCGACCTGGAGGACGCGGTGGCGGAGTCCGAGAAGACGGGGGCCCGAGAAACGGCCCGTGAGGCAGTCGGCCGCGCTGGCCCCGGCGCCACGGTCGCCGTACGTGTCAACGGCCTCGAGACTTCACGCCTAGGGGACGACATTTCGGCGGTCGCGCATCGCGGGCTCGCGGCGATTGTCGTGCCGAAGGTCGAAGCGCCCGACGCACTGCGGGCGGCTGCAGAGGCGCTCGCGCTGGCCGAGTCCGAGCGACAGCTGCCCGAGGGCGGGATCGCGCTGATCGCACTGCTCGAGACGCCGCTTGGGATCGCCCGGTGCGAGGAGATCCTGCTGCAGGCGCCCGCGCGCACCGCCACGGCGATGTTCGGCGTGGCCGACTTCTCTGCCTCCCTGGGCGTCGATCTGACCGATGAGGGGATCGAATTGCTGTACGCCCGGGGCCGCCTGATCGTGGCCGCTCGCGCCGCCGGGATGCCGGCACCGATCGACGGACCGTACCTCCGCATGGACGACAGCGAGGGCCTTCTGGCAGATAGCCGGCGGGCTCGCGCGCTCGGGTTCCAGGGACGGGTCGCGCTCCACCCCAGACAGATCGACCCCATCAACCGGGCCTTCTCCGAGCTGAGCCCGGAGCAAGCAGCAGCCGCAAGCCGGATCGTCGAGGCCTTCGAGCGGGCGGAGGCGCAGGGCACGGCCTCCATCCGCGTGGACGGTGGCTTCGTGGACTACCCGATCTACGAACGAGCGCGCCTGAAGCTCCGCAGGCATGAGGCCTATCTGCGTGCTGCTCCCCAGTAGAGGGAGGCTGGAAGCGGACGCCCTGCTCGCTGTATGCTGCGGTATACGAAGTTTGCCGCGGTCCCGGAACACCGCCTGGCGTGAGGAGAGTGCCAGATGGAGAGAGTTGTAGGCGAGCAGCGCAGCCCCGGCCCCGACACCGCGGAGACCGCCGACTCCCTACCGGACGGCCCGCTTGCCGGCCTGCGCGCGGTGGAATTTGGCCAGCTTTTGGCCGGCCCTTACGTGGGCACCTTGCTCGGCGATTTTGGCGCCGAGGTCATAAAGGTGGAGCCACCGCCGCGCGGAGATGCCATGCGCGAGTGGGGACGGCTGCGCCACAACGGCCACTCTCTGTGGTGGTCCATTCTCGCCCGCAACAAGCGCTCGGTCACGCTCAACCTGCGCCTCGAAGAGGGCCAGCGAATTGCCCGCGAGCTCGCCGCGAGCGCCGACGTGGTGCTCGAGAACTTCCGGCCGGGGACGATGGAGCGCTGGAATCTCGGGCCAGAAGAGATTCACGCTCTCAACGCCAATGTGATCTATGCCCGCGTCAGCGGGTATGGCCAGAATGGCAGCTACAAGGACCGTCCCGGATTCGCGGCGGCGGGCGAGGCGATCGCCGGCCTGCGCTACATCAACGGCTATCCGGATCAGCCCCCACCCCGGTATGGAATCTCGATCGGCGACACGCTTGCCGCCCAGTCGGCGTTCACGGGAATCGTGCTCGCCCTGTACGCGCGCGACGCGCGCGGCGCACAGGGGCAAGTGGTCGATGCTTCGATCACGGATGCCTGCTTTGCGGTGACCGAGTCCTCGATCCTCGAATATGAGAAGACCGGCGTGGTACGCGAGCCGACCGGCACGAGGCTGCCGCGGATTGCTCCCTCGAACGTCTACCGCTCAAAGGACGGGCACTGGGTCGTGATCGCGGCCAACCACGACACGCTGTGGCGGCGTCTGGCTGCGTTGATCGGAAGACCCGAGCTGGCCGACGATGCCCGCTTCAACTCGCACACAGCCCGCGGCGAGAACGAAGACCTGCTTGACGAGCTCATCGGCGCGTGGGCGGCCCAGTACACGGCCGCGGAGCTCGATCGGATCGTCAATGAGGCCGGGGTGGTATGCGCGCCGGTAAACACCGCGGCCGACGTCTACGACGACCCCTACTTTCGCGAGCGTGGACTGCTGATCGAGTACGAGGATCCAGTACACGGGACCGTCACCGCTCCCGGAGTGGTCCCCCGGCTCTCCGCCACCCCCGGCAGGGTCCGTTCGGCGGCGCGGTGGGAGGTCGGCGAGGATACCGCTTCGGTGCTTCAGGATCTCGGCCTGGACCAACAGCAGATAGATCGGCTGCGGCATGACGGCGTCATCTGATGCCGCCGTTCGTACCCGGCCGCGGTCACAGCTCAACACCTGATCCACCGGCCGCCGTGTCGCGACCGCCGGTGGTGGCGGCGAGCGCGATGGTGGCCTCCAGCCAGACGACCGCAACCGCCGCTGGGCTGCGCGTGCTCCGGCGCGGGGGCAACGCCGCCGACGCGGTGCTGGCGGCGGCGGCCGCGCTATGCGTGACCGAGCCGACCGCGACTGGCCCCGGCGGGGATCTGTTTGCGCTGGTGTTCGACGGGGGCCGTGTGCAGGGGATCGATGCCGCCGGGTCGGCGCCGCGAATCGCGGCCACCGGCGAGGCCCCGGAGCGCTACGGTCCGCGATCGGTCAACGTGCCGGGAGCGGTCGCGGGCTGGTCGCTGCTCGCCGAGCGCCACGGACGCCTCGGTTTGGAGCAATGCCTCAAGGACGCGATCGAGCTCGCCGAGGAAGGCTTTGCAGTGGGGCCTCGTAGCGCCGCCGCCTGGGCAGGCGCACCCATGGTCCCCGATGGCTACGGCCCCCCTCCCACCGTGGGCACCAGGATGCGGCTGCCCGACCTCGGCCGGACGCTGGCCCAGATCGGACGGGAGGGCGCATCCGCCTTCTACCGCGGGCAAGTGGCCGAGGCCATCTGCGCCGCGACGTGGCTCTCGGAGGAGGACATGTCGGACTTCCGCGCGCACCTGGTCGAGCCGCTCACGGCTACCTACAAGGATCACACGGTGCTGGAGCTGCCCCCGCCGACGCAGGGAATCGCCGCGCTCGAGGGGCTGGCCCTGCTGGAGCGGACCGAGGGCACCCTGGGCGACCAGATCAGGTGCTGCCGGCTGGCGCTCGAGGACGCGTTCCGCGAGGTGCGGGACGGCGCGGACGTGGGCGCGCTGCTCGAGCCGAATGCTCTGGCGCGCCGAGCACGAGAGGAGGCCCAGCTCGTGTTCGAGCCGGCGGGAGGCACGGTGTATGTGTGCGCCGTCGACAAGGACGGCATGGCGGTGTCATTGGTGCAGAGCCTGTTCGAGCGCTTCGGCTCGGGCGTTGTTGCGCCTGGAACGGGAGTGATCCTGCACAACCGCGGCTTCGGCTTCGCCGTCTCGGGTGGCGTGGAGCCCGGCCAGCGCCCCTATCACACGATCATCCCCGGACTGCTGCTGCGAGACGGCGAGCTGGTGGGCCCGTTCGGAGTGATGGGGGGCTTCATCCAGGCCCAGGCTCACGTGCAGCTGGTCCAAGGGCTGCTCGGTGAACGCCTCGATCCCCAAACGGCGCTCGATCGGCCGCGCTTCAGGGTCTCGGGGAGGCGGGTCCTGCTCGAATACGGCCTCTGGGACCGCGCGGACGAGGTCGCCGCACAGGGACTGGAACCTGTCCGGGAATCGGACACGTATCTGTTCGGCGGAGGCCAGGCGATCATGCGGACACCCGCGGGTACGCTTATCGGCGGGTCCGACTCACGCAAGGACGGGTATGCCGGCGGCTGGTGAGATCTGCTTCTACTACGACGTGGTATGCCCCTACTCGTACCTCGAGTCGCACGTCGTCGAGCAGGCAGAGGACGCGGGGCAGGTGGCCGTGAGATGGCTGCCGTTCGAACTGCGCCCCGCACCACGGCCGCTGCTCCAGCCGCGCGGCGATCACCTGCGCGTCGACTGGACCCGGACGGTCTATCGGCGGGCGCTCGAGCTCGGGCTCGAGATTCACCTCCCGCGCTACCAGCCGCGCTCCACGCTGCCACTGGCGGCGTGCGTGTGGGCAGCGGACGCCGGGCAGCTTAGGCCCTTCAGGCGCGCGCTATACGAGGCATTCTTCTGCGAGGGCACTGACATAGCGACCGACGCGGAAATCGCGCGCGCGGCGGAGCGCGCCGAGCTGGACCGGGACGACGCCATCGCCGCGGCCTATTCGCCGGCCATGATCGGCCGGATTGGCGAAATCCGCGCGGAGGCGGAGCGGGCGGCGGTCCGCGGTGTCCCTTCCGTGCTCACCGCCGACGGACAGACCCACTGGGGCATGGGCGGGCTCGAGCGGCTGCAAACTGGGCAGCCGCTCATTCCCCGTCCGGCCTAGGGGTCGTCCGAAGTAGATCGTCAGCCGAGTTCGAGGACCTCGAACCTGCTTACAACGGGCTCCACCCCGACCGCCCGCATGAGCTCGGTGCCGCGCGGGACGGAACCCTGCGCCAGATAGTCCGACAAGGTCTCCTCGTCACGCCAGATTGCGACCAGGCGGGCCCGGCCGGCGTGGTACTCGAGCGACGCGGTAAGGACCCCCTCTGGCCGCGTGGGCCGGGCATCTGTCATCAGTTCGGACAGCCGCTCGGCCTGCTCGCGCGTCAGCTCCGCCTCGAAAGCGATGCCGCCGAGGGCCATCTATTCGGCCTTCTCGGTCGGGCGGTGACGGGGGCGCCGCGCCCCGTGGACCTGCGGCGAGAAGTAATACTGGGTGTGGATCATCGGCGTGCTGATCACGCGTCCGGCCGCCGCTCCACATACCTCGCAACGAACGCTCGGCGCCTCGCCGACGCGGTGGAACACTTCGGTGCTGTGACCGTCAGGACAGCGGTATTCGTACAAGGCCACGGCCAAACTGTAGTCCTTGATGGGCATGGCGGCTCCGTATACAGTCGTACGCAGCAGAACGTTCAGCTAGGAAAGGGAGAGATAGCGGTGCCCAAGGAGATCATGGCGGTGTTCGGCGTCGACATCGACGCCGTTGGCGGGTGGCTCGGCTCATACGGCGGCGAGGACTCGCCGTCGGATATCCAGCGCGGGATGTTTTCGGGCGAGATCGGAACGCCCAGGATGCTCAAGCTGTTCCAGAAGCACGACATCCGGGCGAGCTGGTTCATCCCCGGGCACTCGATCGAGACCTTCCCCGAGTCGGTCCAAATGATCGTCGACGCGGGGCACGAGATCGGCGCCCATGGCTACTCGCACGAGAACCCGATCGCGATGTCACCCAAGCAGGAGGAGGACGTGCTGAAGAAGTGCGTCGAGCTCATCGAGCAGGTCTCCGGCAAGCGACCGCGTGGATACGTCGCTCCCTGGTGGGAGATGTCCAACGTCACCGCCGAGCTTCTGCAGAAGTACGGCTTCACATACGACCACAGCCAGGGATACAACGACTTCACGCCGTTCTACGCGCGGGTCGGCGATCAATGGACGAAGATCGACTACACCAAGGAAGCGGCCGAGTGGATGAAGCCGCTCCAGCGCGGCAAGGAGATCGACCTCGTCGAGATCGGGGCCAACTGGTACGTGGACGACCTTCCACCGATGATGTTCATCAAGGGCTCGCCTAACAGCCATGGATTCGTCAACCCCCGCGACATCGAGGAGATGTGGCGCGACCAGTTCGATTGGGTGTACGCGAACATGGACTATGCGGTCTTCCCCTTCACCATCCATCCGGACGTGAGCGGCCGGCCACAGGTGCTGCTGATGCTCGAGCGACTGATCGAATACCTCAACGGGCATGAGGGCGTCAAGTGGGTGACGATGGAGGAAGCAGCGGATGATTTCCGCCGTCGCCAGCCATTCGCGGGGTAGAAGCCCAGCCGGTCAGCGCTGATCCAGATGTGCATCCTCTGTTACGGGCTGACCGGCGAGGAGCACTGGAGCGATGCTCCCGTGGGTACCGAGGCCTCGGCCTCGGTACGCGCACGGCGACGAGCGCTCATGACCCGGATCATGGCGCTGCAGGGCCTGGACTACAGCGATGATTCCACGGGCCTGACCTCGCTGATCTCCGACCGCAAGGGCAAGGTGCTCCTCGCGCGGAACCTCGGCGAGGTCTGGTCCGCGTCCGAGCGGCTGTTGAAGCACCCGCTGGATCCGCTCCAGCCCGAGCTGCTCGAGCAACTCACCAGCGAGGCGACGGGGCCTTGAGTCGGGCCGGGCGAATTCCGGTCCTGGTCGTGGGCGGGTTCCTCGGCTCAGGGAAGACCTCGCTGCTGAGGCACATGCTCGACGGCGGCAGTGACACCGCGGTCATCGTCAACGAGTTCGGGGCCGTGGGCCTCGACCATGAGCTGCTGCGCGCCTGCGAGGAGCGGGTCGAGCTGCTTGGCGGTGGCTGCGCCTGCTGCACCAAACGCCTGGACCTCGTGCAAACACTGCGCGACCTGCTGGATGCGCGCGATCGCGGAACCCAGCGGCTCAGCCGTGTGGTGATCGAGACAAGCGGCCTAGCCGATCCGGCGCCGATCGTCTTCACGATCACCAACGACCCGATGCTGCGCCATCACTTCGAGGTCGAACGCCTCCTCGTGACCGTCGACGCGGTCAACTGGACGGAGCAGCTCGCCTCGCATCCAGAGCCGCGCAAACAGGTGCTCGTCGCTGACGAGCTGGTGATCACCAAGGTCGATTTGGTGGAAGAGGAGGAGGCCGCGCGGATCGCCGCGGCCCTGCAGGCACTCAACCCAGCGGCAAGCGTTCGCACCGCGGTGCACGGGGTGGTAGCGCGCGACCCGCGCGGGCGCACCCAGGCGGCGGCGGTGCAACCACGCCGGGGCGGCGAGGAGGGCGCCGATGCCGATATCTCGGCGCATACGGAGGATATCTCCAGCTTGTGCCTGCGCTTTGAACGGCCCGTCGACTGGCTCGGCTTTGCGGTGTGGTTGAGCATGCTGCTGCACGCGCGGGGACAGGAGGTGCTGCGGGTCAAGGGGCTGCTCGAGCTCGAAGATGGCACGGTCGTATCAGTCAACGGGGTGCAGCACGTCGTCCACCCCCCCGAGCATCTCGACCGTGATGCGATCCCGGAAGCCGCCTCCGATGTGGTGTTCATCACCCGCGGCATCGACAGTGACCGCCTGCGCAAGTCGTTCGACGCCTTCCAGCGCCTGGCTCGGGCCACGGCGCGCCTGCCGGCCGCGTGAGCGCAGGACCTCTTCCCTCGGTGGCCGTGCTCGCGCTGGGGGGCACGATTGCCTCGACTGGCTCGGGCACCGGCGTTACGCCCAGGCTCAGCGCCGAGCAGCTCGTGGACAGCGTGCCCGGACTGGCGGAGGTCGCTCAGATCGAAGCCGAGACGTTCAGGCAGGTGCCGTCCCCCGAGCTCACCCCGGCGGACCTGATCGCGCTCGCCAGGGAGATCGAGCATCGCCTTGAGACGGGCGCCGTGGGTGTGGTCGTCACGCAGGGGACGGACACGATCGAGGAGACCGCCTTCGTCCTGGATCTGCTCGTGCGCGCCGAGGCGCCGGTGGTGGTGACGGGCGCGATGCGCAACCCCACGCTGGCCGGGGCGGATGGACCCGCGAACCTGTTGGGGGCGGTGCAGACGGCGGTCAGCGAGCACGCCCGCGGGCTGGGCGCACTGATCGTATTCGCCGACGAGATCCACGCCGCGCGCTTCGCGCGCAAGGCCCATACCCAGAGCCTCTCCCCGTTTCTCTCTTCTCCGGCCGGGCCGGTCGGCTGGCTCAGCGAGGGCGCCGTTCGTATCGGCTCGCGGCCTGTGGGGCGACGCCAGCTGGAGCTGACCGCCGTCGAGAGCTCAGCGCCGGTCGCGCTGCTCACCTATGGGCAGGGCGACGAGGGCCTGCTGACGGCGGCGGTGGCGCCGGCGGGCTATGGCGCTCTCGTCATCGAGGCCACCGGCGGGGGCCACGTGCCCGCTCACACGGTCGAGGAACTCGAGCTGCTGGCTGCGCAGATGCCGGTGGTGATGGCCTCGCGTACCGGCGCTGGCGAGGTTCTGCGCCGCACCTATTCGTTCGTCGGATCCGAGACAGACCTCGCAAAACGCGGGCTGATCCCGGCGGGGGCCATGTCCGCGGCCCATGCACGGATGCTGCTCCGGCTGCTGCTCGCGGCGGGGGCCACACGCGACGATGTGCGGGAGGCGTTCGAGGCGCTGGGGGCTCCTGGCTCCCCGGCGGAGCTGCTCGACGGCCGCCTGATCGTCACCGCTTGACCTCCGCGAGGTAGGCGGCCTCAGCTGATGGGCATCCGCCGTAGCTGCTCGGGATCCATCTGGGCCGCCCGGTTCAGCCGGGGCTGGAGGACCAGCGGGATGAGCGCCGGAACGACAAACCCGAAAACGCACACCGCCAGATAGAGCGCCGTGTGAAGCGGTTGGCGCGCGGCGATCTCCACCCGGGCCACGACTCTCGCCTGCGCGATCGCGTAGGGGATGACGAGCAGCATGCCGGGGAACAGCATCATCATCCACAGCCACGGGTCGGAGCGGTCCTCGAGCAGCTGCTGGCACTCGCGTTGGGCCCGGTAATACCAGAAGAAATAGCCCAGCAGCGACAGCGACAGAATCGTCCACAGGGCCGTGGAATGCGGTTGGATCACCCGCTCGCGAGGAGGCGCCGCTCCGGAGCGGAGGCGCAGCTGGTCCTGAGGGCGCTCCGAGGGTGGGGTCAAGCCGCGCAGGCGTCCTCGAGGCCGGGGCCGCTGGATCGCGTCATCCATGGCCCGCCTCCCGCAAGGTCCGTTGGACGAGCTCCTCCAGGGCCCGCACCGCTAGCACGAGATCACGCTCGTCGGTGTCCTCCTCCCGCGTGTGCGAGAGGCCGCGCTTGCTGCGCACGAACAGCATCACGGTTGGCACGCCGGCTTCTGCGACGCGCGCCGCATCGTGCAGCGGTCCGCTCGGCAGACGCATGTCTGATCCCTGCAGGTCCTGCACGATCGAGGCCGCCGAGTCGACCAGGTGCTGATCGAACGGAATCGGCGCGATCCGGAAGAGCGGCGACCACTCAACCTCTACCCTCTCCTCCTCGGCGATCTGCCGGCTGGCCCGCTCGGCCTGCTCGCGAACCTCGGCGAGCGTCGCGGCGTCGGCATGGCGCTGGTCGACCAGTGCAGTGGCCACACCGGCAACTGCGGTTGGAATCCCGGGCTCGGCGTCGATCCGCCCCACGGTTCCCACGCCTCCCCGGTCGCGGGCCAGCTCCCGCACCTCGAGCGCGAGCCGCGCCGCGGCGGAGAGGGCATCTCGGCGCTGGTCCATGGGCGTCGATCCCGAGTGCGAGGCCTGGCCCGTGAACCTCACCGCCCAGCGCTCTGTGCCGTAGGTCCCGGTCACCACACCCAGGGGGAGATCGCGAGCTTCGAGCACCGGCCCCTGCTCGATGTGCAGCTCGATCAACCCGATCGCTCCGTGGAGCCTGGAGCGAGCTTGCAGCATGTTCTCGAGCTGGACCCCGTGCGCCGCCATCGCCTCGGCGGCGGTAATCCCCTCGGCATCCCGGATTTCGCGCAGCGCTTCCGGGTCCAGGGATCCCGTGGCAGCGGCTGAGCCGACCAGGCTGGTGCCGAAGCGCGCGCCCTCCTCGTCCGCCCAATCCACCAGCTTGAGCGTCACCGGGGGACGCCCCTCGTGGGCCACGCCACGCAACACCTCAAGCGCGGAGAGCACGCCCAGACAGCCATCGAGCCAGCCCCCGTCAGGTACCGAGTCGATATGGCTGCCGATGATGAGCGCCGCCGGGGTCTCACCCTCGAGCGTGGCCCACTGGTTGCCGGCCTCGTCGACCTCCACCGTCACGGGCAGCTCGGCGAGCAGTCCTCGCTCCCACTCGCGGGCCTTCGCCCAGGTGTCCGTCCAGGCGACACGTTGCGCTCCTCGCTCGGTGCCCGTCAGCTCCGCCAGGGCCCGCAGGTCGCGGAGCATGCGCTCCGGCTGAATCGGCATCAGTCCTTGTTGTAGTCCCAGCTCAGCCAGTGCTCTGGCCTGATGGTGACGATCGTCCGTCCCTCGGCCATGATCGGGTCGAGGTAGGCGGTTGCCTCGGGGCCAAGGTAGCGGATCAGAATCCGCTCCGTGACCTCACGGATCAGCTGCTCGTCGGTCGAAAGCTCCGCGAGCCCGAAGGCGATCACCGCCTGCGCTCCGGCGTCGAGACCTTGCTCGAGCCGCGGATCCCGGTCCACGCAGATGGTGGCGTGGGAGTCTTGTCGCAGGTTGCGCAGATGCCTCCGGCCGGCTCCGAGGGTGTGACGGAAGCAGCCGTCCTCCCACGCGTACCAGATCGGCGTTATGTGCCACCAGCCATCCCCCCGATTGGTGCCCAGCCGGCCGTCCTGTCTCACCGCGAGCAGCCGGTCCCGCTCGTCCGTGGTGAGGGCGTTCTCCTTGGTCGCGGTGGACTTGCTGCGGGGGTTAGGCATGGGCGCGCTGATTGCCCGCTTCTATGCGCCCTCGAGAACCGGAGTCGTCCGCGCCTCCTCGGCTGTGGTGATTGCCGTCTCGTCAGTTTGGAAGGCGGCGGCCTGCGTGCGCGCGGTCCGGCGCACGATCACGGCAACGAGGATCAGCATCAGGAACACGATCACGATCGTGCCAAAGGTCGTGATGACGCCAAGCGCATAGAGATTGGGCTGGAGCGCAGCGCTTGTAAGCTGGCCGTAGATCTCGAGCGGCAGGGTATTTGTCGTAGACACCAGCAGCGTGCGCTCAAACTCGTTCCACGACAGGGTGAACGCAAACAGCGCCGCGCCGAAGACTCCGCCCCACACGATCGGCAGGGTGACGCGCGTGAACGTCTGCACGACCGAAGCGCCCAGGTCGCGGGCCGCTTCCTCGACCGCCACGTCATACCGATTGAAGATCGAGAGCATCACCAAAAATCCGAACGGCAACGCCCAAACCACGTGCACGCCCAGCCCGGCGGGGTAGAGAGACGGGCTCAGCCCGAGCAGCTTCCACCACAGGATCATGCCCAGGCCAAGCAGAATTCCCGGCGTCATCAGCGCGAGCAGCACGAGGTACAGAAGCGCTGTACCAGTACGGCGGCCCATGCGCCTGTAGGCCATGATCAGTGACAGCGAGAGGGCACCACCGATCACCCCGGCGATCAGCGCGAGCACCAGCGATGTGGCCATGGCCGTGCGCAGCGCGGAGGAGTTCGGCCCGGTCAGATAGTTGTACCAGTATCCGGTGGGGACGCCCACGGCCGGGAAACCCGCTCCGCCTTTCTCGCTCTGGAGCGAAAGCACGAACATCACGAGCACCGGTCCATAGAGGAAGACCAGGAACGCGGCGAACCAGACGCCCAGTCCAACCTTCGATAGCCGTTCCTTGACCTGTTGGGTCATGCCTAGATCCGCTCCTGGAGCCTGGCGAAGCGCAGCAGCACGGCCACGCCAATGATCATCGCCACAACGAGCACGGCCGCCTGCGCCGCGGCCTGCGGGTAGTTCAGTAGCGAGACGAGGCTCTGGATGTTTTCACCGATCGATCCGACCGAGCCGCCTCCGACCAACTTGTAGGTGGCGAAATCACCCATCGAAAGCACGAACACGAATACACAGCCGATCATGATCCCCGCGCGGGTGAGTGGCAGCGTCACGTGTGTGAACACACGGAAGCCGTTGGCGCCAAGGTCGCGAGCCGCTTCGATTGCGCTGCGGTCGAGCGCCGCAAGCTGGAAGAAAATCGGCGTCACCATGAAGAGCACGTTCAGCTGAACGAGCGCGACGATCACGGCGAAGTTGCTGAACAGCAGGATGCCCAGCGAGTGATGGATGACGCCGATGTCCTTGAGGATCGAGTTCACGGCGCCGTCTATGGACATGGTCGGGACCCACGCCTCCGCGCGAATCAGGCTGCTGGTGAAGAAGGGCGCGAGCGCGACCAGGAACAATCCGAACGCGTACTGAACCTTCCTCACCTTCACGGCCAGGAAGTAAGCCACGGGGTATCCAATGAGCAGGCACGCGGCGGTCACGATCGCGGCGTTGCGCGCCACCGTGCCAAGCGTGCCCAGGTAGGTGGATGTGCTTGAGAAGATCGCGCTGTAGTTGGCGGTCGTGAAGACCTCCTTGAACCCGGTGAGCGTGCCGGTGAAGAACGACACGACCAGCACCACGATCACGGGAGCGACCAGGAATATCAGCAGCCATAGCGCCCCCGGAAGCATCCACAACAACGTGACCAGCTTGGAGGCGCCCGGCGGCGCTTGCGCTTTCGCGCCCCCCTGCTCTTCGCCGTAGATCTCGCCGGCTGCCTCCGACGAGAGCATCGCAGCGCCAGGCAGACTCCGTTCATCGTCGAGCGGATGGACCGCCGCTTGCGTCGCCTCCCTGTCGCTGGATGTGGGGTCAGTCACGCAGGAGCTGGACGTCCCCGGCGTCCCAGCTGGCGGTCGCGGGCTTGCCCGTCAGCCCAACGACCTCCATGTATCTGTTCTCCGGCACCTTCGCGAGGAGTTGGTGCTCGCCGGCGCGCATGTGCACCTTGACGATGTCGCCAAGGTACTCGGTGGCGGTAACGGTGCAGACCAGTTCGTTGGGAGCTTCAGTCTTCTCACCGGAGGAGAGCCGCACGCAGCTGGCGCGCACCGCCAGGGTGACCTGATCCCCCACGGAATGCGCGCCCTCGGTGGGCATCGCAAGGTGGCCAATGCTCGCGTCGACCAGTATCTGGCCGTTGCTCACCTCGGTCACCTGGCCCTTCAGGATGTTGTTGTCGCCCATGAAGGCGGCGACGAAGACGTTCGAAGGACGCTGGCTGATCTCCGCCGGCGTGCCGACCTGCTGAATGTGGCCGCCCTCCATCACCACGATGCGGTCGGCCATCGAGAGCGCCTCCTCCTGGTTGTGCGTAACGTGCACGAACGCGATCCCGAGCTCCCGCTGGAGCTCGCGCAGCTCCACGCGCATGCGCAGCTGAAGCAGGCGGTCGAGGTCTCCGAACGGCTCGTCGAGGAGCAGCAGCTTCGGCTTGGTGACGAGCACGCGTGCCAACGCAACTCGCTGCTGCTGGCCACCGGACAGCTCCGCCGGCTTCCGGAAGCGCATCTCCGACAGTCCGACGAGGTCGATCATCTCGAGCGCGCGCTTGCGACGCTGCTCCCTGTCCATGCCCTGCATCCGAAGCCCGAACTCGACATTGCCGAGCACGCTACGGTGCGGAAACAGCGCAAAGTGCTGGAAGACGGTGGTTGTCGGCCGCTTCGCTGGGGCGACTCCGACGAGCGACTTGCCGTCCAGCAGGATGTCGCCCCCCGTCGGATGCTCGTGCCCCCCCACCATCCGCAGGATGGTGGTCTTACCGCACCCCGACGGACCGAGCAGCACGATGTACTCACCGCTCTCGATGTGGAGGCTCACGTCCTCCACCGCGACGATGTCGCCGAATTGCTTGGTCAGCCCTCGCAGTTCGACGCCCTCGCCCGGGCGGCCCGCCGGCTCCTCGGCCGCCGCCCTTTCTTCCTCGGCTTCCGCGGTCACCCCTCCATCCGCGATCTGATCGTTGCTCGACAAGTGAACGCTAGGCAGAGATGAAGTTATTCCACTGAGTTCCCATGTAGGAGTTCTGCGGCTGCGTGGTGTTCCAGGCAGCGTAGCGCCGAATGCGCTGCGTGAACGAGCCACCCTCACGGACCGATCCCTTGGGGATGGCCGCCTTGCCGTCGGGGCCGACGAGGTTCGAGGCAGCGGGCTTGCCGCCGTACCAGTAGTCCCACTCCGCCGTAGAGAGGAACTTCTTGGCGGTGTCGGGGCGGGGGCTGTAGTACGCCTGGCGGGCCATGTTGGCGCCCGGGAAACCGGAGAGCCACCAGTTCAGGTACTTATAGGCCGCGTCCAGCTTGGCGCCGGTGACGTGCTTGTAGATCATCGTGCACCCGCACCAACCGCGGAAGCCCTCCTTGGGAGCCGCAAAGCCCACATCGTGGCCCCCCTCCAACAGAATGGTCTGCGCCGGCGACCACATGCTCTCGATCACCACCTCGCCCTCCGCCATCAGGTTGACCGACTCGGTGAAAGTCGCCCAGAAGCCGCGGAAGAAACCGGCCTTCTTCATGTCGGTCAGGAGCTTGATCAGGTTGTCGATCTCCGACTTGGTCATCGCGCCGATGTTTGCGAAATGCAGCTTGCCGGACGCCTGGGCAGCCAGCGCGGCGTCGATCGGCCCAATCTGCGGATCGTTGATCAGGGCCACGCGACCCTTGTACTTGGGATCAAACAGCTGCGCCCAGCTGTCGACCAGCGGAATCACCTTCTTGTTGTAGCCGATCGAGTCGACGTTGAACACGCCGGGCATGCCCGAGAGCATGCTCTTTGACGGCGCCGGCGTGTTGGATAGCGCCGCGGCGAACGGGCTAGACCCGGTGGTCAGCGCCCTGGCGTTCTTGAGCGGAATCATCCGGAAGGCGGCGTCGCCGACCCCGTAGGTCGCCTGAGGATTGGTGGAGAGCTTGCCCAGCGTGAGGATCGGCGCGACTCCCGGGACGACCGCGGGCTGCTGGAAGCCCGGGTCGGACACCGAAAAGTTGCTCGGCTGGGTCGAAGGGGCGGACCACAGCTTGGTGCCACCCGTCCAGCCGTGAACCTTGCTCAGGTCAACGGGCTGTGTCACTCCCGCGGGCAGGATCTGCGGGATCTGATGCACGTACAGGTGGCCGACGTCGAAGTTCTGTGGCTCGGTGATCGACTTCTGGGTCGTGGTAGGCGTGTCGGTGATCGTGTAGTTGAGGGTGATCCCGAGGTCCTTCTTCGCCTGCGCCTTGAGCACCGGGTTCTGGTCCACGCCGATGCCGATCACGTTGAGCGTGTTCGCGCCGCCACCCGAGCCGCCGCTTGAACCGCTGCTGCCGCAGGCGGCAAGGATCGGGGCGGCGCTCATCGCGCCGAGGGCCGCGGCCCCGCGTCCAACAACCTGCCGGCGAGTGACGCCGTCGGTTTCCTCGCCCCGACCCTCGACAGGAGGAGGCTCGTCGACAATGCGGATTCTCATGAGTGTTCCTCTCCTCTTAGCTCGCCCACCCGGTGTTTCGCCCGAGAGGGTACGGCAGCGTTCCGACCCAGCGTCGTTCGGTATGCGCTGGTATACCTCATGACGATCGGATCGTCAATACCGGTCTCCCGGGGCAACCAAGTCCTAATGCCGGCCGGCCCGATCCAGTGTCCGATCGCAGACCCCCGAGGACGCTCAGCCCTACGCGCCGCGGCTTAGGCCGGAGCGAGGCCCGCCTTCGCCGCAAGGGGCAGGTTTTCACCGAAGCGGGCGCGACGCACGAACCGGCCCACTCCGGGCGAGGCGACCAGCTCATCACCTTCGACCACCACCTGGCCACGCAGCAGCACGACCTCCGGCGCACCGATCACCTCGGTCCCCTCGAACAGGTTGTAGTCGACGTTGCTGTGGTGTGTGGTCGCGGAGAGGGTGAGCGGTTTCTCGGGATCCCAGACCACCACATCGGCGTCGCTGCCGACGGCAATCGTGCCCTTGCGCGGAAACAGGCCGAATAGCCGCGCGGGCGCCGTGCAGCAGAGCTCGACCAGTTTGTTCATCGTCAGACGACCCTCGCGAACGCCGAAGTGGTGCAGCATGTGCAGGCGGTTCTCGATTCCCGGGCCCCCGTTCGGGATCTTCGAGAAGTCGTCGCGGCCGAGCGTCTTCTGGTCACGCCAGCGGAAGGGGCAGTGGTCCGTGGAAACCACAGAGAGCACGCCAGTCTGCAGCGCACGCCAGAGCAGTTCCTGGTTGTGGGCTGGCCTGGGCGGCGGCGTGTAGACGTACTTCGCACCGACGAAGTCAGGCTCCTCGAGCCGTCGCTCGTCGATGAAGAGGTACTGCGTGCAGGTCTCTCCCCATGAGCGCCACCCGGCGGCACGGGCGGCGGCCACCGGCTCGATGGCCTCGCCGCAGGACACATGCACCACGTACAGCGGACAATCCGCGAGCCGGGCAAGCTTGATCGCGCGCGAGGTCGCCTCGCCCTCGGTGATCGGAGGCCTGGTTGCCGCGTGCCAGCGCGGCTCGGTCTTGCCTTCCGCGAGAGCCTGCTTGACGAGCACGTCGATCGCATCGCCGTTCTCGGCATGGACCATCACCAGCGCACCGGTCCGCGCGGCTACCTGCATGGTCCTGAACAGGGTCTCGTCGTCGACCATAATCGCGCCCTTGTAGGCCATGAAGAGCTTGTAAGAAGTGACGCCCTGATCGGGTACCTGCGCGACGTCCTCGAGACGCCCGCCGTCATGCAGATCGGTGATGGCCATGTGAAACCCGACATCGATCACCGGGGGACAGCGCTCGAGCTTTTCGTGCCAGGTCGCCAGCGCGTCCGGGATGGACTGGCCCGGCGCCTGCAGGCAGAAGTCGATGTGCGTGGTGGTGCCGCCGAAAGCCGCCGAGACCGTGCCCGAGGTGAAGTCATCGCAGGTGACAGTGCCGCCGAACGGCATCTCCATGTGGGTGTGGGGATCGATCGCGCCTGGGATCACGTACTTCCCGCTCGCGTCGATCACCTTGTCCGCCGAGACATCGAGCGAGGAAGCGATCGCGGAGATCGTCTCTCCCTCGATCAGGATGTCGGCCGCGTAGTCATCGGCGGCGGTGATGACCCGCCCGTCTTTGATGAGCACGCTCATGGTCTCTCCTCTCGCTCGGCCTCTACGGGAGCTCGTGTCCCGATGCGCGCAACCTTACTCGCACGGCGTGCGCATTTGGTCGCAGCGCGCGACAGGCCGTAACCTGCTCGCGTCAACGAGGATTGGAGCGAGGGATGATCGTGTGCGACCTGGGGGACCGGTGGCAGATCGTGATGCAGACCGACCACGCCGACCTGTCCGGAGCACTCGCGCGGCGATGGCTTGAGCGCCACGACACCTCCGATTCCGTGGCCATCGCGGCAGAGCGCCACGACGATGGATGGGCGGTCTGGGAGCAGGCTCCGATGTGCGATCTGCAGACCGGCACGCCGGTGAACTTCCTCGATGTGGGAGTGCTCTCGCACTTGGCCTTCTATCGAGCCGGCATCGCGGCCATCACCGAGCAGGATCCCTATGCCGGTCTGCTGGTATCGATGCACGGGGCCGGCATTTACCGGGGGCGCTACGGCCTCCAGCCAGAGCTTCGCCTGACCTTCGCCGAAGAGGCTCGCGAGCAGATCGACGCATTCGTAGGAGAGCAGGAAGGTGACTTCGCCCGCCGTGATGCTGAAGTGGGCGTAGGAGAAGAGCAGCGCCGGGAGGACTACGAGCTGCTGCAGATCTACGACCGCATGTCGCTGCTGTTCTGCACTGCGGACACGCTCTCGCCGCCGGCGAGCGATTTCTCCGGGTATCGCTTCAGCCCGGACGGGCCCGGGACAATCGCGATGGACCCCTTTACCTTCGAGGGTTCCGAGCAGCGCTTCTCGCTGCTGCGCCGTCTGGTTCCCAAGCGGCAGTGGCGGGACGGAAGCGAGTTTCGCCGGGACCTGATCGACAGCGAACCCGAGCGGACCGAGATCACAATTCGGGCACAGCGCGGCTGAGCGCAGGCGGAATGCAGATAGCAGGGGAGGCGCCGTGAGCGGGGGTCGCACCGGTCTGCTGTTCCTGGGCGCTCCTGCCGTCCCGAAGATGGTCTCGCTCGCCCGCAGGGCTGAAGCGGCGGGGTTTGAGTCCGCGTGGATCGCCGAGACCCGCCTGACCCGCGACGCGATCACGCCGGCGGCCGCAATCGCGCTCGGGACCGAGCGGCTGCGCGTGGGAACCGCGATCGTCAACGTCTACACCCGCAAGGCGGTGCTGCTAGCGCTCACGTTCGCGACGCTCGACGAACTCGCACCGGGCCGGATCGTCATGGGCCTAGGCACGGGGTCGCCGTTGGTGCTGGCGCCGCAGGGGATCTCATTCCACCGTCCCCTGACCCGTCTGAGGGAGTACTGCGACGTCATTCCTGCGCTGCTCGCCGGGGAGTCGGTCACCTACCGAGGCGAGTCCGTGCGCCTGGAGGCCGCACGCATCGAGGACGTGCTGGCAGGCGAACACGGGCTCGGGCCTCGCGCTGGCATCCCCCTGTACCTGGCCGCGACCGGACCGCGGGCGGTCGAGTACGCCGGCGAAGTCGCCGACGGCGTGCTGCTGAACGTCTGCCTGCCGCCCGAGTATGTGCGGGAGCGCAGCGAACGGCTGGCCGGGGCAGCGCACCGGGCGGGACGCTCCCCGTCACAGATCGAGGTAGCCATGTGCATCGTGGTCTCGCCCCATGCCGACTCGTGGCGAGGGCGCGACACAGCGCGGCGCTTCATCGCCGTGTATCTCTCGATGTTCCCGAACGTGGCCCGTGAGACGGGCCTCGAGCCCGAATTCGTGGCGAGGCTCCGGGAAGCGTTTGCCGCAGGCGGCGTGGAGTCGGCCGCCCCGTTGGTGGGCGACGAAGTGGTGGACCTGCTGAGCGCGGCGGGAACCGTCGAGGAGTGCCGGCGGCGGCTCGACGACTACCGTGAGGCCGGGGTCGAGTTGCCGATCCTCGCCCCCGTCGAGGGCGCGCTGGAGCTGACCATAGACAGCCTCGCCTGAACCACACTCGTTCAACAGGCCGCGGTATACGCTCGCTCGGATGCGGATCGCAGTCATAGGAGCAGGCATCGTCGGCGTGCATTTGGCCGGCGCGCTCGCCCGCCGAGGGGCCGATGTCACGCTCGTCGACCGTGGCGAGCCCGGCGGCGCTACCACGGCGGGCAGCTTCGCCTGGATCGACGCAAGCGCCCCAGGGGTCGCTCCCTACCTCGAGCTGCGCGTGCTCGGCGTACGGGCCTGGCACGATCAGGCACACACGCTGGGACGGCCGGACTGGCTGTCCCTGGCCGGCACTCTCATCTGGGCCAGCGCCCCAGAAGAGATGCAGACGCTTGAGGGCCATGTGAGGCGGCTCGACGCCGCGGGACATCCCGTGGAGAGGCTGAGCGTCGAGCGCGCCCTGCGACAGGAGCCTGATCTCCGCCTGTCGCCCGGGGTCGAGTACGTCTATCGCTTCGAGGGCGAGGGATGGGTGGAGACCGGGCCGGCGATAGCCGCACTGCTGGCGCGAGGCGTGGCGTCAGGGTTAAAGCTCCGCGCCGCCACCGAAGTGCGCGAGTTGAGCGTCGCTTCCAGCGGAGGGGTGGCCGGCCTGACGCTGTCTTCCGGTGAGCGCCTTCAAGCCGACGCCGTGGTCTGCTGCCTCGGCCGCTTCACCGAGTCGCTGCTCTCCACTGTCGGAGTCAACGTGCCGATGCTCGAGCCCCAAGGCGGCACAGTGCCCGTGGCTGGCCTGGTCGTACGAACGACGCCGATCAAGTCCCAGCTGCGCAGCGTGGTCCTCGCCGACGGCCTCCTGATGCGGCCTGACGGAGGCGGTCGGGTGCTACTGCACAGCGACGCTTGCGACGCCGAGCAGACAGGCGAGGCACCACGCCCCGGAGCCGGCGAACCGCTCTTGGCCCTGCTTGCTCAGAGGCTGCGCGAAGCCGATCAAGCCCGCGTCCAGGACGCGCGGGTTTGCGTGCGCGCGATGCCTGCCGATCTCCTTCCCGCAGTCGGTCAGGTGCTCGAGGGGCTGTACGTGGTCGCGACTCACAGTGGCGTTACGCTCGCGCCCGCGCTGGCCGAGCTCGTCGCCTCAGAGCTGCTCGACGGGGTGCGCCGCGACGAGCTCGAGCGATTCCGGCCGGGCCGGTTCGGGAGCGTCACGGTGTGAGCGATCGCGGCGAGGACGAGGAGATCACCCTGGACGCCGCCCTGAGGCTCGCGCCGCTGAGCGGTGGCGTGCCTGAGGTGCTCGCCGGTGCCGCCTCGCTGGGGAATCGGATCAGGTGGGTCCATACGGGCGAGTGGTTGGAGATGGCCTCCGTGCTGCGGGGCGGCGAGCTCCTGCTCACGACGGGCATGGGGCTACCGGACAACCCCTCGACCCAGCGGCGCTTCATCGCGTCCCTCGCCGAGCGGGGCATTGCCGGCCTCGTGGTGGAGCTGCATACCTCGATCGAGCGGGTCCCAAAAGCCGTGGTGGCGGAGGCCGAGGCTCGAGCTCTGCCGCTGATCGCGTTGCATCGCGAGATTCCCTTTGTGGAGGTCACCGAGGCTCTGCACCGGGAGATCGTTGGGCGCCAGACGCTGGCCCTTGAGCGCGCCGAGGAGGCGCATCGGCGCTTCACCGATTTGATGCTGGAGGGCGCCGGCGTGCCGGAGGTGCTCGAGGCCCTCGCCGACCTGATCAGAAATCCCGTGGTGCTGGAGAAGGCGGAGCAGGGGGTGCTCTACCACCAGACGTACGAGGCCACCGATGCGGGCGTACGTGCGGGCTGGGACGCAGTCATCCACCGACTCTCCGGCGCGCCCGACCACCTGGCGGTCCCCGTGAAACTCGCCCGCGGGCAGAGCTGGGGAACCCTCAGCGCGCTGGCGCTGAGCTCGCCGCTGCGCCGAGGTGATCGGGTGGTGCTGGAGCGGGGCGCGAGTGTGGTCGCGCTGGCGATGCTGCAGCGCGGCGGCGAGCAGGACCTCGCCGCGCGCCACCGCGGCGAGTTCATCGCCGCCCTGATGGGCGCTGGCGCCCCCGTCGACGAGCGCGAC
Organism: uncultured Solirubrobacterales bacterium; assembly: GCA_963808655.1. GTDB lineage: Bacteria > Actinomycetota > Thermoleophilia > Solirubrobacterales > Solirubrobacteraceae > Palsa-465. Next base: position 231,245 of record CAWEGZ010000020.1, read on the forward strand.
GCCACAGCCATGGCCGCAGAGCTCGGCTTCGACCGTCGCACGCTGCTGCGGCTGCCGCTCGTGGCCGTCACGCGCTACCGCTGGTCGCTCGACGGCGAGCAGAGCGATCGGTCCGTGTGGCCAGGAGTGTGGCGCGAGCTGACGCGGGAGCTCGAGAGCATGCGGATCTCCGCGGTCGCCGGAATCCTGCCGCGCGAGGGGCTCTCCCTGGTGGTGGCGTTGCGCTCACCGGAGGACCGCGACGCGCTCGCGGGCCGGATTTCGAAGATGCTGAGGCGGGCCGCGCAGACAAGTGTCCCGGGGACCGAGCTGGTCATCTGCGTCGGCTCCGTGAGTCGCTCCTGGGCCCAGGTGGGTACCGAGCTGCGCGACGCGCTCGAGCTGAGCCACGCCATCGCGCACGGGGCGCGCCAGGAGTGGTTCGACTCGAGCTCAGCCAGGATCGAGCGGCTGCTGTGGGCGCTGCGCAACGACGAGGCCCTGCACGGATTCCTCCGCCGGCGGCTGGAGCGCCTTGCCGATCACGATCGCGAGCACGGCACGCAGTTCGTGAGCACGGTGGAGTCCTATTGCGCCCACGGCGGACGGATCGCCGAGACGGCCCGCGACCTTCACCTCCAGCGGCAATCGCTCTACAAGCGCATCGGGCGCATCGAGGAGCTGCTCGGGGAGGCGCTCTCCGATCCCGACACGCGCCTGGGGCTGCACCTGGCGATCCGCATGCGCCGCTACCTCGAGGCGCTCCAGAGCGCCGGCGGGACGTAGCCGCATCGGCCCGACGGCAGCCCGGGTAAAGCGGCGCCGCGGAGGACATCGTGCAATCCGGCGGAGCCATGTTGGATACGAGTTGTCACTGGCTTGCCATCGCCGAGTCGGCCAGCATCAGCCCGTCACGCCGAGCAGGAGCACGCTATGAGCACCAGACCGTTCGCGCCGATCGAGTGGGACCTCGTCCCGAGACGGACCGCGCTGCTCGTGATCGACCCCCAGAACGACTTCCTGCACCCAGAGGGCTGGTACGCGACCAAGGGTGTCGACATCGAGCACATGCGGCGCTCTATCGAGCCAACCAAACAGCTCGTGGCGGTCTGTCGAGATAGGAGCGTCCCGATCATCTGGACGCGGCACGGATTTCGGGATGCCGAGGACGGAGGGTGGTTGGTATCGATGCGTCCCTTCCTGCGCGATGGCGGGCTCAGAACCGGAACGTGGGGTTACCAGGTGCTGGACGAGCTGGGCGCGCGCGAGGACGAGCGCTACGTCGAGAAGAACCGCCTGAGCGCCTTCTACCAGACCAACCTCGAGCTCCAGCTGCGGGCGATCGACGCCGAGACGGTGGTGATCGCCGGCGTGCTCACCAACCAGTGTGTGGCTGCGACCAGCAAGGACGCCATGTTCCGCGACTTCAAGCCCGTGGTGGTGGAGGAGGCAACCGGGACCACCCTCCCCCACCTTCACGCTCCGGCACTGGAGATGATGCAGGTCGGCTGGGCGGAGGTGCGATCCCTCGACGCGACCCTCGATGCCCTGCGCGCGCTGCCGACGCCGAGGGAGCCGGTCCACGCCTGAGCGGCCTGGCAGGCGCAGGTGACCGCCGAGAGGCTTCCGCCGCGGACCAGGGTCGCGGTGATCGGCGGCGGCATCGCCGGGTGCAGTGTCCTCTACCACCTGGCGCTCCGCGGCTGCTCTGACACAATCCTCCTCGAACAGAGCGAGCTGACGGCCGGATCGACCTGGCATGCGGCCGGGCTCTGCACCCAGTTCGCGTCGAGCCTTCGCACCATGCGGCTGCTCAAGCGCAGCCTCGATCTCTACGGCGACCTCGAGCAGCGCACGGGTCAGTCGGTGGGCCTGCACCGGTGCGGATCGGTCAGGCTGGCGGAATCTCGGGACCGCCTCGACCAGTTCTGGCACGTCGGCGGCGTCGCCGCGCAGGCGGGGGTGCCGCTGCACGTCGTCAGCCCGGATGAAGCCGCCGAGCTCTTCCCGCTGATGGTCACAGACGGTGTGCTGGCGGCGGCGCACCTGCCCACCGACGGACACGTCGATCCCTCCGGCGTCACCAACGCACTCGCCGCTTTAGCCACCGAGCGCGGCGCGCGGATCTACCGCCACGCCAAGGTGGAGACGCTCATTCGTGAGGGCGGGCAGTGGTCAATCGAGACGACGCGCGGTCACATGCATGCCGACACAGTGGTCAACGCGGCGGGCCAGTGGGCCCGCCACGTCGGTCGCATGGCCGGCGCGGAGCTTCCCGTGGTGCCCCTCGAACATCACTACGTGGTCACCGAGCCGCTCGCCGAGCTCAGCCGCCTCGAGGCGGAGCTGCCGGTGCTGCGCGATCCCGTGGCCTCGTTCTACGCGCGACAGGAAGGCGGGGCGCTGCTCGTCGGGCCGTTCGAAGCAAACGCGAGGCCGTGGGCTATCGACGGCATCCCAGAGGGGTTTCATGGAAAGTTGCTGCCGGCGCGGCTCGAGGCGATCGAGGATGTCCTGGTCGCGGCCGCCAGGCGGATCCCATGCTTCGAGTCGGCCGGGCTCAAGACGATCATCAACGGCCCGGATGGCTATACGCCCGACGGCCGCGCGTTGATCGGCCCGGTCCCGGGGCTGCGCGACTTCCACGTGATCGCCGGCTTCTCCATCTTCGGCATCGTTTACGGCGGCGGCGCCGGCGCCCTCGCCGCGGACTGGGTGCTCGATGGCGAGCCCAGCGAGGACCTCGCTGAGCTCGACGTGCGGCGCTTCGGCGCCTATGCCAACGCCAAGCGCTTCCTGATCCCCAAAGCGATCGACGCCTACAGCCGCGAATACGCGATCGAGTTTCCCTACGAGGAGCGACCGGTGGCGCGGGCGCTGAAGACCTCGCCGCTGTACGACAAGCTGGCGGCACGCGGGGCGGTGTACGGGGTCCGCTCGGGATGGGAGCGCCCAGCCTGGTTCGATCGCGGCAACGCCGGGGAGGAGTACAGCTACCGGCGTCCGGACTGGTACGAGGCGGTCCGCGCCGAATGCGAGGGCGTGCGCGCAGGCGTCGGCGTGCTGGACCAGACCAGCTTTGCCAAGTTCGAGCTGAGCGGGCCCGGCGCGGAGCGGTACCTCGACAGGCTGTGCGCCAACGCCCTGCCGGCGACACCGGGGAGGATGGCCCTGACCCAGATGTGCAACCGCTCCGGAGGCGTCGAATGCGACGTCACGGTCACGCGGGTCGACGAGGAGAGCTTCTACGTCGTGTCCGCCGCCGCGGGGGAGGCGCACGACGAGGCCTGGCTGGAGGCTCATCTTCCCGAGGACGGATCCGTGATACTGGAAAACGTCACCTCTCGCTATGGGGTGCTCACGCTCGCGGGGCCACGGTCACGGGAGCTGCTCGCGTCGCTCACGGATGCTGACCTGAGTCCGGAGGTGTTCCGCTTTTTCCGCTGCCTGCAGATCGAGGTGGGGATGGCTCCGGTCCGCGCCCTGCGCGTGTCCTTCGTCGGAGAGCTCGGCTACGAGCTGCACCATCCAATCGAATACCAGCGCCACATCTATGGGCGGTTGCTCGACGCCGGCCTCCCGCTGGGGCTGGTCGATTTCGGCTACCGGGCGCTCGATTCAATGCGATTGGAGAAGGCCTACCGGATGTGGGGGCTCGACCTATCCGTCGACTTCACGCCGCTGGAGGCGGGCATGGACCGCTGGGTGCGCCTCGACAAGGCATTCATCGGCCGCGAACGCCTGCTTCACATGTCCCGCAACGGAGGACCGCAGCGGTCCCTCGCATGCCTGGTGGTCGATGTCGACGGTGCCGACGCGCACGGCTTTGAGCCGGTTCGAGCCGACGATCGGCTGCTCGGCTATGTCACATCGGGGGGCTACGGGTTCCGGGTCGAGCGCTCCATCGCGCTCAGCTATCTGCCCCGTCAGTACTGCCAGCCCGGAACGGAGCTGACGGTGGAAATCCTGGGTCGCAAACGGCCGGCAAAAGTGGTCGCTGCACCGCTCTACGACCCGGCCAATGAACGACTGATGAGCTAGTGGTCGCCTCCGCACACGAAAGGAGCCAGCGATGAGGCTCGGAGCGCAATTCCTTCCCGAGAACTTCGACGAGTACATCGCCTCCGTACGCAAGGCCGAGGAGTGCGGTTACGAGCTCGCCTGGTTGGTCGATTCGCAGCTCCTGTGGCAGGACGCCTACGTGTACCTCACCCACGGACTGGAGGCGACCGAGCGGATCACCTTCGGCACCGCGGTCACCAATCCCGTGACAAGACACGTGAGCGTGACCGCGAGCTTCTTCGCGACGCTCGCCGATTTACACCCGGGGCGCGTGATCGTGGGGATCGGAAGAGGCGACAGCTCGCTCCGCACCATGGGGCTGCCGCCTGCCCGTACGGCGCAGCTCGGCGAGTATGTGCGCTCGCTGCGCAAGCTGCTCTCGGGAGAGGCCGCCAATCTGGGCGAAGCCGAGGTGGACCTCCGCTGGCTCGGGCGCGATCCCGGGGTCCCCATCATGATGTCCGGGACGGGCCCGAGGAACCTCCGGCTCGCAGGGGCACTCGCCGACCGCGTGATGCTGTACGTCGGCGTGACGCCGGAGGCGGTGGGTTGGGCCCTCCAACACGTTCACGAGGGGGCGCGATCGGCGGGGCGAGCGCCCGGCGAGCTCAAGGTCTCGATCCTGTGTGCGATGCACGTCGCGGACGACCACGACGCAGCCGCGGCCGCGTGCCGCTGGGCGCCGGCGGCGTGCGCAAACCACATCGCAGACATGGCCCGTCACAACCCGGCCCACGAGATGCCCGAGGTGATGCGGCGCCTGCTTGCGGCGAGAGACGCGTATGACTATTACCGCGGCCACCTGGACTCGGGTGCCGGCCACACCGCCTATCTCACCACCGAGCTGGTCGACGACTTTGCGATCGCGGGACCGGCGCAGCATTGCCTGAAAAAGCTCGTGGCATTGGCCGAGATCGGTGTGGACGAAGTGTCGGTGGCGTATAACAATGGTTCGTTCGACCAGATGGAGCGAATCGGCGCCGAGATCGTTCCCGCGCTGGCCGGCTTAGCGACGACGCGATGACGAGGAGCACTTGATGGCAACCACCCAGACCACTTTGAGCCACTGGATCCAGGGCCGCGAGGAGAGCTCGCGCTCCGAACGCCGAGGGGAGGTGACCAATTCGGCTACGGGCGAGGTTGTGACCCAGGTCCCCTTCGCCGACGCCGAAGAGGTCGACGCCGCCGTCGAGGCGGCGGTCGCCGCGGCTCCCGCGTGGGAGAGCGCATCGCTGTCGGAGCGCACCCGGATCATGTTCGCGTTCCGCGAGCTCCTCCACGACCACAGGGACGAGATGGCGCGCATCGTCACGGTTGAGCACGGCAAGGTGACGGCCGACGCGCGCGGCGAGGTGCAGCGAGAGCTGGAGCTGGTCGAGTTTGCCTGCGGCCTCGCACAGCTGTTGAAAGGGGAGCACTCCTGGCAGGTCTCGCGGGGTGTCGACAGCTACACGCTGCGCCAGCCACTCGGAGTGGTGGCCGGAATAACGCCGTTCAACTTCCCCTCGATGGTCCCGGGTTGGATGTTCCCGCTTGCGCTGGCCGCCGGCAATACCTTCGTGCTCAAGCCTTCCGAACAGGACCCTTCCGCTTCGATGATGCTTGCCGAGCTGTTGGCCGAGGCAGGCGTCCCCGACGGCGTCTTCAATGTCGTGCACGGGGACCGCGGCGCGGTGGAGGCGCTGCTCACTCACCCGCGGGTGAACGCGGTTTCGTTCGTCGGCTCAACGCCCGTCGCCAAGTACGTATACGAGACCGCCACCATGCACGGTAAGCGTGCTCAGGCGCTCGGCGGCGCCAAGAACCACGCGGTCGTCCTGCCCGACGCCGACCTCGACTACGCGGCCGACCAGCTCGTCGCCGGTGCCTACGGGTCTAGCGGCCAGAGGTGCATGGCGGTCTCGGCGGTCCTCGCCGTCGGCGATGCCGGCGATAAGCTCGTGGAGAAGATCTCGGAGCGGCTGAACCGTCTCGTGGTGGGGCCCGGCGACCAACCGGATTCCGAGTTGGGACCGCTGGTCAGCGCGGCCGCTCGGGACCGGGTGCGCAGCCTCATCGATGCCGGCGTTGATGAGGGCGCCGAGCTCGTCTGCGACGGCCGCGACGTGGTCGTAGACGGCCACGAGGAAGGCTTCTTCGTAGGTCCGTCGCTCTTTGACCGCGTCTCGACCGACATGCGCATCTACAAGGAGGAGATCTTCGGACCCGTGCTGGTGGTGACCCGCGCGGCGTCGCTCGACGAGGCGATCGGAGTCGTGAACGCGAACCCCTGGGGCAACGGCTCAGCCATCTTCACCCGCAACGGCGGCGCGGCGCGGGCATTCCAGCTCCGCGTCAGCACCGGCATGGTGGGAATCAATGTCCCGATCCCCGTGCCGATGTCGTACTACTCCTTCGGCGGCTGGAAGGCATCGCTGTTCGGTGATATCCACATTCACGGCCCCGAGGGACTGCGCTTCTACACGCGCGGGAAGGTGGTCAGCTCCCGCTGGCCCGAGGCCGCGGACGCGAAGATCGACCTCGCCTTCCCCACGGCCACCTGATCGCCCACGCCTCCCACTGAACCTCTAGCAAAGCGAGCAGCAAATGAATCCCGTCCTTGAAGATCTGGAGGAGGCCGCCCACGAGCACCTCCTCATGCACTTCTCCCGCAACGGCGCGTTCGGTCCCGGACGCCAGCCGGTCCTCGTGCTGGAGCGTGGCGAAGGTCCGTACGTCTTTGACACCCATGGCAAGCGCTACTTCGATGCCCTCTCGGCCCTGTTCTGCTCGCAGCTCGGCTATTCATACGGCGAGGAGCTGGCCGCGGCGGCCGCCGCCCAGCTGGCCACGCTCCCCTTTGCCACCACCTGGGGCATGGCCCACCCTACGGCGGTGGCGCTGGCCGAACGGCTATCGGAGCTCACGCCGCCGGGGCTCGACCATGTTTTCTTCACCAGTGGCGGCGCCGAGTCCGTCGAGTCGGCGTGGAAGCTGGCGCGGCTCTACCACAACGCAACGGGCGGAGAGGGCCGCACGAAGGCGATCGCGCGGCGCGTCGCCTACCACGGCGCCAGTCTCGGAGCGCTCGCGCTCACGGGCGTAGAGAGCTACAGGGCTCCGTTCGCTCCCCCCGCGATCGAGGTGCGACATGTCTCCCCCACCAACCGCTTCCGCTTGGGCGAGGACCCGCGGTTCGGCGACGCGGTGCACGACGACGCAGCCTTTTCCCGCGCGCTGCTTGACGAGATCGAAGCCGTTGTGCTGGAGGAGGGGCCCGAGACGATCGCGCTGTTCATCGCAGAACCGGTTCAGAACGCCGGTGGCTGCTTCGTGCCGCCCGAGGGGTACTGGAAGGGGCTGCGCGAACTCGCCGACCGCTACGGCTTCCTGCTGGCGGCCGACGAGGTGATCACGGGCTTCGGCCGCCTGGGCGAGTGGTTCGGCTCCACGCGCGTCGGCGCCCAACCCGATCTGATCACGGTGGCCAAGGGACTCACCTCGGCCTACGCCCCCATGGGCGCCGTGTTCGCAAACGAGCGCGTGGTCGCGCCGCTCTACGAGGACCCCAAGCGATCACTGATCCATGGCATCACCTTCGCCGGGCACCCACTGTGCGCCGCGATCTCGCTCAAGAACCTGGAGATCTTTGAGCGCGACGGTGTGTTCGAGAACGTCAGGGCGCTCGAGAGCCACCTCCACGAGCGCCTGCAGGAACTCGAGTCGCTGCCGATCGTGGGCGACGTGCGCGGCTGCGGCTTCTTCTGGGCCGTCGAGCTGGTGGGCGAGGAGGGACGCCGCTTCGACGCTGAGCAGCGCGAGCGACTCCTGCGCGGCTTCATGTTCGGCCGCCTGATGAAGGCTGGGATGATCGCGCGGCCCGACGACCGTGGGGACGCCGTCGTCCAGGTGGCTCCGCCGCTGATCTCGAACGCCGAGCAGCTCGACGAGATGGTCGATGGCCTCGCAGAGGTGCTGACCGAAGCCGGCGAGCTCATGGACCTCCCGGTGCGGACGGCAGGGGGCGCCGGATGAAGGTCCTCGTCATCAACCCCAATACGACGGAGGCGATGACCCGCGACATCGAGGTCCAGGCGCGGCGCTACGCCGGCCCGGATTCCGAGGTCGAGGCGATCTCGCCCCGCTGGGGTCCCGCCTCGATCGAAGGCCACCTCGAGGACGAGCTCGCCGCGGTCGCCACGCTGGAGGCGGTGGCTGAGCGCGCCGGCGACTATGACGGGGTCATCATCGCCTGCTACGGAGATCCGGGCCTGTATGCGGCGCGCGAGGTTTCGCCGGTGCCCGTGGTGGGGATCGCCGAAGCCTCCATGCTGATGGCCTGCATGGTCGCGCACCGCTTCTCGGTGGTCACCGTGCTACCCCGGATCAGGCCGCTGATCGAGGACGTGGTGGCCCGCTACGGCCTGAGCGCCCGCTGCGCCTCGGTGCGCGCCACCTCGCTCGCTGTGCTCGATATCGAACGCGATCCCGATGCCGCCGAGCGCGAGATCACAGCGCAGGCGGCCGAGGCGATCGCCGAGGACGGGGCCGAGGCCATCTGCCTCGGTTGCGCGGGCATGGGCCCGCTCGACCGCCGCGTCCAGGCGGCGCTCGATGCTCCCGTGATCGACGGCGTCGCCGCGGCCGTGAAGATGCTCGAGGCGCTGCGGGGTTATGGATTGGCCACCAGCCGGGTGGCCGCCTTCAGACGGCCGGAGCCCAAGGAGCTCCTCGGCGAGACTGACGTACTGCGTCCGTTTCGCGCAGCCACCTCACCCGCCGCATTACCCACCTAGACAAATCAAGGAGGAGTCCCCCGATGGCCACAGAGACCCAGAGCCTTACCCGCGATCAACTCGCTGCGCTACCCGCGAGCTACTTCAAGGCGGTCGACGCCAAGGACGTCGACGGTGTGGTCGCGCACTTCGCGCAGGACGCAACCCTCTCGGTGCAGACCGACCAGGTGATCTTCACAGGCGCCGCTGAGATCCGGCGAATGTTCACCGACTTTCTAGGTGGCTCGAAGTCGGTCAGGCACGAGATCACGAACCTCGTCGTGGAGGAGACCGCGGGGAAGGTCGCGACCGAGCAGGACTACATCGGGGAACTCGCCGACGGTACCCAGAACGACATGCACAACTGCAACTTCTTCGACGTAGGCCCGGACGCTAAGTTCACGCGCGTGATTATCTGGATGGCGGGGACGAACCCGCTCAAGTAGCCGAAGTCTCTCTGGATCGGGGGGACCATCCCGCTCACGTAGCCGAAGTCCCTGCGCCTGCGCGATGGCCCTCCCGCAGGCGCCGTGTGGCCTCGTGATCGACAGCTCGCCGCTCCAGATCGAGCACCACGCCGTAGTCCCGCTCAGCGAGCTCAGCCGTCGTGTAGCCGTCGAGCACGTCTCCGAGCACCAGCTCCGGCTCCCGCTCGAAGGGATCACCGTAGCCGCCCGAGTTGGGAACCACGACCTCGATCGTCGAGCCGGCCGAGAGCGTGTGGCCGGTGAACTTTGAGGGCCAGTACTCGATCTCCCCGTCAGGCTTGGTGATCTTGGTCTGAGCATTGGCGCCCTCGTGCCCACCGAAGACGCCCCAGGGAGGATCCGACTCGGTCCGCTCCCCCTCGCAGGTCACAATCGTGTCCACCAGGAAGCGGTTGGTGCGGACCATGCCGATCCCGCCGCGCCACCGGCCCGCCGCGCACGGCTCGTCCCGCAGCTCATACCGCTCGGTGCGCATCGGGAAGCGCCATTCGAGCTCCTCGATCGGGTTGTTGCGGGTGTTGGCGATCAGGCAGTCGATCGAGTCGAGGCCGTCCTTGTCGTGGCGACCTCCGTAGGAGCCCTCGTCCACCTCGAGGTACACCCAGTACTCGCCCTGCTCCTCCAGGAACCCCGAGTAGGAGATGAAATGCAGGTGGGCAGAGTTGCCGGCGGTGATCTTTTCGGGCGCAATCGGCGCGAGCGCGCGCAGCGCGAGATCGACCGCGCGCTGGACCTGGCAGAAGCGCGCAAAGCAGGCGCGCGGAAAGTTCGGGTTGAAAATCGACCCCTTGGGGGCGATCACCTTGACCGGCCTCAGCATCCCTTCGTTCTGGGGTACGAACACCGGGTACGCGACCTCGTCCAGAAAGATCATGCGCGTGATGAAGGTCATCGCCGAGACCGTCGTGCCCTCGTAGGGGCAGTTGAACCCGGTGGGAACCTCGACGCTTGAGCCGGTGAGGTCGAAGGTGATCTCATCCCCCTCGATTCTGACCGCGACCTTGATCGGCAGCGGCACGCCCCGCGTACGACCATCGTCGTCGAGCCAGCCGACGTCGGTCTCGTACGTGCCGTCGGGCAGCTTCTGGATCTCCTGGCGGAGCATCCGCTCGGAATAGTCGAGCCAGCCCCCGGCCGCCTGGAGGACGACGTCGGCGCCGTAGCGAGCGAGCAACTCCAGATACCGGCGCCGAGCCAGCTCGCAGGCGGCGATCATCGCCTCAATGTCGCCGCGGTTGTAGGTCGCGGTGCGGGTGTTCTCGAGGATGTGGCGCCAGATCTGATCCTGGCGCACGCCCCGCTCCGAGAGCTTGATCGCTCGATAGATGTTGCCCTCCGACCAGTTGTCGACCAGATCGATGGCCAGCCCCGGATAGGCGCCGCCGATATCGAGCAGATGAGCCGAGGCTCCCGCGAAGCCGGCCAGCTCTCCTTCGAAGAAGATCGGAATCACGATCGCGACATCCGGCGAGTGCGTGGCACCTCCGTAGGGGTCGTTGTGCAGGATCACGTCCCCCTCGTGGATGTCGTCGCCCAGCAACCTGATCACGTTCTTGACGATCTTGGGCATCGCGCCCATGAACATGGGAGTCGAATCCGACTCGGCAAGCACATTGCCCTCGGCATCGAAGATCCCAGCGCCGAGGTCCTCGGACTCGCGAATGATCGAGCTGTACGACATGCGGAAGAGCACGCCGGCCATCTCCTTGGCGATCGCCGTGCAGGCGCCGCCGATCACGCGCATCAGGATCGGCGTCGCCAGCTCGAGGCTCTCCTGCCGCGTGCGCGCGGCCGCGGAGCAGTCGATCAGGATGTTTCCGTAGTCGTCGATCTCCGCGACCAGGTCGGGCGGGATGACCGTGGTCGTGTCGTACTGCTCAACCACCGCCGGCCCCTCGATCCGGTCCCCGGCCAGCAGTCTGTCTCGCTCGTAGAAGCGGGCCCGGCGCCGGTCTGGCTGCCCACCCGAGTCGAAGATCACCTCGCGCTCCAACGTCAGCGCGCGCGAAGGGTCGCCGTCGCCGCGCTCCAGCCGCTCTGGACGCAGTTCGGGGATCTGCCCGATGGCGACCGTACGGATGTTCACCAGCTCGACCTCCGCCTCGAATCGGTGCCCGTACTCGGCTTGGTGCGCGTTGTGGAAGCGGTCGGCCAGCTCCGTCAGCCAGCGTGAGTCGATTTCGCCGGCGGGGACGTCGAAGCGAACCTCGTAGCCCTGGCCCACGTAGCGGCAGTCGGCCAGCCGGCGCACCAGACGACGGTCCTCCGGCACCCCGTCCTGCTCTAGCCGCCGCTCCGCCTGCGCGCTCAGCTCCTGGAAGCGGGAGCGCAACCGCTCGAGGTCGGCTCCGGAGAGCTGATGCCGCTCGGTGGCGACGAACTCGTGCTGCAGGTCGGTGGCCAGCAGCCCCGTGGCGGCCACGATCCCCGGATAGCTCGGCACGAGCACTCTCGAGATCTCGAGCTCCATGGCGATGTCGCAGGCGAACAGGGGTCCGGCTCCGCCCGCAGCCACGAGCACGAATTCACGCGGGTCATAGCCACGCCTCACCGAGTTCAGCTCGATCGCCTGGGTCATGCCGAATTTCTGGATCTGGAGCGCGCCCAACGCCGCCTCCTCGACGGACATCCCGAGGCGCTCCGCGAGGTTGCGCATGGCCGCCTCTGCGAGATCGCGCTCGAGGTGCATATCGCCCCCCAGCAGGCCGCGGTCTGGACGCAGCCGCCCCAGCAGGAGCTGGGCATCGGTGGCCGTGGGCTCCGTTCCCCCGCGGCCGTAGCAGGCAGGTCCCGGCTCGGCTCCGGCCGATTGCGGGCCCACCCGGAAGACCCCTCCCTCGTCGACGTAGGCGATCGAGCCGCCGCCCGCGCCGATCGTGTCGATGTCCACCATGGGGATCATCGCCTGGTAGTCGCCCACCTTTGTGTCGAGCAGGTGGCGCATCCGGAGCTGCCCCCCGGCGGCGACCCCGATGTCGGCAGAGGTGCCGCCGATGTCCAGCGTGACCACGTTTTCGTAGCCGGCCAGGCGCCCGGCCCAGATCCCGCCGATCAGTCCCGCCACCGGTCCAGACATCAGCAGATTGACCGGCCGCAGCGTGGCCGACTCCACCGTGGCCATGCCGCCTGCCGACTGCATCAGATGGATCCCGTGGGTGAAGCCGTCGTCTCGCAGCGCCTCGTCGAAGCGCGCGACGTACCGGGAGACCTGGGGGCCGACGTAGGCATTCAGCGCGACCGTCGAGAAGCGCTCGAATTCGCGGTACAGCGGCAGCACTTCGTGGGAGACCGACAGGTAGCAGTCGGGGTGCTCCTCGAGCACGATCTCCTTGATGCGCTGCTCGTGGGCCGGGTTGAGATAGGAGTGCAACAGGCACACCGCGATCGCGTCGACGCCCGCGTCGCGCAGCTCCCGGACCCGGGCGCGGACCTCCTCCTCGTCGAGCGCGGTCAGCACGTCGCCGTCCGGCACCGTGACACGCTCCTTGACCGTGAGGCGGTTGCGCCGCTTGACCAGCGGGCGCGACTGCCAGGGAAGCTCGAGCTGCAGCGAGAAGTTGTGGGGCTTCTTGTGCCGAGCGATGTGGATGATGTCCCGGAAGCCCTCGGTGGTGATCATCCCCACCTCGGCGCCGTTGTAGGTGAGGACGATATTCGTCGCAACCGTGGTCCCATGCAGCAGGTTGTCGACGTCGGAGAGGTCTATCTCTCCCTTCTGGCACAGCACGCGCACGCCCTCCACCACGGCGCGGGCGGGGTCCTCCGGTGTCGAGCGGAGCTTGTCGACCGTGATCCTGCCCCCCTCCTCGTCGACCAGGATCAGGTCGGTGAATGTGCCGCCGACGTCAACACCGATGCGTTTCATCTCTTCCTCCGCAAACGTTTGGCGCAGGGCGTCGCGCGCCCGCGACCTACTGATACTTAACCGACGGGGTCACCTCAAGCGACGAGCTGTGCGGTCGCTCCCCGCCCCGGGTGACATGTTGGCGGGAGCCCTGCCCACTCAGGCAGCCACCGTGGCGCTCTCGCGCGCTGCCGGGGAGCGCGCGAGCGAGTCGAGCAGCTTCGCGCAGGCATGCGTTGCCTCCACGTGCGGCACGGCAATCCCGAGCCGACCGGCCAGCTCGATCACAGCCCCGCTCATGCAGTCGAGCTCGAGTGGCTTCCCCGCCTCCAGGTCCTGGAGCGTCGAGGTCTTGTGGTTGCCCACGTCGAGCCCGCGCTCGAGCCGGCGCTCGATCGATACGGGCAGCTCGACGCCCAGCGCCGCGGCCACCGCCGCGGACTCCTCGAGCATCGCCCGCAGCAGGTCCTTCATCTCGGGCAGCAATCCCAGCTCGCCGAGCGTGGCTCCGGTCAGAGCAGTGACGGAGTTGAACGCCACGTTGCCGATCAGCTTGAGCCAGATCTGCTCGCGCAGGTTCTCTTCGACCGGGCACTTGAGGCCGCCGGCCACAAAAGCCTCCGAGATCCGCCGGCACCGATCGGTGAGGCTGCCGTCGGGCTCACCGATCGCAAAGCGCGTCCCTTCGGTGTGCCGGATGACCCCCGGCTCGATGATCTCGGTCGAGCAATAGACCACGCAGCCGACGATGCGCGGGGGCTCGATCGAGCGGGAGATCGCCCCGCCAGGATCGACGCTCTCAACGGTCGTGCCGGCGAGCGGTCCGGAGTGCGACTGGAAGTACCACCAGGGGATTCCGTTCTGAGCCGGAATCACCACCGTTTCCGGCCCCAGGGCGCCGCCGATCCGCTCAGCCAGCGCAGGCAGGCTGTAGGCCTTGAGCGCGACGAACGCGACGTCGGCCTCCGCGAGCGCATTGAAGTCGTCGGTCACGGCGGGGTGGGCCTCGAAGTCACCACGCGGACTGATCACGCGCACGCCGTGCTGGCGCATAGCCTCGAGATGAGCGCCCCGCGCGATCAGCGTCACGTCCTCCCCACCTCGCTCGAGCGCGGCTCCCACGTAGGCGCCGATGGCGCCCGCTCCGAGCACAACTACCTTCATAGGGCGTCTCTGGCTTGCGAGGGTTCGGCCGGCGGCGCGGAGGGCTGGCTCGCATCCCTACCGAAAAGTTCCTCGAGCAGCTCGGCGTTGTGCTCGCCGAGCAGCGGCGAGCGTTCTATCTCCACCGGTGAGTCCGAGAGCTTGAACGGGCACCCCACGGTCTTGAACCTACCCCGCTCGGGGTGATCGACCTCGACGATCATGCCGGTGGCGGCCAAACCAGGATCCTCGAGCAATTCCTGCGTATCCATCACCGGGCCGCAGGGAACGCCGATTTCGTTGAGCTCGCCGAACGCCTCCCACTTGTTCTTGGTCAGCGTCCACTGCTCGATCGTGGCGAAGATCTCATCCAGCCGGCCGAGCCGCTCCTCCGGCGTGGCGTAGTCCGGATGCTCCACGAGTTCCGGGCGGCCGATCTTTTGGGCGAGCACCGCCCAGACCTGCGGCTGGATCACCAGGTAGAGATAGTCGTTGAGGCCGCCGCCCTTGCAGCGCACAGCCCAGCCAGGATGACCTCCACCGGAGGCGTTCCCGGAACGGGGCACCGCGTCCCCGAAGTCGCGGTTCGGATACTCCCGCAACGGCCCGTGCGCGAGCCGCTGCTGGTCACGCAGCTTCACGCGGCACAAATTGAGGATGCCGTCGCGCATCGCGATCGTCACCCGCTGCCCGCGACCCGTATGGGTTCGCTGATAGAGCGCCGCGCAGATCGCCCCGAACAGGTGCACCGCGTTACCTGAGTCGCCAATCTGCGCACCGGTGACGGTGGGCGGACCGTCCTCGAAGCCGGTCGTGCTCATCGAGCCGCCAGTGGCCTGCGCGATCGGTTCATACGCCTTGGCGTGCTCGAGCGCACCCATTCCGAAGCCCTTCAGCGAGGCAAAGATCAGGCGCGAGTTGAGCTCTTGCAGATGCTCCCAGGTAAGTCCGAGCCGGTCCATCGCGCCGGGCGCGAAGTTCTCCACCAGGACGTCGGAGCGGCGCACCAGCTCCTCGCACACGCGCTTGCCCTCAGGCGTCTTCAAGTCCAGCGTGATGCTGCGCTTGTTGCAGTTGAGCATCGTGAAATAGAGACTGTCCACATCGGGGATATCCCGAAGCTGCGTGCGAGTGACGTCGCCCCGGGGCGGCTCGACCTTGATCACGTCGGCGCCCAGCCACGCCAACAACTGCGTGCACACAGGCCCCGCCTGGACATGGGTCATGTCAACCACGCGAACGCCCTCGAGAGCTTTGCTCATCTCGCTCCTTTCCACCGGACACGCAGCGTCGCGGCGTGAAGTCGGACATTAATAGCAGTGGTGGGATCCCGGAAGTAAGCTGCGGCGCCAGGAGCTATGAAGACCGTCGGAGTGGACATCGGAGGGACCTTCACCGACCTCATGGTGCACGACAGCGAGTCGGGAGCGGTCCACGTGCACAAGGTCCCCTCCACCCGTGAGGAGCCTGACAAGGCCATGGTCACGGGGCTGGTCGAGCTCTGCGAGCGCGCCGGGCTGGACAGGGCCGAGCTCGACGCGGTGTTCCACGCCACCACGGTCGCCACCAATGCGGTGCTCGAGCACGACGGCGCCGTGGTGGGCATGATCACCACCCAGGGCTTCCGCGACATCGTGCACATCGGGCGCCACCAGCGCCCGCAGCACTACTCCGTGATGCAGGACATCCCCTGGCAGGTGATGCCGTTCGTGCAGCGCCGCCACCGCAAGGTGGTGAGCGAGCGCATCGTCCCTCCGCGAGGCGAGGTGCTGACTCCGCTCGACGAGGAGGAGGTCCGCGCCGCCGCTCGCGAGCTGCGCGCGGAAGGCGTCGACGCGGTCGCCGTCTGCTTTCTGCACTCCTACCTGAACCCCGAGCATGAGCGGCGTGCCGCGGCGATCGTCAGGGACGAGATGCCCAATGCGTTCGTGACCACAAGCGCGGACATCGTCCCCCAGTTCCGCGAGTTTGAGCGCTTCACCACCGCTTGCATGAGCGCCTTTGTGGGGCCCAAGACGGGGCTCTACCTGGAACGGCTGGCCTCCACCCTGGAGGGAGAGGGCATGCGTTCGGAGCTGCACGTGATGATTTCGAGCGGGGGCCTGGCAAGCGTGCAGGGCGCAGCGGAGCGACCCGTCACGCTGCTGTTGTCCGGGCCGGCCGCCGGCATCCTCGGCGGCCAGTGGGCGGGAGCGCTGGCGGGGCGCCGCCGGCTGATCACCTTCGACATGGGCGGCACCTCTGCGGACATCGGGATCGTGACCGAACAGGGCGTCGGCGAGGCCTCGGCCCGAGACACCTGGGTTGGCGGCTATCCGCTGTTGGTCCCGATGCTCGATGTGCACACGATCGGCGCGGGCGGCGGGTCAATCGCGTTCGTCGATGCGGCGGGCGCCTTCCGCGTCGGTCCGCGCAGCGCCGGCGCCGTGCCCGGCCCTGCGTGCTACGGCCTCGGTGGCGAGGATCCCACCGTGACCGATGCCCACGTCGTGCTCGGCCGGATCGACCCCGATCGCTTCCTGGGCGGGCACATGCGTCTCGACGTGGAACGCGCCAGCGCCGTCTTTGAGCGCCTCGCGGATGAGCTCGGGCTGGGCCTGGCGGAGGCCGCGGAGGGAGCCATCACAATCGCCAACGCGAACATGGCGCGCGCGCTCAGGTCGCGCACGGTCGAGAAGGGACACGACCCGCGGGAGTTCGCGCTGGTGGCCTTCGGCGGCGCCGGGCCGCTCCACGCGGCGGAGGTGGCGGACTCGCTCGACATTCCCGAGGTGCTGGTGCCGCCCTACCCCGGCATCACTTCGGCCAGCGGGCTGCTCACCTCAGATCTGAAATACGACCAGATGCAAACCGTGTTCATGGTGCAGGGCGACGTCGACGAGGCGAGGCTGAACAAGACGCTCCAGCAGCTCGAGGACGAGCTGCGGGGTCGGCTCCGCCGCGACGGGGTCGCCGAGAACGCGATCGAGGTGGCACGGATGCTCGACTGCCGCTACGCGGGCCAGGGCTACGAGCTGCGGCTCCTCCTGAGCGACGGACACTTCTCCGAAGCCGACCTCGACAGCTTCCACGCCCTCCACGAGCGTGAGTACGGCCACTCCTTTCAAGACCCGATCGAGATCGTCAACGCCCGCGTGAGTGCGGTCGGAAGGCGCCCCGAGCTGACCCGGCTGAGCGAGCCCACTGCGGCTTCGGAGACCGGACTGGTGGGCGAGCGGGACAGCATCTTCCGGGTGAACGGGGCGCTCGAGTCGCTGAGCACGCGCTTCTACGACCGCCAAGCTCTCCAGATCGGCCAGCCGCTGCCGGGCCCGGCGATCGTCTTCCATCCTGACACCACCACGCTCGTGCCGCCGCAGTGGACCGCGAGCGCCCACGAGTCGGGAAACCTGAGCTTGAGGAGAGTGGCTTAATGAGCACCGTTCGGAGCCGCGTCGACCCTGTCACGGCTGCCGTGATCGCGGGTGCGCTCGACTCGATCGCCGTCGAGATGGGCCACAAGCTCGCCCGCATGTCGTTCTCCTCGATCATCCGCGAGTCGGAGGACTTCGGCTGCGTGATCTGCGACGCGCGAGGCCGTCAGCTGTGTGAGTCCTCGCAGTCGACGCCGCTCCAGTCGGGCCCGATTCCAGGCTACATCCGCGGGATCGAACGGCGCTTCGGGGAGCTGGGGGTGGAGTGGAAGCCGGGCGACGTGGTGATTCACAACCACGCCTATTACGGCGCGTCCCACCAGCCCGACGTCGGCTTCTGCGTGCCGATCTTCTATCGCGGCGAGCTTGTGGGGTTCTCCGCGACGACGGCGCACCACCTGGATCTCGGGGCGCTCACGCCCGGCACCTGCGGGATCGTGGACGCCACCGATGCGTACGCGGAAGGCCTTCAATTCGCCGCGATCAAGGTCGAGGAGGAGGGTCGGCGCAACGAATGGGTCTGGCAGC
Organism: uncultured Solirubrobacterales bacterium; assembly: GCA_963808655.1. Classification (GTDB taxonomy): domain Bacteria; phylum Actinomycetota; class Thermoleophilia; order Solirubrobacterales; family Solirubrobacteraceae; genus Palsa-465. The sequence goes on from CAWEGZ010000020.1 coordinate 249,456, forward strand.
TGATTCGCGACAACGTGCGCGCCGAGCGCGTGGTCGTCGGCGATATGGGCGCGCAGGTGGCGGCGGCCAAGGCGGGCGCGGCGCGGTTCCTCGAGCTGGTCGAGCGCTATGGACTTCAGACGGTACGAGACGCCAGCGAGGATCTGATGGATTACTCGGATCTGATGCTGCGGCGCGAGATCGAGCAGCTGCCCAACGGCACCTACCGCGCGGAGGGGTATCTCGACGGGTTCGTCAACGATCCGGACCCCGCGCACAAGGATCTCCGCATCGCGGTCGCGGTGACCATCGACGGCTCCGAGATCGCCGTGGACCTCAGCGGGACCTCGCCGCAGATCGACCTCCCGATCAACATGCCCTTCGAGGGGACGGTCGACATCGCGGTCTGGATGACGCTGCGCTCGATCCTGCTGGACTCCGCGACCCATGACCCCGTGCCCACGAACTCCGGCCTGTTCAGGGCGATCTCGATCAGCGCGCCCGAGGGCTGCCTGGCCAACCCCCGCTTTCCCGCTCCCACGATCGCCCGCTTCTGCGGCGGCAATCTCGTCGCCGACACGCTGATGCGGGCGCTCGCGGCGATCGTGCCCGACCGGGTCAGCGCCGGGGTGGGGAACCTCAAGGTGATCGCCTACTCAGGCTTCCGTCGCGGGCGCCACTGGGTGCACATGGACATTCACGAGGCCAGCTACGGCGGCCGTCACGGCAAGGACGGCCTCGACGCGGTCGACACCCTCTACGCCAACACCCGCAACAACCCAATTGAGGACATCGAGTCGCACCTGCCGCTGCGCGTCACCCGGTACGAGCTGCGCGAGGACGGGGCGGGCGCCGGGCGCTGGCGGGGCGGGCTCGGCACCGTGCGCGAGGTGGAGTTTCTCGATCCCGCCGGCTATTCGCTCGAGGGGGACGGCTCCGTCTGGGCGCCGCCCGGCCTGTTCGGTGGAGAGCCTGGAGAGCCCGGCGCGGTGTGGGTCAACCGCGGCGGCGAGGGCGAGCTCGAGCTACCCTCGAAGTTCCCATACCGGAAGGCAACCGCGGGCGACAGGCTGTGCCTCATGTCCCCTTGCGGGGGCGGCTACGGCGATCCCCGCGAGCGCGACCGCGACGCGCTCAGAGCCGACGTCAGCGAGGGCTACGTCAGCTCGGACTCGGCGCGGGAAAAGTACGGGCTGAGAGAGGGATAGGCCGGCGTCGCCCGCGGGTCGCGCGCGGTCGGCCGCGAACTTTGCATGCTCTGTCCCGAGGGGTGGGACCAAATCGACATAGTTCGCGGAGGGAGCTAGCGCGCCGCGGGCGGACCCCACGAGCCCTGCGCGACCTGATTGCGACGCCACTCCTCCGCCACCTCCAAGTGCGTCCCAAACCATACGTCGCCGAAGCTCTTGATGTACGAGATCAGCTCTTCGAGCATCGCAATCCGCGGATGGCGCCCGATGCAGAACGGGTGGACCACGAGCAGAAAACAGCCCCCCGCGCGGTAGGAGCCGTCGAACTCGGCCTTCCAGATCTCCAGCACCTGACTCGGGGTGCAGAAGCCGGACATGTAGGGGAAGAAGCTGAACAGGAAGTACGGCGCGTCGTCCAGCTCCCAGCTGACGGGTAGCTCGACGAAGTCGCGCAGCGGGCCATCGGTGACGGGCACCCGAGGGCGATACGGCTCGTCGTGTCCGAACAGGCTGGAGTCATAGGTGAACCCGAACTCCTCCAGCAGCTCGGCCGTGTTGGGCCCGAGGGCGAACGGAGGAGAGCGGTTGCCGCGGGGCCGCGAGCCGAACACCTCCTCGAGGCGGGCCATGCCTCGCACCATCAGCTCACGCTCCTGCCCGATCGGTATCTCGAGCACACTTTCGTGGTGGTAGCCGTGATAGCCGACCTCGTGCCGCCCCCGCTCTGAGATCGCCGCGCAGGCATCGGGATGCTCGTCAGCCACCTGCGCGGGGATCATGAACGTCGCCGGGATCTCGTGCCGATCGAGCAGAGCGTGGATGCGGGGCAGCGCCGCCCGAATGTCGTAGTCGCCTCTGGACATCGGGCTCGGCGTGTTCAGGTTGAACGTCCCGCTCCACAGCGTCTCGGCGTCGAAATCCACCGAAATCGTCGCCGCACAGCGGTAGCGGTCAAGCCACACGCGGGGATCCTCTCCCAAGGCCCCGGCATAATCAAGGCGGTGGAGGAAGTCACGTCGCTGAGCGCGCTCGAGCTGCTCGAGGCATACAGTCGACGGACGCTCTCGCCGGTCGAGGCGCTTGAGGCGCTTGCCGCGCGGATCGAGGAGCTCGCTCAGCCGCTGGGGGTGTTCACGACTCTGTGCCTGGACCGGGCCCGCGCAGAGGCAATGCGCGCGGAGCTCTCCTATGCCCACGGCGAGCCGCCGGGGTCTCTGGCAGGAGTCCCGCTCGGGGTCAAGGACCTCTTCGACACCGCTGGGGTGCGGACCACCTACGGATCTCCGATGTTCTCGGACAATGTTCCCTCGGCCGACGCCGAAGCGGTGCGCCGCGCCCGGGCGGCCGGCGCGATCTTGGTCGGCAAGACCCAGACGCACGAGTTCGCGTGGGGCATAACTTCGGTCAACGAGCTCATGGGAACGAGCCACAATCCCTGGTCGCCCGAGCGCATCTCCGGCGGCTCGAGCGGCGGCTCGGCGGTCGCGCTGGCTACCGAGATGGTCCCGCTGGCGCTCGGGAGCGACACGGGAGGATCCATCCGCGTCCCCTCCAGCTTCTGCGGCACCGTCGGGCTGAAGCCGAGCTACGGGAGGATCGACAGCGCGGGGCTGTTCCCGCTCGCCCGCTCGCTTGACCACCCCGGGACGATGGCCCGGACCCCCGCGGATGCCGCGCTGCTGTTCGGCGTGGTCGCCGATCCGGTCCCCCCGGATGGCGCGGCCGTGGAAACCCGCCCGCGGCTGGAGGGACTGCCTGGCGTGCGCGTGGGCCTGTGCCGGGACCTACACCTGGTGCCGCTGGCGCCAGAGGTGCAGGCGGCCTTTGACGCGGCCACCGACGCGCTCGCGGGCCTCGGCGCCGAGCCCGTGGAAGTGGCGCTGCCGGAGGCCGGCGGCGCGTATGAGGCCTTCAGCTGGGTGCAGCGCCGCGAGGCGCTCAGGACGCACATCGAGGCCGGCCTCTTCCCGGTCCGGCGCTCCGAGTACGGCCGCGACGTCCTGGAGCGGCTCGAGCTCGCCACCAAGACGACGCTCGAGGACTATTTGAAGGGCACCGCCCGTCGGGAGTCGCTGCGGGCCGGTTTTCATCGCCTCTTCAGTCAGGTCGACGTGCTGATCACCCCGGTGACGGCGGGTCCCCCCGCTCCGATCGGCCAGGAGCGCGTGATGCACCTCGGCGAGGAGATCGAGTTCCGGGAGCTCGTGATGAGCTACACCTCTCCTCAGGATCTGGTGGGACTGCCAGCCTGCACCGTCAGGGCCGGGTTCGACGCCCTGGGCATCCCCACCGCCGTTCAGCTGACGGGTCCCGCGTGGAGCGAAGCGCGCTTGCTCGAGGTCGCTCAGGCGCTGTTCGACGCCACTCCGGAGGTACAGCGGCGCGTGCCCGACCTGACGGCAGCCTCAGCCCCTTCGTAGCGCTCGCGACAATCCTCGCTGCGCTCATCCGCTGTGCGAGGATCCGCGCTCTTCTGCCATCACAAGCACGGAGTCGACCGCATGAGCAGCCTCAGCAGTGAAGGGACCATCATCGACCTCTCACTCGAGATTTCCAACGGGATGCCGGCACACGCCTTGTTTCCCTCCCCGATCATCCTCCCGTATGTCACGCACGAGCAGGCCAAGAGCGCCGGATTGGGAGAGGCCGGAGACCCGTTTACCTATGCGGTCAATTACATCTCGATGCTCGAGCATGTGGGCACGCACGTCGACGCGCCGCTGCACATCGGGGCGGGCGGCCAGTCGATCGACCAGGTGCCGCTCGATTGGTTCGCGGGACGCGCCGTGTGTCTCGACCTGCGCCACATCCCCGACCGGGGCGACATCGACGTGCCCGAGCTCGAGGCGGCCGAGCGCGAGGCCGGGATCCAGATCTCCTCTCACATCGTCCTCCTGTGCACCGGCTTCCACGCCCGCCACTGGCCGAACCGCGAGGTGGTGACGCACAACCCCGGCATCACGGCAGGGGCCACGCACTGGCTCGCCGACCGCGGCTCGCGCGTGCACGGGGTCGAGGGCCCCTCGACCGACAAGGGCGGGACGACGGAGTTCCCCAACCACCGTGCCTGCCGAGACCTCGGTCTGATCCACTACGAGTGGCTGGTCAACCTCGACCAGCTCCTCGGCAAGGGAGAGTTCTGGTTCGCCGGCTACCCGCTCAAGTGGCTCGGCGGAACGGGCAGCCCCGTGCGGGCGATCGCCACGGTGTGAGTTCCATGACTAAAGAGGAGCAGAGCATGGCCAAAGAGCGGTTCCTGGAAAAGCTCACCTGGGAGGAGGTGGCGGAGCGCATGCGGGCGGGCGTCGACGCCGTGCTGCTGCCGATCGGAACCACGGAGCAGCACGGCAGGCACATGCCGCTCGACACCGACTGCGTGATCGCGCGAGCCCTGTGTGATCGTGCGGCAGAGGCCGCGACCGACGCGGAGTTAGACGTGCTGATCGCGCCGACGCTCAACGTGACGCTGTCCTGGTATCACATGCAGTTTCCAGGATCCTTGCGCCTGCGCACCGACACGTTCCTGCGTGTTTTCGAGGAGGTGTGTGAGTCCCTGCATCACCACGGGCTCGACAACGTGATCGCAGTCAACGGCCACGGGGGGAACGTCGCCGCGCTCACCGTCGCGGTCAACCGCTACTTCGAGACCACCGGACGGCGTGTCTTCCTGCTGCAGTGGTGGGAGCTTGCGGCCGACGTGGTGGGCGCGATCGAGGGCCCGGTGATCCATGCCGAGGAGGCCGAAACCTCGCTCGCGATGGCGCTCGGGCAGCGAGTGATGATGGAACACGCCGCGCGCGATGCGTATGACCGCGGCGCGGCGGTGAGAGACGCAGGCCTTCCCTGGACCTCGCTCGGCAAGTACGGCCTGACGCACCGCGGACCCGGCGTGGTCGTGCCGATGGACATGCTCGGCGACATCTCCCAATCAGGCGTGATCGGCGACGCCACCCGGGCCAAGCTGGAGACGGGCCAGGCGATCGTCGATGCGGTGATCCCGCGGGTCGTACAGGTGGTGCGCGATATGCGCGAAAGCCGTCAGGCGGACGCGGGCTGAGAGGCCAGTGAATGGATCGCCCCGAGCATCACCTGCACCCCCAGCGCGGCGTCATCGGGATCCGCGTCCTCTTCAGGGGTATGGCTGAGGCCATCGCGACAGGGAACGAAGACCATCGCCGATGGCACCCGGTCGGCCACGCACATGGTGTCATGGGCGGCGCCTGAGACCATCGTCGTGAACGGCTCACCGGTCTCCCGCGCGGAAGCCTCGAGCGCAGTGACCAGGCGGTCGTCGAGCGGGGTCGCCGGCACCGTCTGCCGCTGGGTGTAGGCGGCGGTCACCTCCCGCTCGGCGGCGGCCCTCTGAGCGAAGCCGTCGATGTCGCGAACCACCTGGTGTACGCGGTCGTCATCGGGACCGCGCACGTCGAGCGAGATCCGGGTCCGCCCAGGGATCGCGTTGATCAGCCCCGGCGTGACCTCGATCTCCCCCACCGTGCCCACTGTCCCCTCCCCTGCCGCGCGCGCCAGCCGCTCCAGCTCGACGATTGCCTCGGCGGCCACCACCGCGCTGTCGCGGCGCATGTCCATCGGCGTCGCGCCGGCGTGATCGGCCCTTCCCTGCACGGTGATGTCGCCATGCACATAACCCGCGATCGCTCTCACCACGCCCACTCGCCGACCGGTGTCCTGCAGGACCCTGGCCTGCTCAATGTGCAGCTCGATCCAGCCGGTGAGGTCGTCGAGGATGTGCGCGCACTCCTTGAACCGCTCGGGGTGGTAGCCCGCCTCGGTGGCGTGCTCCCAGAAGGAGCGGCCGTCATCGAGCGCGCGGATTCTCTCACGCAGCTCCTCCTCGCCCAGCCACCCGGCCACGATCCGGCTGCCGAACACCATCTGGCCGAAGCCTGAGCCCTCCTCCTCCAGGAAGGAGATCGCCTGCAGCGGCAGATCGAGGCCGAGCTCGGCGCTGGCGCGGCACACCTCGAGCGCGCACACCACGCCGAGCGTTCCGTCCCATTTGCCGCCGTTGCGGTTCGAGTCGCAGTGGGAGCCGATCCCGAACACCGGCTCGCCTACAGGGCGGTTGCGCGCCACCAGGTTGCCGACCGGATCCTCGCTGACGGTGAAGCCCAGCTCACGCCAGGCGGAGGTGAAGTAGTCGAGCGTGGCTCTGTAGACGTCGGTATAGGCATAGCGCCGTATCGCCTCCGACGAGAGCGTGAAGTCTGAACCCGCGAGCGTCTCCACATCCCTGCGGATCCGCTCGGCGCTGCGCCGGAGATCGATGGTGACGGAGGCCATGGGCTGGGGAGGCTATAGAACTGGCGCCTGCGCGATTCGCCATGTAGGGTCCGCCCCCGCCGACCGTCTCACCCAGGAGCCAGCAAGTTGCCACGCAGAGTCATCGACCTGAGTCAGCCGCTCAATCGCGGCACGCAGGTGCACCCCTTTTTCAACCCACCGCAGATCGTGCGCGAGCTGATCCACGCCGACTATGCGCAGGACCAGCCGTCGTTCAATGCCGAGTTGATCATCACCTCAAACCACGCCGCCACCCATGTGGACGCGTTCGGCCACTACGACCGCGCTCCGGGCGCGGCGGCGATCGCGGAGATGCCGCTGGAGACCTTCTGCGGCCCCGCCGTCTGCATCGATGTCCGCGACTACGGTGGCAAGGGTCACAACGTGACGCCCGACGAGGTGGAGGACGCGCTCGGGAAGGCAGAGGCGGCGCTCGAGCCCGCCGACATCCTGCTGTTCTGCACCGACCACTTCAACCAGACAGCCGGAACGGCCGCCTTCCTGGACGGCTTCAGCGGGGTCGCCCCGGAGACGGTTGGCTGGATGGCCGATCACGGTGTGAAGATCTTTGGGGTGGAGACGATCAGCCCCGATCTGGTCTACGAGTACGACGACTACCGCACGCACCGCGCGTGCGCGGAGCACCGGATCACTCACTACGAGAACCTCAACAACCTCGCCCAGGTGGCTGGCCGGCGGTTCGAGTTCTATGGTTTCCCGCTCAGGCTGGAGACCGCATACGGATCCCCCGTGCGTGCCGTCGGGATCGTCGAGGACTAGGAGCGAGATGACAACCGTCAGGGAAATGGTGGACGACGCCAAAACGCGGATCGAGAACCTCTCGATCGAGCAGGTCCAGGCCGAGCGCAAGGACGGCAACGCCACGCTGATTGATGTCAGGGATGTTCGGGAGCTGTGGCGAGAGGGGACGATCCCGGGCGCGCGCCACGTGCCGCGGGGCATGCTCGAGTTCTGGGCGGACCCGAAGTCCGAGTACCACAAGGATTTCATGCAGCCGAACGCCCGCGTCATCCTCTACTGCGCCGGAGGGCTGCGCTCCGCGCTGGCGGCCGACGCGCTCAACCGCCTTGGCTACAAGGACGTGGCGCACCTCGAGAGCGGCTTCGACGAGTGGAAGCGCCACGGCGGTGAGGTCGCCGAGGTGCCCAAAAAGCGGTAGGTCCGACCCTGGCCTCCTACGCCGAAGTACACGCGCGGTCGCTCCGCGACCCGGAGGGGTTCTGGGGGGAGATCGCGCGGGGGATCGAGTGGACGCGCCCGCCCGCGCGGGTGCTCAACGACGACACGCCGCCGTTTTACCGCTGGTTCGCGGGCGGGATGCTCAACACCTGCCACAACGCCCTCGATCGCCATGTCGAGGACGGCCGGGGAGGACAGCCTGCGCTGATCTATGACAGCCCGGTCACCGGGAGCTCGAGGAGCTTCAGCTTCGCTGAGCTGCGCGACCTGGTGGCTAGGTTCGCGGGGGCGCTGCGGCGGCTCGGCGCCGCCGCCGGCGACCGGGTCGTGATCTACATGCCGATGGTGCCCGAGGCAGTAGTCGCGATGCTCGCCTGCGCCCGTCTCGGCGCCACGCACGCCGTGGTGTTCGGCGGGTTCGGCGCGCCCGAGCTGGCAGCGCGGATCGATGACGTGGAGCCTCGCCTGATCGTCAGCGCGTCGTGTGGGATCGAGCCTCAGCGCGTGGTGGAATACAAGCCGCTGCTGGAGGAGGCGCTCGAGCTTGCTCGCACGAAGCCCGAGGCATGCGTGATCCTCCAGCGGCCGCAGGCGCCCGCGCAGCTCGTGGCAGGGCGCGATCTGACCTGGGATGAAGCACTTAAGGGCGCTGAGCCGGTCGACCCGGTGCCGGTGCCCTCCGAGGCGCCCCTGTACGTGCTTCACACCTCGGGTACCACGGCGGCTCCGAAAGGCGTGGTGCATGACAACGGCGGCCACGCGGTGGCGCTCAACTACAGCATGGACGCCATCTACGGCGTACGAGCGGGAGACGTCTATTGGGCGGCGTCGGACATCGGTTGGGTGGTGGGCCACTCCTACACCGTGTACGCCCCCCTCCTGCATGGCTGCACGACTGTGCTGTACGAGGGCAAGCCGGTCGGCACGCCCGATGCCGGCGCGTTCTGGCGGGTGATCGCCGAGCACGGTGTCAATGCGATGTTCGTCGCTCCGACCGCGCTGCGGGCGATCAAGCGCGACGATCCCGAAGGGCTGTTGGCGAAGTCCCACGACCTGTCGTCGCTGCGCACGCTGTTCGTCGCCGGCGAGCGCTGCGACGCGGACACGCTGCTCTGGGTCCGGTCCCTGACCGGCGTCCCGGTCATCGACCACTGGTGGCAGACTGAGACGGCCTGGTCGATCGCGGCGAACCCTGTCGGCATCGAGCAGCTTCCCGTCAAGCCAGGGTCGGTGACGCGGCCGGCTCCCGGCTACGACGTGCGCATCCTCGACGACGACGGCGAAGAGCTCCCGGCGCGCGAGGTCGGGAACATCGCCGTGCGCCTGCCGCTGCCCCCGGGGAGCCTGCTCACTCTGTGGCGGAACGACCCGGGTTACGTGGCGGCGTACCTCGAGCGCTTCCCGGGCTACTACGCGACTGGGGATGGCGGCTACCTAGATGAGGACGGCTATCTGTGGATTCTCGGCCGCGTGGACGACGTGATCAACGTCGCCGGCCATCGACTCTCCACCGGCGCGGTCGAGGAGGTGATCGCCTCGCACCCGGCGGTGGCCGAGTGCGCGGTGGTCGGCCTGCCCGATGAGCTGAAGGGCGAGGTCCCGGGCGCCTTCGTGGTGCTCAAGGAGGGCGCGACCGGGGACGGCGACGCGCTCGGCGACGAGCTGGTGCAGCGGGTACGCGATCGCGTGGGTCCCGTTGCCTCGTTCAGAATCGTCAGGGTCGTCCCACGCCTGCCGAAGACCCGCTCAGGCAAGATCCTGCGCGGCACGATGCGCTCGCTCGCCGCGGGCAAGCGCGCGCAACCGCCACCCACAATCGAGGATCCGGCGACGCTCGAAGAGATCGGCGAGGCTCTTCGCGAGCTGGGCTATCCGCGTCAGATAGCTGCCTCGCCGAGGCCCGGCGCGCGCCCATGAGCCGTGAGGCCCCTGTGGCCCGCCACCATCGCTTGACAGTGGGTGACGACATACGGCGAGAGCTCGTCAGCGGCTTGCAGTAGCTCGCGGTTGGCGGCGCGCAGCCGGTCCAGGCTGTCGCGCGCGCGGTCGCGAATCGCATTTTCATCCACCCCGGTCACGCGACCGTTTTCGAGCACCAGCCGTCCGTCGACGATCACCGTCTCGACCGCGGCGCCGGTCTCGGCGAACACCAGCGCATTGAGCAGGTCATTGCGCGGGTGCAAAAACGTGGAGTCGGCCCGCAGCAGGACGAGGTCAGCACGGCGGCCCGGCTCGATCAAAGCAAGCTCTCCAGCGCGGCCGAGGGCCGCGGCACCTGCCACCGTGGCGCGCTCGAGGGACTCGGTGGCGTCCAGCCAGCGGTCCGGCCCGGCGGACGGGTCCGCGCGGCTGACCAGCGCCGCCAGCCGCATCGCCTCGAACATGTCCTGGTTGTCGGAGCTGAGCGAGCCGTCGCTCCCGAGGGCCACATTGAGCTCGGCTTCGAGCATCAGCCGCACCGGCGCGATGCCGCTCCCCAGACGCAGGTTGCTTGCGGGGTTGTGGGCGACGGTCGCTCCGGCCCCGGCAAGCGCCCGGATCTCCTCCCCACTCAACCACACGCCGTGGGCGGCAACAAACGCGTCGCTCACCACGCCCAACTCGGCGAGGTGGGAGACGATCGGGCGGCCCCAGCGCAGTTGCGCCTGAGCAAGCTGCGCCCGTGACTCCGCCACGTGGGTATGGACGCCGACGCCGGTCTCACGCGCGACGCCCGCCAGCCCCCGGAGCAGCTCGTCGCTGCACAGCCCCGGAATCGACGGGGATGCGGCGATCTGAACTCGCCCCGAGGCCGCCCCGTGGAAGCGGTCGATGAGCGATCCGGTGAGCTCGAGCAAGCGCTTGGCGGGCACAGCCGCCAGTCGTTCGAGCCGCCGTGAGATGGGGGAAGGAACCGCGTCAAGCAGGCCGGGCATCATGCGGTGAAACGGTCCGTCAGCGAGCGAGGGCGCGAGCACGACTCTCAGCCCAAGATCGCGGTAGGCCTCGACGACTGGCTCGAGCACCTCCTCGTCGGCGACCGGCACGGACATGTAGAGGTCGTAGGCCGACGTCGCGCCGGTCTTCAGCATCTCGATCGCGCCTAGCGCCGTCGACAGGTAGTGATCCGCGGCCGTACGGTTCGCCTGGATCGCCGGGCCGAACGAGATCAACTGCTCGAGCGTCCAGCGACCGGCCATGCCCCGCGCGAGGTTGTTGTGCCCGTGGGTATGGGCGTTGATCAGGCCTGGAAGCACGATCATGCCGCGAGCATCGAGCCGCGCCGTCCCCTCCGGCACGGCGAGCTCCGCTCCCACGCGCTCGATCCGCCCTCCGTCGATCAGCACGTCTGCCCGCTCCGGCGGACGCCGCGGGCCGGCCACGAGCTCGCCGCCCGCGACCAGCAGTTGGCTCATGCCGCTCGGGCCAGGGCCGAGACGGCCTCGCGAATGCCTGCTTCCACCGGCTCGATCACGGGAACGCAGAGCTCCCGTCGCATGGCCCGGGCCGCCGGCGCCATCCCGGCGCACCCGAGCACGAGCACGTCCGCTCCCCGACCGACCGCACGGCGGCCCGCAGCTAGATATGGAGCCAGGGTCGGCGGATCGCCCGCCAGGTAGTCGAGAACTCCGGTGTTGGTCGGCTCCACTGCAGCGCAGCGGTCATTCAGGCCGCAGTTGGCCAGCTGGCGCCATTTGGCGGCCACGAGCCGGTCCCCGAGCGTGATCACCCCGAAGTCGCCTTTATGGGCGGCGGCCGCCCGGAAAGAGGCCGCGCCGATCCCGCAGACCTCTTTTTCCGTGAGGCGGCCGGCCTCCGTCACGCCGGGGTCGCCGTGGCAGGCGACCACGAAGGCAGCGAAGGCGGACCGCTGCTCGTACAGTCGCTCACACACGAGCTCGGCAGCTTGCGCCGCCGCCGACTCGTCCTCGATCACGGCGGGACCGGCGTCCAGTTGCTGCACCGCATAGCTCCCCAAAGGAAGGCAGGCTGTAGCAACCTGCGCGATCGCTTCGGTCACCGCGATCGAGCTGTTGGGGTTGAGGATCAACAGAGAGCTCATGCTCCCCTGCCCGCCGCTTGTGGCTCGGCGGCAGCGAGCGATGCCCCGTCGGCGCCCGCCCCGCGCTCCAGCCATCGGCCGTACCCCGGCTCAGCCACCACCTCGCCGTTGACGCAGACCGCTTGGCCGCGCACGTACGTAGCTCGGGCCCTGCCGAGCAGCTCCCGTCCCTCGTACGGGCTGTGCCGGGCCGAGGAATGACTTCTGGTGGCCGTGAACGACCACCGCGTGGCCGGGTCGAAGATGATGAAGTCGGCGTCGTAGCCTGGTAGCAGGCGTCCCTTGCGCCCGCGCAGGCCGAACAGGTCGGCGGGACGGCCAGCGGTCGCCTCCATCAGCGCCGGCAGCGGGACGCAACGCTCCACCGCCTCGGTGTGCATGAGCGGAAGAAAGGTCTCGAGGCCCGCGACGCCCGAGGCTGCAGCCAGCATGGGCCTTTGCTTGAGCGCCACCGGCCAGGGGGCGTGGTCGGTCGACACGGTTTCGATGGAGCCTCTTTCGAGCGCCCCCCAAAGCTCCTCGCGACAGGACCTTTCGCGGATCGGAGGATTGACCTTGGCGATCGCGCCCAGGCGCAGCACGTCATCCTCGGTCAGCGCCAGATACTGCACGCAAGTCTCGCCTGAGACTCGGGCGCCGAGCGCGCGATACCAGTCGATCAGCCGGAAGCCGTGGGGATGCGTGACGTGCGCGATGTGTACGCGGGCGCCCGTCCAGAGCGCCAGCTCGAGGGCCTTCGCGATCGCGCCCGTCTCCGACACGGGTGGCCTTACATCGGCGTGCGCCTCGGGCTCCTCGAGCCGGTTGACCAGAGCCTCACCGAGGCGCCGCTCGATGATCTCCTGGAGCTCGCAGTGCAGGACGATCGGCACGCCGCTCGGCGCGAGCAGCTCGAACACCGCCTCCAGGTCGCCGTCGCGGATGCGGGGAAAGCGCTGCGGGTCGGTTTCGAACAGCGAGAATTTGAACGCGAGCACCCCGGCGGCAAGCTGATCCGGCACCGCGTCCAGGCCGCCGTCCTTGGCCATCGATCCATACAGGCCGACATCGACCCGCGCCTCATCGCGCACCGCCTCGAGCTTCTCGTCGAGACGGCCCCGGTCGAACACGGGCGAGCCCGCGTCATAGGGCATATCCACTACCGTGGTCACGCCCCCGGCCGCAGCGGCCGCGGTGGCCCTCGCAATGCCCTCCTCGGGCGAGCTAAGACAGTGGATGTGAGTATCGACCAGCCCTGGAAGCACCAGCGCATCCCGAACGTCGACCGTCTCGATCGCGTCGGGAGCAGCCTGCGCCGGATGGATCACCGCCGCGATCCGTCCGTCGATGATCCCAAGCGCTGCATCGGGAAGAACGCGGTCAGGGAGCACCACGTCGCCGCGCACGACGAGATCCATCTGAACCATCATCCCCTCGCGGCCAATCCAAGTACGACCTGCAGCATCAGCTCTGTCCCGACCGCGATGTCTTGGGGATTGGCACTCTCGCCGGGGGCGTGGGAAAGCCCCTCGCGGCAGGGAACGAATACCATCGCCGCGGGACCCAGGGCGGCGACATGACCCGCGTCATGGCCGCCACCGCTCACCGTCTGGAGAATCTGAACGCCAGTGACGTCCGCTGCCTGCGCGAGCATCCTGCGCAGGTCGCGATCGAGCACGACCGGAGGGGTACGGGAGATCTCCGTGCACCTCAGCGCGAGACCGCGCTGGGAGACGGCCTCACGGATCCGCTCCTCCAGCTCGCGCTCGATTTCATTGAGTGACTCGTCGCTGGGCGCGCGGAGCTCGACCGTGGCCGCGACCTCTCCGGGGACGACGTTTGCGGCGTTGGGCGTGACCGCGAGATGGCCTACGGTACCGACGAACCTCTTCTTGCTCGCGTGATTGCGGGCGAGGCGCTCCACCGCCAGAACCAGCTCCGCCGCGCCGGCGAGCGCGTCGTGGCGCGCATCCATCGGCGTCGTTCCGGCGTGCGCCGGAGTCCCGGCGAGCCCGACCTCGTAGCGGCGGATGCCCACAATCTCGGTCACGATCGCGGCCGGCGCGCCGGCGCGTTCGAGAACCGGCCCCTGCTCGATGTGCAGCTCCAGGTAGGCGCGCAGCGAGCCGCGCTCGCGCAGCGGCGCGCCCAGTTCCTCGGGGCGCCCGCCCACCCCTTCAAGGGCTTCACCAAGCGAGGTTCCCGCGTCGTCGGTGCGGGCAAGATCTGTCTCCGAGAGCGTCCCGGCCATGGCCCGGCTGCCGATGCAGGAGACTCCGAAGTCGCTGGGCTCCTCGCTGAGGAAGTCGATCACCTCGAGCGCGAAGGGAAGATCGGCGCCCATCTGCTTGATCAAGCGCGCGATTTCGAGGCCCGCCACCACGCCCGCCACTCCGTCGTAGGCACCCCCGTCTGGGACCGTGTCGATATGCGACCCGAGCACGACGGACACGCGATTGGTTCCGGGCGAGCGCCCCACGAGGTTGCCCCCCGCATCGATCTGGGGATGGAGGCCCGCGTCCGCCAGGGCGGCCGACAGCCATTGCCGGCCCTGCTCATAAATTGGCGTGAAGGCCCGCCGCGTGTACGGTCGGTCGGGCAAGGTCAGCTCGCGCAGCGCCGCTATGTCGGCGGCGATGCGGTCGGCGTCGGGCCGGGGAACGTTCGAGCCGACTGCAACCGCCCCCGGGCCATCCTCGCTCATCGCGCAGGTAGCGTGCCGGCTCGCCCCAGAGGGACCGAGCGGTTGACGCCCACGTCGCTACGGAGCGCCTCGAGCCAGCCGGCGCGAACTGACGCCAATAGCTGGTCCCCGATTTCCCACGCTTCGTCGTGGCGGCTCAGCACGCTCTTCGCCGCCTCCCGGATCTCCGCCAGGATCGCCGGCTCGTCGACCCCGGTCACCCTGCCCTCGCGCACAACCCAGCGCCCGCCGATCATCACGTGGCTGACGGCGGTCGTGGTCGAGCCGAATACGACCTGGTGAAGCGGCCGCCCCAGCGGCGTGAACACCGCGCTATCCAGGTCAAGCAGGACCAGGTCGGCGCGTGTACCTGCCTCTATCCGCCCCAGCCCCGCTGCGTCGCCAGCGGCCTGGGCGCCACCGGCGGTGGCCATGCGCCAGGCCTCTTGCGCGCCGAGCCACCGCTCGTAGTCGATGTCCCAGAGCTTGTGGAGCAGGCCGGCAACCTTGAGCACCGCGAACATGTCGTTCCCGTCGTTCGAGGACATGCCATCGGTGCCGAGGGCCACGTTGACATCGTGGTCAAGCAGCTTGGGCACGGGGCAGATCCCGCTGCCGAGCTTCATGTTCGAGATCGGGTTGTGGACGATCGTGGTGCCGGAGTCGCGCACCAGCGCGATGTCACCCTCGGTCAGCCAGATCCCGTGCTCGAAGTTGACCCGCGGCCCGAGGAAGCCCAGCGCCTGGAGGTGCTCGGGCAACGTCCTTCCATACATCTTCTGACCGCTGAGAGCCTGCATCCGCGTCTCCAGCACGTGAATGTGAATCTGAAGGTCAAGCTCGTCCGCCAGCGCCCAGCAGGCCTGCAGGAAGTGATCGGTGCAGCGCTGCGGCCCCGACGGCCCCAGCCCGATCGAGATCCCCTCGTCGGGACGGTGGAAGCGCTCGACCGCGCGGCGGGTGAATGCCTCCCATTCGTCCCATGTCGGCGGCTTCTCTCTCTCAAGCCGCTCGATCAGCGATCGCTCGACCATGCCCTCGTCGAGCACGACGGTTTCGTGGTAGGCACGGTCGCCCATGCCGAGCACGATCAGGACGCGCAGCCCCAGATCGCGGTATGCCTGCACCACCGCCGCCAGCGACTCATCCGTGAATCCAGCCATCTCGTAGAGGAAGTCGACCGCGCAGGTGGCGCCCGAGCGAACCATGTCGAGGCCACCGATCAGCGTGCGCAGATAAGTCTCCCGCGCGCTCTGCACCGGCCCCGCAATCGCCGGATAGGAAAACAGCATCCATGGCTCCAGCGGCAAGTTGTCCCACCGTCCCCTGAACCAGTTTTCGTTGGAGTGGCAGTGGGCATTGACCATCCCCGGCACGATCGCGAACCTCGCGCAGTCGACCACCTCCGCGGCGTCGGCTGTGGCTGCGTCATCTCCCACCGCGGTCACGCGCCCGCCCTCTATGGCCACGTCCGCGCGGTCGAACTCCCCGCTGCCCACGTCGACAAGGCCACCCTTCAAGATCAGGTCCGTCATCACTCTCCTCTCCCTGCGCCGGGAAGCGCGAACGCGCCCCAGAGAGCACGGGCGGCGGCTGAGCGCCGCGCAGTCGCTCCGGGGCTCCTCCGCCGCCAGAAGCCGAGTCGCAACTATACGCAAGGTGGACCCCTGGATACAAAGTACAATCGTCAGGGGCCGAAAGTACAATCGCGATGGGTCGGCAGGCGTCCGCAAGCGGCCGGCC
The DNA here is from genome assembly GCA_963808655.1 of uncultured Solirubrobacterales bacterium. Lineage (GTDB taxonomy): Bacteria > Actinomycetota > Thermoleophilia > Solirubrobacterales > Solirubrobacteraceae > Palsa-465. Next base: position 265,576 of record CAWEGZ010000020.1, read on the forward strand.
GGGTGGCGGCGCGAAACGCGTGGCCCCGATCGGAGGAAGCAGCCGTGAGCACGCCCGCCGAACAAATCACGATCACGAGCCTGGCTGACGAGATTGCGTTTCGAATCCAGGGAGCGATCCTCGCCGGTGAGCACCCACCCGGAACGCACCTGTTTCAGGACGAGCTGTGCGAGCGCTTCGGCGTGAGCCGCACGCCGGTGCGCGAGGCGTTGCGCAAGCTCCAGGCCAAGCATCTGGTCGTCCTGGTCCCGAACAAGGGCGCGACCGTTCGCGTTCCCAGCCGTGACGAGCTCATCGACGTCTACAACCTGCGCTCTGAGCTCGAGGGGTACGCGTGTGAGCTGGCCAGCGCCCACGTCAGCCCCGCGCTCTTGAATGACCTTGACCAAGCCACGGTCCTCGTCACCGAAGCGGTCACGCTCCACGAGCGAGACGGGTTTGCCGGCACTGGTCAGGTGTCGCTCGACATTCAGCTGGCCCGGGCGAACTCCGAGTTTCACGGGGTCATCGCCCTGGTCTCAGGCAACGCGCGGCTCCGCTCGCTGATCGCGGAGCTTCAGGACTTCTTTCCCAAGGACTACGTATGGCGAGCCATGACATCGGCAGACGAGGTCCGCGCGCTCAACCTCGATGAGCATGCCCGCATCCGCGAAGCGCTCGCCACCGGCACGGCCGCGCGCGCGCGCAAGGAGATGCGCAACCACATCCTGCACGCTTCGCAGATCCTGCTCGACTACCTGGACCGGCTCCAGTTCTGGCAGTGAGTGCCGGCCCCCCCGACCGTGTCGCCGTGTTGGGGGCGGGCACCATGGGGAGCGGCATCGCGCTGGTCTTTGCGCGAGCGGGAAGCACGGTCAAGCTGACCGCGCGACGCGGCTCGACGATCGAGGCTGCGCGCAAGCGGATCGATGAGAGCCTGAAATTGCTGGTGGCTGGCGACGCCCTCAGCCCGAACGAGGCCGAACTTACCCTCGCCCGGATCTCCACCACACAGGACCTAAAAGACGCGGTCAAGGACGCCGAGCTGGTGGTGGAATCGGTAGTCGAGGATCTCGCCGTCAAGCACGAGGTGCTCGCAACGGCGGAGCGAGCGGCGGAGCCGGGGATGGTGCTGGCGACTGACACCTCGTCGATCCCGATCGACGACCTCGCGGCGCCGCTTGAGCGGCCGGGGTCGTTCGCCGGCATGCACTGGTTCAACCCCCCCGAGCTGGTTTCGCTGGTCGAGATCGTCTCGGGATCGCATACCGAGCCCGACGTCGCCCAGCGGCTTGTGGCGTGGACGCATGCGCTCGGCAAGCGCCCGGTGCACCTGCGCAGGGACATCGCGGGTTTCATCGCCAACCGCATCCAGTACGCCGTGTTCAGAGAAGCATTCGCGCTGGTCAGGGAAGGAGTCTGCGACTTCGTCGACGTGGACGAGACGCTGAAGGCGGGGCTGGGGGCACGGTGGGCCGCGATTGGCCCATTCGAGAGCCTCGACCTGGCAGGACTCGACGTGCACGAGGCCGTCGCCCGTCGGCTGTACCCGCTGCTCGCAAACGACCGCGAGCCGGCATCTACGGTTACAGCCCTGGTGGCCGAAGGACATCTCGGCTGCAAGACCGGACGGGGCCTGTACGGCGACTATGACGACCAGGCGATCGAGGCGCTGACGCGCCGCCGTGCGCGTGTCCTGCTGGCGCTCGAGCAGCTAAATCGCTCTTGACGGCGCCAGAGCGTTAGTCGTAGTCTTTGCATTCATGGATCCAATCTTCTATGTGACCGGCAGCGATAGGCCGTGACTGCCGTCACCGGAGAGGCTCGAGAGGTGCGGGCCGCAACCGGAACGCGCCTGCGCTGCCGCGGCTGGCGGCAGGAGGCGATTCTGCGGATGCTCGAGAACACGGTGCAGAACGGCGAAGCGCCACAAGAGCTCATCATCTATGGCGGCACCGGTCAGGCGGCCCGAAACTGGCACTGCTTCGACGTGATCGTCGAATCGCTGCACGACCTCGAGGGCGATGAGACCCTGGTGATCCAGTCCGGCAAGCCCGTGGCCCGCTTCCGGACTCACGAAGATGCGCCGCGGGTGCTCACCGCCAACAGTCATTTGGTGGGACGCTGGGCCAACTGGGACACGTTTCACGAGCTCAAGCGCCGCGGCTTGATCATGTATGGGCAGTACACGGCGGGGGCATGGGAATACATCGGGCAGCAGGGCATACTGCAGTCGACCTACGAAACGCTCGCCGAATGCGCCCGCCAGCACTTCGAAGGGTCTCTGCGCGGGCGGCTTATCCTCACCGCCGGACTCGGGGCGATGGGGGGCGCGCAGCCGCTCGCCGTCGCCTTCCTGGGCGGCGTAGCCCTGGTGGTCGAGGTCGATGAGGCGCACGTCGACAGGCGACTTGCGTCGGGGTACCTGGAGCACAAGACGCACTCGATCGACGAGGCGCTGGAACTCTGCAACGAAGCGCTGGCGGCGGGCGAAGCCCACTCCGTGGGCCTCGTCGCCAACGCAGCGGACGTCCTCCCGGAGCTCGTCAAACGGGGCCTTCGACCGGACGTGGTGACGGACCAGACATCCGCGCACGACGCCCGCTTCGGATACGTCCCCTCGGGCTACTCGGTGGCGGAGGTGGCCTCGCTGCGCGAGCGAGATCCGGCGCGCGTTGAGCATGACGCACTGGCGTCAATTGCCCGTCATGTGCAGGCGATGGTCGAGTTCCAAGCCGCGGATGCGGTCGTGTTCGAGTACGGCAACGCGATCCGTGAGCAGGCTGAGCGTGCAGGATTCGATGACGCCTTCGCCTTCCAAGGATTCATTCCGCTGTTCATCCGTCCGAACTTCTGCGTGGGTCGGGGGCCTGTCCGCTGGGTCACGCTGTCCGGTGACCCGGCCGATCTGACAGCAATCGACGACGCGGTGCTGGAGCGCTTCGGCGACGATCCGGCCGTCGCCAATTGGATCACCATCGCCAAGCAGCGCGTACCGCTTCAGGGGCTCCCTGCTCGCACCTCGTGGCTCGATCTCGAGCAGCGCTGGCAATTCGGCACGATGGTCAACGAGATGGTGGGAAGTGGGCAGCTCTCGGCTCCCGTGGCGATGACCCGGGACCATCTCGACGCGGGCTCCGTTGCCCAACCCACGCGCGAGACCGAGAATATGGCCGACGGCTCTGACCCGGTCGCGGACTGGCCGGTCCTCAACGCGCTGCTCAACTGCGCCGGGGGCGCCGATCTAGTGGCGCTCCATCAGGGTGGCGGCAGCGGCATGGGTGGTTCGATCTCGGCCGGGTTCACATTGGTGTTCGACGGCACCGACGCGACACAGCGGCGGATCGACCGGGTGCTGCGCACCGACCCGGGCATCGGCGTCGTCAGGCACGCGGACGCGGGCTACCCTGCGTCGATCGAGTTGGTGCGCGAGCGCGGACTCAAGGCGCCGATGGTGGAGGCCGAGCCCGACGACGGGCGATGCTGACGGTCGGAATCGACACCGGAGGCACGTTCACCGACGTGTTCCTGAGCGCCGAGGGGGATCGCGTCGAGACCGTCAAGGTGCCGACCACCCCCCATGACCTGACCGTCTGTTTTGCGGAAGCGATCCGCGCCGGCGCCGAGGCCTTCGAGCTGCCACTGGAGACCTTTCTGCGCGAGGCCGCCGTGATCCGCTTCTCCTCGACGATCGGTACCAACACGGTGCTCACTCGTTCCGGGCCACGCCTCGGACTGCTCGTGAGCGCGGGAGCCGAAAAGGACCTCTACGGCGCGGCCGCCGGGGATTCAATTCGTCAGTTCGTGCCGCCCGGGGCAACCGCCGGGATCGAGGAGGAGGTCGATCCGGGTGGCGAGGTGCGGCTCGAGCCCGACCGAGAAGAGGTCGCCCGCGCCGTGCGTGGGCTGCTCGAGCTGGGCGCCAGATTGCTCGTGGTGAGCCTGCGTGGCGCCTCGGCGAACCCGGCGAACGAGCGAGCCGTGAAGCGGATCATCGATGAGAGCTATCCGCGCCACTACCTCGGCGCTCTGCCCGTGCTGCTCTCGACCCAGATCGCCGCCACCTTCGACGACGCACGACGAACCGCCTCGGCAGTGGTCAACGCCTACATGCACCAGAAGCTGGCCACCTCCCTGTACCGGGCCGAGGACGACCTGCGCCGCTCGGGCTTCCGCCACCCGCTCCTGATCGTCAACACCGACGGCGGTGTGACGCGCGTGGCCAAGACGCGGGCGCTGGCCACGTATCAGTCGGGGCCCACAGCGGGCATTTATGCGAGCGCGCTGCTGTGCCGGGAGCTGGGGCTGAACGACGCCATCACCGCGGATGTGGGCGGCACCAGCACCGACATCGGAGTCCTGGTCGGCGGCGAACCGGTCCTGCGCGATTCGGTGGATGCCGGTGGGGTGCCCGTGCTCCAGCCATCCGTCGAGTTGCTCTCGTTCGGGATTGGGGGCGGCTCGATCGCGCGCGTGGAGGATGGACATCTCAAGGTGGGGCCCGAGAGCGCGGGGGCCGCGCCGGGGCCCGCGTGCTTTGCCCTCGGCGGGAGCCGGCCGACCCCCACAGACGCCTGGCTCGTGCTCGGCTACCTGACGCCCGATTACTACTTGGGCGGACGCAAGCAGCTCGACGCGGAGCTCGCGCGCAGGGCCATGGCCACGGTCGCGGAGCCGCTTGGCATATCTGTCGAGGAGGCGGCACTCCAGATCTGCGACGCCGCCGAGCGCTCGGCGGCAGCGGGCATAGAGGAATTGCTGGCCCGTCCCGGCGTCAGCGAGCTGGTGAAAGAGCGCGACCGATCGGAGCTGGCGCTAATCGCCTACGGCGGCGGCGGCGGGTTGCTGCTTGGCGGAGCGGCGAGGCGTCTGGATCTGCGCGCCACCGTGATCTCGCGCTACAGCCCCGTCTTCTCAGCTTTCGGTGTAAGCACCTTCGACGTGCGCCACCGCTACGAGACCTGCGTCACCGTCGACGGCCAGGGACACGATCTGGTGGTGAGAGAGCTGGCGGACGCGGCCCGGCGCGACATGCGCGGTGAGGGATTCGCCGCCTCGCAGATCGATCTGCAGCTCACCGTGACGGATCTGCACGGCAGCCGGCTCGCCGACGTCCCGGCTGATGCAGCCGGCGAGCTCGACCTACCGCACGGCAAGGCGCTGCTGTTCGAGCTCCGGGCGACCTGCGCGGTACCCAAGCCCGCCCTACCCCATGAGCCGGCGACCCCGTCACAGCCGGCCCCGCGCACCCGCCGAGCTGTGTGGCTCGCCGGCGGCAAGCGCGAGATCCCCGTCTATGAGCGCGACACGCTGGCCGCCGGCGCCGAGCTACCCGGCCCAGCGCTGATCGAGGCCTCCGACACGACGTATCTGGTGCCCGAGGGCAGCCGCTGCCATCTCCACCCGTCCGGCAGCGCGATCATCGGGGCGACCTGACCGTGTCAGCGCCGTCGAATCACCGAGTACCTCGAGGTGGACCTGGAGCGGGAGCGCTGGACCTGCCACCGCTGCGGACACGATCTCGGCAACGCACGCGAGAATTACAAGAAGGGCTGCCTGATCGCCGACCGCGACCCGCGCGAGGTCCATCCGCCGATCGTGGAGGGCGAGTACGGCTTCGCACCGGACCCCGAGTGGTGCCGGATCGTGGAGTTCTACTGCCCCGGTTGCGCCGCGCTGCTGGAGACCGAGTACCTGCCGCCCGGGCATCCGCTGACCCACGACATCGAGCTGGACATAGACGCGCTGAAGGCCCGCGGGCGAGCCGAGGAGAACGTCGCATGAGCTCGACGATCGACGTCGACATCGGGGGCACATTCACCGACTGCTACGTCACCCACGGACCCGAGCGCGTGTGGTGCAAGACCCGCACCACCACCTACGACCTCTCGGTGGGGATGAACGAAACCATCGAGGAGGCCGCGCGGCAGGCTCGGCATCACCACCGAGGAGCTGCTCGCCGACGCCGCCATCATCCGCTACTCGACGACGCTGGCGATGAACCGGCTGATCGAGCACAAGGGGCCCAAGCTGGGCCTGCTGATCACCGAGGGCTTCGAGGACACCACGCTGATCGGACGAGCGAGCCAGTGGTCAGACGGGGTGCCGCTCAAGTACCAGCGCAACATCGCAGGCGTGGATCGACCCGAGCCGCTGGTGCCAAAGGAGCTCATCGTCGGCGTGCGCGAGCGCGTGGACTCCCGGGGCGAGATCGTGCGCCCGCTCGACGAGCGCGACCTCCTGGCCAAGCTTCAGTACCTGGTCGACGCCGGGGTCCGAGGCTTCGTGGTCTCGCTGCTGTGGTCGTTCCTGGAGCCGGCACACGAGCGCCGCATCAAGGAGATCATCGAGGAGGAGTACCACGCCGCGTTTCTCGGGGCGATGCCGGTGTTCCTCTCCTCCGAAGTGGCCCCGCGCATCTACGAGTACCCGCGGACGATGATGACCATCCTCAACGCCTACCTCCACCAGTCGATGTACGAGGAGCTATCGGGGATCGGGGACGAGCTGCGCGACCGCGGCTACCGGCGCCCCATGATGATGATCCACAACACCGGTGGGATGGCCAGCGTCCTTCGCACCTCGGCCGTGAACACCTACAACGGAGGGCCGGTGGCGGGGCTGATGGGAAGCGCGTACATCGGCGGCGTGTACGGCTACAGCAACGTGGTCGCCACCGACATGGGCGGCACCAGCTTCGACATCGGCATGGTCGCGGCCGGCAGCCCGCGCTTCTACCAGTTCATGCCCATCATCGACCGCTGGGTGGTGGACGCAACGATCGTCGACTGTCACTCGATCGGCGCGGGCGGCGGGTCGATCGCCGGGGTCAATGAGCTGATCGCCAACCGGGTGGAGGTGGGTCCGGAGAGCGCCGGCTCGATGCCGGGACCGGCCGCCTACAACCAGGGCGGCACCCAGCCCACGGTGACGGACGCCGACGTCGTGCTCGGCTACGTCAACCCCGACAACTTCCACGGCGGGCGCATTCGCCTGAACCCCCGACGCGCCGAGCGCGCGCTGCGCGATCACATCGCCGAGCCGCTGGGGGTGTCTGTAAAGGATGCGGCGCTGATGGTCAGGCGCATCGTGGACGCCAACATGGGCCAGGCGATCCGGCGAGAAACCGTGCTCAAAGGCTTTGATCCGCGCGAGTTCATTCTCTTCGCCTTCGGCGGGGCAGGGCCCACCCATTGCTGCGGATACGCGCGCTTCGCCGAGATGGAAAAGATCGTCGTGTTTCCGTTCGCGCCCACGTTCTGCGCCTTCGGGTCGTCGACGATGGACGTCGTGCACGTCTACGAGCGCTCGCACCACCTGCACCTGCTCCATCCCGCCACCGGGATGTACCTGGAGGACTACGGGTCGTTCAACGAGACCGTTCGCGGTCTCCGCGAGGAGGCGTTGCGCGACTTCGCGGGCGAGGGCTACGACCCCGCCGAGGTCACCTACGAGCTCGAGCTCGATATGAAATTCGGAGGCCAGCTCAACGTCAAGCGGGTCAGCTCGCCGCTGCTGGAGCTCTCAACCGACGCCGACGTGGTCGCGTTGCGCCACGCGTTCGAGCGCGAGTACGGCGACGCCTACAGCCCTCTGGGGCTCAACCCGGAGGCCGGGATCGAGATCCACAACTTCGTCCTGCGCGGTCGCGTCGCGCAGCGCAGGCCGGAGCTCGAGCGCCACGAATTCGTAAGCGAGGACCCCTCGCCGGCGCTCGTCTCGACGCGCGAGGCCCACTGGGAGGATCTGGGCACCGTGCCTACGCCCGTCTATTCGCAGGAGCTCATCCGCTGCGGGAACGCGATCGACGGCCCCGCGATCATCGAGGCCGAGGACACCACGGTCGTGATCGAGCCGGGCTGGCGCTACACGCTGGACACTTATCTAAACGGCGTGATGGAGCGCCGGCACGGCGGCGCCAACGCACGTCCCATGGCGGCGCTCGCAGAGGCCACCCCCGACTAGCTAGACGAGGAGCGCAGATGTTCGACCTGAGGCTCAACGAGGAAGGCATCAAGCCGGTGGCCCCGAGCCAGGAGGAGCTCGAGGCGATGGCTGAGCTCGCCCCGGGCGACTACGAGATCTACAGCGAGATGATGACCATCATCGTCCAGGAGGGCAAGGAGATCATGACCAAGATGGGGATCTCCTCGATGCTCCACTCGGGAGACTCGATGGCCGGCCTCTACACGGCTGCCGGGGACCTCGTCACCACCGTCTGCGGCACCTACCTGCACTGCGTCACGGGCCAGATCCCGATCAAGTTCATCCTCAAGTACTGGCGCGACAACCCCTCGGTGGGGGTGCACGCCGGCGACGTCTTCTACTGCAACGAAGCGATCTACGGCGGCATCCACAATCCCGACCAGTTCGCGATCATGCCGATCTTCCACGAGGACGAGCTGGTCGCCTGGTCCGTGGTGGGCGCGCACCAGTCCGAGACGGGCGGCAAGGAGCCGGGTGGCGAGGTAACCACGGCGCGCACCCGCCACGACGAAGGCATGAAGCTGATCCCGATCAGGATCGGCGAGCGCTACATGCTGCGCGATGACCTGCTGAAGATGATGGAGAACTTCATCTCGCGTGCGCCCCGCATGCAGGTCACCGACGTCAAGGCGCGGGTCGCTGCCTGCGATCGCATCCGCGTGCGAGTCCAGGAGCTCGCGGTCAAACGCGGCCTGCGCTTCCTCCGCGGCCTCTTTCGCAAGATGATCACCGAGACCGCCGAGGGCGCCCGCGCGCGGATCCGCTCGTGGAACGACGGCATCTACCGGCACGTGGTGTTCATCGACACGACCGGCTTCGATGCCGCCCTGATCAGGACGCCGGTCGCCTTGATCAAGCGCGGCGACCACATCGTCATCGACCTGACCGGAGCCTCCCCGGAGCACGAGGGAGCCTTCCAGGCGCTCGCTCCGGCGGTGCGGGCCCACTGCGCCGTGCACCTCTACCAGTTTCCATTTCACGATTTCCCGATCTCGGCGGGGATGCTCGAGCCGATCGACTTCAAGGTCGAGCACGGGACCGTGCTCGACCCCGACCCGGAGGCCGCGATCTCCTGCTCGCCGCTGACCGCCTCGGTCACCTTCCCGTTGCTCGCCGTGACGTTCTCGAAGATGATGTTCGACAGCCCGCAGCGAGACCTCGTGTGCGGCTTTGCCGCCTCCAACTCCGCCGCGCCGATGATCTCGTGCACCAACCAGCACGGAGTCAAGGTCACGGACTTCATGGGTTACCCGCTGAACGCCTGGGGGCTGTCCGCGCGCCACGATCGCGACGGCGTGGACGTGTTCGGGTTCCCGCACGGGCCCTGGGGCAAGGCGCCAGACGTGGAGGACATCGAGAACGAGTTCCCGGTCCTGCACCTCTACCAGAAGATGCTCCCCAACACGTGCGGGTTCGGACGTCATCGCGGCGGCGCCGGCGCGGCCATCGGCTACGCGATCCACCAGGTCCCCCACACCGTGTGGACGTCTACCTGCAAGGAATCGAAGTTCCCCACCCACGCGGGTCTGTTCGGCGGTTACTCGCAGACGGTGGTCCCGGCGATCCGCGTGGTCGATACGGACGTATTCGAGACGCTCTCCGAGGGGGGCGCGGTCCCCACCAACGACATCGAGCTGCTCGAGCACAACACGCTCGGCGGCCGGGTCATCCGCGAGCACCAGACTCGACCCGCTCGGGTGGTCCACCGCGGCGAGCTGATCTGCTCGAGCACCCAGGGTGGCGGAGGCTACGGCGACGTGCTCGAACGCGAGCCCGAGAGGGTGCTGGAGGACCTGCGTAACGGGATCATCACCGACTGGGTCGCGCGCAATGTCTATCGCGTTGCCTACGACCCCGAGCTGCTGGTCGTCGACCAGGAGGAGACCGAGAGGCTGCGCTCGCAGGAGCGTGCGGCGCGGCTGCAGCGCGGGCGCACCTGGGACGAGTTCCACGCCGGGTGGAACCGGCTCGAGCCGAGCGATCGCGCGCTCGCCTACTACGGAACGTGGCCGGACGCACGCCCCAACCGCCAGGTCATCCGCATCTGATCCTTGGCGATGGAGGGGCGCGAGCGGGTGCGCAGGCACCTCGGCCGCGGGGGGGCCGACAGACCGCCCCTGATCATCTTTGCGACCGCCTTCGCGGCGCGCCTCGAGCAGGTCGAGCCGGAGCTGCTCTGGGAGGACGCCAACCTGCTGACCAGAACGCTGCTTCGCCTGCACTCCCTGTTCGGCGTAGATGCGCTCGTCATCGAACCACCGCCGGCGGCGCTGGGGAGCCGACGGGCGGGCAATCGTGTCAGACGCGATCGGGCGCCTGCGCACGACCGCGGGTGACGGCGTCGCGCTCATAATTGCCCTGCCCGGGCCGCTCACACTTGCCGCAGCGCCGGGCGCGGACCCAGCGGCGACGCTTGAGGATCTGGGCGACGAACTCGTGGAGACCGCGCACGCGCTGCGCCCGGAGCGAGCCGATTGCCTTGCGGTCGTCGAACAAACCGCGGTCAGCAGCGGTGACGTAGAACCGCTCGAGGATGCGCTGACGCCGCTGTGGAACGCGGCCCGCTACTACGCCATCGCCAGCATGCTGGTCGCCGCCGAGGGCGTACCGGAGCTGGGCGAAACCGGCGCGGACGCGGTCGCGGTGTGGACGGGCGCATCTGCGCAGGACCTGGCCGCGCGGGGTTCGCGGCACGTGGGGGTCGCGGTGGAGCCCGGTCAGTCCGAGCCGCCCGAGGCGATCGAGGCCGGCTTCTACATCAGCCGCGGCGAGCTGCCGGCCGCCACGGAAGTCGAATCGCTGCACCGGCTGATCGAGGCGGTGAGACGGTGAGCGCCGATGCGATCCTCGCCCGAGCAGCCGATGACTCCGCGCGCTCGCTGGCGCTGTATCGCGAGCTGCTCCAGGTGCGCAGCGTGTGGGGCGATGCGCGCGAGCTTCGGCGAGCGGCCGAGCTTCTGGGCGCGGAGCTGCGCGACGCCGGCCTGGAGGTGGATCTGAGGGACTCGGGCACCCCGGACATGCCGATGCTGCTGGCGCGTCTGCCGGGCGCGCGGGGAGGTCCATCGCTCATGTTCGCCGGCCATATGGAGGTCTATCCCCCATCTGAGTCCTGGACGCTCGACCCCTGGTCTGCCACGGTCAGTGACGGCCGCGTCTACGGTCAGGGCGCCGCCGACATGAAGGGCGGCACCGCGGGGATGTGCGCGGCCGCCGCGGTGCTCGGACGCTCGGGCGCAGAGCTCCCCGGCGACCTCGTGGTGCTCGCCGTTCCCAACCACTTCGAGGGCGGCGAGGGCACGCGCAAAGCCGTGCGCGAGGGGCTGCGCGCCGACGCGGCGATCGTCTGCGAGCCGACCGACCTGGAAGTTGTCACCGGGCAGCGCGGCATCCTCTACCTGGAGATCACGGTCCGCGGGAGGGCGGCTCATACCACGGCGCTGCGCCTCGGCGTAAATGCGATCGAGCGGGCGGCGAGGGTGGTCGCGGCGCTTGAATCCATGCAGATGCGCGATGCTCGCGGGGACCCGGTCGACGCCGAGCCGATGGTCAACGTGGCCATGGTGGAGGGCGGCCTCGCACACAACCTCGTGCCGGAGCGCTGCAGGCTGGTCGTGGACATCCGTTTCCCTCCCGAGCAGACTGCCGACGACGTCCTGCGCGACGTGCGAGCGGCCGTGAGCGCGACGCTCGGCGACGATCCAGAGCTGCCCACATCAATCGAGCCCGAGGCGACATGCGTGCGCAATCCGCGCAGCTCGCTGCGGCTCGGAGACGACCATCCCATCGCACGCTGGCTGTGCGAGGCGCACCGCAGCGCCACCGACCGGCCCGCCCGCATCGGGTTTCATCCGGCGTGGCCGGACACCCCCATCCTCAACGAAGCTGGGATCCCCGCGGTGACGTACGGCCCCGGCTCGATGGAGTGCTACTGGGATGACGAGTCGGTGAGCGTCCAGGACTACCTGGGAGCGGTTCGCACGTACTGCGTGGCGGCGATGCATAGGCCGGCAGCGTAGGCGGCTAGCGCTTCAGCGAAACGCGGGCTTGCGGAACTCCACGGATCCCGCGAGCTCGCCGGCCAGGACCTCGCGCCGCGGCGGCGTGGTTCGCGCGATAACCCGGCCGCCGCGCACCACGGCCAGTCGCGCCGGATGAGTCCGCAGAGCACCGGTCACGTCATGGGCGTCGAGAACCACCGCGTCGGCGCGGCAGCCCGGCGCGAGGCCGTAGTCCTCGAGCCCGAGCGTCCGCGCCCCGTTGACGGTGATCGCGTCAAACATCCGCGGAATCTCGTGCTCGCCCGACATGTGGCAGGCGTGGAGGCCCATGAACGCCACGTCGAGCATGTCCGCGGCGCCGAGGGGATACCACGGGTCGAGCGTGCAATCGTGGCCGAAGCTGACGTTCAGTCCGGCGTCCATCAGCTCCTTGACGCGCGTCAGACCGCGGCGCTTGGGATAGGCGTCCGCGCGCGCCTGCGTGATCATGTTCAGCAGCGGGTTGGAGACGACGCACAGCTCGGACTCGACGAGCAGGCCCAAGAGCTTGGCGAAGTACGCGTTGTCGACCGAATGCAGCGAGGTCAGGTGGCTGCCCGTCACCCGTCCCTCCATCCCGCGCGCAACGGTCTCCCGGGCCAGGACCTCGACGAAGCGCGAGCTCGGATCATCGGTCTCGTCGCAGTGCATGTCGACGGCGAGGCCGCGTCGCTGCGCCCGGTCCATCAGCGCGGTGATGCTCCGCACTCCCTCCTCGCGGGTGCGCTCGTAATGGGGGATGCCGCCGACCACGTCGACCCCGAGGTCGAGGGCCTCATCCAGCAGGCGCTCGCCGTCGGGGAAGCGTAGGAGCCCGTGCTGAGGAAACGCCACCAGCTGCACATCGATGAGGCCACGCAGCTCTTGGCGGACCTCCGCCAGGGCGCGCACGCCCAGCAGCGAGGGCTGGCACACGTCGACGTGGCTGCGCATGTGAAGGATGCCCTGCGAGATGCACCACCGCAGGTACTCACGCGCCCGTTGCTTGAGGCCCTCGGGTGTGAGCATCGACTGGAGCTCGCCCCACAGGGAGATACCCTCGAGCAGCGTCCCGGAGGCGTTGCGCCGCGGCGTCCCGGCGGTGAGGACCGCGTCGAGATGGAAATGACTGTCGACGAACGGCGGCGTGACCAGACGCCCGTCCGCGTCGACCTCGGCCGGGGCTTCGTCCTGCAGCCCAGCCTCGACAGCGGTGATGCGGCCGTCGGCCATGCCGATATCGACGAGGCCGTCCTCTCCCGGGCGGCGGGCGCGCCGGATGATCAGATCGAGCGGCATGCGGGCGGAGGCGTTGGGAGTTTGGGAGGCCGCGTTGAATGCCGACTCTTGGTACCGGGCGGTCTTGTATTCGTCCGACATTCACCATAAGCTCCATATTGCATCAACGGATCCAAATCGGAGGAGCGGATGACCGGGAAGCAAGAGGGGCCAGGGGCCGCAGTCCGGCGGACATGACTCTGAGTCGCTCGCCCACGAGGTCGAGGATTACTTCGCGAGCGATCTCGAAATCGAGCGCGAGTCGCTTCAGGAGTCGATCCAGCACGACTACTCCACGGGGATCGTCCCGCTGAACAAGCGCCGCCCGATCACCCACTTCATCTCGTTGTGGACGACGTTCGCGGCCGGTTTCTCGTTCCTGTTCGTGGGGACGGAGATCCACGATGCAGGCTTCACCCTGCCGGGACGATCGGCGTAACCGCGCTCGCCCTCGGCATCTACTTCGCCTACGCGATCTTCGCCGCCTACCTGGGATCGCGCACCGGCATGACGATGCCGCTGCTGACCCGCTCGATCTTCGGCGTCACCGGTTCCTACATCGTCTCGGCAATGCTGGTGATAGGGCCGCTGGGGTGGGTCGGGTTCCAGGGTGGTCTGATGGTCCAGATCTGGAACGGCCTCTACGGCTGGGGCGCGGTCGAACTGCTGACGATCATCATGTGCGGGGTGATGATCTTCAACAACCTCTTCGGCTTCACCGGCATCAGCACCTTCGCCCGCTATGTGGTCACGCCGCTGATCATGCTTTGGGTGGCGTACATGGTGATCCGTGGCCTGATCGACCACTCTTCCGCGCTCGGCGCTCACCCCAAGAACGCGACCGGGCTGACCTTCTGGCAGGTGGTGGGCACGGTGCTCGGCTTTGCGATGTGGGGCAACGAGCCCGACATCTGGCGGTACGGCAAGCCCAAGTTCCGTTGGCCGATACCCGCGTTCGCGTTTGCGCTCGCGGTGGGCTTTTTGCTGTTCACGATCGGCGGCTGGATGATGGCCCAGTTCGCGGGCTCTACGGACTTCGGCACGGTCGTCAGATACTCGACCCACTTCTCGCTGTTCGGCGCCTTCTGGCTGGCCTGGATCCTCGCCACGATCAGCCAGTTCGCGATCAACGACGGCAACTACTACGAGGCGATCAACGCCTTCCAGAACATCTTCGGCAACTTGAGGGTGTGGAAGCGCCTGTACTCGTGCCTCATCTGCGCCTGCATCGGCGCACTCGCCGGCTACCTGGTCAACTACGTGATCACCAACGGGTTCCTGAAGGTCGCGGCATTCCTGGCCGTCACGGCTCCCTGCGCGACCACGATCATGGTCGTCGACCACTTCGCGCTCCCACGACTGTTTGGGATTTCCAGGCCCCTGATCCGGATCCCCAAATGGAGGGAGGCATCGATCGGCAACTGGCCCGCGATTGTGGCGCTGGGCATCTCGGTGTTCTACGGGGCCTGGGCCACCGGCATCTTCCCGGGGGAGAACCCCAACCGCTACTGGGGGCCGGGGCCGCTGGAGGCCTGGGTCATGGCCGCGCGTGCTGTACATCGTGTTCGTCGCCATCAGCCGCGCGGCCGTTCCCGGAGCACAGGCGCTCAAGCGGCTGCTCGGCTACTCGAAGGTGGTCGAAGACACGCCGCTTCCGAGCAGCGCCGTGGTGAACATCGCGACGATTGCCGAGGGAAGGCGCGCCCGCCGAACCGGCTGGCGGAGCGCTCGCGACGGTTCGTAGTCTCGGCTGTCGGGGGCGCGCCCGTATATGACCACATCCGACAGCGTCAGCGAGACGTGATGACCACGGCAGCCGACACACGCCGAGCTGGCGGCGTGGGATCTGGATCACATGATCCATCCCTGGAGCTTCCCCGGCTCCTCGCTGATGATCGTCCGCGGCCAGGGCTCGAGCTACTGGGATGCGGCAAGGCCGCGAGTACCTGGACGCGCTGGGAGGGATCCAGCTGTGCGAGATAGGACATGGTCGTCGCGAGCTGGCGGAGGTGGCCGCCGCCCAGATCGGCGAGCTTGAGTACTCGCCGCTTTTCTGGAACTTCGGCAACGAGCCGTCCGCCCGCCTCGCCCGGCGACTGGTGGACCTGGCGCCCGCCGGCATCGATCACGTGTTCTTCACCAACGGCGGTTCGGAGAGCTGCGAGAGCGCCATCAAGATGGCGCGGCTCTACCACTATCTCCGCGGAGAGACCGACCGCACGATGATCCTCTCGCTGGGTCATTCCTACCACGGGATGACCTACGGGGCGCTCGCGGCGACGGGGCTGGAAGGCGTCAAGAACGGGTTTGGGGAGCTGCCCGGCGGCTTCTTCCACCTCACGACGCCCTACCCGTACCGCGACGAACTGTTCGGCGGCGAGGACCCATTCGAATTCTGCATTAGCGAGCTGGAGCGGACCATCTCCCAGCTCGGACCCGAACGGATCGCCGCGTTCATCGGCGAGCCCGTCCTGACGGTGGGGGGTGTGATCGTTCCACCCAGGGAGTACTGGGAGGCCGTCACCGAGATCTGTCACCGCCACGGCATCCTGGTCATCTCCGATGAGGTGGTGACGGCGTTCGGGCGGCTGGGCTCGTGGTTCGCCTCGCCGTCCTGGGGCATCGACCCCGACCTGATCACCACGGCCAAGGGCCTCACCAGCGGCTACCTTCCGCTCGGCGCCGTGCTCGCCTCCCACGAGGTCGGGGGCACGATCAAGGACGCCGAGACGGGGTTCATGCACGGGTACACCTACTGCGGCCACCCCGTCGCGTGTGAGGTGGCGATGCGCAACCTGGACATCATCGAGCGAGAGGATCTCGCTTCGAATGCGACCACCGTCGGCGCGCGGCTGCTGAGCTCGCTGCAGGGATTGCTGGAGCTACCGGTGGTGGGTGACGTGCGCGGCGCCGGGCTGCTGGCCTCGGTCGAGCTCGTCGCGGACAAGACGACGAAGCAACCGATCGAGGTCCGTCGCCAGGAGATAGCCGATCGGGTTCGAGACGAGCAGGGCGTGATCGTCCGCAGCATCTACCAGAACGTGATCATCGCGCCGTGCCTCATCCTCACGGTCGACGAGGCCGACCGGATAGCGCAGGCGCTCCACGCTGTCCTGGAGACGACAGGCCTCGATGGAAGGCCCCTGTCTACCGCCTCGGCGGCTCGCGCCTGAATCAGGCGCCTCACGCCGTGTGGGTCGCGCTCACGATCGCTGTCAGCGCCAGCATCTCGAACGCGATCGAGGCCCCCTGAAGGGCGGTCACCTGGCCGGGTCCGTCGTAGGTTGGCGAGACCTCGACCACATCGAACCCGACAAACTGGATGCCCGCCAGCGCCCGCAAAAATGCCTGCGCCTCATGGGAAAGCAGCCCGGAAATCTCGGGCGTCCCGGTACCGGGCGCGAACGCCGGATCAAGCACGTCGATGTCGAACGAGAAATACGCGGGGCCCTCCCCCAGCCGCTCCCGGACCCGCTCCGCGTAGCGTTGTGGCGTCCACGTCCGAAGCTCTTCGCAGCTGACGATCTCAAAGCCCCACTCGCGCGGCTGCTCGTAGTCGGCGGCGTCATAGAGCGATCCGCGCATGCCCGCGAGCAGTGAGCGATGGGGATCGATCAGCCCCTCGTCGAGCGCGCGGCGAAACGGCGTCCCGTGCGTGTAGCGCTCGCCCCAGTAGGAGTCCCAGGTGTCCGCGTGCGCGTCGAGCAGTACCAGCCCCAGCGGTCCATGACGCCGCGCGTGCGCCCGTAGCTCGCCGAGCACGATCGAATGGTCGCCGCCGAGCACCACGGGCACGGTATCCGCTGCGATCACCGGCTCCAGCTGCTCGGCGATCATGGCCGTCGTGCGCTCCGCGTTGCCAGGCACCGTGTCGATGTCGCCACCGTCGATCACCGAGAGGGTGTCGAAGACGTCGATCTGGAGAGCGGGGTGCCAGCGACGAATCATCAGGCTCATCTCGCGAATCGCGGCCGGGCCATACCTGGCGCCGGGCCGGAAGGTGGCGGCGGTGTCGAACGGCACCCCGATGACCGCGGCGTCCGCCCCGGCCCAGTCGTCTGACAGCGGGCAGCGCGCGTACGTTCGCACGCCGGTGAAGCGCGGGCTGACCGACGAGTCAGCGGGCTGATAGCGCGGGGGGCGCTCGGTCATCGGCGCCCGTCAGCCGACGCGTCCACTCAGGCCACCGCCGAGGGCTCGAACTGGGGAATGATCTCCTGGCCGTAGCGCTCGAGTGTCTCGTCGATGGACGAGGTCATCACGTACAGGTTGACCTGGCGGACGCCGAGCTCCTCGAGCTCGCGCAGCCGCTCGATGTGCTGCCCGGCGTCGCCCAGTATGCAGAAGCGGTCCACGATCTCATCGCTGATGTACTTGCCGTGCTCGGCGCCGACCTGGCTGTGCTCGCTGTAGTCGTACTCCTGCACCCGCTGGGCGAAGTCGGTGAGCGCCTTGGGGATCTCGCCGTTGGTCCCATAGCGCGCGATCAGATCCTTGGCGTGGTTTGAAACCATCGCGGGGAACCAGCGTGTTTCCTCACGCCACCGAGGAATATCAGCGTCGACCACGGCGGGCGCGCATACGATTGGCGCGAGCGCGTCGGCGTCGCGTCCGGCCTCCACGGCCGCATTCCGGGCCCTCTCGATGATCCAGCGCGTGATCTCTGGGTCGGCGAGCTGGATGATCACGCCGTCGCCGACACGACCAGCGACGCCGAGCGCCCGAGGCCCGTAACCCGCCACATACATGGGTATCTCGGGCTCGGTTCGCGCCCACTCCAGGTGCAGGTCGCGACCGTTCCAGTGAACCTCGCGCCCGTTCATGAGGTTCTTGATCATCTCGAGCGCGGCCTCGAACTCGCGGACCGGCACGGGCTCGAGCCCGACGACCCGGCGCGAGGAGTCGCCGCGCCCGATGCCCATCGCCATCCGGCCGCCACTGATGTCGTGCAACGTGGCGTAGGCGCTGGCGGTGACGGTCGGCTCACGGATGCCAGGGTTGGTGACGCAGTGGCCGAGCTTGATGCGCGAGGTCGCGGCTGCCGCCAGCGTGAGCGTGATGTAGCCGTCCTGCCAGAGGATGTGCGAGTCGTAAGTCCAGCCATAACGGAATCCGAGCTGCTCCGCTCGCACGATCCGGTCGACGAACAGCTGGGCAGGCGGATCCGGAAGTAACGTCACCCCGAAATCAAGCATCTCTTCTCCTCCACGGTCGCGCGGCGGCCTCCTCGTGACCCCCTGCAGCGCATTTCTATCAGAGCGCCAAGGGGCGAGTGCGAGGGCGATCTTGGCGTTGGTAGAGTCGGCGCCGATCATCGGCGTCGACGCGGAAGGGAGCTCCTATGGATGAGAAAATCGAGGCAGCCCTTCAGACAATCTTCGCCGCCGACACCGGGATCTATCAGGGGCGCGGGTTCCAGCGCCGGGTCGGATTCGGGCGCTCGCCCGCGCTGATTCACATCGATCTCGCAAACGCCTGGACCAGGCCGGGTCATGCGTTCAGCTGCGACGGGATGGACGTGATCATCCCTGCGGTACAGAGGCTGAACGAGGCTGCGCGCGCCAAGCAGGTGCCGATCGTGTACACGACCACCGCCTACGCGGTCACCACAGGCCCGAACACTGACATGGGCATCTGGCACCACAAGATCCCCGTCGAGCAGCTCCAGCTGGGCTCCCCTGAGGTGGCGATCGACGAGCGCATCGCGCCGCTTCCCGACGAGCAAGTGATCGTGAAGAAGCGCGCCAGCGCCTTTCACGGCACTTATCTGTCGGGCTTTCTGAAGGCCAATGGCGTGGACACCGTGGTGATCACCGGGGTTACCATGGCCGGCTGCGTACGCCACACCACTGAGGACGCGATCGCTGAGGGGTTCCGCCCGATCGTCGTGCGCGAGGCCGTCGGTGACCGCGTGGCTGGCGTTGTCGAGTGGAACCTGTTCGATATCGACTCGAAGTTCGGCGACGTCGAGCCGCTCGAGCGCGTACTCGACTATCTGGAGGAGCTCGAGCCGGCCGAGCAGGCCGTGGGGGTGCAGGAATGACGAGCACCGAGACAGCCGCTCGACTCAAGGAGTACCGGCTCCACATCAACGGGGAGGACACCCCCCCGAGCGCCGGTCGAATGTTCGAGACCACCAATCCGGCCACCGGGGCCGCCTGGGCGCGGATACCCGATGCTTCCAGTGCCGACGTCGACCGCGCGGTGGGCGCCGCCCACGATGCCTTCCGGGACGGTCCTTGGAGCACCCTGTCGCCGACGCGGCGTGGACGCCTGATGATGCGGTTGGCAGACCTCGTGGCCGCCCACGCCGAGGAGATCGCCGCCGTCGAGACCCGCGACAACGGCAAGCTGTACAAGGAAATGCTCGCCCAGCTCCGCGTGGTGCCCGACTGGCTCTATTACTACGGAGGCTTGGCGGACAAGGTCGAAGGACGCACGATTCCGCTGGACCGCACGAGCGTCCTCAACTACACGAAGCGGGAGCCCGTGGGCGTCGTCGCGGTGATCACGCCCTGGAACTCTCCGATTCTGCTCACGATGATGGGCGCGGCCCCGGGGTTGGCGGCGGGTAACACGGTGGTGATCAAGCCATCCGAGTTCACCTCGGCGTCGATCCTCGAGCTGATGAAGCTCGTGCGGGAAGCCGGCTTTCCGCCGGGCGTCCTCAACGTCGTGACGGGAGGTCGCGAGGCGGGCGAAGCGCTCGTAAATCACCCGCGCGTGGCCAAGGTGACCTTTACGGGTGGGACCGAGACCGGGCGGCGGATAGCCGTGTCGACGGCCGAACGGCTGGCCCCCGTCACGCTCGAGCTAGGCGGTAAGAGCGCCAATATCGTGTTCGCGGACGCGGACCTGGATGCGGCTGAGGCAGGAGTACTGGCGGGCATCTATGGCGCCGCTGGACAGACCTGCATCGCCGGTTCGCGGGCGCTGCTGGAGCGAGGAATCTACGACGAGCTTTTGAAGCGTCTCGTGCAGCGGGCCGAGACCATCGTCCTGGGGGATCCCATGGATTCCTCGACGCAGATGGGCCCGGTCGCCACCGAGGCCCAGCTCGCGAAAATCGAAGCGTCGGTGGAGGACGCCCGGCGGGACGGCGCGGTTGTGCTCGCCGGCGGCCAGCGTGCCTCGGTGCCGGAGTTTCCGTCCGGGTTGTTTTACGAGCCCACGATCATCGGGCCGGTTGCCAACGACAGCCGCGTGGCCCAGGAAGAGCTCTTCGGCCCGGTGCTCGCGATCATCCCATTCGAGGGAGAAGACGAGGCGGTCCGTATCGCCAACGACTCCCGGTATGGGCTCGCGGCGGGGATCTGGACGCGCGATGTCAAACGGGCTCACCGGGTAGCAGGCCGGCTCGAGGCCGGCACCGTCTGGATCAACCTGTACCGGGCGCTCACCTTCAACTCGCCTTTCGGGGGCTACAAGGAGAGCGGCATGGGACGTGAGAACGGCTTGGAGGCCGTGAACGAGTACCTCCAGACAAAGAGCGTCTGGGTGGAGCTCGGCGACGAGATCCAGGACCCGTTCGTGCTGCGGGTCTAGCGCCTCGCCGCGAGCTAGGCAGGCCGCCAGCGAGATTTACGACGACGTGGCGTGGGCCTGCACCGGTCCCACACGGCAACCGGCGTCTTCGATCGCCCGCCTGACCGCTCGCACCACCTCAAGCGCATTCGGTCCATCGCCGTGGATGCAGACGCTCTCGGCGTCCACTTCGATGCGTGTGCCGTCGAGCGCCTCCACAACACCATCTGAGAGCCACAGCCGTACCTGCCGATAAGCCTTATCGAGATCGGTTTGATGTTTGGTGCGCTGGAGGATGAGCGCACCGTCGGGGCTGTAGTCGAGGTCGGGATAGGTCTCGCCGACCACGCGGATCCCGCGCTTCTCGGCCGCGCGTGGAAGCGCAGCGCTCGTCGGCGCAGGCCAGTAGAGCATTCCCCCCGATCCGATATCCGCAATCGCCTCGGCCGCCGACTCCGCCAACGCTTCATCCGAGCGGGAGATGGCGTACAGCGCGCCGTGAGGCTTTATGTGGTGCAACTCCTCCCCGATCGTGTTGAGGAATCCCTGGAGGGCACCTGCCTGATAGATCACATACGCATAGGCGTCATCGGGACTGACAGCCATTGCGCGTCGCCCGAAACCAAGGAGGTCGGGTAGCCCCGGGTGGGCGCCGATCGCTATGTCGTGCTGCTGACACAGCCTGGCTGTCTCGCGCATCGTGACGGGATCCGAGGCGTGGAATCCGCAGGCGACGTTGGCGGTCGTGATCTCCGGGATGACGAGCTCGTCGTTGCCCATCTTCCAATTGCCAAAGCTCTCGCCCAGGTCGCAATTGATGTCGATCGTGTGCATGCCGGCGTCCCGTCGTGAGGAAGGTCTCGGTTACTCCGCGAAAGCCGGCATGACCGCCTGCGCGAACAGCTCGAGTGAGCGCAGTGCCACCTCGCCCGGCAGGCCAGGCAGGTGCATCCAGCTGATCAGCTCGGTCGTTCCCAGCTCCCTGCGGTAGCGCTCGATCTCCCGGCACGCATAGTCGGGGTCGCCGATGATGTAGCGGGATTTGAAATGTTCGAAGTCGACCATGTCCTTGGCGGTGACGGGCTCGCCGGTGTCGGTGCGCAGTTCCCGCTCGCCGGCGGCCGACTTGGCGCCGTACAGCTCGCGAAACAGGTAATCCACCGCCGGAGCCGCGATCTCCTCAGCCTCTCGCTGACTATCGGCCACGAAAACCTCGCGGATCAGGGGCCGCTCGGGGATCTCGAACCCGACCTTGGCGGCCTCTTGTTCGTAGATTGAATAATGCTCCTTGAGCTCGGCGAGTCCGTGTCGGGGCGAGGCGATGAGCGTCGCCCCCCTGCGCGCCGCCCGTCTGAGCGAGTTGGGTCCCGACACCCCGTACCAGATAGGAGGGTGGGGACGCTGGACCGGCATCGGGGTCAGCTGTGTCTCTGGTTGAACCTTGTAGAACCGGCCCGCGAATGAAAAGCGCTCATTCGTCCAAGCCGCTTGCATGAGATCGAGGGCTTCCTCAAAGCGCGCATGGCGCTCCTGCCGCGGAACGTCGTGCGCCTCGAACTCCTCGGAGACGTAGCCGGGCGCGACTCCGAGCACAAACCGCCCATTGGAGAGGTTGTCGAGCACCGCGACGTCCTCCGCGAGCTTCATCGGAGCGTAGAGGGGAACGAGCAAAACCGACGTGCCGATCCGCATCCGCTCCGTCACGGACGCCGCGCCCGCCATTGCGATGAGTGGAGAGGGGCACAGACCGTCCGGCTGCACGTGGTGAGAGACGCAGAACACGGAGCTGTAGCCGAGCTCCTCGGCCCGAGGGAGGCATCCGAGCATGTCCTTGTAGGGCTCGTGCCAGGGAACCCCCGCGTCGGGCGGGGTTTGGAACGCGAACAGCAACCCGAACTTCACCTGGCATACCTCCTCGCCTCGTGGATGCGCGGGCCTGAGATCGTCGACCCTCTCAGGGGAGCAGCGCCCCCATCTCGGCGTACGTCTCCGGCCGGCGATCGCGGAAGAACTGCCACGTCGTCCGCACCTCCTCGACCACCCCCAGATCAAGGTCCGCCACCAGGACCTCGTCATCCTTGTCTGAGGCCTGGGCGAAGATCTGCCCGCGGGGATCGCAGAAGTAGCTCGAGCCGTAGAAGCGCGCACCGGGCACCAGCTCCTCCCCTACGCGGTTGATCGCGCCCACGAAGAAGCCGTTCGCGACCGCGTGCGACGGTTGCTCGAGCTCCCACAGGTATCGCGAGAGACTCTCCACCGTGGCCGATGGATTGAACGTGATCTCCGCGCCCTTGAGGCCGAGCATCCGCGCGGGCTCGGGGAAGTGGCGGTCGTAGCAGATGAAGATGCCGACCTTCCCCACGCGCGTGTCGAACACGGGATAGCCAAGGTTTCCAGGCTTGAAGAAGTACTTCTCCCAGAAGATCGGGCCGACCTGGGGAATGTGCGTCTTGCGGTACTTCCCAACCACGCTGCCGTCGGCCTCGATGACGACGGCCGTGTTGTAGAAGACCCCGTCGAACTCCTTCTCGAAGAATGGGACCACCAGCACCAGCTCGTGCTTGCGTGCCAGCTCGCGCATCGCCGTGACCGTAGGACCGTCGTCCGTCTCGGCGGTCTCGAACCACTTCGGCTCCTGCTGCGCACAGAAATAGGGGCCGAAGAAGATCTCCTGCAGACACACGATCTGCGCGCCTTGGGCCGCCGCCTGGCCAATCATCTCGGCGTGCTTGGCCACCGCCTCCTCTTTGGGGAGGTTCGCGTGCGCTTGGATCAGACCCGCCCTGACGATCTTTCCCATTTCCTCTCTCCCTTGCCGGTCAGCTCAAGACCCCGCACCACTCCATTGCCAGCAGTGCGAAGGCCCGCGTTGCACACATCACCTCGTCGATCCGGACAAACTCGTTATCGGCGTGGGCCACGGCGAGGTCGCCGGGACCGTAGCTGATCGCCGGAACGCCCTCGACCGTGAGCCAGGAGGCATCGTCGACGGCAGGAAAGCCGGATACCTCCGCCGGCCCCGCCAGCCGAGTGTCGGCAGCCGCCCGCTCGTGCGCCGCGCACAGCGCAGCGGAGATCTCGTCGGCGTCCGGGGAGTTGGCCGGCCAGTGCAGCCGCCACTCGATGCCCGGCTCATGCTCGCGTAGCCATTCGTCGCTTCCCACAACGTGGCCGATTTGCTGCTCGATCTCACGCTTCACCTGGTCGGGGTCGTCATCGGGCGGATACCAGATCAGATACTCCATCCGCATTCCGTCGGGCACGAACAGCGGGAACTGAATCCCGCCCGTGCCCGCCTCGAGGATCCCGGGCATGATCGTGAACTGCCCCGGCCGGTAGAGCGGATGGCGCTTGGAGAAAGCCCACTGCTGCTCCAGCCGACGGAGGCCTTCAAGGATCACCAGCCCCTTGTCGATCGCGCTCACGCCTGGCGGCCCTCCCGCAGCGCCCGGGTAAAGCGTCTGCCCCCGGTTGGCGGCGTGGGTGGCCTTGCCCGCCACCGTCAACGTGAACCACAGCTGGCCCGGCGAGGTGGGCATGACCGCGAGCGCTGAGCGCCCTGTCGTCGGCTCGGCCACCACCGCGGCGTCCGCACGGTACCCGCGCTCGACCGTCGCGCTGACGCCGATGTCGTTGTTCATGCACTCCTCGCCGACGACGGCCTCCAGGATGAGATCACCGCACAGGCGGGCGCCGCTGCGCACCAGCGCGCGGGCGGCGAAGGCTTGGGCGAGCACGCCCGCCTTCATGTCGGTGGATCCTCGCCCCCAGATCCGCTCGCCGTCGATGCGTCCCGAGAATGGATCGTGCCGCCAGTTCTCCACGCGGCCGGCCGGGACGACGTCCACGTGACCGTTGTAGATCAGCGAGCGACCACCGGCGGCGCCCCGGATCACTCCGACAGCATTCTCACGTCCGGCCTCGAGGCCGAAGACGTCCACCTCGGCGTCCATCTGGCGATAGACCTCGGCGACGAGCTGCGATACCTGCCCTTCCCCGCCCACGACCTCCTCGTAGGCCTGTCCCGGATAGCGCGGATTCACGCTCGGGATCTGAACCGCTCGGGAGATCGTCTGAAGCAGCTCCTCGCGCCCGGCCTCGATTTCTCCGAGCACCCGCGCGGCGAGCGCGGGAGTGATCCCTTGCTGCTGCGAGGTGGCCATTCGACTAGAGCACCAGGTTCAGCGGAGATTCGAGCAGGGCTTTCACCTCCGCGAGGAAGCGGGCGGCGTCGGCACCGTAGAGGATTCGATGGTCCGCGGTCAGGGTCAAGGTCATCATGCGGCGATCTACAATCTCGCCCTCTACGCGGGCAAGCATCTCACGGATGGCCCCCACTCCGAGGATGGCGGCCTGCGGGAGGTTGATCACGGGTCTGATCGCGGTCATCCCAAACATGCCCAGGTTCGAGACCGTGAACGTTCCGCCCGAGAGCTCGGGTGGGGTCACCTCGCCCGCTCTGACCCGCGCCGCGAGCCGGCGGGTCTCGCCCGCGATCGTCCCCAGCGACTTGGCATCGGCGTCCCGAATCACGGGAACGATGAGCGCGTCCTCGGAGGCGACAGCGACGCCGATGTTGACCTGCCGGTGCAGCTTGAAGTTCCCATCGGAGTAGGAGGCGTTGACGCGGGAGTGGCGCCGTAGCGCGATCGCGCATGCCTTGACAACGAAGTCGTTGAGCGAGGGTGTGGCCCCCCGGGACTCCAGCTCTTTCAGCTCTTCGCGCATCGCGATCGCCCGATCCATGGTCACGTCGAGCTCCACCTCGAAGTCGGGCACCGTGGCCTTCGCCTCCGCCATGCGCCGTGCGATCAACCGCTGGATCCGGTTCGGCTCGCAGATCTCAAACCCGTGCGGGCGCTCCGCTGTGCCATCCCCCACTCCGACCGCGGGCTCCACCGTCCGCGCCGGGGCCTGCTCGACCGCTTCCGCGGGCTCGGTTATTCCGGCTGCCACGAGCACGTCGCCGCGAGTGATGCGCCCCCGCGGGCCGCTGCC
Source organism: uncultured Solirubrobacterales bacterium (assembly GCA_963808655.1). Lineage (GTDB taxonomy): Bacteria > Actinomycetota > Thermoleophilia > Solirubrobacterales > Solirubrobacteraceae > Palsa-465. Next base: position 291,360 of record CAWEGZ010000020.1, read on the forward strand.
CTGGAGCGCACCGAGCTCGATGCCGTGCGCGCGTGCAACGCGTCGAGCCAGCGGCGTGGCCACCGGGGGCGCATCCTCATCGGTGACCGTTCGCCTCGCGCCGTTGGCGTCCGGCCCCGGGGCCCCGGCTTCAACCTCCGCGCCCGTCGGCGGCGGCGTCGGCACGTCCGCCGCGGCGGTTGTCGCAGGGCTCTCGTCGTCGTCCGCCAATGCGGTGCTCGCTGGGGTCTTCTCCTCTTCCGGGTCCTCGGCCGCCACGGTTGGTTTCGCCGGGGCGCTTGGCTCGGCCGGGGCGCTGTTCTGCTGCGCGGCGCCCACACGCGCGATGATCTCGCCGACTTCGACGGTGCTGCCCTCCGGGACCACGATCTGAAGCTTCCCGGCGGCCTCGGCGGCATAGGTGACGGTCGCCTTGTCCGTCTCAATCTCGAGCAGCTCCTCCTCGGCCGCAACGTTCTCGCCGTCGCGCTTCAGCCACCGCAGGATGGTCCCCTCCTCCATCGACTCCGACAGCTTGGGCATTCTCAGATCCGTCATGGGGCTGCCTCCAGGAGGTCAAGTGCGGCGCCGACGATCGTGTCCGCGTCGATGCCGAAGTACCGGTAGAGGTCGGGAACGTCGCCCGACTGGCCGAAGTCCGTAACGCCGAGCGGGGCGACCGGTACGCATCTGATGCTCGCGATAAAGCTGAGCGTATGCGGATGGCCGTCCAGCACCGTGACCATGGGCGCGGCCCTCTCAGGCGGGAAGAGCTCATCGAGGATCGCCGAGTCTCCGTCGGCCAGGCCGCGCCGCGCCTGGAGCGCGCGGAAGATGAGGTCCGCCGAGGTCAGGCAGATCACGTCGCATTCGACGCCGCCGTCGGCGAGTTCGTCCGCCGCGGCGATCGCCTCCGGCACTACCGCGCCCACCGCGACCACTGTGATCGCCGGCGCCGTCGCAGCCGTCCGCAATGGATAGCCCCCGGCCAGGGCGAGGGCTCTGCGCCGCTCGCGCTCCTCGGGATTGCTCGGGACTCCGGCCAGTTGCTGGTCAAGCGGCCGCGTGGAAAGGCGGAAGTAGGCAGAGCTTCCATCGACCCGGCCCAGCTTCGACAATGCGTGCAGCAGCGCCCACTGGAGGTCCTGTCCAAAAGCGGGCTCCCAAGCCACGCAGCGCGGCTGTTCCACGCCCACCGAAGGGGTGATGATCGACTGATGCGCGCCTCCCTCCGGCGCGAGGGTGACCCCAGAAGGGGTCCCCACGAGGATGGACTGCGCGCCCGCATACAAGCCGAACGACCAGGGCTCCAGTGCGCGGTTCACGAATGGGTCATACAGGGTTCCGATCGGAAGCAGCGGCTGACCGTCGCGCGACCAGGTCAGGCCGAGCTCCGCCAGCAATCCCACCAGGTTGCCCTCCGCGATGCCCAACTCCACGTGCTGTCCGTGCCCCGAGCCACGCCAGCGCACCAACGTCTCGGGGTCGTCGGCGAACCAGTCGATCCGCTCGCCGAGCTGCCACACGCCCACGCGGTTGATCCAGCCGCCCAGGTTGGTCGAGGAAGCCACGTCGGGGCTCACCGTCACGACGTGCTTCGCGACGTCCGGCGCGTCATGCGCAAGATCGACAAAGAAGCGGCCAAACGCCTGCTGGGTCGACTCGCGACCGCTATGGCGGCGACCGAGTTCTTTCGGTACCTCCGGCGCCGGAGCGCGCGCTACCGGCTCGCGGCGAAGTCGCCGCGCGGTCGCCTCACAAAGGTCGTGCGCGGGCGTGCCGGGTTCGAACGTCGCCCAGGGGTCCGAAGGGTCGGCGCCGAGCTCCTCGGCGAGCCGCTCCCACTGCTCGACGGTCAGCAGCGCGGAATGATTCGCCGGGTGGCCCTGGGTCGCCAGCCGCCAGGCCTTGATCGTGTAAGCGAATACGACCGAGGGCCTGTCCGAGACGCTGTCAGCTTCCGCGAACGCCTCCCGGAGCTTGGTGAGATCGTGGCCGCCGAGATCCCGAATCGCTCTCAAAAGCTCTTCGTCGTCGAGCTCCCCGAGCAGCCGCGCGACCCCTCTCGTTCCCCGGCCCTCTCCCGGCAACCGCTCGCGCAACTCCGCAGCGTCAGCGCGCAGCAGCCGCTGATACTCCTCATTGTCCATCGCATCGATTCGCCGCCGCAGGCCCTCTCCACCCTCGCGCTCGTACAGCTGATCGAGCCATCTCCCGTATTTGACGTTGACCGTATGCCAGCCCGCGGCCTCGAACATCGAGATCAGGCGATTGGCCGCGATCTCCGGCACAACCCGGTCAAGCGACTGACGGTTGAGGTCGACAATCCACAGGACCTCGCCGAGCCGCGGAGTGACCGGATCGACGATCGCCTCCCAGCATGCCCCCTCGTCCAACTCCGCGTCCCCGAGCAGCGCGATCTGCCGTCCGCCCCGCGGCACATCGAAGTGGCCGGCCACATACCGGTGCGCGATCGCGCTCCAGATCGTGGCGGTCGCGCCGATCCCAACCGAGCCGGTCGAAAAGTCCGCCGCGACCGGATCCTTCTGGCGACTCGGATAGCTCTGCAGGCCCCCCATCTCTCGCAGCGTCGTCAGATACCGCCGATCAAGCGCGCCCAGGAGGTACTCGATCGCGTGCAGCACCGGCGAGGCGTGCGGCTTGACCGAAACGCGGTCCGACGGCCGTAGATACTCGAACCACAGCGCGGTCATGATCGAGACCACCGACGCCGAGGAAGCCTGATGACCTCCGACCTTCACGCCGGAAGGCGTCTTCCGGACCCTGTTGGCGTGATGGATGATCGACGTCGCGAGCCACAGCACCCGCTCCTGGACCGCCTCCAGCGTGCTCAGCGCCGTCTCGGGATGCTCAACCGTTGCCATAGGAGCATTTTCGGCCATCTCGCCGTCCCGCGCCGTGGAGATCACTTCATGCAAGACCCGCTGCGCGTCAGGTCTTTTTCCCCGGGTTCATCAGGTTCTTGGGATCGAAGACCCGCTTGATCGCGTCGTGTAACTCGAGGGCCCGCGTGTCCCATTGGAGCGTGAGGCGCCCGCGCTTTTGCCAGCCGAGCCCGTGCTCGCCGGAGATCGAGCCTCCGAGCTCGACGGCGAGCTCGTGCAAGCGTCTGCCACCCATATGGGCCTTTTCCAGCTCTTTTTGGTCTCGAGCGTCGACGAGGAAGGTGGAGTGAAGGTTCCCGTCGCCGGCGTGACCCCAGCTGCACGCCGGCAGCCCAAGCTCCTCGCCGATCTCGACCGTCCGCTCCACCGCCTCGGCCAGCCTGTCGAGCGGCACGGCGATGTCCTCGCTCACCTTTCCTCCTCGCTGCGCGGCGACCCCGAGCGAGACCCCCTCCCGCCACCGCCACACCGCGGCCGTTTCGGCCGGGCTGTCCGGAGCCCACATTGCCAATGAGCCAGGCTCGAGCGCCGCGCAAAGCTCCTCTCGGCTACTCGCCGCCTCGGCGGGCTGGCCGTCGACCTCGGCGATCACCAGGAACATGACCGTGTCCGGCAGCGGGCGCGGAAACGATGAGCGCGATGAGTCCACCGCGGCGCCGTGAATGAACTCGATCGCGGCGGCGACCACGCCCGAAGCGAAGATCGCCTCGATCGCCGCACACCCGTCCGCCGCGTTCGCGTAGCCCGCGAGGACCGGCAGTCTGCTCTCGGGTGCGGGTATCAACCGCAGCCAGGCGGCGGTGATGATCCCCAGCGTGCCCTCGGATCCGATCAAAAGACTTTTGAGGTCGTACCCGGCGACGTCCTTGCGCACCGGCCCACCCACGCGCACCAGATCCCCCGGGGGGATCACCGCCTCGATGCCCGTCACCCACGCCCCGGTTACGCCGTACTTGAAGGCGTGCGGACCCCCAGCGTTGGTCGCGATGTTGCCGCCGAGCTGGGACTGCTCCGAGGCTCCGGGGTCCGGCGGGAAGTAGAGACCGTTCTCGCGCGCGAGGCGCCGGACCGTTGCTGTCGTGAGCCCGGCCTCGGCATGCATCCGCCACAGGCCTGGGTCGAGTGCCCGCACGCGGCTGAGCCTCGTGAGATCGACGACCAATCCGCCGTCGACCGGAACTGCCCCGCCCGCGAAGCCCGTGCCCCCGCCGCGCGGCACGAGCGGGACGTCGTTTCGATACGCCCACTCAACCAGCAGGCGGACGTCTTCCGCGCTGCCGGGCGCGACCACGACATCCGGGACCGAAACCAGACCTTCCACTTCAGTCGCGTCGGATCCGTACTTACGCAGCGACCCCGTCACCAGCGCGTCGTCGCCCAGAAGCTGGGCGAGGTCAGTTGCGATCGAGCCGATCATGGCAGCGAGCATATGATCAAGCCGTGGATGGTGATAGTCACAAAGTGGGCTGGAGCGGCCGCGTTGTGTCCCTGCACCTCGCTGGTCAAGCGGCCGAGCCAATGCTCGAGGTTCCAGCGGTGATGGCGGTTGCGGGTCGCGGCATCGAGGGCGACCGCTACTACCTGGAGACCGGTTTCTATTCCGACAAGCCCGGCCCTGACCGTGAACTGACCCTGATCGAGCTCGAGACGATCGATGCCCTGCGCCACGAGCACGGGATCGAGCTCGAACCCGGTGAGGCCCGGCGCAACGTCGTCACCGCGGGCGTGCCGCTCAACCATCTCGTGCACCGCGAGTTCTCGATCGGGGACGTCATCGCGCGCGGCATGCGCCTCTGCGAGCCGTGCACTCACCTGGTGGAGGTCACGGGGCGCAGGGTGCTCGGTCCGCTCGTACATCGCGGTGGACTGCGCGCCCAGATTGTGCGTGGCGGACATATCCGCGTCGCGGACACGGTTGCGCCGGCGCCCTAGAGCCCATGAGCGAGATCCCGGACCCTCCCCTGAGCCGGCCGCCGGTGGGCGCGGTCGGTCTGCGCGGCCGCATATGGCTCCCGGGCGTCGTTGCCGCTTTGTTGATCGGTGTGCTCATGGTCGTCGTGATCAGCTCAACCGGCGCCCGAGTCACCGTCACCTCCTCGGGGCCATCGCAGGCGGAGATCACGCGCGACATGCAAGAGACCACGCTGGTGGGAGAACCGCTCGAGCATTTCGAGCCCGCCGGTCTCACGAAAACGGCGGCCGACGGGGCCGGCGGACAGCTCACCGCGGCGGTGGGCACGAGCGTTCCCACGACCGACGGTAACGGGCAACTCGTCTTCTTTTGGCACGACCGCCGCTTCGTCGGCTGGGATGCCTCAACCGATGCCATGGAGATCATCTCCCTCCACGCGATCGGCGTCGGGCGCTTTCGCGTCACCTACTCGAACTACTCTCCCCAAGATCCTGCCTGCTGTCCCTCGCTGGTGCCGGTAAACGTCGTGTATAGCTGGCGAGGTCACCGCTTCGCGACCGAGGGCACCCTGCCGGCGGTCAGACCGGTTCCCGCCCGCGTGCGCTTCAGCGGCTGAGGCCGCCTTGAGCGGCTCGAGTACAGACGTCACCAACGTCGCTTCGTGCGACTTCGCGGTCGTCGGCGCCGGCATCCTCGGCTTGGCCGTGGCTCGGTCGCTGCAGCGCCGGCACCCCACCGCGCGCGTCGTGGTGCTCGAAAGCGAGCAGCGGATTGCGAGGCACCAGACGAGCCACAACAGCGGCGTGATCCACGCCGGCTTGTACTACCGGCCCGGCTCGCTCAAAGCGGTGCTCTGCCGGCGGGGAGCCGATGCGCTGTACGCCTACTGCGAGGAGCGCGGCATCGCGACCAGGAGATGCGGAAAGCTCGTGATCGCCCGCACGCAGGAGGAGCTCACCGCCCTGGACGAGCTCGAGCGCCGGGCGCGTTCAAACGGCGTCCCCGGACTTGTTCGCATCGCAGCGGACCAGATCGCCGAGTACGAGCCGGCCGCGCGGGGCGTGGCCGCTCTCCACTCGCCCTCCACCGGCGTGGTTGATTTCAGCCGGGTAGCCGAGGCGCTGGCCGAGGATGTGCGCGAGTCCGGCGGCACCGTAATGACCGGTTGTCGGGTGCAGAATGCCCGGCCATCCGCGAGCAGCCTCGTGCTCAGGCATGACCAGGGAGAGCTGGGCGCTGGCTTCGCCGTTTTCTGCGCCGGGGCTTGGTCTGACCGGCTTGCGCTGAGCTGTGGCGCGCAGCTCAAGTACCGCATCGTCCCCTTTCGCGGCGCCTATCTGCACCTGCGGCCGGAGCGAAGCGAGCTCGTGCGCGGCCTGATCTATCCCGTGCCCGATCCACGCCTGCCGTTCCTCGGCGTCCACATCAGTCGCCACATCGATGGGACTGTGACGATCGGCCCCACCGCGCTTCCGGTGCTGTCGCGGACCGCCTACAGGCTGCGGGAGGCGCGCCTGCGGGATGCGGCCGACACCCTCCGCTGGCCCGGGACGTGGCGCATGGCGAGGCGCTGGTGGCGTACCGGACTCGCCGAGATCGTCGACGCGGCCAGCCGTGCGACGCTGGTATCCAAGGCGCGCGCGTACGTGCCCGAGCTTGCGACCGATGCGATCGAGCCGGGGGCGCAGGCTGGCATCAGGGCCCAGGCCGTGGGCCGCGACGGCGCCCTACTGGACGACTTCGTGCTCGCGGATACTCCGCGGGCACTGCATGTCTGCAATGCCCCCTCCCCCGCGGCCACGGCGTCACTGGCGCTGGCGGACCACATCGCCGAGCTTGTCGAGCGCGCCCAGCGCTAGGCGTCTCTGACTCGTCGGGGCTCCAAACGAACGACGGTTTGAGCATACTGACGCGGTGCCCGACCGGAACGTCCTCGGCGGCCAGCTCGAGACCTGCAGCACCGAGCCGCTGACCGGCTTCTATCGCGATGGCTGCTGCCGCACGAGCGCCGAGGACATCGGCAGCCACACGATCTGCGCGGTGGTCAGCGCCGAGTTCCTGGAGTTCCAGCAGAGCATCGGCAACGACCTCTCAACGCCGGCCCGAGCGTTCGGCTTCCCGGGCCTGAAGCCCGGCGACCGTTGGTGCGTGACGGCCTTGAACTGGCTGCGCGCCCATGAGGCCGGCGTGGGGGCGTACGTCGTCCTGGCTGCGACCCACGAGCGGGCGCAAGAGGTGGTTCCACTCGAGGTGCTGCGCGAATACGCGGTCGACGTACCGGCGGATCCGGGAGCGCTGGAGAGCTGAGCCGGATCAGCCCTTCCAGCGGGACCTCTACGGCAGCGATGTCCTGATCACCGACTCCCGGTGCGGCGGCAGGAGTGCCCGGACGAGTGCGGAGCCCATCGCGCCCGCGCCGACCACCGTGACACCCGATCCGCTGCCCATTCGATCCTGGCCAGGTCTGCACACTTTTGCGTATATTGCGCACAATGGCAGTAGATCGCGCGGAAAGCAGTGGCGTAACGCGCGAGATACAGAGCCAACCCTCCACCTGGCGCCGGGCCGCTGAGCTTGCCGCCGATGCAGTGCTTCCCCGGCCTGGACAGAGCGTGGCAATGATCGGATGCGGGACCTCGCTCTTCATCGCGCAAGCGATTGCGGTCTGGCGGGAGGCCGCTGGTCATGGCGTCACGGATGCGTTCACTCCCTCGGAGATGCCCCCCGGTCGTCCCTACGACTGCGTCGTGGCGATATCCAGGTCGGGCACGACCACCGAGGTCATGCGGGCCATGGAGTCGCTGTCCGGTACCGAGAAGTTCGCGATCACCGCCACCGAGGAGAGCCCGCTCGCAAAATCAGTTGACCGGCTGGTGCTGTTGCCGTTCGCCGACGAGATCTCGATCGTGCAGACGCGCTCGGCGACGACCGTGGTTGCCCTGTGGCGAGCCTACCTCGGTCACGACGTCGAGATGCTGGCCCGCGAAGCGGAGATGAAGATCGCCGCCGACCCACCGTCGTCCCTGACGAACTTCGAACAGTTCGTGTTCCTCGGACACGGACCGGCCGTCGGCCTCGCGAACGAGGCCGGTCTCAAGTTCCGCGAAGCCGCCTTGGCGTGGAGCGAGGCGTATCCCGCCATGGAATTGCGGCACGGACCCATCAGCGTCCTCGGACCGAAGAGCCTGGTGTGGTCGCTCAGCGAACTGCCTGACGGGCTGGCCGACGAAATTCGCTCCACGGGCGCACAACTGGAATCCAACGGCGCGGATCCGCTGCCGGAGCTGGTTCGCATCCATCGCGCGGCGATTTCCCTTGCCTTTGACAAGGGGCTCGATCCGGATCGTCCACCGCACCTCGAGCGATCGGTCGTCCTGCACTAGGTCAGCGCAGCGCCGCTGAAAAGTGGAGTTCACCCGCAGAGAAACGACTGGAGGGCGGGAGGCCGTCGTCCTGGACATCGGCGGGACCAAGCTGGCAGCGGGAATCGTCGGCGAATCCGGCCGGTTGCGCGAACGCCGCGCGCTGGCCACCGAGCGCACCAAGGGTGCGGAACGAGCGCTCGAGCGAGCGCTCGACCTGGTCGACGACATCATCGCCGCAGAACACGGGGCCGGCAGGCGTCTGCACGCGCTCGGCGTCTCCACCAACGGCCTCACGCGAGAGACCGGAGTGGAGCTGGCCCCGGCCGTTTCTGGCTGGTCGGAGCTTCGCATCCCCGCCAGTTTGCGCGCGCGTTTCCCCGAGCTGCCCACGACGGTGATCAATGACGTAAAGGCTGGCGCCCGCGCCGAAATCGCCTGGGGCGCGCTCAGCGGAGTCGCAAACGGCCTCTACGTGAACCTCGGAACGGGCTTCGCCGCGGCCATCATCGTGGATGGGCTCGTGCTCGAAGGCGCCAACGGCGCCGCCGGGGAAGCGGGCTACATTGTGCCGTCGCTGGACGAGCTTGCGCGCCACAGCGCTGGCCAGGCGGTGCTCGAGGAGCGCATCGGCGGACGAGGCGTCGAAGCTTGGACGTCCGCCGAGCTCGGCCGAGCCGTCAGCGCAGCGGAATTGGTCGACCTTTCCAAAAGCGACGCTCGCGCCCAGGAGCTCTACGAGAGGCTGGTCGGCGAGATCGGGCTCTGGGTTGCGAACACCGCGGTCGTCACCGATCCCTCGCGCATCGTCTTAGGGGGCGGCATGACGCGCGATGGCGGCGTTTTGCGCAAGAGGACCCAAGACACGGTGAACCGGATCGCGCCGTTCAAGATCGAGGTGGTCGCCGCGCGCTTTGGCGCGGAGTCGGCCCTGATCGGGGCCGGTGCGGCGGCGCTGTCGGGGGACAAGTTGTGCTGACCGGCAGAGCACTTCGGCAGCGAGCATCCTGCGTATTCGTGCGCGATACTTGCGCATTAACGCATCATTGCTAGGGTTCGCGCACGCGCGATCTCGCCTGTGCCCGACTTCGAGGAGGTCCCATGACTCGACTGCGACGGAGCTTGACGGCCACAGCGATCGGAGCGGCCTCGGCCGTTGCTTTCCTCATGCTCGCGGCAACGCCTGTGGCGCAAGGAGAGGTTCACCCGCCGCGCGGGACCGACTTGAAGCCCGTGTTGGGGTGGAGCAGCTGGAGCTTCTTCAGAAGAGCTGGCGACGCGTCGGTTGACGAGGCCGCCGCCCGGTCGATGAAACGCAGCGGGCTGGAGGCACTGGGCTTCCGGTACATCAACCAGGATGACTTCTGGTACCAGTGCCCGGGAAAGCAGGGGCCGAACGTCGACCGCTACGGCAGGTGGATCACCGATCCAAAGAAGTTTCCCCCCGGGCCCCACGGCGAGAACGGCATCAAGGTAGTCGCGAACTACGTGCACCATCTCGGCCTTAGATTCGGCATCTATGTGACACCCGGGATCTCCGATCAGGCCGTGGCGAAGAAAACCCGGATCATGGGAACCCCTTATCGGGCCGATCTGATCGCCACCCACCAGAGGCAGTTCAACTACAACTGCGGCGGCATGACCGGCATCAATTACAAGAAGCCCGGCGCCCAGGCGTTCGTCAACTCGATCGTGGACGAGTACGCCTCCTGGGGGGTGGACTTCATCAAGTTGGACGGCATCTCAGACGGCAACGTTGCCGATATGAGAGCGTGGTCGAAAGCCATTCGCCAGTCTGGGCGGCCGATGCAGCTAGACATAACGGAAGGCGATTACACGGTCGCGCTAGGTCCCAGCCTCGACAGATGGGCGACCCAGTGGGAATACACGTCTGACATCGAGAACTACGCCGGCAAGGGGCTGACCGATTACGCCAACGTGGCCAAGCGCTTCCACACGCTCGCCTTGTGGGAGCCGATGTATGGAGGCCGGCGCTTCGATGGATATAACGACTTCGACTCGGTCGAGGTCGGCAACTGCGAACGTCGCCTGCGCTTCTCCGATCGATTCGGGCGTGTCATCCATAAACAGGGCGACGGCTTGACCCTTCCCGAGCGCCAGACGGTACTAAGTCTGTGGTCGTTGGCGGCCTCGCCGCTGATTCTGGGAACCGACCTGACGAAGCTATGTCAGTCCGACCTGAAGCTGCTCCGTAACAAGTCGGTGCTGGCGGTTGATCAGGACGGCATCGACGCCTCGATGCGCGTGAACAAGGCGAACGAGAAGGTGATCGCCAAAACGGAGCCGAGCGGCGACGTCGTGGTGGGGCTGTTCAATACGACAACTCGGAGCGAGAGGATCTCCACAAGCGCATCAGCGCTCGGCCTGCCCGCACGCCGCCGCTACACGCTCACCAACCTATGGACCCATGGCGTGAGCAGAAGCGAGAAGACCATCGGCGCGAGCGTTCCGGCTCGGAGCGTCGTGTTGCTGCGGGTCATGCCCGGCTGAGCGTCCAGAGCATGTTCCTGCTGCGGGCACCTGGATAGCTCCGAGGAATCTGGCTGTCTATGCCAGTTGAACCTCGACGTCTGCCGCGGCAAACTCGCCCAACAGGCCCTCGGGCGCATCGGAATCGGTCACCAGCACATCTACCGCGTTGATCGCGCAGATCTTCGCGAACCTCACGTGACCCAGTTTCGTGTGGTCGGCCACAACGACTACCCGAGCGGCCCGGCGTACCAGTGCGGCATTGGTGAGCGCCTCCGAGTCGTTGTGGGTCGTACAGCCTGAAACCGGATCCACCCCGTCGACGCCGACAAAGGCGATGTCGATGTTGTAATCCTCGATCGCGCGTTCCGCCGCGGGACCAGAGAGCTCGAACGAGGCCGTCCGGGCGATTCCGCCCGTCACCACCAGTCGGATGTTGGGCCTCAGCGCGAGCTCCGCTCCGATGTTGAGAGCGTTCGTCACCACGGTTAGATTGGGTCGCATGGCGAGGGCCCGCGACACCTCCATGGTCGTCGTGCCGCCCGTGAACCCGACCACCGCGCCGTCCTGGACCAAGCCCGCGGCCATCTGTCCGATTCGCCGCTTTTCGCTCGCCTGCGTCATCTCCCGGTAGCGAATCGGCAACTCGTACCCCCGGTCAACGCGGACCGCTCCTCCGTGCGAACGCAGAACGAGGCCCTGACTGGCGAGCTGGGAGAGGTCGCGGCGGACGGTTGCGCTCGAGACCGAGAGTGCGCTCGCTAGGTCGTCGACGGCCGTCGTTGTCTCGGTGTCGATCAGGTTGAGGATCGCGCGCAGGCGCTCGACGCGATGCCGAGGTTGGGCGTATCGCGCGGAAGCTCCGTGATCTGTGTCTACGCCGTCAGGCATCCCATCCCCCATTCAGCTCGCTGCGCGCGGACGCGGCGTCCTGCCCCATGCTTACCCGTTGACACTCTGCACGATTTCGCTTATCGTAGCTCGAAATGCGCGCCCGGGGTGCACATTTGCGAAGGCTCGCGCAATCCGCGGCCAGTCGCTCGCCACTGCGCAGGGTTCTCTCCCCGCTGGCCGTCGTCGGCTTGGTGATGCTCATAGCAGCCTGCGGCTCGTCGGGCTCGTCGGGCTCGTCCAACAACGGCGCACCGGCCGTCAACCTAAAGCATCCCGGTGGGAGCATCACGGTCGCAGTCGCCTACCCGAGTCCGCCCGCATCGTTCCTGCAGCAGTTCACGAACAAGACAGGCACCAAGGTGCGCTGGGTAAACGTTGGATGGGACGACCTGCAGAGCAAGATCGTCGCTTCCTCGACCGCGCATAGCTACTTCGCGGACGTCACGGACGTCGACTGGTCGAAGATCGGCGAGTACCACAAGCTCAACTGGTTCTATCCGCTCAACCGCTACTTCCCCTTGGCGTCGCTCCGTAGCCAGATGCCCCAGCTGAGCACGTTCGTGGACAATGGACAGCTCGTGGGCATCCCCATGGATGCGTCGTTCATGGTCACGACCATGAACACGGCCGATTTCAAGCGCGCCGGAATCACGAAAGTGCCGACCACGATCGCGCAATACACGGCGGACCTCGAGCGGCTGCGCAAGAGCGGCGTCGATCCGCATCCGCTCGATATCCCTCTGCAGGCACAAGAGGGACTCTCCACCTATTGGTACGAGACGACGGCGGCATTCGGGGGCCGAGTGCTGACAGCGCAACACAAGGCCGCGTTCACGTCTCCGAACTCGGCCGGCTACAAGGCTCTGGCGTGGATCGTTCACGCCTACCACTCCGGTCTGGTACCACCCGGGAACATCAACGAGGCTGACTACGCCGCGCTCGAGAGCGACATGGCCCACAACACGACCGCCTCGGCGCTATCCGAATATTCGGGTGACGTCGCCACGATCTACAACATCAAGAGCGACTCGAGCGTGGTCGGCCGGGTTCAGTACATCCCAACCCCGTCGGTCAACGGGACCACGACGAACCTGAGCAATCCGGACGGCATCGGGATCCCCCGGACGGCTCACAACGTGGCCGGAGCCGTCGCCTTCATCAAGTGGCTCGACACGGCACACAACCAGGCGCTCTGGGCCGGCGCTCAGGGCGGGAAGGGCGCGATTGAGGGCTTCCCGCTGCCGGCCGAGAACAGCGCTACAAGCATGCTCGATACCTCGTTGCACGGCAAGGGAGGGATCACCGAGCTCAGCAAGCTGCTCAAGCAAAGCCAGCCGGTCTTTCAAAACGGCGCACCTCCCTGGTACGCGCAGTTCAGCAACGCCGTCAGCTCCAATATCCACCAGGCCGCTTCAGGGCAGGAAAGTGTCAAGGCGGCGATCAACGCGATCGCCCAGGTCGTCAACAGCAACTCTTCCTGACGCCGCGCCGGAATGATCACCGGCCGAGCGCGCCCGACACGCTGGGTTAGACCAACCGCGCACCGCTGGCTGGCCCCGGTGGGTCGTGGCTTGGGAGGACACGCGAGTGTCTGAAACACAGATACTCAAGTCCCCGCAGGTCGAGGCACCCGCTCCGGGACCGCGGCGGTGGCGCAAGCGTGCCCCGTCGATGCGTGCTCAGCACCAGCGGCTGGCGTATGTACTGCTCGCGCCGCTGGCTCTGTTCATCGGGGCGCTGACCCTGTACCCCACGGGCGTCACGACGGTCGAAGCGTTCTTCCGCGAGTACGCGCTCGTTCCCCAGCACAACTTCGTCGGCCTCAAGAACTTCCATGACGCCTTCAGCACTCCTGAGATTCGAGACAGCTTCTTCAATACGGGCGTCTACGTCCTCTTCGGAACTGTGCTCTCGGTGGTGCTGGGGATCACATTCGCACTGCTGCTCCGGCATAAGTCGCGCTGGCGCGCGCCGCTACTGGCGATCGTCGTCTTGCCCTGGGCGTTGCCCCCGGTGGTGGAAGCCCTGTTGTGGAGCCGCATCTACGACCCCACCTTCGGGCCTCTCAATGGCGTGCTGAAAGCAATCGGCCTGATCTCACACAACCAGGTGTGGCTCGGGTCAAACCGATGGGAGGCGCTGCTTTTGATCGAGCTCGTGCAGGTGTGGCAGATGACGCCCCTCTCGGTGCTGCTGATCCTCGCCGCCCTCCAGCTGATTCCCGCCGACCTTTACGAGGCGAGCGCGGTCGATGGGGCGAGCCCCTGGCACGGCTTCCGCTACATCACCTTGCCGCTGCTCCGACCCGGGATCACGGTCGCGGCGGTCGCGGCGATCACGGGCAGCCTGAACATCTTTGACCAGCCGTACATCCTCACGGGCAATGCCGGTGCGACGGCATCCGTCGGCGTTCAGACCTACCTGGTCAGCTTCCAGAACCTGAACTTCGGGGAGGGGTACGCCCTCTCACTGATCATGACCGTGGCCACGGCGGCGATCTCGCTGCTGATCCTGCGTCTCATCTACCGAAGGGTGGAGTTCTGAGCTCGATCGCGACCTCCACCCGGCTGCTCGGACGCCGTCGCCGGTCGGCTCGTGCCGGGCGCTTCCTGCGCGCATGGGGTCGGTGGATCGCGCTGGTGCTCGTCGTGATCTGGTCGCTGTTCCCGCTCTACTGGGGGCTGAGCACGAGCCTCATGTCGACCGGCACGGCCGACTCGACGCCGATTCGCTACTACCCCCACCCCCTGTTCTTCTCCAACTACGGAGAGCTGCTGAACCTCCAGCATTCGAACCTGGGGACGCTCGGCAGCCAGCTTCGCCAGGCGCTGGTCAACTCGACGATCGAGTCGGTCGGAACCACGGTCCTCACGGTGGTCGTGGCGATCTTCGCGGCATACGCGTTCGCCCGCCTGGAGTTTCGCTTCAAGCGCACGATCCTCGTGGTAACGGTCGCGACGCTGCTGCTGCCGGCGTATGCGACCCTCCTGCCCCTGTACAAGCTGTTGACGAGCTGGAACCTCGTCAACACTTACCTGGGAATAATCCTGACGAACACCTCCGGGTTCCTGCCGCTGGCCATTTGGATTCTTTACAACTACTTCCAGGGGCTGCCGAAGGAGCTGGAGGAGGCGGCATTCATCGACGGCGCGCGACCATTGGAGGCGCTTGTCCGCGTGATCCTGCCGCTTTCACTACCGGGCATCGCCGCGGCATCCGCGGTCACCTTCCTCTTCAGCTGGTCCCAGTTCCTGTTCCCCTTAATTCTCACGACAGATCTCAAATCCGAACCGGCAACAGTGGTGATTGCCGCGCTCTACGGCCCGAGATTGGTCGCCTTCAGCATCATGGCCGCCGCCGGCATGCTCGCGATTGCGATCCCAGGAGTACTCGCGCTGCTGCTCAACCGCTACATCGTGAGTGGACTGACTGCCGGGGCTACCAAGTGAGCGCTAACCGCAATCCGAGGAATGGGTTGACTTGAGCGAGCCAGCTGACCCGCTAGCCGGGTGCGTCGTAATCGTCACAGGGGCGAGCTCGGGCATCGGCGCCGCTACGACCCAGCGCCTGGTCGCACGAGGAGCGAGGGTGGTCGCCCTCGCTCGCTCGCGCGAGAAGCTTCAGTCGCTGGAAGGCGGCGATCAATCGAACCTGGTCGTCGAGGCGGCAGACGTGCGCTCGCGCGAGCACATGGAGCGTGTGGCGCAGCTGGCGCTTGATCGCTTCGGCGGGTGCGACGCGATCGTCTGCAACGCCGGCGTCGGCGAATACGCGGACTTTCTCCACATGTCCCCGGAGACGATCACCGAGATTGTCGAGACGAACCTGCTCGGGACCGTGTGGTCGATTCGGGCGGTGCTCCCCCACATGCTCGAGGCGGGCGGCGGTGACATCATCGTGGTGAGCTCCGTGGTCGCGGTGATGGATTCCGCGGGCGAGGCCGTTTACGCCGCCACCAAAGCCGGCCAGCGCTCGCTCGCCGGCTGCCTCGACCTGGAGCTGAAGAGCAAGGGCATCCGCGTATCGACCGTGCTCCCCGGCGGCGTCAAGACCGAGTTCGCAATGGGACGAGGAAGGACACCCGAGATGCCTGACCTGGAGGTCATGCTCGATCCGGACGACGTCGCCGACGCCGTCCTGACTGTGCTCTCCCAGCCACGGCACATTCGAACCACGGTCTGGGGGCTCTCTCATATCGATGAGGACTAATTGCGCGCGCCCCATGGTTGGGCGCGCTTAGCTCCAGAGCGCTGCGCCGCTTTGTGGGTCGAAGAAGTGAAGCCGCTCGGTATCCACCGCGAAGGTCGCTCGCTCGTTGGCACTTACTTTCGAGCGGGTCTGCACGCGAGCCACGCCGGTGGCGTGCGCCGCGAGCTCCGATCCTCCCGAGGCGAGGTCGACCAGCTCCTCCTCGTCCTCGCTCGCGGCGGCCGCGTCCTCGGAATGGACCCGGGAGGCATCGATATGGAAGTGGACCATGAGCTCGGAGCCGAGCGCCTCCACCAACTTGACGTCGCCGACGAGCGTCGACCCGTTGAGGTTGCCATGCTCAAGCGCGGCATCGCCCAGGTGCTCCGGGCGAATCCCCACGAGGAGCTTTCGATCCTTGAACGGCTCGATCGCACTGCGCTCGGTGCGGAGGCTTTCGGGTAGGGACAGCGTCTGCGACCCGAGGCGCACGCTGTCACCCTGAGGGGAGAGGGACCCTTCGTACAGATTCATCGCGGGCGAGCCGATGAACGCGGCCACGAAGACGTTGGCGGGACGGTCGTACATCGCTTGGGGCGCTTCGCACTGCTGCAGTACGCCGGAGCGCAGGACGGCCACCCGATCGCCCATCGTCATGGCCTCGGTCTGGTCATGGGTCACGTACAGCGTGGCCACCCCCAGGCGCCGCTGGATCTCCGAGATCTCGGCGCGCATCTGCACGCGCAGCTTTGCGTCAAGGTTGGAGAGCGGTTCGTCCATCAGGAACACGGAAGGCTCGCGGACGATGGCTCGCCCCATCGCCACGCGCTGGCGCTGGCCGCCTGAGAGCTGGGCGGGCTTGCGATCGAGGTGCTCGCTCAGGCCGAGGATCTTCGCCGCCTCCTTGACCTTGGCCTCGGTCTGCTCCTTGGAGGTCTTCTTCAGGCGCAGGGCGAAGCCGATGTTGCGCGCGACCGACATGTGGGGATAGAGCGCGTAGTTCTGGAAGACCATTGCCACATCGCGCTCCTTAGGCGAGAGTTCGTTTACCACGCGCTCGCCGATCCGGACCGCGCCGCCGGTGATCTCCTCGAGTCCTGCGACCATGCGGAGAGCTGTGGTCTTGCCACACCCGGAGGGCCCCACGAGCACCATGAATTCGCCATCGGCGACGTGCAGGTCAAGGTCCGAGACAGCTGTGACGCCGTTCGGAAAGACCTTGGTCAGCTTCTCCAGGGTGACTGTCGCCATCGCTCGGCCTCAGCAGTGCCGGTTCAGCCGAGCAGGCGGATGTAGGTCATCTTGACCTGGGTGTAGTTGTCGAGCGCGTGCATCGAGAGGTCGCGGCCACCACCCGATTGCTTGTAGCCGCCAAACGGAACCGAGAGGTCGCCGCAGTCGTAGCAATTCACGTAGACCGTGCCCGAGCGCAACGCCCGCGCAAAGCGGTGCGCCTTGGAGACGTCACGCGTCCACACGGCCGCCGAGAGACCGTAGGTGGTGTCGTTAGCGATTCTCAATGCCTCCTGCTCCGAGGAGAACGTTTGCACCGCCAGCACCGGCCCGAAGATCTCCTCGCGCGCGATGCGCATCTCGCTGTCCACGCGAGTGAAAACAGTGGGCTCGACGAAGAAACCGCCCGACTCCTGCCGCGCGCGATTCCCTCCCGTGTAGAGGCTGGCGCCTTGCTCTTCGCCGATGCGGACGTACTCAAGCACGCGCTCCATCTGGCGCTGATCCACCATCGCTCCCATGCGCGTGTCCGGGTCGAGGGGGTCTCCGGGCCGCCACTGCTCAGCCTGCTTGGCCAGGCCTTCGAGCACCTGATCGCGGAGAGACTCGTGGACGAGCATCCTCGAGCTCGCGTTGCACATCTGGCCGGTGTTGATGAAGATTCCTGCGGCCGTCTCCTCGATCGCCAGCTCCAGGTCGGGCACATCGGCGAGGATCACCGACGGCGACTTTCCCCCGCACTCGAGCTGGACGTCCTTCATGTTCGAGGACCCCGCGTAGCTGAGGAAGAGCTTGCCCACCTCCGTGGAGCCAGTGAACGCGATCTTGTCCACGTCCATATGCAGACCGAGCGCCTTGCCGGCCACCTCGCCAAAGCCCGGAACCACGTTCAGCACGCCCGCGGGAAGGTCCGCTTCCAGCGACAGCTCGGCGAGCCGCAGCATGCAAAGGGGCGACTGCTCCGCCGGCTTGACGACGACTGAATTGCCCGTCGCAAGCGCTGGCGCGAGCTTCCACATCGGCACGTCCAGTGGGTAGTTCCAGGGCACCACGACTCCCACCACCCCTAGTGGCTCGCGCGCCATCAGCGTGACGGCTCCCGGTCCGGTGGGCCCGATCTCGCCGTACACCTTGTCGATCGCCTCGGCGTAGTAGCGCAATGTGTCGGCGGCGTCGGTTACCTCTTCGCGCGCGTCGCTGATCGGCTTGCCCATATCCAGCGTGATCAGCGCCCCCAACCGCTCGACGTCGGCCTCGATCAGGTCCGCGAGCTTCAGCAGGAGCGACTTGCGCTCGCGCGGCTCCGCGTCCCGCCACGCGCCCTCCTCAAACGCTTGCCGAGCGGCGGCCACTGCCGCATCGATGTCCTGCACGCCGCCCTCTGCGACCTCACACAGCGTCTCGCCCGAGACGGGGCTCACACAGGTAAAGGTCGCGCCCGACGAGGCATCCGCGAAACGGCCACCAACGAACAGCCGGGTCAGCCGCTGGTCGATCGTCTCGGCCTGGTTCAGGGGTCTCTCCTCGCTCGGTCCTTGCGTCACCGCGAGCCGTCAATGCCCTGCGAACGCCGGTTTGGCGCACTTTGCGGCCTGCGGCACTCTACCACGCGCAATCGCTGTTCTGTTACGCTTGATTGCGCGCGAAGCGCTGCCATTTGGGCAATATGACAGCGATTACGATCTCTCATCCGCTGGATCCGCTCACGGTTGAGGAGATCGGCTCGGCCACCGCGGCGTTGCGGGCAACCAAGCAATTTCGGGCGCTGAGCGATCGTCTTCGCTTCATCACCGTCGATCTGCGCGAGCCCGACAAGGACGCCGTGCTCGCATGGAAGGAAGACAGCAGAAAGCTTCCCGCCCGCGAGGCCGAGGTGGTGCTGCTCGACGGGGGCGATGGCGCGACGCACGAGGTGACCGTAGCCTTGGGCGACGAATCGCGCGTGACCGAGTGGAGCCGACGCGACGACGTCCAGCCGATGGCGGTGGTGGGGGAATTGATGGTCGCCGAGGAACTCGTGAAGAACGACGAGCGTTTCCAAGCCGCACTGGCCAAGCGCGGAGTCACGGACTTCGACGCGGTTCAGGTCGACGCATGGCCGGCGGGCAACTTCAATTACGAGCAGGAGGAGGGCAAGCGCCTCGCCCGCTGTCTCGCCTTCATCCGCCCCGAGGGGCAGGAGAACGAATGGGCCCACCCGGTGGACGGTCTGGTCGCGCTCGTCGACCTCAACCGCCAGGAGGTGCTTCGAATCGACGATCACGGCGTGGTTTCGATCCCGACCGAGCCCGGAGATTTCGACGTGAGCTCTGTCGGTCCGCTGCGCGACGACATCATGCCGCTCGAGATCGTCCAGCCCCAAGGACCTAGCTTCACCGTCGATGGGAACGTGGTCCGCTGGCAGCGCTGGGAGCTCCACGTTGGATTCACCTCGCGCGAAGGCCTTGTCCTCGGCCAGGTGGGCTACCAGGACCAGGGTCGCGTGCGATCCATTCTCTATCGCGCTTCGCTCTCAGAGATGATCGTCCCGTATGGCGATCCCAGCCCAACGCATTTCTTCAAGAACGCCATGGACGCGGGCGAGAACGGAGTCGGCGTTTGCACCTCCTCGCTGAAGCTGGGCTGTGACTGCCTGGGAGAGATTTACTACTTCGACGTCGCCGTGGCCGAGGCCGACGGGACGGCGCTGAAGATCCCCAATGCGATCTGCATGCACGAGGAGGACTACGGCGCGCTCTGGCGCCACATCGACTGGCGTCGGGGAGTGGGCGAAGTGCGGCGCTCGCGCCGGCTGGTGATCTCGTCGTTCGCGGCGATCGGCAACTACGACTACGGGTTCTTCTGGTATCTCTACCAGGACGGCACGCTCGAGTACGAAATCAAGCTCACGGGGGTGGTGTCGACTGGTGGCGTGGCGCTTGGCGTGACGCCGCGCTACGGAACATTGGTGGCGCCAGGCTTGAACGCCATGATCCACCAGCACTTCTTCAACATGCGACTCGATTTCGACGTCGATGGAGTCAACAATGCCGTTGAGGAGGTGTGGACGGAGTCGGAACCGCCGGGTTCCGACAATCCTCACGGCAACGCATACCGCGCTCACCGGCGTCGGTTCGCGACCGAGCGCGAGGCGATCCGCCGGGTCGATCCCACCTCGGCACGCTGGTGGGAAGTCGTCAATCCCGAGGTCCACCATCGCCTCGGCGCGCCGGTCGGCTACAGGCTGCTCCCCGGCGAGAACGCCGTTTCGTACGCGTCGCCGGAGGCGGCTGTCAGCAAGCGCGCCGGCTTCATCCGCGAGCACCTCTGGGTTACTCCGTATGAGCGCTGCGAGCGCTTTGCCGCCGGCGAGTACCCAAACCAGCACCCCGGGGGCGCTGGGCTGCCTGAGTGGACAAGCGCGGACCGCCCGATCGATGGCCGGGACGTGGTCATCTGGTACACGTTCGGCCACCACCATGTCGTTCGGCCCGAGGACTGGCCGGTGATGCCCGTGGCGACGATCGGGTTCCACCTGAAACCGGTCGCCTTCTTCGAACGAAACCCGGCGCTGGACGTACCTCCGCCCGGGTCGCAGGCGAGTCACTGCGCCTCTGACGGCGCAAACGGCAAGCGACCCTGACGGGGCGCCATGCCGGTCAAGCTGGCGATCATCGGAGGCGGGTCGAGCAGCTTCGTCCCTCCTCTGCTCCGCCGCCTGATCCAGTCGCCCGTCCTGCGCAATGCCGCCGTGATGCTGATGGACGTCGACGCCCGCCGCGTGGAATTATGGACGCGCTAGCCAACAAGCTGATCGAGAGCGAGCAGAGCCCGCTGACCGTCCGCAGCACGCTCGACCAGCGCGAGGCGCTCACCGATGCGGACTTCGTGATCGCGGCGATCTCGGTCGGCGGTATGGACGCTTGGGCAAACGACCTCGAGATCCCCGGCCGCTACGGATTGGTCATGCACGTCGGCGACTCGATCGGCCCCGGAGGCATCCTGCGGGCGCTTCGAAACGCGCCTGTCCTGGCGAGCGTGGCCCGCGACGTGGCCGATCTCGCGCCAGACGCATACGTGTTCAACTACACCAACCCCGCACCGACCGAGACGATGGCGATGCGCACCGTCCCCGGTGTGAACGCGTTCGGCCTATGTTCGTGCACGCAGTATCCGGGCAATCCGACGTGGCTCGCCGAACAGGTGGGCGTCTCGGCCGCCGAGATCGCAATGCCACCGGTCGTAGCGGGCATCAACCACTGCGCGAGCGTGATTCAGCTACGACTTTCGCGCGGCCGCGACGGCCTTATGCTCGCCCGCGAGCACGCGACCGAGCCGGTCACTAAGTGGGCGCTGGAGACTTACGGCGTTCTTCCGTACTGCTGGCGCCACTGGATCGAGCATTTCCCGCAGATGCAGTGGCTCGAGGAGCCCTACGCCGGCACAGCCCAGGCCGTGAAGATGCGCTACGGAATCACGACGCATTCGATCGCGCACGAGCGAAGCCGCGTGGAGGCGCTGGAGCAGCTTGCGCGCAAATGGACGGCGCACGATGCCGGGCCGCTCAAACTCGCAGACCTCCCCCATGGAGAAGAGGACGAGGGCATCGAGGTGGTCGACATCATGGAGGCGATCGTGGAGAACCGGCCCAGCACCCATGTTGTGAACACGGTTAATGGCGGCGCAATCCCGAACCTCCCAGCCGAGGCGATCGTGGAGGTCAACAGCAGCGTGAGCGCATACGGAATCCGCGCGGTCGAGGCGGGTCCCCTACCCGAGCCACTCGCTGCTCACATCCGCCACTACGTCGCGCTCGAGCGGCAAATGGTCAAGGCGGCCTTGACCGGTGACCGTCAGGCGGCGCTGCAAGCCTTCCTGCTCGACCCCACTACTCAGGCGCGGCTGGACCTCGACCAGACAAAGGCCCTGCTCAACGAGATGCTGGAGGCAAATGCGCCACACTTGCCGCTGTTCTTCGAGCAGAACCCAGTAGTTGCCGGTCGCGATTGACCCGCAGTCTTCCAGGCAAGACAATCGCGAGCGCCGCCGAATCTGTCGAAGTCACTCATGTCCGTCCGCCTGATTGCCCTCTCGCTCGCCTCCGCGGCGCTCCTGAGTGCGTGCGGCGGCAGCAACCACACGAACACGACTAAAGGCTCGACGTCCACGGGCCCACAAACCGCCGCCTCGGCGACGCCCCCCAAGCCATCGCCGCCCAAACGCACCTCCTGCCACTCGGTGGTCTATATCGGCGACTCGACCTCGGACGGCGAGGCATCGGCCGAGTTCGTTCCCCAGGCGAGCCTTCGAGCGCCCGCCCAACTGGCCAAGGTCGGCGTCAGGACCACGCACATGCGGGTCTCGGGCGCGCGATCGATCCATGAGATCTTCGAGGGCATCCCCAACGGCGCCATGGTCGCGCAGCAGGAGGTCAAATCCGGCTACCACGGGTGCTGGATCATCGCGCTTGGCACCAACGACGCCGCCGACCTCGCCGCGGGCTCCACCTTCGGCCTGACGACCCGCATCAACCAGATGATGTCGATCATCGGCAAGCAGCCCGTGATGTGGGTGAACGTGATCACCCTGCCCGGTGCGACCACCTACTACCGCGAGTCCGGCATGAAGCAATGGGACAACGACCTGCTCGCGGCCTGCAGCAAGTATCCGATGATGCGGGTGTTCAACTGGGCGGCGATCGCCAAACCCCAGTGGTTCATCCCCGACGACATCCATTACACCCCGGCCGGGTACGTCGCACGCACCAAGGCGATCGCTCACGGGCTCGTCAATGCTTTTCCCCAGGGCCGCCCGCCCGGTTCCCTCTCGCTCGTGCAGACGTTCGCTCAGTTCTTCCCCCGGGCCCAACCAAGCCGTAGCTGCCTCGTCCAGTGACCGACAGTCGCCGTCGCCCGGGCCGCGTCCTTTAGGCTCGTTGGCGAGATGCGAATTCGCGCGGCCGTTCTGGAGCGATTCGGTGAGCCGCTGGCCGTCACCGATGTCGAGCTGAGCGAGCCGCGGGCCGGCGAGGTTCTCGTGCGCCTGGAGGCCTGCGGCGTCTGCCACACCGACATGTACACCGCCTCGGGCGCCGATCCATCTGGCTATGCGCCAACCGTGCTCGGCCACGAGGGTGCCGGCGTGGTAGAGCAGACCGGGCCGGATGTCACGAGCGTTCAGCCCGGCGACCGCGTGGTCACCCTCTTCTCCCCCCAGTGCCGCGAATGTGTTCACTGCCGCGACCCGCGCACCAACCTCTGCCTGGCGATCCGCGAGCAGCAGAACCGCGGCTACCTGCCCGACGGCAGCACCCGGCTGTCACGCGAGGGCGAGGAGATCCGCCACTTCATGGGCACGAGCACGTTCGCGGAGTACACGGTGATGCCGGAGATCGCGCTGGCGCGGGTGTCGCCGGACGCCGAGCCTGACCGGGCTGCCCTGTTCGCCTGTGGCTTGTCCACGGGTCTCGGAGCCGCGATGAATACTGCCCACGTCGAGCCGGGCTCGACCTGCGTTGTATTCGGGGCGGGGATGGTCGGTCTGGGCGCGGTAGCGGGCTGCCGGCTGCAAAAGGCGGCACGCATCATCTGCGTCGATCTCTCCGAGGAGCGATTGCAGCTGGCACGCGGCCAGGGCGCCACCGATGTGTGGATCGGCGGCGAGGACACGGTGGCGCGGGTGCTCGAGGAGACCGGCGGCTTCGGCGCCGATTACACCTTCGAGGCGACAGGATTGGTGCGGGTCATGCGCCAGGCGGTCGAGGCCGCGCGCATGGGCTGGGGCCTGTGCACGGTGATCGGCGTGGCGGGCAAAGGCGAGACGCTCGACATCGTGCCCCGCTTCCTGATCACGGGTCGCCGCGTGTGCGGCTCATCGTTCGGCGGCGTCAAGGGCCGCGACCAGGTGCCTCAGCTGGTCCAGCTCTACCTCAATGGCCAGATCGATGTCGATCCTTTCATCTCCCATCGGATCTCCTTGGACGAGGTCAATCACGGCTTCGAGCTGATGGAGCGCCAGGACGGCATCCGCAGCGTGATCACGTTCTAGGGCCCGTCACATGTAGCGCCTTTGGGGGGCGCGTAACGTTTAGACGCGACCCCGTTAAGAGAGAAGGTGAAGAATGAGCGAGACAGCTTTGTGGCACCCATTCGCCGACATGGCCGCGGTGCGCGATCAGGAGTTTGTGATCGAGCGCGGCGAGGACGTATGGGTCTGGGACACCGATGGTCGCCGTTATCTCGACGCGACCGCGAGCCTCTGGTACGCGATGGTTGGCCACGGCCGCCGCGAGATCGCCGACGCGGTGGCCGATCAGCTCTCTCGCCTGGAGGCGTACTCGTGCTTTGCCGATTTCGCGACGCCCTCCGCGCGTGAGCTCGCAAGGAAGCTGGCGGAGCGGGCCCCGATGCCGGCGCGCGTCTTCCTGACCAGTGGTGGCGGCGAGGCCATCGACACCGCCGCAAAGCTCGCTCGACGCTACTGGAATCTGCTCGAGCGTCCCGAGCGGACGATCCTGATCTCCCGCTCCTCCAGCTATCACGGCACCAACGGGATCGGCACCTCCTTGGCGGGAATCGAGCCCAACCGGGTCGGCTTCGGGCCGCTCGACGATCATCGCGTCAAGTGGGACTCCGTTGACGCGCTCGAGGCAACGATCGGCGAGCTCGGCGCCGACCGCGTTGCGGGCTTCTTCGTGGAGCCGGTGATCGGCGCCGGCGGCGTATATCCGCCTCCCGAGGGCTACATCGAGGGAGTGGCAGAGGTGTGCCGTCGCCACGATGTATTGCTGATCGTGGACTCCGTCATCTGTGGTTTTGGCCGGCTGGGCACGTGGTTTGGCATTGAACGCTTCGGCGTTGAGCCCGACATGATCACGTTTGCGAAGGGCGTGACCAGCGGCTATTTGCCAGTCGGCGGGGTGATTATCTCGGAGCGCCTGGCCGAGCCGTTCTGGACCGAACCCGGAAAGGCCATCTTCCGCCACGGGCCCACCTACTCGGGTCATGCCACCTGCTGCGCCGCTGCCCTCGCCAACATCGACTTGCTCGAGCGCGAAGCATTGCTCGAGCGAGGGCGCACCATGGAAGCCGCTCTACTCCGAGCGCTTCAGGATCGCCTCGGCGATCACCCGGCGGTAGGCGAGATTCGCGGAGGGACCGGAACGCTCGCCGCGGTGGGGCTCGCACCCGAGGTGATCGACCGGGACTCCGGCGCGGTCGCGAAGCTCGGACAGGAGGCGCGAGCGCGCGGCGTGCTCGTTCGGCCCACCTTGGAAGCGGTTGTCATGTCGCCGCCGTTGACCGCAACCGAGGAGCACTTCGCGCTGTTGGCGGACGCGCTCGGCGAGGGCCTCGACAGCCTGGTCGCCGTCGGGCAGAGCGGCGCCAGCGGCTGAGCTCGCCCCACACCGGCGCCAACGAGCAACGCAAATTGACTCGCATAGCTTGTCAGCAGCTCGCGCCGCGGCTGCTCGACCTCGACGGCAACCGGCGCGACTCCACCGCCGCGATCCGGCAGGCCGTCGCCGGAGGCGCGGACATCGTTGTGCTGCCCGAGCTGGTGACCTGCGGCTACGTCTTCGAAACTCGTGACGAGGCCGCTTCTGTGGCGATCACTCCGAGGCATGTCGTCTTTGAGGACTGGGCCGCTGAGGCGTCAAAGGCAGCAGATCGATCTGCGATCGTGATCGGCGGGTTCTGCGAGCAGGGTGACGATCACCTGCTCTACAACAGCGCTGCCGTTGTCGATGGCTCCGGGGTCGTGGCCGTGTATCGGAAGACGCACCTATGGGATCGCGAGAAGCTCTTCTTCGAACCGGGCGATCAGCCGCCACCGGTTATTCATACGCGGTTCGGCCGCCTCGGCGTGCTCATCTGTTACGACTTCGAGTTCCCCGAGATGACGCGCGCGCTCGCGCTTGCCGGCGCCGATCTGATCGCGGTGCCGACAAACTGGCCGCGCACCGAGCGACCGTCGGGGGAGCGGCCCGGCGAGGTTGTGATCGCGATGGCCACGGCGCGCATGAATCGCGTGTTTCTCGCCTGCTGCGACCGCACCGGAACCGAGCGCGGACAAGCATGGAACGCATGGACGGCCGTGGTTGACGAGCGCGGCTGGATTGCGGCGGGCGGACAGGAGTCCGCCTGCATTGCGGACGTCGATCTCACGCGCGCGCGGGACAAGAGCTTCACCGAGCTGGCCGGCGTACTCGACGATCGCCGGCCTGAGCTGTACGGCTCCCTCGGCGCGCCGCGGCCCGTGCGGATCTGAGCCCGGCCAGGACCTACCTGCGCCCCTCCAACGCCATCTCGACCTCGCTCAGCTCCCGCTCAATGGCCGCGAGCTCCTCTGACGAACCCTGGACCTTGGGCCCCGTGAACCACTTGCGGGCCGAGAACAGATACCAGCCGCCAGCGCCGAACAGGACCACGGCGACCGCGACGATTGAGTAGTTGAACGACTTGACCGTCACGGGCGAGACAGTCGGTAGGACGAACAGAATCACGATGAAGCAAACCCAGATGACCGCGATCCATCCCAGCGGCCTGCTCCAGCGGCCTAGGTTCCAGACCCCGGGCTTGAAGCGGTCGCCGGCCCGGAGCTTCAAGTACACGGGCGTCACGTAGGCAATGTAGAGACCGATCACCGCGATCGAAGTGACCGCGGCGTATGCCGTCGCGCTCCACAGATACGGCAGGCCAATCACGAACGCCGCGCCTGCTGCCAGCCACACCGAGTTGGTGGGCGTGCGGGTACGCGGATTGATCCTCTTCCACAAGTGGGAGCCTGGGATCGCGCCGTCGCGCGAGAACGCATAGATCATGCGCGAGTTGGACGTCACCGAGGCCATGCCGCAGTAAAACTGCGCCACGATCACGATCGCCATCAGCAGTTCCGCGCCGGTGTGGCCAATCGCATTGAGGAAGATCTGCGCGGGAGGCACGGCCGCGCTCGCCGCGAGCGAGTAGGTGCCGGGTTGGATCGCCGAGGTCAGGCCGATCAGCAGGATCCAGCCGAAGATCAGCGATACCACGATCGACATGACGATGCCCCACGAAGGCGCGGTGCGCGAATTGTTCGTCTCCTCGGTCATGTGAATCGACGCGTGATAGCCGGTGAACGTGTACTGCGCGAGCAGCAAGCCGAGGAAGAACACGTAAACGGGCGCGTGCCAGCCCGTGTTGTCGACGAACTTGGTGAACACGAAGCTCGCCGATTGGTGGTGTGCGGGCACGATCAGCAGGACACCGAGGATCACCAGCACGCCGATGCAGTGCCACCACACAGAGACGTCGTTGAGGAACGACACGACCTTTACGCCGAAGGTGTTGAGCAGCCCGTGGATCGCCAGCACCACCGCGTACACGACGATGATGTGCCAGGGAATGCTCGTGCTGTATCCGAAGAGGAGGCCGAGCTCCGCGGACAGGAACAGAGCTAAGCCGAAGTCGATCCCAGCTGTCACGCCGACCTCTCCCATCACGTCGAACCAGCCGACCATCCAGGCCCAGCCCGCGCGCGAGCGCTCGGGCGCGAGCCTGGCCGCCCAGAAGTACAGGCCGCCGGCCGTGGGATAGACCGAGCAGATCTCGGCCATGCAGAGGCCAACCACGAGCACGAACAACCCGACGATCGGCCAGCCGATATTGATGTCGACCGGTCCCCCGGTGTTCATCCCAAAGCCGTAGAGGGTCAGCGTCCCGGCGAGTATCGAGATGATCGTGAACGAGATCGCGAAGTTCGAAAAGCCGCCCATGCTGCGCAGCAGCTCCTGTGCGTAGCCGAGCTCATGGAGCCGCCCGACGTCGTCGCTGGGCGCCGCCACCTCGCTGGCTCCAACCAGCACCCTGGAGTCCGAGATCTCGCGTTCGCTCACTGCCTCACTCCCCTCGGTTCAGCGCCGGTCGAGGTACGTGTCCCACACCTTATTGGCGGCCGCGGACCGCAATCAAGCTTTCACTGCTGAGGCCTCCGCCTCCCTGGGTGACCGTTCGCTGCCGTAGCGTCTGAGCGCGGGGAAGGCGAGCACGATCGCGGCCGTCCCGAGCAGGCACGCGAGGCCTCCCGAGACAACTGAGAAGCGCGGCCCGGCTGCGCCGGCAACCGATCCCGACTCAATATCGCCCAGACGTGGGCCGCTGGTTACAACCAGCATGTAAACCGAGGACATCCGGCCCCGCATCCGGTCGGGAGTCACGGTCTGGTTGATAGTGGTCCGGCACACCGCGCTGACGGAGTCGGCGGCACCGGCGAGCACGAGCAGCGCGCCGGCCAGCCACAGCGATCCGGCAATACCGGCGAGCGCGATCGCCGAACCCCAGGCCAGGACCGCCCAGATAACGATCACGCCGAGCCGGCGGGCGTGAGTGAGCCAACCGGTGGTCAATGCTGCAACCGACGCGCCGATGGAGACCGATGCGTACAGGACTCCCGTGCCCGTCGCCCCAGCGTGGTAGACGCTCACGGACAGCACGGCGAAGAGCGCCCGGGGCATGCCGAAGGTCATCGCGACGAGGTCGATCGCAAACGAACCGAGCAGCGCCTGGTTGCTTCGCACGAAGCGCAGCCCCTCGGCGACCGAGTGAAGGATGGGCGGGTGGGAGTGAGCCGCTTGGGGTGGTTGTGGACGGATCGCCCACGCGCCGTAGACCATTGCAAAGCAGCTGAGCGCATCAGTCGTGTACGCCCACGGCAGCCCAAATGCACCGATCAGCACGCCGCCCAGTCCTGGTCCCACCACCATCGTCACCTGGGTCAGGCCGTAGTTGAGCGCCAGCGCGGAGCGCAGTCGGCCCGGCTCGACGAGGTTGGGAATGATCGCCGAGCGGGCGACGTTTTGAAGCGCCGTGAACGCGGCCATGATCCCGCCGAGCACGTACAGGAGCGCGACCGGCGGGTGGCCGGCAAACGCCGCGCCCGCGAGCGCGGCGGCTGTCAGCACCAGGCCGATCTGGTCAAGCAGCAGCAGGCGACGACGGTCCAAGCGGTCCGCGATGGCGCCACCTATCAGTGACGCGGTGACCAGCGGCACGAGCTCGGCGGCGCCCAGGAGCCCCACCCGCAACGGCG
Source organism: uncultured Solirubrobacterales bacterium (assembly GCA_963808655.1). Lineage (GTDB taxonomy): Bacteria > Actinomycetota > Thermoleophilia > Solirubrobacterales > Solirubrobacteraceae > Palsa-465. The sequence goes on from CAWEGZ010000020.1 coordinate 320,372, forward strand.
AGTGGGTCTCGATGTAGAGCTGGTACGGGAGGGCTACGAGGGTCGCCTGGGAGCCCAGGTTGGACACGACATTGCCCAGGACGATCCGGCGCAGGTCCCGGCTCCCACGAAGCGCCGTGAGGTCGGGGCGAAGCTTCGCGAGGAGCACCCGGGCAGGGTAGGTGACTATGCAGCGGTGAAGCTGACCCGGTGAGTCGCGTTGTTGCCGTAACCCTGAGCGTTGAGCGGAGGGCGAGCGGGCTGAGTACGGCCCGCCCCGTCAATCGCGCGGCAGGCGACTTCATGCGCTCCCCGCGAAACGGTGGCCTGCGCCCGCCAGGTGACGCGCGTGTAGGGTCCTTGGCCCGCGTCCAGGCGAGCTGGTACCCAGGGGCCATCGTCGATCCGCACCAGCACCTCGGCGACGCCTCCACTCCCGCCCCATGCCACCCCGCTAATCGATACATCGCCCGCGGCTGTGCTCGCTGCCGTGGTGATGAGCGCGTGGACCGGTAGCTCGGTCATGCGCCGGCCAGGACCGGGCTCATCCGGGGCGCGAAACCTGTAATCCTGAGCCTGGAAGTACCCGTCGAACTCGTCGTCGGTGAACCAGATGCGATTGAGCCATTTGACCGAGTCGGTCGCGTACCACCCGGGAACGATCGCGCGCACCGGGCCGCCGCGCTCCCCTGGAATCGGCTCACCATTCATTTCGTGCGCGAGCAGCACGTCTCGGTCCAGGGCCTTCGCGAGCGGAAGACTGCGGGCGAAATGGTGGATTCCGGGAACCGCTTCGATCTGCCCTGAGTCCGCCCCCTCAAGTACGACCTCACGCGTGTCGGTCGGAATGCCGACGAGCTCGAGTGCGGCGACGAGGCTCGGACCGGTCCAGACCGCCTCCCCCACCGCCCCTGCTGCCCACGGCAGACCGGGGGGCATCGGCTCGAACTCGGCACGCCGGTGGCCTGCGCACTCCAGCACCACCGTCAGTGTTCGCTGCGGGAGGCTTCGCAATCGCTCGAGGTCAAGCTCGACGGAATTGAGCTGCTCTTTGCCTGGTGAGCTTGCCGCCAGCTCGAGCGACCACGACGCGATACTCCCGGCCGGCGGGGCAAAGTGATCGCGGACAAAATGGAGCTCGCTGGGGATCTCCGCGCGCTCCAAGGCTTCCAAGGGCGTAGGACGCCACTCGGGCTGTGCCTCAGGATCGGTCGACGGCGCTTTCTGCATAAACACCATTGATTTTGTAGAGTCGTATCATGGGCTGAACCAGCAGGCGTAGTTTGCCCGTTGGGCGGTGACGTGGTTCTACGACTCAGGAGACGTTGATGACTGCAACTGACGAGCTGCTGGCCAATAACGAGGCGTACGTGGCCTCGTTCAACAAAGGCGACTTGCCGATGCCCCCCGCCCGCAAGGTCGCGGTCATTGCGTGCATGGACGCGCGGCTCAACGTGTACGGCGCGCTTGGCCTCGCCGAGGGTGAGGCACATGTGATCCGCAATGCGGGCGGTGTCGTCACCGACGACGAGATCCGCTCACTGGCCATCTCTCAGCGCCTGCTGGGCACGGAGGAGGTAATCCTGATTCACCACACCGACTGCGGGATGCTGACGTTCTCGGATGACGAGTTCCGAAACGCGATCCAGGCGGAAACGGGGATCAAACCGGAGTGGGCGGCGGAGGCCTTCTCCGACCTCCAGATGGACGTTCGCCAGTCGATCGCGCGGATCAAGGCGTCGCCGTTCGTCCCGCGTAAGCACTCGGTTCGAGGCTTCATCTATGAGGTCGAGACGGGCCTGCTGCGCGAAGTCGCCTGACCCGCGACGGTCACGCCAGGGTCACCAACGGGAAGGAGCGCCCCGAACCGCATCATCCCCGAACCGGCGGTATGGTCCGCCAACTCCGCAGCGACGATCCCGGAAGGAGCCACACCGTGAGCGCCCACGATCACGCCGACCACGAGCACAGCGGTCCCGGCTACTCATCGCCCAAGGTGGCACGCCAGCAGCCACCGGAGCGGTTCGCCTACGTAGCCGCCCTCTATGAGGGGACCGGCATCAACCGCCCGGACTTCGTCGCCGTGGTCGACGTCGAACGGGATTCACCCTCCTACGGCCAGATTGTTCACCGCACCGAGATGCCGAACGTCGGGGACGAGTTGCACCACTTCGGTTGGAACGCCTGCTCCTCGGCGTGCCACTCGCAGCTGCAGCGAGACACGATGATCGTGCCCGGACTGCGCTCATCGCGAATTCACATCCTCGACATCTCCGAGCCGCGCGCGCCGCGGATCAAGGACGTGATCGAGGGCGAGGAGATCAAAGAGAAACTCGGCCTGAGCGCCCCTCACACGGTCCACTGCATGCCTGGCGACATAGTCACGGTTTCGATGCTGGGTGACGCTGATGGCAACCTCCCGGGCGGGTTCGCGGTGCTCGACGCACGCGACTTCTCGATCGTGGGCCGCTGGGAGCGCGAGAAGAACGGCCAGGAATTCATGTACGACTTCTGGTACCAACCGCGCCAGAACGCGCTCATCTCGAGCGAATGGGCCGCGCCGAACACCTTCGTCCGAGGGTTCAACCCGGCCGACGTGATCGCCGGCAAGTATGGGCGGCGCCTGCACTTCTGGGATCTGGAGCGCCGTGCCGTGGTGCAGACGCTCGACCTCGGCGATCAGGGGCTGATCCCGCTCGAGATCCGCTGGCAACACGACCCTGACTCAGCTCAAGGATTCGTCGGCGCCACCCTGTCGAGCAACATCATCCACTTTCACCGGGACAACGGGAGCTGGGCCGCGGAGCCCGTCATCGATGTGTCGAACGAGGCCCTGCAAGGATGGCCCTTGGAGGGAGGCGTCCCCGGCCTGATCACTGACCTGGTTCTCTCGCTCGACGACCGTGACCTGTTCTTCTCCAACTGGCTGCACGGCGACCTGCGCCACTACGACGTCTCCGACCCGGGCAAGCCCGTGCTGCGCTCGCAGGTGTGGCTGGGCGGCCTGCTCGGTCGAGACGGCGGCCATCCCAAGGCCGGGCAGCCACTGAACGGCGGACCCCAAATGCTGCAGAACTCCCTGGATGGCGATCGCGTCTATGTCTCAAACTCGCTGTTCTCGAGCTGGGACAACCAGTTCTATCCCGACCTCAGGGGGTGGTTGACCAAGCTGGAGCGCCAGCCCGATGGAAGCTATGCGATCGACCCGGATTTCTACGTTGATTTCCACGAGCAGGCAGACGGCGCGCAACCACACGAAATCCATCTGCCGGGCGGGGACTGCACCACTGAGATCTTCCAGTAGCGCGCGAGCATGCGCGCGGTGGCGCTCGACTGGAGCCTCGACGGCCCGGTCGGCCTAGGGCGAGCCCACCTTCATCGACAACGGCTCCGCCAGGCCAAGACGAACGAGCTGCTGCCGCACGATCATCGCCACGCCGGCCGCGACCACGACGCCCACCGCCAGCACGCGTAGTACGAGATCGATCGCGGCGTGCAGCGACGTGCCCGGCCCGTGGAGCTCCGCGATCGCACTCGCTGCGGCCGCCACGCCCACACCGCCTGCCGTAACCACGATCGTGAGCAGGACTCCCGAGGCTTCTCCCGCCCGCTCGGGGCGAACGGCGTCTTGGGTGGCGACGTTGGCGAACGTCCACCCCAGCCCGAAGCCGAATCCCACCACCGCAAAGACCAAGATGAAGGCCGGCCAGCTGTACACGAAGGTCAGCGCCAGCAGGCTCCCGCCGGCGAGTACTCCGGCCGCGGCCATCACGGGCGTGGGTTGGAAGAGCTTGCCCAATCGAGCGCCGATTGGCCCCGACAAGGCCACCAGCAGCGCGGGCACGATGAACACGAGCCCCGCCGTCAGCGGCGAGAGCCCGCGCACGAGCTGCAGGTAGAAGGTCGCGGCAAGGACGGTGACCGCGTAGCCGATATTCGACACGGCCCCCAGCACCGTGACGAGCACGTACGGCACGTTTCGAAACAACCCAAGGTCCACCAGCGGAGAGCGCAATCTGGATTCGAGCAGCAGAAAGGCCGCGAGCAACGCCGCCGCGAGGATGAACCCCCCGATCGTCAGCCCGGAGCCCCAGCCCCAGGCGCCGCCGCGATCGACCGTGATGCTGAGCACCGCTACAGCTCCCCCCACCAGCATCGCACCAGGCAGGTCGAGTCTGCGCGACGCGTTCTCATCGCGCGAGTCGCGGACGGTAAGGGCTGCAAGCAGCAGCGATGTCGCGCACAACGGCACGAGCAGCCAGAAGATCCACCGCCAGCCCGGCCCCTGCGAGAGTCCTCCGCCCACCAGCGGACCGAGCGCGGTGCCGATGTTGGCGATCCCGAATGCGATCCCCACCGCCCCGGCACGAGCGCCCTCCGAGAACTCGTTGCTGAGCGCGGAGATCCCCACCGGGAAGATCACCGCGGCGCCGGCCCCCTGTATCACCCGGCACACCACCAGCACGGCCAGGCTGGGCGCGACCGCACATGCCGCGGAGGCCAACGTGAAGACCGCGATGCCGCTCAGGAGGGCGCGGCGACGCCCAAATATGTCCCCCACCCGTCCAGCGAAGATGAACAGCGACCCGAGCGCGAGCATGTAGGCGCTGATCGTCCATTGCACGTCGCCGGGGCCCGCTCGGAAGGCGCGCGTGATGTCAGGAAGCGCCAGGTTCAGCGCGAAGAAATCGACCTGGATGCAGAACAGCGCGAGCGAGATCGCGCACAGCGCCCCCCGCGCGTGCCGCCGCTGGCCGGACTCGGGCACGGCCGCCGCTGCCTCAGGCGTCCGTTGCCTGGAACCTCAGGGGCAGCCGATCCGGACCACGGTTACCGGCGTTGCGGTACCAGCGGATGTCCCCCTCCTCGCCCAGGCGCATCTCTGAGAGCCGCTCAAACAGCACGCGCAGAGCAATCAGCGACTGCTCGCGGGCGAGGTGCGCGCCCAGGCAACCGTGGGGGCCGTGGCCGAAGCTGAGGGTGCCATGCGGATGGCGTGTCACCGAGAAGACGTCGGGGTCCGGAAAGCGGGCGGGGTCGCGATTCGCCGCCACGATCGAGAGCTGCACGATGGCCCCGGCGGGAATGCGCTTCCCGCGGATCTCGAGCTCCTTGCGCGCGATGCGCGGGACCATCGAGACGGGCGGCTCGTAACGAAGCGTCTCCTCGATCGCCGGCGCGAGCAGACCGGGATCGCTTCGGACCGCCGTCTCCTGTTCAGGATGCGTCAGCAGCAGCCAGATCGCATTGCCGATCAGGTTGCGCACCGGCAGGTGGCCGGCGAGCAGCAGCAGCATCGTGTTGGCGACGATCTGCTCCTCGGTCTCGCGGTCACCGGGGTCGGTCTGCGCCAGCAACGTGCTCAGGAAGTCCTGCCCGGGCTCGCGTCGGCGTTCGGCCAGGAGCCGCCTGAAATATTCGGTCATCTCTGTCGTGGTCGCCACCATCCTGGTGGCCGAACCCTCGGTGACCGGGATCTCGTTGAAGAACTCGACAAACCGGAGCGACCAGTGAACGAAGCGGTCGCGGTCCTCCCGCGGCGCGCCGACGAACTCGGACAGCACGTAGGCGGGCAGCAGCAGCCCGAAATCGCTCGAGAGATCGAGCGCCCCGTCGCCCAGATGACGGTCAATCAACTCGTTTGCGATGCGCTCGGTGGGTTCCCGGAGCGCCTCGATCGCGTGCACGTTGAAGCCGTTGTGAATCAGGCGGCGCAGGCGCGAGTGCTGCTCACCGTCGCTCATCATCAGCCACGAGCGGAAGAAGGGCAGCAGCGCGCCGACATCCTCGCGTACCGGCTTGGGCACCGCCTGCATGAATCCCTTCACCCGCTCGGCGCTCATCCGAGCATCGGCGAACAGCCCCCTGACGTCGTCGTAGCGAAAGACGAACCAGTCGCCCAGCGGCGCATGGTGGTAGACCGGCCGATGCTCCCGCAACCAGGCGAAATCGGGGAAGGGATTCTCGAGCTTCGCGGGGTCGTCCACGAAGAACGGATCAAGGGCGTCGCTCATGCGTCCTTGCGATCCTTCAAAGCGCGACCATCTGGCCCGTCTCCGCGGACCGGTAGAGCGCCTCGATCGCCCGCGCCTGGGCGACGGCATCCTCGCGACCGAGCAGCGGCCGGCCCTCGCCTCGGATCGCCGCCGACAGATTCTCCGCCTCCAGTCGATAGGGATCCGCGGCTTCCACCTCGATGGATTCAGCGCCGCCGTCCCGGCGCAGCTCAATCGTCGGCCGACGGCAGTGCCAGGGATCTTTGAGCAGAACGGATCCGTCCGTGCCGACAACCTCGAGCTCATCCCGCTCCGGACCAAGCATCAAGCCGGCATCGAAGTGAGCCAATACCTCGCCGGGGAATCGCATCGTCGCGGCGAAGGCGACGTCCACGCCGTCGCCGCCGACGACCTGCTCGGCGGCCACCCGTTCGGGCTCGCCGGCGATCAGGCGCGCGCCGCTGACGCAGTAACAGCCGACGTCCATCAGCGCACCACCGTCCAGTCCCGCCTCCAGGCGGATGTCTGAACGGGCGCCCAGCGAGAACGAGAACGTCCCGCGAATCATGCGCACCCGCCCAATTGCGCGCTGGTCAAGGAGCTCGACGAGCCGGCTGGTCTGGGGGTGGTGGCGGTACATGAACGCCTCCGTGAGGATCCGCCCTTCCCGGTCGGCGACATCGAAGGCTCGGCTGACTTCGTCCGCTCGCCGGCTGAGGGGCTTCTCGCACAAGACGTGCTTGCCCGACGCGAGCGCCCGCACAGCCCATTCGATGTGGAGCGAATTGGGGAGGGATATGTAAACGGCCTCGACCTCCGGGTCCTCCAGCAGCGCCTCGTAGCTGCCGAGCGCCCGCTCGATTCCGTGCGCCTGCGCATAGTGCTCGGCTTTCTCCGGTGAGCGGCTCGCCACCGCGAGGACCTTGATCTCCGGCGAATCGGCGACGCCGGCGAGAAACAGCTCGTTGATGTGCGCCGTCGACATGATCCCCCACCTGACCGGCATCTCGGGGATGGTATGACAAAGGCGGGCGCCACCTACGATCCTCCCCGTGCCCAATTCTGCTGTGCCTCTGCCCGATGCCGCGGATGTCGTGGTCGTCGGCGGCGGGGCGATGGGAATCAGCGCCGCTTTCCATCTGGCCGAGGCCGGCGTTGACGTCGTGCTCCTCGAGCGCGCGGAACTCGGCAGCGGCTCCACGTCGCGAGCCGCGGGCGGGGTGCGAACCCAGTTCTCGGACGTGCTCAATGTTGAGATCGCCCGGCGCAGCCTGGATGCATTCCGAGACTTCGGCCGGCGGCCAGGCTGGGAGATCGACCTCAAGCAGGTGGGGTACCTGTTCGTCCTCACTCGCCCGTCAGACGTGGCGGAATTCGAGCGCAGCGTCGCACTTCAACGGCAACACGGACTTGATTCGCGCATGGTTTCCGCCCCTGAAGTGCGCGCGCTATGCCCGCCGCTCGAGGGGGATGACATCCTCGCCGGCGCGTTCTCGCCCGGCGACGGCCACGCGACGCCCGAGGGCGTCGTCCAGGGCTACGCGTCCGCCGCTCGCAGCCACGGCGCGAAGCTCCACACCGGCTGCGAGGTGCTCGATATCGGCACCAGCGGCGATCGAATCAGCGCGGTCGTCACCGACCGTGGCTCAATCCGGACCAGCACCGTGATCTGCGCCGCCGGCGCCTGGTCGCGATCCTGCGGCGCTATGGTAGGCGTGGAGCTGCCGGTGACGCCAGTGCGGCGCCAGATCCTGTTCACCGAGGCGATTGGCGGACTCCCCGCTCACCTCCCCATGACGATCGACTTTGCGTCGAGCTTCTACTTTCACCGTGAGGGCCCCGGGCTTCTGATGGGGATGTCCGATCCGCACGAGAAGCCCGGCTTCAGCGTCGAGACTACGGAGAGCTGGATTCCCAGCTTGATGGATGTAGTCCGTCAGCGGGCGCCACAACTCGCGGAGGTGGGCATTCGCGGTGGCTGGGCGGGTCTGTACGAGATGACGCCCGATCACAACGCGATCATCGGGGAGGCTTCGGATGTGGCTCGCTTCCTGTACGCCACCGGCTTCTCGGGCCACGGGTTTCTTCAGGCTCCGGCCGTTGGTGAGATCCTGCGCGACCTGGTCTTGGAGCGTCCCACCTTCGTCGACATCTCTCCGCTGAGCGTCGAGCGCTTCGACGCCTCCGCCCTGCGTCCCGAGCACAACGTCGTCTAGCGTGGGTCTCGCTTCAAACCAAAGCCGCCCCGGTGCAGAAATGACACCCCAGACGACGGAGAATCGATGACTGCAACCACCAGCCAGACGGAGGAGCTTTCCGTCACCCCCACGGATGACTTGCGCGCCCGGGCTCGCCACAGCCTCGAGCGCTGCGGCGTGCGCTTGTCCTCAAGTTCGGAGGAGACCATCGGCGCGCGCTCCCCGATCACCGGAGAGGACCTGTTTGACGTGCCGGCCGCCGGCGGCGCGGAGATCGCGGCCGCCGTCGCCGAGGCCAGCGCAGCGTTTGCAACTTGGCGCACTACTCCCGCACCAGTTCGCGGGGCGCTGGTGAAGCGCTTCGGCGCCTTGATGGACGAGCACAAGACGGACATCGCCGAGCTGATCGCGATCGAGGCGGGGAAGATCCTCTCCGAGGCGCTCGGCGAGGTCCAAGAGGTGATCGACATCTGCGACTTCGCGCTCGGGCTCTCGCGACAGCTCGACGGCCGGACGATGCCTTCGGAGAGGCCCAACCACCGGTTGATGGAGACGTGGCACCCGCTCGGCGTCGTGGCGGTGATCTCTGCTTTCAACTTCCCTGCCGCGGTCTGGTCGTGGAACACCGCAATCGCTTTGGTCTGCGGGGACAGTGTCGTCTGGAAGCCCTCGCCCATGACCCCACTCACCTCGCTGGCGTGTTCGGCGCTGCTGGAGCGTGCGGTCGCGGAGTGCGAAGCGCCGGAGGGTCTCCACAAGCTGGTGATCGCCGACGCAGAGGAGGCCCAGGCATTGGTCGACAGCCGCGACGTCGCGCTGGTCAGCGCCACCGGTTCAGAGCGGATGGGCGCACAGGTCGCGCCGCGGGTTGCGGCCCGCATGGGTCGCTACCTGCTGGAGCTCGGAGGCAATAACGCCGCCGTCGTGGCCCCGTCCGCTGACCTCGAGCTGGCGACTCGAGGGATCGTGTTCGCGGCGGCAGGAACGGCCGGGCAGCGGTGCACGACCCTGCGCCGCGTGATCGCTCATGCGGACGTCGCCGAGGACCTGGTGGCGAGATTGCGCGCGGCATTCGGGCGGCTGCCCGTCGGCGACCCCCTGGCGACGGGCACGCTCGTTGGGCCACTGATCGACGAGCGCGCCTTCCACAACATGTCGCAGGCACTCGAGCAGGCGAAAGCGGACGGGGGTGAACTACTCGCCGGTGGTGACAGGCGCCCGGTCGCCGGCTATCCGGACGCGTACTACGTCGAGCCGGCGGTCGTGCGGATGCCCCTCCAGACGGAGCTTGTCCAGCGCGAGACATTCGCGCCGATCCTGTATGCGATGACCTACGGCGAGCTCGAGGAGGCGATCGCGCTTCACAACAGCGTTCCCCAGGGCCTGTCCTCGAGCATCTTCACTCGCGACCAGCGCGAGGCCGAGCGCTTCCTCGCCGCAGACGGCTCGGACTGCGGGATCGTCAACGTCAACATCGGGACCTCGGGTGCCGAGATTGGCGGGGCATTCGGCGGCGAGAAGTCAACCGGAGGCGGTCGCGAGTCCGGGTCTGATGCGTGGCGCGCCTACATGCGGCGCGCCACCAACACCATCAACTACTCCGATGAGTTGCCACTGGCGCAGGGGGTCAAGTTCGAATGAGTCAGCCCGTGGGCGGCCCCCGCATTGAGCGAATAGCCGTACTCGGGCTCGGCAATGTCGGTGCGCTGATCGCAGCGATGCTGATGGAGCGAGGCTACGAGGTCCATGGCGTCGACGCCGAGCGCTCCAAGGCAGTGGGCGCGCACGTCACGGCCCTGGATGTCTCAGATGCCGCGGCCCTCGCCGGCCTGTTCAAGGAAGTGGATGCAGTCGTGTCGTGTCTGCCCTATCAGCTGGTTGCGCGCGTCGCCACACTCGCGCACGCGGCCGGCGTCCATTACTTCGATCTGACCGAGGACATCGACGCCTCCCGCCTTCTGCATCAGCTGGCCGAGACCTCCACGAGCGTGCTGATGCCGCACTGCGGGCTGGCACCGGGGTTCATCTGCGTGGCGGGTGCCAGTTTGGCGGCGAGGCTCGACACCGTGAAGCACGTCGCCCTGCGCGTGGGCGCGCTGCCCGAAATCCCCACCAACGCTCTCGGCTATGCGTTCAATTGGTCGCCGGCCGGGGTCGTCAACGAGTACCTCAACGACTGCGAGCAGTTGCGCGATGGCGTGCGCGTAGTCGTCCCGGCCCTCAGCGAGCTGGAGACGATCACGATCGAGGGAACGCAGTACGAGGCCTTCACGACCTCCGGCGGGCTGGGGACGATGTGCGAGACGCACCTCGGCAGCGTCGATCGGCTCGACTACAAGACGATGCGCTATCCGGGTCACTGCGAGCTGATGCGCTTCCTGCTACATGAGCTCCGCCTGGCTGAGAAGCGTGACCTCGCGCAGCGGTTGCTCGCCGACGCCTACCCACCCATACCTGACGATGTGGTCGTCGTCTCCGCCACGGCCGAGGGCGTTCGAGCCGGCGGCGAAGCGCGCGAGGAGCTCGTCCGTATCTACCGCCCGCGCGCGGTCGCGGACAAGATGCGCACGGCGATCGCCTGGACGACCGCGGCCGGCGCCGTCGCAATGGTCGAGCTGCTTGCCCAAGGGGCACTACCTGAAGCAGGGTTCGTACGCCAGGAGGACATCGCCCTGGACCTCTTCATGAGCACGTCGGCCGGCCGGCTGCTGCTCCAGGATTCCACTAACCGCGTCGGCGACGAGACGCAGATATCAGTTGGTTGAGGCGCTGCCGAGCGCTCCATGACACCAGTCGACCCACCCGACCAACAGCTTGACCGGCACGTCCGCGAGCAGATGGGTGCCTTACCCCAACCGCGCTCGGAGCCGATGGCCGATCTTGATGGTCCTCTTCGCGCGGGGACCCGCCTAAAAGGACGACAAGCGCTGTCGCTCTACGAAGCGATGGTGGCCAGCCGGCATCTGGATCTGGCTGCGCGTTACCTGCGCCGCGAGGGACCCGGCCTGTACACGATCGGGTCGGCTGGACACGAGTCCAACGCCGCGATCGCGGCGGCGCTACGGCCCACCGACCCGGCACTCCTCCATTACCGCTCGGGCGGCTTTTACTGCGCGCGTGCACACCAGGTGCCTGGATCGACACCGCTGCGTGATGTGCTGCTGGGGATGGTTGCCGCGGCAGACGAGCCGATCGCGGGAGGGCGTCACAAGGTATTTGGCAACGCCTCGCTCGCCGTGATTCCACAGACGTCGACGATCGCCTCCCACCTCCCCCGAGCGGTCGGGCTCGGGTTTGCGATCGAGCGGGCACACCGACTCAATCAGCCCTGTCCTTGGCCAGCTGACGCGATCGTGGTTTGCTCGTTCGGCGATGCGTCGGTGAACCACTCGACGGCGCTGGGTGCGCTGAACGCGGCGGAACATACGGCCTACCAGGCACTGCGCATGCCGGTGCTGTTCTGCTGCGAGGACAACGGTTTGGGAATCAGCGTTCGCACACCCTCGGAGTGGGTAAAGGCGACACGCTGGTCTGGTCGGCAAATGCGCTACTTCAGCGCCGACGGAACGGATCTCGCGGCCCTGTACGACACGGCAGTGGGTGCGGCGGAGTATGTACGCAGCTCGCGCCGGCCCGCCTTCTTGCATCTGAGCTGCGTCCGCTTTTTGGCCCACGCGGGCACAGACGCGGAGATCGGCTACCGCAGCGAACCCGAGGTCGGCGCGGATCTCTCGCGCGATCCCCTCATCCATGCCGCGCGCCTGCTGGTGGAGGCCGGGATCGCCACCCCACAAGCATTGCTTGACAAGTACGAGGCGATCGCGACCGAGGTCCGGCGGGTCGCCGATGGCGTGATCAGCCATCCTCGCCTCTCGACTGCTCGCGAGGTGATGGAGCCGATCGCGAGGCAGCAGCCCGACGTGGTCGCGGCGGACGCGGCACGCGCCGCGTCCACGGAGGCCAGGCGGCACGTGTTCGGCAAGCGCCTGCCTGAGGAGGCTGGTCCTCTGACCCTCGCTGATTCGATCAACCGGACGCTCGCCGACGCGCTCGCCGCCCGACCGGAAGTGCTCGTGTTCGGGGAGGATGTGGGACGCAAGGGCGGCGTCTACGGAGTCACTCGCGGCCTGCAACGGCGCTTCGGCGCTCCCCGCGTATTCGACACGCTCCTGGACGAGCAGACGATTCTAGGCGTCGCCCTCGGCTGCGGCCTAGCAGGGCTGCTGCCGGTTCCCGAGATCCAGTACCTGGCGTACCTTCACAACGCCGAGGATCAGCTGCGAGGTGAAGCGTCCACGCTGCAGTTCTTCTCGACCGGCCAGTTTCGCAATCCGATGGTGGTACGGGTCGCGGCGTACGGCTATCAAAAGGGTTTCGGCGGCCACTTTCACAACGACAACGCGATCGGCGTTCTCCGGGACATACCGGGATTGGTGGTCGCATCTCCGTCTCGTCCTGACGACGCGGCGTCGATGCTCCGCACGTGTTTGGCGGCCGCCTCAGTTGACGGATCGGTCTGCGTGTTTCTCGAGCCGATCGCTCTCTACCACACACGCGACCTGTTGGACTCGGATGACCGAAGGTGGCTGGCGCCGTACGCCCCGCCAAGTTCGTGGTCCGACGAGCACGCGGCCATCGGCTCGGCCCGCGTGCACGGTTGCGGTCGCCACCTGACGATCTTGACGTTCGGCAACGGCAGCTACATGTCGCTTCGCGTTCAGCACCGGCTTGCGGAGGACGGGATCGAGGCACGGGTGGTGGATCTTCGGTGGCTGGTACCGCTGCCCGTTGCGGACATCCTTCGCGAGGCCGAAGCATCCGGACGCGTCCTGGTGGTCGACGAGACGCGCCGGAGCGGCGGCGTGTCCGAGGGAATCGTGAGTGCCCTGGTCGACGCCCGCTTCGACGGCGTGATCTCGAGGCTAAACAGCGAGGACTCCTTCATTCCGCTTGGAGAGGCGGCGAACCACGTCCTGCTCGCAGAAGAACAAATCGAGGCGGCCGCCCGTGCTCTTGTCGCCGAGGACGAGAGTCGTGAGGGCTGGGCTCAACGTTCGCCGGCGCTGCACTAGCGCCGCCCAGCGTCGGTTGACCGCTCACGAGGACGCCGGCGAGCTGTTCCTGAAGGAGCGAACTCGCCTGCCCCGCACCGTTCAGCCGGCGGCTACTGCTGCTGAACGTTTACTGCCTGCGGGCCCTTGGGCCCGTTCTCTGCGTCGTAGGAAACCCGCGCACCCTCGTCCAGGGACTTGTAGCCGCTGCCGACGACAGCGGTGTGGTGGACGAACAGGTCTTTGCCCGTGTCATCGGGTGTGATGAACCCGTAGCCCTTTTCGCTACTGAACCATTTGACGGTTCCATTGGCCATTGCTGTTCTCCTCCTGTGGTGATGTGCCGCGAACGAGGAGAGCTGAAAGCGATGGACCTGCGAGCGCTAAACACGGTTTGCCTATGAACTGAATCCGCTCGGTAGACGCAGACGGTAGCAGCGTCGGGCTGGGATGCTGGCTCCGCCTGCTACGGTCAAGCGGGGAGAAATCACGTCGATTGTGGCCAGGACCGAGATGATGGTGTGAAGTCAACGCGCGAGCGAGCTGCGGAGAAGCGCCAGGCCAAACTCGACGTGGTCAGCGAGCAGGTCAAGAGCGGCTCCCTGGTGATCAGGCCGATGACTGAAGAGGAGCGCCGGCGCTATCCGCCGCGCCCGCCGCGACCAAAGAGGTTCGGGAAACGGTGAGCGCGCGTGACCGCGAGGGCTTGACAGCGCGGATCCGGCAGATCCGGCGCTCCGCATCTCGAGATCGACCCCCACCCCCTTCCACCTCCGGTCCGCAGGCCGAGGAGATCCGCGCGCTTGAGGCGCGGGTTGCACACCTTGAGCAGCTGCTACAGGGTCTTCAAGATTCAGTGCACCGCGAGTCGCTGCGACAGGGCGAGCGGATCGCCGATCTGGAGGAGCGAATCAAGCCGTCCGTGCTCGGCAGGGCCCTGAGCAAAGACGCCCGCGAACGCGGGCTGTAGGAACTGGCGCAGCGTGGAGCCACTGCCACGCTAGGAACGTCGCGTGCCTGACCGCGGGGGCTGTTTATGCTGGCGGCAGTGGGAGAGGTCGAGACCACCGCGGCCGGCGTTGATCGCAGGGCGATGGCCGTCCTTTCCTGTGGCCACCTATGCACCGACCTGGCGCAGGGGGCCGTCCCCGCGCTGCTGCCGTTCCTGATCTCCAGGGACCACCTGAGCTACGCGACGGCGTCAACGCTGGTGTTGGCGGCGACGATCTCCAGTTCGGTCATCCAGCCAGTGTTCGGTCACCTCTCCGATCGGCTCTCATTGCCGTGGTTGATGGTTCTGGGCCCGGGACTCGGAGGGCTCGGAATTGGGCTGGCCGGCATCGTTCCCGGCTACTGGCTGACGTTTGCCGCCGTGCTCGTGAGCGGCGTCGGTGTGGCCGCCTTCCACCCCGAGGGCTCCCGGTTCGCGAACTATGTCTCGGGCGCCAGGCGGGCGAGCGGCATGAGTTTGTTCTCGGTCGGCGGCAACCTCGGATTTGCACTCGGGCCGGCGTTGCTCACACCGACGCTTTTGGCATTCGGGCTGTCCGGCACGCTCGTAGTGTTGGTGCCGACGTGGCTCATGGCCGCGGTGCTCGTGCACGAGCTTCCGCGGCTCCGGCGGTTCCGCGGCGATGTGGTTGGAGGGAGGGTTCAACGGGGCGGCGAGCCCGAGGCCTGGGGCCCCTTCACGGTGTTGGCAGCCGTGATTGCCCTGCGATCGTTCGTCTATTTCGGGCTCATCACCTTCGTCGCGCTCTACTGGGAGCGCGATCTGCATACCGGCAAGGCATTCGGCAGTGCGGCCCTGATCGCGGTTTTGCTCGGAGGCGCCGCCGGCACCTTGATCGGCGGTCCGCTCGCGGATCGCTTCGGCCGCCGCCATGTGCTGATCGGGTCGATGGTTTCGATTCCGCCGCTGGTCGTTGCGCTCCTGCTCTGCGGCCCGGGGCTCGGAATCCTGTTCGCCGCTCTCGCCGGCGCCGCCACGATCGCGACGTTCTCGGTGACGATCGTGATGGGTCAGGAGTTCCTGCCCGGTCGGCTCGGCGTCTCCGCGGGGATCACGATCGGGCTATCGATCGGCCTCGGCGGCGTCGGGGCTCCCCTGTTGGGCCTGCTGGCCGACGCCCACGGTCTGCATGCCGTATTCGAAGTGATCGCGGCACTGCCCGTATTGGGACTTGTCCTGACGCTCGCACTCCCACGCGGTCACATCCGTCACCGCCGGGGCGGCGGGAGCTCCGATGGACGGCCTGCTGCCGTCGCTGCTCGTCGCGACCCCGCCTGAACCGGGGAGCCCTTGCGCCGGCCTAGTCGCGCAGCAGCTGCTTTTGCACTTTGCCCATCTCGTTGCGTGGGAGCTCGGTGAGCAGGCGCACTTCGCGTGGGCGCTTGTGAGGGCTTAACAGCTGTGCGACGTGGTCCGCCAGCTCCCGTTCATCAGGGGTCGAGCCCTGGGCCGGGACCACCCAGGCAACGATTCGCTCGCCCAGATCCAGATCGGGTTCGCCGGTCACGGCCACATCGTCGACGGCTCGATGCTCGCGCAAGGCGGCCTCGATCTCGCCCGCGCCAATCTTGTACCCCCCGCTCTTGATCAGGTCGGTGGATCGGCGTCCGACGATGCGGATGTAGCCGTCCGATGCCCGCGTGGCGAGGTCACCGGTCATGAACCAACCGTCCCGCATCACTTCGGCCGTGGCCTCGGGGCGATTGAGATATCCCAGGAACAGGTTGGGCCCGGAGACCGCGATCTCCCCCATCGTCTCATCGTCGTTGGCGTCGATCGTCGCTCCGTGCTCGTCGAGCAGGCGCACCTGCACAGTTTCCAGGGGAGGGCCTACGTAGCCCGGCCGCCGCTCGCCGCCGGCTTGTACCGAGCAGTTCATGAGCGTCTCGGTGAGCCCGTAGCGCTCCACGATGAGCTGAGAAGCGACGCGCTCCATCCGCGCGTGGTCCGTAGCCGGCAGCGCGGCCGAGCCCGAGACGAGTAGCCGGGCCCGCGCCAAGGCGCGGGCGATGCCGCCATCTGCCTCGGCCGCCTCGATCAGCCGGTGATACATCGTGGGAACGCCGAACAGCATCGTCGCGCCGCCGCGCTCTTCGAAAGCTCTTGCCACGCCCTCGGGCGAGAACCGCCCGAGATGTTGAACATGAGCACCGAGGCGCAGGGGGCCGAGTACCCCGAGGACGAGGCCATGGGCGTGAAACAGCGGCAGGCCGTGGACCAGCCGGTCGCTGGCCGTCCACTCCCAGGCCGCCGACAAGGCATCGAGGTTGGTGGCGATTGCCCGCCGGGGCAACACGGCCCCTTTGGGGGGACCGGTGGTGCCGGAGGTGTAAAGAATGAGAGCTGGCGCCTCCGGGTCGGGCTCCTTCGGAAGCGACAACTTACGACCGCGTTCCACGAGCTCGTTCACGGTGACGTCTATCCGAGGATGCGTTCCGAGGATCTCCGGAAGCTGCACCGCGGAAGGCGCCAGCAACGCGTCGGGGACGCTGTCCTCGACGACATGCTGCAGCTCCCGTGTGCCGGCCCTGGGATTGATTGGCACGACAGGAACTCCAGCCGTAAGCGCACCAACCACGGCAATGCAAGTCTCGATCTCACTCACCGCCCATGCTGCGACACGACGACGACCCTCGAGCTGCGCCGCCACAGCCGCGACGGCGTCGCGGAGCTGGCGGTACGTCAGGGCCCGGTCGCCGAAGCGGATTGCCTCCTTCTGCGAGGGCCCCTCAAGTTGCGGAAACAGCGCCGGCACCTATGTGCGTATCTTCAGCGTCGAGCATGTCGGCCAACGTACTGCAGATCGAGCGTGAGGATGTCGCTGTCGATGGGGGCAAGCTCGCGTGCTTTCGCCTCGGCAAAGCTGCGGGTCAGCCGGCCGCCGTCGCTGTCCACGGGATCACCGCCAACAGCCGCGCGTGGTTGCCGGTGGCGCGAGCGCTTGAAGGTCGGGCGGAGCTGCTCGCGCTCGACATTCGCGGCCGCGGCCGCAGCAGCGGTCTCCCGGGTCCATACGGAATCGATACGCACGTGCGCGACGTCATTGCGGCCATCGACGCACTGGGACTCGAGCGCGCGGTTCTGGCCGGACATTCTCTCGGCGCCTATATCGTGGTGCGACTGGCGGTCTCGTACCCGGAACGCGTGCAATCACTGGTCCTCGTCGACGGGGGCTTGCCGATTCCGGGCGGTGAAGACATCGATCTCGATGAGTTCCTCGGCCCCACCCTCGCCCGGCTTAAGTTGCGATTCGCGGACCGAAAGGCGTATCGCGCCTGGTGGCGGGAGCATCCGGCTGTTGGTGGCAGCGACATCGGCGACGAGGATCTGTTCGCGTACGCCGATCACGACCTGGTCGGCGCTCCGCCCGAGATGCGGCCGTCGGTGGTTGAGCAGGCCGTGCGCGCGGACGGAGCCGATCTTGTTAACACCGCCGACGCTGCTTACCGCCTAGACGTGCCGGCGCAAATGCTGTGCGCGCCACGGGGGCTGGTGGACGATCCGAAGCCGATGCAGCCGCTCGGGCTGGCAGAGAGCTGGGCCGCCGAGCGTCCGTCGCTACGCGAGGCTGTGCTTGTGCCTGATGTCAACCACTACTCGATCACCCTGGGAGCGGGAGGTGCCGGCCGGGTCGCCAACGCCATCGCTGCGGCTTGCCACGACCGTCGCGCGAGCGTGCACCGTGGTGAGCGGTGACCGCGGGGAGGGCAGCCTCACCCGTACTTAAATTCTGGGGACCAACCGGAACTTCTGGGTCAGGCACGCGGTAGGATGCCCGGCGCCAGCTCTGGGTCGGGGCCGACCTGGAGCGGGGGGCGCGGACGGTGCGCAGAGCGTGCCGGCTCCGCCGATGGTCAGACGAGAGGAGAGAGGCCGTGACCTTCGCTGAGCACAAACGAGTGCGCGATTCCGGATCGACTCTGCGCCGGGTTGGATTGCGCGTTTGGTCGCTGGCGGCGGTCGCCGCCGCGCTATTGCTCGTGTGGACTCCCGCGGGCACGGCCCGCGCGGCCACGCAGCGCGTGTCCGGCGCCTTCCGCTCCACGGTGCCGTCAATCAGGATCCTCGCGCCCTATTCCCGGGGAAATTACGGCTTGGACTCGCGGGTTACAGCCCGCTTCAGCTGCAGCGAAGCCGGGAGCACGAGTGAAATCGCGGCGTGCACAGGGACGGTTGCCCATGGTGACCCGATCGACACAACCACACCTGGCAATGAGACCTTCACGGTCACTGCCACCGACACGAGCGGTAATTCGGCCACCAAGACCGTGCACTATGCGGTCCTCCACTACACAAATCCGCTCAGAGCTGTGCGTAAGCTCCTGCCGGGCCGCATCGATCAAGGCGTCGACTATGCCGGCTCGGGCCCGATCCTGGCGCTTGGCAGCGGCAAGGTGCTCAAGGCAAGCAACCATGACCCTGGTTGGCCCGGCCGCGGATGGCTCCTGTACCAGCTCTCCCAAGGTCGCTTCGCCGGAAGATACGTGTACGTGGCGGAGAACATCACGGTTCACGTCAAGACGGGCCAGACCGTGACCGCCGGGGAGAAGGTCGCGACCCTCCACGATGCCTACCCCGACATGGAGACGGGCTGGGCGTCTGACATCCGGGACACGACTCTTGCAAATGCGGATGGCCACCTGTGTCCATGCGGCGATGCGGGCGGCTGGTCCACGATCGAGGGACGGAACTTCAATTACCTCCTGCGGGTCGTAGGCGCCCCGTCCGGTTACCTCCAGCCAAGAGTGCCCAAGCAGCACATGCCTCCTGGCTGGCCGAAGCTGCGCTCACGCCGCCCCCTGGGCCCCGCACCGAAGTCGGGGTCGCCGCTCCGGGAGGGATCGACGGCGCGCGTGAAGTAGGTCGCGTGGCATCGTGCTCTAGCCCCACCACGTCTCTACCGTGACCGGCGCGGAATCCGCCGGGGATCCGCATGTCTAGCATTGGCCACGTGTCGGTCCTCGAGACGCGGCCGCCCCAGTTCTCCTGCGAGGAAGCCGCTGGAATTGCCGCGGACGTGTTCGGGGTTCGCGGAACGGCGGTCGATCTCGGTAGCGAGCGGGACCAGACGTTTTTGATCGACGACGGCGGCGGCTGCGCGGTCCTAAAGATCTCGAACACGGCCGAGGACCCGGCCGTCCTCGACCTTGAACACGAGGCGATTCTGCATGTCGCGCGGGTTGATCCCCAGCTGCCGGTTGTGCGGCCACGCGGCCGCCGAGCCACGTTCGAGGGCCGCGACGGCCGGCATTACGTGCGCTTATTCGAGCGTGCCCATGGACGCCTCGGCGGACCCGAGTTGAGCGATGGGGCGGTGTACGACTATGCGGCAGCTCACGCTCGGTTGAACCTTACGCTTCGCTCGTTCTTCCATCCCGCCGCCGGTCGGACGCTGCCCTGGGATATGGCGCAGACCCCGAAGCTCCGCCCGATGCTCAGCTCGATCGGCGATGCGCGCCAGCAAAGCTTGGTCGAGCGCGTGATCAGCCGGTTCGAAGAGCGCGTCGCGCCTCAGTGGCTGCGTCTGCGGGCCCAGGTAGTCCACGGCGACCTGAACCTCGACAACGTGCTGCTCGATGAGCGCGGCCGCATCGTCGGTATCGTCGACTTCGGCGATTGCACGTACACCGCACAGGTGGGTGACTTCGGGATCGCAGTTGCATCTCTGATGCGGGGCCGGCCAGAGGAGGACGTCTTTCGCGTGGGACGCATCGCGATCGACGGATACGCCTCGCAGCTCCCGTTCGAGCCGCTGGAGCTAGCCCTCCTGGGTGATCTGGTCACGGCCCGCCTAGCGATGATCGTTGCGATCAGCGCTTGGCGTGCCCGGCGCTACCCCGAGAACCAGCGGTACATCCAGACATGGGATGACGATTCCTGGGCGCTCCTCGAGCTGTTTGACCGCATCGGCGCTGACGCGGTCGCGCAAAAGCTCGGAGCGTCACCCCCGCACCCCCCCACGGAAGAGCTCGCCACGCGCCGGGCCAATGTGCTCGGCGGCGTCCTAACCCGGCTGCAGTATGCGGATCCGGTCCATGTTGTCCGCGGTGAGGGAGTTTGGCTCCACGACGCTCAGGGCGCTCGGCTTCTGGACGCATACAACAACGTCCCGGTCGTGGGCCACTGCCACCCGCGGGTGACCGAAGCGGTTGTACGGCAAACGCGCGTGCTCAATACGCACGCGCGTTATCTCTACGCGCCGCTGATCGACCTCGCCGAGCGCCTGCTGGCGACGATGCCGCCGGAGACCGGCCTCGACACGGTGATGCTCGTCAACTCCGGCAGCGAGGCAAATGACCTCGCGTGGAGGATTGCGACCGCGGCCACAGGCCAGAACGGCGCAATCGTGACCGAGCATGCCTATCACGGCGTTTCGGACGCGATCGCGGACCTCTCTCCGGAGGAGTGGCCAGACAGCTTTCACCCGCCCAACGTCGCCCGCGTCGCACCGCCAGGGTCAGGCCGGGATATGGAACGCGAGATGGTGCGTGCGGTCGCGGAGCTGGACGGGGTCGCGGCGACGTTCCTCGACGGCGCGCTCACAAGCGACGGTATCTGGACTCCTTCCGCGGAGGAAGTCGAGGCCGTCGTTCGGCGGACTCGGGCAGCCGGCGGCCTGTTCGTTGCTGACGAGGTGCAGGCTGGGTACGGCCGGTCCGGCGAGCACCTCTGGTCGTTCGCACAGCACGGAATCGCACCCGACGTCGTCACGCTCGGCAAGCCGATGGGAAACGGCTATCCGGTCGCCGCGCTGATCACCCGGCGCGCGATTGCCGAGCGCTCTCCCTACGCAGGGCGCGTGTTCAGCACCTTCGGCGGAAACCCGGTCGCGGCCCGGGCGGCGTTGACGGTGCTCGAGGTGATCGAGGACCAACGGATCGTGGAGCACACGAAGAGGGTGGGGGGGCGACTGCTCGCCACGCTTCGGGATCTCCATCGGTCCGCGATCGTCGACGTGCGGGGCCGCGGCCTGCTCGTCGGCGTCGAGCTGACGGAGTCGGAGCTCGCTGAGGGCGTCATCGATCGTCTCCGCGTGGCCGGCATCCTGATCGGTCGGACCGGGCCGGGGAGGAACGTGCTCAAGATCCGCCCACCGCTTGTCTTCAACGACGAGCACGTGGACCTGCTCGTGCACAAGCTGGACCGCGCGCTGTAGGACTCCTCCGCGCAGCGGCCCACGACGTCTCTGTAAGGATACGAGGCATGGCGCCTGGGCTCGATGCGACGTGAGTGATGTCGGAGACGAGCTCGTCGCCTTCCTTTACGCGGACGTAGCAGGGCTCAGCCGAGGGCGCGCGGTTGCGTTGCGCGACCTGGAGCAGCGGCTTGGTACCGGCGTCGGGTGGGTCCCGGCGGATCAGGCGATAACCCCTCTGGGTCCTCTAGGCGACGCAAACCCATGGGGCTCCCTCGGCGACCTTCGGCTTCTCCCGGACGTATCAACGGCAACTCGAGTCGACCTGTGGCCCGGTAAGCCCGCACTCCACTTCTACCTCTGCGACGCGATCACGCTTGACGGTCGGCCGTGGGAGGCATGCCCGCGTGCCCTGCTCAAGCACGCACTCGAGCGCCTGGCGACGGAGACCGGACTGAAACTCATCGCCGGGTTCGAGCACGAGTTCATGCTGTACGGACACGTGGAAATGCCGGCCCCTCCGTTCTCGATGGAGGCGCTCCGCACAGCCGCACCGTTCGGCGAGCACCTCGCCGCCGCCCTCCGCCTCTCCGGGCACAACCTCGAGACTTTTCTTCCCGAGTACGGAGCGAACCAGTTCGAGGTGACCTGCACGCCGCGGGAGGGGCTCGCGGCGGCCGATGAGGCGTCGATCGTACGTGAGCTCGCGCGCGAGGTAGCGCGTCGGCTGGGGTGGCGGGCGACGTTCGCCCCGATGGTTGATCCCGAGGGCTCGGGCAACGGCCTGCATATCCACCTCAGCTTCCAGGATGGAGCCGGCGCGCCGGCGACCTACGACGCCGAGCGCCCCGGAAGGCTTGCGCTCGCCGCCGGCCGGTTCGCGGCAGGCGTCCTGCGCCACCTTCCCGCGATCTGCGCGGTCGCAGCCCCCACGACCGTCTCGTATACCCGGCTTCAGCCCCACCGCTGGAGCGCTGGCTGGTTGTGTCTCGGCGATCGTAATCGCGAGACGGCCCTGCGGATCCCGGAAGCCATCGACTTCGGAGATACCGATCCGAGCACACAGGTCCATCTCGAGTTCCGCGCGGCCGACGGCGCATGCTCGCCTCACTTCACTCTCGCACTCGTCGTGCTCGCCGGGCTCCGAGGCGTCCGAGAGCAACTTGACCCCCCGCCCGTGATAGTCGGAGACCCAGAGTCGCTGTCGCCGTCGGAGCGGGAGAAGCTGGGCGTTGGCAGCCCACCCCGCTCGCTCGGTGAAGCGCTCCACGCCTTCGAGGCCGACACGCTGGTGGCCGGGCAGGTGCCTTCCGAACTGTGCAACGGCTACGCCGCGATGAAGCGAACGGAGATCACGCTGCTAGACGGCATGCCTCTCGAAGAGGCCTGTGGAAGATACGCCCGCGTGTACTGACCCGAGGGACGTGCCCTCATCCCCGTAGCTTCCGTTCGATTTCGATCAGCGCCCGGTCGATATCACGAGTGCTCAACCCGAGGTGAGTTACTGCACGTATGCGCCCGTCGTCGAGCGCCTGTAGGTCGACCTCTGGCTTGAGGCTCTGCGCCAGATCCTGCGCGCCGTCGACCTCAAATATCACGATATTGGTCTCGACCGCATCTGGGTCGAGTCGCACCCCCGCGATCGCTGCCAGGCCTTCGGCCAAGCGTCGAGCGTGGACATGATCCTCAGCCAAGCGCTCCACGTGATGGTCCAGCGCGTAGAGGCACGCGGCGGCGACGATCCCAGATTGACGGAGCGCGCCGCCAAGCATCTGCTTAAAACGCCAGGCCTCATCAATCAATGCCCCAGAACCAGCGAGGACTGCGCCGATGGGAGCTCCTAGCCCCTTGGTGAAGTCGAGCCACGCAGTATCGAACCCGCTTGCGAAATCGCGGGCCGAGACGCCGGAAGCGATGACGGCGTTCAGCAGCCGCGCGCCGTCCATGTGCGCACGCAGGTCGCATCGTCGCGCGGTGGCCAATACTTCCCGGAGCCTTTCCAGCGGCCACACTCGTCCTCCCCCCGCATTCGTGGTCTGCTCCACGCAAACAACCCGTGAGCGCGGGGTATGCCGACCTTCCGCAGGCCGGATCGCCGCCTCCAGCTGAGCAGCGCTGAAGATGCCGTTTTCACCGTCGAGCGTGCGGATCATCGCCCCCGCCAACCTCGCCGGGGCCCCAACCTCGTGATTTACCGGGTGAGCGGTTCGATCGATCAGCAACTCATCCCCGGCGCTCCCGATATGGACGAGCAGCGCCACCACGTTGCACATGGTTCCGCTGGGAAGAAAGACGGCCGCCTCGTGTCCCACCAGTTCGGCGACGCGCTCCTCAAGAGCGATCGTCGTGGGATCGAGTCGCCGCTGCTCGTCACCGACCTCGGCCCGCGCCATCGCCTTGCGCATTCCCGGCGTAGGCGTTGTCTGGGTATCGCTGTGGAGGTTGATCGTCATTGCCCCGAAGTTATCCTGTCCCACGAAGGTGAGATCGAGCCGATGACTCAGCACGTAGCCGTTTTCAATTCCAGCCAGGAGGGCCGGCCGTGACCCAGATGCGGATGACCCTCTTCTGCGGCGCCGAGTCCCTGCTCGAGTTGCACGCCGCCGAGCTGCCGCAGAAGAACGAGTTATGCGGGGCGTTTTGGGGGACGCTGGCACTTCGCCTCGCCGGGACCACCCTCGATGGCGGCCCGCTCGACCAGGATGCAGTTGGGCTCGCCGCAGGGAGCGTGCTATCCAAGCTCCAGCGTGACGATGATTTGCCGCCCGGCGAGCCGGGGCGAACCGATTACCGGGTCACGTTCCCGACCGTGGATGACTCCTCGGTTTCCGGCACCGCTGCCGGCGGGCTGGTCAGAGCGCTGCGTGAGCTTTCTTCCGATCGCCTCGCGGTGGTGCCGGTGGCGGGCCCGTGGAATCCGACGGCGGTTCAGGTGGTGCTTGAGGCAGCCGCAGGCTGCACCAAGCCCTGCACGGTGGTTGCCAACGTCGCCACAAGACATTTCTGGGGCAGCCGCGCTGACCCACCCACGTTGCTGGCCTACCTCTCGTCAGGCAAGCGCGATCTCGGTCCGCCGCCAGATTGGGACGTCGGGCACTTCGTATCCCTGCTGGGCGCCATCGAGGGACCGCGCGGAACACTCGTCTTGGTCGGCGATACATATCGCGCCATAGGATGGGACGGACTCCACTTGCAGCCCGCCGAAGGACTGGCCCAGGCGCTCAACCGGACCGGCTCCGGCCGTCCCTCCGGAGTCATACTGGTGGCCTCGAGAGACGACGAGCCCGCCATCACAAGTCGCTTCAGCGACGCCGGCCTGAAGATCGGTACGTGGGATAACGGGTCGCTCGACACGGCCCAGACCTGAGTTAGCCGCGTAGCCGCATGTTGAGTCCTACCGAGCTGCTCGAGCTGCTGCTTGCTCACCTCGAGGACGAGCTTCCCTCAGCGCGCCAGCTTCGGCGACAGATACACGCGAACCCCGAGCTCGCGCATCGCGAGCACTCGACGGCCGCGGCCATCTCAGGGCAACTTGGCCTGGAGACGAAGCCTGCGGCGACCGGGGTCGTTGCATGCACCCACGGCGAGGGAAAAGCTGTCGCCGTCAGGGCGGAGCTGGACGGCCTTCCGATCCAGGAGCGCACAGCGGCTGAGTACGCAGCGTCAAACGGCGCCATGCACGCGTGCGGCCACGACGTCCACGCCGCGGCTTTAGTTGCGCTGCTGCGGGCCGCGCGAACAGTCGAGCAGCGCCTACCGGCGCCCCTCATGGGAGTCTTTCAGCGCAGCGAGGAGGCGTATCCGTCGGGGGCGAAAATGCTGGTGGATGAGGGTGATCTCGGCAGCCGGGTGAGAGCGATCGTCGCCGCCCACGTGCACCCGGACTTGCCCTGGGGTGCGATCTCCGTCGGACAGGGTCCGATCAACGCCGCCTGCGACAACTTGAGGATCGAGCTCGAGGGAGCAGCCGCCCACGGTGCCTACCCACACCTGGGCCGCGATCCGGTCCTCGCGATCAGCAGCATTGTCGTGGGGCTCAATACCCTGGTGGCGCGCCGGGTCGATCCGCTGCACCCGGCCGTGCTCACGGTCGGTGAACTTCATGCGGGTACTGCCGAAAATGTCATCCCCGCCCATGCGACGGCGGGCCTGACTCTGCGTACCTACGACGCGGCCGACCGCCGATCCCTCCGCGCGCTCGTCGAAGAGCTTGTGACATCGACGGCTCGCGCATACGGTTGTACGGCTCGGGTCGAAACGACCGAGGGCGAGCCGGTGCTCGAGAACGACGCCCGCATCA
This sequence comes from uncultured Solirubrobacterales bacterium, assembly GCA_963808655.1. Classification (GTDB taxonomy): domain Bacteria; phylum Actinomycetota; class Thermoleophilia; order Solirubrobacterales; family Solirubrobacteraceae; genus Palsa-465. Next base: position 346,043 of record CAWEGZ010000020.1, read on the forward strand.
GCGGACGCGCCGCAGAGCTCGCCGCTGCCGCCGGATTCCGGCTTGCCGATCCGCCGCGATCGTGTGGTTCCGACGATTTCGCATTCCTCGGCGCGATCGCGCCGATTGCCATGGGCTTCGCGGGTCTTTCGGGGGCGCCGGGGTTCGTACCGCTGCCTCTGCACCACCCGGAGTTCCTTCCGCCAGATGAGGCGGTCGCCAGCATCGCGCGGGCGCAAGCTGTTCTGTATGCAGCCGCGGCCTACGAATGAGTTGGCATCCCTCGCATGATCCGCTCGATCTCGCCGCGGATGCTCCCCTGCTTCGGGCGTACTTCGAAGCCCTCGATCGTCGGGCCGGGGGCGAGCATCCCTTCTTCGCACCGGGACACCATGGCTTGACCGCGCTGACCGGAATCGTTGCGAGTGACGCGGCGCTCGCCGGCAATGTGGACACGATCAAGCTGAAGCACGGATGGCTCGTCGCGGCAGAACAGCGGGCCGCGGAGCTCTTCGGCGCCGATCTCTGTCGCTTCTCGGTGGGTGGCTCTACACACGGCAATCAAGCGTTGGCGCTCGCGGCGGGGAGGCCCGGCCAGACCATCGTGGTAGCACGGACGGCGCACCGTTCAGTACTGCTGGGCTTGGTGCTCGCGGGGCTGAAGCCCGCTTGGGTGCAGCCTGACGTAGATCCCGTGACAGGCCTGGCGGCAGGGTTCTCGCCCGACCGAGTGGCCAGGGCGCTAGCCGCCAACCCGGACGCCGCAGCCGTGTTCCTCGGCGACCCATCGTATGTGGGGACCTTCTCGGCGATCGCAGAACACGCGCGGATCGCTCACGACGCCGGGATACCTCTGTTCGTTGACGCCGCCTGGGCCGCTTACTTCGGCTTTCATCCCGGCCTACCCGAGCACGCGCTTGCTGCTGGCGCCGACGCCGTAGTCACCAGCGTCCACAAGACGCTCCCCGCCTGGTCGCAGGGCGCCGTCGTACTCGCTCGCACCCAGAGGATCAGCGCTGCCCGCTTGCAGCGGGCCTTTGAGGCGACGCACACTACGAGCCCCTCGGGGACGATCATGGCGAGCATCGATGGCGCTCGAGCGCTGCTTGAGCACCACGGTAGACGGCTCCTCGATGCCCTGCTGGGCGCCGTAGCCGAGGCTCGAGAACGGCTGCGGACCGTGAACGGCCTTCACGTGCTCGAGGGACCGGGGGTGGATCCCACGAAGCTCACTCTGGGGCTCGCGGGGACCGGTGCGCACGGTGTGGAGGTGGAATCAGATCTCATCGATGCCGGGGTCCCTGTGGAAATGGCGGATCGGGACACGATCGTTGCCGTCGTCACGGTGGCGGACGACGCCGGCGCCCTTACGCGGCTGACCGAGACGCTCATCGCTTCCATAGAACGTAGACGCGGAAGGCCTCGGCAGATCGCAAGAGCGGCCTGCTGGATCGTGGAACCCAAGGTCGTGATCCCACCCCGTGAGGCGTTCTTCGGTGAAACGGAGACGGTGCCCCGAGCCGAAGCGTTGGGTCGCATCAGCGCGGATCTGATCGCGCCCTACCCTCCCGGCGTTCCCACAATCGCCCCGGGAGAGCTCGTAACCCCAGAGGCCATCGCCGCGCTGACCGAGGCGAAAGCGACCGGATTGCGCGTCGCCTATGCGACAGACCCGAGCCTGGAAACGCTTGAGGTCTTGAGCGCGGGCAGCCGGTGAGCCCCTACCGCTCCGGTGCGTCGAGTGGAGGGCTCGTTGTAGATGCCGCGTCAATACGCAGCGTGCGAGCCATTTCATTGTTCACGATCGACAAGCCCTCGTCCACGCCCATCCCCGGCTTCGCGAGCATCTGGTCGGCGTGTGTAGCCATCGCCAGGTGAGCGCAGACCCGCGCCGCGCGGTCCGTCTCGGAGCAAGATCCACCGACGTGCGCAAGAACCCCGTGACGCTGACAATCGAGGACGGCCTCCACGGAATGGTGAAGTCCACCGAGATCGGGGGTCTTGATCTGGATCATGTCGGCAGCTCCATGCCGGTTGAAGGCGTGAATCTCGGCAAACGTGTTCGCCCACTCGTCGGCGACGAGCTGCACGGAGCTGCCCGCATCACGCAGGCGGGAGCGCAGCTCCGCCATCTGGTCGACCTGCGCGGAGCAGCTGCCTGCGTCCAGGGGATGCTCGACGCGCAGCGCGAACGGGTCGGCGGCTGTTTCCATTCGCAGCAGCACCTGGACCACCCGCTCCAGGTGCATCTCAAACATGAGACCCAGCAGGCCATAGACGTCAAAATGCAGTACCGGGCGGTAGCTCGGATCACGGCGGAGCGCCCGGACGCGATCGCTGACCCACGCCACGTAGTCGACGACAAGAGCGCCGTCTGGGCCGATCAACGCAGGGCTGTTTATCAGCCCATGCGGCAGCGAGTCGACTTCGCGCAAGATCATCTTGTCCACGTTCAGCCGCCGTTCCTCGCCGCACTGGGCATACACCGGTACGCGTTCGAGCCTTCCGTGGAGGGACCATTCGGCCTGGATGGTGCGGGCCATGCTTGCTTCACGGGTATGGGCGACAGCATCGAGCATCGCCTGAGATAGTCCATAGGCGGCGGCGGTGCCGAATCCAGGGAGGGTGCGGAGGGCATCGACACGCTCGCTCAGCTTCCGAAACGATTGCGTCGGAAGACCCCTGATTGCCGCCGCCACGTCCGCCTCGAGCAGTGACACGAGTTGCTCGCTGTCGGGTACGGGGTCGCGACCGCCGACACCGCTGTACTGAACGGCCACGCAGTCCCCGTGCGCGAGATAGCCGTCGCTCAGTCGAAGCATCACCGAAACCGCCGTGGCGGGCTGGCGGACCGCGTCGTAACCCGGAGTGAGAGGAGCGCCGAGAATTGCAAAGCCGTCCCGCGCGGCGCCCTGCCTGATGGCGAGCTGGTCGTCGAAAAAGAAGGCTCCGACCCCAGGCGCAGCGATGACGTCGATGATCTCGCAGTCGGGCATGCCCGCTAGAGCGACCCCATGCGTCTCGAGACGAGCTTCAGTGCCTCTTCGAGGATCTCCACCGCCTCGATGACCTGCTCGGATCTCACCACGAGCGGAGGAGCCAGCCTGAGGACGTTCCCCTCGCGGATCCCAGGTCTCAAGCCGCCGACGATCAGGCCCTTGTTCATGCATTCGAGGGACACCTCCGCCGCGAGCTCCGGAGCCTCAGTGCCGTCCGCATGGACGATTTCAAGGCCGTGGATCAAACCGATGCCGCGGGCATCTCCAGCGATCGAGTAGCGCTCCACCAGCCCGCTCAGCCGAACTTTCAGCAGCTCACCTTGCGTGGTCGCATTCTGAAGGAGCCCTTCGGAGTCGATCACGGCGACGTTTGCCAGCGCAGAGGCGCACTGGAAGGGATCGCCCTGGTGTGAGGCCGACTGGATGAATCCCCGCTCGATCGCTGCCTCAGCGACCCCGCGCGAGACGATCACCGCGGCGGCGGGAACGCCGCCCCCCAGGGCCTTCGACGTCACCACGAGATCCGGCTTCACTCCGAAGTGCTCGAAGGCAAACCAAGACCCGGTGCGACCGATACCGGTCAATGCCTCATCCGCGATCAGCAGTGCGCCTTGCTCGTCACACCATGTCCGAACCTCTTGCGCCCACGCTCGCGACACCGGGATCACTCCTCCCGCTCCCAGGACGAACTCGACGATGACCGCCGCGGGCTCTCCGGCCGTGGCCCGCTCAAGCATGTCCACCGAGTAGCGCCAGCAGCTGGTGTCGCATTCCGTGCCGCAGTCAAACCGGCAGCGGTACGCATATGGCGGTGCCACATACGCCACGCCGGGTGTTGCAGGCCCATAGCCGCGGCGCATGTGGCGGCCCGAAGAGGAGAGCCCGAACATCGCGGAGGTCCGGCCGTGGTAACCGCGGGCGACGGTGACCACCTCGAACCGGCCCGTGGTCAGCTTGGCGATGCGCAGCGCGGTCTCGTTGGCCTCGGAACCTGTGCTGCAGAAGAAGGTTCTCGGCGTGGGCAGCCCCGAGAGTTCCGCGAGCCGCTCCGCGAGCAGGATTCGCGGACGGTTCGTGAAGCGGTTCCCGATCTGCATCAGCTCACCAAGCTGCTGCCTGATGGCTGCGGCAACTGCGGGATGGGAATGCCCGGTGCTCATGCAGAACTGGCCGGCCTCGAAGTCGAGGTACCGAGCTCCCGCCAGATCCCATAGTTCGCAGCCGCTCCCGCGCTCGATCACCAACGGCGCCGGGGAGGGCGACTGGCCCACGCTCGCTCGGTCCCGCTGCAGCCACTCAGCTTGGTCCTCGCGGCCGAGCCGACCGGAACGCGAGTCAAGCACTGCTTCTCTCATCTAACGCGAGCGAGACACGCCCGCCATGTCTGACCCACGCGCGCCGGCACTACGCTGTCGACGAGCGCCGCCCGCCCCGTGAATCCGTTTCGCATAGGTCAGACATTTTCATAGCCTGGCGCTTCGATGCTAACCCAATTGCCTGGAGCGGCGCCTTGACATTGGGAGAACCAGCCGTCTACGGTCGGCCGATGACGCTCCTTCGAGCGGGTGGCGAGCAGTAGAGACGGCGGTGAGCGTTGTCCCCGATCCCGGGGTCATCTCCTTCGCGCGCGGTGTTCCAGCGCCGGAGATGTTCCCCACCGCCGCGCTCGTGCGCGCTGCGCGTCGCGCCATTGAGGAGCACGGTCATATCGCGCTGAACTACGGAGACCCGGCCGGCTTTGCGCCCCTACGCGACTGGCTAGGGCAACAGCACGGGGTCACCGTTGAGCGGATTCTGGTCACCCCCGGCTCGATCATGGGACTTGGATTCCTCACGCGCTTGTTCACGCGAACCTCGCCCCGGGCAGCCGTCGAGGCGCCGACCTATGACCGCATGCTCAACCAGCTGAGAGCGGCGGGGGTGCAGATCGAGTCGATTCCCCGAGGGGAGGGCGGATTGGACCTTGCAGAGGCTCGTCGCCTGTTTTCAGGAGGCTCTCGACCCTCGTTCTTCTACACCATGCCCACCTTTCACAACCCGACCGGACTCACATTGACGCGGGATCAGCGGGAGCAGCTCGCGGACCTTCTCGCTGAGTTCGAGATCATGGTCGTGGAGGACGATCCGTATGGGCTGCTACGGATCGATGGCGAGCCGCTTCCGCGCTTGCACAATTTGCTGCGCGAAAGGGACGCCGAGCATCTCGCCATCCTTCTGAGCTCCTTCTCGAAGACGGTCGCTCCGGGTCTGCGAACGGGCTACGCGGTCGTGCCGAAAGCGCTGGTTTCACCGCTCCGGGAGCTCGCCGTCGGAGCGTACGTCTCGCCGCCGATCCTGCCCCAGGCAGAGCTCTATGAGTACTTACAGAGCGGGGATTTCGAGCCACATCTGAGGGAGGTTTGTGCGATTCTGCGGCGCCGGCGCGACGCCCTGCTCGAGGTGTTCGATGAGCTGATGCCCCCGGATGCCCGATGGACCCGGCCCGACGGCGGGTACTTCCTTTGGCTCGAGCTGCCACAGCGTCAGTCCGCCCACGAGCTAGCGCGCAGCGCGGCGTTGGCTGGTGTCACGCTGGTTGCCGGCGACGGCTTCTTCGCCGGGCCGGGAGGAGACCATGGCGCCCGTCTCTCTTTCAGCTATCCCCCCGTCGAGCAAATTAGGCAGGGCGCGGTGCAGGTGGCCCGACTGGTCGGCGGGTAGGCGCGGGCGCCTGCTCGCGGCAACGGGCTCCGCCTCCAGAGGAAGGGTGAAGCCAATGCCTGACATATCCTTGCGCGGTGCAAACTCGGTCCGCCGTGCTCGATTGGCAGGTACAGGTCGCTGACGCGATCCGTGAGGCAGACGTCGACGCGGTCGCCTACGTTCCCGATGCCCGGCTTCGTGGCATCGTCGATGCGCTCGGAGAAGAGCCTCCCAAGCTACGAACGCTCACCCGCGAGGAGGAGTGCATCGCCTACGCATGCGGCTACCTCCTGGCAGGTGGTCGAGCAGCGGTGATGATGCAGTGCTCCGGCCTGGGCAACTGCTTGAACGCCGTCGGCTCTCTTTGCGTTCCCTATCGAGTCGGAGTTCCGATCATCTTGTCGATGCGAGGCACCCTCGGCGAACGGAATCCTTCTCAGGTCCCGATGGGCCGGGCCACACCCGCGCTGCTCGCCGCGCTCGACATCCAGGCCTTTCCGGTGAACGATCCCGAGCGGGCGGGCGCGATTGCCGCCGGGGTCCTGGAACTGGCGTTCAGCACGGGTACCAGCGCAGCGCTCGTTCTCGACGCGTCACTGGGCGGGGGCCGTGAAGCCAGCTGAAGCTGTGGCGGGAGCACTCGATGCAACGCCGGGGGCGCTGTTCGTGTCCTCGCTCGGAACCGCCACGTCCGCGTTACGTTTGGCAAGCGACGACGGCCCCCATCTCTATCTGGGTGGCGCCATGGGATGCGGGTTAGCGGTGGCGCTTGGCGTGGCTGAAGCTCGCGGCGATCGCGAGGTTGTCGCCGTGGTCGGCGACGGGGATCTGGTTATGGGCGCAGGTTCACTGTGGTCGCTGAGCGGACTGCGGCCGCAGAACCTGGTCGTACTGGTGCTCGATGACGGGCGCTACTCCATCACCGGAGGCCAGGACCTGATCACGCCCGACGCGCTGCCAGCAGTCCTCGTCGGCTTGCCGGGAGTAGCGCCGGCAAGGACGGTCTCCAGAGACGAGGTGGCCGAGGCCATCCGCCGTACTGCTCGGCCCGGGGTCGTACTGGCGAGGATCGATGAACCGACCTGGCCTGGCCCAAGCCCGTTCGTTGATCCGACGCGCGTTGCGACCCGGTTCTTGACCTCCGCGGCAAGTGGGGGCCGTGGCGGATAACGCCGTAAATGGACTAGATGTCAGACATCGACGCAAGCGACCCCGGGTGGTATAAGTGGCCCCTTGGCGGTGGAGCGAGGGAATCCTGGACAGCCACGGGCGACCGAGGCGTTGAGCGCAGAGTCTGAGCAATCAGCGCACGCCTACGAGGCGCTGCTCGAGCGCGACGGCGTGAAGGTTTCGAGGAGCCCTTGGGGCCCCGACGACGAGATCGGGAGGATGAACTGGATAACGGCTGAGTCACGTCGAGAGATCCTCGAGCACCTCGACGGCTCGGCCGTGTTCGATCTGGGCATCGAGTACTTCTTCGGCATGCCCGCATGGGCTGCGGCGCAGGACCCGAAATACGAGATCTGGATGACCCATACGCCCCAGGGATCCGTCAACGACAACCTCTCCGGCGCTGGTCCCGAGATACATGAGAAGTACAGCTACTGCGGGGATTCCATCCACATGTACATCCACACCGGGACGCATCTGGACACGCTGAACCACCTCGGGTACTTCGGCATGTTCTGGAACGGCTGGACCCCGGATAAGGATCTGGGCAGCCGGGTATGGCTGAAGGGCGGCGCTGACAAGTATCCGCCCCTGATTGCTCGGGCGGTAATGCTGGACGTCGCCGGCCTGCATGGGGTCTCCTGCCTGCCCTCGGGCCACGTGATCACCCCCGATGACCTTCGCGCGGCTGCCCGAGAGCAAAGATGCGAGCTGCGCCCGCACGATGTGGTGCTGTTGCGCACCGGCCGGATGACGTGCTGGCCGGACTTCGACACTTACATTCCCGACAACCCGGGGCTGGGGCTCGACGGTGCCAGGTACCTGTGCGAGGAGGTCGGCGCCATGTGCATAGGGACGGACGCGGTGAGTATGGACGTCGCCCCACACGAGCAACCGAACTCCTTCGTTCCCGTCCACTGCTACATGTTCGCCACGGCGGGGGCGCAGATCATTGAGGTACTCGACCTTGAGGAGATCGCCGCCGAGAAGGTGTACAGCTTCGCGTTGATGGCTTTGCCGCTAAAGCTACGCGGTGCCACCGGCTGTCCGATCCGCCCGGTGGCGATCCCAGTACGGTCCTGATGTGGCTCCGTCCAAGCCCGCTCTAAATGCGCGTCGCACTTGGACAGTTTGGAGCGGAGCTGGGAAATGTCCGCGGCAACCTGAACCGGATGAGGGCCATGGTGTCCGAGGCTGCTCGCGCCGGCGCCGAGCTCGCTTGCTTTCCAGAGCTCAGCCTGAGCGGGTATCTGCTCGATGCGCGTGACTACACGCCGCAACTGCTAGCCGAAGTGGCGCATGCTGTCGACGAGCTCGCCGCCGCCAGCGTGCGCCGCAACATGACGTTGGTGTACGGCGCTCCGGAGCGCGCCGAGGACGGGCTGCTCAACGCGGTGATCATGCAGCTGCCGGATCGATCTCGTCTCGTCTATGCCAAGACGCATATGGCCGCGATCGAGCGCAATGTCTTCAAGCGTGGTGACCGCTTACTTGTGGACCGGCGCGGGATCGCCACCGCATGCTGCTACGACCTCGCCTTTCCCGAGCTCGCACGCGCCACCGCCCTCCTCGGCGCCCGTCTGCTCGTAGTCCCGATGGCCTGGGAGGTTGAGCGAGGATTCGTTATGCACCACGTGGTTCCAGCGCGCGCGGTCGAAAACGTCTTCTACGTTCTATGCGCCAACCAGTGCGGCAACGTCGGCCCGCTCGCCTTCCGAGGAGGCAGCTGCGTGGTGGATCCGCTCGGCGAGGTCCGCGTCGCGCTCAAGGACGAAGAGGACCTTGCTGTCTGCGAGATCGACCTGGATTGGGTCTCGCGGCTACGCGATCAGCGGGACGCCCGCAGCTATCCGGTGATCCCCGATCGCCGGCCCGAGCTGTACGAGCTTTTGACCACCGCGGTCGCCGAGCCGCACGCGGACAAAAATGACCTCCCAACGATTGAAGCTGGGCCCGCAAGCTAGGCCTTCACGAATAAGTCAGACGTTTGACAGGTAAGTCAGGCGTTTGTATGCTGGCCGCCAAATTTAGGACCGGGCACGCGCATCGCGCGCACCGAGCACCGAGCTACCTGAGCTGGTACATCCCGAGGGAGGACCCAGATGGCGACTCAAGCGTCGACCGTAGGCGGCGATGCAACCGCGACCCCAACCCAGCGGCTACAGGGGGGCCAGCTCTCGCTTCCCAACTGCTTAGCGCTGTCGGCAGCAGTGATGGCGCCGGTCATCGCGGTGATCCTCAACGCCCCTTCCGCGGGACCGAACTCGCAGGGAGCGCTGCCGCTCTCATTCCTGGTCGCGTTTGTGGGCACGCTGTTCGTCGCGAACACCGTCGTCCAGTTTTCGCGGCGGCTCCCGTCAAGTGGCCTCTTCTACAACTACTGCAGCCACGCCCTTGGGGGCGGCGCCGGTTTCTACACGGGCTGGCTTTACTTTGCCGCCTTCATCGCCTTCGCAATTGGGCTATTCACCGCTAACGGCGACTTCCTGCACGGGTACCTGGTCAGTCAGTTCAGCGTCAATATCCCGTGGTGGATTCTGAGCCTCGCCCTGATGAGCCTCGTCTTTGGGCTGTCGATCAGGTCGATCAAAGCGTCGGTCCGCGTAGATCTGACGCTGCTGGCGCTTGAAGTCCTCGTTTTCTCCGTGCTGGCGGTCATCGCCATCGCAGACGCAGGCAGCGGCAACACCCTGCACTACTTCACCCCCGCGGCCTCCACGAAGGGCATCAGTGGGGTTGGGCTCGGCGCCGTCTTCGGGGTCCTTTCTTTTGTGGGCTTCGAATCCGCTGCCGTGCTCGGCGAGGAGACCCGTCGGCCGCGTCGCTACATCCCGACTGCCGTCATAGGCGCGACGTTGATCATCGGCGTCTTCTACGTCTTTCAGATGTATGGACTCGCCGCCGGCTATCACCTCAACAACCCTCATCAGCTCACCCGGTTTTTGAGCGATCCGACGCCGTTCCCGACGCTGGCGCACCGTTACGCGAGCTGGATGATCAACATCGTCAGCATCGCGGCCGTATTCGGGCTGTTTTCATGCTTCCTGGCCGTGCAGAACGCAACGGTTAGGGTGATCTTCTCCATGGGGCGTGACAAGGTCCTGCCAGGCGTGCTCGGAGCGGTGCACCAACGATTCCATTCGCCCTACACAGCGATCTACGCCGTTACCGCTCTCTCGATCGCGGCCGGCATCGCGCTCACCGCTTGGCTCGGCTCAGGCCTCACTGACGTATACGGCTGGACGGGATCGTTGGGCACGGTCGCCGTCATCCTTGTCTACATGCTCGCGAACGTCGCCCTCATTCGCTTCTTCTGGCGGGACCCGGAGCGCAATATTTTCAAGCATGTCATCGCCCCGCTCATCGGCATCGCCGTGCTCGCTTATCCGCTTTGGTCGACGGCCAAGCCGACGGGCCAGACGTACCCCTACAACCTGGTCTTCTGGATCGTTCTCGCCTGGGTGGTTGCCGGCGCCTTTGCATACTTCTACTTGCGGTCTCGCTCGCCCGAGAAGCTCTCGGCGGTCGGCCGAGTACTGGCCGAGGACGAGGAAGACATGGCTGAAGGTCACCTCGCGTCTGGTGCGGCCCACGCCACGACAACGACGTGATCGAAGTCAACGGGAAGCAGGTCTTCACTGAACTCGCGGAGCTAGTCGATCCTCGCCACGCTGCCTTGGTCGTGGTGGACATGCAGCGTGACTTCTGCACGCCCGGAGGCGCATTCGATCTCCTCGGGATCCCGATCTCGATGTATCCCGAGATGGTCCCGCGGCTGGTGCGCCTGGCCGAGGGCGCACGGGCCGCAAAAGCATTGGTCATCTACGTGTTGATGACGGTTTTGCCCGGCCGCGCCAGCGAGTCGCCGGCGCAGATCCGCTTCAACATGCGCATGCACCTTTCCGAGGCGGAGGGCGAGCCGCTCAGGTACACCGAGGACGGCTCCGAAGGTCAGAAGCTCATTCCAGAGCTCACGATCAAGAACGGCGACCTAGTGGTCAAGAAATACCGCTCGAGTGCTTTCTGGGGCACCAATCTCGACCTGCTGCTCAAGAGCAACGGCATTCAGAGCGTCGTCGTGGCGGGCTGTACCACCGAGGGCTGCGTCGAATCGACCGCGCGCGACGCGATGTTCAACGACTATTACGTCGTGATCGCGAGTGATTGCGTCGCCAGCGACGATCGCGCGCAGCACGAGGCGTCGATGGTGCTCATGCGAAACCGCTTCGACCTCGCCAACTCTCAGGAGATTCTGCGCGAGTGGTCGAGCCGCAACTCTGCCGCGGCGGCGGCTTAGGCGGCGTTCGCACTAGGAAAGGAAACCGGCACCATGGGAAAGCTGCAGGATCGCGCGGCGATCGTCACCGGGGGGGCAAGAGGCATTGGGGGTGCAATCGCCACCGCGTTCGCGGCGGAGGGAGCGGACGTGGTGATCGCCGATGTCCTGGGCGAGGATGTGGCGGCGCCAGTGCTCAGCTCCGTTGCAGAGGCAGGACGACGCGCGCTGTACGTCCATACCGACGTCAGTGAGGAAGCCGATGTGCGCGCGCTGGTGGAGCGGGCCCGAGGGGAGATCGGCGATATTGACATCCTCGTCAACAACGCCGGGACCTTCGGCCAGGTCTTCTTTCACGAGCTCACTCCCCAGGAATGGGATCGCGTGGTGAATGTGAATCTCCGCGGATGCTTTCTCTGTACAAGGATGGTGATCCCTCGCATGCTTGAACGCGGTTACGGCAAGATCATCAACGTCGCCTCCCAGTTAGGCCAGATCGGCGGCACCGAGATGGTCCACTACAGCGCCAGCAAGGCGGGGATAATCGGCTTGACCAAGGCGCTGGCCCGGGAGGTGTCGAGCAGAGGGGTGCACGTAAATGCGATTGCTCCCGGGCCGATCCTGACCGAGATGATGGCCGAGGAGACCGAGGAGTGGGCCAACCAGAAGCTCTCGGAGCTTCCCATGGGCCGCTTCGGCGAAGTCCACGAGGTGGCTCCCACCGCGGTCTTCCTCGCCTCCGACGACTCCTCCTACTACGTCGGCCAGACGCTGGGTCCCAACGGCGGCGACGTGATGCTCTGATGATTCGCAGGGCGTGAGGGGTTAGATGTTTGAACTGACCGACAGGGCGGCCATCATCACCGGTGCTGCATCCGGCATCGGCGCCGCCACCGCGCGCGTATTCGCCCAGGCCGGCGCAGACGTCGTCCTGGGCTTCTACCCAGGCGACCCGCACGATGTGGAGCCCGTCCGCGATGCGGTACAAGCCGCTGGCCGCCGCGCGTTGGTGATCCCCGTTGATGTGCGTGACGCCGACCAGGTCGATGCGCTGGTGCAGCAGTGCGTGGCGGAGCTCGGTCGGGTGGATATAGCCGTCGCGAACGCCGGCATCGCGCGCACCGTGCCGCTCGAGGAGCTCGACGACGACGCTTGGTACGCGACCTTGGACGTCGATCTGACGGGAGTATGGCGGGTGTTCCGCGCCGTCCTGCCGCACATGCGGCGGGCCGGCTTCGGACGTCTGATCGCGACCTCCTCAGTGGCCGGAACCGTATCCGCCTGGCCGCAGCACCCGCAGTATGCGGCCGCCAAGGCTGCGATCGTCGGGCTTGTGCAGAATCTGGCCGTCGACTACGGGCCAGACGGGATCACCGCCAACGCTGTGGCACCCGGCGTGATCGAGACGCCCCAAGCGCTGGATCCGGTCAACTCGCTCGGCCCCGAGGGGGTGGCGGCGGTCGCGCCGAAGGTACCGCTGCGCCATCGCGTCGGAATGCCAGAGGACATCGCCTACCTGTACACGTTCCTGGCCAGTGCAGAGTCCGAGTATGTGACGGGCCAGCTAATCGTGGCCGACGGGGCTCGCTCGCTCGCAGGCCTTGACTGAGCAGAACAAACGATGAGCTTCGATCCGCAGTTCTTCCAGCACCGAGACTCCCCGGTTGAGGGGCCTGCGCGTGAGCTCGTGGGCTACGGCGAGCATCCGCCGCGGCTGCGCTGGGAGGGAGACGCCAGAGTCGCGGTCCAGATCGTGATCAACTACGAGGAGGGCTCTGAGAAGACATTCGCCATGGGCGACGGGGTTAACGACATCCTCTACGAGCTGCCGTTCGCGCTCGAGGGTCAGCGTGATCTCGCCGTGGAATCGATGTACGAGTACGGGACCCGGGCGGGGATCTGGCGCATCCTGCGGGTGCTCGACAAAGCCGGCATTCCGGTCACTTGGTTTGCCGCAGCCGTCGCGCTCGAGCGCAACCCGGCTGCGGCCGAGAAGCTCGCCCGCCGGGGCGACGAGGCGGCGGGTCACGGCTACCGCTGGAGCAACCACTTCGAGATGAACCGCGACGAGGAGCGAGAGGCGATCCGCCTGGCGGTCGAGTCGATCAAAAGCACCACCGGAGCCCGGCCACTGGGGTGGTATTGCCGCGAGATGAGCGTCAACACCCGCGAACTCGTCGTCGAGGAGGGCGGGTTTGTGTACGACTCCGACTCTTACAACGACGACCTCCCCTACTGGACGCGAGTGTCAGGGCGCCCCCACCTTGTGGTGCCCTATGGCCTGGTCGTCAACGACGCTCGGTACGTGGTTCCGCAGGGATTCGGCAGCCCTGAGCACTTTTACGAGATGGCCAAGGCGCACCTCGATCGCCTCCGTAATGACGGCGACGATATACCCCGAATGATGTCGATCGGACTGCATTCGCGGATCACGGGCAATCCGGGACGATCGGATGCGCTAGCCCGGTTCATCGAATATGGGCAGTCGCTCGGTGACGTCTGGTTTGCGCGTCGAATCGACATCGCCAGGACGTTCATCGAGCAGCAGCCCGCGGATAACTGGCTGTAGCTGTGAGCATCCGCCATCGCGTGTCGAGGTGATGGCCCCGTCGCGGACAGTCGGCGATCTGGTCGCGCTGACGATCGCTGAACGGGCCGCAGATCGCGTATTCGCCTTTCCGGGCGGTGGCAGCAACCTCGAGGTCATCAACGCGTTGGAGCGGCGCGGAGTCCGCGTGGTTCTCGCTCACTCAGAGGGCGGCGCTGCCCTGATGGCGGCTACCTACGCCGATCTGGTGGAAAAGCCGGCGGTAGTGCTGGTCGGTCTCGGACCCGGAGTCGCGAGCGTGGTGAATGGACTGGCCCACGCGCTCCTCGATCAGAGCCCGGTGATCGTAGTCACTGACCGGTTGGCGGATGCAGAGCGCAACACCACCGGCCACCAGCAGCTCGATCAGCTAGCACTATTGGCGCCGGTGGTGAAGTGGCAGGCCGAGCTCCGGCCCGATTGCGTTGTGCTCGCCTTGGAGCGCGCGCTGGCGGAAGCCACGACCCCACCGTGCGGCCCGGTGCATGTGGAGCTGCCTCGTGACGTGGCGCTTGCGCACACGGACGAACGCGACGCGGTGTCTTCGCGACATATCTCGCAGGCCGTCTCCTCGGGGGTACGCGAGGTGTCGCTGGGAGCCGCCCGCGTTGAGGCTGCTCGCCGTCCGATCGTTTTGATTGGCGACGAGGCGCTTGCCGTTTCGCAGCACGATCTCGTCAGACTGGTCGAGCGCATCGGCGGGCCGGTGCTGAGCACGTACAAAGCGAAAGGGGCGATCCCGGAGGGCCACCCGCTGTGGTGCGGCATTTTCGCTAACGGTGCGCTCGAGCGGCCCCTCCTTCAAGAGGCTGACGCAATCCTGGCGATTGGACTCGATCCCGTCGAGCTCCTGCCGGCACCATGGGTGGTGGACGCGCCAGTGGTGGCTCTCCGGGCGCATACAGATGCCTTTCCCGGATATGCGCCACAGCAGGATTTGGTCGGCGGGCTCCCGCTGCTCGTCAAATCCCTCGCCGCCGCGCTCCAAGGGCCTACGACGACTTGGTCACACGACGAAATCGCTCGGCGACGTGGCGAACTGTTGGAGGCTCTGCGCACCGACTCACCCGAGTCGCTGACCGCGTTGGAAATGGTGGAGGCGGTTCAGGACGCGACCCCCGAAGGCGCCACGGTGACGGTGGACGCGGGGGCGCACATGTTCGCCGCAACATGGGGATGGCGCGCCTCGCGTCCCAGAAGATTCTTGATGTCCAATGGGCATGCGACGATGGGATACGCAGTCCCTGCCGCCATCGCCGCTGCTCTGGCCCGCCCGCATGAGCCCGTGATCGCGTTTACCGGCGACGGCGGATTCCTACTTCATGGAAACGAACTGGAGACGGCGGCGCGTGTGGGAGCGAAACTGCTGGTTGTGGTGCTCAACGATTCATGTCTCAGCCTTATCCGCATAAAGCAGGAGGATCGGAGCTACCGCCGTGCGGCCGTCGACTTCGGACCGGTTGACTGCGCCGCATTTGCACGCTCCCTGGGGGCTGCGGGGGCCGTGGTCAGAACGGAACCGGAGCTGCAGACAGCGGTACGATGGGCACTCACTGAGCCCGTTCCAACAGTCCTGGATGTGCGGATCTCGGGGAGCGAGTACGGAGAGCTACAGCGCATCCTGAGGGTCACCGGCGCCCCCGGCAGGCAGACCGAGGAGGCCGTGTGCACGCGATGACGTCGCGACGGGCCGTGCGCGTTGCCGTCGTGCAGAGCGCACCGCGACTCGGGGATGTGGACGGGAACCTTGCTGCCTGTATTACCTACCTGGACCGTGCGGCAGCCACTGACAGCGACTTGGTGGTTTTCCCTGAGTGCGCTCTCAGCGGCTACATGCTGAGCAATGCACAGTCCGCTCGCCGCTGCGCAGATTCGATCCCTGGGCACCTCACCGATGCGCTGTGCGCAACCTGTCAGCGGCACGGGCTGCATTGCGTGGTCGGGATGCTCGAGACGGAAGGACCTTCCCTTTACAACACGGCAGTGCTGATCGGTCCCGACGGCGTCATAGGACGCTACCGAAAGTCACACATCGCATGCATCGGCGTAGATTGCTTCACCTCTCCCGGAAATGATCCCTACGAGGTATTCACCACGTCCATCGGCCGCATCGGTCTCCAGATTTGCTACGACTGGCGCTTTCCAGAAATAACCCGCGTGTTGGCGTTGCAAGGTGCGGAGATAATCATTCACCCCACCAATTCACCGATCCAGGCGCGCGAGATCGCCGAATTCATTACCCGTGCGCGAGCGGCCGAGAACGCGGTTTTCTTTGTCACGGCCAACCGCTGCGGCACCGAGGGAGGGACTGCGTTCTTCGGTTGGAGCCAGATCATCGATCCTCGGGGGCGACGCGTGGTGGAAGCGGGTGCCGAAGAGACCATGCTTACAGCCGACCTTGAGCTCGGCCTCGCCCGCGATAAGGTCATCGAACCGGAGCGGGGTGGCTACGACGTGCGGCTGTTCGAACACCGCCGTCCCGAGCTCTACTCGGGCCTGCTGGAGGGTGACGCGTCGGTTTCCCACGGGCGCTTCGCCGGCACATCTGGCGGTGGTAGGCTGGAACCATGACGGGCGCGGGCCGTGATGCTGTCCCCATCCGTCGGGTGCGAAAGGCTTACGAGCAGGTCGCCGACCAGCTGCGGGAGCTGATTATCTCCGGCCAGCTTGGCCCGTCGCAGCGGCTCCCGAGTGAGGCCGAGCTTGCGGCTCAATTCGGTGTAAGCCGTCCAACTGTTCGCGAGGCTCTGCGGCTCTTGTCGGCGCGTTCACTGATTCGCACTGCCAAGGGTGCGAGCGGCGGAAACTTCGTGACGCTTCCGACCGTGGACCATATCCAGGAGTCGCTCAGCTCGAACATCCGTCTCCTCAGCCAAACTGAGTATGTCTCCCTCGGCGAGTTCCTCGAAGCGCGAGAGTTCTTGGAAATACCTGCCGCACGCCTCGCAGCTCAGCGTCGGAGCGGCGACGATATTGAGAGCCTGCGCGCTGCGATTCCCCCGCAGCCGCTTGACCTCAGCACTGAGGAGCAGTTCATTTACAACAAGGATTTTCATTCCGCGATCCTCGTGAGTTCGAATAACGCCCTGCTGTCCATCGCCACCCGGCCAATCTTTTCGGCGTTACAGACCAACCTCAAGCGCTCGGCGCTGGGTCGGCAGTTCCACCAACGCGTCAACGACGATCACCGCGCGCTGCTCGCAGCGATCGAGGCAGGCGATGAGATTGCTGCCGCCGAGCAGATGCAGCAGCACCTCGCTTTTCTGCGTCCGATGTACGAGGAGGTGTGGCGCGAGAGTGAGCCAAACCCACGGCAATCAGCTACAGGCGGGTCGTCTAGCAGGACAGACGAGATCACCACCTCAGGCAGTACGCTGCCAACCAGTGGTGAAAGGCGGGGCTGAAGGGCCATAGGCCGCAATGAAACGCCTCGGCCTGCTTGGCGGAATGAGCTGGCAATCCTCCGCCGAGTATTACCGCCTGATCAACGAGGCGGTCAGCGACCGGCTGGGCGGTCTCCACTCCGCCGACCTCGTGTTGCGGTCGATCGACTTCGCCGAGATTGAACAGATGCAGCGGGACGGTGAGTGGCAGCGGGCCGGTGAACGGTTGGCGCTCGAGGCAAGTCTGCTGGTAAAAGCCGGTGCCGAGCTCTTGGTGCTCTGTACCAATACCTTGCACAAGGTGGTCGAGACGATCACGTCGCAGCTCGACGTGCCCCTGCTGCATATCGCTGATGCCTCTGCTGAGGCTGTCCGCGGCGCGGGACTCCGTAGCGTCGGATTGCTTGGCAGCGCCTACACGATGGAAGAAGACTTCTATACGCGCCCGCTCCGAGACCGTCATGGATTCACCGTCCTGACGCCTGATGAGAGCGACCGCCGAGTGGTGAACGACGTTATCTACCGGGAACTCTGCCTCGGCGTGATCAGGGAGGATTCCCGCAAGGCCTACCGCCGGGTCATCGCCGGCCTCGTTCAGCGCGGGGCCGAAGGGATCTTGCTCGGCTGTACTGAGATCGGGCTGCTCCTGCGTCCGGGCGACGCAGATGTTCCACTCTTCGATACGGCCCGCCTCCATGCCGAGCGCGCGGCCGACCTGGCCCTGGAGCCTTCTGCTGGCGCAGCAGAGTCGGCGCGGGCCTGAAGAGACCAGTGGACGGCCCGGAGGTCGAGGGTCGGAACCACGGTCCGCTGGCCGATGGCGATGATTTGCTCACGAGCGACGCGGCGCTCCGGATCGCCCTGGAGCGCTTCGGTCGCTTTGGTAGGGGCGCCCGGGTGGAGAACGGAGTCCTGCTCACGTGCGGTCCCGCCGGAAGCAGCGGCCCGTACGCTCACGCGGTCTTCCGCCTAACCCGCGCGTGCAGGGCCGAGAGGCTCCTCACGCTCGCCGGTCGGCACGCCAGCTGGTGCGGGGCACCGGTCGGTGTTTGGACAAGGAGCCACGCGGACGCAGATATCGAGGCGGCCGCGCGCGCGGCAGGATTCGGGCGTTTGAGTGACCCCCCGCTAACGGGAATGGTCGTGGCGACCGCTTCGCTCCCCGCGCGACTCCCCCCGCGAGCCGAGGGCACGGTGACGCGAGCCGAGGGCACGGTGACGCGAGCGCAAGATCCGAGCGTGCTCGCCGCTGTGGTCGCCGCGGCGTTCGGACGGCGAGGAGTCTCAGTCGCGGCCGCCTCAGCGCTCGTCGGCAATGCCCTGCTCCTGAATGCAGAAGGCACTCACGCGTTTCTGGCGGTCGGCGATGGACAGCCGGTCGCCTCCGCATTGGCGTTTGTCGAGCCTCCGTATGGCGTGCTGACATTTATCGGCACGATCCCCTCCGCGCGTCGGCACGGGGCGGCGACGGCGGTCACTTTGGCTGCCATGCGAGCCGCCATCGAGGGTGGCTCCAGGAAACTCGGTTTGCAAGCCACCCAAGGAGCACGGCGTCTGTACCAAGGGCTGGGCTTTGCGGACGTCACCGAGTACCCCTGCTATCTGGTGCCGCCGTCCGCCGCGCGCTGAGACCCCGGGGCGGCGATGAGCACGTCGTGCCGGTCAGGCGCTTGCCTGGCGGCGCTAATCTTGCTCAATCGGAGCCAGTTCAGTTCACGGCAACTACCTGTCGAGCTTCCTGAAGGCGAACGCGAAGGGGTCCCATCTCTTCTTTCACGACCCGTTTGCGCTGTTGTCGCTG
Source organism: uncultured Solirubrobacterales bacterium (assembly GCA_963808655.1). Lineage (GTDB taxonomy): Bacteria > Actinomycetota > Thermoleophilia > Solirubrobacterales > Solirubrobacteraceae > Palsa-465. Next base: position 364,920 of record CAWEGZ010000020.1, read on the forward strand.
TTTGTTCTGCTGGCGGCGGCGCTTGTCGTGGGGGCGCTGTTGAGGCGGCTTTTCTCCTCGGCGGGTCCTTCCGATTCCTCCTCGGGCGGTGGCGGAAAGGGAGGTCCGCCGCGGAATCCTTTGGGCCCCGGGCCCGGCGGCGCCCCCCTCGAGGACGCCGAACCGGCGAGCGTGCGACTGCGAGACGAGCGTACGTTGGCGCAGCGCCTCCCCGCTCCCCGGCGGGGGCGCCATTTGGAGCCCGCGCGCAGGCCAGGGATCAAGATCAGAGGTAGGGCGCGCTGGGCACGGCTGCGAGCGAGTAGCGGGACGACCGATCTTCCAGCTGACCCGAGCGCACAGGGCTGCGGTGTGCTGGCGTGACCGTCCCAACCTGTTCGTGGCCTACGCGCGGAGCATGGAAGCGATGAGCCACGGCCGCCGAACCGCGGGGCCGCGAGACAGCCCTTTTTGACGATGGCGGCTTGTGACGCAGCGAGCTGGGGGACCCGCGACCATTCGGTTGTCGCGACCCCAACGCTCGTGGACGAGAGATTCTGCACGCCGACCAGCACTTCTGCTCAAACGATCGGAAGAGACCGAGCCAGAGCCAAGGCCTGGCGGGACAGCACCAGCCGTCACGCTGATGTGGCCTACCCTCCAACCGGCGCAGGCGAGTATCTATCCCGCCCCCACAATCAACGCTGCTACACGTCTGCGTATGGACCCGGCTGTACGTCGTGTCTGGTTTGCTGCGCTTCGGGCCAGACCGCGTTTGGTCGCTCTGCGTCGATGTCGTAGTCGCTGTGGTGTACGTCGAAGATGTGTGCGCCGAGATAGCGCGCGGCGCCTAGAGGATCGGCTGGATCGAAGCGGACCTCACCTCGCTTGTTGCCGATCCCGTTGACCGTCGCCACGAATTCGTGCTGGAAATATCGAGAGATCTCCTGAATCTGCAAGGTAACCGCGGACCCTGCGGTTGGGTAGCGCTCCTCGGAAGCTAGGAGGAGCGCGACGCGCTTGTGTTTCAAGCCCTCGACGACCGAGTCTCGCTGTGGGTAGCTAGCGGAGATGTAACAAACGAGTCGATCGAAAAAGTTCTTCATCGTCGCTGACATGCCGTACCAGTAGAGGGGGGTCGCATAGACAAGGGCGTGGGCCGGCAGGATGTGTTCGTGGAGCAACTCCGCATAGCGGTCATCAATCCGGCATCGGCCGTCGGGCAGGCGACAGCGCCGGCAGTCGCGCAGCATCCCGGTCATCATCTGGCTCAGGTCGACCAGCTTCGCACTGTGGGCTGCGCGACGGGCGCCGTCGAGAACCGATTCGCTGAGCATGCGTGAGTTCCCATCCGGGCGCGGGCTGCCGCAGAGCACGACGATTCGCCCCATCAGCCTTCCAGCGACCATGTGGAGGCTAGGAGCTTCTCGGCCTCGCCTAGCTCACGCAGCGCGTGGCATCGCGCCAGCGTCTCCGCGCTCGGGAATAGGCGCTCATCGTCACGCAGGTCTTTCGGAAGCTGAAGGCGTGCTGGCTCATTCGGGGTCGCGAAGCCGGTTTCAAGCGTGGTCAGTGCGGCGATGTCGGGAGCCATGAGCTCCCGTAGCAGCGCTGTCGAGACGACCGAGCCGGGCGCGCTGGCGGGTATCGCTGCCGTGGTGATCCAGAGAACCGCGCCCTCATCCGGAACTACGTAGCGCAAACCTGAACTCCGCCGTGCGACTCGTGCTGCCGGTCCGCTCCAAGCCTGATGAATGCTTAGCTCTCCGGAGACGACGGGGCTGATGAAGTCGTCGCTGTCGTAGCGAGCTACGCACGGTCGCTGGCGCCTTAGGAGGGCGCGCGCGGCGCCAAGCGCTCGTTCGGAGGTCTCGTTCGGGTCGTGCCCTGCTGCGATCAAAGCAGCGCCGACGACCTCGCGCACTTCGTCGAGCATGCCCACTCGCCGCCAGGGCGACGGATCAAAAAGGTCGTGCCATGAGCTTGCGCCCTCGTCGCGGGTGAGATAGCCCGTGGTGCCGAAGGCGAACGGCACTGACCACCGGCAGCCTGGGTCGTGCAGCGCGCTGACGCTCCAATTGCTGAGCCGGTCGAACGGCAGAGAGTCGTGGTCGAGTGGCAGCAGGTCTCCCGATGACGCAAGCCGCTCGACCAGATAATCCGACGGGAAGATCAGATCGAATTTGCCCTGAGACGAGCGCAGCTGCGCCTCGAGCGACTCGTTGGAGGCGACCACCGTCGCCATGATGCGCCAGCCCAATCGCTCTCCAGCGGCGGCCAGCGCGCCATTTGCCGGCATGCCGGGCCACGCAAGCACCCTAAGCGGCCGCCCTTCTGTCAAAGCGTCTTCCAGAACTGTCGCTGGACTTCGAGCACCTGCTCCAAGCGCTCGCTGAAATCCGGGGGCCGCGCCGCGTCCTCGGGGACGAAGACGTCATGCTCTTCCGCGTCGAAGCCGCCGAGTCCGGCCAGGATCGAGCGGTCGATCATCGGCAGCGTGGAGATGTTGTAGCCCCCCTCGTGCACGACGACGAGTCCGATGCTCAGGCGGCGGGTCAGGGCCGCCGCCCGCTCGGCCATGGCGCAGAAACCAGAGGCCGAGATCAGTTGATCGGACAGCGGATCCGCGGCGTGTCCGTCCTGGCCGGCGGAGACGAGGAGGAGCTGAGGTTCGAACTCCTCGAGCACGGGTATAGCGACTCGGTCGAGTGCCTCGAGATATTCCTCGTCGCGAGAGCCCGGGGGGAGGGGGATGTTGACTGTGTGCCCGCGGCCAGGGCGATCGCCAGTCTCATCCAGCCACCCTGTACCCGGGTACAACGGCCATTGATGCAGCGAGATGAACAGAACCGAGGGGTCGGAGTAGTGGATCTCTTGGGTTCCGTTGCCGTGATGGACGTCCCAATCCAGAATGGCGACACGCTCCATCTCGTAGACCTGCTGCGCATAGCGCGCGGCGATCGAGATGTGGTTGAGCAGACAGAAGCCCATGGCCCGATCGACGCCGCTGTGGTGTCCCGGTGGCCGGGTGAGCGTAAACAGGCTGTCCGGCCGGTGGTAGGCCTCCATCACTACCGCGTCGACCGCCTGGAGTACCGCGCCGGTGGCCAGCAGACAGGCCTCGAAACTCGCCTTTGAGACGCGGGTGTCCGTGTCGAGCCACACCGGCGCATCGCCGGCGCTCGCCTCGAGAACCTCGATGAAACCGGCTGTGTGACTGCGCAGCGCATCCTCGATACGCGCAAACCGCGGGTAGAGAACGAACAGGCGGTCCCATTCGGGGCTGGCACGCAGGCGTTGCACGACGCCTGGTAGCCGCCGGACGTTCTCGGGGTGCTCCCCGGGATCGTGGCGGTCCTGCGTGGGCAACAGCACCACTCCGGTCAGCGGCTCCGAACGCGCATAGTAGGTGTGCGGGATGCTGCCGACCCGGTTCGATTGCTCAGATGTCATAGAGACCATCGGCGTTGGGTTGGAGATGCGAGCCGTCGGCGGTGAAGGCGGTGCTCCCACCGGCGAAGCGGCCATCTGCGCGGTTGACGAGCAGCACTGTCAGCCTGTAGAGGGCCGCCATGCCGGCAGTGATTCGGAGGGTGAGCTCCCACGACTCGCTCGGCTCGCTTGCGCCGCCCACGACGCACGCGGCACCGAGCTCGGCGCCGACGGCCCATGCTGTCGGTGCTCGCAGACCCGCGCCCACCAGGTTCACTGTCGGCCCGCAGGGCAGCTCGGCCACCTGGAGCGGCTCGTGCCCGGGCGAGAAGAACATCGCTTCGTACCGGCCGGCGCGATTGTCCAGCATGCGCTGTCGGCCGCTGCGAACGATGACATCGGGCCCGCCCAGGTATGCGCTCAGATAGAAGACGCCCTCGCCCTCGGACTCATACGCCGACGCCGCCACCCAGCCGCCATCGGCGCACGCGACGGCTTCGCGCACGCTTGCAGACGGTCCGCGCTCGGTGAGCTCAAGGCCCGCCCGGTCACGGCAGCTCGCCATGTATGGCGCGCAGCTGACATGTGGAAGACAGACTAGCCCAGCCCCCCGCGCGCGCCCCTGGGTGATGGCTTCTCGCCAGTCGATGTCAGACTCGAGCGCGACGCGCACGCGCCAGCTCAATCCCACCACACGTTTTCGACGTGGGTGGTGAGGGTCTCGACGCCGGACTCTGTGACCAGCACGTTATGCTCGAACGCGCCCGTCCCCGCCCCCGGCCGGCCGACCTCAGCCTCAACGGCCATGACCATGTTCGGCTCGAGTACTGTCTGCTCGCCGTCGACGATCGACGGGTTCTCCCACGCCAGGCCGAGGCTGTGGCCGAACGACGGATAGCTCTGCCCGAGCATCGCCACGCCATCGGAGCTCTCAGTGCCCGGGGCAGCGAAGCCATGCGCGGACAGCCAGCTTGAGCCGCGGTCGAATAGCTCACCGCAGCTAACGCCTGGACGCATCCCATCGATGATGTGATTGACGACGGCGACCGAGGCCTCGAGCACCTCGCGCTGGGCGGACGTTGCGGTCCGACCCACCACGGTCGTGCGCACCAGGTCGTAAAAGTAGCCGTTGACGGTGCCGTACATGTCGGGGTGGATCATGTCCCCAGTTTCCAGCGGCCGCTTCCAGTCCCACGACGGCATCCGATCCCACAAAAAGTGGTCGACGTACGCGCCGGACGCCACCGGGATGTCGAGCGGGAATGCGCCCTGGGGGAGCCCACGATTCAGCGCGGCGAGCACGCAATCAGCCTCGGTGGCTCCGGGAACGGCTGCCGAGACGAAGGCCTCGACCATTTCGCAGCCGACGCGCGTGGATTCGCGTATAAGTGCGATCTCGGCCTGGGACTTGAATCGGCGCATGCCCTCGATCAGATCGTCCGCCCATGAAAGCTTGGCCGTTGGAAGCTCCTCGCGGATGCGGCCCACCGCTACGTGCAAGAGACTCTCGCGCCCGATCAGGCCGACGCGGCCGGCGTCGAGTCCCCGCTCGCGCAGCGCCTGCACGATTCCGCCCCAGAGATCGAGCGACACGCGTACGTCGCTAACCTGCACCAAGTCCTCGCGCCAGTCCGGGATCTCGACTACGAGCGTTCCGTCCCCGTCGACCGGCATCACGAGCGCAGAGTGACCCCGCCCGGTCCAGCGCCCTGGCCGATCGGGGATCTGCGGGAAGGCCGAATAGTGATTGGTCAGGTACACGACGTCGGCGCCCCAATCGGCTCCGTTGGCGCCGCGGCTGACCACTAGCACGCCGTCAAGACCACGTTCAGCTGTCAGCGCGCGCAATCGCTCGCGCCGGTGCTCATACTCGGCCGCACGAACGGGCTCGACAACGGCTGGACTGGTGAGATTCATCGGTCGACCTCCTCGGGCTCTTCGTACCAGCGTTTTCGCTCCCCGACTTTGGCGCGGAGCTTCCATTTCCGTGTTTTGGGCGCGTCGGCGAGCGCCTGTGCGATCGCGTCGATCCGATGAGCGATGGTGGCCCCCTCCGCTGCCTCGAGCAACTGCTCCGAGAGTGCGTCACGTAGCCGTCCCAGATTCAGCTCAAATGTGTGCTGCAGCCCCCAGTCGTTCGACGTCAGCGCGACGATCCGGTCTACGTCGACGGCGCCCTCGGCATTGTCTCCCGACGAGACGTCGTGGGTATGAAGCAGCGCGTACAGGTCGCGCCTGTCCTTCTCATTGAGATGGACGATCTGGAGCTTGGTCATCAGCACGTCCGCAGCCGGTAGCGTCTGGCGCCGGAGCGGGATCCGGTCTGCCAGCGGGAGCTCGTGGCACATCGAGAACGACTCGACGAATACGTCTACCTGGCGGTCGTGCGATGGGTCGTCGTAGAGGAGCCGGTGCGCGCCATGGAGCGCGTTGAATCTCTCTTGGGGCTGGTAACCGGCCTCGATTAGCAATGAGTTGAACTGCGGGCGATGGCGCTTGGCCAAGATGAAGTCGAGGTCCTGGATCGGGCGCTCGAACGCCGAAGGCATCCGTTCGCCGGCCAGCAGGCGGATCGCCATCCCACCGATCAGTCGTGCGTCGACGACGGCGCCCTCGATCACCGCCAGCAGGCGGCGCGCCTCAGCGGTTATGTCGGGCTCGATCGGCGTCGGTGGCTCGCTCACGATGGCCATCATCCGACCACGAACTGATAATCGGCGCGGTCATTCTTGAGGTGTACCAGCACGCCCGAGATGCGTCCTGTGTGGTAGTCGCTGCCGGGATTGATGCACAGCGTCCGGCCGATCCGGATCGTGCCGCGCGACTCGTGGACGTGCCCGTGGAGCGCCAGCACCGGCTGGAAGCGTTCGATCAGGTCACGTACCGCCGTCGAGCCGACCGGGATCATGTTCGGCTGCCCCGCGGTTGCCACCACCCGCAGGTTCTCGTCGAGCTGCGGCGCACTGTCCAGCTGGGAGTCATACGGAGGCACGTGCAAGTTAAAGATGCATTGGCCGACGTCCTGCACCTGGGTGGCGAGCGCTTCGACGCGCCGGTACAGCTCGTGCTCGTCGAGCTCTCGGGGAGAGTCGAACGGGGTTTTGTTGGAGTAGCCGAGCGAGATCATCGTGTACGAGCCGATTTCGACGATCCGCTCGTCACACGCCTCTACTCTGGTCGCCCTTTCGATCGCGGCGTCCACGCCGGGGGGATCGTCGTTGCCAGGCATCACGAAACACCGCACGGACGGATCGTCGAGCCGTTCCTCCGCGAGCGCCATCCAGCGACTGAACGTAACCAGCATCACGTCCGCAAACCACGCCTCGCGTTCCTCCACGCTCAGCGCGGCTACGCGCTGCACCTCGTCGGCGGACATCAGGTGGGGATACATACCGTTGGAGCGGACACGGTGCTCGAGTGCTGCGCGCTCCTCCGGCGTCGCCGCCCGCTCGGGCTGGCCGAACAACTCCGCAGTCACGACGCCGTCGGCATTCTCCACGAGCGGGATAACGGCCTTCCCGGTGACGTCGCCGCCCATCACGATCACCGGCGAGCGGTAAAGCCTCGGGGCATGCAGGAACTTTCGCCACAGCACCTCTGTCCCATGTATGTCGGAGGCGTAGTAAAGGTGCAGGCCCCCGTCCCGCACGGCCTCGCCACGTCCGCGAAAGAGGCGCAATTGCTACTCCGGCGGGAGCTCGAGATAATTCAGCGACAGATCGATGCCCTGGCGGCGCCGCACTGCACGGGATACGAAGTAGATCCCGAACCCGACAGCGAGGACTCCCAGCGCCAACCATAGCTTGCCGGGGTTCGCGCTGAGGCTGGCGCCCGAGCCGGGGTCCCACAGCATCACGCCGATCGCCGCCGCGAAGCCGAGCACAGCCAGCACGCCGACCACTGTCAGGATCGGAACGCCAGCCAGGCGCCCTCCATAGGGCGAGTTTTCCACCATCTCGCGCTGGCGATACGGCAGCACCGCGGCCCCAAACGCGGTCACGATCAGGGTGAAGGTCAGCCCCAGCAGCACCGAGAGTGTGGAGAACCACGTGGTGAAGGCGTAGATCGCGGTGCTGCCGATCGCGAGCACGGTGACGATCAGGATCGCGATCACTGGCGAGTGAGTACGCGTGTCTACGTGTGACAGACGCTCAGGCATGATCCTGTCGAATGACCACGCGAACATGCAGCGGCTGATTAGCACCATCGTTTGTGGGAGCCAGATCAGCAGTCCGAGCCCGAAGCCAATGATCATGATCACGCCGAGCACCCAGGTGCCCGAGGCGATACCCATAATCTCGGGATATCCAGGGGCCCCTGCCGCAAAGCCATACGCGCCGGGACTGGCCAGTCCCAGTTCGCCATTGAACGTATAACCGGTCACGTGAAGGTAAGCGGGGACGAGTACCGCGATGAAGACCGCCGCGATCAGGAGCGCTCCCGGTATTGAGAGCAGATGAGTGCGCTTACGCAGCCTGATCTCGCCCGCGAAGTAGTTGCTCGCGTACAAGAAGCCGAACACGTACCAGAAGGGGCTGATCGCACGCAGCGTCGTTTTCGTGCTGAAGCCGGTGGGCGCAAAACCCGCCTTGTGAGCCGAGGCAGCAAGCGCGGCCGTGGCGTGATGAGCGCCGAGATTTGACGCGTAGTGATTGAAGTCAGCTATAAACCCCGATCTGCTTTGGAAGATGCCTACAACCAATGGGAGAAGGAACGTGCCGAGGATGTAGATGGCGAACGTGATCACCTGCAGCCGCAAGAACAGTTGTAGGCCACCCCGAATGAAGACGATCGCTGAGATCAGGATCGCGACCGTGCCCGTGATGAACAGCGCATAGTCGTGCGAGAACCAGTTGCCGAACGACAGCCAGCCGCCAGCCCCCGTGAATCCCGCCATCAGGCGACCAAAGGCACCAAAGCCATAGGTTGTCATGTACGTCGTGTAGAGGCCGTAGATAATTGCCAGCCACACGCAGAAGCTGAAGTTCGCGGCGAACCCCACCGAGGGGTGCAGGGAGCGGCTATTGAAGACATAGTCTCCGCCGCTGCGGGGCATGATCTGGGCCAGCATCGCGTATGCGAACGCGCCCGGGAGGCCCAACAATGCCGCAAGAAGGAACGACACGAGCATGTTGGCGCCGAGATAGGTCGACCCGTAAAGCAGCCAGGCGAACGCGAACGAAAGCGCCACGCTAGCCCACATGACGTTGTAGAAGAGCGCATCAGACGTGCGGGCTTCGCGCACGAGGCCCGTGGCCTTGCGAGTGAAAAGCCCGGGAGCCGAAGTTGCGGTACCCATCGATTGCGTCGTCATCTGCTGCCTCCTGCGACAAGCGTTGGGCCTTTGACAGTAATGTCCCTTGGGAGATGTTTGAGGTAGTCGATGCGCTCGTCGCTGAGCTCGGATGCCTTAGCGGAGACGCGTAGGAGCGCCTCGTCGGCTCCTGCCTGAGCGTCGATCTCGCCGTCGCCTGTGATCGCCCGGCTTTCTCCGACGAAGTGGAGGCCCGCCTCGGTGCCGCAGCGGTTGCAGTAGAGATGCGGCAGCCGGTTCTCGAGCGCCCGGGCTTGTGAGGCGATGCGGTGGTCCGACCCAAACGGAGCCATGTTGGCGGAGACCGTCAATAGGAGATCGGCTCGAGCCAGCGCAACCGCGCGAGCGAGCTCGGGAAACTCCATGTCGAAGCAGATAAGGGCACCAATCATGCGCCCTGCCAGCCTCGCTACGACCAGTGCTTCCCCGGGCTCGAAGACCTCCCGCTCCTCCCCGAACAGTTGAAGCTTCCGGTAAACCGCGGCCATCTCACCGCCTTCATCGATGAGCGCAAGTGAGTTGTAGACCCTGTCCCCATGTTGTTCGGGAAACCCGATGGCCACCGCCACCCCAGCCTCGGCAGCCGCAGCACAAACCCTTCGGAGCTCGGGCGCGTCCGCCGCCACGGCGTCCTCACGCGCCCGCGCGAGGTCGTACCCGGAGAGAAAGAGCTCCGGAAAGACCACAAGCTGTGCTTGGGCGTCGGCGATGGTGTTGAGGGCCCGATCCAAGTTGGCAGCTGGCTCCCCGGGACAAGGAGCGAGTTGAGCGAGCACGGCCCTCATGAGCCCGCTCCTCGGGCCCGTGCGTGCAGGGTCATCGCCTCAAGCACGACCCGGCCGGCAAGCAGCGCCGTCATCGGCGTTGGATCTAGGCTCGGCGCTACCTCCACCACATCCATCCCGATCAAGCCCTTGGCGCCCAGTCCGCGTACGAGCTCGATCGCTTCGCGGCTCGTTAGACCCCCGGGCGTGGGGCAACACGTGCCGGGCGCGTAGGCGGCATCGACGCTGTCGATGTCGAAGGACAGGTAAACGCCGCTGCCTCCATCGTGCGCGACGTCGAGCGCGCGCTCCACCGCCCAGGCAACTCCGTGCTGCCAGATCTCCTCCAGCCAAATGACGGTGATCTTCCGCTCGCGGCAATACGCCAGCTCGGTACGCGGATTCATCCAGCCGGAGATCCCCACGAGCACGATCTTCGATGGATCGAAGCCAGCATCGACGGCGCGGGTGATCGGACAGCAGTGGCTGAGCGGCTCGCCGCCGACATCGGGGGCGGTATCGAGGTGTGTATCGACCAGGATCAGGCCCGGGCTCTCATGCACGGCACGAACCGCCCGCACGGCAGCGATCGTGACCGAGTGTTCGCCGCCGAGGGTCACCGGGAGAGTGCCCGCTCGCAGGACTTCCTCGAGGTCAGCTTGGGCGAGATCGAATGTCCGCCCCGGATCGCCGGGAATCACGGCGCAATCCCCGCAGTCGACCGGCGACAGGGCTTCCGCCACGTCAAAATCGATTGTCGCGTTGTAACTCAGGAACTGGACGGAGACGTCGCGAATCCCGCGGGGCCCATAATTCGCTCCAGTGCGGCTTATGTTTGTGGAGTCAAACGGGATTCCATAGATCGCCGCCCTTGCCCCTGCGTCGCGCAGCGCTTCGGCACGGGGTGGGACATGAGGGAACCGCATGAAGGAGCCGGCGAGTCCCGCGTGGAGGAGACTGCTCCACATCGTCTGATCGCGTGATTCACTGGCTGCGGTCACGGCCCCTCTCCCGGTGCGAAAGCGCTTTCGCGCGAAGCCTTGCACAAGCGCTTTTGCATGTCAAGCGGGCAGCCGGTACATTGGCCGCCTCGTATGGCTGCGCCGGTCAAAATAGGAAATGTTGCCGCGGCAGCAGGCGTCTCGATCACCACCGTTTCGCACGCGCTTAACGGCAAGGGCAGGCTGACCGAGGAGACTCGTAGGCGCGTGCGCGAGGTCGCCGACAGCCTCGGCTACCGGCCGAGCGTCCTAGCTCGGGGCCTAGCGGGGGGCCGCACCGGCATGCTGGCTCTCACGGTGTCGTTCGTCGATGATCTCGCCTTGGCGCTTGGAGACTACGACTACTTCATGCAGGTAATGAACGCGGCCACGTCTGCCGCTTTCGAGCGTGGCTTCTCGCTGACGCTCGTCCCGTCTGCGTCGAGGGCGGAGGTGCTCGAGGGCCTGCCATTGGACGGGGCGATCGTCATGGACCCCGTCCCTGGCGATGAGACCGTAGGGCTGCTCGCCGCCCGTGAAATCCCCGTCGTCACGACCGGCCGCCAGCCCGACGGATCGCATGATGCATGTTGGGTGGACAACGACCACCTCGCCGGCACGCGAGCAATGATCCAGCACCTCATCGATACCGGAGCGAGCCATATCGCGCTGCTTACCGCCCCGCCGCTGCAGTCCTACAGCATGGACGCTCTCGAAGCCTTCGAGACAGCCTGCTCGGAACTCGACATCGAAGGAGTGGTCGAGACGGTCACGGACTCAGTGAGCGAGAGCGGAGCGTTCGCGGTGGCAACGCGCCTGTTCGAGGCTGACCGTCCGCCCGATGCTATCTACGCGACCCTCGATCGCCTCGCTCTCGGTGCGCTCCTCGCTGCGGAGGCCAAAGGCGTGCACGTCCCCGAGGATCTGAAGATCGCCGGGTGCACGGACAGCCATGCTGCTCGCTCGTCCCGGCCGGCCCTTACCGCACTAAGCCTCAACCCCGAGCAGATCGGCAACGAGACCATCAATTTGCTGGTGGCGCTCATCGAAGAGCGCGACCCTGTCGAGCGCCACAGGTTCGTGCCCTATTCCGTAATACCGCGGGCATCGACACAGGCCACTCAGGGGAGCCTAGCCCGGGCGGGCCAGGCAGACTAAGTCATCTCACCTACCAGTTGGCGCGCTGCGCCAGCCCAGCGGCTGCGGAGCCGTGCGCGGTCTGGTGGCACCGGCTGGCGAGAGGCGTCAGGCCAGAGCCGGCGCCTCCGGCAGGTTCGCCAGCGCGGCGCCCAGCTCCTCGTCAGAGAACTCGGGATCTGCCAGCTTCCCAGCCAGGTAGGCGTCATACGCGCTCAGGTCGAAGTGTCCGTGGCCACAGAGCCCAAACAGAATCACGCGTTCCTCTCCTGACTCGCGCGCAGCCTCCGCCTCTTCGATCACCGCCCGGATCGCGTGTGCCGGCTCGGGCGCCGGAATGATCCCCTCGGTGCGGGCGAACCGCACCGCGGCCTCGAAAGTCTCATTCTGTTTGTACGCGCGCGGTTCGACGAGGCCCTGCTTCACAAGGCCGCAAATGAGCGGCGAGTCTCCGTGGTAGCGCAGCCCACCGGCGTGCACAGGCGGCGGGACGAAGCCGTGGCCGAGCGTGTACATGGGCATCAGCGGCGTCAGGCCAACCGTGTCACCAAAGTCGTAGGCATACACGCCCCGTGTGAGCGTCGGGCACGCCGCCGGCTCCGCGGCGATGAACCTCGTCCCTGCGCCGTCGCGGATCACCCGCCGCAGAAACGGCAGCGTCAACCCACCGAAGTTCGACCCGCCCCCCACGCATGCAATCACGACGTCGGGCTCCTCGCCGGCCATCGCCATCTGCGCGATCGCCTCCTGCCCGATCACCGTCTGGTGCAGTAGCACGTGGTTGAGCACAGAGCCAAGGGAGTAGTTCGTGTCCGGGCGCTGCGCCGCAGCCTCTACGGCCTCGGAGATCGCGATCCCCAACGATCCCGTGGTGTGCTCGCGCTGCGAGCGCCCGGCCTCGGTCTCCTCCGAGGGAGAGCGGTGGACGGTGGCGCCCCACGTCTCGATCATCGAGCGACGGTATGGCTTCTGGTCATAGCTCGAGCCGACCATCCAGACCTCGCACTCCAGTCCGAACAGGCGGCACGCGAACGCCAGTGCCGACCCCCACTGCCCGGCGCCGGTCTCGGTTGCGAGCTTGCGGATCCCGGCCGCCGCGTTTTCGTAAGCCTGCGCCACCGCCGTGTTCGGCTTGTGCGAGCCGGGCGGAGAGACGCCCTCGTACTTGTAATAGATATGCGCTGGGGTCTCGAGCTCGCGCTCAAGGCGCGTCGCACGGTAGAGCGGCGTCGGGCGCCAGAGTTTGTACGCCTCCCGCACCGGCTCCGGGATCTCGATCTCCGCCTCGGCCGACGCCTCTTGGAGGATGAGCGCCATCGGGAAGATCGGCGAGAGATCGTCGGGGCCTGCCGGCTCTTGTGTGCCCGGGTGCAGGGGCGGCGGAGCGTCCCCGGGAAGATCCGCCATCAGATTCACCCAATGCGTAGGGATCTCCCGCTCGTCGAGCACGAACTTCACGGGGGTCTCGCTCATTCCCACTCCTTCATTCGTCGGATCACGCGATTCTAGGCATCGCCCTCTGCAGTCCGCCACCTCCGCCCCCCGTTCATCGGCGTGAACGGCACGGGTGCTCATCGGTGCACTAGGCTGTTGACTCCATCGGTCGCGCGCGTCGCCGGTGGTACACCCACGGTGGGCGCGCGGCGTAGTAGGCGTGACGAGAGGCGAGGGCTTGATGGCTGTTTATGCAGTAGTTGATCCGGCGACGGGCGAGACGGTCAAGGAATATCCGACGATCAGCGACGATGCGCTCCGGGACGCGATCGCTCGCGCCGACGAGACTCATCGTGAGTGGTCTCACAAGACTTCAGTGCAGGAGCGCGCCGGACTGATTCGGCGTGTGGGTGAGCTGCACGGCGAGCAGCGCCAGCAGCTGGCCGAGATCATCGTGCGCGAAATGGGGAAGCCGATCGAGCAGGCGCTGGGCGAGGTCGATTTCGCCCAGGGAATCTATGAGTTCTATGCCGACAACGCCGAGGACCTGATGGCGGATGAGCCGATCAAGTTGCTTGAGGGCGAAGGTTCGGCATTGGTGCGCCGCAGCTCGCTGGGCGTGCTGCTCGGAATCATGCCCTGGAATTACCCGTACTACCAGGTGGCCCGCTTCGCGGGGCCCAACCTGGTTATCGGCAACACCATCCTGCTCAAGCATGCGCCTCAGTGCCCCGAATCAGCCGCGGCGATGGAGCAGATCTTCCGTGAGGCCGGCTTTCCCGAGGGCGCCTACATCAACATCTACGCCACGAATGAGCAGATCGAGTGGGTGATCGGCGACCCGCGCGTGCGGGCGGTTTCGTTGACCGGCTCCGAGCGCGCCGGTACTGCTGTCGCTGAGATCGCCGGGCGCCATCTCAAGAAGGTCGTCCTCGAGATGGGCGGATCCGACCCCTTCATCCTGTTGAAGACCGACGACCTCGATGCTGCCGTCCAAGCGGCCGTCGACGCACGCCTCGAGAACACCGGACAGGCCTGTAACGCGGGTAAGCGATTCATCGTGGCCGATGAGCTGTATGAGCCGTTCCTGGAGAAATTCACAAGCGCGCTCACTGCGGTGAAACCGGGCGACCCGAACTCATCCGACACGGCAATCGGCCCGCTGTCGTCGAAGACCGCGGCGGAGCGCTTGGAGGACCAGGTGCGTCGTGCGGTCGAGCAAGGCGCAAAGCTCGTGGCGGGTGGGGAGCGTGACGGGAACTTCTTCTCCCCCACCGTGCTCACCAACGTCACCCCCGACAACGACGCCTACCGCGAGGAGTTCTTCGGCCCGGTCGCGCAGGTGTACCGCGTCAGCTCGGAAGACGAGGCGGTCGAGCTCGCCAACGACACCCCCTTCGGCCTCGGTTCCTACGTCATGACCAACGACGAGGAGCAGGCGCGGCGGGTCGCGGACAAGATTGACGCGGGCATGGTCTTCATCAACGCGGTTGGAGCGGAGGGTGCAGAGCTTCCCTTCGGAGGCGTCAAGCGCTCGGGGTTCGGCCGCGAACTCGGGCGCTTCGGCGCCGATGAGTTCGTCAACAAGAAGCTGATTCGGATCGGCGGCTGACGCTTACCTGTCCGCATCGCTGACGGTCAGCGGTGTGCCGCAGCGGCTGGTTTTTCCAACGGCGCCCTCTATGCCACGGGCCGCGGTCGAAATGAAGCTGCGAACTGGCCGCGGGTCGCAGCCGCGTGCTACGGCGGACCTGGCTCACGTACGTTAACCCCGTGTCCAACATCGAGACGGGGCCCGCGCCGCTCCCCATCCGCCACGCTACCGACCGTCACAAGCTCCGGCGTGCCGAGGCGGAGGTGCGCAAGCGCCTAACTCCAACCCGCCGAAGGGCGCTCCAGTTGAGCTCCCGCACTGCCCGCCTCGAACTCCGGGCACCACGCGGCAGAGGCACCCCCGACGTGTTCATGCCCCGCGATCCCTACCTGAGCTTGGTGCAGAATGCGCTCGAGCGCCGCTTGGCGTTTCATCAGCCAAGCACGCCGGACCCAGCCGGTCCGGACGAGCGCCAGGCGGCTGACGGGACCAGTGTGGCGCTGGGCGACCAGCTGTTTTCTCGCTTTGGTCCCGACGACTTTCGCTGGATGTCGACTGCTGTCGAGGAGGGGCTTACCCTGCTCGAGGGCGACAAGCATGCGTTCGGCACGAAGCCCACCGAGCAAAAGCTCGCGGACCGCGCTCGTCTGGTCCTGATCTCGGACTGGGGCACCGGCACGCCCCGAGCACTGAGGATCGCGGAGCTTGCCCGTCAGCGTCTGGAGGAGGCGCAGGATCGGGAGCGTCACCTCATTCACCTGGGCGACGTGTACTACTGCGGGCTACCAGGCGAGTACCGCTCCCGCTTCCTTGTACCCTGGCCGGCGCGTGGCCTAGCCGGACCCGTGACCTCTTGGAACTTAAACGGCAATCACGACATGTACTCGGGCGGGCAGGCCTACTTCGACGTCATCAGCCATCCGCCGTTTGCCCAGCAGGCTGGTACGAGCTGCTTTCGCCTGTGGAACGACCACTGGCAGTTCCTCGCACTCGACACTGCGTGGGCCGACCACGACTTATATGACCGTCAGGTGCCATGGCTCGAGCGCTGGGTCGAGCAATTCCGCGCCCGCGGCCAGTCGCGCCGCACCGTACTGCTGAGCCACCATCAGCTCGGCAGCGCGCTAGACCAAAAGTCGGTTGGCGCAGGGATCCGCCAGAAGACCGCCAAAGTGCGCGAGAGCGGCGGCATCCACGCTTGGTTCTGGGGCCACGAGCACCGGTGCTTTGTTTACGACGGCTACATGGGCGTGGATTGTCCTGTGTGCTTGGGCAATGGAGGCGTGCCAGACCTGCTCTCTCACCGGCTCACGTTCGTCGGCGCGTTTGACGCGGTCTCCGGTTGGGTCGCAGACGTTGCCGCCTGGTTCAAGCACGGCCCGCCCGCGCCGAAGATCTTGTGGCAGCCCGAGGAGCCCGACGTCGACTCCCAGGGCTTGAAGTGGGAGAAGCTCGGCTTTGTGGTGCTCGATATCGACGGTGATTCGGGCGACGCCAGGTATATAGACGAGGACGGGAACGAGTTCGGAATTACGGCGTTCGCGCCTCGCGCTTTCGATTTGGCGTGACGCTTCCGGCGCCGGCGTGCTGTGGTCCCACCTACATGCCTAGTCTGAGAGGCCCTCGACTGCCACCATGCGCAGAGTCGCCGCGCCATCGCGCAGCCTTTTCGCGTCCTTGTAGGCGCCTGAGGCGTAAAAGCGCTTGGCCGCGTCGAGGTTCTCGAACTCCAGCAGTACCAGCCGCTTAGGCTGCCAATCGCCCTCCAGCACGGCCAGCTCGCCGCCGCGGGCGATAAAACGCCCGCCGCTCGCCTTCACCGCAGCGGGCGTAGCCTGCTGGTAGAGCTTGTACTGCTCGTGATCGTGGATGTCTGTCTCGACGATGATGTAAGCGGGCACGGAGCGTTCCTCTCGATCTTGGGCCGGCGCCGCGGCGGTTGCGTGCGACTCTTACATTCGAGCATGTCGAGCCCCTGCCCGGCGGGTCAGTGGCCGGCGCGCCGTGACGCCACATGAGCCCTCGAACAATGCGTGAGCCAGACGTCTGCCGTAGCTACCCTCGACGACGTGTCCGACTTCGAGGTCGATTTCACCCTCACGGATAGAACCGTCGTTGTAACAGGAGCCGCGCAGGGAATCGGCCAAGCCGTGTCTATCGCCGCGGCGCGCGCCGGCGCCCGTGTCGCCCTGCTCGATCTCACACTCGAGCACCTAGAGGAGACGATCGCGCTCGTGAAGCAAATCGGACGATGGGCGCTCCCGCTCGGAGTCGATGTCGGCGACCGCGCCGCGGTTCTCGACGCTTTTGCTCGGGTCATCGCGGAACTCGAGCGCGTCGACGCACTCGTAAACTGCGCCGGCGTCATATCCGACAACGTTCCCGCGCAAGAAGCCCGAGAAGAGGATCTCGACCGTCTTTGGCGAGTGAATGTGAAGGGGAGTCTCTGGGCCGCTCAGGGCGCGTTCCCCGACATGAGCAGACGGGGCAACGGCTCGATCGTCAACCTTTCGTCACAGGCCGCGCTCCTGTCGCTGCCGAACCAAGTTGTCTACACAGCCACCAAGGGCGCCGTCGCCGCTATGACCCGCAGTCTGGCGATCGACTGGGCACCGTTTGGCGTTCGTGTGAACGCGATCGCGCCGACATTCGTGTGGACGCCGATGGCCTCGCCGATGCTCAAGGTTGGCGAGGTGCACGACGCCTCGGTCCGCCGTATTCCGCTGGGACGAATTGGACAGCCGCGGGACATCGCGGGCGCCGCTGTGTATTTCTGCTCCGACGCCTCTTCGCTGGTAACCGGACACGTGCTTCCCGTGGACGGGGGCTGGACTGCGGGCGAGCCCGGACTGGCGCTCTGAGACTTGCACTTGTCAGCGTCCTTATGTGTATCGAGGCCGCGCGTTCGTCGCGCACTTTAGGCACAGGGAGCCGTCGGGTAGCGCTCGCAGACGGCCCGGCGAAATCGGCTCGCCGCAATCGTCACAGATCCCATAGTTCCCCTCGTCGAACTTCTTCAGCGCTCGCTCGGTCCGGGCCAGTGTCTGTTCTAACGACTGTCCGACGCCGATGTCCGTCAGCCTGCTGATCGCCTCGGTCGTTCCGTCGCCGATCCGCTTGCCGAATCCCAGAGCGCTACCCCGCTCGGGACGCTCGGAGAGCACGGCGATCCGCGCCCGCAACGAGTCGCGGCGAGTCTCGAGCTCTGCCCGCGCCGCTTGCAGATCCGGGTCATCGCGAGGCATGACCTGCAATCGGCCATATGGGCACCAACCCCGCGCTGCTCGTGACGGTCAGCTCGGGTGCTGGGCCGCGGGACAGAATTCTGTGATTAGCGTGGAGCGGCGTACTCATCGATCTAGCTCTCCTGAGCGGTAGATGTTATAACCGCGTCGACGGGACACGTCTTGTCGGAAATCGTCACTCCGTTATGTCCGTTGCTGCTCCGCGAGCTCCCAGCCGGACGGTCGAATCGACGCTCGCCCTGAGGCCGAGAAATTGCCGTGCTTCCTGCGCGCCCAGCGGCGGCCTTTCTGCGAGACGACTGAGTTCAGCCGCACGACGCACAAGTTGTGCGTTATCTGTGACCTGAACGCCCGGGCGAAGGTGAGGGCGTCCTCCATACCGACGCGGAGATGGTCACCCGAGGCAAAGCGAGGCGAGCATAGCCGGGAGTGTCCCGCGCCCGATTCCCGTTGCCGAGAATGTCGCCCCTACCGGCAGTTGCTGTGACGCAGCGACGAGGTTCGCGGCAGTGGCCGGCCATGCCGCCGGGCACTCCCATGACGAGGTTCGCATGGACGCGGCCACCGTAGGTGGTCCCTCCTGGTCGACGAGACGCTTCATGGTGTCGAGATGACCGAAGTCGAAGATCTCGAACTCCGGAACGATCGAACGATCGCACATCGCGCGATATAGCTCGACGATGAACGGCCACCGATTAACGAAGTTTCGTTTCCGAAGTTCACCGATCCGCAGCTCAGGGACCCGGACTCAGGTACAGCCCGGGTTGCTGGACCCGGACGACCGCGGTCACGTGACCAATCCGCGGCACCCGAAGCGGGGCCGCCGCAGGCTTTTCCGCAAATCGCTGGCGCGCTGTCGCAGCAACGAGAATGAGGCGATGGCGATGGCGATTCAAGTCAAACCGATCGGGTCGTTCGATCTGCGCTTCGCGACCATAGGGACGCGCCGCGGCAGGCCTTCGAGGGTGCACCCGCAGGCATCTCGAAATCGAGCCAGGCCTGGCCTCAGCACTTCATCGAGTCACCCCCGGCACGAGGTTGATCGTGGTGACGTGGCTGCACGAGGGCCGACCGCACGGTCCTGCAGGTTCATCCCGTGGACGACGAGCGCATCGCGCTCACCGGGGTATTTGGGACACGCTCACCGGACCGCCCAAACCCGATCGGACTTCATCGGGTCACCGTCACCGATATCCATACGCCTACAATCGTTCACGTCGACAATCGTCCACGTCGATGCTCTCGAAGCGAAGACGGGACCCCCATCCTGGACATGAAAGTCGCGATGCCCGAGGCACCAGACGCCTAAAGTTAGACGGATTTGCGCGAGCCTCTGCGGAGTGATGGAATTCTGAGACGGCAGCGGTTCTGCTCCGTATGGCTTGGGCCTTATGCGTAGCGCCGGCTGAGGATGACGCGGCTGGCGGGAGCTCAACGGCCATGCAGTTGGGCATTCGATGGCTTTGGGGGACGCAGCGACCAGGCGGCAGGCTGAGACGAGCCACAGTTCCGGGTACTCGATTCCCGGGCGACTTCTACATCAGATACCACCTCTACCGACTCCGTCTTCCCATCATGGCACTTGGACGGTGCTGCCGGTCGACGACCGGATCGCAGATCGACAAGTGAGGGATGCTTTGATGGCAGTGGCTGAGCCCGTGAAGATGTGCTGACTCGGCGGCTTGCTCTAGCCTCTGAGCGCCGTTAGCTGAGGCTTGAGACGACGATCTGATGTGACCGATCCATGCTTGAAGTGATCGCTTTGGCGCTCGTCTCATCCGTCGGACTCGGAGCGGCCGATTTTGTTGGAGGCCTGGCGAGCCAGCGAACTACGCTGATGGCAGCCACACTCACTTCGCTTTGGGCAACTGCCGCAACAATCCTCGCGGTGGCTCTTGCTGTTGGGCCGCACCTACCAGCCAGCGGTGCTGGCTGGGCTGCGGGCTCAGGCGTGATGACAGCCGTTGCTGTCCCACTCCTCTACCAAGCCCTGGCAGTCGGGCCGATGAGCCTGGTCGCCCCAATTACCTCTTCCTACGTGATCTTGCCCGCAGCCGTCGGTGTCGGGCGGGGTGCTGTGGTGGAACCGGTTAGCGGAGTTGGGTTGATACTTACTTTTGTTGGAGTTTTGATCGTCGCACGCGAAGTCCCAGAGCGGGGCAGAAGCATACGTGTCAACCAACGAGGACTCATCCTCTCACTCGGCGCCGCGGTTGCCATCGGGGGCGCGACGGCCCTGCTTCAGGTGGCGGCCTCCGCACGCGGCGGCTCACCACTGGGAGCGGCATTGATCGAAGCGTTGACGGCTGCAATGACTGCGTCCGTCCTCGGGTTTTTGACCCTCCGAGGTCGCTCCGGAGGCTTTCGAGTCAGCAGGTTGGCGATCGTGGCCGGTTGTCTAACCGCGGCTGGGATCGGGTTTCTCGCCCTTGCGTCACGATCGACCAATGCCACGACGGTTGTCGCCGTCTTAACCTCGCTCTCCTCCTTATGGGTGATTTTGCTCGCCCGGGTTTTACTCCATGAGCGGTTGTCCTGGCTTCAGTCGGCCGGCGTGGTGTGTGCGCTGGCTGGCGTGGTCATCGTGTCGACGGTCTGACGGCCTCGCGATCTTACGTTGGCTCGCCGGGCAGTCGTTTCCTCGAAGCCTTCCCGTAACAGTGTGTCCGGCAAAGGTACGGGTGCGCCCCGCCGTTTCCGGCTGGCTGGTTTTCTCGCCTGCGCCAAGGCGACAGCATCGTCGGTGGCGAGCAGGATGAAGGGTTTTAACCCGGGTCCGACCACCGCCGCAACGGACTCTTCGGGGTGCCTAATTCGGATGCGCTCCGGGCCCTGCAACCCGTTGAGTGAGCACGGGAGTTCGCCCGCAGATATCACGGCGAGAGGCGGGCAACCGCGAGCGAGCACGAGACCCATTTCGGCCCCGAGGAGCGTCCTTCGATCGACGTTGCTGCCGATCTTCGGCAACTGCTTGGACGCCGTCCAAGCAGTGACTCGCAGTTCTGACATCCTCGCTGCCGCCGACGCCGATTCAGGTATCGCCGAGCAATCCCGGAGCCGGAATCCTGGAGCGGAATCCTGGTGGACTCAGCATTAGACTAACGATTCGTGACTGGAGCGGTCGCACGCGCATGGGGGTTGTCCCGGGTCTGGCGCCGCGGCTCAGGAGGAGGAGAGTCTCCAGAAGCACCGGTGGACATCTCTCCCCCTGACCCCGGGTCGTCGGAGGCCTGTGCGGTATCGACAGAGTCCTTGCTCGACGAGAGCCTGATTCCGCCAACCTCCCAGCGGCGTGACGGCGTCTATCCAGCCCCAGCCTGCTCCCGGAACACTTGGGCTGGAAGATGAGATGTCGTGGATCACACCGGCGGTCCGTCTTCAACAGGAGTTGGTCGGGGAACGCGCTCCCTTGAACGGTATGCTCGCTCGAGCGATGAACGCGCGTGAGCTTGAAGACGTAGCACGACGGTTGGAGCGCAAATCGATTCGCGCGCGTGAGACGGCTCTAGCAGCCGCAGGTTGCACGGCCCTGGCTGCATCGATCGCGCCGTTTGCGGCCACGGACGCCTCGCCGATGCTGGTCGGAGGAGCGGTCGCCGCGCTACTTAGCCTCACTAACCTGCTGAGCCGCCGCAACACGATCGCGCAACTCGCGCTCGATCCGAATGCCTACACGCTTGCCGAAGTTCGCCGGTATGGCGACCCTCTGATCCGCCCACGGGAGCGCCAGCGGCTCGCGGCATGGCTGAGGGAGGTGGTCCGGGAGGCACCGATGCCAGGGAGCTGGTATCTCGCCAGCCGCGTCGCTCGTCACGAGGACCAACTCGAGGCCCTCGCCGCGGAAATCGCGATGCCGTCGGCTCGCGTCCGGCCCTCTAGCGCCGCGGCGTGCCGTCGGTTTCTGACGCATGCCGCTGAAAGCCCCCTTTACAACTACGACGTACCTGCGGAGGAACTCCCAGCAATTATCGAGCGCATCCGCTCGGGTATTAATACCGCCTGACTCGAGCCGCTCACGAGCAGATCATGGTCTGCGTGTGCAAGCCGCAGATTGAACTATCGCACGAGTTCCTCGACGTCCTCATACCACTGAACCCTTGTGCCGACGCGTGCCCGCATCTTCCAGCGCCGAGACTTGGGAGCATCGTCAATTCTGCTGGCGAGCACATGGATGTTGGCGGCCGCTGTCTGTCGTATCGGATCATCAAGTTGTTGGGTGGCCGTCAACGCCTTGTCGAGATTGGACGTGGCCGTGTAGTAAAAGCCCCAGTCGTGCGAAGTCAGGTCCGTGATCCGCCCGACCTCGATCGTCCGCTGTCCCTCGCCGTCCTGGGGAGAGTAATCGGCGAGTAGGCAGGAGGTGTCGAGCAAGTCCTTTTGGTCCGCGTCATGGACCTGCAGCTTCTGAAGAAGAAGATCCGTGGGTGCCATCGTCATGCCATCGAGGTCGAGCCGGTCCGCGAAGTCAATGTCGTGACAGAGAGGTGGCTTGCCGAGAAAGACATCGACTTCGAAGCCAACTTCTCCATGATCGTCCATCTTGAAGTAGCGCTGCCGATGGTGGCCATGCCACGCGATCAAACGCTCGTCGGGGGTGTACCCAGGGAGCTCGGCAAAGATCTTCTTTATTTCCTTCTCGGAGTTTCGCGCGGCAAGAAGGTCTACGTCCCGGGGAATGCTCCGCACGCGCTCAAGCACCGTGCGCACCGAGACCGACAAGCGGTCCCAGACGGCGATTCCTCCGATGGCTCGGATCGACACTCGAGCGCGCTCGCCTGCCAAGACGATGTCCTTGGCAGCAGCCAACATCGCGGGGAGAGCGCCCGCCTGCGGCTGGGCACCACTCGAGGGATCCAAGGCGTCCGTGCTCAATCTTTAGCTACCCACTCATGCTGCTGGTCAAAAGGGCGATATTGCCTGGCCTAACTTGGCCTCGGCGAAGTCGTGCTGTTGTAGAATAGAGGACCTGCCTGGCCACGTCGCTCGTTCGCGTGTGGCCTTTGCTCGCCGTGAAGGTTTGACATGTGCCCGGTCTGGGTCTCGCTCGCCTCTACTGAAAGGCCGCCGCGATAATCCTGCAGTGACACAGGTGCCTGAGCGACCCGCGGGCTCAAACGACCGCCATCCCCCCATCGACCATGAGCACCTGGCCCGTTATGTAAGCCGCGTCATCCGAGCCTAAGAAGGCGATTGCCTCTGCGATCTCCGCGGGCTGGGCGAGCCGCCTGAGCGGGACGAATCGCTCGAGCCACGCAGCCATGTCAGTGGGGTCCTCGTTCCACCCCTCAAGCATGGGCGTATCGACGCCTCCTGGCGCGACGGCAACGACTCGAATAGACGGTGCAAGCTCAACTGCCAACTGGCGCACGAGTCCGCACACTCCAGCCTTCGCCGCAGCATAATGTGCGCATTGAGAGAGTGCATCGCCAACGAACGCGTTGATGGAGCTGACGAGTACGATCACGCCGTGTCTCTTCTCGAGCGAGGGGATCAACGGTCGTGCTAGCCGCATTGCCGCCGAAAGGTTCAGCTCAATGGCACGGTCCCATTCGGAATCGTCCAGGGTCGCGGCCGGAGCGCTCGGGAAGCTCCCGGCGCAGTTAACCAGTATGTCCACCCCGCCCGCCCATTCCAGGGCCGCCGTCGCGAGGCTTGCCGCAGCGCCGCCCCTTGCGAGATCCACCTCAAGTGACGTCGCTGAACCCTCGTCGCCACCAAGCATTGCCAGGCTTTCGGCCAGCCTCTGGCGGTTACGTCCAGATAAGAAGACTCGCGCCCCCTCCGTTGCAAGCTTGACTGCCGTCGCCCTCCCGATTCCCGAGCTCGCCCCGGTTACGAGCGCCACCTTGTTCTTGAACCGATGCGGAGTACCCAAATTGACCGACCCACTCGTGATGTCCTGCGCGTGAATACCTGAAACGGTGACTTACGGTCCGTGCATCCGGGCGCTCAGGCCCGTCCCACTCTCAGCCGCCGGCTCGTAGCAAAGCCGCAGAAATAGGTCAGCCCTCCTAGCCACTGACGAACTGATGCCCGATAACTTTGGTGTCGTTCACGGTAACCAGCACTCCGCGCAGGATCCCTTCGGCGTATTCGCTACCGGGGTTATATGCTTCTGTCCTTCCAATACGTGCTACGCCGCGTGATTCGTGGATGTGGCCATGGAGCGAAAGCAACGGCTGACGCACGCGCAGAAACTGACCCACGCTTTCACTCCCCACAGCTGCCACCACCCCCGGTATTGGTTTTGGCGGTGTCATCGATGTGTCAAGCTGAGGCGCGAGGTCGAGTCCTGAATCGAGCGGGGGTACATGGATATTCGCGATGGCGGCTTCAAAACTGTCCACGCCCTGGGCGATTTCATCAAGGCGCGCCGCCAAGTCGGCCTCCGAGACATCCCGCGGGCAGTTCCACGGCGTCTCGTTCGCCAGCCCGCACGAGAGCAACAGCCACCGGTCACGTACCGGCACGACGTGGCCGTCCGCCGCAGTCACCCACGTCCGCGACGCGGATGTCACCTCGTCGAGTTCCCAAGGATCGTCGTTCCCCGCCATCACATAGGCCGGAATCTCCAGCTCTCCGCATCGTTGCTCAAGGCGCTCAAGCCACGCCACCCAACGCTCGATAATGAGCGTCGTGATGACCTCCTCCATGTATGCTTCGCTGGCCTGCAGGGCGCCGAGCTCGTCTCTGTCCGCGTGGTACGGGTACATCCCTATCTGCCCCGCTTGCATCTCATAATCAGGCAGATCATCGACGGGGCACCGAGCGCTGCTCCCCCATCCACTGCATATGCGCGGTGCCGTTCTCGATCACCACCGGCCACAAGACCTTGCCGGCAACGTCACCCCCACAAATCAGCACATCGGGTGACCACGCATCAAGCGCGCCAAGGAGCTTCCGAAAAGTCAGCTGAGCGCCGTGCATATCGCTGACGAAGAGAATCGTCGCGCGCTCGCCGGCGCTGGCGCGGGGCCGCCGCCTGAACATCTACAAGAGGTTACCGGCGGGGCCGCCGATCATCACTCCGGCGGCACCGCTTTGAAGGCGAGATCAATGTTGATGCCCTTTCTCGACCGCAGGTATGCGCGATACGCGAAGTACCAAACCCCAGCAAGGAGCAAGGACGCCAAGATGAGCAACCGCGCCGAGCCGGTGGTGAAACCGAGCGCCGGATCGATCAGGTTAGCCACGGTCACGCCGCCGTAAGCCAAGCACGCAAGGCCCCCTCCGACCGCCTCGACGGGGATGCCAAACAGTTTCTTACCGCGCACAGGTGCAGTCTCATAGACGCTCCCTCCGCGTATCGAGAAGAAGACCGCTGCCAGTCCCGTTACCGCGATGACGCCAGCGCTGGTAAACGCACCGCCGAGAAGCATGGGAGTACGAACCGACGCCACGAATTTATAGAGCAGGTTGAAAATAAGCGCCATCCCCAGATAAAACAGCGCTGCATTGACAGGTGCGTGGTAACGCTCACTTACGCGTGAGAACCACTCCGGCAAGGTACGATCCATGCCCATCGCAGACAGTACGCGGGTCATGTTCAAGAACACGCACACCGAAAAGTAAGTTCCAGACACAATGAAGCCAGCCGCGAGGATGATGATGATGACAGGGCTGGACGTCATTGTCATAGCGATTCCTGCAAATGTAGGAACCCCAGGCAATGAAAGCGCCGGGTTGGCGGTCGCCGCCGTCGCGTATGCTTGAGCAAAGTGACTACCCACAGCGTTCGTGAAGAGCCAGGTGGGAATTATAAAAGCGATGACGGCCACATATAATCCGCCCCACATGAAGCCGCGGAAGAGCTTCGTGAAATTGCTCGCCTGCTTCGTTTCACCGAGCAGTCCCTGCGCCGCGAAAACGATATAGCACGTTCCGGCGCTGATGCTCATGAAGAGGAGAGTGTGACCGAAACTGAAGCCTGCCGGCTTCCACCCGGCCTTGGCGGCCGCAGCGGTTATGCCAGCAGCGCCCGGCAGGTGGCCCGCTCGCTGAAAGGCATTAAAGTTCCCCAGGAACGATGCGTGTGAGCGTGCCAGCAGGATGATCAAAAGAATGTTTCCGACCAGAATTAGTGGCATTAGGAGCCATCTTTGGATCATCCGATAGAAGCCGAGGCCGCGTACCGTCACTACGAACCCAATGAGAGAAACGACCATCGCAACGACGAAGATACCCGTAATGCTGCTGAACCAGCTCGCAACGCTGATTAAGCCACTATCGTGGAGACGGATGGCCAGATTGGAAAACAACGGCGCAAAACCAAATGTCGCGACGACGATTGCACCCGTGGTCGTAAACGTAACCCAGAGAAAGACCTCCCAGGCAAAGCCAAATGCAAATCCAATCGCGGGGTGAAGAATGCGGCTCTGGAATAGGTAGTCGCCCCCCATCCGTGGCATTGCGGAGCCAAGCGCTGCGTAGGCCGCAAACACGCCCGGGAAGAACAGTGCGGCAATCAGATATCCGATCGGGAGGTTGACCCCTAGCAGCGAGGTCTGAGGGACCGGAAACGCGTAGAGAAGCGAGTAGAGGGTGCCAGCCGCCAGCACCCCGTAGACAACTGCGTCCGTGATCGAGAATTCGCGTACGAGCCCCGACGACCTCCTAGTGAAGACGCCGACGGTTGGTGCGCTAGTGCCGCGGGGTGCCGATGGGGCCCTGGGTTCTACAGACATTCGTGCCTTTCTGAGTAGTTAGGCTGACTCGTCGTGGGCGCCTGGAGGAGCATTCTGACACGCGCGTGACGTAACAGGGTGACAATACGAGGGTTGGTCTACTTTGCGCGACAATCCGAGGGTTGATGGTTCGCTAATCACCATCGATCTCCTTGGCGCGATGGGTGACAGCGCCGTCGACGACTGTGAGAAGAACGGGAAGATCTGGCAGCTCGTCTGGAGGAACACCGGTCGGGTCTTCCGCGAGCGCAGTGATGTCGGCACGCATCCCGGGACGAAGCCGACCATAGATGTCTTCGTCCCCAGCAATCTGCGCTGGGCAAGTTGTGTAGCCCCGGAGCACGCAGTCAGCGCTGAGGTGCTGCTCCGGAAGATAGGGGACACGGTCAGTCTGCTGGGGCTTCCTGCGGAGCTGAGCCCATGCCATCCCGACCCTCGGGTCGTAGTCAGCCACCATCCAATCCGATCCGAGAGCGAGGATCGCCCCGGCGTCAACCAAATCCCGACTGCGGAAACCACGTTCATATCGACCCTCCGATAAGCCGTCGGCCCAGGAGCTCGGTGTCGCAGGATCGTCCAGGCCCTCCATGTGCAGCGGCTGCATTGACGCTGCCACTTCCAGCGCTGCGAACCGCGGTAGATCTTCGTCCATCAACGTTTCGATGTGCTCGATGCGGTGTTTCCCGCGGCGGGGGGGTCCCGCCTTCGCGTAAGCATCCAATGCTCCCCGCACCGCTCCGTCGCCGACCGCGTGGGTGGCGACAGTGAACCCAGCCTGCGTGAACCGTTGAACGAGCTCTTCGTAACGTCCAACCTCGGGCCAGAAGGGATGAGCGTTCACGCCCCCTGGACCCGGGTCGACCAGCCACGCCGTACCCGAATCCAGCACGCCGTCGAGGAAGAACTTCGCGGTTCCCACTCGCCAAAGCTGACCGTGCGTCGAGGCAAGAGGCAGACGCTCCTCGACCTCGTCGTCAGAAATCGTTGGCTCTTGATGCATAGGCATGACCAAGCGAACCGACAGGTCGCCTCGCTCCTCGAGCATCCGGCACACCTCAAGCCGCTCCGGATCACCGAGCATTACGTGGGCGCCCGTCAGCCCCACACGATTGAGTGCTCGGAACGTATCGGCAAAAGCTGAGAGTTGCTCTGCTTGCGTCCACGCCGGCACGGCATCACGGACGAGCCGCATCGCCGGCTCTTCGAGGAGAGCGCCGGTCGGACTTCCGCCGGAATCGCAGACCACCTCGGCATATTCGGCAAAGCTTCGTGGGCCGGTCACGCCCGCCAGGGCGAGCGCGGGGTGGTTGGCCAACGCGGTGTGACCGTCGTAGAAGTTCAGTAACGTCGGGCTGTCGCCCACCACGTCGGCGATCCTGTCGGCACGTATGCCGCAGTCGTGGAAGGGCTCGTAGCGAACGCTGTGGCCCAGGATCCAGAGGTCAGGTCCGCAACGCTCGCGCTCGGCAGCGAGCCGATGACGAACCTCATCGAGCGTGAGCATAGAGCGCAGGTCCACGCCGCGGGTGCGCAGCGTGCCGACGAACGGATGAATGTGGCTGTCCACGAGGCCTGGGACCACCGCCAGGCCCCGACCGTCGATGACCTCGGTCCCGGAGCCGATGTGGGGGCGTACTTCGTCATCATCCCCTACGGCGGTGAGCACACCGTCCCGCCAAGCCACTGCACTCGCGGTGGGGCGCTCATCATCGAGCGTCTGGATTGCAGCCCCGACGATTGCCCCGTCGGCGCTACGAGCGGACGGGCCTTGGCATAGCTAGCGACATCTTGACTGCGGCGGCTTCGACGGTCAATCGTCTATTTGTCAGGTCCGGGCGCCGCGCATCGACGGTCTGTCCGCGGACCAGCAGGCCTCGGCCCGGCGGAGCGCTCAATCGGCGAGTTGGGGCTTCGAGCGGCTTGCATCTCGGTCTTGAAGAGGACCCGATCGCGAGCCGCGTCGACGTCTCCTCAGACCCCGAGCGTCGGATACACGTGGAGATCCGCCAGCGTACCGGCGTCGATTACGTGATCGCTCCCTGTGATCGCGCTGGCTTCGTCGCTAGCGAGAAACGCGCACAGCGAGGCGATTTCCGTCGCGTCGATCAGTCGCGCCCATCGGGACACGCGAGAAGTTGCGCCGCATCTCTTCGTATGCGGAACCGAGCGAGGCTGCCATCGGGGTGTCGACGTATCCGGGGCTGATCGAGTTGCAGCGGACGCCGTGTGGGGCCAGCGCGACCGCAATGTACTTCGTGAGGGTTAGCAGACCCCCCTTGCCGGCCCCGTATGCCGGGTACGGTCCGTCTGCCGCATGTGCGTCGATCGAGCAGATGTTGATGATCGACCCAGAGTGTTGTTCGACCATGAGCCTAGCCGCGGACTGCGCCATGAAGTAGGGCCCCGACAGCAGCACGGCGAGTATACGGTTCCATTCCTCCGGGCTCTGCTCGAGGAACGGGTGATCGTCATAAATACCGGCGTTGTTCACCAGTACGTCAATCCGGCCCCAGCGAGACACCGCCAGTCCGACTGTCTCTGTCGCCGAGGTTGGCGCCGCTACGTCGCCCGGATGGGCGATGGTCTCGCCACTACCGAGCTCGCTGAGTTCCGCTGCGACCCGCTCGAGCCTGGAGCGGTCGCGACCCGTGATGAGAACATTCGCTCCTTCTGTGGCCAGTCGCTCGGCGACCGCGCGTCCGATACCGAGGCTTCCGCCGGTGATGATTGCCGAGCGACCTGCAAAACGCTGCTCCATGGTCCCCTCCGCTCGATTGTTGTTGGTAACTACTCCCGACCGGTCTGGTTACACGCCTCATATCAAGCTCCTGAACAGGCCGGAAAGGAGCCGACCACGCGGAATAAGTGACGGATCGAAGCTCTCCGCGGGTGTGAAGGCCTCCGCCACATACCCCAAGGCCGTCAAGCGTCGGGATCCCGAGTGCGCCCGTGAAGTTGGCGTCGCTACCTCCGCCCGCCGAATGATGGCCGGGATCAAAGCCGAGCGACCGGGCGATGCGTCGCGCGCGCTCGTACAGTGCGAGGGTTGGTTCACCCGGCTCATAGAGCGGTCTGACGGGACCCGGATCGACCTCCAGCGTGATCCCGGGATGTGTCGGCGTCAGGCCGAACATTCGGTCGCGGACTCGCTCGACACTCGCCGGATCCGCGGCGACGGTCAACACCTCGGCCTCGCACAGCGCCGAGACCACGTTAACGAACGTTCCTGTTTGCACCTTTCCGACCCTCAGCGTCACGTTGCACTCGGGATCCTCCAGGGCTTCGACGCGGAGAATCTGCATCGCCATCTCCGAGATCGCCGACCATGAGGCCGATGCAGGTACACCCGCATGTGCCGGCTCGCCGCGAGTTCGCATTGTGAAACGCTGGATCGCCCAACGCCCGGTGACCAGGTTTTGCTGATCCCCCGGTTCCACGACGAGCACGTATCGATGCCTTAGCGCGGCGTGCTCAATCTCCTCGCGCGACGTCGGGCTCCCGACCTCCTCGTCGGGAATAAACATCACTGTGATCGGTAGCGGTGTTCGTTCGCCCAGCGCCGCGATCTTGAGCAGCGCCGTGCAAGCGACATAGGCGCCGCCCTTCATGTCGAACGCGCCGGGGCCGTAAAGCCGATCCCCGTCTTGCCGCACCGCAAGATCGGTCGCTGTTGAGCCCACCGGATGTACGGTGTCGAGATGCGCCAGAACAAGAATCCCGGGCTTTGTCACCTCACCCTGAAGTTTGACAGTGACCAGATCACCGAACCCTCCACGCCCCGGGCGCCGCTCGACCGTGCCGCGCAGCGGAGCAAGCGTCTCACAAGCAAGATCCATCATCCGGTTGACGCCAGCGGGGTGGTAAGTGGGACTCTCGACCTCGAGCCAACCCGCGAGCTCCGTCACCATGGCATCCAGGTCAAAGCTGTCGGCCGGTATGGGCGCGTGCATGGATTGGGTCAGACTCGTCGCTCAGCCGGGGGACATCAAGGGCCTTGCCCGCTCTGGGGTCCTGTCACCAGAACAGCATCGGCGTCTCAGCGGTGAGGCGCTCGACCCCACTTTCCTTGATGATGAACACCTCTTCAAAGGTAGAGGTACCGATGTCAGGCTGCCGGAGAAACGTCTCGATCGTGAACAACTGCCCGGCGTGGAATGGCTTGTCGACGTTCTGGAATCCGCGTCCGTTCACAACCCTCTCCGCGCCGTGGGCGGGAATAAGCGGCCCGAGCCAGAACGTGCTGAGTCCATGGCCGTAGAGGTCCCAGATCGCGCCACCCATGTCCTCGGTGAGTCCGTGTTCACGAATCCACCTATCCCCGATTATTCCCACCTCGCGTGGCGTGACGCCGGCCGCGACCTCGCCGATCAAGCGCTCGGTGAGTTCGACGCCCAGTTCGACGAGGGCCTTCCGCTCGGCTGTCGGTTGGCCGCATGTGGAGCAACGTCCCGGATCAATCCAGTAGCCGTGATGAATCGGCCCGTACACCCAGGCCCGGACCAGCTCACCCGGGCTGGCACGTTGGGTCGAATAGCCGTAGAAGGGGTTATCCCACATGGCTAATTCGCTGCGCTGGCCGGTGTGACACCCGAGACGTTGAAAGCCGCCACATGACCGAATGATGATGTTGGCCGCGTCGGCCGCAGCATCGCACTGTCGCTCGCCGCGGATCAGCGCCTCCATGAAGGCGGTCAGCGCGCGCGCGGCGACCGCTCCGGCCTCGCGGTAGAGGTCGAGCTCGAGGTCGCTTTTGTGACTCTGGATTTCATCGAGGAGGAAATCCTCGGCGATCCATTCGATCTGGGGCGTCGCTGCGACGAGTGTGCGATAGATCTGGATGGGCAGGAAGTCATCACCCAGATACGCGACGGGCCCCTCGATCCCAAGCTTTGTGAGGCGCTGTCCCAGCCCCGCACCTATGTCCTGGAGGTGCTCGGCGACATTCGCGATTGCGACGTAGCGCGGCTCCGCTGTGATCACGGGCTCGGCGATGTGGAGTTCGGGCTCATGACCGCGTCGGAATAGCAGCGCAGCGAACGACCGCCCCACGGCGCTATCGCCTGACGACCACTCCTGACCTGATGAGTGCGAAGCGAAGTTCGTCAGGTAGGTGATGCTCCCGGCGCGATCATAGCTGCCGCCCGACCGACCCCAGATGACGACGTTCTCGTAGCCAAGGCGATCAAGCTCAGCGTCGAGCGCGGCCCAGCGCCGCTCGTACTCCTCTTTGGGGAACGGCATATGGGTACCAACGTGTTGGCTGATGGGCGTTAGCGTCACGGGCTCTGCCTTCCTGTCAGACTCAGGGTCTAAGGGGCGCCCGCTCCGGACGAGCGGGGTCAAACTCGGCATCTTGGAGAAGCTGCTGCCAGGCCGATGCGATCGTGAGGGTGATATCGTCGCGCCAGCGTGGCGCGATCACCTGAAGGCCAATAGGCATTCCGAAGTCGTCAAGTCCGCAGGGCACCGACGTTGCTGGTTGCCCCGTGAGGTTCGCGGGCAGGCAAAACGTGCACCAATCGTCAAACGACGGGTCGATCGGCGTGCCATCAATCGTCGCGGGCGTGAGCATCCCAACGGGCATTGCGGTCAGCTGCATCGTTGGACACAGTAAGGCGTCGTAGGAGCGAAAGAACGCCTCCCAGGTGAGTGTGTAGGAAGCTCGCTCCTCCAAGCCATCGAGATACTCGGCAGCGCTATAGCCTGCACCGGCTTCGATTAGCGCTGCCGTATCGTCGCTGAGGCTTGCTCGATGCTTGGAAAGAAGCTCCCGGTGAGCCGCATACCCCTCGATGACGGCAATGCGCGTCCATAGCTCATTCGGGTCTTGAGCTGGCGGGCATGCGGGCTGCAAGTTCCAGCCGGCGTCGAGCATCCGTTCCACGCCTTGCGCGAAGCATCTCCGGACGGCCGGCTCGACGGGGGCGAAGCCCAGGTCGGGCGAGTACGCGAGTCGCATCTCATGAGCGGCGGTCGGCGTTTCTTCGACGCTGAGTACCTGCAGACAGGTATCGAGATCGCGAACCGTCCGGGCGATCGGTCCGTCGGTCGAGAGCGTCGCCCATCCTCGGAAACCGGGCTTGCGCCTTACCCGTCCGGTGGTTGGCTTGAGGCCGGCTACCCCGCAAAACGACGATGGGATGCGGATGGAGCCTCCTCCGTCGGAGCCAAGCGCTAGTGGCGTCATCCGTGCTGCCACCGCCGCTGCAGCACCGCCGCTTGATCCCCCAGGCGTGCGTTCGAGGTCCCAGGGGTTTCGGGTGAGCCCATACACGGGGTTGTCGGTAATCCCCCTGAAACACAGCTCAGGGTTGTTGGTCTTTCCGATCAGAATGGCGCCGGCCGCCCGCATGCGCGCGACCGTTTCGGAGTCTGCCGGGGCCCGAAATTCCCGAAGCGCGAGTGACCCATTTGTCGCTCGCGCTCCATTCACCCAGGTGACGTCCTTCACCGAGAACGGGACACCTGCCAGCGGGCCCGGGTCGTCGCCCCGCGCGATCTGCGTGTCAGTATCGAGCGCGCAGGACATCGCTTCTTCGGCAAAGACCTCCACATGGGCGTTGATCTCAGCGTCGCATGCGCTGATCCGCGCGAGCGTGGCCTCGATTATTTCGACCGCCGAGAGCTCGCCTGCGGAGCAGAGCCCAGCGAGCGTCGTGGCATCGAGTTCGGCCAGCTCAGCGGCCAGGCCCTGGAGGACGGGTGGAACAAACTGCCGGGGCCGGTGCTCGGGCGAGCCCGGCCTGAGGTCGCTCGTTCGTTGGCTCAAGGTGAGCGAAGATGTTGTGTGACGAGATCCGGCTACCAGAACAGCATCGGGGTCTTGCTGAGCATCTCCAACTCGTCGTCATGAATGATGAATACTTCCTCGAACGTCGCGGTACCCACTCCCGGATCGCGCGTGAACGTTTCCACTGTGTACACCTGGCCTTCGTGAAACGGGCGATCGACGTTCCACCAACCGGGATCGTTGTCGTCGCCGTGCGCACCGAACGCCGGAATGTTCGGTCCAAGCCAGAACGTGCTGATGCTGTGTCCGTAGAGGTCCCAGATTGCGCCGCCTTTATCCTCGGAGTAGCCGAGCTCCTTGACAAAGGCATCACCGACCGCGCCCGCTTCGCGAGGTGTCACGCCTGGCTTGATTGCTCCCATGATCTTCTGCATGAGGGCTACCCCGCTCTCGACAAGTCGCTTGCGCTCGGGCGACGGGTCGCCGCAGACCGAACTCCGTCCTGGATCAAGCCAGTAGCCGTTCAGGATCGGTCCGTAGACCCACGCTCGCACCATTTCGCCTGGCTGAGCCGCATCGCGTGAGTATCCGTAGAGCGGGAAGTCCCACATCGCGAACTCACTGGCGTCGCCGGTGTTGACGCCAATGCGTTGGAAACCGCCACCGTGGCCGACGACAATTGCCGCGGCCTTCGCGGCAGCGTCACATTGGCGCTCGCCCGTGATAAGCCCCTCCATGACAGCGGTGAGGGCCTCCGTGGCAACTTCACCGGCCTCTCGATAGAGATCGAGTTCACGCCCACTCTTGTGGTTTTGGATCTCGAACAGAAGGTACTCCTCGGGCACCCACTCGATCTCGGGAGTTGCCGCCGTGAGCAACCGATTGATGAGGACCGGTAGGAAGTCCTCACCGTTGTACGCAACTCGCCCGGTGATCTTCAACTCCGCGAGCCTGTTCGCCAAGCCCGTCGCCAGGTCATCGTCGTGACCAACGATGTTCTCGACGGCGACGTAGCGACGATCCACCGTAAGCTCCGGCTCGGCGATATGGAGTTCAGGTTCGTGGCCGACCCGCACCAAAAGCGCGGCGAACGCTCTTCCCACGGCGTTTGACGCCGGCTCCTGTCCCGAGGAGTGCGAGGCGTACCCGCTCAGATACCAGACATCGCCGGCACGGTCGTAGCTGCCGCCTGTCCGCTGCCAGAACACGGCTGTGTCGTAGCCAAGCCGCTTGAGCTCGGCCTCAAGACGGGACCAGCGGTCTACATATTCATCTCGAGGGAAATACATCTTGCTCCCGACGGCACTGCTGGTGACGCTCGACATCAGCGAAGCCCTCTCTCGGTCCTGAGATTTCGTTTCCGGGCTCGGTAGCGGTCAAACCGGTCCTCGGCTTACAGGCCGCGGCGTCGGACGTATTCCGCGGCCCGGGCCGATCATCGACGATCTTGTCCTCCCGCACGAGTGCCGACAAGGGGCTGGGCGTCAGAATCCGGGACTGGACTTCTGACGCTCTGTCGCCATGGCCATGTCGACAGCCGAGGATTGGCCGTGGTCGAGCAGGTCCAAGACGCGGCGTGCCCGGAGCGCAACGTGCAACGCGAGGCAGGCCTGATCGTCCTCCAGGCTAATCCCCAGGAGCTCCTCAATTCGCTCTAGTCGGTGGTAGAGCGACTGGCGCTGTAGGTGTAGCGCTCGAGTCTGCCTC
Source organism: uncultured Solirubrobacterales bacterium (assembly GCA_963808655.1). Lineage (GTDB taxonomy): Bacteria > Actinomycetota > Thermoleophilia > Solirubrobacterales > Solirubrobacteraceae > Palsa-465. Next base: position 399,920 of record CAWEGZ010000020.1, read on the forward strand.
GGTCTTCCGGCCCCCGTGGCCGAGATACTCCTCGAGCGTGGTCAAGAGCCACGCCCTCCGGTCGCGATCGTGCTCGACGAGCGGTTCCAGCTGATCGTCGATAAACGCCGTCAAATCGGGATTGTCGCGAAGGCTTGACAGAAGGTCGGTTAGTCCGAACCGGCTTCCGTCGGTCCAGGGACGCCACGGGTCCGCGACCGCGGCTTCCGCGGCACGCATAGCTCGTGAGAGCGAACTTCCTGCTACGACCCACGCGGTCTGCGGACGACCGATCGAGACAACAAGATCATCCGAAGCAAAACCATGATGCTCGGAGATCTCTCGGAGATCGCTGGCGATATGGTCGCAGGCGTCCGCGTCCCCACGGGCCAGGCCACCATTGATGATGAGCAGTAGGGATCGCTCCGATGTCTCGGCTAGAACCGGCCAGCCCCGCCGGGTGAGATCTTTCCGGAGAGGCGCAACCAGAGAGCTGAGCGACGAGCGCCGATCGGGGATCGCGGATCGCGTCGTAAGCACAATCGGCCACAGTCGGCTGTGGTCGGCCGGAAAACCCAGTGCAGCGGCCCGGCGATTGGCGGCACCTTCAGTTACTCGCCCGGCGAGAAGATCGCCGATTAGGGAACGAAGAGCCTGGCCGAGAAGCTCCTCCTCCGAGCGCTGTCGGTGCATCACCAACGCCACCGCCATCGCGGCTTCCTCGACTGCGATCTGATCCCGTGGGCTAATCGAGGAATCGATCTGGAGTGCCAGCAGGCGACCGCTTGCGCCCCCGGACATCTCGACGGTAGCCACCGCCGCGAGTTGAGAGTCATCCTCTCCTCGAGAGCGCATTCTCGCCAGGTCCTGCCAGGCGGCGAGCACGATATCGTCACCAGACCTGTAGGACGCATGGCAGATCAAGCGGTGGGTTGGACTCTCCAGAAGGACTGGATTAGCGATCGTTCGCGCAACTTCCTCCAGAATCTCCGGCGGCCCGTAGCCGTCCAAAATCATCCTGCTGAAGCGACTTTGCAAATCGGTGCGCTGCTGGAGGAGCCCAAACTCAAGACCCATCAACTCGCGTTGGATCGACTCCGTGACTTCGACAAACCGGACCCGTCTCCGGAACGCGATCAACGGCAGCTCGTTCCGGCGTGCTGCGGAAATCATCGGATCGGGCAGAGATCGGCGGAACGTGGTTCCAAGCTCGACCGCTAGCGCTGCAGCCCCATCGGTTGATACCCGGTCGACGAACGCAATCTGGGAGCGGGCGGCTTCGCCGGCGGAGAGCCCGGTTGTGAGCACAAACTCACCGCCGCGGAGGAGATCCGAGATGTCCTGCACGTCCAAAATGTGCGTCCATCGCACTCCGCGCTGGAGGCTGCGTTCTGCGGCGAGTAGCTCAGGTAGCCCACGACGAACTACCGGCAGCTGCAATATATCGGCCACCGTCATCATCGCGATCCCCTCCGAGGGTCCTGTCACTTCTGCGGGCAAACTGTAGTGCGACCAAGCTCCAGCCGCAACGCGAGGTTTTCGCGCTGGGTCGCAGGACGTCGTCCGTCGATCAGGCGATTGCCGATCAACGCCCTAAAGCCGATTACCCCGAAAACGCGCTCCCAGCCGTAAGCGGGCGTGCTCGCGTGGACAGGCGATAGCCGGCGAGGTCGTTGAGCGGCGGGCTCTATAGCCAGACAACGTCGCAGCGCTCCGGCCCTCGTGCAACTCGAATCGCGCTCGACGCGTCGCATGCCCCATTCGCGTCAACCATCCCAACGACGAAACTAGCTGAACATCGTGATCCAAAACGCTGCCGGTGTCCCGCCCCATCGTCGGCGACAGAGCCGACACCAACAGCAAGTCTATGAATGGCCGTCGTCATGTGCGCGCCTCGCCGCGTGACCTCCTCGCCGTGTCCGAGGAGTCCGCCCTCCGTCTCGAATGTGACAAGAACAAGCCGAAGCTAGGCATAGTTCCCGTTCGCACGCTTGACAGCGCTCGATCAGAGCCCGGTCAGCACGTCTACAGCGGCACCTCGAGGCTCTCGAGAGGACCGCTCCGGCTGTAGCGGCCGATCTGGTCGGCGTACCCGCGGGAGGAACGAGGTCTATCTTCATGGCATGCTCGAGACCGATGGGCCAAGTGGCGCGCTCGCCGGCGAATGTGTCCGCCGCGCCTGCCTGGCGGGCTGGGCGATCGCGATTTCAAAATCGTGGACAGCTTGTCGCTGAACTCAACAGCCTCTCGCTCGGCGCGGGCGTTGTTCATGACGGTGAGCGCCCTGGTCCTCGTCGAGGCGATGTTCTACTCAGTGTTGACGCCATTGCTGCCTTACTACGCGCGTCACCTGCACATATCAACACCGTCCGCAGGACTTCTCACCGCCTGTTATGGGATCGGTGCACTCGTGTCGGCAATACCCGCAGGGTTCGCGGTTGCGCGTTTCGGCGCGCGACGGGCGGCTGTTTCAGGGATGCTGTTGCTGGGTGTTACATGTGCAGTCTTCGGTTTTGCCGGATCGGTCATGTCGCTGGACGTTGCACGATTTGTTCAAGGGGTGGCGTCGTCTCTGATCTGGTCGGGCGGACTCGCCTGGCTAGTAGCCGCGAATCCTCCGGAACGTCGGGGCGAGGTCGTCGGCCGCGTGCTCGGAATAGCAATCGGCGGTACGGTGCTCGGACCCGCAATTGGCTCAGTCGCCGAGCTGACCGGCCCCCGAGAAACATTTTCGGTTCTGGCAGCGTTGATCCTTGGCCTTGCGCTGTCCGCTCTACGGCGACCGGGGCCACCAGTTGGTGATCGCCTTCGGTTAATCGACATCGTTCGCTCGATCAGCGCTGACATCCGTATGCCGGCCGGCATGTGGTTTACGGCGATTTCCGGCGCCCTGTTCGGCGTTTTGAGCGTACTCGGGCCATTACGCCTAAGCGCATTGGGCGCTGGGACGCTGTTAGTGGGCGGTACGTTCTTCGTTGGCGCGATCGCGGAGGGACTAGCGAGCCCGTTCATCGGCCGCGTCTCCGACCGACGGGGGCCGCTGTTCGTAATCCGCTTCACGTTCGCGGCGTCAGCGCTGGTGGCACTTCTCCTGCCCGTTCCACACACCGCGTGGCTCTTGGCGCTAGCGATCATGCTTGCGATTTTGAGTTTCGGTACGGCGTGGGTTCCGGCGAGCGCATTGCTGTCGAGCGGCGCCGACGCGCAGGGTCTTGATCAGGGCATCGCGTACGCGATGTGGAATTTTGCGTGGGCCGCAGGCCAGATAGTCGGCGCGGCGGCCGGTTCCAGGCTCGCCGCGGCGACAAGCGATGCCGTCCCATATATCTTGGTTTCTGGAGTGTGCTTCGCAACTACGCTCCTGCTCGCCCTCGCAACCCGTAGCTACGGCCGAAGACCCGGCGGGATGCCTTTACGTCGAGCCCAGGAGTAATCCCGGACCGGTCTTGTTCGGTGACGGGAAGCAGTTGATGACGCTGATCTAGCGGCAGTCGTGAAGCCCGCACTACAGCTGGTCTCTGACGCGCTCATCAGAAGCGGTGACCCGTACCCGAGCGGCGCAGGCAGCGCTAGACATCGTCGATCCGAGATTCAGTAGCGAGCGACTGCTGGTGACTGCATAAGAGCAGCAACTTGTACCCACTGGAATTCAACACCACACTGCCGATCTCCGATCGAGAACGACTCGCGGCGTTGACGACGTGTAGGTTCGACGCGTCGTCGATGAGTACCCGGAGTCCGATCGCATGTTCGAGACCGGGGGCGCTAGCTCCTCGCGGGAGTTCCGATGCCGCGGATGGCCGAATGGGCGGGTCCGCATTCCATTTCGCGCGCGAAGCCGAGGGCGGGCGCGTTTGGGGATACCGGTTCGATGGCACGACACGCCCCGCCCGCTGTCGCCGAGGCTGTCGCGGCGCACGCACGCAGAGGCATTACGGCGACGCTGCCGACAGAGGACGCATCGTGGGTAAGCGACGAGCTCGCGAGACGCCTCAGACTTCCCTACTGGCAGTTCGCGCTCACGGCCACAGACGCCAACCGCTTTGTTCTCCGGATCGCCGGTGATCTGACGGCGCGACCTAAGGCGCTCGTCTTTAGCTGTGTTACCACGGAAGTGTCGGCGAGGTAGTCGTCAGCGCAGACGGGCAGGCACCGCCTCGGACGGGCGACATCGGTCCACCGGTCATCGCGCCTCACTGATTGGACCCAGCGGACACATCGGCCGGCGGAGCCGAACTCCCGGGTCCAAGCCGAGCATGGGCGCCGAACGGTTCTGCGAAGGCAACCTAAGTCCAGAACGGGCACCTTCGGATGCATTGCCTAGATTCTCGATAAGGACCAACGACGTTTCGCCGGGCCGAACCCGGCATTCCCAGTTCCTGGGCCGCCGGACGCCGTGGGCTGGTGGTCGTGCTAGCCCGTTAGGCAAGTAACTGTTTGATGGCGGGCGGCGGCAGGTGGCTCTCCCATCTCACCACGCTTTCATACTCCCGCCCAAGGGCTAGCAGCGCCCACTCATATCCGGGGCGCGCTATAAACTGGACGCCGACTGGTAGGCCGTCGCCCGTGGGCGCGGCCGGTACGGCCAATGCAGGCCATCCCATCAGTGTAACGACGTGGGTTAGAATCATCCAGTCACTATATAGTTGTAACTCTTTACCACCAAGCTTCATTGGAGCAAATTCCTCCACCGGGAAAGGCAGGACGGGAGTCGTGGGTAGAACGAGCAGGTCGTACCGGTCCCAGAACGCGCACGTTCGTGCATAAAGTTCTCCGCGCGCTCGCTCCGCCGCAACCACCTCAGCGGCCGAGAGACTACCGCCTCGGGAGATATCGCTTACGAGTCCTGGGTTCCTGGCCTCAGCGTCGTCATCGCGTTCCTCCCCATGCAGCCCTGCCATCCGTGCTGCGCGTAAGACCTGTATGACCCATTGAAGTCCCGTAAGGTCCGGAGACGCCTCCTCTACGGAGCAGCCAATGCTTTCCAGAGCCGTTGCGGCTGTGCGCACTCCCGCCTCGATTTCGGGGGCAACTGGGCACAAGTCACCCCCACATGACCAGGCGATCCGGGCATGGCGTGGAAATCTCCGCGACTGGAGGGCATCAACCGACCACGCCAGTGACAATGGGGATTCCACAGCTGGACCGGCGACAACGTTCAGCATCGCCTCGACATCATCGATCGTTCGCGCCATCGGGCCCGTCACCGACAAGGTATCCCAGCTCAGCTCCGCGGGTACGTCTGGGATGAGGCCAACGCTGGTACGGAATCCAACTACCCCGCAGAACGCCGCAGGGATCCGAAGAGAGCCGCCAGTATCACTGCCTTCAGCTAGCACACATGTACCGGATGCAAGTGCCGCCGCAGAACCACCGCTCGACCCGCCAGCTGAGCGAGATAGATCCCACGGGTTTCTCGTCATGCCAGCAACTCGGTTCACCGTATTTCCGCCGACCCCAAACTCCGGCGTGTTTGTTTTTCCCAATATGAGTGCGCCACCTGCTCGCAGTCTCTGAACAATCAGTGCATCATGATCCGGTACGTGGTGGAGAAAGCGCTCTGACCCGAAGGTAGTGCGTAGACCCGCAGTGACGGTTAAGTCCTTGATCCCTACCGGGACCCCAAGAAGTGGCAGTGACGGTCGGTCCCGTTGTGCGTCCAGTTGTCTCGCCTCTCGCAAGACGAAGTCTGGAGAGACCGTCACCCATGCATTCACCTCCGATTCGATGGTTTCAATGCGCGCAAGCATCGCAGCTGCGATCTCTTCCACCGACACCGCACCACGCCCAACGGCTGCGGCTATGTCGTGAGCATTCCAGTAGCCGAGGTAGCTACTAGCTGCCAACAGCGTCTCCAGACGATTCGGCCTCCTGTCGCCGCTCGCTGTCGGTCATGAGAGAAGGAACGCTGAACCTGAATTTACACACGGGGTCTCCCCGGGTCTTCAGTTCCTCCCAGCGAACGATCACGTCCGGAAGATAGCTGGAGTACAGAGCCGTGTGCAGCTCAACATCGTACAGATGTCCCAATGACAGCCCCTCGGCTCCGAACTCCTGCCATGCAGCGGCGTAGGGGCACCAGACGCAGTCTTGGTGCCACAAGCCCTCCGAGAGATAGCCCTCGTTCCGCCATGTCCAGACGGAGACGAGCGGGCCATCCCAGTCCTCCATAAGCGTCCGAAGGCTCGGTTCCTTACCTTCCTCTTCGTGCTTCCGCTTCAAACGCTGCGCCCTCTCGCGCCCGATGGACCGAACCGCTGCGCGGATTGCGGTCTCACCTGCAGCGTCATAGCGCCGGATCACCTCTCGCGCCACAAACATGTATAGCGCGCCATTATTCATGGAGGCGCGGCGTGTCTGTTCGATTGCCCGCGCGCTGTCGCCCAATACTCGCTCGACCACATCTTCCGGCTCGGCGACCGCCGTCTCAGTATTTCCCGTCCACACGATTTCCATGTCGGCAGAAGGATCCCCGAACCGAACCTCTGCACTAATGTCCGGCGCGAATCCCGCAGCGATCCCTTCGCAGAGGACCCGCCAGTATTGGCGCAGCAATGCAGCGCCGTCCCGATCAAACTCCTGACCACCTGGGATAGTTGTAAATCGCGTGATCACCGCGCTGTGGACGACTTGTACCGTCAGCTGGGTGCGTGCGCCAGCAAGTGCGAGGTCACAGCCGTCCCAGTTGTCGATGAGCGTCGTCGGCGTTGCTCCCCGAACGAGCGTGTCTCCGCGAAAACGAATGTATTCCCCGCGCCAATGGCCGAATTGCCGGAGGCCAGCCAACATCAGATCAGATCCGGCCACACCGAGCCGTTCACCTAGAGTAGCCCAAAGATGCCGAAGGAAAAGGAACTGCTTTGTATCTACGTCTATCATGGACTCGAGCAGCCCCTGACGGCTCTGGATATTTTCGTTAAATCCCATGTGGTCTTATCCTTTGGTCGCGGAAAGAGGGCCTGCAGAAGACGGATTCGATCCTGTAACACCTTGGTCCGTGTGGTTTCGCGACTGGGCGCGAAGGAGTGTCTTTATTGCGGCGGAGCACCGCGCACCATTCAACCACAGAAAGCCGGCTCCTCCTAACCGCCACCAGCACAACCATGGGGCCATGTAGTTGCGCGGTGGACGAAGGGAAGGCGGACCCCATCGCGGAAGTATTGAGTGTCATGAGCGCCAGCGCGCTCCGTGACGTCTTCTCCGGCCGCGCGCTCCCATGGGTGCGGCGTCCAGCCGATATTGCGCGGGAAAAGCAACAGCTAGATCCTTTAAGCAGCATCAGACTTAGCCGTACCGCCCGACGTAGGCTGCCTCGGGCAGAAAGACCCGACACGCGATCGCGCGGTCACCCTACCCACGGATATGGCAGATCCGGAACCTGATGCGGTGCCGCCGGGACCGCAGTTGCCACGGGCCAGATCCATTAGCTCCACGTGACGTCGCCTGGGGCAGGCTACGGCCCATGTCTCGCGCAAACGGGGAACCACACTCGCGTGAGTACGCGTCGGGTCTTTTGGCGTGTGAGCTCCCGTCGCCATCGTTCGTCTTCCGATGGAGTCGCGGACGCGGATGAAGTGTAGGAACGTTCTGCCGCCAGCGTGACGAAGTGCTCGATAGAGAAAGCTACTTGATGACCTAGTACCCGGTGAACGTGTCCGTGTAAGACCGTCGAATCAGTGGGCGCGCCAGTACGCTCAGGGCAGAGCGGTAAGTTGCGTACGCTGCTAACTGACGCTCGAACGAACCTCCTTTTCGCTCCCTTGCCCTGCGGCACAAACTTGCTTCGGCTCTAGCCTCCGCCGCGGGCCGTCGCCACTGCTGTCGCTCCGACGAGCAACCCGTCGCGCCCGCACGAAGGCGGAACAGAACAGGCAAAGCACTCGACCTTAGATCCAGGAGGGGCAGTTCTTCCGCCCTAGGGAGCGCCGTACTGGCAAGGGCGGCGCATATTGGACGTATGACGGAGAGCACCCGACCGTTGCCCGCAACATTTGCCCACAGAAACCCTCCTAGCCGATGAAGTAGAAAGGGCGCGGTGTCCGGTCCTTTTCTTAGTAGCGGGGGCGGGATTCGAACCCGCGACCTTCGGGTTATGAGAGGCTTTAGAGCGATCAGCGACCTGCTGATTTGCAGGGCTTTCGTGAAATTGTCTTCGGTTGGGCGGGGTCAGATTTGCTTTTTTTGGTACCCGTTTTGGTACCCGATTCGGTCGGCACGACCATCCCAGCGCGCGTGCCATATTCAGAACTGAAGCTCGGGAGCATTGTGCCGATTGAGTTGCTATTTCTCGACCGCCACGAGACCTATTCGATGCTCCCCGTCTCGGCAGACGGCCGGTGCGAGCGCACCGAACAACGCCGTCTCAAGCGCAGCTAGAAGAAGTCGCTGAGGCATGCTGCGTCGGCGTTGCGGGCGCCCTACCAGAATGTCGTCGAGTTACATCCCGCCGGCGACTCACTCATCCCTTCCGTTTGGTTGCGAGCGCCGGGGCAGCGGCGCGTCACAAGCCTTGATCAGGCGAAAGCAAGCGCGAACCTAGCGGTGCGACGATTGCATCTCGGGCCGCTGCCCTCGCCACGCGATACCTGCCCCCGGGCAAGCAATAAGCGATAGTACGCACCGTGTTGAGCCACCTTTCGGCAGTGGCCACGAGGCCTGTGGCAGCGCTCGTGGTTGTTCAAGATGGGGATCTGCTTCGTGTGCGGGGCACTCGTCCTAGCTCTAGTGAGCTGGATCGTGATCCGGTGGGCACCGCACCAATTGGCCTCGAGCAACAGTGCCACCGAGATCGCGCGCGTCAGAACCGCGCTACTTGCGATCCTCGCAGGCTCCCTGGCGGCCATCGGTGCGATTTACACTGCTCGTACCTTTGCGCTTAATCGTCAAGGCCAGGTCACTGACCGATTTACCCGGGCAATCGACCAGTTGGGTAGCACGCAGCTTGACGTCCGCCTGGGCGGCATCTATGCATTGGAGCGGCTAGCTCGTGAGTCGCGCGGCGATCGTGGCCGATTGTCGAGATTCTGAGCGCGTACGTTCGAGAGCATGCTCCCTGGCCTAGCGAGCGGCGATGCTGTCCGCGAAATGGCCGACGAAATCCTGCCGACGGCTCTCACGAACCTTACGGACGGATGCATCCGGCGCCATACCACGGAGATGCTCACGCCCGCCGTCATCGCAAGCCGCGACGTCGGAGGTTAATCAGTTTGCTCTTGTTCTTGGATGGGCGCTCAAACGCCTCGCTGTGCAGCTACGACCAGCCGTAGTGCGACGGCTGCAGGCCGCAGTGTCTGTCATCCGCCGGGGCCCGGGACACCGCAGAGATCGGCCAGGACCTGGCCCGCGGCGTGAACTGGAAGGGCCCATGTTTGAAGACCGACGATCCCGTCTGTTGCGATGCCACCCTCGTGCTGCGTCCCCCTAACAGCGGTGGCGGTCTGCGGGCCGTAATCGCCGTCGACGGCGAGGACCGGGTTCGAGCTCGGGGCGAAGTCGCCGCGTCCCTCGTTTAGCGCGGTCTGAAGCTTCTCGACCATGGCGCCGTGCGATCCCTCGCTGAGCGTCGGAGGCTCGGGACCGTCACCGCCCAACGCGGCCCATGTGGCCGGTCCAACTATTCCATCGACTGCGACCTGAGCCTCTTGCTGGAACTGCTCCACGGCCGATTTAGTCACAGGGCCGAAGATCCCGTCGATCTGCTCGTAGGTTAGCGTTCGGCGCACGAGGAGGTACTGCGCCCACCTGACGGTCGGCCCGGACGTGCCCTCCGAGATGGTTGGTGGAGTGGGCATGCTCATCCCCCTTGTTGGACGTTTGCACCCACGGTAATGGTAGTGCTTCCTGCCGTTGGTGCGAGCGCGACTTTTGTGAGCAGCAGGTCAAGCCCTCGAATCAGAGGCACCCGCCACGCCTCCCGGCGCGCGCACCGGTGAACACCAGCGCCCCGCTGCATTTCGCCTCTTCTTCTACCAGCGGAGGTAAAGGCAGTCTCATAAGACCGGCGCCAATCTCGAGGACTCCAAACCGGGGCGCTTTCGCGCAAAGGCCATCAGGTCGACTGTTGTTCTGTCAGAGTCTTACACGTAGGCGCCTGTGGTCGACCTTCGGGTTCTGGCGCCGTTATGAGTCGCTATTGGTGGATGAGCTGCGCGTCGATTTGCAGGGCTTTCGTGAAGTTGGATTCAGTCGGGCGGGGTCAGATTTGCTTTTCTTGGTACCCGTTTTGGTACCCGATTCGGTCGGCATGACCAGCGCAGCGCGCCTGCCATATAGAGAACTGAAGCTCGGGAGCGGACCCATCGTGTGACGGGCGGTTGCAACCGATGATCACTACGGGTGGCGGCTTTGTCGCGACATCGCGCTCGAGGTCGCGTTCGTGCGCTGCGATGCATCGACGATTGAAGTCACGATCCAGTCCCCGTCTGGGCCAGCGCGAGCGTCCATCGCGCGCGGAGCTCACGGGTTTGTGGTTCGATCTCGACCCCAGCGTCGTTCACTCGCACTCGCGCAGGCGCGCCTCGATGACAAATGCGACGCCCTCCCGCGGATCGCCTCCTAGCCTCCCCGCGCAGCGCGCCCGCGGCTCACCGACAACCTCGTCGGGGCTGGTCACGCCGTTGGCGTCCACGCGCAGCCATCCGACCGCACGGCGCACATCGTCGGTCAGCAGCTGCTTCAGCTCGATCAAATCGCCGCGGTTGCAGGCGGCTTGGACGCTCTTGAACATCGACACGGCCATGGCCTCAAGGATCCTCCGATCGCCGTAGTCCGCCGGCTCAGGCGCGATAGCCATCACCTTCCACGGACCATCGACCCGCTCGGTTGTGAGCGTCCAATACCTCGTGCACCTCCGTCGAGCCGCCCCCGCGCGGCCGCTCGCGGCCCTCGGCGTCCTTCTCGTACTCGTAAAGCTTCGCGTCGATCAGGAACACAGCCCCATCGCGCCGATTAGCGCCGGCGCCCGTACCGGCGTAGAACACTTTCGGCTCGCCGTCGACGTCGACGCGGATCGTCCACCCCGCGCGCACCACTCCGCACAGCTCGATTCGGCGAAGCACGTCGTCGCTCACGAGCCGAGCGAGACGGTCCCGGTCGCCGACGTCACGCGCCTCCTGCACCTGCACGAATAGGGAAGCGGCGAACGCAGGCAGCCGGTCAGCCTCGCGATAAGGATCGATGATCCGCTCCTCGGCCCACCAGCGGCGCTCCCTCGCCTCCCCCTCCCGCCGACGGATATCACCCTGCCGCCCGAGCAGGTAAATCAGCTGAACCAAACCTGCCATGCCCGCAATCCTGCACCAGCGTCGCTCTCGACGCAAGCGTTAGCCGGGCGTCAGCGCTGGCGGCGCGGCTTGCCGGTTTTGCTTTCCGCAGGGCTTGTGCTGCTGTGAGCTGCCCGGGAGCGGCTCCAGCAAGTGCTGCGCATGCTCACAGCAAGACGACGCCCTGCCGTGAGCGACCGCCACACCCCGCTGCTCCTTTCGCCCAGAAGGAGCGGCGTCATGGGAGGGCGGCCCGTTCTGTTGGTATCGCGTGATCTCGAGGGTTGCGCTGGGAGCGCTGGGCGCTGTGATTGTCTATCGCCCGAACGAGCGGAGGAATGCGCGCGCGTGCTGTGAGATCCCGTCGATCAGCCGGCGGACTTCGGCAGGCCAGCACGAAGGTCGACATCGCCGACTTCGATCGCGCTCGAGGACTCCTGTAGCGCCACTAGCGCGAGGCCAGCGCGTTCTACGGCACCAACCGCGCCTTGGACGAAGCCTTTGACGCCAGTCGAGGGCACTCCGACCGGTGGCATCGTGAACTCGCGATCGCTGAGTCCATATCGCCTGGCGAACTGCGCGTAGGTTCGCTTGGCGCGACCATACGCCCGCTGAACCGAACGAAACAGCTGTTCCTCGAGGCGGTCGGCCTGCTCGTCATCCAGCTGCTCATACGCGCCGCCCAACGAGGCGAGCGCTTCGCCGAGATCATCCGTCACACTTGCAAGGGAATCGAGGAGTACTTGGCGGGCTTGCGCCTCGGGGTACGGCATCCCGACCAAGAATAGATTTGCCTGCGCCACCAGCATCCCGCGCTAGCCCAACCATCCGGGCTAAGACACGCTGGCTGCAGCTGCGGAATCGTCCCGGTCCATCTTCCCCGAGGCGCGCAAGCGACGGAAAGCACGCGCCGCCGCCCGGCTCAGGCAGACACTCGCAACCGCCCATTCTCAAGCGTTCGCCAGCGTGGCTCCGGGCGATTGCCTTCGGTTTGCCCCCGACGCGGACCGCGCGATCGGGTTGGCGACCAGGCGGTCGCGCTGGTTTAGTCGGCCCCGGCGCTGTTACGGACGATCCAATTGCCCATTGGGCTTGCAGCTGGCTGCAACGTGATCGCGCAGTTATGCGGTGTGGCCCTGGCCTGGTATGTCAGTGGTATCGACGCAACAGTACTGTCACCGGGCGGTCACGGTCGTGATCGTCAACCAGAACGCTCACGACCGTCCGCTCCACCCATGCTCGGTGTACCAGCTCTTCGATTGCCGCCTCGCGGCCGCGGAATCGATGCTCGTGCCTAGATTCCGTGAGAAGCACAAAGCCAGAAAAGTCACCGAAGCAGTCGTAGATTATTGCCACGACCTTTCCCGTAAATTCGTGCTCCTCGGTGGGCGGCCGTGGGGAGCGCCCGCGGGTCGGCGGTTCGTGTTTGCCGGGGATATTGCCGACCTGCGAGGGCGGGATCGTGTTCGGGTCCCGCCCTAGGCTCAGCACCAGACCCTCTGTCAGCTCTAGGTACCGCTGAAGTACGGGCAGCCACCGATTCGAGGATGGAGTGACCCCGAGGCGCCATTTCAGCCACGCGAGCAGCCGCTCGGTCGGATAGAGCAGCTGCGGACCGGGCGTCACGCTGATGGTGTACTGAAACGCACCGAGGACCTGACGCCAGGAGAACGTCTTGGGCTGCGCGACCGCCTCGGTCTGGTCCAGCTTGCGGCGCGATCGTGAAGTGGAGCCTCCGCGTGCCGGACTCGCGGCGATCTGGGGCGGCGGTGGTGATGGTTGCACGGTGGCGCTCACCTGCGTGAACTGGCGCACGGCGATCGTATACACGTCGCCGGCGTTGGCCTGAGCGGCCAGAGCTACCGACAGCAATCCCGCGTATCGGCCCTCGCCGGGTGGTATTGGAACGAAGGTCACGTCGCCGGCGGGAAACTGGACGGTGTGGGGGTCCACAGCGGTCAGCCTGTGCGTGACATACAGCCTGTCGGCGAGACCAATGACGTCGGAAGCGGCGACTGCCGGTAAGTAGATGGACCCGACGCTGAGGGTCGGGGTCGAGCCCCATGTGACCATAAGTTCGTCGGGGGCGTCCGCGGACGCCGAGGGCTTGATCTCGAACGGGTGGGCGATCATGGCTGCACTCCAAGCCAGGCGATGTTGCGTTGGGCGAGCTTGTCGGACGTGGCCGTGTTGGCGCCGGTGGGTATCGGCGCATCGTCGAAACGGATCTCCGCAACGAGACACTGGTGCGGCGCGGCCGCGACGACTCCATTCAGCGACTCGGTTCCGGTCCACGGGCCGTCCCATTGGCTTTGGGAGAGCGGGGGAAAAGGGATCAAAAATGGTGTCGTCTGGTTCACGTCCAGCCAGCAACCGAAATATGTGTCGACCTCACCGCCCGCGACCGTGGTTATCGGCACGGCGTTCGGGTGGTCCTTCTGGGTCTTCATGTCTGCCGGCGAGGTGAGATTCACGCGCTCGGTGGCGAAGCACGGCACGGTGAAGTATTCGGCCCCAATACCGAAGATGCCCCCTTGGACGCCAAGCAGCGCGATTTTGTGTCCCGGGGAGCCATTCGTGCCCCATCGATAGGTTCCCTCGTCGGTTCCGACCTCGCTAAAGGCCGTCGCGGTGCTCGCGGCGTTGAAGAGTCGGAAGAAGACCCGGACCGGGTCGATAGTGGTTTTGATCGCGGACGTGATCCTGACGCGGGCAACGGCGAAGTTGAATGTCGGGATGAACGACTCGTTGGTCGGGAAGAACACAAGCGCCGATCCCTCTTCGCTCTGCGTCAGCGCGTTGTCGAAGGTGTCGCCGTTCGTGATCAGGGTTGGGTTGTTGAGATGATCCAGAACCTGGCGGATGTAGCGGATGGCGTCGCTTGCGTCCGCCGGGTTTGGCACGCTGAAGATGTGGTGCGACTGGTCGGGCGTCGCGGTGAACAGGCGCAGATCGAAGCTGAGCCACGTCGGATACGCGAGCGGGTCGGCGGGATTGGGGTTGATGAGGTAGGGGTCCTCGCCCTTGGCAACTCGATGTTGGCCTGACCGCTGAGAGAGATGGGTGTGGTGGTCACGTTACCCTTCGAGTCGGTTCCCGATGGAACCGGACGTGAAATTGGCAGTTAAAGTGATGACCGCTACCTCGTGCGCCTGCAGCGCGGTAAACGCGTTCTCGCTGGGAAAGGAGATGGTGAACGGATACAGGAAGGTCTGGAAGTCCGTGGTGAGCGTGTCGTCGGTGGCGAGGACCGGTGAGGGGCCAAACGTGTTGACCACGGGGAGGTTGCTTGAGATCGTTGCAAGCTGGTTGGCGGTGAGCCCGGGGTTCAGCGCATTGTTCACGGAGGAGGTCACCGTCGGGATGGGGTTCGGTTGAACGTTGAGGTCAGACGGGGACTTGAAGCCGAGGGCGGAATTTGGAAACCCGCTGATTGCCAGCCAGTACGCCGAGGGCCACCTTCGGGCGTGCGTCACTTCATCGCGCCCGAAGGTCGACTTGTCGAAGGTGAACGCCATCCCCATGGGAGTGACGTCGATGGTCTGCGTGATCGTCGAACCGGTCGCGGGCGTCGGCGGACCGTAGATGACGTTGGAGTCTTCCCCAGTTCCGGGCTGGGTGGAGCCGGGATGTTTGGCTTCCGGTTTGAATGGTAAGGTCCTGGCCCGAGACCGCGTAGGTCAGAAGTCCTGCCCCGGAAGTGAACGTGGTCGCAGAACTAGGCGGCGAAACGAGATCCACCTGGAATCCGTACAGGGCGAACTGCTGCCCAGCTGAGAAATTCTGGGACGGCGCACTGGAGACGTTGCCGTGAGGATCCGTAACGCTGAAGTTGGCGGCGGTGACGTTGCCGGTGGAGGGGTCGGTCGTGAGCTGAATCTCGAGCGTGGAGCCCGCCGGAATCTGGCTCGATGAGTCGGAGCCGAATCCTCCAAACAGAGCGGTGTTAGGGAACACCGGCAACCACGGCGTCGTGCCAGGAGGGTTTGGCGAATAACTGGGAGGCCAGGGCTGGCCTTTGGCGTAACCCTTGGCGTTGGTGGACCAGTACTGAATCTCGTAGGAGAAGCCGTTCTGCACGATCAGGACGTACTGGAACCACGTGAGTGAAAGGTCTCCCACCTCCGCCTGCGGCAAGCCCCCGCCCTGCGGTACCTGGTTGGGCTGCGGGTAGCAGTTCAGCTGGAGCGAGAAGCCGTTGTTGGCGCAGGTGATGAAGATCTTCGGTGATGGCGAGCGTCACCGTCAGGTTCTCGAGGTCGACAATTGTCGAGGAGGTTCGCGTTGTT
>CAWEGZ010000021.1:0-78852 GCA_963808655.1 uncultured Solirubrobacterales bacterium
CGCGGTCCGCCGGCGGGGCTCGCAGAGCACACCTCAGGGGGGCGGGCGTAGCCACGAAATCGGGGCGCATTGCATGCGCGCTCGCCTGGGTTGTGGTCTCCTCGATCAGGAAGGTCACCTCGCCAACGGGGGACGACTTGCCGCGCTAAGGCCCCCGCGTCAATCGGTCCGCCCCGAAGTCCAAAGACCGCGGACGCGAACTAAATACACCCGGCCATTTCCTAAACAGGGGCCGCAAAGACTGGTCGGTCAGCTGGGATGTGCCAAGCCGGATTTGGACCATCATGCGCGTGGTCGACGACCGTGACCGTCGACCACCTAACCCTCAGGCGGCCGTCGGGCTGACCCTCACCAATGGAGGCACCCACATGAGCTGGTTTCATGGACTATTCCGTCGTTGGAGCGCAAGATCGCTTCGAGTCGCCCTGGCCAGTGGGCTGGCGCTTGCCGGAACGGGCGCGCTGGCCACCTCGGCGATCGCCGGATCAGGGTCGGCCGCAAATGCGAGCGCCAAGTACAGCTTCGAGAAGCTCGACAACCCCGCAGACAAGACGTTCAATCAGCTGCTCGGCATCAACAAGGCCGGCACCATCTCCGGCTACTACGGATCGGGCATGCGCGGCCACCCGAACAAGGGATACACGCTCGCCAACGATGGCCGCGGCCACCATTTCAAGCCCGAGAACTTCCCCCACTCGGTCCAGACCCAGGTGGTGGGGCTAAATGACACCGGCGACACGGTCGGCTTCTACTCCACCAAGATGGGTCTGAAGGGACCTGACTTCGGCTTCTACACCAAACATGGTGCCTTCCACCAGGCGGATTTCCCCACCAAGCACCCGGCCAAGCCGGTGATCGACCAGCTCCTCGGCGTCAATGACTCAGGGGTCGCGGTGGGCTTTTACAACACCAAGAGCGGCAACACCCACGCCTACAGCTACGACATCAAGACGCACAAGTACGCGAAAATCAAGGTCCCGGGCGCCAAGAACGTGACGGCGGCGGCGATCAACAACAACGGTGACGTCGCCGGCTTCGGCACGGAATCGGGCAAGGTCGTCGGGTTCCTGAGGCTCAACCACGGCAAGGTTTTCACGCTGAAGATGTCCGGCGCTGACATGACCCAGGCGTTCGGCGTCAACGACGCTGACGAGGTCGTCGGCGCATACACCAAGGGCGCGAACTCTACGGCTTCGTCTGGTCCCCGGGACTGGGCTTCCAGACGATCAATGATCCGCACGGTGTCGGGTCGACATTGATCAACGGGATCAACGACCACGATCGCATCGTCGGCTTCTACACCGACGCCGCGGGCAACACCGACGGGTTCCTGGGGACGCCCAAGCCCTAGGCACCGGATCTCCACTGGCCAACGTGGGACCGGACCGCACCGCGGTCCGGTCCCGCAGTCATTTTCAGCGCCCGCGGCGCGATGAGCGACACCGTCTAGCCGCGACTCGGTTACGGACTCCTGAACAATCGCGCGCACGCCTGGCTCCGGGCGTGCCGCGGCTTCACAATGCACCCATGGAGACCGGGCGTGCCCCACGGGTGCTCGTGGTCGACGACGAGCCGACGATCGGCGAGGTCGTCTTGCGCTACCTCGAGCGGGCCGGTTACGAAGCCCGGGTCGCGGCGACCGGCAAGGACGCGCTCTCGAGCGCCGCCGCCCGCTCGCCCGACGTGGTGGTGCTCGACCTGATGCTCCCCGATCTCGACGGACTCGAGGTGATGCGACGCCTGCGGCGCGAGGGCCGCGAGCGCACCGCGATCATCCTCCTGACCGCGCGTGGCGAGGAGTCGGATCGGATCACGGGGCTGCGGCTCGGCGCCGACGACTACGTGGTCAAGCCGTTCTCGCCCGCCGAGCTGATCGCGCGGGTCGAGGCGGTGCTGCGGCGGCTCGAACCGAGCGGGGAGCGTGAGCAGCCGCTGCGCTTCGATGGTCTCGAGATCGACCCCGAGGGCCGCCGCGTGGTCCTGGAGGGCCGGCCCGTCGAGCTGACGCCGCGCGAGTTCGAGCTGCTGCTGTTCCTGGCGCGCCACCCGGGTTCCGCCTTCACGCGTGAGCAGCTGATGAGCCGCGTGTGGCAGTTCAGCTTCTACATCGACACCTCGACCGTGACCGTCCACATCCGTCGCCTGCGCGCCAAGCTGGAGCTCGACCCGACGCGCCCGCGGTTCATCGAGACGGTGTGGGGCGTGGGCTACCGGTTCGCGCCGTGAGACGAGCGCTCTTCCAGGTGGCGATCGCCGCTCTCACCGCGGTCGCGGTTTCGGGGATCGCGGGGGCGGTGTACGGCGGCGCCGCGTTCGTGCAGACCGTGGAGATCCTGGCGCCGCTGGGGGTCATCACGGCACTGCTCGCCGAGCTGCTCGCAGACCACACCCGCCTGCCGGGGCGTCTCCGCCAGCGGCTCGGCGCGCTCGCGGTGCTGGTCGCCGCGCAGCTCGCCGTCGCTGTCGTGCTGTTCGCCACGCTGATGTTCGTCTCGCCCCACGACGCCCTCTTCATGGCGCTTGCCGCCGGCTACGCAGGGCTGATCGGCCTGGGCGCGGCGCGGCTCGTGGCGCGGCGGGCGCTCGGGGACCTCGACGCCGTGCGCCGCGCGCTCGCGGAGGTCGGCGACGGCGCCCGCAAGCTACAGATCACAACCCACGGCGGCGACGAGCTAGCGCAGCTGGCGGCCGACGTGGAGCGGATGGCGGCCAGGATCGAGGCCGAGGAGCAGACGCGCCGCCGGCTGGTGGCCTCGGTCTCACATGACCTGCGCACGCCGGTCACCAACCTGCGGCTGATCACGGAAGGGCTCCAGGACGGCATCTTCGAACCCCAGCGCGCGCGGGGGCAGCTGCGCCAGCTCTCGGCCCAGGTCCGTGCGCTCGGGGCGCTGATCGACGACCTGTTCGAGCTCTCCCGCCTCGAGGCCGGGGACATCCGCTGGTCGATGCAGCAGGTGGCGCTCGACGAATTGGTGCGGGAGACGATCGAGACGATGCGCCCGCAGGCAAGCGAGGGCGGCATCGCGGTGCGCTCCGAGCTGCCGGAAGAGCTCAGGCCCGCGCGCGGCAACCCCGAGCAGCTTCAGCGCGTGCTCTTCAACCTGATCCAGAACGCCATTCGGCACACGCCGGCGGACGGGAGCGTGGTGGTCCGCGCGCGCCCGGTCACCGATGGGGCGCTCGAGGTGGAGGTCGCGGACACGGGCGACGGCATCGAGGCGGCGGCGGACGGGCACCTGTTCGAGCCCTTCGTGCGGGGCCCCTCGCGGGCCGGGGGTGAGAACGGCTCGGCGGGGCTCGGGCTCGCGATCGCGCGTGCGATCGTCGAAGCTCACGGCGGCCGGATCTGGGTTGCGGACGGCGCTGGGCCTGGCACCCAGATTCGCTTCAGCCTGCCGGCGGTTTGACGATTGGCCCGCCGCGGACGGGCCGGCGGGCGCTCTCGGGTCGGCGGGCGCCGGAGAGCGCGATCGTGGGCGACGAGGCTTGACAAGCTCTCGGCGATTAAGTTTGAATACTCAAGGAATGTCGACTGAGGGCGGGGGAGCTCGCCGTTCAAAGAAAGGCGGGCAAATGCTCAGCAAGTACTCGTGGATGGCCCGAGTCCGGTTTGGCGCCGGGATTGCCGCGATCACGGCCTGCGCATCGTTGGCGGTGGCGGCGTCCGCCGCGGCGGCTCCTGCCCTCGGAACCTTTCAGAAGCGCGCCCCGAGTCCTAACCCAGTCAACAACGTGGTGGTCGATCCGACCACCAACCTAATCTACGCCCAGCAGTACGACGGAACCGGCTTCTACCGCTACAACCCGGGAACCAACAAATGGAAGACGCTGGCCAGTGCTTCAGTCAGTCAGATCAACAACGGTGGCGCGGCGTACCTGAAGGGCAAGATCTACACGGTCTACCCCGAGGACAGCAGCGACATGGGGGTCTTTGACATCAAGACCGGCACCTGGACGACGATCGCCAACCCGCTGGGAGCCGGGACCGCGGACATCACCGCGGTCGGCAACCGTTTGTACCTGGCTGGCTGCGCAGGCTCCCCGTCCTGCACTTCCACGTTCGTCTCCTATAACCCCACCACCAACACCACAACGACGCTGGCCAAGCCTCCCTTTGCTTTCAGTGCGTGGGGCGGCCTGGCGCCATACAAAGGCGAGATCTACGGTCAGCAAGGCGACGGTGACCAGCCGGCTCACTTTGGCGTCTATGACATCGCCACCAACAAGTGGCAGCGGCTGCGCAACGGGCCGAACGGAATGGTGCTGGGCGCGGCCATCGACCCTGTAACCGGGACGTTCTATGCCTACGGCGCCTATGAGGGGTACTCGTGGTACGGCTACGACATCGCGACCGGGAAGTGGCTCAGCAGTCCCTCCTTCCCGCACCGCAACCTCAACGATGGCGGCATGGCCTACGTCTCCACCAAGGGCCGCCAGGGCATCTACGCGACCTACGGGCAGGACAGCGCCGGCTTCACCCGCTACGTGACGCCGTCCCGCCATTGAGCGGTCCTCCGGCGCCCGCCGAGAGCCGTCGCCCGCGGCCGCCGTGCGCCGCGGGCGAACCCCTAGCCGAACGTGAAGTCGTAGGCGCTCGCGCCGGGTGGAAGCTCGAGCGTCAGCGCGTGGTCCTGGGCGGAGGGCAGAGAGACCAGCGAGTAGAGCCGCTGCCCCTTGACGGTCGCAAACCCCCCGCGCACGTCCGCGCCCGAGTCGCGGGCGGAGATCGGGTGGCCGTCGAGCAGCACTCGCACCCGACGCGCCGCGTTCCCGGCTGAGGTCATCACCAGATAAATATGGGCCGCCTGAACGCGGGCCTCGATGCGCGCCCCCGAGGAGACGGGGGTAGCGTACTGGGCGGTGATGCGCCAGGTGCCCTGGAGGGCGAACTGGTTGGGCGCGAGGTTCTTTATCCCCGGGTAGGACTGCACGCCGGGCACCAGGGCTTGCGCGAACCCCGCCGACCGGACGTAGCCGAGGTAGGTCTCGGGAGTCGCCAGCCCGGTCGAAGGAAGGATCGCGCGGGCTGTCATCGGGCGCGGCAGGTTGTGCGCGCCGGCCTCGTATAGGAGCTCGCGCACGGCTGCCTCGTCCTGTAGGTAGTCGCCCTCGCCAAACTGCGTGTGCCGCACCTGGCCGTGGGCGTCGATCAGGTACTCGGCGGGCCAATACTGGTTCTGATAGGCATTCCAGGTGCCGTAGTCGTTGTCCTGGACGACCGGGTAGCGGATGCCATCCGACTGGATCGCCTGGCGGACGTTGCTCGCGATCCGCTCGAAGGTGAACTCGGGCGTCTCCACGCCGACGACGTGGAGCCCGTAGCGGTGGTAGGTCGCGTACAGGCCCTTCAGGAACGGCAGCGTGCGCAAGCAATTGATGCACGTGTAGGTCCAGAAGTCGACCAGCACGACATGGCCGCGCAGACCGCTCAGCGTCAGCGGGCGCCGGCCGGGCGTGTTGAACCATTGCTCGGTGTTCGAGAACTGAGGCGCCGTGCCGAGGTCGGGTAGCTTGGGCGTCTTCACGCCTCGGATCGAGACACCCGCGCGGTAGGGGGTCGGAGACTTGCCCGCCTCGAGTTGGCGCTCGGCGAAACGCGACGCCGGTCGCAACGATGCCAGGCGGCTCTGCACCGCATGCGAGTTCTCGAGCGCGCGCGTGGGATCGACGAGGAACGCTGGCAGGTTGCTCCTGGCGAGCAGCTCCTCGAAGCGCACGTCGAGGTTGGCCACCATCGCCACGCCGGTGAGAATCAGCACCGCGCCCAGCGTGCGCTCGACGATGTGGCCGCGGACCGAGCGGCGGAAACGGTCGAGCACCGCCCGGCCGCCGAGCGCGTACACGAGCATCACCGCGCTCAGACCCGCGGCGTACGCCAGCGCCACCACGATGACCTGCGCGGTGGCGCCGCGAGAGGCGCTGACCGAGGTGACGGCGGCGAGGATCGGACCGGCACACGGCGCGCACACGAAGCCGAGCGCCGCGCCCACTCCGAGCCCGGAGCGAAAGCCGGTGCCGCGGGTGCGGGGGCCAAAGCGCGCGAGCCGGGACAGGGGCGCCTGCACGCGCGCGGCGACGTCGGGGAAGAGCATCAGTGTCCCGAAGGCCAGCAGCACCACGATCGCAGCAGTCCGCGCCGCGCCGCTGGCGAGACCGACGCCCTTGACGAGCTGCGCGAGCGCCACGATCGCGATCGTGAACGCGAGCGCCAGCCCGACCACGATCCCGAGCGGGCGGCGCTGCCCGCCGACCGCCCCGGCGGATAGCAGCGCGGGCAGCACCGGCAGCACGCACGGCGTGATCGCGGTCCCTGCGCCCGCCACGAGCGCGAAGAGGATCAGTAACGGCATATGTACCTGGATGATGCTGCGCGAGACATTGCGAAGCCATTAACTCGGGACGGCCGGGTGATCGCCCGCTTGCTCGGCGCGATGCTGGCAGGGGCAATTCGTGACAACGCGTTCGGCGATCGGCGCGCAGAACACTGGTGGTTGCGTTCACCGCGTTGGCGGCGCTGGTGGTGGCGGCTTCGGCGCTCGCCGCCCATCCCATCAAGGGCGGCCACTACAAGGGCAAGACCTCCCAGGGGAAATCGATCAGCTTCGTGGTCTCGAAGAGCGGCAAGCGGATCGTCGATGCGCACCTGTCCCTGGTCACGACTTGCTTTGCGGCGGCCGCAGCGGCCACAGCACTGTCGGTTACTCACCCAAGCACAACGGGGTCCCGGTCCACGTCCGTTCGTCGATCCGGGCCGACGGCAAGTTTTTCTACAGGCCGTCTTCCCCAAGCATCACTACCCCGCAAAACAGCACCACCACGCCTACACCGCGAGTGGCATGCTCACGATCCGCGGGCGGTTTGTGACCGCGAGCAGGGCCACGGGAACGATGAAGGGCAGCGCCCGATACTACCCCCCTATCGGGAAACCTGCTCGGGCAGCACTCACTTCACCGCGACGCGCTGACCGGGTCCCGCTGATGGCGGGTTAGGCGCGGTCGACGCGCTCGAACACCGCCGCCAGCCCTTGTCCGCCGCCGATGCACATCGTCTCGAGCCCGTAGCGGCCGCCGCGGCGGTCGAGCTCGCGCAGCAGCGTGGCGAGGATGCGCGCGCCAGTACAGCCGACCGGGTGGCCGAGCGAGATCCCCGAGCCGTTGGGGTTGAGGCGCTCGAACCCGCCGTCGAGCCCCACTCGCGCAGCACCGCCAGCACCTGCGACGGCGAAGGCCTCGTTCAGCTCGATCAGGTCCATGTCGTCGAGCGAAAGCCCGGCGCGCGCCAATGCCTTGCGCGGTCGCCGGCACCGGCCCGATGCCCATGGTCTGCGGCGGGACTCCGGCCACCGCCCAACTGACGCAGCCGCGCGAAGGGCCTCAGCCTGAGCTCGGCGGCGCGCTCGCGGTCGGTGACGATGCAGATCGCCGCGCCGTCGTTCTGCCCGCTCGAGTTGCCGGCGGTCACGGTGGCCTCGCGCGTCCTGCGGCGCATGATCGGCTTCAGCGCGGCGAGGCTCTCGCGCGTGGTCTCGGCCCGAGGGTGCTCGTCGGCTCGATCACTCGCCGTCCGCCGCGCCGGTCCTCGATCGTGACCGGCACGATCTCCTCGGCGAAGCGCCCCTGCTCGTGGGCCTCGATCGCCAGCCGGTGCGAGCGCAGCGCGAACTCGTCCTGCTGCTCGCGGCCGATCCCGTACTCGCGCCGCAGGTTCTCGGCCGTCTCCAGCATCCCGCCCGGGACGGGGTGGTTGCTGCCCCCGGCGGTCACGCGCGAGCGCACCAGGCGGTCCTCCAGCATCGCGCCCCCCGAGCCGCGCCCCCCAGCGCAGCGAGATCGAGTAGAGCTCGGCCTGGCTCATGCTCTCGGCGCCGCCCGCCAGCACCAGGTCGGCGGCGCCGGTCTGCACCTGCATGCGCGCCTCGAGCACCGCCTGGAGTCCCGACCCGCAGCGACGGTCGAGCTGAAGGCCGGGGACCTCGACGGGCAGGCCGGCGTCGAGCGCGGCCACGCGGCCGAGGGCGGGCGCCTCGCCGTTGGCGTAGCACTGGCCGAGCAGGACGTCGTCGATCGCCTCGTGGGGGAGACCCGTGCGTTCGAGCAGGGCGGTGATGACCGTGGAGGCGAGCCGCGCCGCGGGGACATCACGAAAAACGCCGCCGAAGCGCCCCACCGGCGTGCGCAGAGGCTCACAGATGACCGCTTCGCGCGTCACCGGCGGCATCTAATTCCCGCTTCGCGCATGGGCGCCGGACTGTAACGGCTTCGTTTCGTTGCCCCCGCGGACGGTTGGCCAGCGGCCTCCGGCTCGGTGTTTTCTGCCGGCCACAGGTGGTATGCCTCTCTTATGGCGCGAGAGTCGACAGCTGCTGATTGGGCGGTGGCGCAGCTTGAGCGCGTCCGCGACGACCCGGCGGGCCGCATGGCGCTGCTGGCACGCACCTACCGCGGACCGTTGGGACGTGCCCCGCGGCATCTGCCCTTTCGCCGGGCGGCGTTGTCGTTCATGCGCTGGCAGACGGAGCGTGGCGTGCTCAGGCCTCTGAATGAAGATCCGCCCGGAAGTCGGTGGTGGCGCTCTGTCAATGAGCGGTTGCTCGTGGACGGCTGCGAGGCGATGGCCCGTTCCGGCGGTTTGCGGGGTAAGCCGTCGTCGCCGACGATCGAGCCGTGGATGTCGTTCATCGTCAGGCCAACGGCTCGCAGCTGGTATCTCGCCCACAACGCCAGCATCGTGGCGGCCTACCTTGAGAACCGCGAGCTTGCCGAGCTTGAATCACGGCCGGAGCGCTTCTTTCTCAACGTCGCGTTGCTGCGCGTTCTCTACGCGCACGCGCTCGTCGCCGCGCCCCGCCTGGCTCTCGGGCCGTTCGCGGCGCTGGGCAGGGTGCTTGGCGATCCGAGGATCGGGATGACCGGGGCGTTCCTTTCACTTCGTCGTGTGCTGCCGGATCGTTACCCGCTCGAGTCCGAGGTCGACCTCTATCTCAAGCGCGAGCAAGGTTTCGGGCGGATGCTCGACTACGGCGTGATTGCGCCGCGGCTTCAGGCGCTCTATGAGTGGTCCGCGGGGGAGCTTGGGCTTGCCGGTCTGCGTGAACTGGTCCGGGACGGCAGCCCAATCTATGCCTGGCCGTACTCGGATCGATATGTGTGGTCGCCGGCGCGCGAATCTCTGCCCGTCCGCGTCCTCAGGCTGGCGACCTCGGCGCGCTAAGGAGCGGAGGCTCTTCTGCACACGCACACACAACTGGACCTGGTCACCGGGGCGTTCAGCTACTCAGGCGCCCACATCGCGCAACGACTGCTCGCGGCCGGGCACCGGGTGAGGACGTTGACCTTTCATCCCGATCGCCCGCATTCGCTCAAGGAAAGCGTCCAGGCATTCCCATATCGGTTCGACGAGCCGGCCGCGCTCGCAGCGAGTTTCGAGGGCGTGAAGACGCTCTATAACACCTACTGGGTCCGCTTCGACCGCGGTCAGACCAGCTTCAGCCAGGCCATCGAGCGCTCCAGCGCCCTATTCGGCGCGGCCCATGAGGCGGGCGTCGAGCGGATCGTTCACATCAGCATCACCAACCCGTCGCTCGCGTCTCCGCTGCCCTACTTCCGCGGTAAGGCGCTGGTGGAGCAGGCGCTGGCGAGCGCCGGCCCGAGCTACTCGATCGTGAGGCCAACCTTGGTCTTTGGCGGCGAGCGCGACGTGCTCGTCAACAACATCGCGTGGATCCTGCGGCGCATGCCGGTGCTCGCGATACCCGGGGGTGGCGATTATCCCGTCCAACCTGTGCACGTCGAGGACCTCGCTCGCATCTGCACCGATGCCGCTGCGCTCGACGGGAACGCGACGATCGATGCCGCGGGACCGGAAGCGATGTCGTTTGCCGAACTCGTGGGGCTGATTCGGCGTGCCACGGGCGCCCGCGCGCGGATCGTCAATATCCCCGTGCCGATCATGGGGCTCGCCGCTCGTGCGCTTGGCCTTCTGTTGCGCGACGTGGTCCTCACCCAGGATGAAATTGAAGGTCTCATGGCCGGGCTGCTCGTCTCACACGACCCGCCGCTCGGCGAGATCCGCTTCTCAGAATGGCTCGAGCGCAACAGCCCGTCGATCGGTCGCCGGTACGCCAACGAGCTTCAACGCCACTTCGCGCCGCCGCCCTGAGGCTCGCCCCTAGACTCGGCTCAGTGCCAGGCAGGGTCTCAACCGAGGCGATCGAGCACCTCACCCGGAAGGTTCCCGGTTTGCGCCGGCTGCCGGCGGCCACGCTGATCGAGATCGGCGTGGTCATCCTGCTGGCGCGCGAGCACCTCAGCAGGCTCGAGCCACCCGAGCGCCGGCGCGTGGTCGAGCTGATGCGTATCGGGCACGGGCGGCCCCGGAACCTCACCCGGGGGCAGCGCGACGAGTTGGCGGCCCTGATCGCGAAGGCCGAGCCGCGCCTCTTCTTCGGTCTCGCCGGAGAGAAGCTCTCGCCGGTGCCGCTGCCCCGGCGCGTCGTGTACGGACGCGCGGCGCGGCGTCGCTGAGGGGTCATGGCGATTTTTGGGGGGCGCGCGCAGGCCGTCCACGCGCGCCTGCGGGCGTCCAACAATCTTGCGTCGCGCTTCGGGGCGCCGAAAACGTGCGCCGCGCGCTCGGGGCGTCGAAAAATTCTCCTTTCCGACCTCGCCCACACTAAGAGTGGGGGATGAGGGCCGCTGAGCGATCCCTAATCCCCGCCGCTCCCGACGAGCTCCTATGGGTGGGGCTTTTTACACCCCCGAGGAGCTATTCCGAGCTTGACGAGCTCGAATTGGTGAGCTTGGCTGCGAGGAACCCGGCCGCGGCGCCGACCGCGATCCCGATACCGACCAGCGTCGCGCTACGCAGCGGCTGACGTTGCGCCTTCGATGCCATTCCGTGCACCGAGTGGCGCCAGGTCGCCCTAGCCGCCTTCTTGCCCAAGAACTTGCCAAACGAATCCATCGGCTCCCTCCAGAGTAAGGTCGAAACAACGCTCTACCCGGTCGCCGAGCGCCCGACACGCGGGGACGATCCCGAGGCCTCACGGCGCGAGCGCCTCGAGCAGCTCGGGCACTCGCCCAGGTTCTCCCATCGGGGCCAGCACGACCGTGGTGATGCCCCCGGAGGCAAACTCCTCGACTCGCGCCCGAATCTCCTCGGGCGAGCCGAAGACGAAGACCTCGCGGATCAGGTCCTCGGGCGCGAGCGCGGCGGCCCGGGCGCGGTCGCCCGCCTGAAACGCCTCGATCATCGGCGCGATCTCGGCGCCCCAACCGAGCCAGCGGAAGAACTCCGCGTACACGGGCACGCTGCCGTAGGCGGCGAACATCGCCCGCGCGAGCGCCATGCCCTCCTCGACGGGGCCGGGCAGCACGAAGAAGCGGCAGGCGAGCTCGAAGTTGCCCTTACCCCCCAGCGCCTCGACGACCGCCGGCAGCCCCGAGAGCGGCAGGAAGTTCGTGAACGCGCCGTCGGCGAGCTCCGCGGCCAGCCCAAGCATCCGCGCACGCAGGGCGGCGAGCACGATCGGGACCGGTTGCGACACTGGCCGCTCCAGTCGCAGCCCCCCGAAGCCACGTTCCGGAGGCACCGACAGCACGGGCCGCAGATGAGACACCGCCTCCCGCACGTGGGAGAGCGGCCGCTCGAACTCGAGTCCGTTGAAGCGCTCGACGACCACGTCCGAGGAGGCGCCGAGCCCGAGCACGAAGCGCCCGCGGCTGGCCTCCTGTAGCGCCGCCGCGCTCTGCGCGAGCACGGCCGGGCCGCGGGTGAACACGTTGACGATGCCCGTCACCAGTCGCATGCGCTCCGTCACGGGCACGGCCATCGCCAGCGGCGTGAAGCCGTCGGTGCCGTTGGGCAGTTCGCTCGACCACAGATCGTCGTAACCGAGCGCCTCTGCGCGTTCGAACAGGCGTGGATGCTCGGCGAGCGGCACGCCCGGGAAGGGGACGGTCAGGCCCCAGCGCATGCGCCGAACCTACCAATCGTCGCCGGCCGCGGCCGCTTGACCTCGAGTCTCCGTAAGTTTATACTTACGGTAAGTGTATAGCTTACGGAGGCGCTCACGGGCAGGGCCAGAAGCCGCGGGACGGCCTGGTCGAGGCCCGGGACGGCCTAAGCGCCCTCGCGGACCCCACCCGGCGCGAGATCTTCGAGCGCCTCGCCGAGAATCCGGGGACCCGGGGGAGCTCGCCAAAGGACTGCCGGTCAGCCGGCCGGCTGTTTCGCAGCACCTCAAGGCGCTCAAGCAGGCCGGACTCGTAGTCGACACGGCGCGCGGCACGCGCCGCGTCTATCAGGTGAACCCCGAGGGCCTGGCCGCCCTGCGCGCTTACCTCGAGGTGTTTTGGAACCGCGCTCTGGAGGCCTTCAAGGAGGCCGCCGAGCGCCCGACGAAGGAGGTCACGTGACCATGCCGGACACGCAGGCAGCAGCAACCTCGGTGCGCACCGCGACCGTAGTGGAGGCACCCGTCGAGCGTGCCTTCAAGGTCTTCACCGAGGAGATGGCGAGCTGGTGGCATCCCGACCACCACTTGATGCAGAAGGATCTGAAGGAGATGGTCGTCGAGCCGCGGGCGGGCGGGCGCATCTATGACCTGGCCACGGACGGCAGCGAGTGCTGCTGGGCGCGGGTGCTCGCCTACGAGCCGCCCCACCGGTTCGTGTTCAGCTGGGACATCAGCCCGCGGTGGGAGGTCGAGACCGACCACGAGAAGACCAGCGAGGTCGTGGTCACCTTCGCTCCCGAGGATGAGGGGACCACCCGCGTCGAGCTGGAGCACCGTCACCTCGACCGCCACGGCGAGGGCTGGGAGAGCGAGCGCGACGCGGTCGGCTCGCCCGGGGGGTGGCCCGGCGGGTTACGCCGGTTCGCCGAGTACGCCGAGCGCTGACTCGGAGGGGGCTGTCGGCGCGGCATTTGAAGCCGCGTCGGCGCTCCCGGCGATCTCCGGCGCTGCCGCGAAGGCGTCGAGGTCCGCCTCGTACGGCGGCCCGGTCACGGTCAGCCCGCCGTCGACCATCAAAACGGTGCCGGTCACGTACTCCGAGGCGGGGGAGAGCAAGAAGAGCACGCCGTCGGCCACCTCCTGGACGGTGCCCATGCGGCGCTTGGGGATCTTCGGGCAGGACGGTCTCGAGCGGCGCCACGCGGCCGGTCGCGTAGAAATAGGCCGAGGAGTCCGACTCGATGATGCCGCCGTTGACCGCGTTGACATTGATGCCCCGCGGCGCCAGCTCGACCGCCATGTAGCGCGTCCAGGCCTCGAGCGCGGCCTTGGCCGAGCCGAGATTGGCGTAGGTGGGGTAGGCGGTGCTCGCGCCGTAGGAGGAGAGGACCACGATCCGCCCCGCGCCCGGCATCAGGCCCACCGCTCGCTGGGCGCCGACCACGAAGGCGCGCACGTTCAGGTTGAAGGTCCGCTCGAGGTTGTGCGACTTCAGCTCCATGAACGGGCGGAAGTTCGACGCCGCCGCGTTCGAGACGAAGAAGTCGAGGCGGCCGAAGCGCTCCCGCACCTGATCGAACATCCCCTCGATCTCCGCGACGTCCTCGAGGTCGGCCCGGATCGCCACTGCCTCCGAGGCGCCCCGCTCACGGAGGCCCCGGAGCGCCTCGGCGGCCGCGTCCTCGTTGCGGCGGTAGTTGACCACGGGGATCGCCCCAAGCTCGGCCAGCGAGAACGCGAGCGCGCGCCCAATCCCACGAGAGCCGCCCGTGATCAGGGCGACGCGGCCCTCGAAGCCCTCCGAGAAACGCTGGGATACGCCGCTCACCGCAGCAGCTCCCTGGCGATCGTGGTCTTCTGGATCTCGGCCGTGCCCTCCTCAAAGCGCTGCGCGCGCGCGTCGCGGTAGACCCGTTCGATCGGCGAGGAGGACCAGTAGCCGATCCCGCCATGCACCTGCAGCGCGCCATCGGTGACGCGCTGGAGCATCTCGGAGGCGAACAGCTTGGCCATCGCGGACTCGGCATTGGCGCCTCCGGAGGATTCCCACAGCCGCGCCGACTCGAGCACCAGCGCCCGCGCCGCGGCCAGATCCGTCGCCATCTCGGCGAGCCGGAAGGCGATCGCCTGGCGCTGTGCGATCGGCCGCCCGAAGGTCTCGCGTCGCTGCGCATACTCCCGGGCCAGCTCGAGCGCCCGGCCGGCGAGCCCCACGCAGGTCATGCCGACAGCGATCCGCGACGGCGCGAGGAACCCGGAGAGCGCGATCGCCAGCCCATCGCCCTCCTCGCCAAGGCGGTTGGCGACCGGCACCGGGGCGCGGTCAAAGATCAGATGGCCGTGGTCGGTGCCGCGCACGCCCATGGTCTCGGGCATCACGTGGGCGGTGACCCCCTCACCGCGCGGCGTCACCATCAGTGCGACAGTGCCGGAGGCGCCCGAGGTCCCTTCCAGCCGGCCGAACAGCAGCAGGTAGTCGGCGACCGTGCCGAAGGTGATCAGGTGCTTCTCACCGCTCAAGAAGTAGGTGTCGCCCTCCCGTACCACGCTCGAGCGGATGTCCGCCCCCGTCCCGGCGGTCGGCTCGGTCAGGGTGAAGGCGACCTTGATCTCGCCGCGCACCTGCGGCTTGACGAAGCGCTCGCGTTGCTCCTCCGAGGCGTGCGAGTCCATCGGCCGCCAGATGCCGTTGCACACGTGCACGATCATGCGCAGCGATGCGTGCGACATCGAGATCAACTCGAGCAGCTCGAGATAGCGGCTGAACGGCACGCCCCGCCCGCCGTAGGCGCGCGGCGCCGCCAGCCGCAGGTAGCCGCGGTCGCGCAGCTCGTCCCACAGCGACATCGGTACCGCGCGCTCGGATTCGATCAGCGAGGCCCACCGCTCGCCCTCGCCGCGGACGTATTCGGCGACCTCGTCCTTGAGCTGGGCGAACTCAGACTCCTCGAAGACCTCGTCCGCGACCGCCGTGCTCACGCCAGCGCCCCCCGCATTTGGGCGAGCTCGCCGGCGGCCTCGCGCAGCAGATACTTCTGAATCTTGCCCGAGGGCGTGCGGGGCAGTGCGGAGACGAGCTCGAGCCGCTCGGGCCAGTACGTCTTGGCCACCCGCCGCGAGTCCAGGTACGCGGTCATGCCCGCGAAGTCGAGCTCCCCGCCGTCGCGCAGGACCACGAACGCGCACGCCCGCTCGCCCAGACGCTCGTCCGGCATCGCCACGATCGCCACCTCGCTGACGGCCGGATGCGCATAGAGCAGCTGCTCGATCTCGGCCACGGGGATCTTCTCGCCGCCGCGGTTGATCAGGTCCTTGACGCGGCCTGTGATGCGCACGTGGCCGTCGGCGTCGAGCGTGGCCAGGTCGCCGGTGCGATAAAAGCCGTCCTCGGTCATGGCCTCGGCGGTCAGGTCGGGGCGGTCGAGATAGCCCGTGAAGGTGCACTCGTAGCGGACCTCGAAGTTGCCCTCGACGCCCGGCTCGAGCATTCGCCCTTCGTCGTCCACGACCCGCAGCTCGACCCCGGGCAGCGCGTGGCCGTCGGTGCCCCAGGCGAGCTCGGGCGGCTCGCCGGGCGAGAAGGCCGTGCCCAAGCAGGTCTCGGTGGTTCCCCAGGCGCCGCCCACCTCGGCGCCCAGTACCTCGGCTGCCTCCCGCGCGAGCTCGCGCGGGATTGCGGCGCCGGTGGCCACGAAGGTGCGGAGCCTCTCCGGCCGTTCCTCGCGCTCGCCCGCGAGCTTCACCAGATCGGCGAGAAACGGCGTCGCCGCCTGCACGAACGTGACCCCGAAGCGGCTCATCGCCTCGAGCCCTACGCCTGGGTCCCACACTTCCTGGAGCACCTGCGCCACGCCGAGGCGCAAGGCGATCCACATGCCGTACAAGAAGCCGGTCTGATGGGCGAGCGGCGAGGGGATGTAGATGACGTCGTCGGCGCCCAGGCCGAAGTGGGCGATGTGCGCGTCCGCGGCGCGGGTGAGCACCTCGTGGGTGTGGAGCACGCCCTTGGGCTGGCCCGAGGTGCCCGAGGTGAAGAGCAGCTGGGCGGTCGCTTCGCCGCGGGGGCGGAGAACGTCGAGGCGCTCTGAGTCGGGACGGGCGCCGGCCAGCAGGTGGGTGTAGCTGAAATGCCCGAGGTGGCGGGCATGATGGGGCGAGTCGAGCACCACCACGTGCTCGAGCGAGGGCACCGCCATGCGCAGGCTGAGCGCCATCGCCCCGTGGTCGCGGCCGCGGAAGCGGTCGGGGACGAGCAGCACGCGCGCGCCCGAGGAGCGCACCATGAAGTCGAGCTCGCGCTCGCGGAACATCGGCATCAGCGGCTCGCACACGGCGCCGACGCGCAGCGCGGCGAGCGCGATCGTCACGAACTCGAGCCGGTTGGGCAGCTGGAAGGCCACCGGCTCGCCGGTGCGCACGCCCAGCCCGAGCAGCACGTCGGCGGCGCGGTCGACCTCCTCGCGCAGCTCCGCCCAGGTCTGCTCGCGCACCTCGCCGGCCGCATCGACCGCGACAACGGCCCGCGCGCCGGGCCGCTCGCTCGCGTGGCGCTCAAGATCGTCGAGGATCAAATTGCTCGTCTGGCCGCCGCACATGTGCGGCGGCCCGGGGCCGCGCATGCGCGGCCCCGCGGGCCGGCTCATGAGCCGGCCCGAACAGCTCCACGGGCGGCACCGTCCCGTTTGACACCGCGGCCGGCACCCCCAACGTGTTCATGTGCTCGAGGAACTCGGGATAGGAGATGCGGTAGGCGTGGGGAAGGAGAGCTCGGTCACGCCCCGCGCGCTCGCGCCCGCGACCGTCAGCGCCATCAGCACGCGATGGTCGTTGAACGAGGAAAGGTCGCCCCCGGAGCTGGGAGACGCCCTGAAACGCATGTCCTCGCCGTCGAACTCGACCCGCGCGCCCATGCGCTCTAGCTGCAGCATCGAGGCGACCCGGTCTGACTCCTTGAGGCGCACGTGGGAGACGTGCCAAGCACGCTCTCCCCGCGTGCGCGGCTCGCCAGCACCGAGAGCACCGGCACCATGTCGGGAAGGTCGCGGCAGTCGAGCCGCCGCCGCGGGGGGGCTCACCGTCGTGGTCGATCGAGATCTCGTCGCGTCGGAGTCGATCCGCATCGGTACCCCTGCCGCGCGCAGGTTCTCGAGCACCGCGGCCTCCGGGTGCCCCGCGATCGGGGTGGAGCTGCGGAAGGTCGCGCGCGAGGGATGAAGCGTGCAGGCGGCCAGCGGAAAGACCACCGAGCCGAGATCCGGCGGAAGTACGTGTCGGCGGGCGCTGGACGCTGCCCCGGCGCGATCTCGAACTGACAGTCCTCGCGCGCCACGACCTGGAGCCCGAAGTCGCGCATCATCGAGACAGTCAGCTCGAGTAGGGCGCTCGTTGAGCTCCCCCTCGACCTCGATCGTGGTCGGCTCGCGCGCGAACGGCGCCAGCATCAGCAGACCCGAGACCCATTGCGAGAGCGTCCCGTCGACTGCACGTCGCCGCCCCGGGGGGCGCCCGGGTAGACGGTGACCGGGGGCGCTCGTCCGCGGCCTCGAGGCGTACCCCAAGCGGCGCAGGGCCCGGAGCAGGGGCCCGATCGGCCGCCGTCTGAAGTAGCGCTGACCGGTGAAGCGCACGGGCCGGTCGGCGAGCGCGCCCAGCCCCAGCAGGAAGTACAGGGTCGTGCCCGAGCTGCCCACCGAGACCTCGTCGGCTGACCGGCGAGAAGCCGCCTTGCCACTGACGCGCCATGCGCGCCGGCGCTGCGGATGTCGACGCCCAGTCCCTTCAGCGCTTGGAGAGTGAAGGTCACGTGCCGCGCCGCGGTGCGCTGGTGATCGTGCTCCGGCCCGTCGCGAGCGCCGCGAGCATCAGCGCGCGATGGGCGTGGTATTTGGAGGGGGGGATCGGGATCTCGCCCTCGAGCGGGGCGGCGGGGCTGGCTACGAGCAAGCGCATCCACTTCTCCGTACTCGCCCACCCCCGAGGGGCAACCGCGCGGCGGGAAACATACAGACGAATGGGGGGTGCTCACCGCTGTGCGGACTGTGGCCGCCTGCGGTCGCCTGGGACCCGACCCTATGCCCCGCCCCCAGCGTCGGGTCCGTGGTGGTCGCTCAGCGGCCGCGGGAGACCCGACCTCGTACAGGGACGAGGGGTTGGGTCCGTGGTGGTCGCATAGCGGCCGTGGGAGACCCGACCTCGGACAGGGACGAGGGTTGGGTCCGTGGTGGTCGCATAGCGGCCGTGGGAGACCCGACCTCGGACAGGGACGAGGGGTTGGGTCCGTGGTGGTCGCTCAGGAGGGCGGCGCGAACTGCGCCCGCGCCGAGGCCACGGCCTCGCCCGCCGCGCAACCTTCGAGATGGTCGTTGACCAGGCCCATGGCCTGCATGAAGGCGTAGACCGTTGTGGGTCCTACGAAGCGGAAGCCGCGGCGCTTGAGCTCGCGCGCGAGCGCGCGACCGTCGGTTCGCTCGAAGCGCCACACGAACGCCGCCAGCGAGCCTTCACCTCTATCAGCGCGGCCGTGCATCGCGCGTTGTTGATGGTCGCCTCGATCTTCGCGCGGTTGCGCACGATGCCGCTGTCGCCCATCAGCCGCTCGACGTCGCCCTCGGAGAAGCGCGCGAGGCGCCGAAGTCGAAGCTCGCGAAAGCGCGTCGGAAGGCCTCGCGCTTGCGCAAAATCGTGAGCCAGGAGAGCCCGGCCTGGAAGCCCTCGAGGCAGAGCTTCTCGAACAGGCGCACGTCATCGGCGACCGGAAAACCCCATTCGGTGTCGTGGTATGCGCGGTACTCGGGCGTAGAGGCGCCCCACGAGCAGCGGGCAACGCCGTCGTCGCCGCGGACGACGCGGTTCACGGCTGCGGCGGCGGCGCCACCGAGACGAGTTCAAGGCCGTCGATGCCGACGAAATCGCGCGGATTGCAGGTGTAGAGCGGCAACCTGCTCGAGATCGCGATGGCGGCGATCATGGCGTCATAAGTCCGAGCTTCGGGCTTACGGCCGGCGCGTCGCAGCGAAGCGGCGACACCGCCGAAAGCGCGCGCGGCCGAGCGATCAAACGGCAATGGTTCAAAGTCGGCCTCCGCCTGCTGGAGATCTCCTTGCCTGAGGGCCCGCTCGTGCTCGTCCTCAGCGATCAGCGGACCCACGGAAAGCTCGGCCAGCGTCACGGAGGTGATCATCGCCTCTTCGGGAACCACAGCGGCGTCGCCGAACCGCCGCAAAAGGATGACCGCCGACGTGTCGAGGACACCGCGACGGGGTTCCGCAGATTCACCGTTCACAGGCGCGGATCGATCACCGAATCGATATCGGCGCGAAATCGCTCGAGATCGACAACTGGCCGCCAGGCCCAATGGGCCAGCAAGACCTCTCTTGAGAGCCCGCGGGCGGGCAGCGCTTTTAGCTCGGCTACGGGTTTGCCCGCCTTAGTGATCGTGATGGACTCACCGCGAGCAGCGCGGTCGACAATCTCGCCGCCCTTGTTGCGGAGATCTCGAATGCTTACCGTGCCCACCGGGTCAATGTATCACCCGTGAGACGGCGCGCCGCGTTGCTGTGCCGCCTGCGAGGCCGCCGCCTTCGGATCCAGGTCGGCCAGTGTGAGCGGATGGGCTGGCGGGTGATCGAGCACCCGCTTGATCGTCGTGTCGAGGTTCGCGCCCACGTGCAGCAGCTCCCCCGGCTCGAGCGCGCGCCACCCGGGGTCGTCGTCCATGCGCTCGGAGGCGACCACGACCGCGGGCGCCCGCGCCAACTCGGCGGAGTGAACGCGCACGGTGTGCCAGGAGCTCGCGTGCTCCAGGTGGCGGTCCCCGCTGGGGCCGCCGGCATCACGCTCGAGCACGAGCAGCTCGTGCGTGTCGGGATAGCGCAGCGCCCGCAGCTCGCCGCCGGTGAGCAGCACGAAGTTGAGCGCGAAGACGGGCAGGTGGTCCGCCACCCAGCTCGTTGCCTCCACGATCCCCGCCTCAACGTCTCCGGTGCGCTCGATCGCGTCCGTGATCAGCGCGAAGAAGCGCTCCGAGTCGGTGTCGCCCCGGACCAGCGACATGCCCTCGCCGAGCTGGCGCTCGAGCGCGGGCAGGTCGCCGATCACGCCGTTGTGCGCGAACAGCCGTCCGGCCTGCTCGAAGGGATGGGTATTCTTGAGATTGACCGCGCCGGTCGAGGCGTAGCGGATGTGGGCGACGAAAGTGCGCGAGTGGACCTCTCGGGCCTCGCTCGCAAATTTGCGGTCCTCATAGGCGGCCAGCGGCTGCTTCCAGACCACGGGGCGGTCGCTCTCGTCGTAGGCGCCGAGGCCGGTGCCGTCGGGCTCGCGGCGGCTCTGCTCGGACAGCGAGTCGGGCGCCTCCAGCAGCCAAAAGGTCGCCGCCACTCGCCGCGGCCCTCCCGTCATTCCGAACAGCCGGCACATGCAGGGGAAAGGTAGCGTGACGAGCGTGCCCTCGGACGATTGGTTGCGCGAGCTCGAGGCCGCGGCTCCATTTGCGCGCCTGCTCGAGCTCGAGCTGCTCGAGGCGGGCTCGGAGCTGGTGCGTGCGCGGCTCGAGTGGCGGCCCGCGCTCTGCACGGTCGGAGGCGCCATGCACGGCGGCGCGCTGATGGCGCTGGCGGACAACTGCGGAGGGCTGTGCGCGATGCTGAACCTGCCGGAGGGAGCGAGATCCACCGCCACGATCACCTCCTCTTCGCAGTTCCTGCGCGCGGTGCGCTCGGGCGCGGTGGTTGCACTCACGCGGCCGCTCCATCGAGGGCGGACGCTGATGGTGCTGGAGACCGAGCTCCACCGTGACGATGGCGCGCTGGCCGCGAAGGTGAGCCAGGCGCAGGTCTTCGGCTACGAGCGCTAGGACGAGCGGCCGCTCATGAGAACTTGAGCGGCCGCTGAAGTGCGTGAGCTAACCTGCATTTGGGACTTGAAATGCTCGAGGCGCGCTTGAGGAAAGGCGGCGGCCAATGAAATTTTTGCGAACTGCTTCCACCGGACGTTTGATCGGAGTGCTTGGCGGAGCCGCCGCCGTCATCGCCGTGTGTGCCGCCGTGGCGGTGGCCGCGACCAGCGGCGGGCCCGTCCCCAAGCGCGAGTCGCTGGCGCGAGCCGTGCATCAGGCGCTCAAGGCTCCTGCGGTCAAGGCGATCAGCGCACGGGTGAGCTTCACCAACAACCTCATCGACAGCTCTGAGCTCCAGGGCCAGGGCTCCGACCCGCTGCTGCAGGGCGGAACCGGCCGCCTGTGGATGTCGAGCGCCGCCCACGAGCTGCGGCTCGAGGTCCAGGGCCAGAACGGCGACGCCCAGGTGCTGGTCCACAACCGCTCCTTCTGGATGTACGACCCCAGCACGCGGACCGTCTACGAGGGCACCCTCCCCGCACAGACCGGGTCGAGCAAGAGTCACAAGTCCGCCCGCGAGCAGGGGATCCCCTCGGTCACGCAAATCCAGTCCGGGATCGACCACCTGATGCACCACGCCAGGGTGAGCGGCGCGATCCCCGGCGACATCGCCGGCCAGGGCGCCTACACCGTCCGCGTATCGCCCAAACAGGGCGGCGGGCTGCTGCGGGGGCTCGAGGTCGCCTGGGACGCGGTGCGCGGTGTGCCGCTGCGCTTCGAGGTGCTCGCGCGGGGCGATTCGACGCCGGTGCTCGAGCTGACCGCGACCAACATCTCCTACGGCAGCGTGCCCGCGTCGGCATTCGCGATCTCACCGCCCGCGGGCGCCAAGGTCGTCCGCCTGACCGGCTCGTCCACCAGCGCGCACCGCGGCTCCCCGACGCAGGCGCACAAGCGGGGCGTGACGGGTGTGAGCGCGGTCGCCAAGGCGCTGCCCTTCAAACTCGCGGCGCCGGCGAGCGTGGCCGGCATGCAGCGCAGCACGGTTGCCCTGGTCCACTTCGGCTCGCGACCCGCGGCGCTCGTGACATACGGCAAGGGGCTCGGCGGCGTCGCGGTGCTGGAGCAGGCCGCCGGCGGGCGCTCTGCCAGCCTCGGCGGCAGCAGCTCGAGTGGCGGCGACGGACAGGGTCTGAGCATCCCCTCGGTCTCGATCGACGGCTCGAGCGGCCAGGAGATCGACACCGCGTTGGGGACGGTCATCCGCTTCAGCCGGAATCACGTCGCCTACACGGTGCTCGGCTCAGTGCGCCCGGTGGTGGCAAGGGAAGCCGCGCGGGGGTTGTGAGATAAGCACGGCCTCCGCGCCCCCGCTGGAGGTCCGCGGGCTCGTCAAGCGTTATGGCGAGCTGGCCGCGGTCGCCGGCGTGGATCTGACCATCGAGGCGGGCGACGTCTACGGGTATCTCGGTCCCAACGGCGCCGGCAAGACCACCTCGCTACGCATGATGCTCGGCCTGATCCGGCCGACGGAGGGGATCGTCAAGGTCTTCGGCCGTGATCCCTGGGTGAGCGTGCGCGCGCTCGACGGAGTGGCCGGCTTCGTCGAGGCGCCGACTTTTTACCCGTACCTGAACGGGCGGCGCAACCTCGAGCTGCTCGCGGGCTTCGACGGCGGAAGCTCGCCTCGCCAGATCGACCGCGCACTGGACACGGTGGAGCTGGCGGACCGCGGCGGCGACAAGGTCCGCGGCTACTCGCACGGCATGCGCCAGCGGCTGGGGATCGCCGCGGCGCTCTTGCGCGAGCCCAAGCTGCTGCTGCTCGACGAGCCCACCACGGGGCTTGATCCGGGCGGCATGCGTGACATGCGCGTGCTGGTGCGCCGCCTCGCGGACGAGGGCATCACGATCATGCTTTCCAGTCACCTGCTCTCAGAGGTCGAGGAGGTCTGCAACCGGGTGGGGATCGTGCAGACCGGCAAAATCGTCTACGAGGGGGAGATGTCGGCGCTCAAGCGCTCAGCCGGCGCCCTCTACACGCTGCAGACGACCGATGACGAGCGCGCGCTCGCGATCGCCCGCGCCCAGCGGGGGATCGCCGATGCGCGGCGCGAGGACGGGCGCATCTGGTTCAGCGCCGAGGAAGAGCACGCGGTGGCCGCGCTCTCCCAGGCGCTGGTCGAGGGCGGCGCGCTGATCCGCTCGCTGCAGCCCCAGAGCGCGCGGCTGGAGGATCTCTTCTTCTCCCTTACCGAGGGCGCGGGCGGCACCGCCGGCCCGGCCGCCCAGGTGGCCGAGCCCGAGGCGGTCTCGTGAGCGCCGGCTCAATCGCGACGCCGCTGCCGCGCGAGGGGCGCACCCGCCGGCCCTCGGTGTTCACGGTCTACCGCTGGGAGATCTTCAAGCTCGTGCACCTGCGGCGCACCTACCTGGGGCTCGCCCTGGCGGCGGCGGTGCCGATCGGCTTCGCCGTTGCGATCCACTTCCGCCATGTCCAGCACGCCGACTTCGCCTTCGCCAGCTTCCTGAACCGCAGCGGGCTGGCGCTGCCGCTGGTGATCCTGCTGTTTGGGGCGGTGTGGATGTTCCCGCTGATCGTGGCGCTCGTGGCGGGGGACATCATCGCCTCCGAGGACCACTACGGGACGCTCAAGACCGTGCTGACGCGCTCGCTCGAGCGCCGGCAGATCTTCGCCGGCAAGGCGTTGGTCGCGGCCACCTACGCGATCGTGGCGATGCTGCTGAACGGGACCGTGGCGGTGATCGCGGGCACGATCCAGTCGGGCTTCAACTCGATCCAGAGCCTCTCGGGCACGACCGTTTCAGCCACCCATGCGCTTGCGCTGGTGTACGTGGCGATCGGCCTCTATCTGATCCCGATCGTGGCGCTCGTGTTCATCGGCCTGCTGCTCTCGTCGCTGTTTCGCAACAGCGCCGCGGCCGTCGTGGGCACGCTCATGATCTCGCTGGTCTTCCAGCTGATCGGCGTGCTGCCCGGTCTCAGCGGCGCCCAGCCCTACCTGCTCTCGACCCAGTTCAATGCCTGGCAGGGGCTACTGCGCACACCGATCGATTGGTCCCCGGTGATCCAATCGGTCTGGGTTTGCGCGATGTACGGCATACCGTCGCTGATCGCGGCCTTCGTCCTGTTCCTGCGCCGCGACGTGGCCGGGGGATAAGGGCGCGCGAATCATGATGCAGTCCGCGCGTCCACCAGGTCATCGATGATCTGGAAGTCGCCGGTGTCGTGCGTAAGCAAGGGGACGCCATGCACATTGGCGGTCGCGGCGATCGCGAGGTCGATCGCGCGCCGGCGGGGCTGACCGCCGCGGTTGCTTATAGCCGCGGCCAGGCGCCCCCATTCGCGGGCGATCTGGGCGGTGATCGGAAGAGGGTCGAACGTCGACTCCACGACGCCGAGGCGCTGGGTGCGACGGGCGCGTTCGTCATCGTCGGCTGTGACCTGGACACCGAAATGGAGCTCTGCCAGTGAAGCGACGCTGATCGCAGCTTCTACATCTGGCGGCGGCTCATCACCGATGAGCACAGAGGTGTCCAACAACGCGCGCATCCGCTACGCGGACGGATCGGCGAGCGCGCCCGGGAAGCGAGCGAGATCCTCGGCCAGCGTGCGCGGTTTGGGCGTGCTCCAGATACCGCGCAAGGCTGCACCGCTTATCCACCGGTGCGCCCTCGCGGGACCGAGCTGGGCGACAGGCCTGCCTGCGACCGTGATCGTGAGCTCCTCGCCGGCCTGCGCTCGGCGCAAAACCTCGCTCACGTTGTTGCGAAGCTCCTTCTGGCGGATAGTCTCCATACGAACGACAGTAGCACTATTGCTACCGACCGCCCCATCCTGTGAGCCATCCGAGCCTGGCCTCTCAGCGCCCGGGCAAACCGGTGACGCCGGAGAAGTGGTCGATCAGCGAGTAGGGGGCCGCGAGGTCGACGCCGTCGGGGTCGTTGAGGTAGCCCGGCGCCCGGCTGGAGCGCCCGGTGTGGCCGTACTGCCACACGATCCGGTCGGTGCGCGGGTCGACCACGATCACTCGGTCGTTGTGGTCGTCGTTGGCGAGCACGTCGCCGTTGGGCAGCGGCAGCGCGAGCGAGGGGTGGTTGAGCGCATCCTTGCCCCTGGGCTTATAGCTCCACAGCACCCGGCCGTGGCCCGTGAGCTTCATGATCGCGCCTGGATTCGTCCAGTCGACGGTCAGATAGACGCCGGGGCTGACCTCGTTGGTGTCCGAGGGATACGTGAAGCCGGGCGGGTTGGCGCTCGTCACCAGCCGGCCCTTTGCGGCTGAAAACGTCGGCCCAGTCGCCGTTGATCTCGGTCACCACATTGCCGCCGTCGCGCAGCGGAAAGGCGCCGTTGGGCGACCCGAAGAGCTTCGGCGGCCCATGTCCGCAGTAGCCCGTCGTTCCCATCTGTGCGACCGTGTGATGCAGCGGCGGCTTAAGCTCGATCAGGCGGCAGTTCTTGATGTCCGCCGCGATGATGCGGCCGTCGTGCAGCATGATCGCGTCGTCGGGGTTGTAGACGTAGCCCGGTTTTGAGCCCGGCTTGCCGGGATGGCCGTAGCGGTAGGTGATATGGCCACTGGCCGTGTCGATCACCGAGATCACGAAGTCGTCCTCTTGAGTGGCGACGATGTGCTGCCCGTCGGGGGTGAAGAAGGCGTCGTCGGGAACCTTGAAGGTCTGGCCCGGGGCGAGGTCGCCCGGCTTGGGAAAGCTCCAGACGATCTTGCCCTGGGGGCTGATCTCCACCAGCCGGTTGTTCATGTGGTCGGCGACCAGCACGTTGCTGGGGAGGACCGATGGATCGGAGCCAGGCCGCAGGTAGGGGCTTGTGGCCATCTCTTGAGGACGCGGAGCGGGGCGCAGCTCTAAGACGTCTCGCACGGTTCCGCTGCTGGTCCGGCCTCCGGCGGTGAGGATGCCGCCGGCATAGGGCACGGCGGCGGAGTCTGACAGCGGCTCGGGGAGGTGACCGGCCAGGGAGACCCCGCCGGTGCGCGAATCGATCGCGAAAACCTCGGTGGTGGGCGCGCCATTGGTGGCGCGCCCGCCGAGCACGTAGACGAAGCGGCCGAGCGTGACCGCGGTCGCGTGTGAGACGGGCGCGGGCAACGTGCCCAGGTGCGTGACGGAGTGGGTGGCAGGGTCAAAGACGAGAACCTGGGCGGTGGCCCCCTGCGGCGTGATGCCCCCGGCGATCACCACCCGGCCGCCCGCAGTCGCAACCGCGGCGTAGCGGAGCGGCTGGGGGAGATGGGCGACAGTGTGGGCGGAGGAGCCGCTCGTTCCTCTGGCCGCGGGCGACCAGGCGAGGATGCTCGAAAGCGGCGCCCGCCCGGTGAATCCGCCCACCAGATAGACGGTGTGGTCGACGGTGGCCGCGCGCAGGTCCGAGCGCGGCTGCGGCAGCCGACCCGCCGGCTGGGAGCGGCCGGTGCGGGGATCGACCGCGGTGATTGTGTTATACGAGGCTGACTGGCCGCCGCCGAAGAGATAGACCTTTGAGCCGAGCCGGACCGCGGCCGCATCGTGCAGCGGCGCGTTCAGCGAGCCAAGCGCTCGGCGCGCGTGGGAGCCGACGAGCTGCACCTGCGGCTGCGAGGTATCGCCCGAGTTGAGACCCCCCAGCAGCAGCGCCCCGCCGCTGACGGGCGCCGCCGCCTCGTCCTGAATCGGCGCGGTCAGGGTCCTGAGGCGCTTGACCGCCAACCACGGGCCGCCCTGGACCTCGGCGGTGAGCCGGGAACGGGCGGGC
The DNA here is from genome assembly GCA_963808655.1 of uncultured Solirubrobacterales bacterium. Classification (GTDB taxonomy): domain Bacteria; phylum Actinomycetota; class Thermoleophilia; order Solirubrobacterales; family Solirubrobacteraceae; genus Palsa-465. The sequence goes on from CAWEGZ010000021.1 coordinate 26,574, forward strand.
GAGTCGGCGTCCTTGTTGCGCGCGCTCGTCGCCAGACCCACCACGACCACGACCAGGCCGGTGACGACCAGCAGCGCCAGCCATATGGAGTGGATCCTGTGCCACGGCGCACGCCGCTTGGCGGGGCGTGCGGGCATCGGGGCGCATGATGCCCTATGTCGGATTAAGGGGGGGTGAGAACGGCGAGGAGTCAGCTAGGGCATGCTCTCCCCAACACGGCATGATCTGAGGCGTGGCCTTCCGCACGATCATCGAGCCCTTTCGCATCCATGCCGTCGAACCGTTACGCGTAACCACCGCGGTGGAGCGCCATCAAGCGCTACGCGAGGCCGGCTACAACCTCTTCTCGTTGCACTCGCGGGACGTGCTCATCGACCTGCTGACCGATTCCGGCACCGGCGCCATGTCCGGCGAGCAGTGGGCAGGGCTGCAGCGTGGCGACGAGAGCTACGCGGGATCACCCTCCTGGTATCGCTTTCTGGAGGCGGTGCAGGAGCTGTTCCCGTTCACCCACGTGATTCCCACGCATCAGGGGCGGGCGGCGGAGAAGATCCTCTTCACCGCGCTCTGCGGGCCAGGCCAGGTGGTCCCCAACAACACGCATTTCGACACCACCCGGGCCAACATTGAAGCCACCGGTGCCGAGGCCCTCGATTTGCCGTGCGCGGAGGCGGGCGACGCGACGGCCCTTCATCCCTTCAAGGGCAACATCGACCTCGATCGATTGGACGCGCTGCTTGGAGACCATGCAGGCGCGGTCCCGGCGGTGATGGTCACGGTCACCAACAATTCCGGCGGCGGACAGCCGGTCTCCCTGGCCAACCTGCGTGCCGCCAGCGAGCTCTGCCGCCACCACGGGGTCCCGATGTTCCTGGATGCATGCCGCTTCGCCGAGAATGCATGGCTCATCCGCGAGCGCGAGGACGGACAGTCCCAGCGCGGGGTACGCGACATCGTCCTCGAGATGGCCGCGTTGGCGGACGGCATGACGATGAGCGCCAAGAAGGACGGGCTGGCCAACATCGGCGGCTGGCTGGCCCTCAACGATGACGTTCTGGCTCAGCGGTGCCGCAACCTGCTAATTCTCACCGAGGGATTCCCGACCTACGGTGGCTTGGCGGGCCGCGATCTCGAGGCGATCGCCCAGGGACTGCGCGAAGTGGTCGAGCATGACTACCTGCGCTACCGCATCCGCTCCACCGCGTACCTCGGCGATGCCTTGGTAGCGCTGGGGATCCCCATCGTGCGGCCCACCGGTGGTCATGCCGTGTACATCGATGCACGCGCACTGTTGCCTCATATCCCACCGCTCGAGTACCCGGGGCAGGCGCTGGCCGTCGCCTTGTATGCGACCGGCGGAGTGCGCGGTTGCGAGATCGGATCAGTGATGTTCGGGCGACACCCCGATGGCTCGGAGACCCCGGCGGCGATGGAGCTGGTGCGGCTGGCGATCCCGCGGCGCACCTACACGCAGAGCCACATCGATTACGTCATCGAGGTCTGCGCCGAGGTGGCCCGGGATGCTGCGGCCCTGCGCGGCTATCGCATCATCGAGGAGGCGCCGGCGCTGCGGCACTTCAGCGCCCGCTTCGAGCCGTTACCGTGACTCGTACCCGTCGGTGTCCAGTCTCGGAGGTGCGCCGGGCTCGGCGGGCGGCCTGTCGTCGCCGTCGCGCAGCGCGAGCTGCCACCAGCCCACATCCCACCATTTCCCGAACTTGTAGCCGATCCGCCTATAGATCCCGACCGGGTTGAAGCCAAGCGACTCGTGCAGACCGACGCTCGCTTCGTTTGGGAGCGTCACGCCGGCGCACGCCACCCACAGCCCCTGAGCTCGCAAAAGCCCAAGCAGTGCGCGGTATAGCTCGCCGCCGACGCCCTGGCGGCGAAAGGCCGGTTCGACATACACGGTCACCTCGGCCGCCCAGCGGTAGGCGGCCCGCTCGCGGTGCGGGCAGCCGTAGGCGTAGCCGGCCAAACGGTCGTCGTGCTCGGCCACAAGCCAGGGGTGCGTGCTTTCGATTCGCTGGATGCGGGCGGCGAAGTCGGCGGCCGTGGGAATCCTCTCCTCGAAGGAGATCGCCGTCTCACGCACGAACGGCTCGTAGATCGCGGCGCAGTCCGCGGCGTCGCGACCTGGGTCGGCGTCGCGGATCCGCATGGCGTGCCGGGGGCCTCAGTCCTCCTGGAGGACGTGACCCGTCTTCGGCGAGGACTCGACGTGCCCGGCGTCGGGCAGCGCGTCTTCGGGTCCCACGCTTGGCAGCAGGGCGAGGCCCTCCTCTGCTCGATGCCCCCGCACCTCGCCGGCGTAGGCGAGTCGGTCGAGGCGAACGATCTCGCGCTCGCCCTCGAGGCGGGCGGGGTGATCGGGAGCCAATCCCCGAATCAGAGCTCGGATGCGCTCGCGCAACTGGAGCGCGAAGTGGGGCGTGGAGGCGCCCATCAGCTGGCGCACGTCATCGACCGTGACCTCGTGATCGGGCCGCAGGCGTTCGGGGTGCTCTGCCTCGCTCACGGGCCTTTGGAGGTCGTGCTCACGGGGCGCACCTCGAGCAGATTGTCAAACTCCGCCTGCTCCCCGAGCGAGACCGCGCTCGCGTCGCCGATTACCCACCCATGGTTGTAGACGGCAGCGGTGGGGCCCTCCTGCGTGTATCCGGGGACGGCGTAATTGAGAAAGAAGTTCACGATCGAGCTTGGAAGCTTGGAGGGGCTGTCGACGAGCAGCTGAGGACCGTAATCGCCGCTTGCTGAGAGCGGCGCCGCCGCGGCGGCGTCGAGGGGGCGGTCCTGGTTGAGCAGCACGTATCCGTGCCCGGGGCTGCGCATCGCCCAGCCGAAGCTCCCGGGCACGTGCGCGCAGGGCTGGCCCTTGACGCAGGGTGGATCGCGATAGCTCGCGAACGCGACCGAGTTGGCGGACGTCCCCTGGGCGCTGATCCTATTGACCACGCCATAGCGCCGCAGCTGCTTGACAATGCTCGAGGAGATCACGCTCTGTGGCCCGAGCACGTAAATGCGCGGGTGCTGGTGGGCGAGCAGCGCCTGGCGGGTTGGAGCAGGGATGCCAGAGCTCGAGACGAACAGGATCGGGTCGCCGCTCTCCGCCGCCCATCCGGCGGCCGGCATCGCGTAGCTGGGATGGGCCGCCGAGACGACCACCACGAAGGGGCTCGGCCGACCCGCGAGCGCGCTCTGGAAGCGGTCGATCTCGGACGAGAGGACGTAGGGGTTGTTGCCTTTGACCGACAGGATGCGCACGCCCTTGGGCCTGGCGGCATCGCCAATGCGGATCACCTGTGCGCCGTCGGCGGGGCCAGAGCCGTACGGCGAGAGCGCGTCGAGCGCGCTGGTCGTGGCCGAGGGCACCGAGCCGCTGCCAGAGAGCAGGATCGGCGCGCGCAGCGGAGCGGACATCAGGACCGAGGAGGCGAGCGCCGCCTCCCAGTCATCGGTGGGAGCGACCGTCACCACCGAGGGATGGGTCCCCGCGGCCTGAGAAGGGTAGACCGCGAGCGCCACGCCGGCGGCGTCGGCGATCGGGTCGCCGCCGGCGACCCGAGTGGTGTTCTTTGTCGCAACCGAGGGGAAGCCCAGCTTCTGGCCGGCCTGGGCGGTCCCCGCCTGGATGCCGCTGACCTGTGGCTGGGAGATCAGCTTGGAGCCACTCCCGCATGCGGCTAGGCCGAGCGTGCAGGCGGCGGTCAGCGCGAGTGCTCCGATACGGCGCATACGCTGGGAGAAGTTATCGAGGCGGGGCGTCGGGGGCGCTGATGGGGCGTTGCTCACACCGAGCGGTGGCCCGGCCCGCTCCGGCTTAATCCTCTCGGTGATCGCTGCTTTCGCGATGAGCATCCCGCTCGCGATGCGCGCGGATCTGCTCGCGTTCGGCGAGCCGGTTGGCGCGGCGGAGCTCCGCCTCGTGCATCCGCCGCCGCTCGGTCGCGGTGGCCGCCACCAGCTCCGGGACCTCGGCGGGCCTGCCCTGCTCGTCGAGGGCGACCATCGTGATGTACGCGGTGTTGGTCTGGCGCTGCTCGCCGCTGCGGGGGTTCTCCGCGTCCACCCGCACTCCCACTTCCATCGAGGTCTTCCAGGCGGCGTTGACCGTCGCGCTCAAGGTGACGAGATCGCCCACATAGATCGGAACGAGGAAGTTCATACGGTCCATGCCCACGGTCACGACCCGCTTGCGCGCGTGCTTGATTGCGGCGAGCGCGGCCGCCTCGTCAGCGAGCCTCATGATCGTGCCGCCGTGGACGTTGCCGGCACCGTTGGCGTCGGTCACGCCCATCCAGCGGATCAGCTGGCCGCTCGAGTCAGAGGGACGCTTCGGTGTCATGTTCGCGCGAGTGTGACTTCCGGCGGGGCGATCCTATCCACGTCTTTACCGCGCCCGCTACGCTTGTTGGGCCTTTCCAGATAACCGCCAAGGAGGATGCGATGCCGGGCCTTTCCGGGCGCATGTCGACTCTCGTCAAAGCCAAGATCTCAAAGCTGCTCGACCGTGCGGAGGACCCCGGCGAGACGCTCGAGTACAGCTACCAGAAGCAGATCGAGCTCCTGCAGAACGTGAAGAAGGGGATCGCGGACGTCGTCACCTCGAAGAAGCGGCTCCAGATGCAGCAGGAGAGCCTCCAGCAGCAGATCGTCAAGCTCGACACGCAGGCTCGCCGGGCGCTCGCGGCAGGCAACGAGGAGCTGGCGCGCACCGCGCTCGAGCGCAAGAACGTCGCCCAGACCGAGATGCAGTCGATGGACGGCCAGATCTCGGAGCTCGAGGGCCAGCAGGAGAAGATGACGGAGTCCGAGCAGCGACTGCGCACGAAGATCGAGCAGTTCCGCTCCAAGAAGGAGGTCATCAAGGCCCAGTACTCCGCCGCCGAGGCGCAGGTGCGGATCTCCGAGGCGGCGACCGGGGTGGGCGAGGAGATGGCCGACGTCGGGCTGGCGATGCAGCGCGCCCTCGATAAGACCGAGAACATGAAGGCGCGCGCCGACGCGGTGGGCGAGCTTGAGGCCGCCGGCACCTTCCAGGATCTGACCGCGCTTGGCCCGGGCGAGGACGACATCGACAGGCAGCTGCGTGAGCTCTCCTCTACGAGTGAGGTCGACACCGAGCTCGCAAAGATGAAGGCCGAGCTCGGAGGCGGCTCAGGCTCGGCTGGTGAGCTCGGCGCGGGCTCGCCGGCTGCCTCGGAGGAGGACATGCAGGCGGCTCCGCCCGCTGGGTCGCAGAAGGCCGCCCAGCCCGAGGAACAGGCGCAGCAGTAGCCGACTGGTTCGGCGGGCGGCCGGAGGCGCGTTCAGATGATCGTGCGGATCGCGAGCGAGGGCCAGTACGAGCTCGACGAGGACAACGCGCGGGTCCTGCAGGAGCTCGACGAGAAGGCGATCCAGCAGTGCGCGGACGGCGACGAGGAGCGGTTCCGCGCCACCTTTGCACAGCTGCTCTCGCTGGTCCGCTCGCATGGCAGGCGGCTCTCCGAGGACGAGCTCGTCGAGTCGGACGTGATCGTGCCGCCGCCGGACGTCTCCTTCGAAGAGGCACGGGCGGGTTTCAGCGGGGAGGGGCTAATCCCGACGGAGTAGATCGAAAGTCGAGCGGCCGCCAACCGCCAATGCGAGCGAACTCGTGGATCGCGCCGCGATGCATGTCCATGTCCAGCGTCCATGGTAAGATTGCGTGATGCGAACAATCCCGGCGGGACAGTTCAAGCAGGTTTGCTTGCGCCTTCTGGACGAGATAGGCGTATCCGGCCAGCCGATAGTGATCACCAAGCGCGGTAAGCCCGTGGCGCAGTTGGCGCCGCTCCCGGCGAGAAGTGAGGCGGACTGGGCGGGCGCGATGACCTCCTCGGGATCGATCGAAGGCGATTTGGTAGCCCCCGCCGCCGAGCCGGACGATTGGGAGGCGCTGGGCTGAACCTACTGCTGGACACCCACGTTTGGGTTTGGCGCTTGCTCGAACCCGGGCGCCTATCGGCCGATGCTGAGGCGGCCATCGCGGCCAATCTTGGGAGCCTGCATCTTTCGCCGGTGTCCACCTGGGAGACGCTGGTACTCGCGCGCAAGCGGCGATTGATCCTGCTCCCCTCGCCCGTCGAGTGGGTGCTGGACGCGTTGCGGCGGTCGGCCTTGCACGCGACACCAATCACGCACGACATTGCCTTGCGCTCCGAGCAGCTAGAGGGGCTTGCCTCGCAGGACCCTGCGGACAGATTTCTTGTCGCAACCGCGCTCGAGCACGGCTTTACCCTAGTGACGAGCGATCAGGCGATGCGGTCCTTCGCACCGCTGCCAACGCTGTGGTGAGCCTCGCACGGCTTCTGACTCGTAGGAGCTTCGCCCGGGCCTGAGAGCTCTGGCCTACGCCCAGAAATCCTCGCGAATGATATCCCCGTCCCCCTCGTGCCGCGGGCCGAAGGCAAGCAGCTCAAGGCCTTCGTCGTCAGCTTCGAAGGCGCGGGCGACCTTGGGGGCCACGCGGATCGCGTCGAGCTGCCTGATCGTCTCGACCTGATCGTCCAGCTTGATCCGGCCGGAGCCGGACAGCACGACGTAGATCTCCTCGGCCTGGTTGTGGCGGTGGGCAAAGCCCTGACGCTTGCCCGGCTTGACCCGATGAAAAGCCATCCCGACCGTCTGCGCTTCGAGGTCGCGATACGGGAAGCGGGCCTCCTGGACCTCCTCAAATCCGAACTTGGGTGCCTGGTCCTCAACGTCGCGTAGGTTCTTGATCGTGTAGTCCATGGTTGCGGAGGCTACACGCGGATCCACCGCCCTTGCTCCAGGGTGCGGGCCTATCGCATCAGCGCCGGCCGCGCGGGCGCACCCTGCGCTCCGCCCGTGCAAGCTCGTCCGGGAGCCACTCGCTGGCGGACGTGGATCTGGGGCCCGCGTCCTCCTCGAGCGGCGGCCCAGCGGCCCCCTCGTGCGGTTCGAGGACGTCTGGCAGCCAGCGACCAGCGGTATCAGAGGAATCCTCCTCCGCGTTGCCGACTCGCACCGGAGGAGAGACAGGCGCCCATCGTGAGGGGTCTGCGGCGGGCATTGACTCGGGCTCCGACACCGGCGCGGCCGGCATTGGTTGCCAAACGAGCGGGTCGCTGTGGGTCGGCTCGACCGGCGGCGGCTGCTGCTCGAGGGGTGGCTGCCACGCCTCGGGCCCGTATCGCGCCGCCTCGGGCGGCTCCGATTCCTCCGCTGGCCGCTCCTCGAGCTCCGGCCGCCACTCGCTGAGCTCTTCAGTGGCCTCCACGGCAAGCGGCTCAATCTCGATCGGCTCTGCTTCGGGCCGGTCGACCACGGGCGCGAGATCCGGAGGGCTCCATTCTTCCGTGGGTGCGGGCGGGGCCTGCAACTCCGGCGGGTGGGGGACCCACTCGCTCGCTGAGAACTCGAGCGGCGGGACGCGACCGCTCAGGCACTCGGCCGGAAGCGGCTCAACGGTCGCGCGTTGAGGGGAAATGAAGTCCTGGGGCCAAGGCGGCTTCGGCGATCGCCATCCACCGCGGTTGAGAGAGCGATTTGTCCGATGTCGTCGCGAGCTGGCGGTCGGAGTGCCATGCGGGGGACGAGGGTGCTGGCTCTGAGAAAGAGCCGGCGAAGGAAGCCATCGGGGGCGCCGGCTCGGGCTGGGGCTCGTCGAGATCCGAATCCTCGGGGTGCGCCCATGCGGGATGGGCCGGGATCTCCTCATAGTCAGATTCACCCAAACCTTCCGGTAGCGGCCGGATCATCGTTTCGGGTAGCCATTCATCCAGAAAGGACTCCTCCGAGGCCTCGGTTACAGGCTCAAATTCAGACGTCTCGGAGCGGGCGTCGTCCGATAGCTCGGATGCCTCGTTGGGATCCAGAGTCGTCGTAGAGCCAGTCACTCGGCCGGTTCGTCTCTGGTCCCACTCCTCGGAGGTTCTGAGGTGGACCGGCTGCGGGTTGCGCCGCCGAGCCGAGCCGTGACCTGACGTAATCGAGCCGTGCCCGTACCGCCGCCTCGTCTCTGGCCATCCTCTCGTCTTCGTCCTGGGATGACAGCAAGTCGTCGCTGCTTGAGACGGCCGAGCAGACCACCATTGCGATCCCTATTTCTCGAGCCCACGGCGGCTGAGAATAAAGGAGTGAGGGGCGGGGGAGGTATGCGCAGCTTCCCCGGCTGAAATCCTGCAACGGGGCTGGAGGAAGTGAGCGGCGGGTATTGATTGAATGCCGCCTTTCGATGCGGATTCAGCTCTGGAGCTACAACTTCGACCCCGAGCCGGCCGGCATAGGAATCGTCGCTGGCACACTGGCGCGCGGTCTGCATGCTGAGGGTCATCAGGTGGAGGTGGTCGCGGCCCATCCGCATTATCCGGAGCCTCGGTGGGGCAACCGCATCGCGCCGTACAGGGAGGAGCGCTGTGGGATACCGGTCACCAGGTTGCCGCTCTGGATTGGCCGTGCAACGGCACACGAGCGCTATCGCCAGGAGCTCACTTTCACTGCCGCGCTCTCGGCCGCCACTCCCTTTCTCGACCGCCCCGATGTATTGATTTCGGCGTCTCCGAGCTTTCCGGCGTTGCTGCCGGCGATCGCCACTACGAGACTCCGACACATTCCTTGGGTCCTTTGGCTCCACGACCTGCTGCCGGAGGGCGCCTTGGCTACCGGCATCGTCCCCAAAGATTCGACCGTGGTCACCCTAGCCCGACAACTCGAGCGGGCGGCGTATCGCGCGGCGAGTCGCATTGTGGTGCTCTCCCGCGCCTTCAAGGAGAATCTCATCGCCAAAGCGGTTCCCACGACCAAGATCGACTTGGTCTATGACCCGGCGACGCGCGTTCCCGAGAGGCTCGCGCAGCCCTCGGTCGACGGTGGATTGAGAATTTTGTCAATGGGCAACATCGGGTATTCGCAGGGCCTACCCGAGCTCGTGCGAGCCTTTGAGTCGCGATCGGACACCGTCCCCGGCGCGACGCTGCGGATGACCGGGACAGGTGTGGCAGCCGAGGACGTTCGACGTCGGCATCCGCTCCGATCGCGTCCACATGCTCGGGTTGGTCGACGATCGCCAGCTGGAGGCGGAGCTCCAGGCGGCCGACATCGCCTTCGTAAGTCAGCGCTACGAGGGGTCCGAGTTCAACATTCCCTCCAAGCTCATGAACTTCATGGCGTACGGGCTGCCAGTGCTCGCCGCCGTCAATCCGGCCGGCGAGGTCGCCCGCATCATCCGCGAGTCGGGGGCGGGATGGGTGGTCGACTCGAGTCAGCCCGGAGTCCTTCCCCGAGCAGCTGGCGCGGCTATACAGCGCAAACGGGGAGATCGGGCAGCGAGCCCGAGGCTGCCCGCCGCTATGCGGAGCAGCATTTCACCGCTCGAAGGCTTTGCCGAGCGCTTCGAGCAGGTGCTGGAGCAAGCGCGCTCCTCGCCCGTCGGCGCGCACTGAGCCAACTGAGCAAGGCCGGCGGAGCCAGAACCGGCAGGGATACCGTGCGCCAGAAGTAACATGCCGCGAGACCTCGCCGACCGCGCCGCGCCAGCGGCCATTTGGCGCGCATGGCTTTGGCTGGCGGAACGAGCCCTCGCGCGAAGACGCGCAGCTTTGCGCGCACCCCGCGCGTTTCTACGAGCCAGTCCAAATGCAGGGCTCCCGGAGTCCAGTTGGCGGTGCGCAGGAGAACATCGGTTGAATCGGGAGCGGGGATCGCGAGTCGAGCCATGAGGGCCCTGCCTTGCTCATGCGACTGCAACCCCCCGGCGAACGCAGCGAGGCCCTCCAGTTGCTCGGCGAGCTGCCGCGCTGCATCCCAGTCCTGGTCGCTGACGATGGCCAGCGCCCGGGAGAGGTCTTCAAGCGGCTGGCGCATCGTCGGCCCGTGCTGGGCGACGTGTAGGGCGACATGCATGGCGCGCGCGGGGACGGCCAGGGCGGGCACCTCGCTCCCGGCGATCGTGACCGGGACGGACCGACTCGATAGTGCCCCCCACTGCTCCGCCGGCGAAGCTCCGAGCCCATACAGCGCACGATGGAGGTCGACTGTCGCGTCGTCGCGTTCGCGATGGAACATGAGGCCGTGTGGTAGGCGTCCGGGCGGATCGGGCTCGCTTATGAGCGAGAAGTCCAGAGACATCAGAACGCGCGCCGAGAGATCCCAGTGCTCAGGAGCAATCAGAAGGTCGGTATCGCAGTAAGCGCGGGGCTCGCCGTCCCGGTAGAGCCAGAGTGCGATGGTCGGCCCCTTCAGCAGAACCGGCAAGGCTCCGGCATGCGCGAGTGCCGACACGACCTCGGTCGTGATCATGTCCTGGCGTAAGGCCTCGATCGCCGCCTCTCTGGCGACCGCGACCTGCGCGTGGGCTTCGCCGCGCATGGCCGAGAGGATAGGTTGCGGGGTCGACCTCGCCCGGGCAGGTCGGATAGGCCCGTGAGGAAAGTCAGTCCGGGTGAGCCAGGCGCCCGTCGACCGAGTCGTGTTCGAAAACCAGAACACGATTGACGACGCCTCCTCGTCTGCCTCGCCCTCGCCGCCTCTTGACCAGTCGGAAGAATCCCGTCTCCTCGATCTGATGCTGGAGCACTGGGCACGCATACACCAGTCGAACCCGTCGCGGAGCGCGCTTAATGGAGGCGATGATGTTGTCGATCACCCGGCGGAAGGTCTCTCCCGCAAAGGGGTGGTTCAGGTAGGCGATCGTCATGTCGTCGGGCACGTGCCATTGGGCCGCATCCGCGATCGTGAACTCGATGTCTTGGCAGCGAAGGCGCGCTCGGCTGCGCTCGACATTCGCCTGTGCCGTCTGTGCAAGTTGTTCTGAGATCTCAATCCCTACAACGCGCGCAAAGGGGTGTCGAGCCGCTTCGCAGATCGCCCTACCCTTCCCGCAGCCGAAATCGACCAATACGTCGTCCGCTCCCGGCTCGAGCGCTCGAAAGACCCAGCGCAACGCCAGCCAGGACGACGGCTCGTAGTGGACGAACTCAGGATCGAAGTGCTCGAGCTCGAGTGCGTGATTCGCGGTGTCCAGGCCACGCTCGAACAACCGCTTGGCGAGGAGTTCTCGGCACGTCTGGTACGTACGGCTCCGCTCCCAGCGCGAGGGCGGCGGCAGGTTGAACTCTCGGACCGGCTTGGAGATCGCCTGAAGAAACCGCTCCTTGTCGGCGGAAGCGCTCAACGACCGGACTCCTCAGCTCGCCGGGCGCCGCAGAAGTTCATGAAAGGGACCGTCGCCGTGCGCAGGCTCGCCCTCGAGCCAGGCGTGCGCTCCGAACTCTTCGCTCGGTCGCTTGACGCCCACGATCAGATCGCGCCGGTCGCCGTGCGCCGCGAACCATTTCTGCAGCACGATGGATTCTACGAGGCACGTATGCCCCAGCCGCGCGAGTGCCGCTCGCACCCCGCGCTCGGCGCCCGCGGGCAAGGGCGGCGGAGAGGGCAGAGCCAGAGCAGTATCGAGTCCGCCCCTTCTCAATCCCCGCCGAACTCGACGGGCTGCCCTGAGCGCCCAAAAGGCAGCGCGCAGGTTTGGCAGGCTCAGTCGGCCAAGCGGCGCTGCAGACGGAGTCTCGGCGTTGACGCCAGAGGCGTGCATACCGCTCGAAGCGTAGCGGCGGCCTCCCAACTTGCCTGTGTGTGCGAGGGCCCGTGCAGTCCGTGAGGTGTTGCTAGATTCGCGGCAAGTCGCTGCTGGAGGGAGCGCTCCGGCTCCGGGTATTCGAGTGACCGACTCCAGGTGTCACCCTGACGAAGGCGATCTTCTAGCGCGCATGACGACGCCTCGGGCACACCTCTATTGGATTCACGGGGTCCTAGTTGAATCAGACGTTTCGCTGGATTCGGTGGCGCTCGATCACCAGGGCGTGGCGCCGGCGTGGTGTACCGATGGCGGCGAAGGGAGGCCTCTCCACTATCGCGTGAGGCTTGGCGAGCATCGGGATTGCCCGGATTCGCCGCCCGCGGGGCGTCTGGTCTACCAGGCGGAGGACTTGCCCGGGTTTTGGGTGAGCGCGAGCATCCGCCGTGGGGAACACTGGACGGTCCGGTTCGCCGGCTATGTGGATTTCGAAGTCGATCGTCCTGGCCGTGAGGTGACCGTGCGCCCCGCCCCGGGGGCCGACCTGGGGATGATCTCGATCTTCCTTGGGGGCACGGTGCTTGCTTTCGTGCTGGCAGCCGAAGGGAAGCTCATGCTTCACGCCAGTGCGGTCTCGGTGGAGGGGCATGCCCTAGCCGTCGCCGCGCCGGCCGGTTGGGGTAAATCGACGATTGCCGCGATCCTCTGCGGCGCGGGGGCTGCCCTGGTGACCGATGATGCCCTGCGCGTCGACGTGAATGATTCTGGAGTCGTCTGCTATCGCGGTACGCGGACGATTCGGCTAAGACAGAGCGCCGCCGCGCTTGGCGGTAGCGTCGCGGGCGCCCTAATGGGAGAGACAGCCGACGGCCGGACCAGTTTGTTAGCGCCACGGCTGGCGGGGAGAGACGCATCGCTTACGGCCGTCGTACTCCCATATCCGGCGCATGGCGAGAGACGCCTGGCCGTAGAGCGGATCAGTGGCTGGGAAAGCATGGTGAACCTTCTCCCATTGGCACGATTCGGATGGTCATTTCTGGCCCACGGAGGCTCGACGCTGTTCGAGCTAACCGCGGATCTCGCAGACGGGGTGCCGGTGTACCAAGCGACGATCCCCTGGGGTCCGCCGTTTCCCCCCGGCCTCGCTGAGGGCCTATTGGAAGCGGTCGGGCTTCGCGAGGGTGCCTCGAAGCTCCCCCGAGCGACCTAATCCGGCTCTCGATGCTCCGCCCGATGTCAAATCTGTTCGCGGTATCGCATCGCGATATTGGGTTTCTCGACGGGATCGAGGAGAACCTGCGGCATGCCGGCGAGTTTGACCTCATCTGGCGCCCGGCTCGTACCTGGGTCGCCGCACGCGCTGCACTCCCGGAGGGCGAGCCGGATTCGGAACTTGTGCGAGCGAAGGGCGTCGCCTTCCTGGAAGGTCGCGACGGTCTCGAACGAGGTCGTGGCGTCGCATGGCTCGACCGAGTGATGCGCTTGACCGACTCCGCGCCTCACCGGCTGCATGAGTTGGCGGGCGATTTCGGGTTCGTGCGCTTTCGGCCCGATGGGACCGCGGCTGCGGTCCGTTCGTGTGCAGGTCTCGTGCCGTTGTACGTGCATCGGTCGACCTCGGATGCACTCGCAGTTGGCACTCGCCTCAGCTACTTCCCGCGTTTCCTTCCAGGTAGGTTTGAGCCTGACCCACTGATCAATGTTTCCTTCAACTTCGCGTGCATCTTCATCGATGGACGCACATTTGTCGAAGGCATCGGAATCCTGCCACGCGCAAGTCATAGTGAAATCGCGGCCGACCACGCACCTAGAACAGTTATCTACTGGGATCCACGACCGGACGAGGGCGCCGTGCTTAGGCCGAGCCGCGACCACCCGATCGAACTTCGCCGGCTGCTGGTCGAGACACTCGACCGTGATCTCGATCAAAGAGGAAGAAACCTGATCAGTCTCAGCGGCGGAGTCGATTCTTCGGCTCTCGCCGCTTTGGCGGCGGGAGTGGTCGGGCGACAGCTGTCATCGATCTCGGTAATTCCGGGGCACGAGCCGGACCGCACGCGGGAACTCTCATACATCGACCAAATCGCCACCAAGTTTGAGGTACAGCCGGCGGTCAAAGTCGAAGAGAGCGCGGAGGCGTGGAGTCGATGGGCCACACAGCACTGCGGCCTTCCCTTTCAGGCTTCCCACCCGGTGCTCGCAGAGCTCCCGCGGGTCTGCCAACAGCAGGAGGTGCGAGTTCTGTTCGGCGGCGAGGGAGCCGACGACGTCTGCGGCGACTGGTCTCGCTATGGCGATTGGTTGCGCCATACCAACGCCTTAGCGCTGACGCGAACCGCCCCGAAGAACCTTCCGTACGGGTCCCGAGACGTCTTGCGCTGGATGAAGCAACGCGCGCTACGGGCAATCGGAAGACCCCTACGCCCCGGACCCCCCGAGCTCGACCGGTGGGCGCATCCGGAGGTGGAAGCGGAGTTCCGCGATTGGCTGATCAGACGCGAAAATGCACTGCGCAGCGATCGACGTCCACTGCTGGATCTCGCCGTCTTGGTTGAAGCCGACGGCTGGGTTCCGATGAACTGGGAAGGGACGAGTCCGCTCGGGGTGCGGCGCTCGCTCCCGTTCTTCGAGCGCGGGGTTCTGGAGCTGGCCTTTCAGTGCCACCCCTCCGAGCTCCTAGGGCCCGGCCCCAAGCGGCTTCTGAAGATAGCCCTCAAAGATGATGTGCCGGCGCGAAATTTGTTCAGGGCGCACTCGGGCGCCTGGAATACCGAATTCGAACGATCCCAGTTGCCGCCGCTGTCTATGCCTAGGGGAGCAGAGCGGATGATTCGTGCTGACTGGCTACCAACGCCGCCCCCAGATGCGAGTTTTGAGGATCTGATGCTGATCTGGGATCCGCTCAGCGTCGCGCAGTGGCTCGAGGAGACCAACGTCGCTCGCGCGCAGGCAGTTGCGGCTCGTACGTCCGCAATCTAAACTATCATTCCAGTCTTCTATGAACGCCAGAAGCGAGGAACTGATGACGGTTGACCACATCGATGAAGGTGCCGCGCAGGGGGCGCCCGAGTATGACGAGCCACGGCTCATCGATCTCGGTTCCTTGGATGACGTGACGCGCGGGCACAAGAAGCCGCACGCGAAGGACAACAAGAGCGCCTTAGGCTCGAAGCCATAGCCGATTCAGGCTAAATCCCGGAACGAATTACCTCCGCCCAACCGCGGGGCGCTCTCGTGCGGCTACGGCAAGCAGATCTGAACTGGCGTGACGTGCAGGGGGAGGTGGTCGCCCTCGACTTGCGAGCAGCCCATTACTACGGCATCAACCGGAGCGGACGGTTGCTATGGGACGCGCTCGCGACGGGGGCGACCCACGAGGAACTCGTCAGCCTTCTGGCCTCCGAGTTCGACCTCGACGGGGAACGCGCGGCAACTGACGTGGACCGGTTTCTCTCGGCGCTTCGCTCCCGTGGACTGATCGCCGATGAGGGCGACGCGTAAGCAGCCGGATTAGGCTAGCCCGCCGTCTGCGGGACGCTCGCGGCTCCCGCCTCGATCAAAGCCTGAAGCCGACCCGCGCGGAGCCCCGAGAGATCGGCCCAACTGCCGGTTTCCGCGACCTGTCCCTCGTCGAGCACGACGATCTGATCAGCCTCGCGCAACATGCTGAGACGATGTGCGATCAGCAGGACGGTGGTGCGGCCTCTCAGCGACGAGAGCGCACGACGGATTGCAAGTTCGTTCTCGGTGTCGAGCGAGCTGGTGGCTTCGTCGAGCACCAGCAGGTCGGGATCGCGCAGAAGCGCCCGGGCGAGGGCAAGCCGCTGGCGCTCACCGCCCGATATGCGCAGGCCCCGGGGTCCGACCACCGTCTGAAGACCCTCTCCGAGCCGTCGCACGAACTCAGCCGCACTGGCTAGCTGCAGCACGTCCCAGATCTCGGCCTCGGTGGTGTCGGGACGAACCCAGCGAAGGTTGGTCTCGATGGTGTCGTGAAAAAGGAACGGATCCTGAGGGACGAGCGCCACGGAAAGCCGCCATGCAAGCAGGCGTTCATTTCTCAGCGGCTCCCCTGCCACGGTGACCAGGCCGGCAGAGGGGGAGATCAGCCCGGCAGCGAGATCGGCGACCGTCGTCTTGCCCGCCCCCGACGGTCCCACAAGAGCCACACACGAGCCGGCTGGGAGCTCCAACGAGACTCCGCGGAGAGCCTCGACCGTGTTTCCAACGCCGGAGGGGTACGCGAAATGGACGTCACGCAGGGTTAGTCCCTGCCCGATCTCGAGCCGGGTCGGCGCGGTTCCCGACGCCGCCAACGGCTCCTCCGCCTCCTCGCAGTCGGCAATCATCCTCATCGTCGCGTCGAATGCGGGCAGGCCTTGTGCGACGTACTGAATGTATGACTGACATGCCGTCAGCTGGGAGACGATCCGCGTGAACACAAAAGCGACAACGAGCAGCGAGCTGACCGGCACGCCTACAGTCCGCACACCGATGTAGACGGCGACGGCGAGCAGCAGAGCGGTGAAGGTGGTCTGGAGGGCCGCCGCGATCCCGCTGATGCGGGCGAACTCCACCTGTGACCCGCGCGCGGCCGCGACGGCCTCGTTGAAGGCGTCGATCTGACCGCCTTCCCGGCCGAAGGCTTTGGCGAGCTTGAGGCCGTCCAAGAACCCGGTGGCCGTTGCCATCACGCCCTCGTTGTGTTCGACGAGCTGCGTGCCCAGCCGTCGGCTGCGACGGACCAGAGGCCACACGAGGAGCAGCAGAATCGCCCCAGCCAAGATCGCCAGACCCGTCATCGGCGGGGACACGCGAATAGCCGCCGCCAGCTGTGCGGCGACAAGGATGAGAGCCACTACGACGCTGAGGACGCCGAGGGCGGCGAGGTCCACCCACTCGACGTTGCTCGTCAACACGGTTAGGACATCGGATTGGCGCAGGCCCATCAGGTGACGCCACTCCGCTCGCGCAACCGCGGTGTAGAGCCTGCCGCGAAGACGGTCCACGAACTCCAACCGGTAGCGGGTGGAGAGGACTACCTGGAAAGCGTTCAGCGCCGCACTCGCCGCGGTGATCACCACATAGATAACCAGCACGGTCGCCAGCGTGGGCCTCAGACCGAGATCGGTGAACAAATGGCGTATCCAGCGCGCGGCACCCCCGGAAACCGTCACTCCCACCGCTCCCAGCAGGGGGACCAGCAACAGCACGCCGATCGCCTGGCCCAAGCCAGCGCCGATCTCGAGTGCGATCACCAATGCCAGTCGCCGTGGGCGCTCATGGATCAGGGCATCGACGAATGCCCTGAAGCCGATGATTCGCTTGTTACGCGCGATGTCCGAGCTCACAGGCGCCTCCGGGGCTATCGTCGCGCAGCTCTCCGAGAGCGCCCCACCTCCGGAGTCCGCTCAGTGGACGCGCTCGAGCGCCGCCACCTGGTCGTAGATCCAGCGATACGTTTGCTCCAGGCCTGCGCGGAGCGGGATCGAGGGCTCCCAGCCGAGCCGCTCGAGGATCATGGTGTTGTCGCTGTTGCGACCCCGGACTCCCTTGGGGGCGTCCAAGTCGTAGCGCCGGGTCAGCGTGACGCCAGCGATCTCTTCCACGAGATCGACCAACTCGTTGATCGTCACCATCTCGCTGGAGCCGAGATTGATCGGCTCATCGATGTCGGAATCCATGATTCGGCGCGTGCCGTCGACGCAGTCGGCGATGTACATGAAGCTTCTGGTCTGTTGGCCGTCGCCCCAGATCTCGATCTCGTGGTGGCCGGCGAGCTTGGCCTCGGCAATCTTGCGACAGATCGCCGCCGGGGCTTTCTCCCGGCCACCTGTCCAGGTGCCGTGGGGGCCATAAACATTGTGATACCGGGCTACGCGGGTCGTTATGCCGAAGTCCTCTGAGAAGTGGCGGCACATGCGCTCGGAGAAGAGCTTTTCCCAGCCGTAGCCGTCCTCGGGCTCCGCCGGATACGCGTCTGACTCCCTCAGGGGTTCGATGTCGGGCGAAAGCTGCTTGTCAGCCGCGTACACGCAGGCCGAGGACGAGAAGAAGTAGCGTCGGACGCCGAACCGCAGGGCGGATTCGAGGAGGTGCGTATTGATCAATACCGAGAGCATGCAACGTGCCTTATTCGCCTCGATAAAACCCATCCCGCCCATGTCGGCGGCCAGGTTGTAAATGACGCTCGCGCCCGCCGCGACCTCATCGCAGGCGTCAGCAACGCGAAGGTCGAGCACGAGGTTCTCGCAGTCGTCGGACAGCTGGTGCCATTGCTCAAGCGGATGCTGGTCGACACCGCGAACCCGATACCCCTCCGCCAGCAGTCTCTTCACCAGGTGACCGCCGATGAACCCGCCTGCACCAGTAACGGTGATTAGGTCATCGCGCATATACGCCCTACTCGATACTCGGCGAGATCACGGCTGCTTGCGGATCAAGCATCGCCGGGGCAGGATAGCGGCCAGATCGAGCTCGGCCGCCGCGCATGCACCGACCGTGCTTATGGTGAAACGACTCGT
The DNA here is from genome assembly GCA_963808655.1 of uncultured Solirubrobacterales bacterium. Taxonomy (GTDB): domain Bacteria; phylum Actinomycetota; class Thermoleophilia; order Solirubrobacterales; family Solirubrobacteraceae; genus Palsa-465. Next base: position 44,655 of record CAWEGZ010000021.1, read on the forward strand.
GCACGCCGGCACGGGCGGCGAACTAGGGGAGCTTTGGCCGCCAATGGCCGCGGTCCTCGCCCGGCCACTCTTCTCGCAGCCTGAGCTTGCGAATCGTTTTGAGCGCGCCGGGGGGCACGTGTTCATCCAAGACGACGTGAATCCCCACGACCGCGTCGTGGCCCACGTCATATGGTCCCTGGATCGCGCTATAGGCATAGATCACGCACCGGTCTCCCAGTCGCGCCGCGTGCGTGACCGTGCCTCCCGGAGGTTTATGACGATCGCCACCGATATTGGTGTTGTTGTAAATCGTGACTCCTGCGCCGATCTCGGTCCCGTAACCAATGATGATGTTGAAGGGGTGGGGAAACGCGACTCCGGGGCCAAGCACGATCCCGTTCTCGCCCTTGAACCCCCAGACTTCAGAGGAGAAAACGACCACCTGCAGAAAGCGGATTAGGTTCAGCAACAGGCTCGGTCCCTTCTGGGCGAGCCGGACCAGAAACGCGAACTGCAGCGAAGGATTGAGGAGGAATCGAAATAGGAAAAGGGCCATTGACCGCCGAGGGGACTCGCCCCTCTCCGCGAGGACAGCCTCGTAGTCGGACCAGACCAGCCCCCAAAAGCCCAGTCGCTGGTGCGGTCAGTTCGAAATTGGCGAGCCGAGACTCGGCTCCCGGATCTGCGCTATGGGCCTGTGCCACCGAGCCGAGAGTATGCGCGATCGGCGATTGAGTGGCAGGGTGCCTGATCCAGCCGGGAGGCCTGCCTCTATGATTCCGCGGACAACATCGTCGACTGGCGCGTCGCGGATGACCGTCTGCTTCAATAGCGGCCGTCCGGAGCTAGGGTCGGCGCTTGGCGCCGAGGAGTCTTATCATTCCGCGAGTTGAGATCCCAGGCAGTGCCTAGGGGACATACTGGAGGCACTGATGGCAGAACCGAAGCACAGCCAATTTGGCTGCTGAAAAGCCGCCCAAGACTCTGCGCGACCACGCGCTGGTTCTGCGGCGCCATTTGTGGTTGATCGTTGGGACCACGGTTCTGGCGGTGGCCGTTGCGGTCGCGCTCTCCGCCACGCAAAAGAAGAGCTACACGGCGACGGCGATGATCAACTTCGTAAATCCGCTTGCTAACTCCGGGATCATCGTCGGGCGGGGGCTCGACCCAGCTGCCGGCGAACTTAGCCGCAGCGGGAGACTCCCAGCTGACTCAGAACCAGACGCTGCGACGCGTAAAGCGCAGATTGCGGACGAGTCTCTCGGTCAACTCGCTCAAAAACGCGATCAGCACGACGACCGATCCGACTAGCTACCTGGTCACGGTCACCACGACCGGCAGGGATGCGGCATTCGCGGCGGCGCTGGCGAACGCCGACGTCGAGATCACAAGGTCCGAGCAAGACCGCGCTGCCGCGCGGCTTTTCGCACGTCTGGCGCAGGAGTATCGCGCGCAGCTGAAGAGCCTTCCGCCGTCGCAGCAGAAGAACAGCACCGTGGTGTCGGATCTCTATGACAACCTCTCTCGCGCACAGACTCTGGCCAGGACGGGTGCGTCGGCGGCGCAGATCACCTCCATTGCCCAGCCGCCCACCTCGCCGAGCTCCCCTAAGCCGGTGGAGGACGGCGTCATCGGCGGCATTTTGGGCCTCATCCTGGGTCTGATCATCGCTGGCATCCGCGAGAGCTTCGACCGTCGCCTCGGGGGACCCCGCGATATCGAATCCCGCATCGGGCTTCCGCTCGTGGGCCAGGTGCGCGAGGAGTCTCTGGGCAAGGTCAGGGTTGCGGACGGATCGGTGGAGATCGACGCGCTCGATCTGGAGGCCTTCCGGATCCTGCGCACCAATCTGGAGTTTCTGGACGCCGAGAACCCGTCGCGCGTGGTGATCGTGACCAGCGCGCGTCCCGAGGAGGGCAAGACGACCGTGGCCACCTCGCTTGCCTTCGCGTCGGCGGTTGCGGGCCGGCGGACGCTGCTGGTTGAGTGCGATCTACGGCGGCCTCAATTCTCGAGTCGCCTTGGAATCAACCCGTCGCCTGGGCTAGTCGACTTCCTCATGGAAAAGTCGCCCCCTCGCGAGGTTCTACAGACTCTTCCGATCGGCATGCGGGCAGGGGGCTCCGCTGTCGCGTCACTGAATGGTCGCTTCAACGGCCATGCACTGCGGGAATGATGAGGGGTCCCAGAACGGCGCGGCAGGCGAGAACTCCACCGGCAGCGTGAGCCGCCTAGGCATCCTTGCATGCATCACAGCCGGCAGCCGCGCGCCCCATCCGGCGGAGCTCCTTGCCTCGAATCGCTTCCACGACTTTCTCTCCGAAGTGCGAGAGGTCTACGACCTCGTGGTGTTCGACACGAGCCCGCTGCTGCCGGTTGCAGACACACTCGAGCTTGTACCGGAGGTCGACGCCGTACTTGTCTGTGTCCGCGCGTCGCGCACCACTCGCGAGGAGGCTCAAGCCGCAAAGGCGGCCCTTGAGCGCTTCCCCGCGCGGCCGATGGGGATCGTCGTCACAGGCGTGCGAGATCGCCATGAGGCCGGGGGCTACTACGCCTATCGCTACGGATACGGCTACGTCGGCCCCCCGGAGGAGCGGGCAACGACCGAGGCCTAGGTGGTCGCAGGCCGCATACCCGCGGCCCTGCTCTCACCTACGAGGAAGGCGGTTGTCTCCGACAGCGCCGGCGGGGTTCCGATTTCGTAAAAGCGTTCCGTCACCGCATAGCCGAATAGCTCTTTCCGTTCTGCAAGCGCCCGGTAGAGGTCCGCGAGATCGGAGACGTCGGCTGGGAGGGTTTCGAGGGCGCCTGAATCAAGCGCTCCGAGCCCATAATCGATCCACTTCATAGCCGCGCTGGGCATACGTTTGTCGTACGCGATCACGCGCTCGCCGTCGAAGATCGCGTTTGACGTATCCCAACGATCTTCGTTGTGCAGCACGGTCATCATCGCGGGCAGGGTGCTGCGCTCCCAGGCGCTGACGGCGCTCTTGTAGTCGAGACGCAGATACGTGTCCCCATAGAGCACCAGAAACCGCTCGCCCAGCAGCGGGACGGCCTTGCGGAGGGCTCCGAGTGTTCCGAGCGGCTGCGGCCCATCCTGGCTGTACGTGATGCTGATTCCGAAGCGCTCACGACCGACCCGCTCAATGATCTCCTGGCCGAGATAGCCGACGCACAGCACGACCCGGTGCGCTCCATGACGAGCGAGGAGACGAAGCTGATGAAAGACGAACGGCTCCCCGTTAACGTCGATCAGGGCCTTGGGCAGGCCACGGGCGCGCTCTCCGAGTCGCGTTCCGCGGCCGCCTGCGAGGATGCATACCGGGGGCAGCTCACGCACGAGACGCAGGGAGCCCGACCATCGCAGCATATTCCCGAGACGCGGCGTACGCCTTCTCTACCTGGCTCCAGGCGTAGCCGGCATCGTCCAGATCGCCGAGCAATGGCCCGCCGGAGGTGATCGCGCGGGCGAAGTGCTGCCACTCGGCGGACCACGAGAGATCCTGCTCCGGGTAGCGGATCTCCTCCACGTCGGGAGGCCCGAGCTCGGGCTTCATGCGGTAGATCCGCAGCCGCTGGGTGCCATACGAGCGGACAAGCCCGTCGATTTCAAGCTTCGCGGTACGGCAATAGGCCTCCAGCGAGAAGGTGTTCTTCCACTCGGTCCACGTGACGTGCAGCAGCGCCCACGGTTCGGTGCGGCTGCTCGACTCTCCCAGAATCAACGCCGCGTTGTCTTCGACCGGGATCTCCCAGAATTGAGTTCTCAGAAGCGCGCTGTGCAAGGGGAGGGGTCCGGCGAGCCAGTGGACCAGGTCGAGCAGGTGCATACCCTGGTCGATCAGCTCGCCGCCTCCCGAACGGTTCGGGTCCGCCCGCCATTCGCGCTCGTAGCCGAGCCTGCCTCCATGACCGTAGCGGGCCCGGACGTGCATCAGCTCTCCGTGCGCCCCCGAGTGCACCTCGGCCGCGAGCCTGGCGAGTGCGGGATGGAAGCGGTGATTGAACCCGACCTTCACGAGCCGGCGGGCGGCGCGGGCCGCCTCCCGCAGGCGGTCGACGTCTCCCGTGCCGATGCCCGCGGGCTTCTCAACGAGAACGTGGGCGCCCGCCGCGAGTGCTTGCTCGGTCAGAGCGGCGAGTTGGTCATGGGTGGCCGCGACGACAACCGCCTCCGGCCGCAACGACAAGAGCTCCTCAAGTGAGTCGCAAGCCACGCCGCCATGGGCGGCAACGAGTGCCATTGCCCTGGCGGGATCGACGTCCACGGCGCCGACGAGCTGGTCCTCCGCCCCGAGCGCGGCGGCCCGTTTGCCGCCGATCAGGCCGCAGCCGGCGATCCCCACTCGCAGGCCCGACCTCATGCGTATTCGGTGGAGTCGGCGCCGACGAATTCGAAGTCGAACGGGAGCTCCGTCGCTCCAGCAGCGGCCATGGCCTGGCGGGTGTCGGCGGGGTTGCGCGCATACACAAGCAGGAAGCCTCCTCCGCCGGCTCCCACAAGCTTGCCCCCAACCGCGCCGCTGCGCCGGGCGAGCGTGTACAGATCGTCTATCCGCTCGTTCACCATGCCCGCGGAGCGCGAACGCTTGTTGAGCCAGTGCTCGTGCATCAACTCGGCCTAGGAGACCAAGTCTCCCGCCACCAGCAGGTCGCGACTGAGCAGCCCCATCTCTTGCGTGCGGTGGAGGTTTTCGACCATGTCCCGGTCGCCGCCGCGTGTGCGCTGGTCCTGATCACTTAGTACCGCCGAGGCGCTCCGCGCCTCCCCCGTGTAGAACAGCAGCAGTTGATCCCGTAGCGAGCGCAGCGTCTCCTCTGCGAGTTCGAGCGGCTCGACCGTGACGGTTCCGTCGGGCGCGAAGGTATAGGCGCAGATGCCACCGTGCGCGGCCACATAAGGATCCTGCTTGCCACAAGGCTCCTTCAGCACTTCGATCTCGATCTCGCAGGCGTTCTCAGCGAGCACGCCTTGCGTTATGGACGTCCTGCGGGCGTGGGCCAGCCCCTTGAGCAGGGCGACCGTGTATGCGCCGGAAGAGCCCATCCCTGTTCCCGCGGGAACATCGGCGACGGACGCTATCTCCAGCGGCTTCCCCGTCCAATAGCGCACCAGCGTCTCACGCAGGATCGGATGCCGGATCTGCGCTGGGTCGTCGACCTCCTCGGTTTCCGAGTACTTCATCTTGTATCGGCGCTGGAAGACGGTGTGCATCAGCATGTAGACGTACTTGTCAATCGCGCCCGCGACCAGAAAGCCGCCGTGCTCGCGGTAGTAGGAGGGCAGGTCAGTGCCGCCACCGCCCAGTGAGATCCGCAGCGGCGCCCTGCTGAAGATGACGCTCATCCGATCGGGGCCTCTGCTGCCTCGGCCCACGCGTACGGGTTCGAGTCGAACCAATCGAGCGTCCGCACAATCGCATCGCGGATCGACAGGGTCGGTGCCCACCCAAGCTCACGGATGCGACGGCATTCGAGGTGGATCAGCGGACTATCTCCCGGCCACCCCCGTTTGCCGCCCGTGTATTCGCGCTTTGGGTTCAAACCCATGTGCTCACAGATGATCGCGATTGAGTCATCGACGACCACCGTCTCGTCGGTCCCCAGGTTGTACACGCCAAGCTCGCCGGGCCGTGACTCGTGTGCACGAGCCGCCGTGAGAATGCCTTCGACGCAATCCTTGACATATAGGTAGGACTTCTCCTGGCGCCCATCGCCTAACACGTGGAGCCGGGTCGGGTCGCGTTTGAGGGCGCGGTAAAAGTCGTACACGTGACCGTGGGTGTAGCGCTCGCCGAGGATCGAGACGAACCTGAGGGCCACGGCCGCAAACCCATAACCGTGCGCGTAGGCGCCAATCATCCCCTCGCCGGCGAGCTTCGATGCGGCATAGAGCGAGGTCTGTACGGGGAAGGGAGCATCCTCCGGCGTGGGGAAGACCTCCGGCTCGCCATAAACTGACCCGGTCGAGGAAAAGGCGATCTTCGGCACGCCGGCCGCCCGCATTGCCTCGAGGACCGTGGCCGTGGCAGTCGTGTTCTGCTCAAGATCCGTGCGCGGATGCTCGAGCCCATGCCGAACGTCCGCATTTGCCTGCAGGTGGAAGACCCAGTCGCAGCCACCAAAGGCTCGGACCAGCAGCGGTTCGTCGAGCACGTTGCCCTCGTGCAGCGTCACGCGTGGATCCTCGAGTAAACCGGCGAGGAACTCACGACGGCCCGTCCGGAAGTCGTCCACGATCACCACATCACAGCCATCGGCCCTCAGGCGTTCAGCCAAGTGGGAGCCGATGAAGCCGGCTCCGCCGGTGATACAGGCGCGCTTCACTGACCGAAAACTGGCTCGTGCCCACCGTCCGCGGCTACAGCCTGAAGCCCGCGGCGGCGGCGTCGCGGTGAAACATCTGCACGGTCTCCAGCGAGAATTGCTCCAGATCCTTGCCCAGCAGGTCGAGCTTCTCAAGCAGGTCATGGGTCACCGTAATGATGTGACAACCGACCTGGTCCGCCTGAACGACGTTGAGAACCTCGCGCGGAGAGGCCCAGATCAGCTCAGCTCTGGGGGCCTGCACGAGGATGTCCACCGAACGAGCCATGATCGGCATCGGGTCGATTCCGGCGTCCGCGATGCGACCCGCGAAAACCGAGATGTACGACGGTGCTCCATCCTTCACGGCAGCGGCCACGAGTTCCACCTGCGCGGTAGTGAATACCGCTGTGATGTTCACCTTGACGCCGGTCTCAGAGAGTTCCCGCACCAATGGCACCAGTGATTCCCCAGAGGTAGTGGACACGGGCACCTTGACGTACACGTTCTCGCCCCAACGGCAAATCTTGAGCGCTTGGCGGCGGATCTCCTGAGCATCGTCCGCGAACACCTCGAATGAGATCGGCTGCTCGGTGATCCGTTCTAGCAAGCGCTTGGCGAACTCCTCGTAGTCCGTCAGTCCCGCCTTCCACATCAGCGTCGGGTTGGTGGTGAACCCCGATACGCGCGTATCAGAAGCGAGCGCGAGGATCGCGTCCAAATCGGCCCCGTCGGCAAAGATCTTGACCGTCAACTCGTTCCCCACAGCGCTCACACCCGCCAATTATCAAGCCGCGTCGCTTGGCCCGCAACCAGGCGTCGGCCGATCCAATACTCAGGATTGTGCCGGTCATGACGGGGGATTGCGGCAAGCTCTTCCCAGTGTCCCTGCCTGATCGCGAGAACGGGGTGCGAAACGAGTGCATGCCATACCACCGCCTGGAATGACTCAACCAGCGGAGTCCGCAGGTCTGGAGGGGGGTCAATGACGATCGCCACGTCGGCCAGCTCTGCCAAAACTCCGCCGGGGGCTCCGACGATCCCGTAAATCTGTGCGTCGCGCCCCTGCGCGTACTCGAGGGCTGCCGCCAGGTTCGCGGACACGGGCGGCTCCCGAGAGCCGCCGCCCACGCTGAACGCGAGCAGGCCATCCTTATCCGACAACCGCGAGACCTCGAGCCATCTCGTAAATGCTGTCTCCCAGCCCTCGTCGTTGGCCCGGGCGGTCAGCTCCGAGACGTTGTCCGTAGGCGCGTAGCTCTCGAGCCCACATAATTTCCGGAAGTCGTTGACCGCGTGGGACGCATGGCCCGCGCCGCCTCCCGATGCCCAGCACGAATAAACGTCCGCCTCGATCGCGGACGGCGGCGAGGCCGCGCGCCATCTCATCGATCAGCTCGCCGTCCAGGGAACGTACTAACCCTGCCGTGGCCGCCAAGTACCGGGAAACGTGCTCGCTCGGCACGCTAGAGAGCGTAGCCAAGAGCGGCTTGCCTGCCGATCCAGCGACCCGCGATCTGGCCAGAAGGGCGGCTATTCTCGGCCGCGTGACTGCGCAAAGTCCCTCCGACAGCCAGCTTGGGCTGATTCCCAGGACCATCGGTGCAGCCTTGCGAAAAGCGGTCACAAAGCCTGACGAGTTGCGATACCGATTGGTACGAGAAGTCTGGGCAGCGACTAAACGGTTTGCCGCGACCGACATTGACGAACTAGAGCAGGCCGACGTCTCCGGCCTGGCCGATGCCGTGATCGAGACGTTCATCGATGACCCAAACCGGGCGGTCGTGGCCGCGCTGTGTCGGCTGCTAGGAACGCGAACGTTCTTCGAGATCGGAACGAACCGGGGCAGGACCGCATGGACGGTCGCCCGCGCCAATCCGCAGTGCGCTGTATATACCCTCGATCTGCCGGGGAAAGAGGCTGTTCGCGATGTCGCCTTCGGCATCAATGAGAGCGATCGTGACTTTTTCGTCGGCGAGTGGGATAGGGGAGACGCCTATCGCGGGACTAGCGAGGAGGAGCGCATTACGACCCTTTTAGGAGATTCGGCGCGCTTCGACTTCTCCCCATATGCGGGACGTATGGACTTCGTATTTGTCGACGGTGCGCACTCCCACAGCTACGTCGAGAATGACACTAAGCGTGCATTTGAGATGCTCGCTGCACACGGCGTGATCGCGTGGGACGACTACCCCGCCATTCCCGGCGTCTACAACTATCTCAATGCGCTGTCAGGAGAGCTCGACTCTCCGCTCTATCACGTCCAGGGCACGCGCTTGGTCGTCTTTGGAATCGGCCCGCATGTCAAGCCACTGGAGCTCAGACAGAGATATCGTCAATTCGCGGCCTGACCCGACGCCCATCGGCGTCGGCCCCAAGCGAACAGGCCGGTTTGCATAAACCGCGGTGCTAACCGCCGGTGGGCCAGGCCTAAGGCGTACGCCGCGGGATTGAACGCGAGATAGGCGGGTTCGGCCTCTGCCCCGTAAACCGCAGAGTCGAACCCATGCGCCTCGAGTGACCGGCGCAGCTTCGGGATCGTGTTGCAGCGGTAGAACGTGGGGAACACGTCGCACGCGGCGCGTTGCCGTTGTAATCGCCCAAGCAGCCGCGCATGCAACCGGTCGGGTACCAGGCGCGAACCCACGCCGACATAGCTCCAAGCGTTGATCGTGCGTATGCAGATCACCCCGCTCGCACGCAGCACCCTCGCGGCTTCCGAGAAGAAGAGACCCGGCTCGGCAATGTGCTCCAACACGAAATCCGCCAGCACGAGGTCGGCCGAGCCGCTGTCCAGCGGCCAGCAGCCGCTCGCGTCCAGAAGCCCGAACTCGTCGATATAGGGATTGGCTTCAGCGGCTGGGTCCACATCCAGGCCAATCGCGCGGCGGCATTTACCGCGCAGGATTCGTAGCTCACGCCGCAGCGCAACTGGGTCGTCGACCTGAGTCCCACGGCCGCAGCCGACGTCGACGGCGACCGCGTCCGGGCTCAGCAGCGCCTGCACGCGGGTATAGAAGAGGATGCTGCCGTCGAGGTCGGTGAAGCCGCCGAAATCCAGTTCTGGGTGGAAGTGGCGCGCCACCTGCCAGCCGCGGCGCGAAGGGGCCTTGGTTCATCGCATACGACGGCGCTCGGCGCGCGACGCCGCCAGCCGCACAGCAGCCAGGGCGCCTTCGGTCGCTTGGTCGAGCCCCCGTTCGACGGTCCGCGCGGTGGACGCCTCCCCGAAGCGCCGCCGCAGCTCCTCGTCACGCACGAGCTTCTTAAGGGCGCGTGCCGCCTGCGTCGCCGTCATCACGGCGCGACCAGAAAGCCATTTCCGCCGTCACCGAGAAGATCGGGGGCGCTCCCGACCCGGTCCGAAAGCAGCAACGCCAGGCCGAAATGCATCGCCTCGGCGACGGCGATGCCGAATGTCTCGCCCCATCCGGATAGGAGCGCGAAGATGTCCGCTGCTGCATACGCGCTCGTCACCTGCGAGCGGTTGAGGAATCCCGCGAAATACACATCAGGTATCCGGTCTCGATCGACACGCGCACGTAGTTCCTGCTCAAGTGGACCCGAGCCGACGAGCAGCAACGCGCATCTAGTGTCCGCGCGCACCTTACGGAACGCTTCGAGCAGCACCATTGGTTGCTTTGACTCCGCAAGTCGCGAGACGCTCAGGATCACCGGCCCGGCATCGCGGGCGATTCCAAATGACTCGCGCAGTGACGGACGCTGCGGGCGCAGCCGCGCCGCCTCGGCGCGAAAGTGATCCGTGTCAGGGCAGTAGGGAGAGCTGAAGAGGCGCTCCGAGGGGAGCCCGTAGTGCTCCAACCAGCGGCGGTTCTCCCTCGAGATGTATACAGCGGAGTCCACGGCGTGGAGTAGCCCTCTTACTGCCGCCTCCTTGATCACGGTCTTTGCGAATCCGCGTGGCTGGAGCAGCGTGGCCTCGTCACGCAACACGACGCCGGCGCGGAGGACCCGCTGGGTGGCGATGCCGAGCTGGTGTGTGATCCAGCTGTAGCCATCGGACCAGAGGACGTCGAACCTGCTCCGCATAAGCCAACGGACGATTTCAGGGTTGACGAGTTCCGTCGGGCTAGCGGCTACGGGGGCGGTCCGATCCGCGTCACTGAGAAAGCTCGCTCGGTAGCCCTTGAGCAGGTCGGTATCCCAAACAACATCCTCGCTGTATCCAGCGGTCGCGGGTCGCACTCCCATCGAGCATGCGTACATGACAGATAGATCAATTCCCGGGGCCGCAGCGATCCGACGAAAGAAGGGAACCTTGTAGGGAATCGGGGACGGGGCGAACAGCCCTATCCGCAGCGGCCGTCCGTCAAGCACAGGTACTTCTCAGTCGGTTGCGAGACGCCGCCACGGCAACAGCAGCCGCCGCGGGGGTCGGGAGCACACCCAAACGCAGATCACAAGCGGTAAGGCGAGGAAGACCGAGATCGCAAATCCCGTGACGATGTCGTCTCGGAACAGGATGATTATCAGCGGCAATACGGCAGCATAGAACAGCTGCATGCCTAGGCTGTCGGCGTGTCGTCGGAAGTACTCCCAGAGTGCTCGCAGGGCGATTCCTATCAGCGCGCTGAATATCACGACCGTCACCCAGCCGTAATCTGCGAACATCGAGCCGAATGCAGTAGGTCCGTAACTGCCGCCGCCAGTCGTGCTGGGGAAGAGGGTCCAGGTCACATGTTGGAGAGGGGAGAGGGGCTTGGCGTGCAGAACCTGATGGGGAATCCAACCAGCGGCGATGCTGGCCAGCGTTGATCCCGGCCAGTAATGGAGGAATCCGACCTGGTACTCGTGTGCCTCGACCTCAAGCACGCTGAACTCCGACGGTTCGGCGCCGCGCATAAACGACGACACTTCCTGTCCCGGATGTGTGACGGACGAGACCACGGTGTTCACAATGCCGGCACGACGTGCGGCGGAACCAGCGTGACGCTGCGCCGCTAGGACGTTTGCGGCGATCATGAAGACCACCAGTGCGACCAGGATCGTCAGTACCTTCGGTCGCCGTCGACGCTGTAGGTACCACATAACGACGATTGGAAGCAGGAACGCGAGGATGAACGTACGGTCCCCGCGCGGCACCGTGAGCACCAGTGCGACGGAAGCGCAGGCTGCGAGCAGTATTCCCGTGCCCAGGCTCCTGCGCTTGCGCCAGGCGGTCAGAAGGATGAGCGAGCCAGGGATGACAACGTAAGGCCCATACTCGAAGTAACCACTGTTGTGGTGGAAGTACGCTCCGCTGTATCCCCTGGCTCCATAGAGATCAATGTAGTTCTGGAACCCGATCGCGGCGGCGAACGCGGCTCCCAGCAGACCGCCGATGATCAGCAGTACCGCGGCAAAGCGCACTGAGCGATCCGCGTCCCAGTCGGCTGGCAATGCAGGGAGGCGTCGCACAAGGTTCGATCCCGCCCGCGAGAAGTAGCCGAGGTACATGCTCGCAGTCCCGACTAGGCCAATCAGCATCGCGGGAATGAAGCCTGGCGTGACGTTATAAGGCGGATACTGCTGGAGATTTTCGTTGAGTTCGATGATCGGTCGCCCGACAAACAGGATCAGGAGCGAGATCACCATCAGGTTGATCGGTTCGAACGGGTCCCACCGGCGCTGCGCCACCCGCACCACGATCGGTGCGCAGATGAGGACTGCCATTGCGACTACCAGTCCAGGTTTCGGATGATCCACCCCCCACCAGCTCACCGCGCCGCAGCCGGCCGCAAGCAGGGCGATCAGCGCGATTTGAAAGCCAAGCGGGAGCGCGCGGTAACTAGGCGCGCGTTGAGCGGCGCGACGTGAACGTGCGCGAAGACCGGGCGCCCGCGAGATCGTCGACACCGATGGAAGGTTAGCCGCCGGCGACGCCATCATGCGCTTTGCCCGGCTAATAGCGGGGCAATCCCGGTGCGTACTGCCTCGCCGTAGCGGCTCCAAGGATGCTGCTCGGCCTTCCGACGCGCCGCAACTCCCATCTGCCGCCGCAGTGCGGGGTCTTCGTAGAGCATTCGCAGGCGTTGCGCGATGGCCGCGGAATCACGGATAGGCACCACCCAACCATCGACTCCGTCCTCGATCAAATCAGGCCCGAAGGTGTGCTCGGAGACGATCGCCGGTACGCCGCATGCCATGCCCTCGAGCGGGGTTGCGCCGAACCCCTCGACGAGTGACGGCAATACGACGACGTCTGCGCTGCGATAGACGTCGGCAAGCTGGGGCCGGGGTACCGCGTCTACGTGCCGAACCCTGGGCTCATCGATCCATGGATGGCGGGTGCCGACCGGCCTTCCCACAAATACAAGCTCGGCATCCTCCAGCTCGGCGTCTCTGAAGGCATCGACCAAGTAGGAGATGCCCTTCCGTTGCGTGATGAAGCCGCAGAACAGCACTCGAAAGGGTCCCGGTTTCTCGTCGAACCGCGGCGAAAAAAGGTCGAGATCGACGCCGAACGGGGCCATTAACAGTCGTTCACTCTCAATGCCAGCGGCTTCAAAGGTTCGCTGGTGATAACTGCACAGCATGATGATCCGATCTGCCGTGGTGATTTCCTCCACGTAGCGCCGCTTACGCCACGGCTCGTAGTAGGGACCCTGCATGGTGGCCGCATAGGAGGGCACACGCTTCACCTCCTCGGTCAGAACACGTTCGATCTCTTCGTAATGAGCGATTGGGTAGTCGAGCACGCGCGGCACGCCATGATGGCCGGCGATCCGAAAAGTCCGCGTCGCCGTGCCCTGATAGCCGATCACGGCGGCCAGTGCTGGGCCGACCATCCGGCTTACCCCCCAGTCAAACGAGAGCGCTTGCCCATGATCGAGGGACGAGATCGCCCGTTTCGGCAGGCCCAGCCTGATCGCAAGGACGTAGGCGATCTCGGTCGGGGTGGCTGCGCGCCTGAGGCGGTTCGTCGGCACCGAAGCAGGCGCCGCCCGCAGCTTTAGCTGCTTGACCAAGGGTGTCGCCAGCCGCTTCGGAAGGCGCCGAGCGATGCTGGCGAGCTCTCCCTCGGCGAACGCTGCGGGGGAGGAGTAGGCAGCCAGCTCGCCGTGTTCCGCCAATATGCGCGCTGACTGGATCATCCAGCTAACCCCGCCGGGATTGGCAACGAGCACGCCACCGACGGGGCCTTGGTGTCGCGAGGGGTTCTCCTGCCAACGGGCAGGAGGGCGCTAGCGCGCAGCGAGTCACCTACCGGTCGTCGAGCAAGCGCTAAGGACGGATTCCTTCGATGAACAGGCTACGAGGCCGGACATCGAGTACTTCGACCTGCGGGAAGCGACCCTCCGCGTATGAGAAGCGCGCCACTTCGTGAAGCCGGCTCGGTCCAGCCACTGCCAGGAGGCTTGGGAAGGCGAGAGCACGCCGACCGCGCCGAGCAGCTTTCTGAGACGCAGACGCTCGATCACGGGCCCAAATGACTTGTCGACATTGACCCAGCCCGCGGGAGCATTGCCGCCGCATCCAAGATGCAAACGCAGCGCTTCACCTCTTCCATCGAACCGCGCCTGGGGCGCCATATCCGCCCGCGCCCCAACAGTCCCCCTCGACATTTCAAGCATTCTAATGTCCAATCAGATCGGACTCAGGCCGCTTGGCTGCTCGCTACACTGCGCGCCGCATGGCGGTCCGCCAGCCGTTCAGTGCTCTCGACTACTACGGTGATCCGCGGCGGCGAGCGAAATCAGCGTTCGTGAGAGTCGCCGGGCGGGCGCTTCAGCCGCTCGGTTTCGACTTCGAGCTGGCCCACTACTACAGCCCGATCCCGCATGCGACCGATCGCCCGTCAAACTGGTGGGACACAGCCAGCGAGCTTCCAGGCATCGAGCTCGACCTCGACCGCCAACTCCAGTTCATCGAGCGGGAGCTGGTCGGCCACATCGCCGAATTCGCGCCACCCCGCGAGGCGAGCGCACCGCTTCGCTACCACCTGGGCAACGGCCTCTTCCAAGGTGGAGACGCAGACCTGCTGTACGGCTTCATACGTCGCTTCAAGCCCGAACGCGTACTTGAGCTAGGCGCTGGGTTCTCCACGCTCGCCGCGGCGCTGGCCGTCGAGGCCAACGCGCGCGAAGGGCAACGCACGCGACTTGTCTCATGCGATCCTCACGCGATCGCGCCTGAGATCGGCGCGGTTCCCGGCTTGGCCGAGCTGCGGCCGCTGGCGGCGGAGGACCTACCGCTTGATGACTTCACCAGCCTCGGCGCCAACGACATCCTCTTCATCGACTCGAGTCATACGGTCAAGGTCGGAGGCGACGTCGTCCATCTCTTCTGCGAGGTCCTGCCCCGACTCGCGGCCGGCGTGATGGTTCACGTCCACGATGTCTACCTTCCGTGGCCGTATCCGCGCGAATGGATTGCGCACAATCGTTGGTACTGGGCGGAGCAATACATATTGCAAGCGTTTCTCTGCGAAAACCCAGACTGGGAGGTGCTGGTGGCGGCGTATGCGCTCCATCGGAGGCGTCGGAGTGAGTTCACAAGGCTGATCCCCAATGCCATGGGCGCGCCGCCGCCGCTTTCCTTCTGGCTGCGCCGCCGAGCGGCTTCGCGACACGATTGAGCTTTAGGCCGGGCTAACCCGTTACGGGGCCGGCCTTCTAGGGCCGGGATAATCGCGGATTCGGCGCCGGCCAACCCGCAGCGCCGGGTTTCCCCGATAGGTGCCGTTGGGCTCACAATCGGAGAAGACCACCGCGCCCATCGCCACCATGGCCTCCTGGCCGATCGTGACGCCACCCGCGATCCGGGCTTGCGCGGCGATCCACGCACCGTCCTCGATCACGATCGGGGCTTGGACGCTGCCCATCCCCGGATCCTCCCAATCATGGGTGCCACAGCACAGATAGACGCCTTGGGAGATCACCACATGTCGGCCGATATCGAGTGGCGAGAGACAATCGAGCCATGACCGCTCCCCAATCCAGGTGTACTCTCCGATCGTTAAAAACCACGGGTACTTGATGTTGACCGAGGGTTTGATGATCACTCCCTCGCCAATACGAGCACCGAAGGCCCGCAATACCGCTCGCTTGAGGCCGTAGGCGGGGAGCATCGGATTGAGAAATACGAGCGCATTGACCATCAGCCACAGCGCTCGGAGCAGAAAGCCGTGGCCCCCCTTGTCATCTCCGCCCGGAAGGCCCGCGCGCGTACTGAAGAGCCGAAGGTCCACCTTGAGCGGCGGCCGATCGCTAGACGCTGCCCGCGGGCCGTCACCCGCGATCGTCCCCCGCGCATCTTGGCTCACGCGGCTAAGGGTAGCTCGGCCCAACCCGGCGGGGTTCTCCATATGGTCCTCGCATGTCCGCTCGACGGACTCCCTGCGTCCGACACGCCTGACGCTATTCTCCGCTCCTCCCGGGGCGAACGTACAGAGGCGATCAAGCGGAATGACTGTGCCCGAGGCCGAACAGACACGCATTGCCGAGACGATGATCCGTCAGACGATCGACCAGCTGCTGCGTGTTCGCGGAGCGGGCCCGCGTGAGCTTCGGCGAGAGTCAAAGCTCACTGCCGATCTCGGTATGGACTCACTCGAGCTCGCGGAACTCTCCGCCGTGCTTGAAGACGAGCTCGGACACGATCCCTTCTCCGAGGGCATGTTGCCGGAGACCGTCGGGGAGCTGATCGCCTACTACGACGCTTAGCAGTGCTGTTCGAGCTTGTGCGAACGGCGGCAGCGCAGGCGCCACAGCTGCCCGCTGTGATCGCGCCAGATGGCGAGCTCACCTATGGAGAGTGTTTCGAGCGCAGCGAACGCATCGCTGCCTCGTTGAGCGAACTGGGCATCGAGCGATTCGGTTGCTGGCTCGGAAACCCGATCCAAGCGCTTCCTGTCCTGGCCGGGTCCTCGGGGGTGGGTAGCGAGGCGTGTCTCTACCCGCCGGATCCCGGCCCGGGCGGCCTCCACCGCTTGGCGTCACGACTCGACCACACGCTTTTGGTAACTGACTCGCCTGTCGAGATCCCGGGCGTGACCACATGTAAAGTCGCCGAGCTCGAGCGTGCCGAGCCAGTGCCACGGGACGCGCCAGGCAAGTGCCCGGTGATGATCCTTACCACCGGTACTACTGGCGAGCCGAAGGGGGCGAGGCACGATTGGAGAATGTTGCTAAGGGCGGTCCGCCACCCTGACGAGATCCCCGGCCGGCGCTGGCTGTTGTCCTACAACCTCAACCAGTTCGCAGGCCTCCAGGTAGTGCTGCACGCGCTGGCTAGTCGAGCGACACTGGTGCTGGCCCGTTCGCGGCAGCCCGACGATGTGATCGCCGCCATCAGCGAGCATGGCGTAACGCATGTGTCGGCGACACCGACCTTCTGGCGCCTGCTCGTCGGACGCGTCGATCACGCGACGGCGAGGCGGCTGCCGCTGCAGCAGATAACGCTCGGGGGCGAGGCAGCGCCTGAGTCGGTAATCGCGCGGTTGCGCTCTCTATTTCCCGCCGCGCAAATCTCGCACGTGTATGCCGGCACCGAATTCGGATCGGTGGTCTCGGTTCGCGACGGCCGCAGCGGCTTACCGCTCTCGGTGCTCGACCGTCCAGACACCGCCGATGTCCAGCTGCGCATCGTCGACGGCGAGCTGCAGATTCGTTCGCGCGTGGGGATGCTCGGCTATCACGAGGCGGGTGACGATGCCGGACGGTGGCGGGCGACCGGGGACCTAGTCGAAGTGCACCACGGGCGCATCCATTTTGTCGGCCGGACCAGTGAGATCATCAACGTGGGAGGAGCAAAGGTCCACCCGCTACCTGTCGAGGAGCTGCTCTGCTCAGTTGAAGGGGTACAACTCGCTGCCGTCTACGGCCGTTCCAACCCGGTGACCGGCCAGATCGTCGTGGCCGACATCGTCTCGGTGCCCGGCACGGAACTCACCGCGCTCGAGGAGCGTGTGAGGAAGGCCTGTCAGTCCCTGCCACCCGCCGCTCGGCCACGACGATTTCGTTTCGTCCCGAGGCTGACCCTTCGAGAGAACAAGCTGATGCGCGAGGAGACACGCCAGACGGTCGAGAGCGGTCCCGGATGAGGTGCGTGCTTATCACAGGGGGAAGCCGGGGGCTGGGAGCCGGCTTGGTTGGATCATTCTTGGAGCGCGGCGACGCAGTCGCCACCTGCAGCCGGACCCCGTCAGCCGAGTCAGGTGCGTGGGCAGAGGATTCCGAGCTGGCAGACCGGTTTCTCTATCGGTCATTCGACCTGAGTGATCGCGGAGCGTGCGAGTCGTTCGTGCATGAAGTAATGGCGCGATTCGGGCGTATCGACGTGCTCGTCAACAACGCGGGCGTGGCTCGCGACGGGGTGCTGCCACTCTTTCCGGATGGCCAGATCGACGAAGTGATCGACCTCAACCTGCGCGCAACCATCCATTTCACCCGTCTGGTCAGCCGGCGCATGCTTCGCCAGCACGCCGGCACGATCATCAACATCTCGTCAGTAGTGGGCCTCTCCGGCTACCGCGGTCTATCGGTGTACTCGGCCACCAAAGCGGCGCTCGACGGTTTCACGCGTTCGCTCGCCCGCGAGCTTGGTGGAACCGGCATCACCGTGAACTCAGTCGCTCCCGGTTACCTCCGCACGGAGATGACGCACGGGCTTGACGAAGACCAGCTGCGACAGATCATCCGACGCACCCCGGTTGGGCGGCTCGGAGAGCCGCGAGATGTCGCTGCCGCCGTTGGCTTCCTCGCATCCCCGGAAGCGCGATTTATCACCGGACAGGTCCTCGTCGTCGATGGAGGGCTCACGGTCTGAGCCCCCTCCCCGTGCCGAGATGCCCCTCTTTGTGAGATGAAGGCCGCCGAGCAGGTCGGGACCGAGGTGCTCGGCGAAGAAGCGGCGGCGCCGGCGCGAGATACCGGACTAGCGAGTCGCTCGCTACAGCTGCGCCGGATCGGTCTGAACCTGGTCAGCGTGTCCGCCATCAACCTGCTCGCGCTCGTAACCGGTCCGATCCTCGCGCGAGCCCTTGGCCCCACATCCAGGGGCGTGCTCACGGCCGTGATGTTGTGGCCGGGGCTGATGCAGGCATTGTTCAGCCTCGGGATCACCGACGCGCTTATGTATTACACATCGCGGCGGGGCATCAGCTCGCGGGCCATATGGCAGGGCTCCAGACAGCTCGCTGCGCTGCAGGGGGTCGCGATCTGGTTGACAGGAGTACCGGTCGTGTACTTCGTGCTGCGCCGGTTCGGCACCTCGGCACTCGACACCTCGCTGATTTATCTCGCCGCAACGGCGCCCACGCTTTACGGGCTGTACCTGCTGTATTTTCTCAACGGCCGCCACCGTTACGGGTGGTTCAGCGCGATTCAGCTCGCGGGGTTTGCCTTCAATGCAGCCGCGCTCGGTGGGTTGTGGCTGGCGGGCGACCTGACTATCCGTACGGCCACGTTTGCGTCGATCGGCGCGAGCATGTCGATGCTCGTGATCTCCATTCCGGTGGTGCGCGGCAGCCTGGGTAAGCCGCGGGGCGTATCGACGACGAGAGTCGCAAGGCGGCTTTTGCGGTTTGGGATCCGCAGTCACCTGAGCAACTTTCCGCACCTGCTCAATGACCGCGTGGATCAGCTCGTGATGACCCTGTTGATCCCCGCGCACCAACTTGGTCTCTACGTGATCGCCGCGACCGTCGCCACCGCGCCCGCGTTCGTCGGTGCCGCGATCTCTACCTCGGTTCTGCCCACCGTGGCTGCTCTCAGCTCGACCGACGAGCAGGTCAAGGCCGCGCGGCGCGGGGTGGTGCTCACGCTCGGACTTACCCTGAGCGCAGCCCTGGTGCTCGCTGCGGGCATGAGCCCGATCATCAGGATCGTGTTCGGTAAAGCCTTTATGGGCTCCGTGCCGTCTGCTCGGGTACTGGCCTTTGCGGCCGTCATGATCTCTTTGGCGCGGACCTTCCAGGGCCTCAACAAGGGCACCGGTCGGCCGTTGGACGCAGCCAAGTCGGAAGGGGGCGCTCTCGCTGATCACCGGGATAGGCCTTGCCCTGCTGCTGGGACCGCTCGGCATCATGGGTGCGGCAATCACCTCCCTGTGCGCGTACACGACCAGCGTTCTGATTGGAGCGTGGCTGGCGGCGAGGGCACTCGGCGTCGGGCCGCTGGAGTTTCTGCTCCCCTCCTCTAGCCGTCGATAACCCGCTGCAGCTCTCGGGTCTTCGCCTGTCCGAGGTCGAGCGCGGGCCCATTTCGCACGAAAAGTCCCCGAAGCCGCCGCCGCGCGAGCCGAAGCGCCAGCTCGGCGGTCGCCTTCAGCGACAAGTATCTCGGGTCAGCCTTGCTCAGGTAATTGAGCGGATGGACCCGCGATAGCCGCCGGGGCTCGACTGCCAACTCGCGCAGCTTCGGATTGCGCACGAACTCCTCTTCCCCGGCGTAGAGAAGCATGTTCTGCGCGTACCACCACTCGACCTCGGGGTTCGTCCAGATGCGGTCCCGGATGACGTCGATCGGTCGATAGCCGTGCCCCGCAAACAGATTCGCCCAATAGGTCGGCCACTGCTCGTTGAGGTGTGAATGGCCGCTCTGAAATGGAATGGCGGCCGAAAAAAGCACCGCGGGCGCGAGTGAAGTCAGGTCCGAGACGAACTGCTCAGCGCACGCTGGGGGGAGGTGCTCCGCCACCTCAAGCGATATGGCCAGGTCGAAGCGGCGGTTCCACCGAAATGGTCTGCGCAGGTCATGGACCTGGAAGCGCTCCTTTGGGATGAGGAGGAGGTCAGCTGGGACGTGCCCGGCGTCGACCCCGGCAAAGTCGCTTACGCCAGCTTGCGCGAACGCCGCGAGCCACGTTCCGGTCCCACAGCCGAGGTCAACCACGCTGGCTGGGGAAATCACCTCACTCAGCATGGGCACCACGATCTCGGCGGAGCGCAGCGAGGTAGGCTGATTGCCGGTGAAGAACTGGCGCTCGTAGGGCATGGACGCTCGCGCAGGATACTGTGGCACCGGTCGCTCGATCGGGAAGTCAACGGCCGTGTTGGGCCGCCCGGGCCGCCCAGCGGGCAGTCTGTCTAACGATCCACGGCCGCCATAAGAGAAAGCCGTGACCAGCGCCGGGAATGAGGCGCAACTCGATATTGCGATGAGAGCGCGCCAGCCGGCGGACTGGCTCGCAATCTACGAACGAGTCACGTCTGCCGTGGTAATAGAGCACCGGGATCTCTAGCCCCGAAAGCGTCTCCGGCGTCGAATCGGTTTTGAACTCGGTGACCATGCCCGAAGGGAAGTGAAAGTTCGTGGTGGGCACCGGGAACGCTGCCCACGGCGGAAGCCCCTCCCGCCCCGCCGCTCGCATCTGCCTTGTGAAGGGAATGGCCGAGCCCACCCCGTAGTTCCAGTCGTAATCGACCACTGCGTACCAGAGGACGAGTCCGGCACACGGGGTCCGCGCCTGAGCCGCATGCACGGCCGCGGCGCCCCCGAACGAGAGGCCCACCGGGATCGTCGGCGTCTTCGGCCCAAAGCGTTCGTCAACGAGTCTCAGCACCGCCTCGACATCAGCGCGCAGTCCGGCCAGCCGCAGCATCTCGTTGGACCCTCCGCTGCGTCCGTGCGCGCGGAAATCGAACCGGACGACCCCCAGGCCGGATCGTAGGGCAGCCTTTCGCAAGGCGGTAAATGCGCCGTGCTCGTTGCTGTCCGTGGTCAGGCCGTGGCAGAGCACGAGCACTGCGCTGGGATCGGGAAGCGGGGTCAGTCGTGCATGGATCGATACCCCGTCGCCGGAGGTGAGCTTGAGCACTTCCTCCCCTGTACCGCCGCCCGCCACGAAGCTATTCCCCGCCCCTGACCGCAGAGATCAGCGCGTATCCCAGAACCTGGTCATCCCAGAATCGTTCCAGGATTTCGCACGCCGCCACGAACTGTCTCAGCCCGCTTTGACCCAGCATGGAGGACACCGCCTGCTCGTCCCGCCCGGCGTTCGCGCGCCAGTGGGCGAATGTCGGCCTGGTGCGCGTAGTCAAGTCGACGCAGGCTTCAATCTTGAGGCCGCACGCCGCCACCAGCCGGCGGTACTCGTCGAGGGGATCCATGCGGGCATCGCCGAATACCTCCCGCAGGAGACGAAACTCATTACGCAGCCTCCGCACTTCCGCGAATGCGAGCGGCTCTACGAGCACGATGTCGCATAGCGCCAGGCGGCCCCCCGGCTTGAGCACGCGCGCGCACTCACGCATCAGCGCCTCTCGCTCGCGCATCAGATGCGAGGACTCCAGCGCCCAGACACGATCAAAGCTCCGCTCCTCGAAGCCGTTCGCGGTGCCATCGCGGACTTGAAACGAGACCAGGTCCGACACGCCCTCGGTCGTCGCACGTTCGCGGGCTGCTGCTACCCCCGTCCTGCTGGTGGAGATTCCGACCACACTCGCTCCCAGCTCCCTCGCCAGACGGCAGGCGGGCGCTCCTGTGCCGCACCCGACGTCCAGCACGCGGTCACCCGGTCCCACCCGGGCGGCGTCAATCATCAAGGATGTCAGTCGCGCCGTGGCGAAGCTGAGCTCCTCGTCGAAGTCCTCAAAGACGCCGTAATGGAGCTCGTCTCCGAGCAGCAACCCCCACGCGGCTGTGACTCGGTCGTAATGACCGGCCGTGTCGTGGCTCACGCCGCCAGTCTACGAGCGGGCCGATCGAGTGAAATGGGGGGCCGCCGGCGGCGCGCCTACGACCACAGTTTCATCACGAGGATCTCGGCCCTGCCGCCGACCTTGGCAGCGCCGGCGAGCACGTAGCGGCCGTTTGAACCGTCGAGCGCCACGCCGTTCGCCGCCGCGGCGGATCCAACGCCATCTATTACGCGTCCTGCCGACCCAAAGCTCGGATCAACGCTTCCGTCAGCGTCGAGCCGCACCACCGCAACCCCGGTGCCCGCGAGCACAATCCGCCCAGAGGGATCCACGATCATCGCATTGACGCCCCAGCCTCGGAAGCGGACGAACCCGTGCGACCCGAAGCTCCCGTCGAGGGCGCCGTTGGGGCGTAGCTCGACTGTGACGATCTCGCCGCCGGCGCTGGTCCTAGCGTCGCCTGTGAAGGCAATGTTGCCACTTGGGGTCCGTGCGATTGCCTGGCCGATTGCGTAGGTGCCCATCGGGAGGGTCACCGAGCCGCCGTGCCCGAAGCCTCGGTCGAGGCCGCCGTTGGGGAGGACGCCTACGGCTACGTACGCCTGGGTCCCCTGGTAGGCACCCTGTCCGCCGAGGACCAGGCTGCCGTTTGGCAGCGCCACCATGCCCCACGCCCCGCCCTCCACGGGAAGGATCGTCACCCCGTTCGATCCGAAGCCGCGATCCAGCGAGCCGTCTGTGTTCAGGGTGGCGGCCGCAAAGTGAAGGACGCCGCTCGTGCGGGTACTGCCGCCCAGCACGATCCGTCCTGACGGCTCGACCACGACTGCGGTGGCAATCGCCGCCTGACCGATCGGCACCGTGACGACCCCTCCTGAACCGAACGTAGGATCCGGGCTCCCGTTGGGGTCAAGCCGGATCGCCGCGAATTCCAGATGCCCGTCCACGCGCCCCGTACCCGCGACCACGATCTTGCCGTTCGGCTCAAGGGCGATACCGGCGCCGCTGTCGACGGCCGCGTCGCCACCGATGCTCACGGTCGTGATACCGAGCAGACCAAACGAAAGATCGAGTGAGCCGTTCGGATTCATGCGGGTGACGATGATCTCCTTGCCGCCGCCAACCCTGGTCTCCCCTGCGGTCACGATCTTTCCGTCCGGCTCCACGGCCGTGGCTGCGGCTGCGCCCCACCGCCCATATGGAACAGTCACGAAGCCGGTATCACCGAATGACAAGTCGCGCGACCCGGAGGCGCCGATGACACCGGGCTGCTGCGAGGCGGACGAGCCGAACAAGAGGGCACGGTATTGCTGGGAGGGCGAGATGTTCTCGGTGCGCGCGAGCTGGCGGCGCGATGTTGTGCGCGCC
The DNA here is from genome assembly GCA_963808655.1 of uncultured Solirubrobacterales bacterium. Taxonomy (GTDB): domain Bacteria; phylum Actinomycetota; class Thermoleophilia; order Solirubrobacterales; family Solirubrobacteraceae; genus Palsa-465. Next base: position 67,900 of record CAWEGZ010000021.1, read on the forward strand.
CTTCCGGCACCGCAGCCGCCCAGCAACGGGGCGAGCGTTGCGGCGACGAGCACCAGCGACGCCGCCCGGACGGTCCGCCCGGAGGCCCGTTGGGAAACGGTCCTCAGCATCACAATCGTGCTTCTAAGGAAACCAGCTGTCTCCTGCGGCCGTGCCAGCTGATGTCTAAGGAGCAATCCGCGTCTGCGCGGGCAACGCGGCGACGGGTGCTGTTAAATCGCCCGCCGTGCCCGCACTGGACCCGAGGGAGGATCGCGATGCTCCACGTCTCGCCTTCGCGTCAGCTGAAGTCTCAACAACTCCTCTCGACGCTACGATCGCGATCTCCAGCAAGGACCGCTGCGACGAGCTGCTCGTGGCGCTTGCATCGGTATTCGCGCAGGAGGGCTGCGCATACGAGGTGGTAGTCCTAGACGACGGCTCCTCCGACGGCACGGCCAAGCGGGTCCACGAGGCATTTCCCAGCGCCTCGGTCTACCGCAGCGAGACGTCTCGCGGGCTGGTAGCGCAACGGAATTTCCTTGCGGCAGTCGCTCGCGGCCGCGTCGTTATCTCGGTTGACGACGATGATGAGCTGGTCGATCGCCGCACGGTCTCACGCACGGTCGCCGACTTCGATGCCGGCGACGAGATCGGCGCGGTGGCCATCCCGTACAGGGAGCGCACGGACAGCGGCGCCTGGGTGGACCTCCAGCACCCGCGCGGGCCCGGGGTAGAGGTCGTGGACACCTATATTGGCGCCGCGTACGCCGTGCGACGCGATGTCTTCACGGCGTTGGGCGGCTTCTGGGAACACATGCGCGGTGAGGAGAGAGAGTTCTGCCTACGCATGCTCGCGGCCGGATATGTCGTACGTCTGGGAACCGCACCGCCCTTGCTGCACCGCCCCTCCCCCCTCAGGAGCTGGGCGAGAAAGTCGTTCAATAGCAGACGCTCCGACGTCCTTTTTGCCTATCGCCACGTGCCCACACCGAGCCTGCCGTGGCACATGGCTCGTGCGACCGCAAACGCGGCGCTCGCGGCCGCGACGATCGACCGTGGGCGGTATGCGGGGGACATGGCCCGGGGGTACCTTGCCGGCTTCCGGGCGCTGCGAGGAAGCCCGAGGGCCCCAGTCGATCACGCCATATACGCACTGCACCTGAGACTGCGACGGCGCGGACCACTTCCTCTCGAGGAGGTGCGCGATGCGCTCGCACATGAGCGGTCGCGGCCACCAAAGTCGAGCGTTTCGACTTAGGCCACCTTGACAGCCCAAGGGAGGACGCCGAGTTAGACTCTCCGCGCGTGCCAGCCCTGCGCGTGGGTCTCGAGGCCATCGCGGCCGGCAGCAGCATCGAGGAGGGCGCGGGTGGCGCACGCGGATACTTCGAGGGGATTCTGGCGCCGATCGCCGCGGACCCGCGTGTCTCGGAGCTCGTCGTCTATTTGCCAGCATGGTTGGACGCAGGCGAGCCATGGCACCCCTTGGGCGCGCGGGTGGTCCGTTGCCCGGTGCCGCGGGCGAGGCCACTGCGGGTGGGTTACGAGCAGCTTGGCCTCGCTCGCCGCGCGGCCCGCGACCGCCTAGATGTGCTCTTCTCGCCGGGGAACTACCGCCCGCTCACCTATCAGGGTGTCAACGTCCTCGGGTTGCACGCGATCCAGCACTTCCTGCTCGGCGATGACGTTGGGCGACTCCGCTCTGCCTACATGCACTTCGCGGTCCCTCGTTCGGTCCGGACCGCCGACATGACTATCGCCGGCAGCGAGACCCTTCGGCGCGACGCGATAGAGCTCTGGAAGCTGGACCCCGAGCGCATCGTGGCCGTACCGCTAGGGCCATCGCCCTGGGTCATGGAGCTTCTATCGGGGCATGCTGGCGGCCGAGTGGAGCCTCACCGCCTACCAGACGGCGCCCCATATGTTCTCTGTATTTCGCGTCTCTACGCGCTCAAGAACCACCGGCGCCTGATCGAGGCCTTCGCGCGGCTCGTTCGCGATGACGAGGTTCCGCACGCCCTGGTGATCGTCGGCGGCGACGCGGATGTGACCGCCGCCGAGTTATCGGCGGTGGCCGCTGAGCAGGGCGTTGCAGAACGTGTCGTGTTTCTCGGTCGCGTCCCACAGCGCGATGTCCCTGGTCTGTACGCCGGAGCAGCGGCCGTGGCGTACGTAAGCCTGTACGAGACGTTCGGTCACCCGGTCCTGGAGACGTTTGCCATGGACCGGCCCCTGCTCACTTCCAGTACTGGCGCCACCGCCGAGATTGCGGGCGATGCGGCCGTGCTGGTAGATCCACTCGACGTCGAGGCGATTGCGGTGGGTCTGCGCAAGGTCCTGCTCGAGGGGTCCCTCAGGAGCCAACTCGTCGTAGCGGGTGCGGCTCGGGTCCGCGAGTTCGGTTGGGAGCGCTATGCCAGGCGTAGCGTCGACGTCATGGAGCGCGCGGTCGAGCTGCGCAGGTTGGCGGGGCGCCCCCCCGGTCGATCGGCTACAGACGACCCCACACCACAGCGCGTTTAGGCCAAGCCGCCGGCAATTCGCATACCATCTCGGCCGAATGCCTAGGGCATATTTGGGCCGCAGGGGGCGGGTTGTTCGGTGGCTGGGCGGGCTTTTGTCCGTGATGGCTGTTGTTGGGGGTCTCGCCGTGTTGGCTTCTGGTGCGGGTGCCGTGGCGCGGGGCGGGGGGTTGGGTGCTCGGTCTGCTGGCTTGAGAGGTTTGGATGTGTTGCCGTTTCCCGGGACGCCTGATGCTGCTCCTGGGACCCACGTCGTGTTCCCGGCGGTTGCGCGCTCTGAGCTGGCTTGGGTGAGGGTGAGGGGGTCGCGCAGCGGCCTGCATGGGGGCCGCTTGAGTGCTCAGCCGGGGGGGCGGGGGAGTGCTTTTGCGCCGAGTCGGCCGTTTACGCCCGGGGAGCGCGTGGCGGTTGTTGCGGCATTGCGCTCGGCGGTGGTGGCGAGTGCGTCCGGTGCGCCTGGTGGGCGGGCGTTGCGCTTCTCGTTCACCGTTGCCAGGCCGGTGACGGAGTCCTCGCGGCGGGCTCAAACCAATAAGGCCGCGTCGCGTAAGACCACTCGGTCGTATGTCTCCGCGCCCAACATCCACTCACCGATCATCCACCTCTCGGGAAAGCTTCCTGGTCCGCACACCGGAGACGTCTTCCAAGACGAGGACTTTTCTGGTTGGGCGGGTCCGTACATCCTCGACCCTGAGGGGCGACTCGTGTGGATGCAACCCACCGGCAACCTCCTCGCGATGGACCTTCGAGTCCAGCACTACGCCACCCAGCCGGGCCAAACTGCCCAGCCTGTCCTCACCTATTGGAAGGGTTACTTAAAGGGACCCGGCGATGGGGACGGTCAAGGGGTGATCCTCAACCAGTCATATCAGCAGATTGCGACCGTGAGCGCCGGTGATGGTTACGCCAAAGACGGTATCGACGCTCACGAGCTGACCCTGACGCCCGGTGGCGACGCTTTCGTGACGGTTTACGCTCCTACACGACACAATCTAACGTCGGTGGGAGGACCCCCTAATGGGACGGTGATCGACTCAATCGTTCAGGAAATCAACGTCCGCACTGGCAAAGTCGTCTGGGAATGGCATGCATTAGGTCACGTCCCACTAAGGGATACTCACGCCGGCACGCCGACTCCAGGACAACCGTATAACGCATACCACATAAATTCGATTCAGCAGCTATCGAACGGAAACGTGGTGATCTCCATGCGAATGACCTGGGCCGCGTATGAGATCAGCAAGAAGACGGGACACATCGTGTGGGAGCTTGGCGGCAAGCACTCGACCTTCAAGATGGGCTCCGGAACGCGCTTTTACTGGCAGCACGATGCTGAGCTCCATAGCCACGGATTGCTAACGGTCTTCGACGACGGCGCGACGCCCCCTGAGGAGAAGCAATCTCGAGCACTCGAGATCCATCTTGACCTGCGCCACAAGAAGGCCACGCTGGTCCGTGCGTTCGAGCACAAGCCGCGGCTGCTTGCCTATAGCGAGGGCAACATGCAGCTACTGCCGAATGGGAAGGTGTTCGTCGGTTGGGGCACTGTGCCCAAGGGCATGGCGTCTGGGTACTCCGAGTACTCACCCAACGGCCATCAAATCTTCGCGGGGTCGTTTGTGTGGCCAGTGAGCTCGTATCGTGCTTACCGTTTCCCGTGGACCGGCATGCCAACGTACCCACCGGCGATCGCTGTGCGGTCGACCTCGAAGACGAATGCCTACGATGTTTACGCGAGCTGGAACGGTGCCACTCAAGTGGCGAAGTGGCAAGTATTGGGCGCTACCAGCGAGGCGGGCACTTACACCGCCCTCGGTTCTCCTGCGTCAGGGTCTGGCTTTGAGACGAAGATCCCGGTCAGGACCGGCAAAACCAATGACACCTGGTTTGAGGTCGAGGCGCTCGGTGCCAAGAACCAGCCGCTGCAGAACGGCACCTCTCAACCAGCTGCGCCGGAGGCGCCGTAGCACTCGTGGATGGAGTCAAGCGATCGGGGCGGGTTGTTCGGTGGCTGGGCGGGCTTTTGTCCGTGATGGCTGTTGTTGGGGGTCTCGCCGTGTTGGCTTCTGGTGCGGGTGCCGTGGCGCGGGGCGGGGGGTTGGGTGCTCGGTCTGCTGGCTTGAGAGGTTTGGATGTGTTGCCGTTTCCCGGGACGCCTGATGCTGCTCCTGGGACCCACGTCGTGTTCCCGGCGGTTGCGCGCTCTGAGCTGGCTTGGGTGAGGGTGAGGGGGTCGCGCAGCGGCCTGCATGGGGGCCGCTTGAGTGCTCAGCCGGGGGGGCGGGGGAGTGCTTTTGCGCCGAGTCGGCCGTTTACGCCCGGGGAGCGCGTGTCGGTTGTTGCGGCATTGCGCTCGGCGGTGGTGGCGAGCGCGTCCGGTGCGCCTGGTGGGCGGGCGTTGCGCTTCTCGTTCACCGTTGCCAGGCCGGTGACGGAGTCCTCGCGGCGGGCTCAAACCAATAAGGCCGCGTCGCGTAAGACCACTCGGTCGTATGTCTCCGCGCCCAACATCCACTCACCGATAGTCAAGTACGCCGGCAAGGTTTCAGATCCGGCCGCGGGCGACGTTTTCCTCGATTCGCAGTATTCGGGTGCCTCCAACGGACCTTACATCCTCAATCCTCACGGCAGGCTCGTGTGGATGCAGAACACCGGCGGCTACCTGGCGACCGACCTTCGAGTGCAGAAGTACGCGATTAAGCCCGGCCAACCCCGGCAGTCAGTGTTGACCTACTGGAAGGGCTATCTCAAAGGTGACGGTGACGGTGACGGTGTCGGCATCATCCTCGACCACGCTTACCAGCAAATTGCGACGATTCAGGCTGGGAACGGCTACGCCAAAGACGGTCTCGATGCCCACGAGCTGACGTTGACCTCTAGAGGCACGGCGCTCGTGACCGTGTTCGCCCCCACGAAACACAACCTCACGTCGGTAGGAGGACCAGCTAACGGCGAGGCCACGGATTGCATCATCCAAGAGATAAATGTCCGTACCGGCAAGGTGGTCTGGGAGTGGCATTCGCTTGGTCACGTGCCGATCAAGGATTCCTACCAGGCCTACATCCCAGGTCAGCCCTATGACGCTTTCCATCTGAACTCGATCCAGCAGCTTCCCAGCGGGAACCTGCTGATTTCGATGCGGAACACCTGGGCGGTGTATGAGATCAGCAAGAAGACGGGACACATCGTGTGGGAGCTTGGCGGCAAGCATTCGACCTTCAAGATGGGCTCCGGAACGCGCTTTTACTGGCAGCACGATGCTGAGCTCCATCCGCACGATCGGCTGACCGTTTTCGACGACGGAGGTGCTCAGGAGAAACAAGCGCGGGCGCTGGAGCTACATCTGAGCACCAGCCACAAGAAGGCGATGCTCGTGCATGCGTTCACTCACAAGCCGCTGCTCAAGGCGTACAGCGAGGGCAATGTGCAGTTGCTGCCGAACCACAATGTGTTCGTGAGCTGGGGCACTGTGCCCAAGGGCATGGCGTCTGGGTACTCCGAGTACTCACCCAACGGCCATCAAATCTTCGCGGGGTCGTTTGTGTGGCCAGTGAGCTCGTATCGTGCTTACCGTTTCCCGTGGACCGGCATGCCAACGTACCCACCGGCGATCGCTGTGCGGTCGACCTCGAAGACGAATGCCTACGATGTTTACGCGAGCTGGAACGGTGCCACTCAAGTGGCGAAGTGGCAAGTATTGGGCGCTACCAGCGAGGCGGGCACTTACACCGCCCTCGGTTCTCCTGCGTCAGGGTCTGGCTTTGAGACGAAGATCCCGGTCAGGACCGGCAAAACCAATGACACCTGGTTTGAGGTCGAGGCGCTCGGTGCCAAGAACCAGCTGCTGCAGAACGGCACCTCTCAACCAGCTGCGCCGGAGGCGCCGTAGCTGATCCCCGGGACGTCTGCCATCACATCCCAGCTCCCAGCTTCCGCTCTCATTCCGCTGTCGTGAAAAGCATTCCGTCAATTCGCCGCAGCGTCCCGAGCGTCTTATCGTCTCGGAGCCGTTCGCGGAACGCCTGCTCGCGCCAGGGATCCCACTGAGCGCTGATCAGACGTCCGCTGATGCCTACGGCCTCCTCGGAGAGGAGGAAGCAGACGAGCTCGCTCACCTCGCTCACAGGAAAGCCGCCACGCGCGAGTTCCCACGTCGTCCGCGCGTGGTACTCCTCGCCGGCCGCCGCCGGGCCCGCCGCCAGCGTCCCCCGATGGATCTCGGTCGCGACGAACCCTGGCGCGACGGAGTTGATTTCAACTTCCCCCTCCAGCGCGGACGCCACGTTTTCGGTCAGCCGGACAACGGCCGCCTTGGAGGCGGCATAGGCGTCGTAGCCGGCCAGCGGCGAGGTCGCCCCTCCTCCCGAGAACGTCACCGCCCGGCCCCGGGTGGAGCGCATGCGCGGGAGCGTGTGGTGCAAAGCGAGCGCCGTACCCAGAACATTGATCCGGATCGCCTCAGCGAAATCTTGCAGATCGATCGCGTCGAGTTTTCCAATCGGGCCCAGTACACCAGCTGCGGCGACGAGCCCATAAACCTGTCCCTCAGCATCAAGCCTTGCCATGGCAGTCGGCCAAGCCGCGGGATCGGAGACATCGAGCACCAGGGCAAGATGCCCACTGCCGCCCAGCGTCCCAACCGCGGCCTCGACTCCTTCGCGGCTTCGTGCCGCGACCGCCACGGACGCTCCACGCCGAGCAAGCTCGCGGCTCACTTCTAAGCCAATGCCGCGCGAGCCTCCGGTGACCAGCACGAGCCGACCGTCAAACCCCTCAGTCATCGCCGAACCACGGTCGCGAGAGCGTACCGGCGGCAAGGACTCCGAAGTAGTTCCGATCCTACGTCCGGCGGACGCGATATTGCCTGGTCGGGGTGCGGTTCATTTGACACGATGACCGCCTGATGGCGCAGCCGACTCAGGCTCCTCAGGCGGAGCGCCAGCGCGCCTGGCGAATTGTTGGCTGGCTCGTTGTGGCTGGAGCCGCCCTCGTTGCGGCGCTGTCCGTGATTCTCATCTCCGGTTCTTCCGGGCCTAATGCTCGCCAGCGCTCCGCGGCAGGAGGTCATGGGCTCAACTCCAGGAGCGGTCAGTCGTTTCACTATTGCGCGCACCGCGCCGCCGTCTTCACAGGCCACAGCGCTTTCGTCGGCCTGACCGATCCGCTTGTGGAGACCTATTCGAGCGAGCGGGGCTGCGCGCTCGGTCTTCTGGCCGCCGACCACATCGGTTACTTTCGCGGCGTCATCTCGTGGCCGCAGGTTCAACCTACGCCGGGCACGTACAACTTCGCACCCTACGACCAGCTGGTCACGCAGCTTGCGCAGCACCACATACGTTTCCTGCCGGGCTTACTGGGAAGCCCTCGATGGATCTCCACCGGGCCAGCAGGCGGGAAGCGCTTCGCCTCGTATCCGCCCGCGGACCCCACGAAGTTCGCCTCCTTCGCCGCGTCATGCGTACGGCGCTATGGGCCAGGTGGGTCGTTCTGGCGGGCGCATCCGAAGCTGCCGTATTACCCGGTGCTGGCGTGGCAGATCTGGAACGAGCCGAACCTCGTTCAGTCCTGGAGGCCGCGCACAAACGCCGCGGCTTACGTCCGGCTTTTGCGCAGCGCCTATCGGGCAATCAAGGCGGTAGATCCGCACGCGACGGTGGTTACGGCTGGAATGCCGTTCTTCACTGCGGGCAGAGAGCGGTCGTTCCTGACCCAGCTCTTTCGGGCGGGCATGGTGGGCAGCTTCGATGCGCTCGCGATCCACAGTTACTCGCCGACTCAGGCGCCCCAGCGGCTCGAGCTGGCACGCCAGATCATGGACCGCTTCGGCGCCCAGCATGCCCAGCTGTGGGCGACGGAGCTCGCCTGGGCGAGCGGGCCGCCAGATCCGTGGGCGGTCAACCCGCACACCCAGGCCAGCGCGATCAGCTCCTTTTTCGACTGGGTCGCCCGCAGCCGTGTCCGGCTCGGGCTGCGCGAGGTCATGTGGTACAGCCTGGAGGACCATGTCTACGGGCCCGATCCAAGCTGGTGGGGATATCACCTTGGCCTGCTCACCCTGCGACGACAGCCAAAGCCGAGCCTGGACGCGCTCGGCGCGGCCGCGAAGAGATTCGATCAGTGAACGGCTACCTTCGTGGCGCCTGAGCGCTTATCCATGCCGAGGCGGTTCCGTTTTCGAGCGTCGGCCGGGCCACGCCCTCGTAGCGACCGTCATCGCGCCGAGCGCGACACCCAGCGCCGCGAGCACGATGATCATCGGTGCCGACAATCCTCCCACGCTTGCCGACTGAACCGCTGGGCCGAGATGATGCCTTCTGCCAGGCGCGGGCAGAGTGAGCAAGGCGTGGCCTGCGAGCCCGTGCTGCAGTCTGATCCGGCGTACCAAGCTTGGGGAGAGGACGGCCGCGACTGCCTGCTGCCCCGCCCGTGGCGTGTGTGCCCCCGTGCTTCCGGGGACCGAGTCGCAGTACTGGTTGAGCGCACTGTCCGCCGGGTTGTTGCAGCTCGGCCCCGCCGCCGCCTTGCGCGCCGAGCCCCCGGGTAGCAGTACGATCCCGAGGACGACGACCAGGGCGATCGGCACAATGGCCAGTAGGGGTTTCCGCACGTGCCGCGCCATGGCCGTCCTGAATCACGCCGGATGCTAGCCGATCGACCTGCACCGCAAGTAGAGCGTGAGAAGCGTCGGGGCGTGGGGCGCGACAGGAGCGAGCTTCGCCTCTCCGGCGCGCTTGCCTTCGCCGCGACGGCGGCTCTGGTCCTGCTGTATGCCCTTCGTGGCGGCGGTTCGTATGACATCGTCACATTCGAGGAGTACGGCCTGGCGGTCTGGTGGATCCTGGCGATCGCCATCGCCCTGGGCCTGCTACCCCGTCGCCGTCCGGCATGGCCGATGCTGGCGTTGATCGGTGCCCTGGCGGCCTATGCCGGCTGGACTGCGCTCAGCCTGGCGTGGACCCAGAGTGCAGAGCTGACGACCGAGGAACTTGCGCGCTCTCTCGATTACCTCGGGCTGGTCGTGCTGCTCGGTCTGACGCTGAGCCGAAGCACATGGCGATGGGCCGCTACGGGTCTCGGATTCGGCGCGCTGCTGGTGTGCGTCGTAGCCGTGGGTAGCCGGCTCGACCCGACGTTCTTCGGCCACGACCAAATCGATGCTGCTTACCACATCGATCGGCTGAGCGTCCCGTTCGGATACTGGAACGCGGTCGCGGCCTGGGGTGCCATGTGCGTCGCCCTGGCGCTGACGTGGAGCGCCCATGACGACTCCTTGGTGCGGCGGGCCATTGCGCTCGCGCTCGTTCCGGTGGCCGGCCTGACGATCTATCTGACCTATTCCCGTGCTGGCGTCGCTGGGGCCGCCCTGGCTGTGATTGCGGCCCTCGTGTTCAGTCGCAGCAGGATCACCACGCTCCTGCACGCGGGCATTGCCGCCGGCGGCACAGCACTTGCGATCGTCGCTGTCCGGTCCGAACACGAGATCGCCCAGGGTACGGGTACCCAGGGGGCCTTCACGGTCCTCGGGGCGCTGCTGGTCGCAGCTGCCGCATGCGTCTGCGTCGCGCTGCTCACCCGCCTCTTGCGCATCGACCGTGCGCGCGTCCCACGTCCGCTCGTCACCCCCCTGGCGATCGCCGGCCTGATTCTCGTGCTCGTGCCCGCGGTGGCCTTCGGACCGCACCTGATCAGCAAAGGCTGGCACTCCTTCACGAGTCCGGTCGCAACGGCCTCCGCGACGAACCCGACCGCACGTTTGACCTCGCTATCAGGGAGCCGCTATCCGCTATGGAAATCCGCGCTCAAGGACTTCCGGGCACACCCAGTTGGTGGCACGGGGGCCGGCACGTTCGCCTTCTGGTGGAACCAACATGGGACGACCGGCGAGGCGGTGCGAAACGTGCACAGCATCTGGCTGGAGAACCTTGCCGACCTCGGCGTGCCCGGATTCCTTCTGATCGTCGCCGTTGTGCTCGCAGCCATCGTCGTCGGCGTGACCGTGCGCAAGCGGGCGCGCCGCACGACCACCGCCGGCGTAGCTGCAGCGCTGCTCGCGGTATTCGTGGTCTATCTCCTTCATGCGAGCGTCGACTGGATGTGGGAGTCGACCGCGGTGACGGTGTTTGCGCTCGGGGCGATGGCAATCGCTGGGGCAAGGCTCTCCGGAGATCGCTTTCGCCTGCGCTTGCCCATTCGGGCGTTGACAGCGCTCATCGCGGTCGTGTGCGGGCTGGTTCAACTTCCCGGTCTCCTCTCCACCTCTGAGATCCGCCGCAGCCAGGCCGCCGAGCACGCCGGCAAGGCCTCTCTCGCGCTGACATGGGCACGCGACGCTGTCAAGGCCGAGCCGTGGTCGGCGAGCGCATACGAGCAGGAAGGATCGTACTCGAGTCCGCGGGCCGGCTGAGGCAGGCCAAACAGGAGTTGAGCGACGCGATTGACAACGAGCCAT
>CAWEGZ010000022.1:0-48628 GCA_963808655.1 uncultured Solirubrobacterales bacterium
TCAGGCCGATCGCAAACAGCGCTCCAACGCATAACACGAGAGCGAGGGCAAGCGTCCCGGGACTCCTCGGGATCACGAGGCCGAACGCCAGGTGGCCGACGACAAAGATGACGATGAACCCGGCTATTGCCAGGCAGACGTTGATGAGGACAGGGGCCGCAAGCACCCAAGAACGTGGCAGCGGCGTGGTTGCCAGACGCCTGAGGATGCCCTCTTGGCGGTAGGTGGCCAAGGGCCCCGGGAGGCTTACGAGCGCCAGCGCTGCGACCACGAGCGTGGCCAGAACCGGCACCTCGGCGTCGAACCGCGTGAGGCCGCCCAGGGCGGCACGGTGTAGCTGAGCGTGTGGCAGCTCGCCGAAGACGATCAGCATCACGACCGGCAGCCCGATGCCAACGACCAGGCCACGTGGATTGCGGCATGCCAGCCTGACCTCGCAGCCGACCAGCTTCCAAAAGGCCGGAAGCGGCGGTCCCTCGCGCCTGCTCATGCCGGTGTGCTCCCAGGCACGCGCCGGCCGGTGAGTGCCACGAACGCGTCCTCGAGCGAAGAGGAGCCCAGCTCGACGTCGTGGGGGGTAATGCCCGCCGCCGCCAGCGTGAGTATCACTGCGTTAACCAGTTCCCCGGTGCCGGTCACAACCACCCGGGGACCCTCGTGCGCGACCGAGGTCACCTCTGAGAGGTCGCTCAGCAGCCGCTCGTCGAATGGGGCGGAGGTAGCGAAGCGGACGAGCTTTCCGCTCCTGGCGCGAGCTGCGAGGCCGGCGGGAGTGTCGAGCGCGACCACCCGTCCGCGATCGATCATCGCGGCTCGATCGCAAAGCCGCTGTGCTTCCTCCATGAAGTGGGTAACCAGCAGGATCGTCACCCCACGCTCGCGGACGCCTTCGATCACGTCCCAGGTGTCGCGCCGCGCCTGCGGGTCCAGGCCGGTGGTCATCTCATCGAGCACCGCGACCCGGGGCGCAGCGATGAGCGCCAGCACGATCGACAGCCGTTGCTTCTGCCCTCCGGACAACGAGCGGTAGTACGTGCTGCGCTTTTCGGCGAGCCCCAGCGCCTCGACCAGCTCGCCGGTCTCGGCCGGCTGTCGGTAGAAAGAGCGGTAAAGGTCGATGATCTCCGAGACCCGCAGCTTTGCCGGCAGGGAGCTGGCCTGCAGCTGCGCACCTACGATCGCGCGGAGCCGCGCACTGTCGCTGGCCGGGTCCTCGCCCATGACGCGAATTGAGCCGGCGTCGGGATGGCGCAGCCCGATCACGCACTCCACCGTGGTCGTCTTTCCCGCCCCGTTCGGACCCAGGATCCCGAAGATCTCCCCCTCGGCCACTACTAGCGAGATGTCGTCCACGGCAACGGTGTCGCCATAGGCCTTGCGGAGGTGAGTCACCTCCACGGCCTGCGGGCACGATGGTGCGGCGACGCCGGTCATCGACGTCGCTCGCCCGTCCGGGTGGACTCGCTTCGGGTGGCGAGATCGAACAGCTCCGCGAGCTCCCGTCCGTAGAGATCGACCTCCAGGTCAGGATTGGCTGCCAGCCGGCGGGGGACCGCATCGATCGCCGCCCGAATCGTCTCCGCCATGACCCGGGTGTCGAAGTCCCCGCGGAGCTCACCGCTGGCCTGAAAGCTGGCGAGCAGCTCGGCCAAAGCGGCGGTCCCCGCCTCCAATGAGCTTGCGTCGAATGCTCGCTTGCCGGCCCTGTCACGCGCTCCACGGGCGATCTCGGCGATCGCGATCATGTGGCTTCGGTACTCCGCCATGAAGCCGATGTTGGACTCGATGTACGCGCGAAGTTTTTGTCTTCCACCCGAGGCCGCGGCGATGCGGGGGACCATGTAGTCGCGCGCCTTGGAGAGAACCTCGGTCGCGATCTCCTTGACCAGATCCTCCTTGGTGTCGAAGTGGTAGACGATCACCCCCTTGCTGACTCCGATCCGCTGCGCAATACGAGCGAGCGATGCTTGCCCGTAGCCAACCTCGGCGATCGTGTCGATCGCTGCCGCCACGATCTGCGCCCTCCGGGCCGTGGCCGTGAACGTCGGCTCCTTCTGACCAGGGAGAGCAACTTCTGACCGCATGGTCAGAGATCATACTACTAGGTCAAGAGCCGCCAGCTCGTTGAGGCGCAGCTGGTGCGTGCTCGTAGACGCTTATGGCGCCAGCTCTCAGCGGTGAACGGCTCCCCCCGCACTCCGGAGCGGATGAGCGGCAGGGCGATCCGGCCAGTGCCCACCGCGAATTCAAGGGCGTCGCGGCGACCGGCAAGGCCAGCAAGAAAAGGCAACGGTTCGGCTTCGTCGCCGCGGGTATCGAAGGCCGCGTAGCGCTTCGAGATCTCATATCCGAAGCTCCTCCCGGGATCAAAACCCTCCATGTCCTCAGCCCCGCGCAGCGAAGCCCAGTCGTCCGCGCCGGCGCAGCCTCCTCCGAAACAACCTTGCAGGTTCGTCGGCGGACCGAGCGGTTTGCGAGGCCAGCCGGCGTTTGGCCACTTGCCGCAGAAGCTCCTCGCGTCGCAGCGCGGCGAGCTCGTAGTGGATGCGATTCATCGTCCCTCCTCGCGGGAACGGGACGCGAGGCGCTTGCCCAGAGCGTGAGCTCACGGCCAGCGAGCGCTGCGCGCCTAGGTTGAACAACCCGACGGGGTTAGTTCAACCGGGGTACGAGTACCGGCGAATCGATGTAGCGTATGGCTACATGGTCACAATCGAGCTCGGCATCGAAGACCTGGCGAATGTGCGCTTCGGGATCTCTCCGCTCGCGGACGCCGTCCACAGTCTCCGCGCACTGTCCGATCCGGCGGAGCACACTTTGCATCTTCCCTGGCTGCGGGTCATCCGCCCACGGCTGAAACCCGGCGACCTCTCCCTGCTCGAGGCGCTGGTCGGGCCGAGCCGGATTCCCGAGAATTATCGTGGCATTCCCAGTCGAGCGATCGCGGACTTCCTCACGCCCCTTCCGAGGCGTTTCGTCGAGCACTTCGAGGACGAGCTTGGCAAAATTCGCCGAACACCGCCGGAAATAGTGCGCAGCAATCTGCTCGCGAGCCATGCGCCCGACCGGGTCCCGGGTCCGCTCCGGGCCGCCGAGCGCCGGGACCGCAGAGCGACCCTCCAACTGCTGGACAAAATCTGCGGCGCGCTGGAGCGCTACTGGCGGCTCGCGATGGCGCCAGTATGGGCGCATATGCGCCTCGTCCTCGAGGCCGACACCACCTATCGCGCCCGTCAACTCGCCACGGGCGGCGTCCGCCTGCTGTTCGCCGACATGCACCCCAACGTGCGGTGGAGCGAAGGCGTGCTCAGCATCACCGAGATGATGAGCCGGCACACGGTCACCGGCGCTGGCCGCGGGTTGCTGCTGATGCCGTCGATCTTCGCCCCGAAGCCCGTGCCCCCGCTAAATCCCGAAGAACCGCCTTCACTTGCCTACCCGAGCCGCGGAATCGGCACCCTCTGGGCCCCTCCCCCCCAGCCTGATCCCGCAGCGCTCGTCGACCTGCTCGGCCGCACTAGAGCACTCCTGGTCCAAATGCTCGACGAGCCGCTCCCGACGATTGAAATCGCCCGTCGACTCAGAGTCACACCCAGCGCGATCTCGCAGCACCTCCAAGTTCTGCACGCCACGGGACTGGTCGCCCGCGCCCGCGACGGCAGACAGGTTCTCTACCGGCGCACGGCTGTCGCTGACGAACTTGCCACGAGATGACCACCAGCGTCTGAGCGCTCACGGCAGGAGGTGGCAAGGATTTGCGACTCCCAGGTAAGCGTCTCGGGCCCCCCGCGCGTTAACGGTCGTGAGCCGTGACGAAATAGAGTTCGCTGAGTTCTTTCGGACGAGCTGGGATCCTTGCCTGAGAGCGGTCGCCGCCTCAACGGGTGACATGTTGACCGCCGAGGACCAGGTTGCCGAAGCGTTTGCCCGAGCCTGGGCTTCGTGGCGCAAAGTGAGCCGTCATCCAGCCCCCAGGGCGTGGGTGGTACGCACCGCGCTCAACGCAGGGACGTCCTGGTGGCGCCGGCGCGCTCGCGAGCTGCCGCTGGTCAGGCACGACATCCAGGCGCCCGCGATCTCTGAGAATGGCCTGGACACCGTCGTGCTCACCGCGCTGCGAACCCTGCCAACCCGGCAGCAGGAGGTAATCGTGCTGCGTGTCTTTTTGGACCTGGCCATCGAGACCGCCGCCAAGGTGCTGGGAATCGCGCCGGGAACGGTCCGCGCCCATCTATCCCGGGGCGTCACGGCCCTCCGCACCGAACTAGCAAACGCAGAGATCACGGAGGCCGACCTATGTTCGACACCGATCAAATAAGCGACAGTCCCGAGCTGCGCGAACTGCGCAACTCATTGGCCGCCGTAAGAACGCCCGAGCGCCCGCGCCTAGACGCGATTGCGGCCAGGGGCCGCGCGCGGCGCCGGCAGCGACTGACGAGGGTCATGCGCCTGTCGGTGGCCGGCGTCGCGGCCGCTGCCGCGGTCGCACTAGGCGCAAGCGGCGCGCTCAGCCCTGCAACGAAGCTCGGCACGATCCGCACCACTGCGTTCACGCTCCATCACAATCACAACGGCACCGACACGCTCACCCTCAATCCGGGCGAGCTGTTTGATCCGACCCAGCTGCAAAGCGACCTAGCCAAATACGGCATCCCTGCGAAGGTCACGACGGGCAGCTTCTGCTCGTCAAACCCCGAGCCGGCCGGCTTCTCCCGAGCTGTCTCGGGGCCGGGTCAGGGTAGCTGGCAGGTGGGATCCGGTGGGCAACCGACGATCACGATCGACCCATCCGCCATTCCGGCGGGCACGGAGCTCAGCGTCGGGGATTTCCAGCTAACCAGCGGCGAGTTTGCGGGTGAGCAGCAGGCCGACATGGACCTCATCGACACCGGCGCCAATACATGCGACAGCACGCCACTGACGCTTGGACCTGACACCCCGGGGATGGGAGTCATCTACGACGGCCAAAGCGGCGCCTGATCAAGCAAGGCGTTGTAGCGACGTGTTCCCGGGCGCCCAAGCGGCGCCCCGGGTTCCGATGCTGGCGCTGGTTCACCTCCCCCCATGCCGCGCTCGCGCGCCCAGCGCTAGTCCGCGCGCTGCGTCCATACTTCGCACCCATCGAGTACGCGAAGAAACTCACGATCACAATCGCCGTCCCGCTGGAGCCCGAGCTCGTGGGGCAAATCGAAACCCTTGATGCGCCGGTCGAAGTTCTCTATGACCCGGGCTTGCTGCCACCGACCCGCTTCCCAGGCGATCACGCGGGCGAGGAGGACTTCCGGCGGGACGCTGAGTCAGAGGCGCGCTTCGCCGCCATGCTTGAGCAGGCAGAGGTTCTGTTCGGCATCCCGGGCGACAGCCCCGAGGGACTTCGCGCTGCGGTCAGCGCGAATGCCAGGCTCCGCTGGGTGCAGGGCACCGCCGCCGGCGCCGGCGAGCAGCTGAGAGCGGCGAAGCTCACGGAGGAGGAGCTCAGAAGAGTGACCGTGACCAGCGCGGCCGGGGTGCATGCCGGCCCGCTCGCCGAGTTCTCGATGCTGGGTCTGCTCGCGTTTGCGAGGGGCCTACCGCGGCTGCTGGCCGACAAACGCGAGCACCGCTGGCGTCACTATCCGGTTACTGAGTTGCGGGGAGCCACGATCCTGGTGCTCGGTCTTGGGCAGATCGGGCTCGAAGTCGCGCGCCTGGCGAGCGCATTCGGCATGGAGGTGCTCGCGATCAACCGCCGTGGGGCGGGAGAATCGCCCTACATAAGCGAGCTCGGGACTCCGGACGCGCTGATGACGCTTCTCCCGCGCGCCGACGCGGTCGTCGTCACCCTACCTTTGACAGACGAGACCGAAGGGCTTCTGGACGCGCAGGCGATCGAGGGCATGAAGGACGGCGCGATCTTGGTCAACGTGGGCCGCGGACGGGTCGTCGACGAGGACGCGCTCGTCGGAGCCTTGCGGGGCGGCAAGCTACGGGGCGCCGCGCTCGACGTCTTCGCCACCGAGCCCCTGCCCCCCGAGAGCCCGTTATGGGAGCTGCCCAACGTAATCATCAGTCCCCACACCGCCGCGCTTTCGCTGCAGGAGGACGAGCGCATCGTGGAACTGTTCGCCGAGAATCTGAAGCGGTACCTCGCTGGGCAGCCGCTCCGCAACCCGGTTGACCCGACGCATTTCTACTGAGAACGCCGCGGGGCGTCCCAGGCGCGCGAGCAGCGCTCAGCCGGGTTCCACGTTGGTGACGACGCTGGGGCTGTGGTAGAGATGCCGATGCCCCTGGCAGGCGGCGGGGAACCAGAACTTGACGCTGTCCTGGTGGATGCCGTTGTAGCTGGCGAAAATCGTCACCATGCCCCGCGTTCCCACCCGGCACCTCGGATCGGTGCTCGACCGGACGCGGACGCGCAGCTTCACCAGGTTCCCCGGATAGCCCCATCTCCTGGCCACGTGCGAGTAGTACACGAGGTGGTGGTTCACCGAGAGGATGATCTCGCGATCCCGCTTGTGGCGAAGGCGATAAACCTGGCACATGATGCCCAACGCAGTGCGGGCTGACGGATTGAAATTGCCGTGGCCGTGGGCATAGTTTCCGGTCGGGCCGGTGATCGGCAGCCCCGTGTGAAAGCCCCACGGCGAGTAGTTCTTCGTCCGGATAGTGCAGTAGTCAGGTCGTCGCGCTGACGCGGCGAATGAGGGAATACCCCCGGCGAGCACAAACAAAAGCGCTGCTGCCAGCGCCAGCGCTCCTCTGGCTGCGCCCCTGCGCATGCGCCAAACTATACGAGTCGCCGCGCGGACATGGCCGGTTGGCGTCGCTCAACCCAACGCTGAGTGCAACGCCGTCCTGGCGGTGCCCTCTGTAGCGGAGAAAACTGAGCAATGGCTTCGAGAACGGCAGATGCAGCGCCGGGAAGGCTACGACGAGTCGTCGCATGGCTTGCCAGGGTGACGGTCGACAATGCCGGCGGCGCCGTCTATGGGACGATCATGATCGGCGTCCTGTTCGCTGCGGAGGACGCCGAATCGGTGGGCTATACGGACGCGGTCGCTGCGGCGGTGATCGTGCTCGTCCTCTACTGGCTGACGAACCTCTACACATACTCGCTGGGGACGCGCCTGCGGACGGGTGAGCCTCTCAGCGCAGATGTCTTCTGGCGCAGCTTGGTCCACGAGTTGCCGATCGTTGAAGGAGCGCTGGTCCCGCTGCTCGTACTTGTGGGAGCCTGGGCGGCGGGAGCGAGTGTCGCCACCGGCGTCAGCATTGCCACCTGGGCGACCGCCATCAGCATCGTGGTCTTGGAATTCGCCGCAGGTTGGCGATCAGGGCTGGGTCGAAGTCGACTGTTGCTCCAGGCTGGGGTGGGGGCGGCCATCGGCTTCGCCCTTGTCGGATTGAGGGTCCTGCTGCATTGACAGCGTTGGGTTAGGGCAGATCAAATCCGGACGGCGGCGTCTCAGGCAGCTGGCGATGTCACCGCGTGCCACTGAGGTAGCACAAGGCAGGATGGCCGCTGGGGACCGTGGAGGAGCTCTACCTCCACCGGCCGCAGGGTCTGGGCCTCGAGCGGGTCCTCCCCGGTCCCGGGGTTTCGCGCGTAGCGAGGGTGCGCGCCCGACGAGATCTGTAGCCGCACGCGATGCCCAGCCGCAAACCGGTGCCCGATTGGCCACAGGTCAAACGGCACCCGCCAGGCGTCGTCCTCGTCTGACCATTCGAAGCGGTCCGAAGCGACGCTTGCCAAGGCGTCGCAGACGTTCCGGGAGACCCCGCGTGGATCGACGTCACACACCCGCGCGAACAGGTCGAAGTACGGTGCGCTTGCGCGCGCCCATAGCTCCACCCGCACCGAGCCGATCGCCTCGAAAGCTTCCTCCAGCGGAGGGGTTGTGAACGTGATCACATCCGAGCGAGCCTCGAGACGTCGGTTGTCGCGGACCGGCTTGTTCGTGACCATGATCGGACCGCCTAGCGAAGGCGTCGGCTTGGCCGGGTCGTAGCGGTAGCGGATGCCGCCCTCCGTGCCCGCCGCCGGCGGATCCCACGTCAGCCCACCTTCCCCCGCTGGCCACAGTCGGCACTCGGCGCTCTCGTCCGGTGGCCAGCGCTCGAGTGTGCGCCATTCTGCGCGGTCGCCGGTGACGAACACCCGCACCGGGGCGGCGTCGATCAGACGTGGATCGCCCAGCAGATGACCGCGTAGCCACGCCAGCCCGTCGCGTACGCCGGCACCAGCGAGGCCCTCCTGCGTATGGGTCCAAGGACCGATAATCAGCTGCGGAGGACGGCCTGCGTCAACCAGTGCCGCGTAGTCCTCCAACTGCCACGGTGTGAAGGCGTCGTACCAGCCGGTGACCATCTGTATCCGGGCTTTGACTTGGGCGACTCCGGCAGAGAAGTCGCGCCGTACCCAATATGCGCCCTCCCGCTCGGGGCTCGCCCGCGCTTCGCGGAACCAGGCCACCTCGCCGCCGGTCAGGCGTCGATCGAGGTCGTGCAGCGAAGCCCTTGACAGCAACGAGTGCAGCCGCTTGAGCGCGAAGGCCATCGGCAGCGGCGCCAGACGGCGCTCCTGAGTGGCGATCATCACCAGCCACTGGGCCGAGGTCTCGAGCGACATGCTGCCGCCCGGATAGCTCTGGCCGTGAAACTGCGAGGCGCTCCCCTGGATCGCCAGGGCGGTTAGGTCATCGTCCGCGTCGGCCGCGACCGCCCACTGCACCAGCCCGAGGTAACTCTCGCCGGTCATCCCGATCGGCCCCTCGTGCCAGGGCTGGGCCCGCAGCCAGCGCAGGGTGGCAAGACCATCCGCGCGCTCGTCGAAGGGGCTGAACGTTCCCTCGGAGCCGAACGTGCCGCGGACACTCTGAACCACCACCTGGAGTCCGCGCTCGGCTAAGAGGCGGCCGTGCAGGAGCCCGAAGAATTGGCCCCTGCCATAACAGGAGCGGACCAGCACGGTCGGCTGCGGCAGGTCGCGCGCCGCTTTCGCGACCCAGCGATCGGCGAGCAGAACGGCCCCGTCGTCCATGGAAACACGCAGGTCACGCTCGCGCAGGACCAAGCGCGTTTGCGCGCGCGGAAGATGCCACCGGCGCGCGAGGATCCCGCTGAGCAGGCTCATGCTCGCCTACTCCGACCTGTCGCCCACAAATGCAACAGGTTCAGCGTCCGGACGTACCATGCGTCCCAGATCGATAGCAGCGCAATGAGCTTGCCATCCAACAAGTCGAATGCGTCAAGTCTGGCGGGCGAGGACGAGTACGCCGCTGTCCTCGTGAGCGAGCGGCCCCATCCGTCTGCGGAAGCTTGCCTGGACCTGCTTCGTGCGTATGAACCGATCGTGAGGTTCACAAGGGGGGAACTCTTCTTTCCCACAGCCGTGGGTCCGTACGTGGCTCAGTGCAGTCTATGGGCGGAAGACCTCGTCGACGGTGCGCCCCGCTGCATCGTTCCGGTCGGAACGCTCACCCTCGAGCGACTCTGCGCCGAAGCGATCGCGCACTCGAGCCGCGCACTCTCCTTGCGCTTCGTTCAGTCACCGCTAGGGCGCAAGGAGTATCGCCGCTGGCGCCAGATGCCGCGCGAGCGCTTCCTTGCAACGTCGCGCTTCACCACAACCGGGATGTTCGGGCGAGTGATGGAAGCCGCATTTAGGGCCTCGTTGCTGTTGCGCGGGACAGTGGCTCGCGGCCTGGCGGCCGCGGCCGAGCTCACCTATCGCGAGCAACTCAAGCCGGAGCAGTTTCCTTACTACGGACGCGCGGTGCGGGTCGGCGGCTATCTGTGCCTGCAGTATTGGTTCTTCTACGCCATGAACGACTGGCGCTCGACTTTCAGGGGGGTCAACGACCACGAGGCTGACTGGGAGATGGTGAGCGTGTATCTCGCTGAGTCAGAAGAAGGCCCCCCGCGTCCCGCGTGGGTGGCGTGTTCCTCGCATGACCATCACGGCGATGACCTGCGGCGCCGCTGGGACGATCCGGAACTTCGGAGGTTTGGACAGCATCCGGTCGTGTTCGCAGGCGCCGGCTCACATTCAGGGGCATTCGTTCCGGGCGATTATGTGATCTCGGTCAACCCACCCCAGCTGCGCAAGCCGATCGAAATCGCGAGGCGACTTCAGCGAGTGGTCGCGCCGTGGCGCCAACAGACCAGCGGCGCACCGGGCCTGGGGATCCCATTCGTCGATTACGCACGCGGGGACGGGCTGGCCGTGGGCCCCGGCCAGCAGACACAGTGGACCGCGAGTTTGATCGACGACCAGACGCCCTGGGTGCGGGATTATCGCGGCCTTTGGGGAATCGATACCGAAGATGCGTTCGGAGGAGAGCGCGCTCCCTCGGGCCCCCGTTATGAACGCGACGGGTCCGTCCGTCGAGCTTGGTCCAATCCGCTCGGGTGGGCGGGTCTGCTGAAGGTCGCGCCCCACGACGATCAACTTGGCGCGCTGTTGAAGGAGCGAATCACGGCGATCGAGGGCGAATTGATTGACCTCGACGAGGCGATCGCTCGCGAGCGCGACGACTTGCGCGGCATGGCAATCGAGATGCGCTCGTTGCAGGCGCACGAATACGCGCGGCCGCTGGTCGAGGCAAGGCACAAGCGCATGGCGCAGCTCGAGGCCGAGCTGGACCAGAGGATCGCCGCGCGGGCGCAGCTTGCCGAAGAGCTTGACGCGCACCGCGATACCGTACGGCGCCCAATTTCACTGGAATCGCCGCAAGCTCACATCGAAACTCCGCGCGGACCACGTGCCGAGAAGCAACAGCGACGCATGCGCTTCCTGCACGTTTGGGCGGCCGTGAGCACGCCGCTGCTGCTCGCGTTGGTGCCGGTTGTGCTGATCGCCCAGCCGCTGGCCTGGCTGACCACGATCGCAGCCGCCGCGCTGCTGTTCGTCGGCGTTGAAGCATTCGCGAGACGTCGCTTCCTGTCGTTCGTGGCCAGCGCGCTACTGGTGGCGGCCACGGGAGCCGCCGTGGTCGCTTTGGTCCTCCTGGGCCATCAGTACTGGAAGTACGCCCTGGCCGCAGTGTTCGGCATCGCGGCACTTGCACTGCTCATCGGAAACATCGGGGATCTCCGTCACGGATGGCGTCAAGGCGGGGCGATGGGCGACGACGACAACTCACATTCACCCGTCGGATCAGAGGAGTCGGCATGACAGACATGTACGTCGCGCAAACGCTCATCGCACCGAGGAAGTACGTCCAGGGACGGGACCTACTTTCGTCGCTGGGCAAGTACGTCGAGGAGCTCGGCAAGGACGCGCTCGTGATCGCCGACGAGAGCGTGTGGGGGCCGAGCCCCCTCATGAAGTCGTCGCTGATCCCGACGTCGACGAACGCACCGGAGGCTCCCCCGGCCGCGGCACCGACAGCCATGCGGAGCAGCGGGGCGAGAAACAACAGGCCGATCAGCCACGGTCCACGCTCACCGCGTCCTCGAGCTCGATCACATGCTCAGTCACGAGGCCAACTGCGCCTCGATCTGGGCAGTTGGGCTGCATCCCGAGGTGCAGGCGACCGTGAGCGATACCGACTGTGCGGGTCATTCTCCCACACGCGATCACCTCTCGACCAAATCTCTGGCAACCCTGGGAGCGTCCCAAGGCCCTACAATGCAGCTCGGAGTGCAGCGCGACCACCAGCAGGCCGAGGCCGGCGCCGATCGCCGACTGGAGTAGAAGCTGAGGGGCCGAGAGCTTCGCCCGTACGCCCGAGACGATCTCGACCACGACGATCGCACCGGCCACGGTCCAGACGGCGGCGTTGATCGCGCTTCCGAATCTTGCGCCAACCGCCCACGAGACCAGAATCGCCAGCAGCGGGAGTGCAGCCCCGCTAACCATCGGCAGCTCGTGCAAGCTCGCCCGCGCGAGCCCGGCGATCGCCAGCGGCTCGCGCTGCTCCAGGCGACGCGAGGCGAACTCGGCATAGCTGTGCGCCAGCCAGAAGATGATCAGCGCAAGCACGACCGCTCCCACCGTCTTCCCATAGGTCGCGCGCCTGGAATTGTCGGCGGCAACGAGGGCACCCACCGTGATCAGGCCGAAAATCGCCGCTCTGAAATTGACCCGCACGATCAGCATTCTCGCCGCGCGGCGACCGATAATGCGCTCGTGCACCAATTCGCCCAACCCCTTCGTGAGGAGGACGTCGACCGCGATCCCTTCGCCCAGTTCGGACGTTGGTTCGAGCAGGCAAGCGGCGCGGGCCTCCGCGCACCCGAGGCGGCGGCGCTCGCGACCGCCACCCCAGCTGGCGTTCCGTCCGTGCGGATGGTGCTTGTCAAGGAGATGGGTCCGGAGGAGTTCGTCTTCTTCACGAACTACGGGAGTCGCAAGGGGATGGAGCTGGCCGCCAATCCGCGTGCGGCGCTGTTGTTCTTCTGGGACGCCCTCGGCCGCCAGGTCAGGATCGAGGGTGACGTGCGACGTGCGGACGCCGCCGAGTCCGGGAGGTATGTCCGCACGCGACCGCGCGCGAGCCAAATGAGCGCGCTCGCGTCGCCGCAGAGCGCCGTGATCGAGAGCCGCGAGCAGCTCGAGCAATCGGTGGCGGATCTCGCCGCCCGCTACGAGGGCTCAGAACTGCCGACGCCGGAAAGCTGGGGCGGCTTCCGCCTCGTCCCTATAGCGTTCGAGTTCTGGCAGCACCGCGAGGACCGTCTCCACGATCGCCTCCGCTACTCCCAAGTCGGGGAAGCCAGCTGGGCTCTGGAACGGCTGGCGCCGTAGCTGACGGCTCAGCCCTGATCGGGCTCGAGAAGCACCGTGTCCTCGTGCGAGTACGCCGGCGCGCAACAGCAGAGCAGCACCAGCGGCTCGCCTTCGTCGGCCCACAACTTGTGCGCTGAGCCGGGCGGGATCACCACACAATCGCCCGCTCGGACCGCCTTCTTGCTCTCTCCCAATTGCATCTGGCCGCTGCCGCTGGTGAAGAGGTAGATCTCCTCGGCCCGCGGGTGGAAGTGTGCGACGGTCTCGCCTCCTGGCGGGACGACCGCCTCCGCCAGGCTTTGGTTGGTCGTGTTAGCGGACGGAACGCCGGCGAGCTCGCGGATCACGGAGCCGTCTGCGGTGACAAACCCCTCGCGGTGCTCGCGGCGGACGATATCCATCGCGGGAAAGGCTATCCGCCGCCGGTGGGCGGTGCGATCGGCGCAGCGGACGGCCAAAAATCCCCACCGGACCGCACTCGCTTCGAAGCGTGGGTAAAGACCGGCGCCAGACGACGGATAACACCCGCGCCTCTCGAGCAGTCCGACCGAATGGGGATTTTCTGACGGGATCGGCTCGGGGCGCGGGGCGGGATCGGCGAGGGGGCGAGGGGCGTCGATCGGGCCCGCGCTGCTCCGGTGCCTCCGAGCGACGAGGGCGGCTACTCGAGCCGCTGCGGCCGCCGCCGGGTCGCGCCCTCGACGTCCCAGACCAGCATGAAGGCGTCGTCCCCGAAGACCATGAAGGCGGCCGCCTGAACGTCGATCGCGAAGAGGTGGAACGGCCCGGTCGGCTCCCAGTCGATGCGAGCGCGAATCGCCGCGCGGTACTCCTACCGCGTGCCCTCGTCGACGATCTCACGGCCACGGCCGTACAGCTTCAAATCGCCCTCGGTGCCGCGCCGATCAGAGGTGCAGCTGTGGAGCACGCAGCGACGTCGCGCAGCAGGTCTCGGGCCTTGGGCGATTGCCACATTATCCCCAGCATCAGCTCACCGCCGACGCGATCGAGTTCGCCCGGGCTGATCCGGGGCCAGCCGCTGAGGCGCAGCGTCCCCAGCATGCACAGCTCGTGGCGGTCGAGGCGCTCCCAGCCCAGCTCCGCGAGCTCCGGGCTAACGGCGGCGAAGGCTGCCCAGTTCATCGACTGGCACCATGTCATGCCCGCGCGACCGAGCCCGGTGCCAGGACGCTCCGTGTACCGTGTCGGCGGTGACTAGTGCCCGCAGACTGGACTCGGAACCCGAGCTGCGCGAGGTCATCGGCCCGACCAAAGAGGGCGCCACAGCGAAGATCAGCGACCGGCTGAATCACCTCACGCGCCAGTTCATCGAGCGCTCCCCGTTCGTGTGCGTCGCCACCGCGCGGGACGACGGGGGCTTGGATGTCTCCCCACGAGGCGACCCGCCGGGCTTCGTGCGCGTACTCGACGAGCGCACCTTGCTGCTGCCTGAGCGGCCGGGCAATCGCATCGCGGATACGCCCACCAACCTGCTGTCCGACTCGCGGATAGCCCTGCTGTTCCTGATCCCGGGCGTCGGCGACACATTCAGAGTCAACGGACGTGCCGCGCTGGTCGACGACGTCGAGCTGCTGCGGCCGAGCGCCGTCGAGGGCAAGGTACCCCGTCTCGGTCTCCTGATCTCGGTCGAGGAGGCCTACACGCAATGCCCGAAGGCCCTTATCCGCTCGGATCTTTGGAACCCCGAGCACCACATCGCCCGCGCCGAGCTGCCGAGCTCTGGTGAGATCCTCCGGTCTCTCGGCGACCAGGACTTCGATGCCGACGGCTACGACCGCAAGCGCGCCGCCCGGTACGCCCGGCGAGAGGGCTTCTACTGATTCGGGCTCAGTGGCGGTTTCGAGCGGGCGCTTCAGCGCGCCACGTCGGCCACCGCCGCCAGGAAGCGGTCGATGTCCTCGGGGGTGTTGTAGAGAACGATGCTCGCCCGCACCGCGCCGCCAGTCTCTCGTAGCCCGAAGCGGTCCATCAGCTCGTAGGCGTAGTTGTCGCCGTCCCAGACGGAGATGCCGTCGCGCGCCAGTCGCCGGGCCACCTCCGTGGGCGAGCGCCCGTCGACCACGAAGGAGATCGTCGGGGTCCGCCGCCGCGGGGAGCCAAGGACGCGGATCCCCTCGATGCGCGCCAGCCCCTCGAGGGCCTGTTCAAGCAGGCCATTCAAATGGCCTTCGATTGCGGATAGCGCGGCCAGGATCCGTTCGCGGAGGCCCCCCGTCGCATCGGTGAGGCCGGCGATCCACTCGATCGCGGCGACGACGCCCGCGAGCAGCTCGAAGGCCGGGGTCCCCCGCTCGAATCGTTCCGGTGGGATATCCGGGGCGGGGATAAGCTTCGCCGGCCTGAGCCCGTCCAGGAGCCCCGGGCTCGCGATCACCGCGCCCGCGTGGGGTCCGAAGAACTTGTACGAGGAGCAGGCGTAGAAGTCCGCGCCGAGAGCGTCGACATCGACCGGGGCGTGGGGCGTCGCATGGACCCCGTCGACATAGCTCAGAGCGCCGGCAGCGTGGGCGCGATCGGTGATCGCCCTGACGTCGGGCCTGGTGCCGATCGCGTTCGAGGCCGCGGTCACCGCTACCAGCCGGGTTCGTTCGCCCAGCAGCTCGTCAAATGTCTCCGGGCGCAACTCTCCGCTGTCGGGGTCGAACTCCGCCCAGCGGACCTTCGTCCCGCTCCGCGCGGCCGCGAGTACCCAAGGCCGGATATTGGCGTCGTGGTCGAGCGAAGTGACGACGATTTCGTCGCCGGAGCCCCAGTTCTGGGCAAGAGCGTCGGCGAAGTGAAAGGTCAGGGTGGTCATGTTCGGACCGAACACCACGCCCTGCGGCTCTCCACCGACGAGGTCGGCGACGGCCCTGCGGGCTTCGATCACCGTCTCAGTGCTGCGGACGCTGGCCGCGAACTCACCATGCACATTGGCCATCGAAAAGCGCATCGCCTCAGCGACAGCTTCGATCACCGCGGCGGGCGCAAGCGTCCCCGCGGCGCCATCGAGCGCCACCGTGTCGTCGCGGAGGCCCGGGAACTCCGCGCGGATCTGCTCAAGTGACCGCACCAACGAAGGTTCTTGCGATTGCGCCCCCAGCACGCTCGCGCTCCTAGGCCGCGGCGCGAGCTGGCGCAATGGGCTCGGCTACGCCGATCATCGAGTCGCGCGTGACGAGGCCAGCGAGCTCGTGTTCGCTCATCCCCTCCGTGTCGGGTGGCCGACGGGGGATCACGAGATAGCGCAAGTCCGCGGTCGAATCGAGCACCCGGAGCTCCACGTCCGGGTCAAGCTCGAGCCCGAACTCGCGCAAGACGCCGCGCGGATCGGACACTGCGCGCGAGCGATAGGCGAGGCTCTTGTACCAAGCGGGCGGGGGTCCAAGCAGCGCGCGGGGATAACACGAGCAGAGCGTGCATACGACCAGGTGGCGGACGTGCTCGGTGTTCTCGACCGCCATCACCACCGGGGAAGGACCGGGGTCAAGCCCTACCTCGAGCGCGGCCGCCCGGGCGTCGTCGAGCAGGCGCGCCCTGAAGGCGGGATCGGTCCAGGCGCGTGCGACCAGGCGCGCCCCGTCGGCCGGGGTGCGTGACACCAGCCAGTCGATGCGCGCGCGCACCTCCTCGCGGGCGATTACGCCCTTTTGGACCAGCAGCTCCTCGAGCGCCCGGGCACGGCGCGCGACGGGTGGCTCCGGGGAGTCGCCGATCGGCGGGTGGTGGTGCGAGTCGCCCTGACTCATCGCGCCGGCTCGAGCCAGTGCTCGTACAGATCGACGTGCAGGTGGTCTTTGGGGGCGCCGGCGTAGCCGGGCCAGAGCTCGCCTTGCGCGAAAATGACCGTGTACAGCGGCTGAGCGGGCAGTCCATCGCCACCGTAGGCGAGCGTCTCGGGATTCTTGAACGACCCGTGCATGCGCTGCACCGTGCCGGTCCTGCCCTTCAGGTATGTGGGCGTTCGGTGATGGCCGGCATGGCCGCGGCTGGACACCCGCACTCGCTCCCCGGAACGGTAGGTCACGCGGCCGCCCTTTGTTCAACCTCGCCCGGCCGCAGCACGCCCTTCTCACACAATAAGAGCTCAAGCGAGTACAGCCACCGCCCGTAATAAGACGCTTGCTCGTAGTCGCTGGGGGGCATGCTCTCGATTCCGCGTCTGAGCTCGTCCACACCGACCACGCCGCGTGCGCCCAAAGTGCCGGCAAGCGCGTCGGTGAGCAACTCCCAATCGGCCAACTCGTGCTCGGCGCGATCAATGCGCTGCTCGGTTGGCCACCCACCGCGGTCATGAATTGCCCGCGCCTCAGTCACCCTGGCATCGTAACGGCGACGCTGCCAGCCGGGCTCCTCAAACCACACTTACATCCCCAAGGAGGCGGACGCGGATACAGAGCAAAGGCAAGTGGTCAACGTCAACCAGGCACGTGTTAAGGCTACCTCGCGCCGCGGCACCTGTCGACGATCGATCAACCCGGGCCGCCAGTACCGGGCGCCCGTCGACGATCGTCCGGCATCCTTCGTCCTATGACCTCCGCACAGCAGCTGCCGGTCCTCCAGCTATCCGACCGCGCCGCCTGGGAGCGATGGCTCGACGACAACCACGCCGCCGCAACCGGCGCGTGGCTGAGGCTCGCCAAGAAGGGCGCGCCCGCGCCGACGGTGACGCAGGCGGAGGCCATCGACGAGGCGATCTGCTTCGGCTGGATCGATGGCCAGGTCCGCCGCTTTGACGAGCACTTCTTCCTCCAGCGCTTCACCCCGCGGCGACCGCGCAGTAAGTGGTCTGCGATCAACCGTGAGCGCGCGCGGCGGCTGATCGAGGAGGGTCGCATGAAGCCGGCCGGGCTGCGGCAATACGCGGCCGCCGAGGCCGACGGGCGGCTCGACGACGCCTACCCAGCGCAGAGCCGGGCCACCGTCCCAGACGACTTCCAGGCTGCGCTCGATCGCCACCCTCAGGCACGCGAGTTCTTCGAGACGCTCACGGGCTCTGATCGGTATGCATTCCTGTACCGGCTACACCACGTCAAGGATCCGCGCCGGCGTGCCCAGCGGATTGCTCACTACATCGAGCGGCTGAGCGAACGCCGCGACGCTGACTCGTGGCGCCGGCTGACTCCGCGCCCGCGGCTAAGGCAGCACCGTCATGACCAACCGCGACGGCAACTCAGGGCTGTGGTGGAGGACATTGCGGGCGACGACGCCGTCGACGGCGAGCGCCTCGTCGCCGCCCGAGCCCGAGTTCACCGCGAACTTCGGGTGTGCCGAGGATGAGACCTCGAGCCGAATGCGGTGACCAGGAAGGAAGCGGTGGCAGGTGTCCCACATCGTGACCCGGAGCTCGTAGATGCGATCCGGCTCGACCGGGAGCGCGCGCTCGTGGCCCCCGCGATACCGCAGCCGCACCAGGCCGTCACAGAGTCGCTGCACGAAGCCGCCAGGGTGGACGTCAAGCAGCTTCGCGGCCAGGTCGGTATCCCGCGCCGAGGTGGCCAGGTGCGCCACCAGTTGTACCGGCCCGACCACTTCCACCGCTTCGCCCAGCACCTCACTCGTATAGACGAGCACGTCGCCGCGGGTCTCCACGCCCGCATAGTCGTCTGGACCGCCGATCTGCGCCGAGGAGGCCGAGGTGATGAACGGCACCGGCCGACCCGGATCGTGCAGCCATTCGTCGTGCGCGGCGCCGCCGCGCGGCGGGACGTCGCTCAGGCGGCCGTCGCCGTAGCGGGAGTTGGCGTGCCCGTCGCTGTCCAGATACCAGGCCCGCTCTTCGCTCTGCGGCGGAGGCCAGGCCGCGTATTCACGCCATTCGTTCGCGCCCATCAAGAACACCCGCACCGGTGCCTGCCGCTCGACGCCTGCGCGCCCGCGCACCATCTCATCGAGGAAGCCGGTCATCGCTCCCTCCAGGTCGATCAAGGCGTGCGGCCCGAAGTCGAGCTCGCCGAGGCGCCGGTCACTGTTGACCTGATGACCCCAGGGCCCCATCAGCAGGCGCTGTCCGGCGCGACCGGCGGCCGTCATCGCCGCGAAGTTCGCGGGGGTGCCGATCTCCTCGTCGTCATACCACCCCGAGACGTGCAGCACGGGCACGTCGACCTCGGCGATGCGATGCTGGTATCGGAGCGGCTCCCACCACCCGTCCAGCGTCTGGTGGCGGCATTCCTCGCGCCACAGCGGCGAACGAAAACCCGCCGCCACGTCCAGTTCGATCAGCGGCCGGTGATCGTAAACCTGCATCCAGTCGACCGCTTCCGTGTACTGGAGCCCACGGCCATCCGTCATGCGGTACCAGTGGATGTGCATGGGCCCGGGGGCCCCGGTGGGGTTCTCCACGAACGGGTCGGCGGGTGTGACCAGCACGATCATCGCCTTCAGCGCGGAGGGACGATGGAGTGCAGTCAGCCACTGGATCCGGCCGGTATAGCTGCCCCCGTAAGTGGCGACCGCGCCGTCGCACCACTTCTGCTCGGCGACCCAGGCGATTACGTCGACGCCGTCCGGGCCATCGTTGCGATAGGGCTCAAACGCCCCCTCGGAATCGCCGCGTCCCCGCACATCGACCCAAACCGCCGCGTACCCGGCCTTGGCGAAGGCGTCGGCGCGCTCGGTGGCACGCTCGCCCCCGCGCCCGTACGGCGTCCGCATCACCACCGCCGGCCCCGGTACCTCCGCCGGCAGCACCAGATCCGCGGCGAGCGCAATCCCGTCCCGCAGGGGAATCCTCTGGTTGAAGCGACGGGTCAGATACTGGTCGTGCGCGAGCGCCACTGCTGGCACGCTATCGGGGCTTCCTCGCGAGCGCCGGATCTCAGCGTGAGGCCTGCCCCTGTCGGACGAGATAGGCTCACGGCATGCGACGAGCGAGCATCTTTGTGGCGATGATCGCCGCCTCTGCGGGCGCGGGCGTGAGCGGGTCGGCGGGCGCCCTTGCCGCCCAGGCCGGGACGCGCGACGCGCGCATCGCCGGGCGGGTTCTGGTCTGCAACTCTCCGGGCCATTGCATGACGCGCAAATTCAAGGTCTCCGCGATCGATTCCGCGGGCGGCAAGGCCGCCACGAGCTCGACGACGGGGGTCCACAACGCGTACCGGCTGCGGGTCGCGCCGGGTACCTACCGGCTGGTGGCCAAGTCACATGGTCTCGTGTGCAAGGCGACCGCAGTGGCGACGGCGGACCAAACGACGCGCAAAAACATCACCTGCCTCGTGCCCTGAGCGCGAACTTCGGGCATGCGGCCATGCGGGGGCGGCCATGATCCTGGCGGTCACGCCCAACCCGGCGCTCGACGTGACGTACGAGATCTCCCGAGTGCGCTGGCGCGAGGCATCGAACCGAGTGGAGGCGGTCGCGCGACGGGCGGGCGGCAAAGGCATCAACGTGGCGCGAGTGCTGCATCAGCTCGGCGAGGAAGTGGCTGTCCTGGGGCTGCTGGGTGGGCTGCCTGGCGATGCGGTGCGCGCCGATATGGCGGCCGCTGGACTGCGCGACGAGACGATCTCGATCGCTGGCGAGACGCGCCTCACTGTATTCGTGGTCGAATCTACTGGCGCGGTCACTGGCCTCTCCGAGCCGGGACCGGGAATCACCCCAGCCGAGTGGGATGCGCTGGAGGAACGCTGTGGGCAGCTGCTTCGGGAGGCCAGCGTGATGACGCTCTCCGGGAGCCTGCCCCCCGGCGCACCGCCGGAGGGTTTCCGTCGGCTGGTTGAGCTCGGCCGTGATGCAGGAGTGCGGGCGATCCTCGACACGCGCGACCTCGGGCTCGTCCATGGCGTGGAGGGAGCTCCTGCGGTAGTCAAGGTGAACGAGGAGGAGCTCGAAGGCTACGCGCCGGGTAGGCCGCTGCGCGAAGCGGCCGCCCGCATGCGCGAGCGCGGCGCCGACGCGGTGGTGGTATCGCGTGGGGCGGGCGGACTGGTGGCGCTCACCGGCGACGGCGCCTACGAGGCGCGGCCTCCAGAGCGGCTCACCGGCAACCCCACCGGGGCAGGAGACGCGGCCACCGCGATGCTCGCCGCCGGGCTGAGTCGGGGCAGCGGCTGGAGCGAGGTGCTGGCCGACACGGTGGCGCTCTCCGCCGCCGCGGTCCTGTATCCGCTCGCGGGCTCATTCGATCCGGACGCCTACAGGGACATCCGGGCGCGGATGCAAGTCAGCGAACTGCCCTAGAAGGCCCGCGCGCAGCTACGGCGCACCGAACATCCACTCGCCCGCGACCATCGTTGCCTGCACCGCGAGCTGTTCGTCGAGCACCACCAGGTCCGCGTCGAGCCCCGCGCTGAGCTCGCCCTTCCGCCCCTGCAAACCGAGCAGCCGCGCGGGATTGGACGAGGCCATTCGCACCGCCTCCTCAACCGGCGCGTGCAAGAGGCGAACCGCGTTCTGAACCGCGGCCTCCATCGTCAGCGTGCTGCCGGCGATCGACTCGCCTCCCTGCAGCATCGCCCGTCCTCCTGCGACGGTGACCGGGCGCCCGCCGAGCCGATAGTCGCCGTCCGGCATTCCGGCCGCCGCCATCGCGTCGGTCACGAGCCGAAGGCCCTCGGCTCCCTTCGCCCGGTAGATCATGCGCATCGCGATGGGGTCGACGTGCATGCCGTCGCAGATCAGCTCGCAGCTGATCTCCGGCATGTCGAGCACCGCGCCGACCGTTCCCGGGTCGCGGTGATGAAAGGGCGGCATCGCGTTGCACACATGCGTGGCGGCGCACGCACCCGCCCGCACAGCGGCGCGAACATCGGCGTCGCCAGCGGAGGTGTGGCCGACGGAGGCGACCACGCCTGCGCGCACGAGGCGCTCGATCAGCTCGAGCGCGCCCGGCAACTCAGGCGCCAGCGTCATTAGCCGCACGCCCCCTCGCTCGAGCAGCCGCTGGAGCAGGGCGCAGTCCGGATCGAGAAACAGAGCTGGGTCCATTGCTCCCGGGCGCTGGCGACTCAGGAACGGTCCCTCGAGGTGCACCCCCAGCAGGTTGGGAGCTGCGCACCGAGCGATCGCGTGCAGGGCGGTGCCCAGCTCCTCGAGCGGCGCAGCGACGGTCGTAGCCAGCAGCCCCGTGGTGCCGTGGCGGGCGTGGAAGCGCGCGGCTGCTGCCACCTCCTCCACGTCAGTCGTGTTGAACTGAGCCCCACCGCCGCCGTGGACGTGCCCGTCGATGTAGCCGGGCACGAGCCAGCGCTCGCCGAGGTCGACCACGTCGCCGCGCCCGCCTGAAGGTGGTGTGTCTGGGTCGACACCGGCGATCCGTTCCTCCTGGATTACCACAGTTCCGGGCCGGGTGCCGTCGGGACACAGGACGCGCTGGCTGTGAAGACGCGTGGTCACGATCCCACGTCCCAGTCGGCGAGCGCGCCTTCGTCCAGACGCGCCGCCCGCCAGGCCGCGATCGCGGCCCCCCGGCAGCCGGCATCCTCGCCGAGCGCTGCGGGGACTACGGCCACGGGCTCTCCGAACCTGGTCCACTGGCGGATCCGCTCACGGAGCGGTTCAAACAGCGCGCGCCCAGCACTCGCCAGACCACCGCCAAGCACGACGAGTTGGGGATCGAGCAGTGTCTGATAGTGAACGATCGCGCGCGCCAGCGCGTCAAGCGCGTCGTCCCAAACTGCGACTGCGGCAGGCTCGCCGGCAGCGGCCCGGGCGGCGACTTCCTCGCCGTTAGCGGCATGCCCGTAGCGCCGCGCGACCGCCCCCGCGGAGGCGAGCGCCTCCAGGCAACCGATCCCCCCACAGCCGCAACGCGGCCCATGGGGGTCGACGGAGACATGGCCAAGCTCGCCGCCGAGCCCGTGGGCGCCCATATAGGGCCGGCCATCGATCACCACCGCCGCGCCGACGCCCGTCCCGAGCGTCAGCAGCAGGTAGTCGCTCCGCCCCCGTGCCGCTCCAAATAGTCCCTCCGCCAGCGCGGCGGCGCGCACGTCGTGCAGGACGGCTACCGCCGGCTCGAGCCGCCGTGACGCCAACTCGCGCATCGGAACGTCGTGCAGGTCGAGGTTCGTGGCCTCGAGCACGACTCCGTCCGCGTCGCGCACGAGCCCCGGAACGGCGATGCCGATGGCGGCCGGCCGCGGCTCCTGCGCGCACAGCTCCTCGGCTATTTCGAGGATCGACTCGACCACCGCCTCCGGGCCACGGTCTGCTCGCGTCAGCCTGCGCGCCTTCGCATCCGGGCGACCGCGGCAATCAAACAGCGCGCCCTTGAGCGTGGTCCCGCCGACGTCGATCGCCGCGACCCGCTCAGGCGTGGCGGCCATACCGTGCGCCCCAGGCGGCTTGGCCAGCGTCACGTGGCCGTGACCTTGCTGAGGCCCCCGGGGCTATCGGGGTCATAGCCGAGCCGGAGCGCCAAGCCGTAAGCGAGCTGCTGGCCGCGCACGACCGCCGCGATCGGCGAGAGCGGCTCGGGCGCGCGATCGGGGAGCGGCACGTCCGCTCCGTCGTCGGTCCCGAGGACGCACACGCTCGCCTCTCGGCCGCGCAGCTCATCAACGAGCGCCGCCACGTCCGCGAAGGCCGGGCCGGCGGCGCGCAGCGCGATCACCGGAAAGCCACGCGTGACGGCCGCGATCGGTCCGTGACGGAGATCCGCCGCCGAGTAGCCGTCGGCCAACAGCGAGCAGGTCTCCTTGATCTTGAGCGCGGTCTCAAGCGCCGCCGCGTACAGGTATCCGCGCGCCACCACGATCAGCTGGGAGACCCGGGCAAGCCCCTCGGCGGCAGCCATGGCAGGATCCGGGTCCTCGAGCACCTCGCCCACCCATCGCGGCACGGCCGAGAGCTCGGACAGAGAGAAGGGGGCGCGTCCGAGTGCGGCGGCAATGATCGCGAAGGCCGCGAACTGTGCGGTGACTGTCTTGGTGGCGGGCACGGCCAGCTCATCCCCGACCCCTAGCTCGAGCGTCTCGTCCGCGGCTCGGCCGAGCGCGCTTTCCGGGTCGTTGGTGATCGCCAGGCCGTTTCCCCCGGCCGCCTGCAGCGCGCGCAGCGTATCCACGATCTCGGGCGTGGCGCCGGACTGGCTGACCGCGATCACGAGCTGTCCGTCGTAGTCCACCTCGACGTCATAGAGCGTATGGAGGCTCGGCGCCGCCAGCGAGACTGGCTTGCCGATGGCGGCCTCGAGCAGGTAGCGGCCATACACGGCGGCATGGTCCGACGATCCCCGCGCGATGAGCGTGACCCCGGCCAACGGCGACGGAGCCGCCTCGCGCACACGCTGGCCGATCTCCTCCGCGCGCTCGATCAGTGCCTGCAGTCGTTCAGGCTGCTCGGCCATCTCGCGCGACATCTGCGCCCCGTTCATGAACTGCGCCCGCTCACGCCAGCCGCTCCTCGCGCTGCCGACGCTCGAGCTGGGCCACGGTCTCCTCCTTGGAGGGCCATCTGGCGCCGTTCTCCCAGTAGACACGAATCGCCTCGAGCGGCCGCCCCTTGGTCTCCGGTGCCATCGCCCAGATGAAGACGAACGAAAGCATCGCCAGCCCGAGGAACAGCGAAAAGCTCCCCAGCCCGCCGAGGCTGGCGAGCACAGTCAGGAAGAAGCGCGAGATCAGCAGGTTGCCTACCAGGTCGGCGGTGAGCATCGTCGACGCCCCCACCGTGCGCAGCCGAGACGGGAAGCTCTCCGATGCGTACACCCACACCATCGCACCGAAGCCGAAGTTGAAACCAGCGGTGAAGAACAGAATCCCCACGAACCCCAGTCCCGAAGTCACACCGCTGAAGTGGCTGGTCACGGCGTAGAGCACGACCAGCAGCGCGTTCGAAGCGATCATCACGCCCACCCCGATCAGAAGTGTGACGCGGCGGCCAATGCGGTCCACGACCAGCACGGCGCCGACCGTGGCGACCACCGAGAAGACCTCGACGAACGCCTGGATCAACAGCGGGAGGTAGCCGTGCCAGCCGAGGGCCTTGAAGATGAAGGGGCTGTAATAGGTGACCGCGTTGATCCCCGTGATCTGGACGAGGAAGCCGAGGATCAGGACGAAGATCGCCGGACGCAGGTAGGGCATGCGGGTCATCTCGCGCACGCTGCCGCCGCTGTGTGCGCTCAGGTCGGATTCGATCTCGCGCACGCTCTGCTCGGAATCACCGGTGGGATCCACACGTTCGAGCGTGCGCAGCGCATCCTCGCGCCGGCCGCGCATCAGGTACCAGCGCGGCGTGTCGGGCAGTCGGACCAGGATTAGCAGCACGAGCGCACTCGCCACTGCGGAGAGACCGAGCATGATCCTCCACGAGGCGCTGAAGGCGAGGCCATAGGCGGCGAAGTAGGCCACCATGATTCCCACCACGGTCGCCACCTGATAGGCGACGATCAATGCGCCTCTGATCGTGACCGGCGCCGACTCGGCGATGAAGACCGGCGCCGCCACAACCGAGATGCCGATGCTGACCCCGAGGAAGAAGCGGCAAATGTCGAGCCACACGATGTCCTGCGCGGCGGCCTGCAGGATCGCGAAGACCGTGAACCCGATCGCGATCACCACCATCGCCGCCTTGCGGCCGTAGCGGTCGGCGATGCGGTTGGCGATCAGCGCACCCACGATCAGGCCGATGCCGGTGAAGGTCGTGATCCACTCGACCGCGTTGGTCGAGAGGTTGAAATGCTTGGGCAGGAACAGCAGGGCGCCCGCGATGCTGCCCGTGTCGTACCCGTAGACGACCCCGACCGTCGCGGCCGTGAGCGAGATCGTGATCGCAAGGCCTTTGGTGGTGCGTACCTTTGTCGATGTCATCGCTCCTCCATCTGGACCGAGTGCAATGGGCATACCCGGGGAATATCGCCACAAACGTCAAAGCACCGCCGCCGAGGCCAACTGGGCCGGTAATTACCGCTATAAGGCGCGCACGATCCACCGACCCGCGACCGTCGAGGCGCTCCAGGAGCTCGTGAGCAAGGCCCCGCGCGTGCGCGTGCTCGGGTCGCGTCATTCGTTTAGCGACATCGCGGATTCGGACGAGCTCGTGAGCCTCGAGCGCATCCACCGCCATGCCGTGATGGACCGAGTCACGATGACGGTCTCCCTCGGCGGCGCGACGACGTACGGCGAGCTCGCAGGGGAGCTAGGGCGGCACGAGCTCGCGCTCGGCAACCTCTCCTCCCTCCCCCACATCGCGGTTGCCGGGGCCATCTCCACCGCCACCCACGGATCGGGCGACGAGAGCGGCAACCTTGCCGCGGCCGTGGCGGGGCTCGAGCTCGTCACCTCCGAAGGCGAGCTGCTACGCGCTTCGCGAGACGACCCAGACTTCGCCGGCCTCGTCGTCGGCCTCGGCGCGGTCGGCGCCATCGTGGGAGTGACCCTCGACGTCGAGCCGTCCTACGAGGTGCGCCAGCGCGTGTTCGAGGGGCTGCCGTGGGACGCGCTGTTCGAGCACTTCGACGAGATCTTCGCCAGCGGCTACAGCGTGAGCGCCTTCTCGCGCTGGGGTGAGACCGTCGAGCAGGTGTGGGTCAAGACGCGCGTGGGCGCTGGCCCGGAGAACGTGCGTGACCAGCTCTTCGGCGCCTCGGCGGCCGCTCAGCACAGACACCCGATCGTCGGCCTCGACCCCATCAACGCGACGCAGCAGCTGGGATTGCCGGGCCCGTGGTCCGAGCGCCTGCCCCACTTCCGCATGGGCTTCATCCCTTCGAGCGGGGCCGAGCTTCAGTCCGAGTACCTCGTTGCGCGTCGCCACGCCGTGGCCGCGATCGAGGCAGTGCGACGGCTCGGCGCCCGGCTCGAACCGCTCACGCAGGTGAGCGAGATCAGGACGATCGCGGCCGACCGGCTGTGGATGAGTCCGGAGTACGGCCGTGAGTCGGTCGGCATCCACTTCACCTGGAAGCCGCGGCCGCAGGCGGTAAGAGCCGCTCTGGTCGAGGTCGAGCGGGCGCTTGCGCCCTTCGAGCCACGGCCGCATTGGGGGAAGCTGTTTCTCTCGGAAGCCGCCGCGGTCGGGCCGCTGTACGAGCGGCGCGACGACTTCGTCGCCCTGCTCGAGCGCGTCGACGCGCGGGGAGCTTTCAGGAATCAGTGGCTGGAGCGGTGTGTTCTAGGCCCGTAGCGCTTCCGTGGGACTGAGGCGCGCCGCCTTGACCGCGGGGTAGAGACCCGCGATCGCGCCAATCACCAGACCTGCGACCGGGGCCGCGATCAGAGCGTAGAGCGGGACTACGAACGGCTCGGCTTTGGTCTGGGCATAGATCGCGGTGGCGCCGGCGCCGAGGATCAGTCCCGCGATCCCACCCACCACGGCCAGCAGCGCCGACTCGGTCAGAAACTGCACGCTGATGTGCCGTCGCGTGGCGCCAAGCGCACGGCGCAAACCGATCTCGCCGCGGCGCTCGAGCACCGAGATCACCATGATGTTCGCGATCCCGATCGTGCCCACGAGCAGCGCGACCGCACCGAGTCCCAGCAGCAGGGTGGTGAACTGTCCCTTGGCCGCGGCCCGGGCCTCGAGCACGTCCGACGGCCTGCCGATCTGGACCGAGCTGGCGCTCTGGGGGTCGGCCGTCGGTCCGAGCAGGTTGGAGACGTGCTTGACGTCATTGACGTTCGCGCGCACGTAGATCTCCGAGGGGTTGGGCAGTAGCTGGAAGAGCCGCTCGGCCACCGGCAGGGAGACGAAGACGGTCGAGTCGAGGGTCGAGTCGAGGACCGCCGACTTCATGATCCCGACCACGTTGAACCAGGTGTTGCCGAGATAGACCATCACGTGCCCGCCGGCGTGCGTGATCCCGAGGATGCTCGCCGCCTCGGCGCCGAGCACGACTTCCGGGTAGCGATTGCTCACCCTGTCGAGGAAGTGGCCCGACGCCATCGAGGTGCCCATCACCTGGGGCAGATTGTCGCCGGAGGCGTCCACGCCGATGCCGCCCGTCTGCGCCTGCGGCACGTACGGCGTGCGGTACACGTTGGCGTTCGTGACCTGGTAAACGGCGACGTCGTTGTTGACGTTGGCCATGTGCCTGATCATCGGCACCGAGGTCGCCGGGAGGACCTGGTTGTTGCCGAGGAAGTCCTGGCCGGGCGAAACCGTAAGCAGGTTCGTGCCCAAGGCGTCGATCTCGGCGAGGAGGTTGGCCTGCGCCGACGCCGAGACGCCCACAACAGCGACCATGGCCGCGATCCCGATCGCGATCCCGAGCGCCGAGAGAGCGGCGCGCAGCCGTCGGGAGCGCATTCCCTGGAGCGACACCCCCAACAGCTCCCGCGCGGGCAGGCGCGCGCCGCCGTTGGACGATCGACCTCGCAGTGTGGCGTCTGCGACGCTCATGAGCGCGTGTCGGCGACGACCTCGCCGTCGCCCATCTCGATCCTGCGGTTGAAGGTGGCGGCAATGGTCGGGTTGTGGGTGATGAGCACGAGCGTGGCGCCGTCGGTCGCGAGCGTATGCAACAGCGCCACGACCTCCTCGCCGGCCTTGGAGTCGAGGTTGCCGGTCGGCTCGTCGGCGAAGATCAGCTTGGGACGTTTGGCGATCGCACGCGCGATCGCCACGCGCTGGCGCTCGCCGCCGGAAAGCTGCTTGGGCTTGAACTCGATGCGGTGAGACAGGCCCACCCGCTCCAGGGCGAAGCGGGCCTGCTCTCGGCGCAGCTTGAGCGGCGCTCCGGTGTACAGCATTCCGTTGGCGACGTTGTCGAGCGTGGTCATCGACTCCTGCAGGTGGAAGGCCTGGAACACGAAGCCGATGTGGTGCGCACGGAGTCCCGCGAGCTCTGGGTCCGAGGATTCCGCCACCTCCAGCCCCGCGACCAGAACCCTGCCGCTGGTCGGGCGCTCGAGCGTGCCCATGATCGTCAGCAGGGTCGTCTTGCCCGAGCCCGAGGGGCCGATCACCGCGACCTGGTCGCCGTCCGCGACGTCGACGTTCACGCCGCGGAGCGCCTGAACGCCGCCTGGGTATTCCTTGACCACGTTGGCCAGGCTGAGCGCTAGTCGGCTCGCCTGTGCGGCAGGCGGACGGGACACCCCCTCCCGGATGACGGTTGGCTCTACCGCCGGCTGCATATGCAGCGACTCGGTTCTCTCCGCTTCGGTGCTCATCCCTGTGAATCCGTGACCGCGAGACCCGGATAGATGCCCGAGCCAGAGATCTGGACGTAGCCGGCGGCGAACAGCCCCACGGTGACAGGAACCAGCTTGTGCGGTGCGTTCGCTTCCTGCACGGCGTACGTGGTGCCGGAGGTCGCCACCAGCGCCGTGACCGGAATTGAGAGCACGTTCTTGGCGCGCTGCTCGGCGAAGTTGACGCTCACCGCCGCCTGGTCGAGACCGGCGCCTGCGTGGTGGCCCTTCAGCCGGATCGTGACCGGGATCGTGGACGATGAGCCGCTCGAGGAGCTGCTGCTGGAGCCGCTGCTGCTGGAGCTGCCGCCGCTGGCTCCGCCTCCCGAGGCGCTCCCTCCGCTGGCGCCCGAGTCGGATCCGCTGCCGCTGCTCGAGCTCTGCGCCACAGGGCTCACCTGCGAGATCACGCCATTGACGAAGTTTCCGTTCGGCATCTGCACCGTCACCTTCTCGCCGACCTTGGCCTCACTCTGCTTCGAGGCGTCGAGCTCGACGGTCGCGACCAGCTGCGTGGAGCTGGTCTGCATGATTGCCGTGGCGCTGCCGCTGCTGCTCGGCGACCCCGAGCTAGATGAGCTGCTCGAGCTGCTCGAGGAGCTCGAGGAGCTTGAGTCCGAGCTCGAGCCGCCGCCACTCGAGCCCGAGCCGACGGTCACATCCTGTGTGTTGATGAGCTGGGCGCCAGGCAGGAACACGATCTGACCCAGCGTGAGCGTCCCGGTCT
The DNA here is from genome assembly GCA_963808655.1 of uncultured Solirubrobacterales bacterium. Classification (GTDB taxonomy): domain Bacteria; phylum Actinomycetota; class Thermoleophilia; order Solirubrobacterales; family Solirubrobacteraceae; genus Palsa-465. The sequence continues at coordinate 29,522 of CAWEGZ010000022.1, forward strand.
CGGTCATGCCGTGGGCAACCTGGAGCTCCTCGACGCCGACCGTGGTCGCGTACTGCCATTCGTCGTTGGGCACGATGGCCGCGCGATTGAAGCCGAGCTTGCGCAGGTCCTCGTTGAGCTGCTTGATGTCGGAGCCCGGGGTGTCGTAGCCATCGAGGTCCCGGTAGGCCGGCGTGGTCCCATTCATCAGCAGGACTGGCTGGTCGTCGACCTTGAACAGGGCGTGGCCCGGCTTGATCACCTGGCCCACGTTCGGCAGCCATGTGATCGTCCCGCTCAGGTTGTTGTACACCGTCTGCGGGTTGTTGTAGCTGAGCGTGCCCGACTCGGTGTCGGTCTCGACCAGATCGCGCCGCTGCACGGTCGCCGCGTTCGAGGGCACGCTGGGATGGCTGGAGGCGGCCTGGGCCGAGTTGTGACGGGTGGGAATGAGGATGACGCCCGCCGCGACGCCGACCGCCACCAAAACGGCGAGCGCCAGACCGCCGATTATGCGGGGCCAGCGCCAGGCGCGCGAGATGAACTTCAGGCCACTATTAGGCACGTCGCCTCCTCAGACTCAAAGGGGACCATTTCTTCCGCCACCGCAGGCCTGGATCGCCCGCTTCACCACGGGCGAGTTGATGTCCGGCAGGGCCTGCTGAAGACCACCGGCGCCAAAATTTGGATCGCGAAAGTTGGGCACGCCGTTCGCGCGCATGCAACGCGCGAACTTCAGCGCGCGAAGGCGCTGGCTCTCGGGCAGCGCGGTCGCTTTCGGGCCGCCGCCTGGAAGCTGCTTCTTGCACGCAGCCATCCCCGCTTGGAAGGCGGGAGAGGCGGGGTTGACGCCCGTGCCGGGGTCGATATGGACGCCGCCGCCTCCCGCACTCGGGTCGGGGAAGTTGGGCACCCCGTGGGCGCGTATGCAGTTGGCGAACTGGAGGAAGGCGCTGTAATCGCGCCCGCCGCCGGCGTGCGCGTGGCCCGAGGATCCGCACGCCGCGAGCGCGAGCACGCATCCAAGCGTCGTGCATCCGAAACTCAGAGCCTTGATCACCATTCGACCGGGATGTCTACGCGCCCCGCGGTAACACGGTCGTAACGCTGTTACGCGGCTGTTATGAGCGCTGCTCATGTGGGCGTGTGAGGGATCGAGACTCCCACGGCTTCGCATGCCTTCGCGGCATGCCGCATCGCCGGTGAGTCGGGATTGAAGCCGGAGGCCAGCTGCATACCTACGCCCTTGCCGCCGGGGCCGAAGGTGGGGTCCGGGAACCCGGGCACACCGTGCTCACGGATGCAGCGCGCCTTGGCGATCATGCCCTGCTTCTGCGCCTCCGATATGGGGGGCGGCGAGAGGCCACCGCCGTAGTGGGCACATGCCTTAGTCGCCGCTTGAAACGCCGGGCCGCTGAAGCTGACGCCGCCGACGGTCACCACCGAGCTGCCCGGCACTTGAGCAACGGGGAATCCCGCTCCACCGGCGCTCGCCGTCGGGTCGGGGAAGTTCGGGACATCATGAGTGCGCATGCACCTGGCAAAGGCGTAGGCAGAGCTCGCACTGGCGGAGGACTTATGGCCAGAGCCGCCGCAGGCGGCGAGCGCCGAAATCGAGGCGGCGGCGACCAAAAACCCCCATGTCCTGCGGCCCCGATGCAGACCGGGGGGATTCTGGTTGCTGTGCGGACAAGAATCCCCCCGCCTAACGCCGGCAGCCGAGCGGCGGGGGATTTTGGTCGCACGGTTCATGCCCTCACGGTCCATTGGTCGCACGGTTCATGCCCTCACGGTTTATGCAACTCATGGCGTCCAGCTCACGGCATGCGGCTCACGGCGCGCCGGAGGGCGGGTTGAATCCGCACTTGGCCGCGGCCTGTTTGAACGCCGGCGCCTGCGGATCGAAGCTCTGGCCCACCGGGAAGAACATGCCGCGCAACGCGATCACTGGCGTGCCGGGCTGCGCCGACAGGGTCGGGTCGGGGAAGCTTGAGTCGCCGTGCGCTCGCATGCACTGGGCGAACTTCAATGCCTTGCGCTGCTCGCTAGCGGACATGTTCGGCGCTCGACCGCCCCCGGGGTTGTACTTTGCGCACGCCTTCTGGGCGGCCCGGAACGAAGGCGAGAAGGGGTCGAGCCCGGAGCCGACCGCGAGCTTGAGCCCACCCCCCGCCTGAGGATCCGGGAAGTTCGGCACCCCATGGGAGCGCATGCAGTTAGAGAACTTGAGCGCCTCGGCGTAGGAGACCTTGGTCGTCTTCGGCTTGCCGGAGGAGCCGCACGCTGCGACCGTGAGCGCGCAGACGACGAGCGCCACACAATCAATCAATACACGTTTCGTCATCGCGCCGATTTCTACGCAGCCTCGAATAACACCGCCGTAACGGTGTTACGCCGCTGTTACGCGCCCCGGTCCATTCTCCAAAGCCGACGCCGGCGCGGCGAGTCGGTCCCGCGCCGGTGTCGCCATCCCAAACGGCCAGAAGCGTGCGCGCGACAATCAAGAAGTTATGAGGATCTTGGTGGCGGAAGACCACCCACGGCTGGCGGCCACGATCGGCGCCGTGCTGCGACGCGAAGGCATGGCCGTCGATGTCGTCTTCGATGGCCGCGAGGCGCTGGACCGTGCCGCTCTGACCGCCTACGACGTGGTCGTGCTCGACCGCGACCTGCCCGCGGTGCACGGCGATGACGTGTGTCGAGCGCTGGTCGCCGATGGCGAGACCTCGGTTCTGATGCTGACCGCCGCCGCGAGCGTCGAGGACCGCGTCAACGGACTGGGGATCGGCGCCGACGACTACCTGCCCAAGCCGTTTCACGTCGCCGAGCTGATCGCCCGCGTGCGGGCGCTCGGGCGCCGCTCCCGCCGGGCGCTGCCGCCGAAACTCGTATGCGGCAACCTGGAGCTCGATCCCGCCCACCGCACGGTCACCCGGGCGGGTCAGCCGATCGATCTCAGCCCCAAGGAGATCGCCGTGCTCGAGGTCCTGCTCGCCGCCCAGGGAGCGGTGGTCTCGACCGAGCAGCTGCTCGAGCGGGCCTGGGACGACGCGGTCGATCCGTTCACCAACGTGGTCCGGATGACCGTCAGCCGGCTGCGCGCCAAGCTCGGTGACCCGCCATTGGTTGAAACGGTGACCCCGGTCGGCTACCGGATTGGAAAGGACTCGCAGTGATGCTCAGCCGGCTGCGCCGCCCCAAGACCACCGTCCGCTGGCGGCTCGCGTTGCTCTACGGGGGGCTGTTCCTCGCCTCCGGAGCCGCCCTGCTGGCGATTACCTACACGCTGGTCTCGCACGCGAAGGTGGAGCCGATCGCACCCCACGGCGTCAGACAAGTTCTGACAGCACGTCCACGACATTTGCCGCCAGGCATTGGGCCCCGCTTCTACCACGTTCCCGGCAAGCGCGCGGTCCCACCGCAGACGAACTTCCAGCAGGTCACCAAACTGCTGCGCACTCGCAACGGGGGGGCGCTGGCATTCGTGGTGGGCTCCAACCAGCGCATCTCCGACCTGCACTCGCTGATCGTCGAATCCGGAATCGCGCTGGGAATCATGGCGATCATCTCCGGACTGCTTGGCTGGCTCGTCGCCGGACGGGCATTGCGCCCGCTGCGGACGATGACCGCGACCACCCAGCAGATCTCCGAGGCCAACCTGCACGAGCGGCTGGACATGGCGGGGCCGCGCGACGAGCTCAGGCAGCTCGCGGACACGATCGATGGACTGCTAGCTCGCCTGGAGGCTGCCTTCGACGCCCAGCGGCGGTTCGTGGCCAACGCGTCGCACGAGTTGCGCACTCCTCTCACCGCGGTCCGTGCGCTGGTGGAGATGGTGATGAGCGACCCCAAGGCGACGGTCGAGTCCTTCCGCGCGGCCTGCAAGCAGGTTTTGGAAGAGAGCGAGTATCAGGAACAGCTGATCGACGCACTGCTGGCGCTGGCCCACGGGCAGCGGGGGATTGATCGACGGCAGCCGATGGACCTGGCCGACGTCACGCGCCAAGTCGTCACAGCGCGTGAGACGGACGCCGCCGTGCACGGCCTTGCCCTGGACGTCGAACTGCAACCCGCCCCTATCTCGGGTGACCGGCGGCTCGTGGAGCGGCTCATCTCGAATCTGGTTGACAACGCCATCGCTCATAATCTCGCCGGCGGGGACGTACTCGTAAGCGTGCAGCAGCTGAACGGCGACGCGATGTTGCAAGTCGTCAACACGGGTCCCGAGATCCCCGCAGACGAGATGGAGCGGCTGCTGCAACCTTTCCAGCGCCGCGGCGCCGACCGCGTCGGGCATGCTGACGGACTAGGCCTCGGGCTCTCGATCGTCGCGGCGATCGCCAACGCCCACGACGCAACGCTCGAGTTGCGCCCGGGCCACGCGGGCGGGCTTCAGGCCTCGGTGCGCTTCCCGTTGACGCTCGCCCCCTCAGTGGTGATGGTGGAGCAGGGCGGTGTGCGCCGTCCAGGAGGCGAAGTCGGGAATCAGAGCGACGGCGACGATCACTCCCACCGCGACCCCGCTCGCGAGCACGAGCCCGCGACCGGCGGCGCCGGGCGACGTCCCTAGACGATTCTCGCGCGAGCCTGACTCGCGCATGTAGCGCGCGTATGCGGGCAGATGTCCCAGCACGTGCAGAGCCATGAAAACGACCCAGACGATGAACGAAACCTTGTGGATCTCGACGAGCTCGCCCCTCCCACTGACGCCGACCGCGAGCAGCACGATGCCGGTGATGAACACCACCAGCGTGGAGACGACCACGATCGGTGCGATCCCGCGCAGAATGGGCTCAGGGGGGCCCTTGTGGACGTACGCTGGGTTGCGCGTGTAGTAGCGCGCGAAGCGGTACCCCGTGCTCGCCATCTTGAGCGCGACCGGCCCGAGCAGCAGCAGGCCCAGGAACAGATGCAGCCACAAAAGCTGGCCGATCCGGATGATCGTGACCCCCAGCACGGCCAACAGCACCACCAGAACCGCGCCGGCGACGGTCGTCAGCCGCTCGTTGCCCTCGGGTCCGCCGCCGAGGAGCGCGAGCCGGCGAGCCCGCGACGAGGCCGTCATTGGCTGCGAGCGCGGTTCAGTGTGTCCAGATGCTTCCACGCGCACAATGGTGGTGGGCGATCGTCAAATGTCGCTTAACGCCTTTATGGGAATGCTCTCACCGACGAGCTACGCCAACAGGCCCAGCCGCTGGGCGCGCTGGACGGCCTCGGTGCGGTTGCGCACGCCGAGCTTGCGGTATAGCGAGCTCGCGTACTCCTTGACGGTGTAGGGAGAGAGGTGGAGCTCCCGCGCGATCTCAGGGTTGGTCTGACCCGAGGCGATCAGCGACAGCACAGCCTGCTCGCGATCGGAGAGGCCGTGAACGCCGGCGGGCCGGTGATGCTCGAACACGGAGCGGCCGAGACCAACCGCGCGCACGGCGCTCGCGATGCGCCGCGCCGGCCAGTCCTTGTAGGCAAAGCCTGAAGCCCCTGCCGCCGCGGCCGCCGCGGGTGAGATCTCGCCCGCGCCGGAGAAGAGCAGCACGCGTGTCCGAGACTCCGCCGCCCGCAGCTGCTCGCAGATCTCCGCACCCGACTCCTCGCCCACGAACAGATCGACGAGCGCCACGTGGGGCCGGTAGCGCCTGGCGAGCGCGAGCGCCTGGGCGCCTGTGCGTGCGTTCAAGCAACGGTCCACCCACGGTTGCTGGGTGAGCATCAGACGGAAGCCCCAGTGCACGACGTCGTGATCGTCGACCACGAGCACGGTCAGCCGGTCGGGACTGCGGGGGGCCGGCGACGACGGTCCCCCGGAGCTGCGCGAGGCTGGGGTGGGCAGCGGCTGGGCGCGCGCTTCAGTCATCGCAGGGCACCACCAGCCGCACCTGCCACCTTCCCGGACCTCGCTCGCCGAATTCGAGCACGCCGTTCGACTGAAGTGCCTCGAGCGCCGCCAGACGTAGCCCGATTCCCGCTTGCCGACCGCCCCGCGCCGCGACGCCGTCGTTGACGACCTCTAGTTCGAATGCGCGCTCAGTTCTATGAGCCGAGACCGAAACGCCACTCGGCCGTGCGTGCTTGCGAACGTTGAGGATCGCCTCGGAGAGCACCGACTGCGCCAACGGTTCGAGTGCCGCGGGGACCTGATTCTCGCTGCCTGGGGTGAGCTCGATCCCCAGCTCCGGATAGGCCGAGGCGAAGCGCCCCACCTCCTCGGCGAACGTCGCCTTGGTCTGCCGGGGCGCGCGCCCCAGCGGCCGCTTGAGCGCGGCACGAAGGTCCGAGAGCGCAAGCTGCACCTCGTGCGCGCAGCGCGAGCGCGCCGTCGCCGGCAGGTCTCCCCCGCCGTCGAGCGCCATCGAGACCCCGAACAGGCGCTGGATCACGCCCTCGTGGATCTCCCGTGCCAGGTCAATCCGCTGCTCGAGTGACCGCGCCTTCTCCGCCTGGGTCGCGACGATCCCGGCGACCGACGCCAGCGCCGCAGTCTTGCCGAGCGTCCACAGCAGGTCGCGCTCCTCGGCGCTCGTGGGCGGGTCGGATATCAGCCGGTCGGCCAGGATCACGCCGATCTGGCGCTCGGCGGCGACCATCGGCGCGCATACGAGCCGCACCGGCTGCTCGAACAGCGCCGAGAACTCGGGGGCGATCTGCTCGCGCATGTCGCCCACCACCTCAAGCGCGCGGTCCTCGCGCAGCGCCTGCGCCGTGATCGGGGCCGACTCAACGGTCACGTGGGCGTCGGCGAAGCGCTCGAGTTCGAGCCCGTGCGAGCCGACCGCCCGCACGCGCCGTCGGGCGGGGTCATAGCGGAAGATGATCGCGCGCCGCATGTGTGCGAGCCGGCAGATCGCCTCGCACAGGCGGTCGTAGAAATCCTCCCCCCCGGCGGCGGTACCGTCTCCCCCCCGCGCCAGCACGTCGACGAACAGCTCGAGCGCCGAGACGCCCACCCCCGAGCCCGCGGGCGCGCTTATCGTCTCAGCGTTCACGCAGCGGATCGTAAACCCGCGGACGTGCGCTCAGCTAGAGGCTGCCGAACTCACGACCCCCACTCGAGCACCGTCGCCCCCCAGGTCATGCCCGCGCCGAACGCCCCCAGCAGCACCCGGTCTCCAGCGCTCAAGCGATGCCACTTCTCGCTGTAGGCGAGCGCCAGCGGCAGGCTCGCCGCCGAGGTGTTGCCGTGCTCGCCGATGCACTCCACCACGCGCTCGCGCTCGAGCCCGAGCCGCTCGGCAATCGCGTGGAGGATTCGGCCGTTGGCCTGGTGGTAGACGAACAGGTCGATCTCGTCCAGTTCGACGCCGGCCGCGTCTGCGGCCTGAAGCGTGGCCTCCGACATGCGCGCGACCGCCTCGCGGAAGGTGTCCTGGCCCTGCATCTCGATCTTGCCCGCGCGCTCGACGATGATCTTGTCCGCGCCGGAGCCGTCCGAGCCGAGCACGACCGGTCCGATCTGCCCCGGCGCCTCCGACGCCACCAGCACCAGCGGCGCCCGCGCCGTCCGCGAACAGCGAGGCCGTCCCGCGGTCCTCGGGGTCGGTGATGCGAGACATGAAATCCGCCCCGATGACCACCACGCAGGCGGCGCGACTCGCCTCGATCTGGGCGCAGCCCACGGACAACGCCGAGAGGAAGCCGGTACAGGCCGCACCCACGTCGAACGCGCCCGCGCGCGTGGCGCCTAGCTCCGCGGCCACGAGGGGAGCCGCATTGGGGAGCAGCTCATCGGCGGTCGTGGTCGCGACGAGCACGAGGTCGACCTGCACCGGATCGATCTCGGCTTGTTTGAGCGCATGAGCTGCCGCGCGCGCGGCATGGACCGAGAGGCGCTCGTTGGCGGCCGCCACCCGTCGCGTGCGAATCCCGGTCCGCCGCACGATCCAGTCAACATCTACGCCGAAGGTGCGCGCGATGCGCGCGCTCGACACGACCGTCTCTGGCAGGCTGGCCCCCACGGCGGCGATCGCGGCGCCTCTGAGCCTCCTACCGCTGATCGCGGGAGCATCGACCGTCGCAGCGTCAATTGGCGCGGCACCGTTCGTGGGGGCAGTCACAGCCACCCTGACAAGCTCGGGGACGCGCGCCGCTCGTGCAACCCAGCCAGGTGGCAGACCCGCCAGCCGGGGGGTGGCGGGCGTACGCTCTTGGCATGAACGACAACGTGGTCTACGTCTCGCGCCTCACGAGGCTGCCGCTGGTGGCGGCCGATGGCTCCGACGTCGGGCGCCTGAGCGATGTCGTAATCGATCTCGGGGGACGGCCCCCGCGCGTGAACGGCTTCGTGGTCAACGTTGGGCGCCGGCGGGTGTTTGTGGGCGCCGGCCGGGTCGGCGAGATCTCAGGCGAGGGGCTGCGGCTGCGGCGCGGCTCGATCAACCTGCGCCAGTTCGAGTTGCGAGCGGGCGAGCGGCTGCTCACGGGAGAGCTGCTAGGCAGGAGGCTGCGCAACGGCCGAGTCGCCGATGTGGGCATCGCGCCCGCCCCGGAGCCGTTTGCGTGGGAGGTGGCAACGGTGGCCGTGCGTGGGCGTGGGCTTCCCGGCCGCAGGCGCCCTCCGGAGATCATCGACTGGAGCGAGGCCGGCGAGCTGTTCGCAGACGAGCGGTCCATCGACCGCGAGGCCGCCACGCTGGGTGGCCTGCACCCCGCGGAGATGGCGACCGCCATCCGCAACCTGCCCCTGAGCCGTAGGCGCGTGCTCGCCGAGGCACTCGAGGATGACCGCTTGGCTGACCTGCTCGAGGAGCTGTCCGAGGACGAGCAGGTGCGCTTGGTGGAGGGTTTGGACCAAGAACGGCTCGTACATGTCCTCGAGGAGATGGAGGCCGACGACGCCGCTGACCTTCTGGGCGAGTTCCCCTTGACTCGGCAAGCCGAGCTGCTCGGCGCCATGGACCCCGACGAGGCCGACCCTGTCCGCAGGCTGCTCAGCTATGAGCCCGACACGGCCGGCGGCCTGATGACGCCCGAGCCGATCATCCTCGATCCCCGTGACACCGTTGCCGAGGCGCTAGCGCGGGTGCGCGATCCCGATTTGCCAGTGCCGCTGGCCGTGCAGGTCTTCATCTGCCAGCCCCCGCTGGAGACGCCCACCGGCCGCTTCCACGGCGTGGTCGGCATCCAGCGTTTGCTACGTGAGGCGCCGGGCAAGCCGCTGGGACGGTGCCTGGAGGAAGAATGGGAGCCGGTGACGCCGGACCTGCCCGAGCGTGGGGTGGCTGCCCGGCTCGCCGCCTACGATGTGGTCGCCCTGCCGGTCTGTGACGGTTCGCGACGTCTGGTCGGCGCCGTTACGATCGACGACGTGCTCGACCGCGTCCTGCCCGCCAACTGGCGCGAGACCCGCGCCGAGGTCGCATGAGCCCGCGTCGCGACGACCTGGGCAAGCCCAGGGGAACCCCGGGCGGCCCCTCCTACGACCCGGAGGCCTTCGGCAGCGTGGCGGAGAGGTTCGCGCGCTTCTTCGGCACACCCAAGTACCTGATCTGGCAGACGATCATCGTCGCGATCTGGATCATCCTCAACGGCTTCTTCCTCGTCGTGAGGTTTGACAAGTATCCCTTCATTCTGCTGAACCTCGTCTTCTCCACCCAGGCCGCCTACGCCGCGCCGCTGATCCTGCTGGCCCAGAACCGTCAGGCCGACCGCGACAAGATTGAGATGGAGCGCGACCGCGAGCGCAACGCGCGCGCGCTGGCGGACATGGAGTTCCTCGCGCGGGAGATCGCCGGCATCCGCCTGGCGCTCGAGCGCAAGGTCGAACGCGAGGACATGACAGAGGCGATCGATCGCCTGACCCACGCGCTCGAGCGTGTTCCCGCCGTCGATGTGGGTGCGGCGTCGGAGGCCGAAGCGACGGAGGAAGCGCAAGAGCCATAGAGGCCTCCGGGGCGCTTGTCGAAGCACGGCCGCTCCCCGCGCGCCGACTGCGCGCGTGGGCCGCTGCTTCCTTCGCCGGCACGCGCACGGCAGTGCTCGTGTACCTGGCGACGCGCGGACTCTTACTGGTGGTCGCGGTTCTGGTGGCGGCGGTCGAGCACCACTCGCTGACGTCCACGATCGGCCACTGGGACGGGGTTTGGTACTCGCGCCTCGCGCTGCACGGCTATCCCAAGCACGTCGTGCATGGCCAGAGCGTGCTCGGCTTTCTGCCCCTGTTCCCGGCGCTCATGTGGCTGCTGATGCAGGCGGGAATCTCCTCTCCGGCAGTGGCTGGGACGCTCATCTCCGGCCTCGGCGGTCTCGTCGCGACGGTGCTCGCTGCAGCGCCTGGCGAGCGGGTGGTGGGGTGAGCGGAGTGGGCGCCGGGCGGCGATCGTGTTCTGCCTCTTCCCGGGCTCGGTGGTCTTCTCCATGGCCTACTCGGAGGGGCTTCTGATCCCGCTGGCCGCGGGCTGCCTGCTCGCACTCGAGCGCCGCCGGTGGCTGCTCGCGGGCGTGCTCGCCGCGCTGGCGACCGCGACCGCCGCCGATGCAGCCGTCCTGATCCTGACTTGCGCGGTGGCCGCCGCGGTCGCGCTGGGGCGCCGCGGGCTTCGCGACCGGCAGGCGCGCGCAAGCCTCTTAGCGCCGATTCTTTCGCTCGCTGGGGTTGGGGGTGTGGCGCTCTTCTTGTGGCGCTGGACCGGGACGCCGTTCGCGACCGTCGACGCGCAGCACAGCGGCTGGCAAGAGCGGCTCGACCCGCTGGCGCTGGTGCATCAAGGGCAGCTGTTCGCGAGCCAACTGGAGCACTTCAACGGCGCCCACCCCACGCTCGACCTCTCGCCCTTGGCGGCGATGCTGGGCGCGGTGGTGCTCGTCTACGGCGTCGTCCTGTTGTTGCGAGCGCCGCGCCTGGTGTCGCTCGAAGCGCTCGTCTGGACGCTCGCAATCGGGGCCATCGCTGTCCTCTCCGAGCATGTGGGGCCCAACGCGCGCATACTGATCACCGCCTTCCCCGCCGTGCTCGCGTACGGCCATCGCTTCCGTGGCCGCGCATATGTATGGCTGCTCGGCGTGAGCGGCACTCTGCTGGTGGCGATGAGCGCGCTCACCTTCACGGGGCACTCCCTGACTCCTTAAGGGACCCGGCCGGAACATGTTCCGGCCGGCCGGCGGCGCATGCGCCGCCGGGGCTGGCGCACATGTGCGCCAGCCACATGCTGCTAACATATTGCTTGCCAACAAGCAAGTAGTTACATCGATGGGAGCATGATTGAGCGCGACGGCAGTGCTGGAGCAGACTGACACCGCACCACGGCTGAGGGCCGCCCTCGGTCGGCTGCACCGGCGTTTGCGGCCCACCGCCGCCGGCGTCGCCGCCGGCCTTACCCCCACGCGGGTGTCGCTTCTCAACACGATCCAGCGGCTCGGCCCGGTGCGCCTCTCCGAGCTCGCCGACGAAGAGGGGATCAATCCCACGATGCTCTCGCGGATCGTTTCGGACCTCGTTGAGGGTGGCCTGATCGAGCGCGTGTCCGACCCGCTCGACCGGCGCGCGGCGCTGGTCACGACCACGCGCGTGGGCAAGCGGCTGGTCGAGCGCATGCGGCGGGAGCGCACGGACGTCCTCAGCGTGGCGCTCTCCAGTCTCTCGCCGAGCGAGCACCGAGCGCTCGAGCGAGCACTGCCCGCGCTCGAAGCGCTGGCGGAGCAGCTGAAGGGAGGCTGCCGGTGACGCGCGTCGTCAACGCCGGGCGCCTGACCTTCGCGGCGCTCTCGATTGCCAATTACCGCCGCTACTTCGCTGGGCAGTCGATCTCCCTGATCGGCACCTGGATGCAGATGACCGCCCAGTCATGGCTGGTGTTCTCGCTCACGCACTCGAGCACCAAGCTGGGCCTGATCATCGCCTTGCAGACGCTGCCCGTGCTTCTCCTCTCTCCCTACGGCGGCGTGATTGCCGACCGCATCGACAAACGGCGACTGATGGTGGTGCTGCAGAGCGCGATGGGCCTGCAGGCGCTTGCCCTGGGCCTGCTCACGATCACCGGAACGGTCCGCTTCTGGCAGATCGGCGTGCTCGCCATTCTGCTGGGACTCAACAACGCCTTCGAGAACCCGGCGCGCCAGTCGTTCATGCTCGAGCTGGTCGGCGGCCAGCATCTGCGCAACGCCGTCACGCTCAACTCGGTGCTGGTCAACGTGGCGCGGGTCCTCGGTCCGGCGGTGGCCGGGATCCTGATCGCGGTGGTCGGCGAGGGCGTCTGCTTTCTGGCCAACGCGGCGAGCTTCGTCGCGGTGGTGTTCTCACTCGTGACCCTGAACCGCGGCGCGCTCGAACCCACCACCCCGGCGCCCCGCGCTCGAGGGCAGCTCCGCGAGGGCCTGCGCTACGTGCGTCATACCCGTGAGCTGGCCTTGCCGCTGCTGATGATGGCCGCCGTCGGCTGCCTCACCTACGAGTTTCAGGTGTCCCTGCCGGTCATGGCCTCGCGGGCGCTGCACGCGGGCGCGACTGGGTACGGCTTCATGACCGCCGCGATGGGGGTCGGGGCGGTCATCGGCGGGCTGCTGGTCGCAGCCAAGGGCCGGGTGGGCATGGCCCAGCTGACGGTCGCCGTGAGCGGCTTTGGGGTTGCCATGGCGCTCGCGGCGATTGCGCCGAATCTGGGTCTGGAGCTGGGGGCGCTTGCGCTCGCCGGCGCCGCCAGCATCGCCTTCATGTCGACCGGCAACTCGACGCTCCAGCTGCGCGCCGACCCCCAGATGCGGGGCCGCGTGATGTCGCTGTGGTTCGTCGCGTTCCAGGGCTCGACGCCGATCGGCGGCCCGATCATCGGCTGGGTGATCGCGTTCGCGGGCGCGCGCGCGGGCCTCGGCCTCGGCGCCCTCACCTGCTTTGCGGCGGCGCTGCTCGGGCTCTCAGTGCTCGGCCGCGGCCGCCAGGGCCTGGCGCAGATCCGCGACCAGGTCCTCGGGCGCCTCGACCCCACAACTTAGCCGCACCAGGTCGGGCGGCACCGCGGCGGTCGAGCCCTCGACCGACTGGTGGGTCATGGCCTGAGGTACCTCGATCAGCGACTCCACGCCGCCGAGCGACTCCGCCAGCGTGAAGAGACGAGTCGTCCCGGCCAGCGCAGCCGCCCGGGGATGGCGGAAGCTGACCATGCCGCCGAAGCCCGGCCAGCGCACGTCCTGCACTTCAAAGGACTCCCTCAGGAGCTCCACGATCGCGGCCGCGCTCCGGGCGTGGGCGGGCATGCGCAAATGCAGCGTGCGCAGCCCGCGGTGGACAAGGAAGCAGTCCACGGGGCCCGGGACCGCGCCCACGGCGTTCTGCACGAAGCGCAGGCGCTCGTACCACTCCTCGTGGCGGGTGATCACCGCGCCGCCGACGACGTCCGAGTGCCCGCCCAGGTACTTGGTCGTCGAGTGCACCACGAAATCCGCCCCCAGCTCGAGCGGGCGCTGGTTGAAGGGCGTCGCGAAGGTGCTGTCGACCGCCACCAGAGCGCCCTTGCGTCGTGCGACCACACCCTCGATGTCGACGACGTTGAGCAGTGGATTCGTGGGGCTTTCCACCCAGATCAGAGCGGTGTCGTCGGTGATCGCCGCCTCCACCGCGCTCAGGTTGGTCTGCTCGACGAGGTCGTAGCGCAGCCCCCAGCGGCTCAGCACGTCATGCGCCAGCCGATAGGTGCCGCCGTAGAGGTCGGCGGGCAGGATCACGTGCGCGCCTGCCGCGCAGGCCGCCGTGATCAGTGCGTGCTCGGCCGCCATCCCCGAGGAGAAGCAGACCGCGCTCCCGCCCTCGAGCTCGCCGAGCGCCCGCTCCAAGGCGGCGCGGGTGGGGTTCGCGGAGCGCGCGTAGTCATAATCCTCGGCGAATTCGCCCGGCCGCGGCTGAGCGTAGGTGGAGGTCTGGTGGATCGCGGGGATGACCGAGCCGAAGCTTGGGTCCGGGTCGAGGCCGGCGTGCACGGCGCGTGTGGCGAACTCGTCGCCGCTGCTCCCGGCTCGGGCGCCCTGGCGCTCGCCGGCTCCTGCCGAGCTCGCCCCGCTCACCTGGCGAGGGCTTCCAGCAGGTCGGCTCGAGTCACGATCCCGACCGGCCGCCCGGCGTCCGTGACCAGCAGCGCCTGCTGCTCGCCGACCAGAAGGTCGACCGCGTCGCGGACCGGATCATGGCTCGAGACCGCTGGCAGCGGCGGCTCCATGACCTCGACGATCTCTGCCTCGAGCAGGCTCGGATCCTCCGTGGCGTGCTTGAGCAGGCCGCGCTCGGAGATCGCTCCAACGACCGTGGCACGATCGTGCGCGCTCACGACCGGGAGCTGCGAGACACGGTGCTCGTGCAGGAGCGCGACCGCATCGCGCACGCGGAAGTGCGTCTCTACCGAAACCAGCGGCGGGATCTCGCGTGCGTCCGCCTTGCGCGCCAGCACGTCGCTCACGATGAGGTTGGCGTCGCGCTCGAGGAAGCCGTACTGGCGCATCCAGGTGTCGGAGAAGATCTTCGACAGATACGAGCGCCCGCCATCCGGGACGATCACCACGAACAGCGCCGCGGGGTCGTCGGTTTCCGCCGCCACTTGGAGGGCCGCGTGCACCGCGAGGCCGCCGGAGCCGCCCGCCAGGATGCCCTCGACGTGGGCGAGTCGTCGCGTGGTCAAGAACGCGTCGCGGTCAGAGACCGTGACCCAGCGATCGACCACCGAGCGATCGAAGGTCTCGGGCCAGAAGTCCTCCCCCACCCCCTCTACCAGGTAAGGATGAACCTGGTCGGCGCAGCCTGAGTAGATCGAGCCCTCGGGATCGGCGCCCACGACCACGAGGTCGGGGCGGCGCTCGCGCAGGTAGCGGGCCGTACCCGTGACCGTCCCACCTGTGCCCACGCCCGCCACCAGGTGCGTAATCTGTCCGGCCGTCTGCTCCCAGATCTCGGGACCGGTGGAGACGTAATGGGCCTGGGGATTGGCCTGATTGAAGTACTGGTTGGGCTGGAAGGCGCCCGGGATCTCCGCCGTCAGCCTGTCGGCGACGCGGTAGTAGGACTGAGGCGAGTCGGGCGGCACGTCCGTGGGGGCGACCACCACATCGGCGCCATAGGCCCGCAGCAGGTCGATCTTCTCTTTGGACATCTTGTCCGGCATTACCGCGATCACGCGGTAGCCCCTGAGGCGGGCGGCGATGGCGAGCCCGGTCCCGGTGTTGCCGGAGGTGGGCTCGACGATCGTTCCTCCGGGATGGAGCTTGCCGTCTCGCTCAGCGGCCTCGATCAGCGCGAGTGCGACGCGGTCCTTGATCGAGCCGCCGGGGTTGAACACCTCGAGCTTGGCGGCGAGACGGGCATTGAGGCCCGCGCCGAGGCGCTCGAGGGCGACCAGCGGCGTGTCACCGATCGTCTCGAGGATGGAGTGCTTTATGGCGGCCTTGGTGGCGGTGGTCCCGAGCATGGCGCACAGTCTGGCGGATCGTTCGGCAACCGTGCAGGACGCTGAAGATTCTTTTGCATTTGAGCATATATGCGCCGATTCTGCGGATAGTCTCTCTGCATGGCACCTGCGCCGAACGATCGGCAGGAGGGCGTGGACCGCGTCGACATGGCGATCCTTGAGTCGCTCGCCGCGGACGCACGCATCTCTAACCAGCGCATCGCCGACCGCGTGGGCATCGCCCCTTCCACCTCGTTCAGCCGGCTGCGCGCGCTGCGCGAGCGCGGGGTGATCCGCGGGTTCCACGCCGAGGTCGATCTCGCCGCGCTGGGACGGCCCCTGCAGGCGCTGATCGCCGTGCGCCTCGCCGTACACGCCCGCGAGCAGATCGACACCTTCACCACCGCGGTCAGCCAGGTACCCGGAGTGCTGATGGTCTTCCATCTCACAGGCGTCACGGATTACCTCGTGTGGGTGGCCGCGTCCGACCCGCAGGAGCTGCGGGAGTTCGTCGTCGACCACCTCGCCACCCACCCCGCGGTCGCGCACGCGGAAACATCGCTCATCTACGAGCACCGGCGAGGTCCTGGCATCTGGGGGGCCGCGGACCCGGCCTGAGGGCAGGGCTAATCCGCTTCGAGAGCCTTCGCGGCCGAGCCCAGCAGGGCCCTGGCGATCATGTCGCCGACACGGCCCACCGGGAGAAACCTCGGCAGGAACGAGACCTCGGCGTCGAAGCGGAGTTCGATCCACGTTTCCTGGTCGGCATCGCCTTCGATGCGCCAGACGACCTCCAGCGCTTCCTGGTCGGTGGGCTCGTTCGAAAGCCGCGAGATGTGGACCACGTGCGGCGGCTCGGCCCGGACCGTCACCGTCAACTCGAAATCCTTGGCGATGGGACTCTGCTTGACGTGGATCACCACGTCGAGCCGCGCCGGCCGGCCCTGCTCGTCCCGGTCGAGAACTTCAAGCTCGCGTACTAGATCGGGATTCCAGTCGTCGTAGCGATCGACCTCCGCGAGCAACACGAAGCACTCTGCCTGATCTGCGCGCACGTGCGCGCTCGCCGAGCCGGTGATCGACTTCACCGGCTCCCAGGTATCACATCGGTAGCGCTGGTGCTCCGAACGCATGCCGCGGGCACGACTAGCATGCCGCTCCGTGACGGTCATCCGGGGCTCCGCGACAGCAGAGATCGACGCGCCGCTCGAGCGCTGCTGGGCGGTGGTCGAGGACGTCGCGAGCGCGCCGGAGTGGCAGAGTGGCCTCGACCGCATGGACGTCGTCGAGCGCGACGAGCACGGGCGAGCTCTGGTGTGCGACACGGTCAGCGACGTCAAGCTGCGCAAGGTCCTGAGCCGGGTGAGGTTCACCTACGCGGGAGCGAAACGGCTCTCCTGGGAGCAGATCGAGGCGGGCGACCTGCGCTTGCTGGAGGGCTACTGGGAGCTCGAGCCGCTCGGCGACGAGCGTACGCGCGTCACCTACGGGCTCGCGGTCGACCCCGGGCCAGTGGGGCGGCTCGTGCGGATACCGATCGAGCGTGCCGCGCGCGCGATCCTGCTCAACCCCCGCCCCAAGGAGCTCGGGGTGCGGGTTGCGGGTTGGAGCTAGGGGCCGCCACACCCCGCCGCTGATCCGCGTCTACTTGGTGCAGGCGATCGAAGTCTTCTTCGAGACCGAGCCGGTCGAGAAGCCGAGCTTGTAGGTTCCGGACCAGTGGCCGCCGGCGCACCTCGGCGGATTGGTGATCAACGAGTACTTCCCGTTCACGGCATACGAGGTGAAGCTCATGCTCTTGAGGGTCGCGTGGCTTACGTACCCGGGCTCCACACCGACAAGACTGTGGGGTTCACTCTCAACTTGGCTTTCTGCGCGGTCAGCTTCAAGGAGGTCGGCAACCCGGTTTGGCCCGAATGCCGCCAACCCCGTGCGCATCGCGGCCAGTATGCCGAATTGGACGATGCGCTACCAGCGGCTTGCGCGGCCGGGGATCATGCCAACCGGTCACTTGTCTCGCGCCGCTCGCCGAGGACTCTGAGCGCCCACGCTAGATTCCCCTTCATGCGCATGCCGCGTTCGTGGATTGTGATGCAGGCCCTGATCGTCGTGTTCGTCTTGGCGGGCATGGTGATCGCGATCACCCACCTCGCCTGAGCGTCGCGACTCTGAGTCCAGCGGACGATTCTCGGTGCCCGAGGACTTAGAGTCCAAGGCGGTGAGCCACCGCTTCTTCCCGCGCGACGAGTACTTCATGCGGCTGGCCTTGCGCGAGGCGACGCGCGCGCTCGAGCACGACGACGTTCCCATTGGGACTGTGATCGTGCGCGAGGGCGAGGTAATCGGGTTGGGGCACAACGAGCGCGAAGTGCGCTCCGACCCCACCGCCCATGCGGAGATGATCGCGTTGCGCGAGGCTGCCCGCTCGCTCGGCAGCTGGAGGGTGCTCGACGCCGTCATGTATGTGACGCTCGAGCCGTGCGCGATGTGCGCGGGCGCGATCGTCCTGGCGCGCATCCCGCGGATCATCTTTGGCGCCGCCGACCCCAAGGCCGGCGCGGCGGGCAGCGTCCTCGACGTACTCAACGAGCCACAGCTCAACCATCGGCCCCAGGTCGAGCGCGGGCTGCTCGCGGGGGAGTGCGCCGAGCTGTTGCAGAGCTTCTTCGCGTCGCGGAGGTGAGCGGGCCGGCCGCGCCCTATCGGCGCTCCTGAGCGAGCGCGATCGCCCCGAGCACTCCGGCGTCGTCGCCCAGCTCCGGTGGCACCAGGTAGTCGTCGATCTCCGCTGAAAGCGCGGGCGTATCGAGGTAGTCGCCCACCAACTCGCGGAGCCGCTGCCTCACCGCTTGCATAAGCGGCGGGCGCCCCATCACCCCACCACCCACGATGACGCGCTGAGGCGACACCACGCACACGATGCTGAGGATTCCGAGCGCGAGGTACTCCGCCTCGAGCGGCCAAGCGGGATGCCCGTCCGGCAGCTCCGTGGACGGCTTGCCCCACCGCTCCGCGATCGCGGGTCCGGAGGCGAGCCCCTCCCAGCAATCGCCGTGCGCGGGGCAGTTGCCCCTGAATGGGTCGCGGCTTAGATCGTGCGGAATCCGGAGGTGCCCGACCTCCGGGTGGATCAGACCGTGAACAGGCTTTCCCTCGATCACCAAGCCCGCTCCGATCCCGGTTCCGACCGTTAGGAAGCAGACGCTCGCGCACCCCCGCCCCGCTCCCCAGCGGTACTCGCCGAGCGCGGCCACGTTGACATCCGTCTCAAAGGCAACCGGCACTTGCAGATGCTCCTCAAGCGTTGTCGCGACCGGCGTGCGCTGCCAGCCGGGCTTTGGCGTGGTCGTGACCTGCCCCCATGTGGGGGAGCTTGGGTCGAGGTTGACCGGCCCGAACGATCCGACGCCGAGCGCCGCTGGCGCGGGATGCCGCTCAAAGAACGAGACGATGCGCTCGAGCGTCTCCCCGGGAGAGGTCGTGGGGAACTGCTCGCGCGCGTGTATGGAGTCTGGTCCGCTGCCGAGCGCACACACGCACCAGCTACCTCCCGTCTCAACGCCACCATAGACCCGCTGCACGCGGGGATCATGCCGCGCTGGAACATGATGGGTCTTCGTGCTCCCGGCCCTCGCCACGGAGCGCTTCTCGCTACCGGGGGTCCGCTAGCCTCGTGCCCGACCGGAGAGGTGGCAGAGCGGTTGAATGCGCCGGTCTCGAAAACCGGTATGGGCGGTTTCGTCCATCGAGGGTTCGAATCCCTCCCTCTCCGCTG
>CAWEGZ010000023.1:0-49155 GCA_963808655.1 uncultured Solirubrobacterales bacterium
GAAATCGAGGCGGCGGCGACCAAAAACCCCCATGTCCTGCGGCCCCGATGCAGACCGGGGGAATTCTGGTTGCTGTGCGGACAAGAACCCCCCCGCCTAACGCCGGCAGCCGAGCGGCGGGGGATTTTGGTCGCACGGTTCATGCCCTCACGGTCCATGGGTCGCACGGTTCATGCCCTCACGGTTTATGCAACTCATGGCGTCCGGCTCATGGCATGCGGCTCACGGCGCGCCGGAGGGCGGGTTGAATCCGCACTTGGCCGCGGCCTGTTTGAACGCCGGCGCCTGCGGATCGAAACTCTGGCCCACCGGGAAGAACATGCCGCGCAACGCGATCACTGGCGTGCCGGGCTGCGCCGACAGGGTCGGGTCGGGGAAGCTTGAGTCGCCGTGCGCTCGCATGCACTGGGCGAACTTCAATGCCTTGCGCTGCTCGCTAGCGGACATCTTCGGCCCTCGACCGCCCCCGGGGTTGTACTTTGCGCACGCCTTCTGGGCGGCCCGGAACGAGGGCGAGAAGGGGTCGAGCCCGGAGCCGACCGCGAGCTTGAGCCCACCCCCCGCCTGAGGATCCGGGAAGTTCGGCACCCCATGGGAGCGCATGCAGTTAGAGAACTTGAGCGACTGTGCGTAGGAGACCTTGATCGTCTTCGGCTTGCCGGAGGAGCCAGACGAGCCGCACGCCGCGGTCGCGAGTGCGCAGGCGACGACCGCCACGCGACCAATCAACATCCGTTTCGTCATCGCGCCGATTTCTACGCGGCCTCGAATAACACCGCCGTAACGCTGTTACGCCGCTGTTACGCGCCCCGGTCCATTCTCCGAAGCCGACGCCGGCGCGGCGGGTCGGTCCCGCGCCGGTGTCGCCATCCCAAACGGCGAGAAGCGTGCGCGCGACAATCAAGAAGTCATGAGGATCTTGGTGGCAGAGGACCACCCACGGCTGGCGGCCACAATCGGGGCCGTGCTGCGACGCGAAGGCATGGCCGTCGATGTCGTCTTCGATGGCCGCGAGGCGCTGGACCGTGCCGCTCTGACCGCTTACGATGTGGTGGTGCTCGACCGCGACCTGCCCGCGGTGCACGGCGATGACGTGTGTCGAGCGCTGGTCGCCGAGGGCGAGACCTCGGTCCTGATGCTGACCGCCGCCGCGAGCGTCGAGGACCGCGTCAACGGACTGGGGATCGGCGCCGACGACTACCTGCCCAAGCCGTTTCACGTCGCCGAGCTGATCGCCCGCGTGCGGGCGCTCGGGCGCCGCTCCCGCCGGGCGCTGCCGCCGAACCTCGTATGCGGCAACCTGGAGCTCGATCCCGCCCACCGCACGGTCACCCGGGCGGGGCAGCCGATCGATCTCAGCCCCAAGGAGCTCGCGGTGCTCGAGGTCCTGTTGGCCGCCCAGGGAGCGGTGGTCTCGACCGAGCAGCTGCTCGAGCGGGCCTGGGACGACGCGGTCGATCCATTCACCAACGTGGTCCGGATGACGGTCAGCCGGCTGCGCGCGAAGCTCGGTGATCCGCCGTTGGTCGAAACGGTGACCCCGGTCGGCTACCGGATTGGAAAGGACACGCAGTGATGCTCAGCCGGCTGCGCCGCCCCAAGACCACCGTCCGCTGGCGGCTCGCGTTGCTCTACGGGGGGCTGTTCCTCGCTTCCGGAGCCGCCCTGCTGGCGATTACCTACACGCTGGTCTCGCACGCGAAGGTGGAGCCGATCGCACCCCACGGCGTCAGACAAGTTCTGACAGCACGTCCACGACATCTGCCGCCAGGCATTGGGCCCCGCTTCTACCACGTTCCCGGCAAGCGCGCGGTCCCACCGCAGACGAACTTCGACCAGGTCACCAAACTGCTGCGCACTCGCAACGGGGGGGCGCTGGCATTCGTGGTCGGCTCCAACCAGCGCATTTCCGATTTGCATTCGCTGATCGTCGAATCCGGAATCGCGCTGGGAATCATGGCGATCATCTCCGGGCTGCTCGGCTGGCTCGTCGCCGGACGCGTGTTGCGTCCCCTGCGGACGATGACCGCGACCACCCAGCAGATCTCGGAGGTCAACCTGCACGAGCGGCTGGCGATGGCCGGCCCCCGTGACGAGCTCAGGCAGCTCGCGGACACGATCGATGGACTGCTAGCTCGCCTGGAGGCTGCCTTCGACGCCCAGCGGCGGTTTGTGGCCAACGCGTCGCACGAGTTGCGCACTCCTCTCACCGCGGTCCGTGCGCTGGTGGAGATGGTGATGAGCGACCCCAAGGCGACGGTCGAGTCCTTCCGCGCGGCCTGCGAGCAGGTTTTGGAAGAGAGCGAGTATCAGGAACAGCTGATCGACGCACTGCTGGCGCTGGCCCACGGGCAGCGGGGGATTGATCGACGGCAGCCGATGGACCTGGCCGACGTCACGCGCCAAGTCGTCACAGCGCGTGAGACGGACGCCGCCGTGCACGGCCTTGCCCTGGACGTCGAACTGCAATCCGCCCCTATCTCGGGTGACCGGCGGCTCGTGGAGCGGCTCATCTCGAATCTGGTTGACAACGCCATCGCTCATAATCTCGCCGGCGGGGACGTACTCGTAAGCGTGCAGCAGCTGAACGGCGACGCGATGTTGCAAGTCGTCAACACGGGTCCCGAGATCCCCGCAGACGAGATGGAGCGGCTGCTGCAACCTTTCCAGCGCCGCGGCGCCGACCGCGTCGGGCATGCTGACGGACTAGGCCTCGGGCTCTCGATCGTCGCGGCGATCGCCAACGCCGACGACGCAACGCTCGAGTTGCGCCCGGGCCACGCGGGCGGGCTTCAGGCCTCGGTGCGCTTCCCGTTGACGCTCGCCCCCTCAGTGGTGATGGTGGAGCAGGGCGGTATGCGCCGTCCAGGACCCGAAGTCGGGAATCAGAGCGACGGCGATGATCACACCCACCACGACCCCGCTCGCGAGCACGAGCCCGCGACCGGCGGTGCCGGGCGCGTCCCTAGGCGGTCTTTCTCCGAGCCTGACTCGCGCATGTAGCGCGCGTATGCGGGCAGATGTCCCAGCACGTGCAGGGCCATGAAAACGACCCAGACGATGAACGAAACCTTGTGGATCTCGACGAGCTCGCCCCTCCCGCTGACGCCGACCGCGAGCAGCACGATGCCGGTGATGAACACCACCAGCGTGGAGACGACCACGATCGGTGCGATCCCGCGCAGAATGGGCTCAGGGGGGCCCTTGTGGACGTACGCTGGGTTGCGGGTGTAGTAGCGCGCGAAGCGGTACCCCGTGCTCGCCATCTTGAGCGCGACCGGCCCGAGCAGCAGCAGGCCCAGGAACAGATGCAGCCACAAAAGCTGGCCGATCCGGATGATCGTGACCCCCAGCACGGCCAACAGCACCACCAGAACCGCGCCGGCGACGGTCGTCAGCCGCTCGTTGCCCTCGGGTCCGCCGCCGAGCAGCGCGAGCCGGCGAGCCCGCGACGAGGCCGTCAAGGCTCGCGTGCGGGGGTCCGTGCGCCCAGATGCTTCCACGCGATCAATGGTGGTGGGGGAGGGTGAAAGGGCGCTTAAGCCTTTTGTGGGAATGCTCTCACCGCGAGCTATGCCAGCAGCCCCAGCCGCTGGGCCCGCTGGACGGCCTCGGTGCGGTTGCGCACGCCGAGCTTGCGGTACAGGGAGCTCGCGTACTCCTTGACGGTGTAGGGAGAGAGGTGAAGCTCTCGCGCGATTTCAGGGTTGGTCTGACCCGAGGCGATCAGCGACAGCACAGCCTGTTCGCGCTCGGAGAGGCCGTGAACGCCGGCGGGCCGGTGATGCTCGAACACGGAGCGTCCCAGGCCAACCGCGCGCACGGCGCTCGCGATGCGCCGCGCCGGCCAGTCCTTGTAGGCAAAGCCGGAAGCGCCTGCCGCCGCGGCCGCCGCAGGCGAGATCTCCCCCGCGCCGGAGAAGAGCAGTACGCGCGTGCGTGACTCCGCCGCGCGCAACTGCTCGCAGATCTCCGCGCCGGACTCCTCGCCCAGGAACAGGTCGACGAGCGCCACGTGCGGCCGGTAGCGCTTGGCGAGCGCGAGCGCCTGGGCGCCAGTGCGTGCGTTCAGGCAACGGTCCACCCAGGGTTGCTGGGTGAGCATCAGACGAAAGCCCCAGTGCACGACGTCGTGGTCGTCGACCACGAGCACGGTCAGCCGCTCGGGGCTGCGGGGGGCCGGCGACGACGGTCCCCGGAGCTGCGCGAGGCTGGGGTGGGCAGCGGCTGGGCGCGCGCTTCAGTCATCGCAGGGCACCACCAGCCGCACCTGCCACCTTCCCGGACCTCGCTCGCCGAATTCGAGCACGCCGTTCGACTGAAGTGCCTCGAGCGCCGCCAGACGTAGCCCGATCCCCGCTTGCCGACCGCCCCGCGCCGCGACGCCGTCGTTGACGACCTCCAGTTCGAATGCGCGCTCAGTTCTATGAGCCGAGACCGAAACGCCACTCGGCCGTGCGTGCTTGCGAACGTTGAGGATCGCCTCGGAGAGCACCGACTGCGCCAACGGTTCGAGTGCCGCGGGGACCTGATTCTCGCTGCCTGGGGTGAGCTCGATCCCCAGCTCCGGATAGGCCGAGGCGAAGCGCCCCACCTCCTCGGCGAACGTCGCCTTGGTCTGCCGGGGCGCGCGCCCCAGCGGCCGCTTGAGCGCGGCACGAAGGTCCGAGAGCGCCACTTGCACCTCGTGCGCGCAGCGCGAGCGCGCCGTCGCCGGTAGGTCTCCCCCGCCGTCGAGCGCCATCGAGACCCCGAACAGGCGCTGGATCACGCCCTCGTGGATCTCCCGTGCCAGGTCAATCCGCTGCTCGAGTGACCGCGCCTTCTCCGCCTGGGTCGCGACGATCCCGGCGACCGACGCCAGCGCCGCAGTCTTGCCGAGCGTCCACAGCAGGTCGCGCTCCTCGGCGCTCGTGGGCGGGTCGGATATCAGCCGGTCGGCCAGGATCACGCCGATCTGGCGCTCGGCGGCGACCATCGGCGCGCATACGAGCCGCACCGGCTGCTCGAACAGCGCCGAGAACTCGGGGGCGATCTGCTCGCGCATGTCGCCCACCACCTCAAGCGCGCGGTCCTCGCGCAGCGCCTGCGCCGTGATCGGGGCCGACTCAACGGTCACGTGGGCGTCGGCGAAGCGCTCGAGTTCGAGCCCGTGCGAGCCGACCGCCCGCACACGCCGTCGGGCGGGGTCATAGCGGAAGATGATCGCGCGCCGCATGTGTGCGATCCGGCAGATCGCCTCACACAGGCGGTCGTAGAAATCCTCCCCCCCGGCGGCGGTACCGTCTCCCCCCCGCGCCAGCACGTCGACGAACAGCTCGAGCGCCGAGACGCCCACCCCCGAGCCCGCGGGCGCCAGCGCGCTTATCGTCTCAGCGTTCACGCAGCGGATCGTAAACCCGCGGACGTGCGCTCAGCTAGAGGCTGCCGAACTCACGTCCCCCACTCGAGCACCGTCGCCCCCCAGGTCATGCCCGCGCCGAACGCCCCCAGCAGCACCCGGTCTCCAGCGCTCAAGCGATGCCACTTCTCGCTGTAGGCGAGCGCCAGCGGCAGGCTCGCCGCCGAGGTGTTGCCGTGCTCGCCGATGCACTCCACCACGCGCTCGCGCTCGAGTCCGAGCCGCTCGGCGATCGCGTGGAGGATGCGGCCGTTGGCCTGGTGGTAGACGAACAGGTCGATCTCGTCCAGTTCGACGCCGGCCGCGTCTGCGGCCTGAAGCGTGGCCTCCGACATGCGCGCGACCGCCTCGCGGAAGGTGTCCTGGCCCTGCATCTCGATCTTGCCCGCGCGCTCGACGATGATCTTGTCCGCGCCGGAGCCGTCCGAGCCGAGCACGACCGGTCCGATCTGCCCCGGCGCCTCCGACGCCACCAGCACAGCGGCGCCCGCGCCGTCCGCGAACAGCGAGGCCGTCCCGCGGTCTTCGGGGTCGGTGATGCGAGACATGAAATCCGCCCCGATGACCACCACGCAGGCGGCGCGACCCGCTTCGATCTGGGCGCAGCCCACGGACAACGCCGAGAGGAAGCCGGTACAGGCCGCACCCACGTCGAACGCGCCCGCGCGCGTGGCGCCTAGCTCCGCGGCCACGAGGGGAGCCGCATTGGGGAGCAGCTCATCGGCGGTCGTGGTCGCGACGAGCACGAGGTCGACCTGCACCGGATCGATCTCGGCTTGTTTGAGCGCATGAGCTGCCGCGCGCGCGGCATGGACCGAGAGGCGCTCGTTGGCGGCCGCCACCCGTCGCGTGCGAATCCCGGTCCGCCGCACGATCCAGTCCACGTCTACGCCGAAGGTGCGCGCGATGCGCGCGCTCGATACGACCGTCTCTGGGAGGCTGGCCCCCACAGCGGCGATCGCGGCGCCCCTGAGCCTCCGACCGGTGGTCTCGGGAGCATCGACGGTCGCAGCGTCAATTGGCGCGGCACCGTTCGTGGGGGCAGTCACAGCCACCCTGACAAGCTCGGGGACGCGCGCCGCTCGTGCAAACCAGCCAGGTGGCAGACCCGCCAGCCGGGGGGTGGTGGGCGTACGCTTTTGGCATGAACGACAACGTGGTCTACGTCTCGCGCCTCACGAGGCTGCCGCTGGTGGCGGCCGATGGCTCCGACGTCGGGCGCCTGAGCGATGTCGTAATCGATCTCGGGGGACGGCCCCCGCGCGTGAACGGCTTCGTGGTCAACGTTGGGCGCCGGCGCGTGTTTGTGGGCGCCGGCCGGGTCGGCGAGATCTCAGGCGAGGGGCTGCGGCTGCGGCGCGGCTCGATCAACCTGCGCCAGTTCGAGTTGCGAGCGGGCGAGCGGCTGCTCACGGGAGAGCTGCTAGGCAGGAGGCTGCGCAACGGCCGAGTCGCCGATGTGGGCATCGCGCCCGCCCCGGAGCCGTTTGCGTGGGAGGTGGCAACGGTGGCCGTGCGTGGGCGTGGGCTTCCCGGCCGCAGGCGCCCTCCGGAGATCATCGACTGGAGCGAGGCCGGCGAGCTGTTCGCAGACGAGCGGTCCATCGACCGCGAGGCCGCCACGCTGGGTGGCCTGCACCCCGCGGAGATGGCGACCGCCATCCGCAACCTGCCCCTGAGCCGTAGGCGCGTGCTCGCCGAGGCACTCGAGGATGACCGCTTGGCTGACCTGCTCGAGGAGCTATCCGAGGACGAGCAGGTGCGCTTGGTGGAGGGTTTGGACCAAGAACGGCTCGTACATGTCCTCGAGGAGATGGAGGCCGACGACGCCGCTGACCTTCTGGGCGAGTTCCCCTTGACTCGGCAAGCCGAGCTGCTCGGCGCCATGGACCCCGACGAGGCCGACCCTGTCCGCAGGCTGCTCAGCTATGAGCCCGACACGGCCGGCGGCCTGATGACGCCCGAGCCGATCATCCTCGATCCCCGTGACACCGTTGCCGAGGCGCTAGCGCGGGTGCGCGATCCCGATTTGCCAGTGCCGCTGGCCGTGCAGGTCTTCATCTGCCAGCCCCCGCTGGAGACGCCCACCGGCCGCTTCCACGGCGTGGTCGGCATCCAGCGTTTGCTACGTGAGGCGCCGGGCAAGCCGCTGGGACGGTGCCTGGAGGAAGAATGGGAGCCGGTGACGCCGGACCTGCCCGAGCGTGGGGTGGCTGCCCGGCTCGCCGCCTACGATGTGGTCGCCCTGCCGGTCTGTGACGGTTCGCGACGTCTGGTCGGCGCCGTTACGATCGACGACGTGCTCGACCGCGTCCTGCCCGCCAACTGGCGCGAGACCCGCGCCGAGGTCGCATGAGCCCGCGTCGCGACGACCTGGGCAAGCCCAGGGGAACCCCGGGCGGCCCCTCCTACGACCCGGAGGCCTTCGGCAGCGTGGCGGAGAGGTTCGCGCGCTTCTTCGGCACACCCAAGTACCTGATCTGGCAGACGATCATCGTCGCGATCTGGATCATCCTCAACGGCTTCTTCCTCGTCGTGAGGTTTGACAAGTATCCCTTCATTCTGCTGAACCTCGTCTTCTCCACCCAGGCCGCCTACGCCGCGCCGCTGATCCTGCTGGCCCAGAACCGTCAGGCCGACCGCGACAAGATTGAGATGGAGCGCGACCGCGAGCGCAACGCGCGCGCGCTGGCGGACATGGAGTTCCTCGCGCGGGAGATCGCCGGCATCCGCCTGGCGCTCGAGCGCAAGGTCGAACGCGAGGACATGACAGAGGCGATCGATCGCCTGACCCACGCGCTCGAGCGTGTTCCCGCCGTCGATGTGGGTGCGGCGTCGGAGGCCGAAGCGACGGAGGAAGCGCAAGAGCCATAGAGGCCTCCGGGGCGCTTGTCGAAGCACGGCCGCTCCCCGCGCGCCGACTGCGCGCGTGGGCCGCTGCTTCCTTCGCCGGCACGCGCACGGCAGTGCTCGTGTACCTGGCGACGCGCGGACTCTTACTGGTGGTCGCGGTTCTGGTGGCGGCGGTCGAGCACCACTCGCTGACGTCCACGATCGGCCACTGGGACGGGGTTTGGTACTCGCGCCTCGCGCTGCACGGCTATCCCAAGCACGTCGTGCATGGCCAGAGCGTGCTCGGCTTTCTGCCTCTGTTCCCGGCGCTCATGTGGCTGCTGATGCAGGCGGGAATCTCCTCTCCGGCAGTGGCTGGGACGCTCATCTCCGGCCTCGGCGGTCTCGTCGCGACGGTGCTCCTGCAGCGCCTGGCGAGCGGGTGGTGGGGTGAGCGGAGTGGGCGCCGGGCGGCGATCGTGTTCTGCCTCTTCCCGGGCTCGGTGGTCTTCTCCATGGCCTACTCGGAGGGGCTTCTGATCCCGCTGGCCGCGGGCTGCCTGCTCGCACTCGAGCGCCGCCGGTGGCTGCTCGCGGGCGTGCTCGCCGCGCTGGCGACCGCGACCGCCGCCGATGCAGCCGTCCTGATCCTGACTTGCGCGGTGGCCGCCGCGGTCGCGCTGGGGCGCCGCGGGCTTCGCGACCGGCAGGCGCGCGCAAGCCTCTTAGCGCCGATTCTTTCGCTCGCTGGGGTTGGGGGTGTGGCGCTCTTCTTGTGGCGCTGGACCGGGACGCCGTTCGCGACCGTCGACGCGCAGCACAGCGGCTGGCAAGAGCGGCTCGACCCGCTGGCGCTGGTGCATCAAGGGCAGCTGTTCGCGAGCCAACTGGAGCACTTCAACGGCGCCCACCCCACGCTCGACCTCTCGCCCTTGGCGGCGATGCTGGGCGCGGTGGTGCTCGTCTACGGCGTCGTCCTGTTGTTGCGAGCGCCGCGCCTGGTGTCGCTCGAAGCGCTCGTCTGGACGCTCGCAATCGGGGCCATCGCTGTCCTCTCCGAGCATGTGGGGCCCAACGCGCGCATACTGATCACCGCCTTCCCCGCCGTGCTCGCGTACGGCCATCGCTTCCGTGGCCGCGCATATGTATGGCTGCTCGGCGTGAGCGGCACTCTGCTGGTGGCGATGAGCGCGCTCACCTTCACGGGGCACTCCCTGACTCCTTAAGGGACCCGGCCGGAACATGTTCCGGCCGGCCGGCGGCGCATGCGCCGCCGGGGCTGGCGCACATGTGCGCCAGCCACATGCTGCTAACATATTGCTTGCCAACAAGCAAGTAGTTACATCGATGGGAGCATGATTGAGCGCGACGGCAGTGCTGGAGCAGACTGACACCGCACCACGGCTGAGGGCCGCCCTCGGTCGGCTGCACCGGCGTTTGCGGCCCACCGCCGCCGGCGTCGCCGCCGGCCTTACCCCCACGCGGGTGTCGCTTCTCAACACGATCCAGCGGCTCGGCCCGGTGCGCCTCTCCGAGCTCGCCGACGAAGAGGGGATCAATCCCACGATGCTCTCGCGGATCGTTTCGGACCTCGTTGAGGGTGGCCTGATCGAGCGCGTGTCCGACCCGCTCGACCGGCGCGCGGCGCTGGTCACGACCACGCGCGTGGGCAAGCGGCTGGTCGAGCGCATGCGGCGGGAGCGCACGGACGTCCTCAGCGTGGCGCTCTCCAGTCTCTCGCCGAGCGAGCACCGAGCGCTCGAGCGGGCACTGCCCGCGCTCGAAGCGCTGGCGGAGCAGCTGAAGGGAGGCTGCCGGTGACGCGCGTCGTCAACGCCGGGCGCCTGACCTTCGCGGCGCTCTCGATTGCCAATTACCGCCGCTACTTCGCTGGGCAGTCGATCTCCCTGATCGGCACCTGGATGCAGATGACCGCCCAGTCATGGCTGGTGTTCTCGCTCACGCACTCGAGCACCAAGCTGGGCCTGATCATCGCCTTGCAGACGCTGCCCGTGCTTCTCCTCTCTCCCTACGGCGGCGTGATTGCCGACCGCATCGACAAACGGCGACTGATGGTGGTGCTGCAGAGCGCGATGGGCCTGCAGGCGCTTGCCCTGGGCCTGCTCACGATCACCGGAACGGTCCGCTTCTGGCAGATCGGCGTGCTCGCCATTCTGCTGGGACTCAACAACGCCTTCGAGAACCCGGCGCGCCAGTCGTTCATGCTCGAGCTGGTCGGCGGCCAGCATCTGCGCAACGCCGTCACGCTCAACTCGGTGCTGGTCAACGTGGCGCGGGTCCTCGGTCCGGCGGTGGCCGGGATCCTGATCGCGGTGGTCGGCGAGGGCGTCTGCTTTCTGGCCAACGCGGCGAGCTTCGTCGCGGTGGTGTTCTCACTCGTGACCCTGAACCGC
Source organism: uncultured Solirubrobacterales bacterium (assembly GCA_963808655.1). Classification (GTDB taxonomy): domain Bacteria; phylum Actinomycetota; class Thermoleophilia; order Solirubrobacterales; family Solirubrobacteraceae; genus Palsa-465. Next base: position 10,648 of record CAWEGZ010000023.1, read on the forward strand.
GGCGCGCTCGAACCCACCACCCCGGCGCCCCGCGCTCGAGGGCAGCTCCGCGAGGGCCTGCGCTACGTGCGTCATACCCGTGAGCTGGCCTTGCCGCTGCTGATGATGGCCGCCGTCGGCTGCCTCACCTACGAGTTTCAGGTGTCCCTGCCGGTCATGGCCTCGCGGGCGCTGCACGCGGGCGCGACTGGGTACGGCTTCATGACCGCCGCGATGGGGGTCGGGGCGGTCATCGGCGGGCTGCTGGTCGCAGCCAAGGGCCGGGTGGGCATGGCCCAGCTGACGGTCGCCGTGAGCGGCTTTGGGGTTGCCATGGCGCTCGCGGCGATTGCGCCGAATCTGGGCCTGGAGCTGGGGGCGCTTGCGCTCGCCGGCGCCGCCAGCATCGCCTTCATGTCGACCGGCAACTCGACGCTCCAGCTGCGCGCCGACCCCCAGATGCGGGGCCGCGTGATGTCGCTGTGGTTCGTCGCCTTCCAGGGCTCGACGCCGATCGGCGGCCCGATCATCGGCTGGGTGATCGCGTTCGCGGGCGCGCGCGCGGGCCTCGGCCTCGGCGCCCTCACCTGCTTTGCGGCGGCGCTGCTCGGGCTCTCAGTGCTCGGCCGCGGCCGCCAGGGCCTGGCGCAGATCCGCGACCAGGTCCTCGGGCGCCTCGACCCCACAACTTAGGCGCACCAGGTCGGGCGGCACCGCGGCGGTCGAGCCCTCGACCGACTGGTGGGTCATGGCCTGAGGTACCTCGATCAGCGACTCCACGCCGCCGAGCGACTCCGCCAGCGTGAAGAGACGAGTCGTCCCGGCCAGCGCAGCGGCCCGGGGATGGCGGAAGCTGACCATGCCGCCGAAACCCGGCCAGCGCACGTCCTGCACTTCAAAGGACTCCCTCAGGAGCTCCACGATCGCGGCCGCGCTCCGGGCGTGGGCGGGCATGCGCAAATGCAGCGTGCGCAGCCCGCGGTGGACAAGGAAGCAGTCCACGGGGCCCGGGACCGCGCCCACGGCGTTCTGCACGAAGCGCAGGCGCTCGTACCACTCCTCGTGGCGGGTGATCACCGCGCCGCCGACGACGTCCGAGTGCCCGCCCAGGTACTTGGTCGTCGAGTGCACCACGAAATCCGCCCCCAGCTCGAGCGGGCGCTGGTTGAAGGGCGTCGCGAAGGTGCTGTCGACCGCCACCAGAGCGCCCTTGCGTCGTGCGACCACGCCCTCGATGTCGACGACGTTGAGCAGTGGATTCGTGGGGCTCTCCACCCAGATCAGAGCGGTGTCGTCGGTGATCGCCGCCTCCACCGCGCTCAGGTTGGTCTGCTCGACGAGGTCGTAGCGCAGCCCCCAGCGGCTCAGCACGTCATGCGCCAGCCGATAGGTGCCGCCGTAGAGGTCGGCGGGCAGGATCACGTGCGCGCCTGCCGCGCAGGCCGCCGTGATCAGTGCGTGCTCGGCCGCCATCCCCGAGGAGAAGCAGACCGCGCTCCCGCCCTCGAGCTCGCCGAGCGCCCGCTCCAAGGCGGCGCGGGTGGGGTTCGCGGAGCGCGCGTAGTCATAATCCTCGGCGAATTCACCCGGCCGCGGCTGAGCGTAGGTGGAGGTCTGGTGGATCGCGGGGATGACCGAGCCGAAGCTTGGGTCCGGGTCGAGGCCGGCGTGCACGGCGCGCGTGGCGAACTCGTCGCCGCTGCTCCCGGCTCGGGCGCCCTGGCGCTCGCCGGCTCCTGCGGAGCTCGCCCCGCTCACCTGGCGAGGGCTTCCAGCAGGTCGGCTCGAGTCACGATCCCGACCGGCCGCCCGGCGTCCGTGACCAGCAGCGCCTGCTGCTCGCCGACCAGAAGGTCGACCGCGTCGCGGACCGGATCATGGCTCGAGACCGCTGGCAGCGGCGGCTCCATGACCTCGACGATCTCTGCCTCGAGCAGGCTCGGATCCTCCGTGGCGTGCTTGAGCAGGCCGCGCTCGGAGATCGCTCCCACGACCGTGGCACGATCGTGCGCGCTCACGACCGGGAGCTGCGAGACACGGTGCTCGTGCAGGAGCGCGACCGCGTCGCGCACGCGGAAGTGCGTCTCTACCGAGACCAGCGGCGGGATCTCGCGTGCGTCGGCCTTGCGCGCCAGCACGTCGCTCACGATGAGGTTGGCGTCGCGCTCGAGGAAGCCGTACTGGCGCATCCAGGTGTCGGAGAAGATCTTCGACAGATACGAGCGCCCGCCGTCCGGGACGATCACCACGAACAGCGCCGCGGGGTCGTCGGTTTCCGCCGCCACTTGGAGGGCCGCGTGCACCGCGAGCCCGCCGGAGCCGCCCGCCAGGATGCCTTCGGCGTGGGCGAGTCGTCGCGTGGTCAAGAACGCGTCGCGGTCAGAGACCGTGACCCAGCGATCGACCACTGAGCGATCGAAGGTCTCGGGCCAGAAGTCCTCCCCCACCCCCTCTACCAGGTAAGGATGGACCTGGTCGGCGCCGCCTGAGTAGATCGAGCCCTCGGGATCGGCGCCCACGACAACGAGGTCGGGGCGGCGCTCGCGCAGGTAGCGCGCCGTACCCGTGACCGTCCCACCTGTGCCCACGCCCGCCACCAGGTGCGTAATCTGTCCGCCCGTCTGCTCCCAGATCTCGGGACCGGTGGAGTCGTAATGGGCCTGGGGATTGGCCTGATTGAAGTACTGATTGGGCTGGAAGGCGCCCGGGATCTCCGCCGTCAGCCTGTCGGCCACGCGATAGTAGGACTGAGGCGAGTCGGGCGGCACGTCCGTGGGGGCGACCACCACATCGGCGCCATAGGCCCGCAGCAGGTCGATCTTCTCTTTGGACATCTTGTCCGGCATTACCGCGATCACGCGGTAGCCCCTGAGGCGGGCGGCGATGGCGAGCCCGGTCCCGGTGTTGCCGGAAGTGGGCTCGACGATCGTTCCACCGGGATGGAGCTTGCCGTCTCGCTCAGCGGCCTCGATCAGCGCGAGTGCGACGCGATCCTTGATCGAGCCGCCGGGGTTGAACACCTCGAGCTTGGCGGCGAGACGGGCATTGAGGCCCGCGCCGAGGCGCTCGAGGGCGACCAGCGGCGTGTCACCGATCGTCTCGAGGATGGAGTGTTTTATGGCGGCCTTGGTGGCGGTGGTCCCGAGCATGGCGCACAGTCTGGCGGATCGTTCGGCAACCATGCAGGACGCTGAAGATTCTTTTGCATTTGAGCCCTTGTGCGCCGATTCTGCGGATAGTCTCTCTGCATGACACCTGCCCCGAACGATCGGCAGGAGGGCGTGGACCACGTCGACATGGCGATCCTTGAGTCGCTCGCCGCGGACGCACGCATCTCTAACCAGCGCATCGCCGATCGCGTGGGCATCGCCCCCTCCACCTCGTTCAGCCGGCTGCGCGCGCTGCGCGAGCGCGGAGTGATCCGCGGGTTCCACGCCGAGGTCGATCTCGCCGCGCTGGGGCGGCCCCTGCAGGCGCTGATCGCCGTGCGCCTCGCCGTGCACGCCCGCGAGCAGATCGACACCTTCACCACCGCGGTCAGCCAGGTACCCGGAGTGCTGATGGTCTTCCATCTCACAGGCGTCACGGATTACCTCGTGTGGGTGGCCGCGTCCGACCCGCAGGAGCTGCGGGAGTTCGTCGTCGACCACCTCGCCACCCACCCCGCGGTCGCACACGCGGAAACATCGCTCATCTACGAGCATCGGCGAGGGCCTGGCATCTGGGGGGCCGCGGACCCGGCCTGAGGCCAGGCTAATCCGCTTCGAGAGCCTTCGCGGCCGAGGCCAGCAGCGCCCTGGCGATCATGTCGCCGACACGGCCCACCGGGAGAAACCTCGGCAGCAACGAGACCTCGGCGTCGAAGCGGAGCTCGATCCACGTTTCCTGGTGGGCATCGCCTTCGATGCGCCAGACGACCTCCAGCGCTTCCTGGTCGGTGGGCTCGTTCGGAAGCCGCGAGATGTGGACCACGTGCGGCGGCTCGGCCCGGACCGCCACCGTCAACTCGAAGTCCTTGGCGATGGGACTCTGCTTGACGTGGATCACCATGTCGAGCCGCGCCGGCCGGCCCTGCTCGTCCCGGTCGAGAACTTCAAGCTCGCGTACTAGGTCGGGATTCCAGTCGTCGTAGCGATCGACCTCCGCGAGCAACGCGAAGCACTCTGCCTGATCTGCGCGCACGTGCGCGCTCGCCGAGCCGGTGATCGACTTCACGGCTCCCAGGTATCACATCGGTAGCGCTGTGCTCCGGGAACGCGTGCCGCGAGCACGACTAGCATGCCGCTCCGTGACGGTCATCCGTGGCTCCGCGACAGCAGAGATCGACGCGCCGCTCGAGCGCTGCTGGGCGGTGGTCGAGGACGTCACGAGCGCGCCGGAGTGGCAGAGTGGCCTCGACCGCATGGACGTCGTCGAGCGCGACGAGCAGGGGCGAGCTCTGGTGTGCGACACGGTCAGCGACGTCAAGCTGCGCAAGGTCCTGAGCCGGGTGAGGTTCACCTACGCGGGAGCGAAACGGCTCTCCTGGGAGCAGATCGAGGCGGGCGACCTGCGCTTGCTGGAGGGCTACTGGGAGCTCGAGCCGCTCGGCGACGAGCGTACGCGCGTCACCTACGGGCTCGCGGTCGACCCTGGGCCAGTGGGGCGGCTCGTGCGGATACCGATCGAGCGTGCCGCGCGCGCGATCCTGCTCAACCCCCGCCCCAAGGAGCTCGGGGTGCGGGTGGCGGGTTGGAGCTAAGGGCCGCCACACCCCGCCGCTGATCCGCGTCTACTTGGTGCAGGCGATCGAAGTCTTCTTCGAGACCGAACCGGTCGAGAAGCCGAGCTTGTAGGTTCCGGACCAGTGGCCGCGGGCGCACCTCGGCGGATTGGTGATCAACGAGTACTTTCCGTTCACGGCGTACGAGGTGAAGCTCATGCTCTTGAGGGTCGCGTGGCTTACGTACCCGGGCTCCACACCGACAAGACTGTGGGGTTCACTCTCTACTTGGCTTTCTGCGCGGTCAGCTTCAAGGAGGTCGGCAACCCGGTTTGGCCCGAATGCCGCCAACCCCGTGCGCATCGCGGCCAGTATGCCGAATTGGACGATGCGCTACCAGCGGCTTGCGCGGCGGGGGATCATGCCAATCGGTCACTTGTCTCGCGCCGCTCGCCGAGGACTCTGAGCGCCCACGCTAGATTCCCCTTCATGCGCATGCCGCGTTCGTGGATTGTGATGCAGGCCCTGATCGTCGTGTTCGTCTTGGCGGGCATGGTGATCGCGATCACCCACCTCGCCTGAGCGTCGCGACTCTGAGTCCAGCGGGCGATTCTCGGTGCCCGAGGACTTAGAGTCCAAGGCGGTGAGCCACCGCTTCTTCCCGCGCGACGAGTACTTCATGCGGCTGGCCTTGCGCGAGGCGACGCGCGCGCTCGAGCACGACGACGTTCCCATTGGGACTGTGATCGTGCGCGAGGGCGAGGTAATCGGGTTGGGGCACAACGAGCGCGAAGTGCGCTCCGACCCCACCGCCCATGCGGAGATGATCGCGTTGCGCGAGGCTGCCCGCTCGCTCGGCAGCTGGAGGGTGCTCGACGCCGTCATGTATGTGACGCTCGAGCCGTGCGCGATGTGCGCGGGCGCGATCGTCCTGGCGCGCATCCCGCGGATCATCTTTGGCGCCGCCGACCCCAAGGCCGGCGCGGCGGGCAGCGTCCTCGACGTACTCAACGAGCCACAGCTCAACCATCGGCCCCAGGTCGAGCGCGGGCTGCTCGCGGGGGAGTGCGCCGAGCTGTTGCAGAGCTTCTTCGCGTCGCGGAGGTGAGCGGGCCGGCCGCGCCCTATCGGCGCTCCTGAGCGAGCGCGATCGCCCCGAGCACTCCGGCGTCGTCGCCCAGCTCCGGTGGCACCAGGTAGTCGTCGATCTCCGCTGAAAGCGCGGGCGTATCGAGGTAGTCGCCCACCAACTCGCGGAGCCGCTGCCTCACCGCTTGCATAAGCGGCGGGCGCCCCATCACCCCACCACCCACGATGACGCGCTGAGGCGACACCACGCACACGATGCTGAGGATTCCGAGCGCGAGGTACTCCGCCTCGAGCGGCCAAGCGGGATGCCCGTCCGGCAGCTCCGTGGACGGCTTGCCCCACCGCTCCGCGATCGCGGGTCCGGAGGCGAGCCCCTCCCAGCAATCGCCGTGCGCGGGGCAGTTGCCCCTGAATGGGTCGCGGCTTAGATCGTGCGGAATCCGGAGGTGCCCGACCTCCGGGTGGATCAGACCGTGAACAGGCTTTCCCTCGATCACCAAGCCCGCTCCGATCCCGGTTCCGACCGTTAGGAAGCAGACGCTCGCGCACCCCCGCCCCGCTCCCCAGCGGTACTCGCCGAGCGCGGCCACGTTGACATCCGTCTCAAAGGCAACCGGCACTTGCAGATGCTCCTCAAGCGTTGTCGCGACCGGCGTGCGCTGCCAGCCGGGCTTTGGCGTGGTCGTGACCTGCCCCCATGTGGGGGAGCTTGGGTCGAGGTCGACCGGCCCGAACGATCCGACGCCGAGCGCCGCTGGCGCGGGATGTCGCTCAAAGAACGAGACGATGCGCTCGAGCGTCTCCCCGGGAGAGGTCGTGGGGAACTGCTCGCGCGCGTGTATGGAGTCTGGTCCGCTGCCGAGCGCACACACGCACCAGCTACCTCCCGTCTCAACGCCACCATAGACCCGCTGCACGCGGGGATCATGCCGCGCTGGAACATGATGGGTCTTCGTGCTCCCGGCCCTCGCCACGGAGCGCTTCTCGCTACCGGGGGTCCGCTAGCCTCGTGCCCGACCGGAGAGGTGGCAGAGCGGTTGAATGCGCCGGTCTCGAAAACCGGTATGGGCGGCTTCGTCCATCGAGGGTTCGAATCCCTCCCTCTCCGCTGAAATGCGGCGAAAAGTCCGTGGTTACGGGCTTTTCGCGTCTTTGTGTCGGACTCGCTTGAGCGGTCTTGGGCGCCGCTCAAGACCGCTAAAAGGGGCTCTGAGAGGGGGTAGTTTTTCCCGCATTTTTCCCGCACCCCTCAGGATCGGCCTCGCGAGCACGTTCGTAGGCCTCGGCCAAGTAGGCGTCGAGCAGAACGGCAGCCTCCCCTTCTGATCCTGGGAAGAGGTGCCCATAGCGGTCGAGAGTGACCGTGATCGACGAATGGCCCATGAACGTCTGTAGCGCCTTCGCGTTGACGCCGGCGGCAATCATCAGCGTCGCAAACGTGTGGCGGCAATCGTGGAGGGTCACGCTTTGAAGCCTCGCCTTCCTCCATGCTTGCTGCGCTCGCTGGGCGACCGTCGTTGGGTTGAACGGTGTGTCGATCGAGCGCCCGAATACCAGCCCGTCATGTTCATCGGTCATCCGGTGCTGGACGAGGTAGTCGCGAAGTGCGGCGGCGATCGGGACGCGCCGGCGCCCCGCTGCCGACTTCGGCTCGACCAGGCCCTCCTTTTGGTCCCACGATCGCTCGACATTGATCACACCGCTCGCCAGGTCAACCGCTGGCCATCGCAGTGCTTGGAGCTCGCCGCGTCGCATGCCCGTGTAGAAGGCCGTCGCCCAGAGTGTCTTGTCGTCGACCGGGACAGCTTCGATCAGGCGCAACGCCTCCGGCGGCGTGACGATCCGCGTCCGCCGGCCGCGAACCGCTGGAAGCTCCACGCCTACGGTGGGATTTACGGTCAGATCTCCCTGACGCACCGCTCGACGGCAGATCACACGAAGCGGGAGAAGCGCGTTTCGGACTGTCGATGGGTTGAGACCCTTGGCGACGAGATCGTCGGCGAGCCGTTGTACATCGGATCCTCGGAGATCCTGAAGCTTCATCCCGCCTAGGTGTGGATAGATGTACTCCCGCAGCGCCTGCTCGTAGCCACTAAGCGTCGAGGGCTTGTAGCGGTCGCCGGAGCGGTTGCGCGCGTGGCCTTGCTTGGCATCTTCGAGCCACCGATCACCAAGCTGTCGCAGCGTCGTTGGCTTCGGGGCCACGATGCTGCCCCTCCTGAGATCGACGCGAACATCCTCGCGCCACAAGACCGCCGCTGCCTCGGTCGGGAACGCTTTTCGGATCAGCTTGCCGTCGCGCTTGCTCCACGCGGTCGCGCGGTATTTAGGCGTGCACGTGCAAGCCTTTCCGCGGTCGGACGCGCAGCTCCGCGCGTGCCGCAGCTCGATACCGGGCTTCGTCTGACGCTGTTTCCGGGTCACATTCACTCCTCGTGTCACTGGCCCACCCGCCGGATGTTCGTCGCCCCCAGGGTTTTAGCCGCTCCCGAGGACGTTCGTGCCCTACGCCGCCCAGGTGCGATGGGCGTTCGCGTCTAGCCAGTGCATCAGCTCACCGGTCGGGATGAGTCGTCGACGGCCGCGCCGGACGATCCGGAGCTCGGGCATCACGTGCTCCTCGAAGAAGTCGACGCTAATCCCGAGCGCCTGGGCAGCTTCGGCCTTCGATAGCGCAAGGCGTGGCACCTCGGGCGCCACCCGAGATGGCTTGGCGCGCGGGCTCGGTGCGCGCCCGCTCAGGACGTCGAGCAGGGAGCCGCTGGAGCGAGTCTCCCCGGACCTCTTTGATGGTTGCGCCGGCGGCGGGGCTGTCAAGGTCGCTTCGCTTCCTTTCCCTCGCCGCGCCGCGGCTCGGTGACACCCCCGCCGTCCGGCGCGGTTGTCTGGTGAGGTCCGGGGTGCGGTTTGGTGTTGGGGCTCGCCTCAACCACCGGGAGCAAGCCATTTGCGATGTAGGCGAAGCTGCGGTGCAGGTGGTAGGGAAGCGTAGGAAAGATCTGCCACTGGGGCCCGATCATCACGAGCGCCTGCCCCAGCGGCAGCTGCGCGATCTCATCGGGAGGCAGCCGACGTTCGCGGCGTGTGGTCCAGGCGTCGCTGGTGGATGCGTGGCCTCGTGAGAACAGCGCGGGGTGCTGGTCGGTGATGGTCTGCACGGGCCGGTCCCATTCGCCGCAGAGCAGGGAGAGCTGCTCGAGCGTCTCTTTGTCGGCGATGCCTGACATCACGACCTTGGCGCCGAACAGCGAGAGCATTCCGTCGGCGTCGAGCCGCCAGCGCCGGCGTGCCTGGCTCATGTCCTGAAACACCGTGACGGTGTGAACGCCGTGGCCGCCTCCTTCCGAGAGCATCGCCGGCAGGTCGGGCAGCGGCGCGATGTTCGCGCACTCATCCAGCATGAACAACAACGGGATGGGCGGGCGGCCGTAGGAGAAGTAGCGGCGGTAAACGGCCTCGCGGATCTCCGAGAGCAGGCCGACCACGAGCGGGGCGAGCAGCCGCTGGTCGTGCGCCGAGGCGGCGATGTAGATGGTGTCGGTCGAGACGGCGAACCGGTCGGCATCGAAGTTCTCGTGCTCTGAGGCGCGCAGGGCCGTCTCTGAGCGGTAGGCGCGGAGCACCCGCGCGGCGGTGGAGAAGATCGAGGCGCGCTCGCGGTCGGCCGTGTGCTTGATCCCGGAGAGCACGTCGTGCGCCAGCGAGCCGGGATCGAGCTCTGCCAGCGGGGCGTCTGCGTCGTGGCGCAGCACCCAGCCCACCAGCTCGCGCATCCCCTGTCCAGAGCCAGCAGCGGCATGCAGGCAGGAAGCGATCAGCGCGCCCGAGCGCTCGATCCAGTGCGCGGCGTCCCGGTCGACCTCCGCCGAGCCGGTCATCGCCTCCGCCAAGAGCTGCGCGCGCTGCCAGTCCTCGGCCTGCGTCACCGGAGACCAGCGCAAAGGCCGCGTCCCCGCCGGGGCGCCATGGCCCTGCAGGTCGAAGAACCACGCCTCGCCGATCTCCCGCCGCGCCCCCAGCGTGGCGTTTAGCACCTCGGGCTTGGTGGATGTCGCGATCGCCGCGCCCGGGTGGGCGAGCAGCGCCGGGATAACCACGCAGGTCGTCTTGCCCGCCCGGGGACCGGCCAACACCAGCACCGCCGACTCAGGCGGCGCGGAGATCCACTCGCCGCGCTCCCCTGTGGCGAGGTAGGCGCCGCTGCCCGCAGAGAGCGCGCGGCCGTGCAATCCCGCAGCGCTCATCACGGGAAGCTCGGCCGACTGCTGCTCAGACCACGACTGCACGCGGCGGACGATGCGCGCACGGACATCCGGCCGCGCATACAGCCAGCACGCCACCGCGATGCTGGCAAGGATCGCCGTCCAGCCGACATCGCCGATCCCAAACGCGCCCCAGGCGAACAGCATCAGAATCACCGCCAGCGGCACCCCCGTGCCCCCGGTCGGATCGCGACGCCGCCCTGGCACCCACGCCGGACCCCGCTCACCAAACATCAGCCCTCCTCTCGCTTGAGGTCCATACCCCTCAAGAGCTCTGCAACGGCCGCGATCCACCCCCTCCCCAGCCTAAAGTTGCGATCACGTCACAAACCCAGCCTCCTCCCCCGGACCGTCACTACGAAAATGCGCCGGACGGTGGGGCTGTCACCGAGCCGCGCTAGCGGCGAGGGAAAGGAAGCGAAGCGACCTTGACAGCCCCGCCGCCGGCGCCACCATCACCCCAGGTCCGGGGAGGGGCAGGTTCAAGCCGCCCTCAGACACCCCTCCTCCGGCGCCTACGAGGGCCAAGCGTCTTTCAGGCTGAAGCGGGCGTGAAGTCGGGCACCGAAGCGGTCCTCCCTAGCCCTCATCGCCGAGCTTGTCCCCCGAAACAGCCGATCCGCTTCGTATCGTCGTCTGCTCATGCCCGAGTTCCGGTTGCAGCTGTCAAACGACACGGACGAACTCGTCGAATTCGAGGTCAGCGGTCACCCAGCTGCAGTGACGAGGTATTCCGTCGTGCTTCGATACCTCGACGCACAGGCCAGGGCGACGGCGGTACGGGTGTTCGATAACTCGCACCATCCCCGCGAGCACCATATGCATCGATGTGATCGGGCAGGACGACGTCAACAGCCGCCCGAAATCTTTCATAGCGGTGAGCCGTATGAAGCGCTTCAGCAAGCGCGTAACCTTGTCGAGAACGGCTTTGAGGAGATGATCTCTGGATGGCTACGGTAAATAGCCCGCGCACCAGCGCATTTCGCGCCGCAACGCGCACTCTCGACCATGCAATAGATAGCGCCATCAACGGGGTGCCAAGCCATAGCTCCGGCACGACATTCGTGCCCGCCGACCTGGCTGGCAGCGGGCGGATCAGTAGCTACCGTCGCATCGGTCCCGTGAGTATCGTGGATGCCGAAGGGAACGAGACTCGGCTAGCCCAGGACCATTTTCGCGAGATCGCGATCGTGGTCGTCTGCATCGGCGTGGCCGTGTGGCTCCTCTCTCGGCGCCCGCCGGTCGCTGCGCGGCTCTCTGCTGCTTAGGGCCCAGGGCGCACCCTGACGATTCTGTCCCATCGCGTTCACGCGAACGCGATTGTCGGCCACGTTGCCGATCGGGCTCGTGCTTTGTCGCGAAGGCGATCACGCGACGCAACACCCTTCGTTGTTGGGTCGGTTACGTGGCTGTGCCCCGTCCGTCGTTCGATGCTCCGAACTCACCGCGGGTCCCGGCCGATGCCGTGCAGCTGCCGTTGGCGCTCTCGATGTCGCCGCACATCGCTCACCATCCGCTCGACGGCAGCCGGCACGTTTGTTGGATCGAGTTCCACGTACAGCCGGTCGGTGATGCTCGCGGGCATCTCCACGTCGCCCACGCGGAGCGGGATCACGATCGCGTCATCGCGTCCGAGATCGCGCGCCATCGCAAGGGCGAGCTCACGCTGGCACCACTTCGATTGATGCGACGCCTCGGACACGAGCGCGCAGAAGAAGTCGACGCCGGCGACGGCGTTGGAGATTTGCTCGATGATCGAGTCGCCGGCCAGCAACTCGTTGTCGTCGATCCAGACTTGCAGGCCATGGGCGACGAGCCCGTCCGCGAACTCGCGGGCGAGCGCTTTGTCGTCGTGGGCGTAGCTGATGAACACGCTTGGGATGTCGTCCGAGCGCGAGCCTGCCTTGGGCCCCGCTAGCTCGACCACGGCCTTTGATCCCGCGGACGCGGACTCGAACGGCAAAGCTCCTGGAACCAGGTCGTCTTCGACCGATCTCTCGATCAGGGTGATCGGCGCGGCCGGTGCCGCCCACGGGACATGTTCGGACTCGACTTGCAAGTAATCCGCCAGACTCTCCACGCCGATGAGATGCCGGCAGCTGCGCCGCAGTTCGCGATACCAGTCGGGTCCCGGATCGCCGCTTCCGCTGCCGAGCATCCAGTAGTCGATATCGAGCAGCTTGATGACTTGTGTTGCGCGGCGCTCGTCTAGCCCGGGGGTGTCCGTCAGGTGAACTCCTCGAAGCTCGGGCGTGCCCGACTCCTCGACGTAGAGCTTCGCGGCTAGCCGGATCGCCTTCATGAAGTCGCCCAGCAACGACCACGCCGGTGGCGCGAAGCTCAGCCCGCGCACACGCAGCATAATCCGCTCGTCGCCCCCGTTCTGGCTGACCCCAAGCGGGCGCGGGATCTCCTCCGCGAGGGTGAACGCGTCAATACCCCAATGCTGGCGAATCGCCTGACGGCCGATGTCATCAACGCCGGGCCACTCGCCGTCGGCATCCCAGCGCTGGAAGACCGCAGTCAGGAAGGCGGCGTTCTGCTCGCCCCAGCGTTCGGCCTCGATTATCGCCGGTGGCTTACTGCTCGGTCGCGCGGACACGCCCTCATTGTGCTACCCCTTCGGTCACTATCGGGACTGCCGCGCCTCAACGCGACCGCGATGAGCGGCGTGGGACTGATGATGGTCATACCCCCGCTTCAGAGCAGCCGTGCCCGGAACGAGGATCAGCCAGACGACCAGGAGCACAAGCGCGTACGTCAGCTCTCGGCGGGCGGCTTCGAGCAGGTTTGCGACCCGGAGGTTGCGCAGGTCCTGGTTCATGGCCGAGGTGGCGGCCGCCTGCGCGAGATCCTCCTCGGGATCGTCGGCCTCGGCGGCATCAGCGAGCGCACCAACGTGCACGGCCTCCCGTTTGAGCGGTCCGACCAGGTACAGCGGCATAATCAGGCTCAGGACCGCATACACGGTCGCGATCACCAGGATGATGCGGGCGAAGCCCCTGCTCTCGTGCCAGCCGGTGGTCAGCGCGACCAGGACCGCGGCGGTGATGACCGCGCTGATCGTCGCCAGTCCCGGGCCCTTCCCTTCGAGGTTCCGCAGCCGGTCTTCGGAGCCGGTCAGCAGCTCTCGGCGCTCGCGCCGTGACCATTCGGCCGGCGGGAGTTCGGGCATCTCCGTCGGCGAGCGGACGCGCAGCAGGTTGAAGAGGTAGGTCGCCGGAGTCGGCAGCAGCCAGCAGCTGACGTCCCAGGTCAGGAAGTCGCGGACGCGTTGGGGCACGCGCGGCCGCCGGACGTGAGGGAGCCTCAACCAGCTCGGACGCGTCAGCTGCAGGGCGGCCTCCTCATGCGCCCTGAGATAGCAGGACATCGGCCAACGCTTCGGCGATCGGCAATCCGGCGCGCGCAAGCCAGCCCCATTCGCCGTTCGGGTTGAGCTCCACGAACCAGTGCTGGCGGTGCTCGTCCAGAACGAGGTCGATGCCGCTGAAGCGCAGACCGAACCGCGTCACCAGCGACCGGCAGCATTCGGCGATGTCGGCGGGCAGCTCGTATCGAGACCATTCCCGTTGCTCGCCGCTGCGCCAATCGAGCGGCTCGTCCCCTGACTGAGGATTGGCCTCGCGGATGGCGGCGAACACGGCCTCGCCGGCGACGGTGACCCGGATGTCACGCTTCGGCCAGATCGGTTGCTGGAAGCAGACGGGTGCGCTCGCCAGCCGTTCAGACGGCGGCAGATCCCCGACGCCGACCAGTGAAGCGAACACGAACCGGCTTTGGTCAGGCCCCTCCCACCACGCGGTGGTCACGGATTTGACCACAGCGCGGTCGCCGTGATGCGCAAAGAACTCCCGCGCCGCCTGTGTGTCGTTCGTCCACAGCGCCTCGGGCACGAGCAGGCCGGCGTCGGCGGCACGGCGGAGTTGCAGCGCCTTGTCCTCCGCCAACCTGATGCGCGCGGGGTCGGACACCCATGTCGGGCCGGGAACTGTCGCGAGCGCGACCATGAACGCCCGCCACTGATCGCTGATGGTGTCGGCCGCGTTGGGGAGATCAAGCGGCACCCGCGGCGGCTCCGGACGCCGCCACCAAACCCCCGCGCACTCCTCGGAGCTCACGCTCCGCTCCCCGCGGCCGACCCGCCAACCGCCGGTTGGCAGCAGCCTCAGTTGCCAGTCCGGCGCCCGCTCGGCGTTCAGGCGCACGACTCGCGACCCGCGATCGCGAAACTCACGGACCAGGAAATCGGCGCCGACATCCCGCTCGTTCGTGATGATGAGGACGGCTGGCGGGCTCAGTAGCCCTTCTGATCCTCGCCGGTCTCCCGGTCAGCCTTCTTTGTCGCCACCGGCCCGTCGGACTCGATCGCCGGCGTGTAGTGCGGCTCCTGCAGGAACGTCATCTGCTGCTCGTCGTCATAGACCGGGTTCCCAGGATCGGGGCCAGTGTCCCGTTGCGTGCTGGCGAGATCGAGCAGCCACGGAGTAGAGAAATCTTCGTCAGCCATGACCGACAAGGGTAGATGGCGGCGAGGACACCACAGCACGGTATGACGCGGCCCCGGCGGACTACGGCGCGAATGCTTTCGCGTGAAAGCAGTTGGCGGACTGAGCCGCGCCGACACCTCCTCGGGCATGTGATGTGGTCCGCGGTGGTCGGTTGCGTCGACCCTTCGCGATTGGCAACGGTCCGGCGACTGGCGCGCGCAGAGCAAGGAGCTGATTCCGGTGTCGGTAGGCCATCGGGCTAATGTGTCGTCTGCGATGGCGAAGATCGCGATCATCCCGTTGGGCCTACGGGAGTTCCAGGTGGAGGTCAGCGAGGGCGGGCGAGAGACCACGCACCGCGTCGCGGTGCCAGAGATCCTCGGCGAGTTCGAGCTGCCGGCCGATGACCTCGAGCCTGTCGTGCGCGAGTCGTTTCGGTTCCTGCTCGAGCGCGAGCCCGCGTCCTCGATCCTGCCGCGCTTCTCGCTGAGCGACATCACCCGCTACTTCCCCAACTACCCGAGCGAGCTCGCCCACCGGCTCCGGTGAGCGGTGCGGCGCGGCACACGGGTCAGCCCGACGCCGACGCCGTGGTCAACGCGGCAAACGCGAGGTACATGGATTGGCAGCGGTCGCAGGGTGGCGACTGCGAGATTCGCGTGGCCGCTACGGGTGGGCGCCGATGTGCCCACCGGCCCCCTGGAGCTGCGGTCTGCACTTGGCAGGATGTGGCGGCGGCTTTCGACGATTGGCTGAGGGACAAAGACCTCAAATCGGCGGGGCCTTGGCTGGTCGATCAATATGTTCATCATCTGGATGACCAGCTTGGCTCAGGCACAGGGATTGACGAGCGATGACGTAGCCGTGCTGGACGGCTGGCAACGGGCCCAGAATGTGGCTCAGGGGCTCATTGAGCAGGCGCGTAAGCGCATCGAGGTCGGCTGGGGTTTGAAACCGAGTGAGCAGCACGTCGCTCGAAATCCCGTGAATTTCTGGCACCACGTTCAGCAACGCAGAGAGCCTCCTAAGCCCGTTTGGCCAGCACGCACCTGGTTTCAACGGCAGTGTGGGCGCGATTACAAGCGCGACCCCGCCAAGCGAAGGAACGCGATCGCGTTCGGTGCTGGCGCGGTTTTTGAAGAGGGACGCCATCCGAGACCCGGTCGCGAGCCGGATCAGGAGTGGCTCGAGCGCATGACCGATCAGGGATTTGAGTACGCACGCCGCGACCCGGGGGAGCCTTTCTTCTTCCCCTTTCGCTGGCTGCCGCTAAAGGAACTGGCTTCGGACGAGGACTTCTCCGCGCAAGTGGATGTGGTGGTCCAGCGTGCGCTCGACTCACTGCGAATGCTCCCGGCAGGCCCGGCGACGAAAGAGATGTGTGAAGCGAACGCGGGAGGCGAGCGCGAGACCGAGGCAGACGCTGGGGGCGAGATCGATGGCGACTCCTAGGCTCGATGAGCGGTCCGTCTCCTGCTGACAACGAGAGAACAGACCCCCAAGCAGTCGACCAACGGCCACGGCTTCTTCTCGACACAAACGTTTGGCGGCGGCTCTCGGACGCCGATGAAGTCAATCGCTTGCGGAAAGAGGCCAAGGCAAATGAGCTTGAGATCGCAATAGCGCCGGCCGTGGTCTACGAAGTGCTGAGGACGCCAGATCCCATGCTTCGCGCTCGTTTGGTGAAAGCCGTTACGCGCGCTTCGTGGACGCGACTAATGACTGAGGTGTATATGGAGTGTCAGGACGTGTTAGCGGTAATACGTCGGCGCCGCCCGAGCTGGCTTGTGGCGGATCCCGACCTCCGGGCCTTCTATCGGTTGCGCGCAGACTGGTCTGGCGGCCGGGGGTTTTGGAAGCGCGCTCGCGATGATCCGGCTGCCGAAGCTGCACGGGTCTCGCTTGTAGAGGGAGATCTGATGTCGCGCGCGCGGAGTCAGGCGCATCGAACCCGCAAGGAAATGGCACGGCTACAGTTCGACAGCATCCGGCTCACCGGGTGGACCGGACGCCCGCCGGATATCGCGCCGGGCTGGGACAGAACACCAGTAGACGCGTGGCGACTTGAGTCTGTGTACGTGTGGTGGGGCGACCTCGTAGAAGGTCGTTCTCAAGCGTCGCTTGACTGGCTCGGACCGTTTGTCGATCGGGATCTGATTCTTCGCCAGCGATCATCGTGGAACCACCTTTGGTTTCACGAGATCAATGTTGAGGAGGTTCCTCGCGAGTGGATGCGCTGGGCAGTGCGGTTCCTACAAGGCCTCAGAAAGGTCACACGTGGAACGCCGGGCGACAATCGGCTCGCGGTCTACGGCTTCGAGGCAGACGGCATAGTCACTGGCGACGGAACTTTCGTTGACATCATGAATCGGGCTCGGCTCGATGCACCCAAACCTGTGGCGTACGCCTATCGCCTACCGGAGTCAGTGGATCCCGTGGATACGATCGTTAAGGGTGGAGTAGAGCTGGAACTAGCGGCGAAGGAATGAGTGGCCGCTCGTGCGGCCTTAGAACTCGGGGGATGCCGCTCGACGGACCGGCCTATCCAGCGATCCGGAAGCTAGTTACAGTCGACAGTATTGGAACTCTGGCCCGGTCCGTCAGATCGCCGGTTACCTCAACGGGCTTGCCTTCTTCATGCGCGCGGACGGCAATTAGATATCTCCGGGCATCCAGTTCAACGCGCACCGACCGTTCGCGGTCATCAACATCTCCTCGAATCCGCACATAGTTCCCGTCAGCTAGGTATGTCACGAGCCCACTGATAGTCACTCCACGACGAGGTGGAGAAAGCTCCTCGGGCTCCGTCCCCGCTGCGACCGATTCCAACTCTTCCTCATCGCCCACGCTCGGTCGTAGCAGGCGAAAGCGACGCGTCCCGCCCAACCATTCACCAAGGCGTAACACATCACCGGCTGCGCTGGGAGCGAAGCTCACGCGCGTCGGCAAGCTGGCGTCAATCGGTCGCGTCCTAGACCACTCGAAGGCCACCTCAAGCACCTGCTGAGAATCGGGCGGCACAAGGTCGGCGACTGCGAAGCAGAGTTCCGCGCTTATTCCCGCTGCGACAAGCGCTTCACGGCGCCGTAAAGCTGCGGCTGTACTAGCTCGGGCAAGCTCGCTAAGCGCCCGAGCAAGAGTCTGTGTCACGCGTCGGCCAAGATTACGTTCGGCGACCGGCCCCGCATGAGCGGTGGGCACAAGAAACCGCGTCGCATAGCTCGACGGCTCCGCCGGAGCGAGCACGACGGTCTCGAGAAAGGCATCGAGCTGACGAACACGCGACCATTGATGTGTTGAGCGAGGCGCAAGAGTGCTGGCGACGGCTGCTGCCAGGGCTTCGGCTGACGCCTCGAGCGCCGTCAGTCCCGCGGGAAGAGCTATCGTGCCGGGTCCCACCTCTGGCGCCGAAATACGGAAGTCCAGTACATCCGCCTCGGGCTGGGTGATCTCAGCAATTAGTTCGGTCGCGGTCCTATCCTCCGTTCTCTCGAGCATCGCGACCACGTCGCGCAGACGAAGCGCGTAATCACCGACGTCACGCGTTAGTGGAACGAGGACCTCGTGATGGCCCTTTTCGAATCGGATTGCACGACCGGGGGACCTTGAGAGTTCCACCCAACCTCGCGCGCGCAAATATTGCTCCACGTGTTCCGGACTCAGGAGCGAAACCTGCCGCCTGATTGCCTGGATCACGGTAATCCTCCGCTGCCAATACGTTCGAGCAGTGAAGCCAGCGAGTCGACCGTGAAGCGTTGGCTTCTCGGTACGCAGACTGTAATGCTCGCCCCATGAATGGGTGGCTCGTCGCGGAGCGATCGCCAGTATCCGCAGTTCCGGACCAACATTTCGCGCTCGCCTTGAACGATCCACTCTCGCGGATCGCTTGGCACAACCACAACCACGAGGATTCGCGGCACCAAATACGTGTCGTCCCTAAGCTCATCGTAGTTCTTCCGGTTGAGGCGGTGGCAGACGTACTCATCATCGATCCTTGCGGTCGCCGTGCACTTAAGCTGAAAGTCCAATAGCGGCGAGCGAACAGAGCTATCCCCGCCGCGGGCATGGATCGTGCCATCGACGCTATCCAAATCGATATTTCGACTCTGCACTACAAAGCCAGCGGTCGACGCGACAGCCGCGACGTAAGCCCGACTGTACGCTTCTTTTCGTACATTGAGATCTTGATCTACGTCAAACAAGATCAGCTGCCGTTCACCCACCAGCCGAACCGTCAGCGGCGGCCACGATTCGGGCATTCGCCAAGGCGATAGGAACCTACAACCTTCCTGAGCGAGCCTGCAACCCGCCCGACGGAGTCTCAAGAATCAACGAGGACGCTGCCCGACCTCCAACTGACGCCATGCACAATCTTTGCGCGTGCTTGGGCGCCCAGACCGATGGCCTGAACCGGCGGATCGCTTTGCGGGCGGTGCTCCTGCACGTTATCCACCGCTTCGGCGACAACTGGCGCGCCGGGGTCGAGCCGGATTCGCGCGGCGGCTGGCGATCGCGTTCGCGTAAAAGGGGCGCGTGCAGCGATATCCCCCAGGCGCCTCAAACTCACCGGAGAGCACAACAGCGACGACGGCGATGGTTCTTCCCGCGTCGTCCATGACGTCTTGCCGGCGCTGACGCCCTGTAATGCGCAGTGATTCCGGGTTCCTCACCGACCCAGATATACGGCGGTGACCTGTTCGCGTTCGTGGCCTAGCTCGCGTGAGATCACCGCTCGCGCCTGGCGGTCGCGGCCTCTTTGGGCCCCGGTGAGCTGGCGGGCGCTTGGCCCGCCGCTTGCTGGCGGCGGCCATCCGGTCATCTCGTGATAGCGGATCTGTGCGTAGGCGTGGCGCAGGCCATGCAGCTTGGAGAGGCCGGCCCGGACCGCGTGGCGCTCGTAGATCCGGCGCTGCTCGATGTATGAGCGTTCTGGCGGTATCAGCGAGCCGCTCCCGGCTAACGCGTGGCATTGGTCGAGGAGCTGGCGCTGGGCTTGGGTTCGGATTGGGATTTCGCGCTCGCGGCCGCCCTTGCACCACGATGCCTTCAGTAGCAGGCGGTCACCGCGATCAGCGAACGCCGCCGTGAACTTGATTGCCTCTTCTCGCCTGAGCCCGAACGCGGCCTGCATTCGCAGCGACATGCGCACATGCGCATCCGCTACCTCGGAGAGCGCGTCGCCGTTCAGCCGGCTGGCCTTCGAGTGCTCGGCGACGAAGGTTCGCTGCTCGATCCCGTAGTGGGCGTTGTCGTGGGCGATGACCGCCTGGCGGCCGACCTTCTCGGCCCACCAGCGCAGATCGGCCATGCGGTTCTTGATTGTCCCCGCTGACAGGCCTCGCTGCTGCCACTCGCTCACGAGAGCCTCGACGTGCTTTGGCTTGAGTGAGGAGGCGCGCAGGTGTCGGAAGCCGAGATCGTTGAGCTCGCGCGCGATCAGCCTAAGGCGCTGCTCGCGCTGGGCCTGGGTCATGTGCGATCCGTCCCGGTTGCGCCGGCAGATGACCTTCAGGTCGTACTCGAGGTCAAGCATCGGGCAGCCCGAGTGCCTCGCGATCGGCCGCATCGAGCTCGGCTAGACCGAGGTTGAGCGCGAAGCGCTCGGCCCGCGTCGATGCCTCCTGGGCGCGGCGCCGGCGCGCCAGAAGCCTGACTCGCGCGCGGTCGGCAGCGCGCCCCTGCCCCTGCGCGGCGCGCGCCAAATCCGCGGCGCCGGCGGCGAGCGCCTCGAGCTCGCGCCGCAGCGCGTGCGCCAGCTGCAGGCGCTCGCGCTCGAGCCTAAGCGTCTGGGTCTCCGCCCGGGCGCGCCGCGCCCGCGCGGAGACCCGCCGCCGATACGCCGCACGCGCCGCCTGGGCCCGATCGCCGCCGCTCACTTCTTCACCCCGTCGCGATAAGTGTTGTTGCCATCGAGCGCGGCCGGGGTAAGCCGGCGCTCGATCCGCCGCGAGTCCGAGCTCAAGGCGGGAAGGCTCGCTCGGGTCAGGGTGCCTCGGATAAGCGTGAGGCGCCGCGCCGGTCCCCGTCGTGGACTAGGGGCGCGGTTGTGGTGGTCGACTCGCACACGGCCAAAGACAGCGACCCGAGGGCTGCCAGAGGCCGGAGCGCACCTAAAAGACGGAGCGCATCGCATCACGCGTGGGTCTCCCGAGCACAAGCTCGAGGTATGCCCAAAGCCCGCACAAGAAGGGCCTCGCACGCGTGATGAAATCGCGCCGGTAGAAGTAAAGGGCTGCGACGGACATCAGTAGGCCGGCCACCGTAGCGGCGGCCAACGGGTCCGTCTAGAGGTGCCCGTCACTTGTTGCAAACCTTTGACGAATGCCCGCGTCGCCCAGCGCTGCGGGCGATCTCCCGCCGCGTCACTGCCTCGCTTCGCTCGGTTAGTGACGCGGCGGAACGAACGGTTTCCGAGAGCCCTAAGCCTCAACCTGAGTCCGGCCTGCGGCCGGACACCGCCCGGGAGCGAGCCAGGCGGCTCGCTCCCGGGCGGTCGGTCAGACCAGCGGACTCCGGAAGGCACTGCCCGCTGGGTTGCATTGCTCCGCGAGTGCGGTCACACTGCCGGATATCGGGGCGGTTTTGGGGGTTGAGGATGCGGACGGCCCGCGCCGATACGCAGCAAAATGACCGCTGGGATCCAAGGTTCGCATGGCCGTTGTTGAGCTAGCCACCGAAGCACCGCCGGCAGCCCCTTCAGCCGGGCAGCTTGCGCGTGTGCGCGGACGGATCTGGGTGGTGGGCGACGTGGCGCGGGACTCGCAGGCGTTCCTCGATGCCCGCCCGGTGCAACACCTCGTCTCGCTCGTGTCGGTCGAAGACGACGCCACCGGCGAGGAGCTCGAGGTCGTGTGGGAGATAGAGCCCGGAACGACGGTGATCGAGCGCGCAGAGCTTCCGGGGATCGCAGCCGACCGCCTCGATGATCCGGTGGAACTCGACGCGTTTCTCGATGCCGTACGCTGGGGCGCGGTCACGAGTGCCGATCAGCGAGCCTTGCAGGCGCCGTTTCGCAGCGGCATCACGATCGAGGACTATCAGCTCGAGCCGCTGGTCCGCGCGTTGCGCTCGCCTAGGGCTACGCTGCTGATCGCCGACGACGTCGGCCTGGGCAAGACGATCGAGGCGGGGCTCGTTGTGCAGGAGCTGATGCTGCGCCACCGGGCGCGGACCGCGATCGTCGTCTGCCCTGCGTCGCTTCAGCTCCAATGGCGCGATGAGATGCGCGAGAAGTTCGGGCTCGAGTTCCGGATCGTGGACCGCGACCTGCTAGGGCAGCTGCGTCGTGCGCGCGGAGTGGGCGCAAACCCGTTCGCGCACTTCCCGCGGCTGATCGTGTCGATCGACTGGCTGAAGGGCGAGCTGGGGATGCGGCTGCTGCGAGAGGTGCTCCCGCCTCACCCGGAGATCCCGCGTCGCTACGACGTACTGATCGTCGACGAGGTGCACAACTGCGCTCCAGCGGGCGCCGGCGGTAGATACGCGCGGGACACGCTGCGAACGGCGGCGATCCGCACGCTAGCGCCGCATTGCGAGCATCGGCTGTTCCTGTCGGCGACGCCACACAACGGCTACGACAACTCGTTCGCGGCCCTTCTCGAGCTGCTCGACCCGCATCGGTTCGCGCGAGGGATCAGGCCGCGGCGGGAGGTCACGCGGGAGGTGACCGTCCGCCGCTTGAAGCAGGATCTCGTTGACGACGAAGGCCGCCCCCGGTTTCCCCGCCGGCGAGTGGTGATGCTGGAGGTCGACCATCCTGAGAGCGAGCGCGAGGTACACGCGACCCTCGGCGCGTACGGCGCGGCTCGCGCGCGCCGCCTGAGTAGCGATCCCTCCGCGAGGGCGGCGTCCGACTTCGTCGTGACGCTGTTGAAGAAACGCTTGTTCTCCTCGCCCGCGGCGTTCCTACGGACGCTGGAGGTGCATCGCGAGACGTTGCTGCGGGATAGGCGCCCGGAGGCGCCGCCGGCGCCGGCGGTGCTGCAGCGACTGTTCGACGATGCCGCCAACGCGCTGGACTCAGAGGGGAGCGAGGATGGTGTGGGCGAGGCCGCGCGGGACGCGATCGCCGTAGCGGCCGCCGCTGAGCAAAGCCGCCCAACTGGCGAGGAGCTGGCGCTACTCGATCGGATGCTCGAGTGGGCGGAGCCCTCGGCCGTCCGTGAGGACGCACGCACGAAGCGATTGCTCGACTGGGTCGAGGAGCATGTGAGGCCGAACGGCCGCTGCAACGATGAGCGCGTCATTGTGTTCTCCGAGTACCGCGCGACCCAGCGGTATCTGCAGGAGCGGCTGGCAGCTCGCGGGATAGGCGGCAAGCGGGTCGAGTTGCTCGACGGGACGACCAGCGAGGAGGAGCGCGAGCGGATCAAAAGCCAGTGGCAGGAACCACCAAGCGACTTTCCCGTGCGGGTGCTGCTAGCGACCGACGCGGCGTCCGAGGGGATTTCACTGCAGCGCCACTGCCATCTGCTGGCGCACGCGGAGATTCCGTGGAACCCGAACCGCCTCGAGCAACGAAACGGTCGGATCGATCGTCATGGACAGCCCGCGTCAGAGGTGCTAATCCACCATTGCGTGAGCGCGGGCTGGGAGAGCGCTGCACGGGGCTCGCTCGAGGGCGACCTCGACTTCCTCGCTCGGGTGGTTAGCAAAGTCGAGCAGATCCGCGAGGATCTCGGGAGCGCAGGGCCGGTGATCGCGGCGCAAATCGAGGACGCGATGCTCGGACGCCGCATGGCGCTTGACGAGACCCGCTTCCGCCCAGCGGCCGCGTCACGCGCGCTGCTCGAGCAGGAGCGGCGCATGCGCGAGCGCCTCGCGGCGCTCCGTGACGAGTTGAACGAGAGTCGGACCATCCTGCACCTTGCTCCCGAGCGCGTCGAGCGGGTGGTCGCGACCGCGCTCGAGCTCGCGGGTCAGCCTGCGCTTGCGCCCGGTTCCGAGCCCGGGACCTGGGTGGTCCCATCGCTGACAGGGAGTTGGTCGCGCGCCGCGATCGGACTTGAGCACCCGGCACGCCCGTCGGAGCGCCGGCCGATCACCTTCGATCACGAGCTTGCGAGCAACCGGACGGATGTCGTCCTGGCACATCTCGGCCATCCCCTGGTGCGGATCGCGCTCGCGCTGCTGCGCGCCGAGGTATGGGGCACGGGCCACCACCTCCACCGCGTCACGCTGCGGTACGCGGACCATAAACTCGGCGCGCCGGTCGCGGTCGCGCATGGCCGGCTGGTGATCACGGGAGCGAGCGGCCACAGGCTGCACGAGCAGCTGATCTTCGCCGGCGTTCGTCTGGGCGGAGAGGGGCCGGAGCGGCTTGGAGTGCTGGAGACCGAGCACTCGCTGTCGCTCGCCCAAGACACTCGGGTGCCGGCCCCGCTGCGGGACCGACTGGTTCGGCAGCTTCAATCCGCGGCCGAGGCGCTCCGCGCGGCGCTGCAGACACGCGCAGGCGATCGGGCGCGGCAGCTTACCGCGACCCTCGCCGCCCGCGCCCATGAGGAGCAGGCGCACATCGACGCGACGCTGAACGAGCTAGGGGCGACCATCCGCCGCGAGGCCTTCGGCGAAAATGGCGGGCAACTGCAGCTGATCACCGGGCTCGAGCTGGACGGCGGCGACCGCCAACAGGTCGAACGGGACCTGCGGTCGCTGCGCGCCCGCCTCGGCCGCATTCCTGAGGAGATCGAACGCGAGCAGGCTGCGATCGCGCGCCGGTACGCGGACCCTGCGCACCGCCTGTTCCCAGCAGCGGTGACGCTGCTGGTGCCCGAGGGAGCCAGGTTGTAAATGGCGCGCGGCGCGAGTTTAGCCCGCTCGCGGATCGGCCGGCACCACGCCGAATGGCTGTCGCTGGTTGAGACAAGTGGCCCGTTCCTGACCGTTCCCGTGCTCGAACGGATCTTGCCGGACGGCCTCGAGGCCACCATGCTGATGCCCGATCTGCGCGTTGCGTACGCCGAGTGGCACGAGAACCCTGGGCTTCGGCAGCGATGGATTCGCTGGGTACTCGACGAGCTGCTCGCGCTGCGCGACGCGACCTCCCAGGCGACCGACGCTGACCCATCGCACCACGTCGCCGAGCAGGGAGTCACGGTGCGGCCGTCATATGTGGTGTGCGACCGCGGACGCGAGGGCGATCCGGCTGTGCTTCTTGTGCACGCCTACCCGCAGGGAACCACGCTCGACCGGCCAATCCCCGGCGAGGGGTGGTCAGCAAGTCCACTCGACCGCGCCGCGGAGCTCGCCCGCGCCTCAGGCGTCCCGCTTGCATTGGTGACGGACGGGCAATGCTGGACGCTCGTGTGGGCGCGCGAGGGAGAGAGCACCGGCACATGCACGTGGCGCGCCGAGATGTGGCTCGAGGAGCCGCTGACGCTACGCGCGTTCGTGACGCTGCTCGGCGCCCGCCGCTTCTTCACGCTGCCGGTCGACGAGGGCTTGTCGTCGCTGCTCCAGGAGAGCGCCGGCCGCCAGCAAGCGGTCGCAGACCAGCTCGGGGCACAGGTCCGCCGCGCGGTCGAGCTGCTAATCGCGACGCTCGACGGCGAAGACCGCGACCGCCACGGCGAACTGCTCCAGGATCTTGAAAGCGCAGAGGTGTATCGAGGCGCGGTCACGGTGATGATGCGACTCGTGTTCCTGTTCGTGGCCGAGGAGCGCCGGCTGTTGCCGCTCGACGACGAGCGCTACAACAGGACGTTGGCGGCGAGCACGCTGCGGGCACAACTGCAGGAGCGCGCCGACCAGCACGGCGAGGACCCGCTCGAACGCTCGACCGGAGCCTGGTATCGCGTGCTGGCGCTGTTCCGCGCGGTTCACGGCGGGATCGAGCACGACGCACTGCGCCTTCCTCCCTACGGCGGGGGTGTTCGACCCTGACCGCTACCCGTTTCTCGAGGGCCGCCCAGCGGCGACCAAGTGGCGCAAGCAGTCCGCGCACCCGCTCCCGGTCGACGACCGCACGATGCTTCACCTGCTCGACGCGCTTCAGACCCTCGCGCAGGGCGGCGTCCGCATGCTGCTCTCCTACGAAGCGCTCGACGTGGAGGAGATCGGCCACGTCTACGAGGGCCTGCTCGACCACACCGCTGTGCGGATCACCGACACCGCGCTCGCGCTCGCCGGCAAACACGAGCCGGAGCTGCCGCTCGGAGAGATCGTAGCGTGGGCCGGCGCCGGCGACGACACGTTCGTCGAGCGCCTCGCCAAGGAGACTGGCTGCTCGGCCGGCGTAATCCGCAGGGCGCTCGCCACCGAGCTAACAGAGGACCGACGCGCACGGCTGCGCGCCGCCTGCGGCAACGACGAACAGCTGCTCGACCGCGTCGCGCACTACCACGCGCTGCTCCGCGAAGACCTCCGTGGGGACCCCCTGGTGTTCCTCGCCGGCTCGTTGTTCGTCACGCAGGCTCTGGACCGCCGCTCTTCGGGCACCTACTACACGCCACGCGAGCTAGCCGAGGAGGTTGTCCGTCACGCGCTCGACCCAGTCGCCTACGACCCCGGCCCAGCCCAGGAGCGTGACCCCGCGAAGTGGAAGCTGAAGCCCGCCGACGACCTACTGAACCTCAAGGTCGCGGACATCGCGATGGGCTCAGGTGCATTCCTCGTCGCCGCGTGCCGTTACCTCGCTGCCCGGCTGCTCGAAGCGTGGGCCGCCGAGGGAGCCGCCGGTGACGGCGCCGCCAGCCACCGATCGCTTGCCGCCGGCGAGGCCGTTCCGGCCGACCCGCTCGAGCGGGTGGCGCTCGCCCATCGCCTCGTTGCCGAGCGTTGCCTGTACGGCGTCGACAAGAACCCGATGGCAGTAGAGATGGCCAAGCTGTCGCTCTGGCTGATCACGCTCGCCCGCCACCGCCCGTTCTCGTTCGTCGACCACGCGCTGCGCCCGGGCGACTCGCTGTTAGGCGTCACCGACCTCCGCCAGCTCCGCGTTGCGCACCTCGACCTGAACTGGCACCGCCAGTCCAGCCTCGACCTCGGCTTCCACGAGATCGAGGCTGCTGTGGACCGGGCGCTCGAACTCAGGCGTGAACTGGAGGGCTTCATCGTGCGCGACATTCCCGACGCCGAGCGCAAGGCGCAGCTTCTGCATCAGGCCGATGACGCACTCGCTGACGCCCGGTTGCTCGGCGACCTTATCGTCGGAGCGGCGCTCGCCGGCATCGACGACGCAGACCCGCTGATCGCAACCGAGGTCCCCGGCTGGGTGAGGACGGCGCTCGACCCGGACCCTCCGGAGCTCGAGCGAGCGACGGCGCGGACTCAGCTACGCGCGCTCGCCGATCACTGGCTCGTCGAGCACCGCGCAGCGGTTGGCGAGGTCGAAGCCATCGAGTGGTCGGACCGGCATCCCTTCCACTGGGCGCTCGAGTTCCCAGAGGTGAGCGCACAGAGCGGTTTCGACGCGATCGTCGGAAACCCGCCGTTCCAAGGCGGGAAGAAGATCAGCGGCGCACTCGGAGGGAGGTATCGCGACTACCTGGTCGAGTGGCTCGCGGGCGGCGTGCGCGGTAACGCTGACTTGGTCGCGTACTTCTACTTGCGGGCATCGCAGCTGTCCCGCGCGAGGGGCGGCTTCGGTTTGATCGCGACGAACACGATCGCCCAGGGAGACACGCGCGAAGTCGGGCTGGACCAGCTCGTCGAGGACGGCTGGACCGTCCACCGGGCGATCTCAAGCGAGCCGTGGCCAGGAGGCGCGAACCTGGAGATGGCGACCGTCTGGGCTCGACGGGACGGATGGGCGGGGCCAAGCGTGCTCGACCGCCGCGCGGTCGGCGGGATCACCTCCGCATTGGCGATTCGAAGTCGCGTCGAAGGAGCGACCTATCGCTTACAGGAGAACCGCAATCACGCGTTCATCGGATCCTACGTCCTAGGAATCGGCTTCGTGCTATCGCCAGACGAGGCCGCGACGCTGATCGCCGGCGACCCACGAAACGCGCGCGTGGTGCGGCCGTACTTGGTGGGCGAGGACCTCAATTCGCGCCCTGACAGCTCGCCTTCACGGTGGGTTATCGACTTCCGTGATTGGACGGAAGACGAAGCCCGTCGGTACACGAAGCCATTCGCTCGAGTTGAGGCTCTGGTTAAGCCGGAACGCATCACACTCAATGAGCGCGGGTATCGCGAGCGCTGGTGGCAGTTTGGACGGCAGGGCAAGGATCTCTATCGGGCCATTTCGTCACTTCGTCGTTGCATCGGAATCGCCCAGACCAGCCGGACGATGATGCCCACATGGGTTCCCAGCGACGTGATCCTTTCTCACATGCTTGTGGTTTTCGCCTACGACGACGAAAAGTATCTGGGACTCTTGATGAGTGGATTTCATCACTGCTGGGCGATCTCGCGCGGATCCACGATGAGGAACGACATTCGGTACATCCCCACGGACTGCTTCGAGACATTCCCTCAGCCCGAGCTAACCGATGCCGTGGGCACCCTCGCGCGCGAGCTGACCGCGCATCGGTCGGCGTTGATGCTCGACCGCCGGGAGGGGCTGACGAAGACGTACAACCGCCTTCACGATCCACATGAGCACGCCGATGACATCCGGCAGCTCCGCGAGCTGCACGTCCACCTCGACCACACGGTCCGGGACGCATACGGCTGGTCGGAGCTCGAGCTCGGCCACGGCTTTCACGAGACGCGGTTCGGGACGCGGTTCACATTTGCTCCCGGTCCGCGCCAGGAGGTACTCGACCTCCTGCTCGAGCTCAACCACGAGCGCTACGCCGAGGAGGTGCGCCAGGGATTGCACGGCAAGCCGAAGCGGAAGGGCCAGCGCAAGGCTGCGCACGCAGGGGCGATGACGCTGGAGCTGGATCGTGCCTGAGACGAGGTTGGCTCGCTCGGCGCGCGAGCTACGCGGCGAGCTTGAGGAGCTGATCCGCGATGACCTGATCGGCCCGATCGGCGGGCCCGAGGAAGAGCTCGACGACGCCCCTGTCGATCGTTACCTGCTGGGGCTGCTCGCGCCCCGCTTCACCGTTTACGCGGGTGGCCCGGATGGATTGTGGCCGTCACGTGCGCAGGAGGATGGTGAGGATCCGATCGCGGCAGACGCGCTGCCTGAGGACGATCTGGCGGATGCAGGCCTTACCGCCGATGAGGGCGAGGGGACCGCGGAGGATCGTCCGCCTGCGGTGGATCAGCTCGTGCCCTCGTCGTTCGGGATGACGTTTGCGGTCGATTGCGAGTGCAGCGAGCTGCTGGTGACGGCGTCGTGGGGAGCGTATTCCCGGCACACGAGCGGGGAGCGGCTGGATCGCGACGGGAAGCCGGCGCGGGTGTGGCGCCGGCGCGAGTGTGGCGGGCAGGTCATGATCCCGCTCGAGGTCAGTGGCCCGCTCGGTTCGTACAAGCCCGACGCCGACGAGCCGGAGGTGGTGATCCGCGGACTCGTACGTCGGCGCGATGACCACTTGTTGGTGTCGCTGTTCCTGGTCAACGGCCAGGTCGGGGACGGCGGACGCGCGGTGCCGCGGTGGCTGTGTCAGGCGTCGCTGGCGGTCGAGCACGCCGATGGCATGCCGGTGTTCGTGCGTCGCTCGGTGCAAGCAGTAGGGATGGCGCCAGAGGTGGACCGGGATGAGCTCGCCGGGCTCGAGATGCTGTTCCGAGACAGCGTCGAGCTGGCGGTAGGGCATGGCGTCGGCGTTCAAGCCATGGAGCCGGCCGAGATCCGCGGCCGCGGGGTGCGGATCCAGACCGAGGCGATGCCCATCCAGGAGGTGCCACGCACGGACGCTCCGCTACCCGAGGACTTCGGCGACCCTGCGATTCGTGAGCCCTTCACCGCGGCGCTTGCTGCGCTTGACATGAAAACGCTCAGCGAAGCCTCCAATGCGGAGCTGCCTGGGCTCCTGTCACCGCTGGCGGACGCGTATGAGGCGTGGATCGCCGTGCAGGAGCGACGGATCGACGACCCAGCGCAGGCGCTCGAGCCGCACGAGGCGAAGGCCAGGGATCACCTGCGCGTTGCGCGCAAGGCACTCGGGCGGATCCGGGCGGGCATCGCCGCGCTCGGGAGTCCGGATGTGGCCGCGGCGTTTCGGTTCGCCAACCACGCGATGTGGCAGCAGCGGGTCCATACGCTCGCGGCCGAGGAGCGCCGCTACGATGACTCACTGAAGCTGCACGCCGCGGTAGATGCTGCGGACCTGCCTGAGAACCGCCGGTGGTATCCGTTCCAGCTCGCGTTCGTGCTGCTGGCGCTCCCAGCGTTGGCCGATCCCACGCACCCTGAGCGGGCAGGCGAGCAGAGCCTGGTCGACCTGCTGTTCTTCCCGACCGGCGGGGGAAAGACCGAGGCATATCTCGGCCTGACGGCGTTCGCGATCGCGATCCGTCGCCTGCAGGACACCGGCGGGGACCGTGGCGGCCGTGACGGAGTCGCGGTGCTGATGCGCTACACGCTGCGCCTGCTGACGCTGCAGCAGTTCCAGCGCGCCGCGGCGCTGCTGTGCGCCTGCGAGCTGCGGCGTCGAGCCCTGTACGGGAAAGGCGAGACTGCCGAGCAGCGACGCTGGGGGACAACGCCCATGCGGATCGGCCTGTGGGTCGGTCAGGCCTCAACGCCGAACCGCACAGAGGATGCCGAGCAGTGGGTCAGGCAGGCTCGCCAGCGTTCGGGTGGGGTGCGAGGGTCCTCTCCGTTGCAGCTGGCGCGCTGCCCGTGGTGCGGCTCGATGCTCGAGGGCGGGCGCGATATCGATGTCGATGTGCACCACGGCCGGACGATCCTGAGCTGTTCCGACACGTCGGGCCAGTGCCCGTTCACTCCGCGCAACAGCCCGGACGAGGGACTGCCGGCGGTGGTCGTCGACGAGGAGGTCTACCGCGTGCTGCCGGCGCTTGTGATCGCGACCGTCGACAAGCTGGCGAGGATGCCGTGGGAGGGCCGGGTGCAGGCGCTGTTCGGGCAGGTGTCGCGGCACTGCGAGCGTCACGGCTACCTGACGGCAGGCGAGGAGCACTCAGGCTCGCACCCCAAACGTGGCACCCTGCCGGCCGTCAGTGTGACGGAGTGTGCGCCGCTGCGCCCGCCCGACCTGATCATTCAGGACGAGCTACATCTCATTTCAGGCCCGCTCGGAAGCCTCGTGGGCCTCTATGAGACGGCCGTGGACGAACTCTGCTGTTCGACGTTTGATGGGAAACGTGTACGGCCAAAGGTCATTGCCTCAACCGCGACCATCCGCCGTGCCCCTGACCAGGTCGCGCGGCTATTCGACCGCAAGCTTGGGGTGTTCCCGCCGCCTGGACTCGACGCGCGCGACTCGTTCTTCGCGCTCCAGCGCGACCAGCCCGACGACAAAGACATGCGACCTGGTCGTCGTTACCTGGGTGTGTGCGCGCCAGGTCGCCGCTTCAAGCAGGTGCTGATCCGCGTGTACGTAGCACAGCTGCGAGCGGCTTGGGAGATCCTGGGGCGGCAGCCTGGGCCCGAGGCCGACGCGTACATGACACTAGTCGGCTACTTCAACTCCCTCCGCGAGCTCGGCGGGATGCGGCGTCTTGTCGAGGACGACGTGCAGAGCCGGCTCTTTGGCGGAGCCGGCAGGGAAGGTCGCGGTCGGCTGATTCTCGAAGAGCTCACCTCGCGCAAAACCGCCTCCGACATCCCCCAGGTGCTCGACCAACTTGGCGTCGCGCGCCTCTCCCAGGACGCGCGCAAGCAGCGCAAAGAAGGGGAGCCGCTGTCGATCGACGTCCTTTTGGCGACGAACATGATCTCGGTCGGGGTCGATGTCCCGCGTCTGGGCGCGATGGTCGTTGCCGGCCAGCCCAAGTCCACCAGCGAGTACATCCAGGCGACAAGCCGGATCGGCCGACGCCACCCGGGATTGGTGATCGCGGTCTATAACTGGGCGCGACCACGGGACCTCTCCCACTACGAGACCTTCTGCCACTACCACGGGACGCTGTACCGACAGGTCGAGGCGTTCTCGGTGACCCCATTCGCCCCGCGCGCACTCGACCGTGGCCTCACCGGCGTGCTCGCGTCGCTGGTCCGGCTCTCAGGACCGGACTGGAATCCGAACCGCGCCGCCGGGCTGGTCGATCCCGTCGATGCCAAGGCGAAACGAGCGCTGGACGCGATCCTCGCACGCGCGGGCGGCCAGGTCGTCCATCACGCCGCCGAGGCGCTGGAGCGGCGGCTCGAGGTGCTGCTGGACGCGTGGAAGGCGGAGGCATCGGTTGGGCAGCGGACGCTGGTCTACCAGTCGCGCGGCAAGAGCGACACCGACGTGTCGCTCTTGCAGGAGCCCGGAATCGAGGGGTGGAGTGCGTGGACCGTCCCGACCTCGATGCGGAACGTCGAGGCCGCCGTGCCGCTGAAGCTCCGCCCCGACGGGATCGGACCGCCCGCTGAGGGGTGGGAGCCGCCAGGGCGATCGGCACCGCTGCCGAAGGAGAGCGAGGTGCAGTGAGAGACCGCAGTCACGTCGGCGAGCTCCGTCCGAGCCAGCTGATGCACACCTACGGCATCGGTGCGACAGTCGAGCTGCCCGAGCTGACGACGCTCGTCCTCGGACTCGACGACTGGCCGCGCGCGCTCGGCGAGCCCGTCTCCGAACCGCGCCTGCTCGCGGCTGTTCACGCAGCGGTCGGCTCGCAGGTCGAGCAGCTCCTTACGCCGCCAGTCGTCCCGGAGGGCGACAGCTCAGGGGTTCCAGTGGCACCGTTCCCGCGCTGGCTTCGCTGCCCGGTGTGCAGCCGCCTGGCGCCAATCGACAGCGGAGTGTTCACACTCAAGCCTGAGCCGTGGCGACCCGAACGCACCCGCTACGTCCACGACGGCTGCCCGCGCACACGCTCGACCCGTTCGCCGACAGCGTTCCCGGCGCGCTACCTAATGGCCTGTCCCGATGGCCACCTCGATGACTTTCCCTGGGTCGAGTTCCTCCACGGCGGCGTGGCCTGCAAGGGCACGCTCAAGCTGCGCGAGCTCGGCTCGGGCGGGCGTGCGGGCGACGTGCAGCTCGAATGCGACGAGTGCGGCCGGCGGCGCCGGCTCTCGCAGGCGTTCGGTGAGGAATCGCGGCCGTTCCTACCGCCACGCTGCCGCGGACGCCATCCCCATCTCGGGATCGCCGAGCACTGCGACCAACTGCCCGCAACGCTGTTGCTCGGTGCGAGCAACACCTGGTTTCCCGTGCTCTCGTCGGCGCTGTCGATCCCCTCCCAAGCCGGCGAGCTGGCGCAGGCCATTGACGAGGCGTGGTCGGTCCTGAGCGTCTACCCGCCCGGGATCGAAATCCTAGACGCGAACCTCAAGGCGCACCCAGACCTCAAACGCCTGCGCGAGCTGTCGGAGAAAGTGGGTCTCGAGGCCGTGCA
Source organism: uncultured Solirubrobacterales bacterium (assembly GCA_963808655.1). Lineage (GTDB taxonomy): Bacteria > Actinomycetota > Thermoleophilia > Solirubrobacterales > Solirubrobacteraceae > Palsa-465. Next base: position 43,524 of record CAWEGZ010000023.1, read on the forward strand.
CGAGGCCGTCGCGGCACGGCGCGAAGGCCTGCTGAACGGCGACGCTGGGGACCTGCGCACGCCGGAGTGGCGCGTGCTGTGCACGCCCGACGATGCGCCCGAGCAGCCCGAGTTCAAGCTCCGTGCGGTGGGACCTCCCCGGCGTTTCGCGGGCGTGCTTGGGGACGTCGTGCTCGTCGAGCGCTTGCGTGAGGTCAGCGCGCTGCGCGGCTTCACGCGGATCAACGCGCCCGACGAGCTCGGGACCGGCGGCGGCAAGATCGTGCCGCTCGCTCGCGAAGCGCCCCGTTGGCTGCCCTGCAGCGAGGTCCGTGGCGAGGGAATCTTCATCCGCTTCCCCGAAGAGGCCGTGCTGGAGTGGGAGGCCCGCTACCGCGACGCCGGCTCCGTGCACGTGCTGCGCCAGGGCCACCGGTCATGGCGCAAGCGCCGCGGCCTCGACAGCGACGAGGGCTGGCCGGGCGAGCGCTACGTGCTGCTGCACAGCTTCGCGCACGCACTGATCCGCGAGCTCGCGCTCGAATGCGGGTACACCGCCTCCTCGATCCGCGAGCGTCTATACGCGACATCCCCCGACGACGAGGAGCCTATGGCAGGGGTGCTGCTGTACACGGCAGCCCCCGACAGCGAGGGCACCCTCGGCGGCCTCGTCTCGCTCGGCGAGCCAGACCAGCTCGGCGCGCTGCTCCGTCAAGCGCTCGAACGCGCGCAGCTCTGCTCGTCCGACCCCCTCTGCTCCGAGCACGACCCCCGTTCAGACAGCTCGGTCCACGGCGCGGCCTGCCACGCTTGCCAGTTCGCTTCAGAAACCTCGTGTGAGCGCGGCAACCGGTTCCTGGACCGCGCGACCCTCGTGCAAACGGTCGCCGACAACGACAGCGGCCGGAACGTCGCCTACTTCCCGCAACCGTGATCGTCGACGAGGCGCTCGCCAGTGTCCTAGACCGTCTCAGCGACGTCCAGGTATATGCGCTCGCCGCCGCCATGGAGCCACTTCATGCGCCCGACAGCGGGATAAGCACCCTCGTCGCGGGCGCACAGCCGGGCGCCGCCGACGCGATCACGGCCCTCGCCGCAGGCTGGCGAGCCCGGCCAAATCTCACCGGCGCCGGACTTGCACTTGCCCTTCGGCTCGGACTTGCCGCCCGCCAGGATGTCCATGCGCGACGCTCTCGTCCCGTGTGGACCGGGCCGGGCGCGATCGGGGAGCAACGCCTGACGGCAGCCGTCCTGCACGAGCTGCTCGTCGGCGCCCGCAAGCGGATCCTGCTCGTCAGCTACGCCGCCTACACGCTGGCGGAGGTCGCGGCCGATCTCGAAGCAGCGGTCGATCGCGGCTGTCAAGTCGACGTTGTGTTCGAGACGACCGAAGATAGTGCCGGCACCTACACCGGACCGCAACGACCATTCGCGCACGTGACCGGGATCAGCCGATGGCGGTGGCCTGCTGATCAGCGTGACGATGGCGCCGTGCTCCACGCGAAGCTGCTCGTCATCGACGGGTGTAGGGCGTTCGTAGGCTCTGCAAACTTAACCGCCCGCGCGCTTCGTAACAATCTTGAGGTGGGCGTGGTCACCCGGGACCCGGCCCTCGCCGGCCAGCTGGAGGAGCACGTTCGGCGACTTATGAGCTCAGGAGTGTTCCGTCAGGATCCATAGAGGAGAGGCGCGGCACCGTGTGGTGGCGAACCAGCTACCTCCGGCGGATGCCGCTGACTGTGCGGAGCTTCGACTCGACGTTGGAGTAGCGCCTCGGCTCGCGCCAGGTTAGCTCGATGTGACGCTCACCGCCGTGGGACGGGCCGAGCGCAAAGCTTGTGATGATGCTCGCTCGGCCATCGCTAACTAGCCACTCCGTGATAAGCAGTCGAGCGAGTGCCCGCATATTGTCTTCGGGCACGCCAACGCCAGCGAGGGTCGCCAGCGGATCCTCTGCCTTGACGAGGAAGCTCATCTGCCCGAGCTGGGGCGGCATGGGATCCCGCAAGAGCCCCACTCTCACCGCCACCTCGGTCAGGTCCTCCGCCGAGTATCCCGCGGTCCCAATCGGCATATCGCTTGTGACCGACCAGTCCATGCTGACCGTGACGGTGACATCGCTGAAAGCCGCGGATGTCGTTTGGACCGCGAGCTCGCGAATCTCACCCTGGCCTGAACGGTTCCCGTGCGTTACTTGAATGCGCGGCGCGCGCCACTCCCTGGCCCCGGCCAGTTCATCGATCGCGTGGACGACATCCTCATCGAAGACCCGCGCTTCGACGCAGAGCTCGTCACCGCGAGCAACCACCCACGTCGCTCGTACGACGACGCCGCCGAGCTTCACCCACGGCGATAGGTCGTCAGCGGCAATTTCCCTAAGCCTTCTTTCGACGTTCGCGGCGAGGTCGTGGGCGCCACTGAAACTGCCAGTAACGTGGAAGAGCTGCACTTCCAAGAGGAATCTGCGGGTATGACCCTCGCGAGATTTTGCCGGCTCGAGCGCCCAGAACGAGACGCGTTTGCCCGCCGCGCAGGCTTCGAGGTACTCAGCATGCGTTGCCGAGAACCCGGCATAAGGCCCGGACGGAAGCATCGATCCGTACTGCTCGCCGAGCAGACCGAGATATACCGTGCAGGTTCTGACCTCGCCGAGGTATGCGGCATCGACAGCGTCGTCCCGGCCGCCGAACTCCTCGAACCACCTGACCGTGAAGCCGAGATGTTCGAGGGCCTCGGCCACGGCAGCCCGCTCCTGCGCTAGCTCCGCCATGACGCTTGAGATGAAGACCGTCTGCCCCCGCGCCCACACTCGGAACTGTTCGTCGGAGAGCAGGCGGGCCCGCGCAGCGAGGTCAATGGCCAAGGCCATGCTGAAAGGATGCCCTGTTTGTCGGCAAGAGCGCGTCCCTGCGCACCCAAACGACGGGCTCGGCGTAGCCTCTGTCGGCGTGGACAGAGAGACCGCAGACAAGGTGATCACCGCGTTGTACGACCTCACCGAGTCGCAACCCAATGCCCAAGAACGCTTCCGGCTCATCAGATCCGCCACCCATCAGCTGTTACCCAACGAGGTCGATTCAGCCGCGGTGGCTTTCATCGAAGACGAGCCGACTGTTCTCGCGGTCTCAGGGCTCCGCATCTTCTGCGTCCAGGTCGAAGTCGACGACGACAATGCTCCGGCACGTGCAGTCGTTCGCTCGCTGTTCCTCGACCCAGCCGTTGTGACCGTCCAGGCCGCCGATAGCCTCGGCACCCTTCCTGATGGGAAGGAGGCGGCGATACGCAGCTGGAAGTTCAGCTGGAGCAACGGGAACATCCTGGCGTTTTCGACAGCTCCGAAGCGTTTTGGTTGGGACGACGGGCCGGACTTCGGAGAAACTGTCGCAACGGCAATGGCCGCCAAGCTCGGATGGGCGCTCCCGTCGACGAGTCGTAAACCCGCTGACGATGCCACGTAGTAGTGGTACGGAGTCCGGCTTGACCTCATCTGTGTTTAGGGTTGCCGGCGTCACGAGCTGTCCGCCTCGCGCGCGTCATAGACCCGGAGTACATCCCCATGTGGCTGCTGAAGCCGACCGAAGCGCTCGACGATCGCACGCCGGTAGAGCCGCTGGCACGAGATCGGGGGGGGGTGGCCCGGCGCGTCGTAGGCTGGTGGCGCTCGACATCGAGCGCACGACCGGTCCAGGGGCGGTGGCTGCGCCATACGCCTGCTGATGTCGATCCCACGGCACGATGTGTTCCTCACGGGTGACAACCGCTGGCAGCGGGGAGACGTCGTTGACGCCGTTTACCTCTGCTAAGACGTCGAGTGCGCGTGCGGTGCAGTGGTACCGCCACCTCGCCGAGCGGGGCGTTCCATTACAGCGAAGCCTCCCGCGCGATCTCTGGGCGTGCGTGAACGATTCGCTCGAGGTCGGCGATCTCAGCACCGCAGAGCGCCTGGCGCGCGTCGGGCTAACAAAGCCCGGGCCCGGGCGCCGCAGCTGGCCTCCGTTCGAGGCCCGTCGGCGAGCAGCTCTACAAGGACGGTCTCGTTGGACTCTTCGCATGCCCGCGCGGCCCGCCCGGAAAAGCGTCGTGCTGTGCGTCTTCCTTCCATGGCGGGAACCCGCCCGATCAGGTCGTGCTGCGCGGTCCGGCGAGGCGTATCGACGAGCTTCCGATACCGCCCACGGACATGCGCACGTGACCCTGCGGCGCCCGGCTCTCAGACCCCGTTTTTCCCACCAGTTTTCCCACACGCCCATCCAGAAAATAGAAATACGTGCAAATTGATAACTTTTACTTAGAGAAATTCCAGTCTCGAAAACCGGTATGGGCGGTTTCGTCCATCGAGGGTTCGAATCCCTCCCTCTCCGCTGATGCGCCGGAATCGCCGTGTCTAAAGGATATTTGGCCTCGCCTACCGAGTTCCGCGACTCGCGACGGGCCAACTTGCACGATTCGTAAGACCGGTGCACGTAGCGGTAAAGCCCGCATTCTCGGGGCCTCGGTCGCTTGAGCAGGGTCCGTTTTTCCCACACTTTTCCCACAGCTTCGAGCCCCGAGGACGACACGGCTTCCGCAACGCGGATCGTGAGCAGCGGCCTGCGGCCGCCGCCGACACGGCTGGTCCTCGTCCATAGGGGCGGTCGGCGTTAGCAATCCCAGTTAGCACCGGCTCCTCCTTCCGCGGAATAGCAGGGCCGCGGACCGGTCGCTGATCGCACCCGAGTGGCCGGCGCGGCGGCGGGTTGCGCAACTGGCGAGGAGCAGGGTCTGGCGTCCCGCGGAGCGCTAGTCCTGCTTTGTTGTTGGCACATACTCGGTCGAGGCTGAAGCACCGAGGTTCGACGGACTTGCCGGGGATGGCTGTCAACGTCGCGCCTGGTCCGTTTGAGGGAGGATTCGAAGTCGGATGCCGCTGGCCTACACGGACTATTACAAAGCGCTGGGCGTCCCGCGCGATTCGGCCCACGATACGAAGCGGCGCGCCTACCGCAAGCTGGCGCGCAAGTACCACCCGGACCTGAACTCCGACAGCGATGCGGAGGAGCGCTTCAAGGAGCTCGGCGAGGAATATCAGGTTCTCTCCGACCCTGATAGGCGGGAGCGTTATGACCGGCTGGGTGCCCGTTGGCGTGACGCGGAGCGCCTGAGGAGAGCTTCGAGGACTTCGTCGCCCACCAGGGGTTCGCAGATGGCACCCGCGTGGAGTTCGGTGATGACCTCTTCGAGACCCTGTTCGGGGCACGGGCCGCTGACGCCGGCGGACCCCTGCGTGGTCGCGACCGCGAGGCGCTTCTCGACCTGTCGCTTGAGGACGCGCTGGCTGGCGGCCGGCGGAGGTTGACCCTGGACGGCCATGAGATCAACGTCAACTTCCCTGGCGGCGTTCGTGACGGCCAGCTGATCCGCCTGGCGGGACAAGGGGGGGACGGTCGGGATGGCGGTCGGCCCGGCGATCTGTTCCTGCGGGTGGCCCTGAAGCCGCATCCGCGCTTCCGTCGCGCGGCGATGAGGATCTTGATGTCGACCTTCCGATCACAACTTCTCAAGCGGCGCTCGGAGCGACCGTCGCGGTGGAGATCCCAAGCGGCACCACTCGCGTCCGGGTCCCCGCGGGGTCGTCCAGCGGACGGCGGCTCCGGCTCCGCGAACAGGGGCTTCC
>CAWEGZ010000024.1:0-24623 GCA_963808655.1 uncultured Solirubrobacterales bacterium
GCACTCTGCTGGTGGCGATGAGCGCGCTCACCTTCACGGGGCACTCCCTGAATCCTTAAGCACCCCGGCCGGAACATGTTCCGGCCGGCCGGCGGCGCATGCGCCGCCGGGGCTGGCGCACATGTGCGCCAGCCACTGCTGCTAACATATTGCTTGCCAACAAGCAAGTAGTTACATCGATGGGAGCATGATTGAGCGCGACGGCAGTGCTGGAGCAGACTGACACCGCACCACGGCTGAGGGCCGCCCTCGGTCGGCTGCACCGGCGTTTGCGGCCCACCGCCGCCGGCGTCGCCGCCGGCCTTACCCCCACGCGGGTGTCGCTTCTCAACACGATCCAGCGGCTCGGCCCGGTGCGCCTCTCCGAGCTCGCCGACGAAGAGGGGATCAATCCCACGATGCTCTCGCGGATCGTTTCGGACCTCGTTGAGGGTGGCCTGATCGAGCGCGTGTCCGACCCGCTCGACCGGCGCGCGGCGCTGGTCACGACCACGCGCGTGGGCAAGCGGCTGGTCGAGCGCATGCGGCGGGAGCGACGGACGTCCTCAGCGTGGCGCTCTCCAGTCTCTCGCCGAGCGAGCACCGAGCGCTCGAGCGAGCACTGCCCGCGCTCGAAGCGCTGGCGGAGCAGCTGAAGGGAGGCTGCCGGTGACGCGCGTCGTCAACGCCGGGCGCCTGACCTTCGCGGCGCTCTCGATTGCCAATTACCGCCGCTACTTCGCTGGGCAGTCGATCTCCCTGATCGGCACCTGGATGCAGATGACCGCCCAGTCATGGCTGGTGTTCTCGCTCACGCACTCGAGCACCAAGCTGGGCCTGATCATCGCCTTGCAGACGCTGCCCGTGCTTCTCCTCTCTCCCTACGGCGGCGTGATTGCCGACCGCATCGACAAACGGCGACTGATGGTGGTGCTGCAGAGCGCGATGGGCCTGCAGGCGCTTGCCCTGGGCCTGCTCACGATCACCGGAACGGTCCGCTTCTGGCAGATCGGCGTGCTCGCCATTCTGCTGGGACTCAACAACGCCTTCGAGAACCCGGCGCGCCAGTCGTTCATGCTCGAGCTGGTCGGCGGCCAGCATCTGCGCAACGCCGTCACGCTCAACTCGGTGCTGGTCAACGTGGCGCGGGTCCTCGGTCCGGCGGTGGCCGGATCCTGATCGCGGTGGTCGGCGAGGGCGTCTGCTTTCTGGCCAACGCGGCGAGCTTCGTCGCGGTGGTGTTCTCACTCGTGACCCTGAACCGCGGCGCGCTCGAACCCACCACCCCGGCGCCCCGCGCTCGAGGGCAGCTCCGCGAGGGCCTGCGCTACGTGCGTCATACCCGTGAGCTGGCCTTGCCGCTGCTGATGATGGCCGCCGTCGGCTGCCTCACCTACGAGTTTCAGGTGTCCCTGCCGGTCATGGCCTCGCGGGCGCTGCACGCGGGCGCGACTGGGTACGGCTTCATGACCGCCGCGATGGGGGTCGGGGCGGTCATCGGCGGGCTGCTGGTCGCAGCCAAGGGCCGGGTGGGCATGGCCCAGCTGACGGTCGCCGTGAGCGGCTTTGGGGTTGCCATGGCGCTCGCGGCGATTGCGCCGAATCTGGGTCTGGAGCTGGGGGCGCTTGCGCTCGCCGGCGCCGCCAGCATCGCCTTCATGTCGACCGGCAACTCGACGCTCCAGCTGCGCGCCGACCCCCAGATGCGGGGCCGCGTGATGTCGCTGTGGTTCGTCGCGTTCCAGGGCTCGACGCCGATCGGCGGCCCGATCATCGGCTGGGTGATCGCGTTCGCGGGCGCGCGCGCGGGCCTCGGCCTCGGCGCCCTCACCTGCTTTGCGGCGGCGCTGCTCGGGCTCTCAGTGCTCGGCCGCGGCCGCCAGGGCCTGGCGCAGATCCGCGACCAGGTCCTCGGGCGCCTCGACCCCACAACTTAGCCGCACCAGGTCGGGCGGCACCGCGGCGGTCGAGCCCTCGACCGACTGGTGGGTCATGGCCTGAGGTACCTCGATCAGCGACTCCACGCCGCCGAGCGACTCCGCCAGCGTGAAGAGACGAGTCGTCCCGGCCAGCGCAGCCGCCCGGGGATGGCGGAAGCTGACCATGCCGCCGAAGCCCGGCCAGCGCACGTCCTGCACTTCAAAGGACTCCCTCAGGAGCTCCACGATCGCGGCCGCGCTCCGGGCGTGGGCGGGCATGCGCAAATGCAGCGTGCGCAGCCCGCGGTGGACAAGGAAGCAGTCCACGGGGCCCGGGACCGCGCCCACGGCGTTCTGCACGAAGCGCAGGCGCTCGTACCACTCCTCGTGGCGGGTGATCACCGCGCCGCCGACGACGTCCGAGTGCCCGCCCAGGTACTTGGTCGTCGAGTGCACCACGAAATCCGCCCCCAGCTCGAGCGGGCGCTGGTTGAAGGGCGTCGCGAAGGTGCTGTCGACCGCCACCAGAGCGCCCTTGCGTCGTGCGACCACACCCTCGATGTCGACGACGTTGAGCAGTGGATTCGTGGGGCTTTCCACCCAGATCAGAGCGGTGTCGTCGGTGATCGCCGCCTCCACCGCGCTCAGGTTGGTCTGCTCGACGAGGTCGTAGCGCAGCCCCCAGCGGCTCAGCACGTCATGCGCCAGCCGATAGGTGCCGCCGTAGAGGTCGGCGGGCAGGATCACGTGCGCGCCTGCCGCGCAGGCCGCCGTGATCAGTGCGTGCTCGGCCGCCATCCCCGAGGAGAAGCAGACCGCGCTCCCGCCCTCGAGCTCGCCGAGCGCCCGCTCCAAGGCGGCGCGGGTGGGGTTCGCGGAGCGCGCGTAGTCATAATCCTCGGCGAATTCGCCCGGCCGCGGCTGAGCGTAGGTGGAGGTCTGGTGGATCGCGGGGATGACCGAGCCGAAGCTTGGGTCCGGGTCGAGGCCGGCGTGCACGGCGCGTGTGGCGAACTCGTCGCCGCTGCTCCCGGCTCGGGCGCCCTGGCGCTCGCCGGCTCCTGCCGAGCTCGCCCCGCTCACCTGGCGAGGGCTTCCAGCAGGTCGGCTCGAGTCACGATCCCGACCGGCCGCCCGGCGTCCGTGACCAGCAGCGCCTGCTGCTCGCCGACCAGAAGGTCGACCGCGTCGCGGACCGGATCATGGCTCGAGACCGCTGGCAGCGGCGGCTCCATGACCTCGACGATCTCTGCCTCGAGCAGGCTCGGATCCTCCGTGGCGTGCTTGAGCAGGCCGCGCTCGGAGATCGCTCCAACGACCGTGGCACGATCGTGCGCGCTCACGACCGGGAGCTGCGAGACACGGTGCTCGTGCAGGAGCGCGACCGCATCGCGCACGCGGAAGTGCGTCTCTACCGAAACCAGCGGCGGGATCTCGCGTGCGTCCGCCTTGCGCGCCAGCACGTCGCTCACGATGAGGTTGGCGTCGCGCTCGAGGAAGCCGTACTGGCGCATCCAGGTGTCGGAGAAGATCTTCGACAGATACGAGCGCCCGCCATCCGGGACGATCACCACGAACAGCGCCGCGGGGTCGTCGGTTTCCGCCGCCACTTGGAGGGCCGCGTGCACCGCGAGGCCGCCGGAGCCGCCCGCCAGGATGCCCTCGACGTGGGCGAGTCGTCGCGTGGTCAAGAACGCGTCGCGGTCAGAGACCGTGACCCAGCGATCGACCACCGAGCGATCGAAGGTCTCGGGCCAGAAGTCCTCCCCCACCCCCTCTACCAGGTAAGGATGAACCTGGTCGGCGCAGCCTGAGTAGATCGAGCCCTCGGGATCGGCGCCCACGACCACGAGGTCGGGGCGGCGCTCGCGCAGGTAGCGGGCCGTACCCGTGACCGTCCCACCTGTGCCCACGCCCGCCACCAGGTGCGTAATCTGTCCGGCCGTCTGCTCCCAGATCTCGGGACCGGTGGAGACGTAATGGGCCTGGGGATTGGCCTGATTGAAGTACTGGTTGGGCTGGAAGGCGCCCGGGATCTCCGCCGTCAGCCTGTCGGCGACGCGGTAGTAGGACTGAGGCGAGTCGGGCGGCACGTCCGTGGGGGCGACCACCACATCGGCGCCATAGGCCCGCAGCAGGTCGATCTTCTCTTTGGACATCTTGTCCGGCATTACCGCGATCACGCGGTAGCCCCTGAGGCGGGCGGCGATGGCGAGCCCGGTCCCGGTGTTGCCGGAGGTGGGCTCGACGATCGTTCCTCCGGGATGGAGCTTGCCGTCTCGCTCAGCGGCCTCGATCAGCGCGAGTGCGACGCGGTCCTTGATCGAGCCGCCGGGGTTGAACACCTCGAGCTTGGCGGCGAGACGGGCATTGAGGCCCGCGCCGAGGCGCTCGAGGGCGACCAGCGGCGTGTCACCGATCGTCTCGAGGATGGAGTGCTTTATGGCGGCCTTGGTGGCGGTGGTCCCGAGCATGGCGCACAGTCTGGCGGATCGTTCGGCAACCGTGCAGGACGCTGAAGATTCTTTTGCATTTGAGCATATATGCGCCGATTCTGCGGATAGTCTCTCTGCATGGCACCTGCGCCGAACGATCGGCAGGAGGGCGTGGACCGCGTCGACATGGCGATCCTTGAGTCGCTCGCCGCGGACGCACGCATCTCTAACCAGCGCATCGCCGACCGCGTGGGCATCGCCCCTTCCACCTCGTTCAGCCGGCTGCGCGCGCTGCGCGAGCGCGGGGTGATCCGCGGGTTCCACGCCGAGGTCGATCTCGCCGCGCTGGGACGGCCCCTGCAGGCGCTGATCGCCGTGCGCCTCGCCGTACACGCCCGCGAGCAGATCGACACCTTCACCACCGCGGTCAGCCAGGTACCCGGAGTGCTGATGGTCTTCCATCTCACAGGCGTCACGGATTACCTCGTGTGGGTGGCCGCGTCCGACCCGCAGGAGCTGCGGGAGTTCGTCGTCGACCACCTCGCCACCCACCCCGCGGTCGCGCACGCGGAAACATCGCTCATCTACGAGCACCGGCGAGGTCCTGGCATCTGGGGGGCCGCGGACCCGGCCTGAGGGCAGGGCTAATCCGCTTCGAGAGCCTTCGCGGCCGAGCCCAGCAGGGCCCTGGCGATCATGTCGCCGACACGGCCCACCGGGAGAAACCTCGGCAGGAACGAGACCTCGGCGTCGAAGCGGAGTTCGATCCACGTTTCCTGGTGGGCATCGCCTTCGATGCGCCAGACGACCTCCAGCGCTTCCTGGTCGGTGGGCTCGTTCGAAAGCCGCGAGATGTGGACCACGTGCGGCGGCTCGGCCCGGACCGCCACCGTCAACTCGAAATCCTTGGCGATGGGACTCTGCTTGACGTGGATCACCACGTCGAGCCGCGCCGGCCGGCCCTGCTCGTCCCGGTCGAGAACTTCAAGCTCGCGTACTAGATCGGGATTCCAGTCGTCGTAGCGATCGACCTCCGCGAGCAACACGAAGCACTCTGCCTGATCTGCGCGCACGTGCGCGCTCGCCGAGCCGGTGATCGACTTCACGGCTCCCAGGTATCACATCGGTAGCGCTGGTGCTCCGGGAACGCGTGCGGGGGGCACGACTAGCATGCCGCTCCGTGACGGTCATCCGTGACTCCGCGACAGCAGAGATCGACGCGCCGCTCGAGCGCTGCTGGGCGGTGGTCGAGGACGTCGCGAGCGCGCCGGAGTGGCAGAGTGGCCTCGACCGCATGGACGTCGTCGAGCGCGACGAGCACGGGCGAGCTCTGGTGTGCGACACGGTCAGCGACGTCAAGCTGCGCAAGGTCCTGAGCCGGGTGAGGTTCACCTACGCGGGAGCGAAACGGCTCTCCTGGGAGCAGATCGAGGCGGGCGACCTGCGCTTGCTGGAGGGCTACTGGGAACTCGAGCCGCTCGGCGACGAGCGTACGCGCGTCACCTACGGGCTCGCAGTCGACCCCGGCCCAGTGGGGCGGCTCGTGCGGATACCGATCGAGCGTGCCGCGCGCGCGATCCTGCTCAACCCCCGCCCCAAGGAGCTCGGGGTGCGGGTGGCGGGTTGGAGCTAGGGGCCGCCACACCCCGCCGCTGATCCGCGTCTACTTGGTGCAGGCGATCGAAGTCTTCTTCGAGACCGAGCCGGTCGAGAAGCCGAGCTTGTAGGTTCCGGACCAGTGGCCGCGGGCGCACCTCGGCGGATTGGTGATCAACGAGTACTTTCCGTTCACGGCGTACGAGGTGAAGCTCATGCTCTTGAGGGTCGCGTGGCTTTCGTACCCGGGCTCCACACCGACAAGACTGTGGGGTTCACTCTCTACTTGGCTTTCTGCGCGGTCAGCTTCAAGGAGGTCGGCAACCCGGTTTGGCCCGAATGCCGCCAACCCCGTGCGCATCGCGGCCAGTATGCCGAATTGGACGATGCGCTACCAGCGGCTTGCGCGGCCGGGGATCATGCCAACCGGTCACTTGTCTCGCGCCGCTCGCCGAGGACTCTGAGCGCCCACGCTAGATTCCCCTTCATGCGCATGCCGCGTTCGTGGATTGTGATGCAGGCCCTGATCGTCGTGTTCGTCTTGGCGGGCATGGTGATCGCGATCACCCACCTCGCCTGAGCGTCGCGACTCTGAGTCCAGCGGGCGATTCTCGGTGCCCGAGGACTTAGAGTCCAAGGCGGTGAGCCACCGCTTCTTCCCGCGCGACGAGTACTTCATGCGGCTGGCCTTGCGCGAGGCGACGCGCGCGCTCGAGCACGACGACGTTCCCATTGGGACTGTGATCGTGCGCGAGGGCGAGGTAATCGGGTTGGGGCACAACGAGCGCGAAGTGCGCTCCGACCCCACCGCCCATGCGGAGATGATCGCGTTGCGCGAGGCTGCCCGCTCGCTCGGCAGCTGGAGGGTGCTCGACGCCGTCATGTATGTGACGCTCGAGCCGTGCGCGATGTGCGCGGGCGCGATCGTCCTGGCGCGCATCCCGCGGATCATCTTTGGCGCCGCCGACCCCAAGGCCGGCGCGGCGGGCAGCGTCCTCGACGTACTCAACGAGCCACAGCTCAACCACCGGCCACAGGTCGAGCGCGGGCTGCTCGCGGGGGAGTGCGCCGAGCTGTTGCAGAGCTTCTTCGCGTCGCGGAGGTGAGCGGGCCGGCCGCGCCCTATCGGCGCTCCTGAGCGAGCGCGATCGCCCCGAGCACTCCGGCGTCGTCGCCCAGCTCCGGTGGCACCAGGTAGTCGTCGATCTCCGCTGAAAGCGCGGGCGTATCGAGGTAGTCGCCCACCAACTCGCGGAGCCGCTGCCTCACCGCTTGCATAAGCGGCGGGCGCCCCATCACCCCACCACCCACGATGACGCGCTGAGGCGACACCACGCACACGATGCTGAGGATTCCGAGCGCGAGGTACTCCGCCTCGAGCGGCCAAGCGGGATGCCCGTCCGGCAGCTCCGTGGACGGCTTGCCCCACCGCTCCGCGATCGCGGGTCCGGAGGCGAGCCCCTCCCAGCAATCGCCGTGCGCGGGGCAGTTGCCCCTGAATGGGTCGCGGCTTAGATCGTGCGGAATCCGGAGGTGCCCGACCTCCGGGTGGATCAGACCGTGAACAGGCTTTCCCTCGATCACCAAGCCCGCTCCGATCCCGGTTCCGACCGTTAGGAAGCAGACGCTCGCGCACCCCCGCCCCGCTCCCCAGCGGTACTCGCCGAGCGCGGCCACGTTGACATCCGTCTCAAAGGCAACCGGCACTTGCAGATGCTCCTCAAGCGTTGTCGCGACCGGCGTGCGCTGCCAGCCGGGCTTTGGCGTGGTCGTGACCTGCCCCCATGTGGGGGAGCTTGGGTCGAGGTCGACCGGCCCGAACGATCCGACGCCGAGCGCCGCTGGCGCGGGATGCCGCTCAAAGAACGAGACGATGCGCTCGAGCGTCTCCCCGGGAGAGGTCGTGGGGAACTGCTCGCGCGCGTGTATGGAGTCTGGTCCGCTGCCGAGCGCACACACGCACCAGCTACCTCCCGTCTCAACGCCACCATAGACCCGCTGCACGCGGGGATCATGCCGCGCTGGAACATGATGGGTCTTCGTGCTCCCGGCCCTCGCCACGGAGCGCTTCTCGCTACCGGGGGTCCGCTAGCCTCGTGCCCGACCGGAGAGGTGGCAGAGCGGTTGAATGCGCCGGTCTCGAAAACCGGTATGGGCGGTTTCGTCCATCGAGGGTTCGAATCCCTCCCTCTCCGCTGATTTGCGGCGAAAAGCCCGTGGTTACGGGCTTTTCGCGTCTTTGTGTCGGCTTCGCTTGAGCGGTCTTGGTCGCGGCCCAAGGCCGCTAAAAGGGGCTCTGGGAGGGGGTAGTTTTTCCCGCATTTTTCCCGCACCCCTCAGGATCGGCTTCGCGGGCACGTTCGTAGGCTTCGGCCAAGTAGGCGTCGAGCAGAACCGCAGCCTCCCCTTCTGACCCTGGGAAGAGGTGCCCATAGCGGTCGAGCGTGACCGTGATCGACGAATGGCCCATGAACGTCTGTAGCGCCTTCGCGTTGACGCCGGCGGCAATCATCAGCGTCGCAAACGTGTGGCGACAATCGTGGAGGGTCACGCCTTGGAGCTTCGCCTTCTTCCACGCCCGCCGCGCTCGCTGGCCGATCGTGGTCGGGTTGAACGGTGTGTCGATCGAGCGCCCGAAGACGAGCCCGTCGTGTTCATCCGTCATCCGGTGCTGGACGAGGTAGTCGCGAAGCGCGGCTGCGATCGGGACGCGCCGGCGCCCGGCTATCGACTTTGGCTCGACCAGCCCCTCCTTTTGGTCCCACGATCGCTCGACGTTGATCACACCGCTGGCTAGGTCAACCGCTGGCCATCGAAGCGCTTGGAGCTCGCCGCGTCGCATACCCGTGTAGAACGCGGTGGCCCAGAGGCTCTTGTCACCGACTGGGACAGCTTCGATCAGGCGCAACGCCTCCGCCGGCGTGACGATGCGCGTCCGCCGGCCGCGAACCGCTGGAAGCTCCACGCCTATGGTGGGGTTGACGGTCAGATCTCCCTGACGCACCGCTCGACGGCAGATCACGCGAAGCGGGAGAAGTGCGTTTCGGACTGTCGACGGGTTGAGGCCGTTGGCAACGAGATCGTCGGCGAGCCGCTGGACATCGGACCCGCGAAGATCTTGGAGCTTCATGCCGCCGAGGTCCGGATAGATGTACTCCCGCAGCGCCTGCTCGTAGCCACGAAGCGTCGAGGGTTTATAGCGGTCGCCTGAGCGGTTGCGCGCGTGGCCGTGCTCGGCATCTTCGAGCCATCGATCCCCAAGCTGTCGCAGCGTGGTCGGCTTCGGCGCCACGATGCTGCCCCTCCTGAGATCAACGCGAACGTCTTCGCGCCACAAGATGGCCGCCGCCTCGGTCGGGAACGCCTTCCGGATCAGCTTCCCATCGCGCTTGCTCCACGCGGTCGCGCGGTATTTAGGCGTGCACGTGCACGCCTTGCCGCGGTTGGAAGCGCAGCTCCGCGCATGCCGCAGTTCGATACCGGGCTTCGTCTGGCGCTGTTTCCGGGTCACATCCACTCCTCGTGTCATCGGCCGGCCCGCCGAATGTTCGTCGCCCAGAGGGTTTTAGCTGCGCCCGAGGACGTTCGCGCCCTATGCCGCCCAAGTGCGATGGGCGTTTGCGTCCAGCCAGTGCATCAGCTCACCGGTCGGGATGAGTCGTCGACGGCCGCGCCGGACGATCCGGAGCTCGGGCATCACGTGCTCCTCGAAGAAGTCGACGCTAATCCCCAGCGCTTGGGCGGCCTCTGCCTTCGAGAGCGCAAGGCGCGGCACCTCGGGCGACATCCGAGACGCCTTGGCGCGCGTTTTCGTTCCGCTGCCGCTCAGCACGTCGAGCAGCGATCCGGTTGAGCGTGCTTCCCCGGACCTCTTTGATGGTGGCGCCGGCGGCGGGGCTGTCAAGGTCGCGTTGCTTCCTTTCCCTCGCCGCTGTGCGGCTCGGTGACAGTCCCGCCGTCCGGCGCGTTGTTGTGGTGAGGTCCGGGGAAGGACCGGGTTTTGGGGGTGGCCGTGATTGGTGGCGTGGTGGTGTTGGCGGCGTGCGCGAAGCTGGGGTGCAGGTGATAGGGGAGCGTGGGCAGGATCTGCCATTGCGGGCCGATCATCACCAGCGCCTGGCCTTGGGGTAGCTGCGCGATCTGGTCGGGCGGGAGGCAGCGCTCCTTACGTGTGGTCCAGGCCTCGCTGGTGGACGCGTGGCCTCCGGAAAAGGAGGTGGGGAGCTGCTCGGTGATCGTCTGCACTGGCCGGTCCCATTCGCCGCACAGCAGCGAGAGCTGCTCGAGCGTGGCCTTGTCGGCGATGCCCGACATCACGACTTTGGCGCCGAACAGGGAGAGCATGCCGTCGGCGTCAAGCCGCCAGCGCCGCCGTGCCTGGCTCATGTCCTGGAACACCGTCACGGCCTGCACGCCATGCCCGCCTCCCTCCGAGAGCATCGCGGGCAGATCAGGCAAAGGGGCGATGTTCGCGCACTCATCGAGCATGAACAGCACAGGAATGCCCAGCCGCCCGTAGTCGGAGTAACGGCGGTAGACGGCCTCGCGGACCTCGGACAGCAGCCCAACGACCAGCGGCGCCAAGAGGCGCTGCTCGTGCGCTGAGGCCGCGATGTAAACCGTGTCGCAAGACCGTGCGAACCGGTTCGGGTCAAAGTTCTCATGCTCGGAGGCCCGCAGCGCGGTTTCGGAGCGGTAGGCGCGGAGCACGCGAGCGGCGGTGGAAAAGATCGAGGCGCGCTCCCGGTCAGCCGTGTGCTTGATCCCTAAGAGCACGTCGTGTGCCAGGGATCCGGACGTGAGCTCTGCCAGCGGCGCGTCCGCGTCGTGGCGCAGCACCCACCCCACCAGCTCACGCATCCCCTGCCCAGATTGCGCAGCAGCGTGAAGACACGACGCGATCAGCGCCCCCGAGCGCTCGATCCAATGCGCGGCATCCCGATCGACCTCCGCCGAGCCGGTCATCGCTTCGGCCAGCAGCTGGGCTCGCTGCCAGTCGTCGGCGTAGAGCACGGGCGACCAGCGCAACGGCCGCGTACCCGGGGGCTCCCCATGGCCTTGCAGGTCAAAGAACCATGCCTCGCCTATCTCCCGCCGCGCCCCTAACGTGGCGTTGAGAACTTCGGGCTTGGTCGACGTAGCGACCGCCGCGCCCAGGATGAGCGATCAGAGCGGGGATGACAACGCAAGTGGTCTTGCCCGCCCTCGGGCCGGCGAGCACCAGCACTGCAGATTCCGGCGGCGCGGAGATCCACTCCCCCCGCTCCCCCGTCGCCAGGTACGCACCCGCGCCCGCAGACAGCGCCCGACCGTGCAAACCCCCGACCGACCTCACCGGCAACCCCACCGGCCTGGCAGACCGCGACCGCACCCAACGCGAGATCCGAGTGCGAAGATCCGGCCGCCCGTACAGCCATCCCATCGCCGCGCTGAGCAGAGACATCACAGCGAAGCCGTAGTCGCCGATCGACAACCCACCCAAACCGAAAGCAGCCGCGGCCAACGCCAGGGACGTCATCGGGTTGCGACCCCGCCCCGGGGCCCACGCCGGACCACGCTCGCCAAACATCACTCCATCTCCAGGTCAAGCTCCACACCACTCAAGAGCCCTCACGCGGCGGTGATCCACCCCCTCCCCGCCCAAAGTTGCGATCACGACACAAACCAACCCCCTCCCCCGGACCGTCACAACGAACAGGCGCCGGACGGCGGGGCTGTCACCGAGCCGCGCAAGCGGCGAGGGCAAGGAAGCAAAGCGACCTTGACAGCCCCGCCGCCGGCGCCACCATCAACCAAGGTCCGGGGAGAGCAGGCGACTGATCCGACGGTATGACCGCTCGCTCTTGGCCGCAAAGTCGAGCGCTAGGGCGCGTGATGGTGCTTCCACGCGAAAGCGATGGCGCGGCGCGTGCCGTGCGGAACGACTCCTCGTCGTCGAAGGGAGGAGTTTGCTGTCAGCGAGCCCGACGACCGGCGCTACGGAACTACCCTGGATGGAGATGGCCCCGGACGCAAGTCCACATGTACCTGACTTCAGCACGCTGGCGCGGAAGCCGAGCGAGCGGCTGGCGATCGTCCGCTATGTCCGTGACAGGCCAGGGCTTCAGGAGACCGACTACTTGGAGTGGAAGACCGTTTACAACCTGAGCACGAGGCCTGAGGCGGCGGCGACGAGCAAGCACCTCATCGGCTTCGCGAACCGTGATTTCACACTGGCGGCCCGTCACGCGGAGGGGTACGCATACCTCCTTCTCGGCGTAGAGCCCCAGAACCTTGTCGGGATCCCGATCTGGGACTCGGCCGACATTGAGAACTGGCTCGTACGGTTCGTCGGACCCGACCTCAGATATGACGTTCACTATGCCGAGCTCGACGGCAAGCAGGTGTTGTTCCTTACCGGGGACCCACCACGGCCGGGAGATCCGATCTACTGCTTGCAGAAGGCCTCGTCTGAACCGGGTGGAGCGACACTGCCCGAAGGAACGATCTACGTGCGGCGGAGCGGCAAGACGGAGCAGGCCAAGGCGGGCGACATCACGCGGCTCACCGAGCGTTCCCGCGCGGCAACGAGCAGACTGGAGCTAAGTGTGGAGCTCGATACGTCGGGCCTGCGAGCGATCAGTCCTGAGCTTCTGACCGAGGCCGTTCGTGATGCGTGGATCACAAAGGAGCGCAGGGTCCTGCTCTCGACCATGCCGGCTCTTTCAGAATCGACGTTCGGGCTTCCTGATGTCAGCTCGTACCTGGAGCGGCGCTCGCGCGATGAGTTTCAAGCTGAGATCGAGGAATATCTCGCAATTGCGCATGACCGTTGGCCCTCGATCGTCGCGGCGCAGGTCATCGAGGAGGAGGAATCCGTGCTCACCGCTGCGATCGTGAATGACACCGAGAGCAACTTCGACGATGTGGTCATTGAGATCACTCTGCCCTTCGACGCCACTTGGGTCTACACACGGCCCGGTGCGGCCGGGAAGCTGCGAGCGAGACGACCAGCGCGATGGGGCGTCAGCTTGACCGAGTCTCTCATCGATATGCCGCTCGACATCCGCCGGGTCGACGCTTCACCGGAGCCCGAAGTCGAGACGGTTGACCGGTTCGTCTCTCTCGTCCGCTTCCCGCCCATCGATGTTCGTCCTCACACCAAACATCCCCTCCAGCGACTTCTGGTCGCGGTCGCGCCGATGCTGCCCGGACAAACAGTGCCAGTGTCCTGGCGCGCGACGGCCCGCAACACGCCAGGCCAGCTCCGCGGCAAGATCGATCTGGTGATACCCGGGGAGGCAGTACCTGCCGTCACAGCGGGCGACGCTGGCACGGCCGAGGACGAGGCCTGAGAGACCGGCGGACCGAAGACGGATTCTCCCGGCTGCTGGCGCGCGAGTCGGCCGCCGCTCGAACTACGAGATCTCTGTGGTCTCTACGGCGCTCTCACTCCCGCCGAGCGTCTCCGGCTGACAGCCGATCGCGCGATAGCGGTCGTCAGGGCCCCGCGAGCCGGGTGATCGCGCGGTCGCCAAAGCGCTCGCCGGGGCGGCGACGCTTGGCTGGACGAAAGCGATCGCGCGCATTGGTCAGGTCGTCTCCGCTGCGCCGGAAGGCTGGCCCTGGCGCTAGGGGGTTCAACGCCGAGACCGGGCGCTCGAGCGTCCGCTTCCCTGCCCTTGGGACTCGAGTTCCCCGAACTTGGCGATTCGGCGCTGGAGCACTGATACGCGTTCTTGGAAGGTGTCGAACGCAACTGTGAGCTCTCCGGCATACACGCCAAGAGCCATTGCGAATGCCCAGCCCTCCTCTCGCAGCTCGACTGCTACCGAAGTGCGCTCAGTTGCGCGATACCCGGGTCTGAAGAGCTGGTTCGCACCGCCAAGGACCGCCAGTGTCAATCCGATGCCGAACACAATCCATGATGTTGTGCTGCCACGATGACCGGACCCGGCGGCGACGGCAATTCCGGATGTCGCGAAGCCGCCGGCCACCACGAGCAGGTTGAGGAGCATGTGAGCGCGCCGGTTCCGCGCTGAGCCCCATAAGAGTGCTCGGAGCGGATACGTGAACTCTGATGCAACCCAGTCGTGGTAGACATCGCGCCCGGCGTGGGATTCCAAGCCGCTCAGCCGCTCCAGCACGTGACCCCCTAGCTGTTCGACGCCTTGAAGCTCGTAGGTGGGAACGCCCCAGCCGCCGACAATGCGGTGCCATACCCGCCGCCATCTACCCTCACTCGTGTCGGTCTGAGCGCTCGTGCCCACAGTTCGTCGATTCTGCTCTCTGAGCGGGGCCGTCGAGTCTGGCACTCGAGACGGCGGCAAAGCTGTTGTCTTCCACGCACGGGGCGAAAGCTGACGGATCACTGGCTCGCGGACACGAGACCCGCACCAAATCGACGGCTCAGCGGGGCGGCTCGCCATGTAGAGCGATACCCGCTGCTAAGCAAGCAGCAGCTGCCGTGGGCAAAGCGACCGATCCGGAGCCGACTGCGTCGGGCGACCATTGGACCGCGATGAATCCCGAGCGTCCCGTTTTCCTGGTGATTTTCGGAGCTGGGGCGTCGTATGACAGCGGTCACAACAGCGTGCTTTCGCGCCAGGTCGATCCGCTTCCCCTTGTGAAGGATCTGGTGGGTGATCGTTTCACCAGGACTGCCGCCGAGATCCCCAACAGCCTGCCGATCATCGACCGGCTACGGTCGAGAATGACGGGCACCAACTCGCTGGAGAGCGAGCTGGCAAAGATCGCCGCGGACGCAGAGAACGCGGTTGAGCGTCGTCAACAACTAGTTGCCTTTCGCTTCTACCTCCACAAGGTGATCAACAACGCCGGGCACGAATGGTTCGAGGCGACCCACGGTCTCACGCATTACCTGACTCTGCTCAACCGGATTTACGAATGGCAACAACAGACCGGGGGACTAGTCCGTCTCGCAACGTTCAACTACGACACCCTGCTCGATCTAGCAGCGAGTGCCGTGTACGTTGGTTGGGAGCTTGTCGACTTCTCTGACTACGTCGCTCGCAATGATGTTCGACTCTTCAAGCTTCACGGCTCGACGGCTTGGTCACGGGCCTTTCAGACGCACGAGTCGACCAACATGCGCATGATTCCGGCAGCCATGAGTATGGCCGCCGACAATTCGCTCATCGGAGGCAGGCTCGTCCATCAGCCACCTGCAGGGCAGGTGTTTCAGCAACATGCCGAGGTTCCCCGCGAAGTGATGCTCCCGGCAATGGCGATCCCAATGGCCGACAAGACCGACTTCGAATGTCCGGCTCACCACACCGACGCCCTCAAGCGGGACCTGCCAAACGTCACGCATCTCCTCATCATCGGGTGGCGCGCAGCCGAGCCACACGCCGTCCAATTGCTCGCCGGCTCCGAGCCAAGAGAGGGACTCTTCCCCAGCTATCGACTCGGCATCGTCAGCGGTAGTGAGGCGGATATCGAGGAGATACGCGGACATCTCGACATGGCGATTAACGGCATAAGCTCAGTCCTACGGAAGGCGCGAGAGGTTCTGCGTGAGCCGGGTGGATTCCACGCTCTCACGAGAGAGCAGTTAGACGAATTCCTGATGCCGAATGAAGCACCGCCAGAGATCTGAGCAGTCCTAGCTTCACGCCGAGCACCCTCCTGACAATTGCGGTCGTCCGTGGTTCCACGACTCGACCGCTAGGAATCGTCGCCATAGCGATAGTGCTACTCAGCAGCCCGCGGCATGAAAGCGATCACGCGGAGTTCGAGAGGGCGTGCGAACCGCGCGAGATGAAGCGCAGTTCGTTTACGGTCTGCGGGCGCGATGGGTAGCGAAGAGCTCCTTTCTTCGAGGAGTGGGCCCCCGGCCTGGTCGGGGCGGCCCGTACGATCTGGCTGTGCTGGTCAGCGAACTCCTCGACAGAATGCGTGCCGCCGCGGAGGATCCCACATGGCTGGGATCTGAGCGCAACCGGGCCCTCTTGGATGAGTTCGCGGCACAGCGGGCGCCCGGCACCGTCGTGCGCTGGGGCCAATCCGGACAGCGCGCCTTCGCGTCCGCGGGCACACTGTCGATCGAGCCTCCCATCGAGGTACCCGGCTACGACTCGATCCTCATCCATGCTGCGATGGCGCACCACGAGGTGCTTCATCGCGTTTACTCGGATGACACGGGCGCGGCGGCGATGAACGCCCAGCTGGCGCTCTACACGCCGTACCTACGGCAGCTCGGCAAGCAGGTATTCAACTGGCTCGAGGACGCCCGGATGGCTCGCATGGAGCACGCCGCTGAGCCCGCCAACGACGACTACCCCATCGAGCTGCATCGCCTTTCCGTGGAACAACACGAGGCCTTCTACCAGAGCAGCCTGAAAGAGCAGCCGTGGACGACCTCGCCGACCCATCCGATTGCGCAGGTGCGCATGGCGTTGTCTAAGCGCATTCTCGGTGGCGAGCTTGATGATCCCCTCGCCCCGGCTGTGGCGCGAGTGATGACCGAGCTCGAGCCGGTGATCAGCGGTGCGATCGCGTCCGAGGAGACCAACGGCGCGCGCGAGGGCGCGTTGTCGGTCGTGGCCCTGCTCGAGCGCGATTGGGGCGAGCTGGCCTGAGCGCTCCAGGGGTACCGTGATAGCCGGCCCTCAGCTTGCTCAGCTGCTCCGAATCACCGAGGCGATCTCAGCGGCGATCTCGATGACGGTGCTATCAGCTGTTCGCAGGGCGAGCTTGTCGGCGAGTGACGGGCTGTATCGAATCACTTCATCCTTAGTTACGTTGTGCCAGATCGGGAGGATGAGCTGCTGTCCTCCGGACGCCATCTCGCGTGTGACTAGCCCGTCGAGTTCGTAGTTAGGCCAGTCGCGCTTGAAGAACGCGTTGGACAGCACGACGACGCCGAACCGGCTGTTAGCGAGGCCTTGGTCGATGCTCCGCCGGAGACTCGACCCAACCCTTAGCTCGAACTCGTCGTACCAGACGTCAAGCCCGGCCGACGCCAACGCGCTGGCGAGGTCTCGTACGATCGCGTCTTTGTCTTCGCTCGCGTGCGAAATGAAGACGTCGTATTTCTTCGCGCCCGGCGCGACCGGCGGAGCATCGTCAACGCCGGGGTATGCGGCGGCCGCCTGCGCGATCGATTGAAGGCTCACGATGTTCGGGGTGGCGGGTGGCATCGCTTGGGCTTCGACGAGCGGTCGGATACTGATGCGGCCGCCGGAACGCAAACCCCAAGCGTGATAGATCACGTACCAGTGTCCATCGTGGGGGATGACCAAATCGTGGGGGCTGCGGGTGATGAGCCCGCCCGAGTACCGGTACTGCCTGCCGGACTTGAACGCTGAGAACCCCGATGTGTCGACGAGCAGCACGTTCAGCGCACTCGAGAGCTCGATGCGGTAGACCTCTCCACGCTTGCATTGGTGGAGGTCGAAGTAGTTGAACTTGGGCCCCTGGGCCATGAGCCAAAGTCAACCAGTGGAACCGGGCTGGGGCCGGTGATCCAACTCGGCTCCGCGCGTGGTCTTCAGCCGGCCTCGTCCGCGCTCCCTAAGTCGCCGGATTCGACTCGCACGAGCCCTTTGGTCGCAGCGCCGTCATGCATGGCGCGATCGCCTCGGCGACCACGCAGTGACGAAGCGGGCGATGCTCCTGGCGGTTCGCCCGGCCAGTGGCAGATCCAGGGTGCTGGTTGCGCTATTGGCGTTTCGCACGGGCATCTCCGCGCCACCGGCACCAGTCTCGGAATGCGCGGAAGGCAGAAGCGCGTGCCGCGGCTGCTACGCGATTCGCTCGTCGATCCGGACGTGGACGGTGTCGCCTGCCTCCTTGCCGATCGTCTTCGCAGCGCCGCCTTGACCGGGAGCCTGTGCGTCCCGTCGCCCTGGGCCATCAGCGCGCCGGCGAACGGCAGCGCCTACATCTCCACGATCCACGCGATCGCCTGCCGCGCCCTAAGGATCCGACACCTACGCACCCGGCCATACCGACCCCAGACCAACGGCAAGGCCGAACGGTTCATCAGAACGATGCTCACCGGCTGGGCCTACGGGGCGATCTACCGCTCAAGCCCCGAGCGCAACGCCGCGCTCGCCGGCTGGCTCGACTGGTACAACACCCGACGACCCCACGGCGCCCTCAGCCACAAGCCGCCCATCGCTCGCCTCAACGAGCTGAACAACCCTCTCGGGTCCTACACCTAGGACGCGGCGAGACTCATCGGCGAGAGGTGGCTCAAGTCGCTCTCGCTTTGTGCGACAACCAGCATCTCGACGCCGTCGACGAGGAGCCCGCATCGCGCGGAAAGCACGCTACGGCTGACGATCGCTTCCCTGCTCAACATGGCAACGGACAGCAAGATCGGTTCGACGACCACAGGATTGCCCGGCTCGTGGGGCGCTGACGACCGCTATCGCGTGGAAGCACTCGCGGACAGGGTGCTCGTTTGCGACCCTGGCGGAGGCGACGGCGGCCCGCCAGTCGCCTCTACACGCGCTCGGCGGCGGCAGCTCCCTCGGTGACGGCGTCGAGGAGTCGTCGTGGGGCCAGACAGTCGCCGACGGAGATGATCGCGCGCTCGGGGCGAGCGGCCCGCAGCTCGCGAGCGAGACTGTCGCGGGCAGCGCGGTACCCGACGAACACGATCAGGTCGACGCCGTCGCGCTGTGCGGGAGCGCCGGTCCAGACGGATCGCAGCTTCAGCTGGCGGTCGACGCCGACGAGTTCGAGGTCGGGTGCATAGCGGACGCCGGCGTGCTCTAGCGTGCGGCGCATCTCGGGCTGCTGGGTGGGGTCGAGGTTCGCGCAGGGCGCCGGCAGGGGAGTTACGAGCTCGACCTGGCCGGCGTCGGCGTCGGCCGCGTGCCTGGCGGCGGCACCGCCGCGCAGTTCGCCCTCGCGGTCGATGACGACGACGTGCGTGCCGGGGGTGATCGTGACTACGCCGCGGATCACGTCGACGTCTGTCGCGCAGGCGATCGTGGCTCCGCTCGCTTCGGGCGGCAGGAGCGACTCTGATCCCGTGGCGATGATGACCGTCTCGGGATCGAGTTCGAGCACGGCGGTCACGTCCGCGGACACGCCCGTGGTCACCGTGACCCCGAGGCGGCCAAGCTCGCGCGCCTGCCAGCGCACGTGGTCGCCGAGGTGTGGCCGCCATGGCGCGCGCGCCGCCCACGCCACCTGTCCGCCGACATGGGCCTCGCGCTCTAGCACGGTGACGCGGTGCCCGCGTAGGCTCGCCACCCGGGCCGCCTCAAGGCCCGCGGGGCCGCCACCGACCACCACGATGCGCCGGGTCGACTGCGTGCGGCGCAGCGCGTGGGCATGTTGGTCGTCGCCGATCTCGGGATTGACGGCGCAGCGGATCGGCATACCGATGTACAGGCGACCGATGCACGCGTCGTTGATGGCGATGCAGGGCCGGATGCGATCGAGCTCTCCGCGGGCCGCCTTGGCCGCGAGATCGGGGTCGGCGATGATCGCGCGGGTCATCGCGACGAGGTCGCAGTCTCCGTCGCTTAGCGCGCGCTCGGCGTCGCGGACGTCGAGGTTGCGCCCGGCGGCGATCACGGGGACGCCGACCGTATCGCGGACTCCGCGAGCGAGCGCATTGAAGCAGCCCGTCGGAAAGCTGTCGGGCGCTACGGTTGCGGCCTGCGCGGCGACGGTCGCGCCGGTGCCGCCGCTGACGTCGAAGATGTCGATGCGCCCGAGCGCCGCGAGGCGCCGGGCGATCTCGCGCATGTCGCCGCGGCCCAGACCGAGGACGTCGGTGAGCGGGTCACCGGTCATGCGAAACGCGACTAGGAACGACGGGGAGACGGCCGCGGCGACCGCCTCGACGACCTCGATCGAGAAGCGCATACGGCCCTCTAGATTTCCGCCGTACACGTCCGTGCGCTGGTTGGTGACCGGGCTCCAGAATTGCTCGATGAGATGGCAGCCGTAGGAGGTGATCTCGACCCCGTCAAAGCCGCAGCGCTCAAGCCGCCGCGCGGCGGCCGCGAAGTCGGCGACGACCGCTTCGATCTCGTCCGTCTCGAGGCGGTGCGGTATCTCCCCATGGACCGCTTCGGGCACCGCCGTTGGGGCCAACAGCGCGGTGCCCGACAGTCGCGAGTCGCCGCGGCGGCCGAGGTGGCTGGCCTGGGAGATGATCAGGGCGTCGTGCTCGTGTGCGCGCCGGGCGAGCTCCCGCAGGGCGGGCTCGTTGTCCTCGTTCCACAGTGCGACCGAGCCGTACGCCGCGCTTGAGCCGCGGGTAACGCTCGCTGAGCCGAACGTCATCACCACGCCGACGCCGCCCTGGGCCTTGCGCTCGTGATAGCGGACGAGGCGATCGGTGATCAGGCCGTGCTGTGCGAAGCCGGTGGCGTGCGCCGTTGAGACGATTCGGTTGCGGGCGCGGCGCGCGCCCAGCGAGAGCGGCTCGAACAGCCGCCGCGGCACCGTAGTCACCGAGCTTGTGTGCGTGATTTCTCGGCCGCTGCCGCCAACTGTTCCGCCGCGGCCGTGCCGGGGTCGTAGGCTTCGAGCGGCTGCTTGTAGTAGTCAGAGCGATTGAGCAGTCGCCCCCAGATCGCGATCAGCGCGCCGATCGCGATCAGCAGGTAGAACGAGATCATGCTCGCGCCGCCCCAGCCGCCCAGTCCGGGCACCGCCTTGTAGCTGATGTACAGCAGGAACAGCGCGGATGCGAGCGGGAAGAGGACGATCGCGACCCCCCGCCCGATACTGTGGCGCGCGAGTCGGCGATAGTAGACGGCCACCGCGATCCCGGTGGCCGCGTAGAAGAGGCTGAACAGGAGCCCGTCGAGGCTGACCACTGTGTTGAATGAGCTCTCCACGCTGGAGGAGCCCAGCGTGTAGGGCCATATCACGACGAACGCAAACGCGGCCGTTACCAGCGTCGCGATCGTGGGCGTCTGAAACCGTGGATGCGTCCGCGCCAGCACCGGCGGGAGTACTTTGCTGGCGGCCATCGAGAAGGTGATCCGCGCGCCAGACAGGACGGTGCCCAGGGTCGATCCGACGGCTGACAGGAGGACTGCAAGGACCACGAATTTCGCCAGCACCGAGCCGCTCAGGACCTGGGCGATGTAGAACAGCGCATCTCCACCGTGCGCCTGCAGCGCGGCGGGCTTGATCGCCCCTTCGAAGGCGAAGATGAAGAACGCGAACAGCACCGCCGCCGCCGAGACCGAGATGAGCACGGCCGCGCCCGGCGTGACCGGCGCGTTTTCAGTCTCTTCATTGACCAACATCGCGGTGTCCCAGCCGCTGTAGAGATAGACCGCGCTCAGGAAGCCGGCGATCAGGCCAGAGCCGCCGCCGAGCGTCGTCCACGAGAACCAGTTCCAGTGAAACGGGACGGAGTGCACGTTGCCCCCGAACACGGCGATCAGGCAGAGGATCGCCAACAGGGTGATCACCGTGTACTCGATCACGATCAACACCCAGGAGAGGCGCGCGCTGCCCTTGGTCCCGACGTACAGGAAGCCGGTGACGATCACCAGCGCGAGCGCGCCGACGATCGCCTCCACGAGCGTCGAGCCGCCACCGTGCAGCCCGATGAGTTGCGCAAAGTATGGCCCGATCGGCAGCACGATCGAGATCGCGCCGACGTAGTAGGCGAGCAGGATCAGCCAGCCCGAGAGAAAGCCGAAATACGGCGAGATCGCGCGGCCCGCCCACTCGTAGGTCGCACCACAGTCCACGCGCCAGCGGTTCAGGGCACGGAAGGCGATCGCAATCCCGAACATCGGAACAAAGGCGATTAGGACAGTGATCGGACTAGCGAACGAGTTGACCGACGCGAGGGCGGCCAGTGTGAGCGCGATCGACGCCGTGGGCCCCACGGAGCCAAGCGCGACTGCGATCCCGCCCCCCAGTCCGAGCGCTCCCGCGCGCAGGCCGCGGCCCTCCCGCTGCGCTCCGGGGACTGCGTCCGGGGTCAGCTGGGTATCGGTTGCCACTGCGGTCCTCCTAACTGGAATGGTGCGGTGATATGCCACCCGCGTCGGAGTGACAGTGGGAGCCCGGCGATGCCGGCACGTCGAGAGCAGGGTTGCGGTCAAAGAACCCGACTGGACGCAGAGCGAACCCGAGGCGCTCCACGGGCATCACCGGCCAGTCCTCAGGCCGGGAGATGTGATGGCTGCCGAACGTGTACCAGACGACGACGTCCTCGCCCAGAAGCGGGCGGTTCGCTCGCTGGTAGGCCGGCAACCCGGCGCCGCCGGGATGCTGGTTGGGATACTCGCCCGCCGGGAAGCGCTCGCGGGGGTCATAGCGCGTGACCCACAGGTGCGCGCCCATGAATGCGCCGCGTCGCATGACGTCGGAGTCCGGGTGCGCGAACGGCAACACGTTCGCTCCCGGAACGAGCTTGTACGCAACCGGGTCGCCGAGTGCGTTGCGCGACCGCGAGTTGGCGATCGTCCAGTACCGGCCGTGGAGCGGGTCGATCATGCGCCTGGCTTGCGACTCTGAAGCCAGCGGCGTGGCGATGACTCGAAACGCGTTGCCGTGCGGGTTGTCGGGTCCCGGTGGCACGCTCTCGGTCTCCACCTCCGCAACGGTGTTGGTAGCTCCGTCGACCTGCATATCCAGGCGCACGCAGAAGAAGTGCTGGTGATGGGGGGCGAGGAGTCCCGGAGCGATCAGGACGCCGTGCTCGTTCGCGCCGTGCTCGCCCGCCGCCTGGGTGATGACGATGCCCGTGGCCTTGACCTCGGCCTCGATCGAGCCGTCTTGGTACAGGTACCAGTAAAAGGCGTACTCGTAGTTGGCGGCGGTAACGATGAAGGAGACCACCAGCCGTCGAGAGCGGCGGACCTCGACGTGACCGGTGGGGGCGTCGTAGTGCTTCCAGAGGATCCCGAAGTCCTCCTCGTGCATGCAGATGGCGTTCTCGATCGTGTACGAGCGACCGTGCTCGTCGCACAGGTCGACGTCGAAGTAGCGAATCTCGCCCAGGCAGTCACACCCCAGGCTCAGCGAGTTAGTCAATGCCCCCAGCCCGTACTCACCGATGTCAAAGGCGGCCTTGCGGTACCCGTCGGGGCCGGGGTCGCCGTAGGGGACGATCAACTCGCCGTAGGAGGCGCGGTACAGGATCGGGCGCTCGCGCCCACCGTCCTGGTAGCGAAGCTGATGTAGAACGAGCCCCTCGCGCGCGGTGAACCCGATCCGGAAGCGCCAGCGCTGCCAGCCGACCTGCCAGCCGTCGACGGTGAAGCTCGGCCCCTGCGGCTGGACGATCTCAAGCGGCCGCAGATCGTCGCGCACCGGGACGCCGATACGTCGCTGCTGTAGCGCCCCGGGGTGCTCGGGATCGCGTGCGCGCCGTGGTCCTCGATCCGGATCACCCGCATCTCGTCCAGGTCGACGATCGCGAACAGTCCGTCGATCGGGTGGGCGTAAGGGTTGTCGTCGGGGTCATCGCGCACCCAGCACGGCGTCCAGGCCAAGCGTCGGTCGCGCTCCCCTCGTGCGCATGGGTGCCGATCCCCCACGCCTCGACCGTCACCAGGTCAAACTCGGTCACCCCTCGCCGGCGCAGCGCCTCCCGAAACTCTGGGTCTGCGCGAACTACCCGCTCGCACTCGACGAACTCCCCCGGGGTGATCGCCGGCTGTACGCCGTCCACAACACGGGTGCTCGTGACCCGATCGGCATCGAGCGAGACGACGAGCTCATACGTCGTTCCGCTGCACCGGCGAGCATCACGACGAACGCCTCGCGCTCCAAGCGCTCGACACCGTCCCAGGCGAGCATCCGCTGCTTGTCGGGCTCGTGCAGCGAAACGTCGATCACCCGGGCGTCCCGGACGCCGGGCAGCGCCGCCACCGCCAGCGCCGCCGCCCGCTCCAACTCGGCGCCGGTCAACGGATCGAGGGGATGACGGCCGGTCCCTGGGCCGCATCGTGCGTAGTGGCGGCGAGTGAGCTCACGCACGAACCACCACGTGCTTAAGCTGGGTGTAGTCCTCAACGGCATGAACCGACTGGTCATGGCCATGCCCGGAGTGTCCAAACCCCGTCCAGGGCATCTCGGAGGCGAGCGCGAGATGATCGTTTACCCACACGGTGCCGAAACGCAGCGCACGGATGGCACGCTGCGCGCGCTGGAGGTCGGTCGTCCACACCAACACCGACAGGCCCTGACGCACCCCGTTGGCGAGCTCAAGCGCCTCGCGCTCATCCGCCGCGCGCTGGACGGTGACCACCGGTCCGAAGACCTCAGTATGCACGATCTCAGCGTCCTGAGCGACATCGGCAACCACCGCGGGGGAGACGAAAAAGCCCGGGCCATGCGCGTCTCCGCCGCACAGACGCGCCACCGGTCGCCCGGGCGCGGTCCAGATACCCCAGCACGCGATCGCGCTGGCGCTCTGAGATCAACGGTCCCATCTCGACGTCGGGATCGTCCGGGCCGCCGACCCGGATAGAGGCCACCGCAGGCACAAGCGCGTCGACCAGCGCGCGATGGACCCCTGGTGTGGCGATCACCCTGCACGCGGCCGCGCACTCCTGACCGGCATTCCAGTACCCCGCGACTTTGATCCCCTCGACGGTGGCGTCGAGGTCGGCGTCATCGAACACGAGCACGGGCGCGTTGCCGCCGAGCTCGAGATGAACGCGCTTGCCGGTATCGGCAGCGGCGTGGGAGACCGCCTGCCCGGTCGCAAACGATCCGGTGACCGACATCATTGCAACGTCCGGAT
>CAWEGZ010000025.1:0-13933 GCA_963808655.1 uncultured Solirubrobacterales bacterium
ACGCGTTCTGGGTGGTTGCGGTACTGGCCCTCGGCGGCATCTTCACGCGTCGCGCCAGGCGAGCGCCCCTCTGGTTGTGGGCGGTTCCGGTACTGCTCGCTCTGAGCGTGATCGTGGTCAACGCCGAGACGCCTCGCTTCCGCGCCCCCATCGACCCCTACGTGATCTTGCTCGCAGCGTGCGCCATGCTCACTGCCGCCGAGCCGCTGGCGCGCCGTTTTGTTCGTCGGCAGCCCGCTCGATCGCTACCGGGGTACCCCGCCACCGCGCCGTGAGGGCTGAGCCCCCACGCCAGTCGGTGGGAACGAGCGCAGTCCGCGGCGGGCGGGGGTTCCGCGTGAGCGAGTCGAAGTGCTCGAGCGCCGTCCCCGAGCCGAACGCGACACAGGTAAGGGGCGATTCAGCGCGGGCGACCGGCATGCCGGTCTCAGCCGCCACCAACTCGGGGAAGCCACGGACCAGCGTCCCGCCGCCGACCAACAGGATGCCGTCCCGGGCGATGTCGCTCGCGAGTTCAGGCGCGGTGTCCTCGAGCGTGTCTCTGATCGCCTGCATGATCTCCCGCAAGGCCGGCCTGATCGCCTCCCGCACCTCCGCGCTTGAGAGCTCGACCTGCGTGGGCAGGCCGGTGAGGAGGTGACGACCCTTGACCTGAACGGTCTGCTCCTGCCCGAGCGGCATCGCCGATCCGATCGCGATCTTGATCGTCTCCGCCGTGCGGGACCCGATCGCCAGCTTGTGGACCGCACGCAGGTGGTGGCTGATGGCATCGTCCATCTCGTAGCCGCCCACCCGCACCGAGCGGTAAACCGCGATGCCGCCGAGGGTGATGACGGCCATTTCGCTTGTGCCGCCGCCCACGTCGACGACCATGCGCCCGACGGGTTCCTCGATCTCGAGGCCCGCGCCGATCGCCGCCGCGATCGGCTCCTCAATCAGGTGAACCCGCCGCGCTCCCGCCGCCAGCGATGCCTCCTCGACCGCGCGCTTCTCGACCTCTGTCACGCCCGAGGGCGCGCAGACGATCAGACGAGGGTAGGCGCGCCGGCGGTCTAGCACCTTGCGGATGAAGTAGCGAAGCATCTCCTCGGTGACCTCGAAGTCGGCGATCACGCCGTGCCGCAGGGGCCGGGTGGCCGAGATCGTGGCCGGTGTGCGGCCGATCATCCGCTCGGCGTCGAAGCCGACCGCGTGCACGGTGCCCGTATCGACGTCGGAGGCGACGACCGACGGTTCCGAGACCACGATGCCCTTCCCGGCCAGGTACACGAGCGTGTTCGCCGTCCCCAGGTCGATGGCCATGTCGTTGACCCCGATGCTGGGGATCAGGTGGCGGCGGACGGTGATGGGTTGCTGGATGCCGTTGCGACGAAGTCTGATCGCAACAGATTGCCAAACTTGCCGAGAAGTCGTACAAGATGAGGGAGCCACCATGATTCTGCGCTACACCCGGTCCGAGCTGGCGAAGATTTGGTCCGACCGCGCGCACTTCGAAGCCATGCGCCGAGTGGAGGTGGCCGCCAGCGAGGAGCTCGAGGGCCCCACCGAGGCGGACCTCGAGGCGATTCGGGCGGCGACCTTCACGGTCAAGGAGATCGCTGAGCGAGAGCGGGTCACCGACCACGACACGGCGGCGTTCGTCGACGTGCTGGCCGCCTCCGCGGGACCGGCGGGACGGTGGCTGCACTATGGGCTGACCTCGAGCGACGTGCTCGACACGGCTTTGGCCCTGCAGCTGCGCCAAGTGGCTGAGCTCGTGCTCCCCGATTCGAGGAGGCTGGTGGAGATACTCGCCTTCCGAGCCCGGGAGCACGCCCACACGCTCACCGTGGGCCGCACCCACGGAATCCACGCCGAGCCAACCACATTTGGCATCAAGCTCGCCTCGTTCGCGTTCGAGGCCGCGCGCAATACGGAGCGGCTCGAGCGCGCCTTCGCGCAGGTGTGTGTGGGAGCCATCTCCGGAGCGGTTGGCACCTATGCATCCGCTTCCCCCGAGTTCGAACGCCGGGTGCTCGACCGCCTCGGTCTTGAGCCGGAGCCCGTCTCGACACAGGTGGTGGGCCGCGACCGGCACGCCGAGTTGCTCGAGACGATCGCGCTCGCCGGTGCCGGCCTGGAGCGGCTCGCCACCGAGATCCGGCACCTTGCTCGCACCGAGATTTCGGAGGTCCAGGAGCCTTTCGGCCGCGGCCAGAAGGGCTCGAGCGCGATGCCGCACAAGCGGAACCCGATCAAGGCGGAGCAGGTCTCAGGCCTGGCGCGTGTGTTGCGCGCGAACGCCCAGGCCGCGCTCGAGAACGTGGCCTTATGGCACGAGCGCGATATCTCGCACTCCTCGGTGGAGCGGATCATCATCCCTGACTCGACCACGCTGCTGGATCACCTGCAGCGGCGCGCGATAGCGCTCGTCGAAGGCATGGTGGTCGATCCCGAGCGCATGCGCGCCAACCTGGAGCTCACCCACGGTGCCTTGTTCTCGCAGCGGGTCCTGCTAGCGCTGGTGGAGGCGGGGATGAGCCGGGACGACGCCTACCGGATCGTGCAGCGCGTCGCGCAACAGGCGGTGCACGAGCGGGTTCCGATGCGGCAGCTGCTCGAGGGCGAGCAGGCCGCCGCGGGGCTCGATCTTGACGCGATCTTCGACTACGGCTTCTTCATCCGCTACGCGGACGAGATCGTTGGCCGTCTGGCGGCGATCGCTCCCCTCCATGTCGAGCCCGCCGAGGGCCGCGATCTGGGACCGGACGCGGTGCGTGCGCGGGACGCCGCGGCAGCCTCCTGAGCGGCGCACAGTGGCGTTTCGCACCAAACGCGTCTATGAGCCGGCCGCGGGTGACGACGGCTATCGCGTGCTCGTCGACCGGCTGTGGCCGCGTGGGACGACCAAGGCCGTCGCCGGGGTCGACGAGTGGGCTCGGGAGCTCGCCCCAAGCCAGGAGTTGCGCAAGTGGTTCGGGCACAAACCCGAACGCTTCGAGGAGTTCCGTCGTCGCTACCGGGAAGAGCTTCGCCGCGACGAGGAGAAGCTGGAGGGACTCCGCGCCCGGGCGCGCGATGAGACCGTGACGCTCTTGTTCGGCGCCCGCGACACGGAGCGCAATAACGCGGTCGTGTTGGCGGAGGTGCTGAGGGGACGGTAGGCGTCGGAGAGTCCCGCTAGGATCGAGACGTGGCCGTGCTTCCCGCGGCCCTGCCGCCCTCCGACCCCCTCCTGCGCCTATGACTGCTCTATCCGATCTGCCACTGCTTGCCTCGGGCAAGGTTCGTGAGATCTACGACGGCGGCGACACGCTGCTGATCGTCGCCTCTGACCGCATCTCCACCTACGACGTGATTCACCCCAACCCAATTCCCGGAAAGGGGGAGGTGCTCACGGGCCTCTCGGCCCACTGGTTCGAGCACACCGCTGACATCGTGCCGGGTCACATGCTCTCGGTCACCGACGGGGTGCCCGGTGAGGCGCGGGGGCGGGGAATGGTCGTGCGCAAGCTCCAGATGCTGCCGGTGGAGTGCGTCGTACGCGGCTACCTGAGCGGCTCCGGCTGGAAGGACTACCAGCGCACCGGGGCGGTATGCGGAATCGACTTGCCGGGGGGGCTGCGCGAATCCGACCAGCTGCCCGAGCCACTCTTTACCCCCTCCACCAAGGCGACCGTGGGTCACGACGAGAACATCGACTTCGAGGGGACCGTCGAGCTGATCGGAGACCGTGCCCTGGCCGAGCGCCTGCGCGACGCGTCTCTGGCGGTCTACACGCACGCGGCGGAGCACGCCCGCGACCGCGGGATCATCCTCGCCGACACCAAGTTCGAGTTCGGGCTCGATCAGGACGGCCGGCTGGTGCTGGGGGACGAGGTTTGCACGCCGGATTCCTCGCGCTTCTGGCCAATGGACGCCTACGAGCCCGGGCGTTCGCAGCCGAGCTTCGACAAGCAGTTCGTCCGCGACTGGGCGTCCTCGACCGGGTGGGACCGCAATCCGCCGGCGCCCGAGATCCCGGAGGAGGTCGTCGCGCGCACGCGTGAGAAGTACCTCGAGGCCTACGAGCGGATCACCGGCGAGCCGTTTTCGGCGTGGACGGCGCGCACGCAGCCCTAGTGGCGGCGCGCGGCACCATCTTCAGCTTCACCCGGTGCGGGGACTAGTGCGCGCACGCGTGCTCGTGCGGCCCAAGGAGGGCATCCTCGATCCCCAGGGCCAGACCGTGCACCGAGCGCTTGAGGCGCTCGGCTTCGCCGGCGTTTCGAACGTCCACGTCGGCCGACTGATCGAGCTCGAGCTCGAGGATCCGCAGCGGCTGCCGGAGATGTGCGAGCGGTTGTTGGCGAACCCGCTGATCGAGGACTGGGAGATCGAGGACGGCGAGCGTCAGTCCTCGGAACCCGAGAGCGAGCGCCGGTGAAGTTTGGCGTCGTCCGTTTCCCGGGGTCCTGCGACGACGTCGACGCGCTCGAGGCTGCCCGGCGGGTGGGGGAGGCAGTGGTTCTGTGGCACGCGGAGCCCGATCTCCAGGGCGTAGACGCCGTCATCATTCCCGGCGGCTTCTCCTACGGCGACCACCTCCGCGCCGGGGCGATCGCCCGCTTCGCACCTGTCATGAGCGAGGTGATGGAGTTCGCGCGCGGTGGCGGACTGGTGCTCGGCATCTGCAATGGCTTCCAGGTCCTATGCGAAGCGGGGCTTTTGCCGGGGGCGCTGCTGCCAAACGTGTCCCTGAGCTTCCTCTGCCGGCAGGTGGGGCTCGAGGTGGTCAATAGCGAGAGCCCCTTCACCTGCGTATGCGCGCCTGGTCAGAGCATGTCGATCCCCGTCAAGCACACCACGGGTCGCTACTACGCACCGCCGGCCGAGCTCGGCGTCCTGCGCAGCAGAGGGCAGATCTTGGTGCGCTATGCCTCCGGCCAGAACCCGAATGGCTCTTTGGACGACATCGCCGGCGTCTGCAATCAAGAGGGCAATGTCTTCGGCCTGATGCCACACCCCGAGCACGCGGTAGATCCTCTGACCGGCTCCGCAGACGGGCTCCAGATCTTCGAATCGCTGCGAGCGCATGTCGACGATCGCGTCGCCGTCTGAAGCTCCTCAGCACCGCCAGCTCGGGCTCACCGACCATGAGTACGGGCTGATCCGGGAGCGGCTGGGGCGCGAGCCCGGGAAGGTGGAGCTCGCGATGCTCTCGTTGATGTGGTCGGAGCACTGCGCCTACAAGCATTCCCGCAAGCTCCTGCGGCGGCTGCCCACCAGCGGGCCGCACGTACTGCTCGGGCCCGGAGAGAACGCCGGCGCCGTGGACGTGGGCGGGGGCCTTGCGTTGGCCTTCAAGGTCGAGTCGCACAATCACCCCAGCGCGGTCGAGCCCTTCCAGGGCGCCGCCACCGGAGTGGGCGGCATCCTGCGCGACATCTTCGCCGTCGGTGCCCGTCCAATTGCGGTGCTCGACTCGCTGCGCTTCGGCGAGCCGTCGACCTCGGAGCGCTCGCGCTATCTGCTGCAACGCTCCGTCGCCGGCATCGGTCACTACGGCAACTCCATCGGGGTGCCGACCGTCGCCGGCGAGGTCTACTTCGAGGGAAGTTACGAGCAGAACTGCCTGGTGAACGCGATGTGTCTGGGACTCGCCCCGCGCGAGCGGCTGATCCGCTCGGCCGCCGCCGGTCCCGGCAACCTGCTGGTCCTGTTGGGCGCCCTCACCGGGAGAGACGGCATCGGGGGCGCTTCCGTGCTCGCGAGCGCCGAGCTCGGCCAGGGCGACGAGGCCAAGCGGCCCTCGGTCCAGATCGGGGACCCCTTCGCCGAGAAGAAGCTGCTCGAATGCTGCCTGGAGCTGCTCGAGCGCGGCCTGCTCGTGGCGCTCCAAGATCTGGGCGCCGCCGGCCTTACCTCCTCGGCCTCCGAGATGGCCAGCAAGGGCGGCGTGGGCCTCGAGCTCGACGTCGCGCGCGTGCCACTGCGCGAGCGCGGCATGGAGCCCTTCGAGATCATGGTCTCAGAGTCCCAGGAGCGGATGCTGTGCGTGATCGATCCCGCGAGGCTCGAGGGGGTGCTCTCGGTGTGCGAGCGCTGGGAGACGCTGGCCACGGCGATCGGATCGGTGACCGACTCCGGCCACCTGCGCGTAGTCGACCGCGGCGAGGTGGTGGCCGATCTGCCCGTCCACGTCCTGGTCGACGATTGCCCGCTGTACGACCTGAATCCGGCGCCTCCGAGGCTTACGAGCGAAGCTCAGGCTGCGCGGGCGACGGGCGCACCCCCCGAGCCTTCGAGAGGATCCGACGCCGACACCCTCCTCGCCCTCCTGCGCTCCCCCAACATCTGCTCCCGCCGCCCTCTGTTTGAGCAGTACGACTGGATCGTGCAGTCGCGGACCGTTCGCCGGCCCGAGCAGGCCGACGCAGCCGTGCTCCTGCTCCCGGACGGATCGGCGATCGCCGTCGCGATCGACGGCAACGGCCGCCGGGTGTACGCCGACCCCCGTCGCGGCGCCGCCGAAGCCGTCTATGAATGCGCCGCCAACCTCGCCTGCGTCGGTGCCGAGCCGCTCGGCCTCACCAACTGCCTGAACTTCGGCAATCCGGAGAAGGCGCACGTCGCGTGGCAGCTGACAGAGGCGGTGGAGGGGCTGGCGGCGGCGTGCGAGGCGCTCGGGATCCCGGTGGTGGGCGGAAATGTCTCGCTCTACAACGAGGCCCCCGCGGGCCCCGTCTTCCCGACGCCGGTCGTGGGAATCGTGGGCCAGCTGCCCGACGCCACGCGCGCGGGGGGCCTCGGCTTCGCCCGCGCCGGCGACGCGATTGCGTTGGCGGGCCCATTTCAGCCTGCACGCGCCGCCTCGGAGCTGGAGAAGCTGCGCGGAATCTCGCCGGCGGGCCCGCTGCCAGAGATCGACCCCGGTCGCATCCAGGACGCGCATGGGCAGGTCAGGCGGGGGGTTCGCTCGCAGGCGCTGCGCAGCGCCCACGACATCGCGGAGGGCGGCGTCGCCGTGGCCCTCGCCGAGTGCTGTCTCGGGAACGGGTTGGGGGCCAGGGTCGAGCTTCCTGATGGGCTGGAGCTTTTCGGTGAGGCGCCGGGCTGCGGTTTCATCGTCTCCGGCGAGGCGGAAGTCCTTGGCGCATGGTCCGACCGTAGACCGTCCGCCCCGTGCACGATCATCGGCGAGGTGCATGGAGAGGAGCTTGAGATCGTCGGCCGGCTGAAGCTCGCGGTGAACGAGCTCGAGCTGAGCTTCTCCGGGGGGCTGGTCCCATTCTTCTGAGGAATGCCACTCAGGGGCTCTAGAATCGAGCTTGACTGAAGCCGCCCGCAGCCGGATGTCTTCCTCCACCGACCACCGCGACGGGCCACGCGACGAATGCGGCGTTTTCGGGATCTACGGTCCCGACCACGACGTCGCCCGCCTCGCGTACTTCGCGCTGTTCGCGCTGCAGCACCGCGGACAGGAGTCGGCGGGGATCGCGACCGCCGCGCGCGACGGCAACATCCTCGCGATTCGGGACCAGGGCCTGGTGGCCCAGGTCTTCGACGAGCACACGCTTCGCTCGCTCGAGGGCGAGATGGCGATCGGCCACGTGCGCTATTCCACCACGGGCTCCTCGCAGTGGCAGAACGCCCAGCCAGTCGTCCGCGATGACCGGCGAACCCTGGCGCTCGCCCACAACGGCAACCTGATCAACGCGGTCGAGCTCTACGCGGAGCTGCACGAGCAGGGCGTCGAATTCGCATCGACCTCGGACTCCGAAATCATCGCCGCGCTGCTCGCCCTGCACCCGGCCGAGCGGATCGAAGACGTGGTGGCAGAGGTCGTGGCCCGGCTGCGGGGCGCCTTCTCGACGGTGGCGGTCACCGATGAGGCGGTGATCGCCTTCCGCGATCCCCATGGGCTACGTCCGCTGGTCCTCGGCGTGATCGAGCCGAGCGAGGATGGGGCGGGCGAACCGACCCGTCCACCTGCCTACTGCATCGCCAGCGAGTCGTGCGCGTTCGATCTGATCGGCGCACGCTATCTCCGCGATGTGCAGCCGGGCGAGGTGATCATCGTCACTGAGGGTGGCCTGCGCACGCGTATCGTCGGCGAGCCGCAGCGCCAGGCGCTGTGCGTGTTCGAACACATCTACTTCGCGCGCCCCGACTCGAGGATGGGCGGCAATGTGCTCCAGGTGACGCGGGCACGGATGGGAGAGATCCTGTGGCGTGAGGCGCCCGTCGAGGCAGACGTCGTGATCCCGGTGCCCGACTCCGGTAATGCGGCCGCTCGCGGCGTCGCACGGGCTGCAGGGCTGCCCCAGGATGACGGGTTCATCAAGAACCGCTACGTCGCCCGCACCTTCATCCAGCCGGGGCAGGAGCTGCGTCGCCATGGCCTACGACTCAAGTTCAACCCGCTGCCAGAAGTGGTCGCGGGCAAGCGACTGGTGGTGGTCGACGACTCCATCGTCCGTGGCAACACCACCCGACAGATCGTCGCGATGCTGCGTGAGGCAGGCGCCAAAGAGATCCACCTGCGGATCTCGGCGCCGCCGATCAAGCATCCATGCCACTACGGCATAGACATGTCCACCCGCGAGGAGATGATCGCCCATGGGCGCACCGTTGAGCAGGTGGCGGCAGAGCTCGGCTGCGACTCTCTGCACTACCTCTCGCTCGAGGGCGTCTATGAGGCGATCGGCGGATCGCCGGACGCCGTCGAGCGCACGCGCTCGGTGCACTGCGACGCGTGCTTCACGGGCTCCTATCCACTGCCCGGGACCGAGGCGGCGAACGGCAAGCACGCGCTCGAATCGCAGCTGCCGCTGATCCGGGCGTGATCGCTGGGGTTGCAGTCGTACGTGATTCAAGCGTTGATCGCGGCTGTCGCTGCGGCCGCGAGCTGACCAGCCAGATGCGCGTCGCGGTCCTGGCCTCCGGCGAGGGCACGAACCTCCAGGCGCTGCTCGATCGCCTTCACGGACGCGACAGCATCGCGGTGGTAGCGGTCGCCTCCGACAAGCCCGCGGCGAGGGCACTCGAGCGTGCCCGGTCCGCCGACGTGGCCACCTCCGCCTTTCCCCTGGCCGAGCAGGCCGACCGCGCCGCACGCGACCGCGAGATGGCGGCCTGGCTGGTACAGCAGGGCACGGAGCTGGTCGTGCTTGCGGGCTATATGCAGCTGCTGAGCGGCGAGTTTCTGCAGTGCTTCGATGGACGGGTGATCAACGTGCACCCGGCCCTGCTTCCTGCGTTCCCCGGCCTGCACGCGGTCGAGCAGGCCCTCGACTACGGCGTCAAGGTTTTCGGCGTCACCGTCCATTTCGTCGACGACGGCGTCGACACCGGGCCCGTGATCCTGCAGCGGGCGATTGAGCTGCCCGATGTTCAGTCTTCCGACGAGGTAAGGGCGAGCCTCCAGCCGCTCGAGCATGAGCTGTTGCCCGAGGCGGTCCGTCTGATCGCGGCGGGCGCGGTACGCATCGATCCTGAGAACCCTCGCAGGGTCCTGGTCTCGCGGTAGAGTCGCGGTTAGATGGAATCGGGCACGGAGCGGCTCTCTCCGACCGATACGCAGGGCCTCCATACGACCTACTCAGAGGTGCGCGTGGGGCGCGCGCTGCTATCGGTCTCGGATAAAACGGGCATCGTCGAGTTCGCCCGTGGTCTGAGCCAGCTTGGGATCGAGATCGTGTCCACCGGCGGCACGGCCACCGCGCTCGCTGAAGCGGGCCTTCCGGTGCGCTCGATCTCGGACCTCACGGGATTCCCGGAGATCATGGGCGGGCGCGTAAAGACGCTGCACCCCCGCATCTACGCGGGCATGCTGGCGCTGCGCGACGACCCTGAACACATGCACACCGCCGAGGAGCTCGATGTCGATTTCATCGATTTGGTGTGCGTGAACCTGTATCCGTTCGAGCGCACCGCGGCGGCGCGCAACGCCTCCGAGAGCGAAGTGATCGAGTACATCGACATCGGCGGCCCGACGATGATCCGCGCGGCGGCCAAGAACTGGCGGTACGTGGCCCCGGTCACCTCGCCCGAGGCCTATGACGCCATCCTCGCGGAACTGCGCGAGTCCGATCGACGGCTGTCGCAGGCCACGCGGGAGAACCTGGCGGCCGAGGCATTCGCCGTCACGGCCCGGTACGACGCCGCCATCGCCCGCTGGTTCCAGGAGAAGCGCGAGGACTTCCCGCCCCTGCTGGTGCGCGCCTACGAGAAGGTGCTCGAGTTGCCTTACGGCGAGAACCCGCACCAGCGCGGCGCCTATTACGCGCAGGTCGGCACGCGCACCCACGTGCTCTCGATGGTCTCGCAACTCGGAGGCAAGCAGCTCTCGTTCAACAACCTGCTCGACCTGAACGCTGGGCGGGGACTGCTGGCCGAGTTCCAGGTTCCGGCATGCGTGATCGTCAAGCACAACAATCCCTGCGGCGTGGCGCTCGGCAGCGACGTGCTCGAGGCTTACCGGCTGGCGCTCGAGGCGGACCCCATGTCCGCCTACGGCGGGATCGTGTGCCTGAACCGACGCGTCGAGAAGCCCCTCGCCGAAGCGCTCATTGGCCAGTTCATCGAGGTGCTGTTCGCGCCTGGATATGACGCCGACGCACTGGAGGTGTTGCAGACCAAGCCCAACATGCGCATCCTCGACAACCGCGAGCGCCGGGCGCCGAGCCGCGTGGAAGCCGATCTGCGCCAGGTCGCTGGGGGGATGCTCGTGCAGGACCGCGATTCGGGACTCGAGCAACGGGAGGAGATGAGCATCGTCTCCGCGCGAGCGCCCACCGAGAGCGAATGGAGCGAGGCGATGTTCGCCTGGAAGGTCTGCAAGCACGTGCGCTCCAACGGGATCGTGCTCACCACGGGCCTTCAGACCGTCGGCATCGGAGCAGGCCAGATGAGCCGCGTGGACGCGGTCAGAATCGCGCTGGAGAAGTTCTCCGCCCTAACCGACGCCGCCCGCGACGGCGGCAGTCCTCCGGGCGCAAACCCGCGGCCACACACCGGCGACGGCATGGCGATGGCCTCCGACGCCTTCTTTCCGTTCCCT
This sequence comes from uncultured Solirubrobacterales bacterium, assembly GCA_963808655.1. Taxonomy (GTDB): domain Bacteria; phylum Actinomycetota; class Thermoleophilia; order Solirubrobacterales; family Solirubrobacteraceae; genus Palsa-465. The sequence goes on from CAWEGZ010000025.1 coordinate 11,024, forward strand.
GACAGCGCCGAACTCGCGACCGCGGCTGGCGTCACCGTGATCATCGAGCCGGGGGGCTCGATTCGCGACCAGCTGGTCACCGAGGCCGTCGACAGGGCGGGGGCGGCCATGATCTTCACCAGTCGCCGGCATTTCAGGCACTGAGCCCCTCGGCTCGAGGAGCGAGCAGTGCCCCCGGCAGGACTCGAACCTGCAACCCTCGGCTTAAAAAGGCCGCTGCTCTGCCATTGAGCTACGGGGGCTCGGCCCCAATGCTAGGTCTCAGGCGGGTCCCATGTGTGGGGGCCGCAAACCTACAATGACTTTGCGCCCCCATGGTCTAGTGGTCTAGGACGCCGGCCTTTCACGCCGGAGATCGCCGGTTCGAATCCGGCTGGGGGTACTGCCGAAATCGCTGCAACGCGGTGAGGCGTTGGTAGAGCTCGCGGGAGATGTGGCGATTGAGCGAGCGCAGTGCTTCTCGTTTGGTTTCGCCTTCGCGGATGCGCCGGTCGAGAAGTCACCCATTTGGGTGTTGCGCCCGCTGCTCGCGAAGTGAGCCGTAGCGGTCTACGAGGGGCGCGCGGGCAGCTGGGCGAACTCGGCGCGGGAGCTTGATCGGCCCAGTAGCGTCTCGGCCGTTGCCACGGCGACCGCAACGAGCGCGACCCCGACGATCGAGTACACCACTCGCTGCAAGTCGATCTGAAAGACGTTGCTGCGCTGGGCGTCGAGCAGGATGATCGCCGCCGTAACGAAGAGCGCAAAGTAGGCGTAACGCGCGTGTTGCAGCTCCAAGACCGCGGCTACGACCATTGCCAATGTGCCTATCGCGACGAGTATCGCGCTGTTGGAGACGACTGTCGCTATTGCGGCTGCCGCGAGGCCGCCGGCTACGGTGCCGAGCGCCCGTTCGCGGATCCTCTGTCGGGACTCGTCGTACGTCGGCCGGGTGACCAATAGGACTGTCAACAGCACCCAGCCCGCTGTGGTCTTCAGAAACAAGGTGGACGCCACAAAGGCGGCGCCCCCAAGCATCAGCACCAGCGCGCCCGTGTAGAAGCAGACGATCCGCGCAGGTACCCGTGACGGCGGGCCCGCCGACTCATCGCGTAGCAAGGTGGCGCCTACGAGCACGGCCCACAACCCGCCGACGACCGCCACTCCGGCGCAGATCAGCGCTTGGCCCACGGGCCCCGGCGTAGCGCCATGAAACGACACCGTGTGATAGCCCGATATGACCACGATGGCGGGTTGAATCGCGGCGAACGCTGCCACGGGGTGCAATCCGCGCAGCGCACTCAGGCCGACCATAACCGCGATGCAGACCATGAAGAGGGTGGTCGCAAGAGGATGGCCGAACACGAGCACCGCCAACGCATTCAGGATCCCCGCCACCGGTATCGCCATCACCGCGTACCGCGGTGCGTACGTCCAGGCGACTATGGCCGGCAGGATTCCAGCGATAACCAGTGCCGCGTCGACTCGCAAGGGCGTGAACTCGGCCACCACCTCTGGAACGAACAGCGGCAACACGACCAGCAGAATCGGCCAGACGCGCTTGATTGTTGCTAAGGGCTGTTCCTCAGACTCCTCGCTGGTCGGGGCGAGGGGCTCGATGAGCTCAGGCATGGCGCGGGGGTTTCTCGCCAGGTAAGAGCGGCCGTTGATCTGAATTACTGTGGCCGGCGATCGAGGCGGTCCCCCTGACCGGCTCGGTAGCTCCCTGCCAAGCGAACCGCAGCTCGATCTCAGCGAGCTCGGCGTAGCGCTTGCGGGCGAAGTGATGGGGGATGATGTCCAAGAACACGCGTTGGGCCGGATCCCAGAGCGCGACCCAGCCGATCACGACGATCCCCTGCGAGATGCCCACGACGAGCAAAGCGGAGCTGATCCGATCGAGCAGCGTGGAGACGACGATCGTGCCTAGGAAGATCAGGATTCCGGCCCAGACGGCGATCCGCTCACGATGGGCCAGCGGATTGACGTAGTGCAGCCGGCGCGTGTGGGCGCTCAAATCGGCGCGGACCGCGGCCCCGACCGCATCCACGTCGGCGCCCAGCCGTTCGGACGCAGGCGCCTGCACGCACAGGGTCGGCGACCGGCCGTCCCGGATCTGTTCCCATTCGTCCAGCAGCTTAAGCCGCACCTCCTCGCGCAGCGGTCGCTCGGCCACCGGGCGGGCATCCAGGGGCACGAACAGATCGTCGATCGCCCCAACGCGGATCGCGAGCTCCGGCGCCGGCGATCCGGGAGTGCTTGGGCGCTCAGGTCGGCGAACTCTGCGAGGGCGCCGCGACACCACTTCGGACCATATTCGGCCTGCCTTCCGGACACATTGTCATCCCCCCGGCCCGGTTGCGAGTCCCTCATTCGCGACTCGACGATCGCGAAGCGACGCTAGCGCGAGCCAGGGACTCTGTCAACCAGCGCAGAGAGCCGGCATCCAAAGGCCACTTCCAATTGGGCCAATATGAAAAGCTCCCCCATCCTGGCTCCGCTACTTCCCGCCGGCACGCCCCTGATGAGGTAGGGGTGCCTACCGCCCCAATGCGAACGACCGGATGTCTCAGCCAGGGTTGCCTCCGATGTGTACTGGCCGCTGTGAACGTCGACCACGTTCCCCTGGCGGTTGATGAAGATCGTGGTGGGGAGGCCGACGAACGTGGCGAGCGAGCTCAGCGATGAGGTGGTTGTCTGGTAGCTCGGGTAGCTGACCGGGTGCTGTCTCAAGAAAGTGCGCGCGTTGCCCGCCGAATCGTCAGTGTCCGCGCCAAGAAATGCGACCTGGTGGCCGCAGCGCAACGCGGCCGAGTGGAAGAGGTGAAACTCCTCCTGGCACGGGGTACACCACGAAGCCCAGGCGTTGATCACGACCGGGTATCCACGCAATTGGCGTAGCCTGGCGGTGAGCGCGGAACCGAGCAGCTG
>CAWEGZ010000026.1:0-87276 GCA_963808655.1 uncultured Solirubrobacterales bacterium
GGCCGCGCGCCGTCATATCCCGACAGGTGATCCAGCGTCGCCTCGGTGAGCTCGCGTTCACCGCCGATCCCGGTGATGTCGATGAAGGTGAGCGACTGGGCTGTGAGCAGCAGGATCAGCACACCGAGCAAGGGGCCGCACAGGATCGCGAGACATTGATTAGGACGGTGAAGGCGAATGTTCGCCACCAGTCGACGGGTTAGCCGCGCGCTGGCGCGCGCTGAGCGATCGCGGTCTCGTCCTCGAGCACGCATGCCTGAGCGAATAAAGAGGTGCGGATGAAGTAGTAGACCGCGAGCGGGATCCCAATCACGGTGAGAACAAGCACCGCGATCACCATGAACTGCACCGCGGTGGCGCCGGCCAACGCCGGCCCATTTCGACCCACTAGCCTGTAGGCCGCGCTGACCCGCTGGCCGGCGTCGAGTTCGTTGAGCGTCGCTGACACCGTTCCGGTGACCGCGGCGGACGCGCGGTCCACAGCGCCACAAAAGAAGCTCCTCACGCTTAGGCCGAGCACCTGCCCTCCAGGCACCCCCAGGCTGCTTGTACGGAGTTCTTCGGAACACGTGATGGGATGCGTCCACACCTCCCGATCCGCGTTCGCCGGCCCCAATGGCCCGTTGTTGACGCTGGGCTGCTTCTGGCCCCAACGCCCCTGGAAGTTCAGCCAGGCGAACCGCGAGTCCGCCCGAACCGGAATGTCTGGGATCACCACCGTTTGCGGCGGGAACCGCGTGTTTGCGCTTCTGGTGTCCTCGCAACCGAAGACCGCGGTGCCTCCCTTGCCGAGATAGAGCTTGCTCTGAAAGAAGCCGGCGTGAAAGGGCTCGAATCGGACTACCCAATCGTGGGCTGGTCGTTGACGTCCGCGAGGTGGTGCCTCATTCGGGTCCCTCAATCGTCCCGCTGGCGATCGCGTCGGATAGCTGCCGGTGGTCGCGGGCGGTCTGATCTGCGTAGTTGACGGCAAACTCGGCGAGCGCCTCGTCGAATCGGCGCCCCTTGCCGAGGTAGGCGGCGATCGCGATGGGGTCGCCAGTGCGCGCGTGGGCACGGGCCAGGGCCCTGCCGCACGCAGTGGCGAACTGCGCCAAGCGAGGTGCTATCAGGTCTCCCTTGGGAATCACCTTCATGTCGCGGAACTGACGAACGTAAAAGTCGTGGCTGGCGACGGAGGTGTAGCCGGCGAAGATGTCCGTCGCGCTTTGAATCAGACGTTTACCCACGACCACGCGCTCCCCGTGGTTCCCGTGATGGCTGGGACCGCGGTAGGCCTCATACACCGAACTGCCAGCCTGTTTGATCTGCAGAAACAACGGGTCGGCACCATCGCGCCCTTCGAGCAGCACAAGAAACACTCTCATCCCGACGCTCCCAACGCCGACCACCTGGCGCGCGGCGTCGACGAACGAGAAGCGGTCAAGCAGGTGACGGCGGTATTCAGGGAGCGAGGCTCGGTAGGCCTCAAAGACCTCGTCCGCGAGGGCGGGCTCGTTTGCGTGCAGCCGGACCCGGAAGGGTGGGTCCTCGATGATCTGAAGGTGGCCTCGGACGCGCTTGGTTAGCTTCCCGACGGCACCAGCGCTGGTCCGCCGACGCGCCTTGCGCTCGATGTGCGAGGAGACTTGCTCCTGATCTTCCTGCGCAAACAACGCGACGAACTGCTGCGCCGTGATCACGTCGTACCAGATACCCAGTTGCGTCGCCCTGGCGTAGTGGCCTATTCGATCTCGGTAGGTCTGCAGGCACCGGGCCACTGCTGCTTCCGCGATGCTCGCCTTCAGCGTGCACTCACGAGCTAGAACGACGATGCTCGCTACGAGCCGCGAGACGTCCCACTCGAACGGGCCAGGCAGGGTCTCGTCAAAATCGCGCAGATCGAATGACAAGCGACGCTCCGGGGTGGCCCACAACCCGAAGTTGAGGATGTGGGCGTCGCCGCAGAGCTGCACCGTCAAGCCCGTATCCGCGCGGGAGGCGAGGTCGGCAGCCATCACAGCCGCTGCGCCGCGGTAATACGCCCACGGAGACGCCGCCATTCGAGCATGACGGATCGGCACAAGCTCGGGCAGGCGGATCTCGTTCTGGGCCGAGATGATTGCCCTCGGGTTCGTCGCGCCCGTCCGCTGCCAGTTAGCGAGCTCGTTGCGCTTCAGGTGCTCGCGCGCGGCACGACCGGCGGCGTGCCGCTCGGCAGCGCTTGGCAGCTGCCCGTGGATCGACGAAGATAGGCTGCCGCGCTTCAACCGAGGGGTCGGAGGGAGCCTCTTACAGCCCGCTCATGTGGTCGCTTAAGGCGATTTGACACCGCTTATGAGCCCGATGACGAGGCCGGCCGCCATCGTGGCAGCACCGAGTATTAGGTTGCGGCGCACAAGGCGAAGCAGCGACAGCCCGGTGAGCCAAGAGGTGAACCAGCCGGTTAGTGCGAGCGCTAGGAGCACTGCGACGAAGGTGAGTTCGATCCGCGGGCCGACTGGCACCGCGCTTACCACCGCGAGAGGAACGGCGGCGCCCAGCCCGTAGGACAGACCGGCGATCACTGCCGCGTGCAGGCTTGCTCGCGGCGACGCAGCGCCGTGGAGATGTAGTTCTGCGTCGGCGTGAGCGGCCACTGGGTCGAATGCGGTGAGCGCCTCGGCGACCTGCCGCGCGAGATCCGCTGAAAGACCCTTGGTCTCGTAGATCCCGACGAGCTCCTGCAACTCGGCCTGGGGATCTGCCGCGATGCTGGCACGTTCGGCGTCGAGCAGGCTGCGGTTCACCTCCCACGCGGTCCGTTCCTCGGTATACCGAGCACCTGCGGCAGCGACTCCGCCGGCCAGAATCACGGCCGCGCCTGCCAAAAGCAACGTACTGGTCGAGGCACCGGCTGTACCAAACCCCTCGGCGATGCCCGCCGCAGTCGCGATTCCATCATTGACATCCAGGATCGAATCGCGGGCATGCTCGCTCCAACCTTCACGACCCTCAGCCCAGCTTACCCGTTGTAGCCAAGACACCGTCATCTCTGTCGTGATCCGTACGTCGCTCGGAGCTAGGCTTGAGCCGCGCCCGCCGCAGCTTGGCAGCGCACCATACCGGGCGGACCTCACTCCCCAGTCGGCGGCTACAGACCCAACCAGTAAGGCGCGCCCGCCCCGGTCGATCAGCCGGCGTGATCACGAACCCCCAGTCTCACGGTTGGCCACCGAGTCGAGAACTCGATAGCGTGAGGCCGGCCCTCTCACGGTAGCCGCGCTCATGCCGGCAGCCTCCACGGGAGGCGCCCTTGCTCGAGCAATCGGTTGAGATTTCATCTCTCATGTTGCTGCTGCACCAGGAGCACGTCCCGGACTGGGTCGGGAGTGTCCGAGGATTTGTGTAGGCATGAGCGAAAGCGATGGTCATGCCTTCAACTACAGACAAAGAGAAGTTCCTCCAGCGAGCGACTGGTCTTGAACCGTATGGCGCCGGCGAGCCGTTAGGCGAGCCGGCGTCCCCGCCTGGCATTCTTGAGCGCTTGCCGGATGAGATGCGTCAGAGGCTGCCTGACGAGCTCGTCGACGAGCTGCTTGCGGGAGCCAAGACGGAGGAGGAGATCGTCGGGCCCGGAGGCCTGCTCAGCCAGTTGACCAAGCGGTTGGTGGAGCGGGCGATGGAGGTCGAGCTGACCGACCACCTCGGTTATGAGCCGCACCAGGAGCCGCCTGGCGGGACGGGCAACACTCGCAACGGCGGTACGCCAAAGACACTCACCACCGAGCACGGTCCGGTCGAGATCAGGACGCCTCGCGACCGCAAGGGCAGCTTTGAGCCGAAGATCGTCAGAAAGCGCCAGCGGCGCTTTGAGGGCTTTGACGAGAAGATCCTGGCGCTCTACAGCCGTGGGCTCTCGACCCGGGATATCGAGGCGCACCTGCGCGACATCTACGGCGTGTCGGTGGGTCGCGATTTGATCAGCCGCGTCACCGACGCGGTCATGGACGACGTCAGGGCGTGGCAGCAGCGGCCGTTGGATGACGTCTACCCGGTGATCTTCCTCGACGCCTTGGTGCTCAAGGTCCGCGAGGGCGGCACTGTGCAGCGCCGAGCCTGCTACCTCGCGCTCGGCGTCGCCGTGGACGGTGACCGTGACGTGCTGGGCATGTGGTTCCAGGAGACCGAGGGCGCGAAGTTCTGGATGCAGGTCCTCTCAGGCCTCAAACAGCGCGGCGTGAGGGACATCCTGATCGCGTGCATCGACGGGCTCAAAGGGTTCCCGGAAGCGATCGAGGCGATCTTCCCCCAGACCGTCGTCCAAACGTGTGTGGTGCACCTCATCCGCCACAGCCTGAAGTACGTCCCCCGGCGCGAGCGCGAGCAGGTTGCCCGCGACCTCAAGCCGGTCTATACCGCCGTCAACGCGGACGCCGCGCAGCAGGCGCTCGAGGCGTTCGACGAGCAATGGGGCAAGCGGTTCCCCGTGATCACCCAGGCGTGGCTGAACAGCTGGGAGCACGTCACCCCGTTCCTCGCGTTTCCCCCAGAAGTACGTCGAGTGATTTACACCACAAACGCCATAGAGGCGCTCAACCGGCAGCTGCGAAAAGCGATCAAGACCAAAGGACATTTCCCCAACGAGGAGGCCGCCCGAAAACTCATCTACCTAGCCATCACCAACGCCGTCCCGCAGTGGACCCGAACCCGGAACTGGACGACAGCGCTGCTGGCATTCAAGATCCACTTCGGAGACCGACTACCCGACTAACCGCCTACACAGAAAGTCGGACACCCTCACTGGGTCGGCAACTGCGAGGTCCGGCCGGTCGTGACGAACTGCCTGCCGGCCGCGTCGGGAGCGACGTCGAGATGAGCTAGCGGGCGTGCGCTCGATTGCGATTGCGATTGTGCGGTGCGCAGCACTCGGATCGCAGCCGGCGGCTGCCCCGAAGAGCTCCTCCACCCCCAGATTCCTGCAAGTATCTGTCACAACGCGTGTAACGCGACGCGTGGGGAAAGATCAACCACGGCGAATTGGCAGCCCTGCCGAAATCGCCGCGAAACCGCGCACGCACATGCGGCGACCCTGGGTGGGGACAGCTTAGGGCACGAATCCCCCGTAAATAGCGGGAGTTCGTGCCCCTTGGGCCGTGGGTGGGCAGACGCCTTACAAGCAGGAGGTCGCCTGTTCGAGTCAGGCACCGCCCATGGCGAGAACAGGCTGCAATCGCGACCTAAATCGCGGGAGTTCGGCCCTTCAGGTTCTGCAGATCTCCTAGTGTGCAACGGTAGCGTGCCACTGTCGCGCCCGGGGGGCGCGGTCGCTCCGGGCGGAGCGCGGAACCGAAGCGCCGACAGGCCCGACTAAATTCGGACGATCGCGAGTAGGCGAGATAGACAGCGAGCTCCAGCACACCGACTGCCTGACCGGCGGGATCGCTATGTCGCGAGGCTGTCGGAATATTGGTGTCGTCTGGGGGGTTTAAGACACTTCCGGGATGGCTTTGAATTTCGCTAGTTGTGATCGTGGTCAGTTGTTGTTGATGCCGCCGTCGTTGACGGATTGGCTGCCGAAAAATCATCTGGTGTGGACGATCTTGGGGGCGGTTGAGGTGATGGATCTGCGCCGCTTTGAGGACGCGTATCGGCTGGGCGCGGCTGGGCGCGCTCCGTATGACCCGTCGATGTTGGTGGCGCTGCTTTTGTACTCGTATGCGCGCGGGAACCGGTCTTCGCGGGGGATCGAGCGGGCGTGCTGGGAGGACGTCGCTTACAAGGTGATCTGCGCGATGTGCTGCCCCGGATCATTCGACGATCGCGGAGTTCCGCCGCCGCCACGAGAGCGAGATAGCAGAGCTCTTTGACGAGGTGCTCGGCCTGTGTCGCGAGGCGGGGCTGGTGTCGGTGGGGGTGATCACGATCGACGGGACGAAGATCAAGGCGAACGCGTCGATGGATCAGAACCGCTCCTACCGCGAGCTCGTTACCGAGATCTTGCGTGAGGCGGAGGAGATCGATCGTCGCGAAGACGAGCTCTACGGCGAGAAGCGTGGCGATGAGCTGCCAGAGCAGCTGCAAACGTCCGAGGGTCGGCGGCGGGCGCTTCAGGAGGCGAAGCGGCGGATCGAGCAGCGCAAGGGCCGGGCGCTCAGCGAGGAGCAGAACGGCGCTGAGGTGAAGGTGGATCCAGAGTTGGTGTTCGGTCGGGATAAGCGTCGTGGGGGGCGGCGCGAGTGGCCTCGGGTCGCGCGTCGCGAGCTCGAAAAGCAGCGGCAGCGTGAGGCGCGGCCGGTTCCGCGGGACAGAGAGGACCGCTTGTTCCAGGCGCTCGGTCGACTGGAGGAGAACCATCGGGTCGACCTGGCCGCCAATGAGGCCTACGAGCGCTGGCGGGCGACGGAGCGCGACACGCTCGGCCGTGTCCTGAAGGGCAACAGCAAGCCGTTCATCGCGCCCGTGTTGCCCGAGGGGACGATCAACCTCTCCGACCCGGACTCAAGGGTGATGCGCACACAGGGAACACCGCACCGGCAGGCCTACAACGTGCAGGCCGCGGTGAATGACCGGCAGGTCATCCTGGCCGCGGAGGTGACCGTCGACGCCCCGGACTTCGGGCATTTGGAGCCGATGCTCGACACCACGCTGCGGACACCTCGAGCGCCACGAGGTGACCGAGCGGCCTGAGGTGCTGCTCGCCGACGCGGGCTACTGGCACAACGCGCAGATGCAAGCGATCGAAGACCGCGGGATCGAGGTCCTCGCCCCACCCGACGGGAACATGCGCGAGGGCAAGCGCCCCGGCTGGAACCGCGGTCTCTACCAGCAGATGCGCGACAAGCTCGTCAGCGACCGCGGCCGACAGCTCTACGCGCAGCGGAAGATCACGATCGAGCCCGTCTTCGGCCAGATCAAACACAACCGCCGGGTTGACAGGTTCATGCGAAGAGGCAGGGCCGCCGCGCACTCCGAATGGCGATTAGTGACAGCAACCCACAACCTGCTGAAACTCCACAGCCACTGGATCGCCAACACCGCCTAACACCCACAACCAGAGGAGCGAAGTCAAGACTCCGAGAGCCGGTCGACCGGTCTCGAATTCCCGCTCGCTCCGCATTCTCCGACAGCCTCTCGCCATAAGAGTCGTCAGCTCGGGGCAAGGCGGGACGATCGCTCTCCGGGAATGCATTGTCGCCCGGCTGGCGCGGTTCTGCCGAACCCCCTGCTGGGCTGGGGCTACCGGTGGATCGACCCAGCGCTCGCCCTCATGGCGCTCGTCGATCGCTCGCGCGTTCGGGCGTGTCATTTGACATGGCCGAAGATCGCCATGCAAGCATCGGCGGAGAGAGGGATCCTTGTGCACCCGTCTCCACGGCATTGACAGCGCCTGGCGCGCCTGGTAGAACGCCGCCACGATTCTCAAGCTAACGGGGCTGGGATGGAGGAGGTAGCAGGATGTCCTTGACGCCGCGTAAGGTTGCTTTGTTGGTCGGTGCGGCGCTCGGCGTCACAGCGATGACCGGCGCCGGCTCCGGCTGGGCAGCCGGATCGACCCGAGCCAGTGTGGCGAGTCCCAGCTTTCCTAGGTTGAGCCCGGCCCAGGTCAAAGCCCGCTCGTCCGGCAAGCGAGAGCGCGTGGTGGTCGTGTTCGCCGACCAACTCACCAACCTGCCGGCGAACCGGGCCCACCGGCGGGCCCGAGAAGCAACGGCCGCGTCGATGCAGGCTCCGCTCATAGCCCAGCTGAGGCAGGTCGGGGCCTCGCATATCACGGCCCTGTGGCTCCTCAACGCTGTCGCGGCGGAAATGCCAGCGGCCGAGGCACGGGCACTCGGCCAGACTCGGGGCGTTAAGGCTGTCCTCCCCGACGGAACGATCATCATCGGGCAAGGCAGGTTGACCGCGAAGGGGACGGTCGCCGCCTCGCAGGTGCGCAAGCCGGCCTTGCCGGCGACGGCGGCCGATAAGCAGAGATTGTGCAGTAAATCTCCCAGCAAACCGCTGGTGGAGCCCGAGGCCCTCATGAGCATCCATGCAATTCAGGCGTCGAAGATCGCGACGGGCCGGGGCGTCATCGTCGGGAACGTCGACGCCGACTTCCTGGCGGGGAATATCAACATGATCCGGCGCAACGGGCAGCACGTGATCATTGATGCCCGAAACAAGCATGAGAACCTCTACAGCGACGAGTTCAACGGAGATGTCTCCACGATCGCCGCCCAGGGCAGGGTCACCTACACGTACGCGTCTCAGCTGCCCTACTCGAAGATCCCCGCAAAGTGCACTTTTCGGATCGTTGGTGACGCCACCGGCGCCTCCATCCTCACCACCGGTGCCTTCAGCGACACCAACTCGTCGGGTCAGATCGTGGCTCCGGAGTCGCAGGTCATCGCCGGGCTGCAGCAGGCGGTGAACGAGGGTGTAAACGTCGTGTCGGAGTCATATGGCTATGGCGCTCTGCCGGGTGCCAATGACGATTTGCTCGCGCCCACGAACGTCGCGATGGTGCAAGCGGGCGTTGTCGTAGTCGAGAGCGCGGGCGACAGCGGCTCGTCCGGCACGGTCGAGGAGCCCGCCGCCAACCCCCTCGTCATCGACGCCGCCGGCACGAACGACCTCAGGCTCCTCGCCCAGGCCTACGGTTACAAGAAGGGCTGGCTAAACGACAACATGACGACCTTGTCGTCGGGCGGCACCGCTCCCAACGGCGCTGTGGTCGACCTGGCCGCCCCCGGCTACCTGGCGCTCGCTGTCGCCGGCATCCACGGGCAACCGCCACCGGCACTTCCGACTGAGGCCTTTGGCGGCACCAGCGAGTCGGCTCCCTTCATCTCCGGCGCCGCCGCCGACGTGATCCAGGCCTACCGTGACAGTCACGGCGGTGCCACCCCGACGCCGGCCCAGGTGAAGGAGATCCTCACCAGCACGGCAACCGACATTGGGGCTCCGTCAGACCAGCAGGGCGGCGGTCTCCTGAATATCTACGCGGCCGTTAAGGCGGCCCGCCAGATGCCGGACACGTCGCAGACGCATTCCAGCACCCCCGAGCTGGTGAACAAACCCACCCAGCTCGACGTACGGGGCGCGGGCGGCTCAACCGTCCACACAGCGGTGACGCTGTACAACGCCTCCTCCAATCCAGAAAGGGTCAGCGGCACCTACCGAGCGCTTGGCAGCGAGACGAGCTTCGGTCACCCGGTCACCGAGCGTGTCAGCGCCCCGGCCTCGGGCGCCTCGATCCCGCCCCAGGGGGCGACCGCGGCGGCACCGATCCACTTCACCGTGCCGAAGGGCGTCAGCGTGCTCGATGCGGACATGCGCTGGCCGGACCCCACCAACAGCGATAACAACATCCTGGCATTCATCTTGACCGATCCGGCAGGGAGGCTGGCCCAGGAGTCCTACGACTACGGCGCCTCCAACTTTGTCCCCTGTGCGGGCGGGGGTTGCAGCCCTGACATCCAGCACAGCACGGTCCAGCATCCGATGGCCGGAACCTGGACGGCACAGATCGTGTGGGCCAATGGCCGCGGCCACGTGCAGAGTCCGCCGGACACCCCAGGGCCCTACCGCGGCACCGTGACCTTCCAGGCCGGCGGCCAGAACTTCACGACAAGCCCGGCATCGGCGCCCGTCACCATCCCGGCTCGCAGCTGGATGAGCGTGCCACTCAGCATCGCCCTCCCCCGGGCTCCGGGCGATCACCCCGAGTCGGTGCAGTTCAGGGGGCCGAACGGGCTCAAGAGCTCGGTGCCGATCGCACGGCGCACCCTGATCCCGTCGGCCGGCGGCCACTTCGCCGCCACACTGACCAGCTCGGTGTCTCGCGGCCCGGGGCAACTCAAGACGTTCTACGTGAACGTGCCCCGGGGGGAGAGGAACCTAGACGTGTCGTTGCACGCGCCGGACCACGCCGCCGACGACCCGGTGTACTACTACCTGTTCTCGCCCGCCGACCTCACGCAAACCGGCATTACGCTGGGTAACGTCGAGGTCACGGCGACCGACGCCACGCCGACGTCCGGCAACCCAACCGGGAAGGCCTCGCTCATCGCCCCCCATCCCCAGCCAGGTCTGTGGGAGATCGACGTGATGCAGGGCGCCACGACCAACGGGACGCGGTTCTCCCAGACCGTCACCGGGGTCCTCGCGTACAACCAGCTCAAACCCGTCACCGAGACCGGTCTCCCGACGTCGGAAAAGACGACCATCCATTCCGGCTCCAGCGTCCCGATAAAGGTGAGGGTCACGAACACCACGAACCACGTCGGGTACTTCGAGCTGCAGCCCGGAACACCGAGGTGTGTCGACATCGCAAGCGGCAAGCGAGTGCCATGCAACCCGGACATCAGCGGCGGCAATACCACCACGCCGAAAAAACTGGCGCCTGGAGCCACTGGGACACTGACCGCGACGCTGTCGCCCACGGCACCTGCGGGTACCGCGGTGCACGGCACCCTCACGGTCGTCGACTCGACGGACTACGCAGCCCATGAGCCCGCCATCGGGTTCCCGTTGTTCTCCGACTTCCACATCTTCCACTACGCCTACAAGGTCGGGCCCTAGCTCGAGCGGCTAGCACCGGCAACAACGGCACGGTCTGGGCCTCGTCGCAGGCCCGGGCCATTGCCGTATCGGGTGCCAGCCCCCAAGGGTGGCCAGCAACAAGAGCGACATCGAGCAGCAGCACCTGACGACCCCCTACGCCGAGGGAGCGGAACTGCGCCAGCCGCGCAACGATCGCAATTCTGGAGGGCGATCGTCGCGACGGGCCGCGAGCCGACGATCCCTATGGCGATGTGGCTGTCGGATAAAGGCTGCCCCGGAGGCCTCTTGCGGGAGACGCCGTACGCCATCGGGACCCAAATCGCGGCCGGCATCCCATCCACACTCTGTTTCGAGACAGTTATCGAGCCTTGATGGTGGACCTCATGACGATGATCGTCGGTCGCTTCGGTCCGGCGCTCTGAAGCCATGCTGATCTACTCGATGAGCGTCTCGGTGGACGGCTTTATCGCCGACCGCGAGGGCGCGTTCTCCTGGACGGTCCCTAGCGAGGAGCAATTTCGCTTCCACACCGCGCAGACACACGAACTCGGCGGCTTTTTGTTGGGCCGCAAACTCTACGAGACGATGCTGGTGTGGGAGACGGATCCGTCGCTGCGCGACAACGAGCCCGGGGCCGCGTTCGCCGACGTCTGGTGCGCGATCCCGAAGGTCGTCTTCAGCCGCACGCTTGACAGCGTTCAAGGCAACGCGCGGCTCGCCGAGGCGTCGCTGGCCGAGGAGGCCGCCGGGGCGCTCGACGCGGCCGACAAGGATGTCGCGATCGGCGGCGCCGGTCTGGCTGCAGGAGCGATCGAGCTCGGCCTCGTCGACGAGCTGCGCATGTTCCGCAATCCGGTGATCGTCGGTGGCGGCACGCCCTTCCTGCCGCCGGTGAGCGAACGCGTTCCGCTGGAGCTGCTCGAGACCAAAACGTTCGGGTCGTGCGTGATCTACGAGCGCTACGGGCGCGGCCGCGGTCAGTCGGAGTGATCCCGCCGCTCGCGTCGTCAGCGCCTCGCCCTCTAGGGCAAGTGGGACGTCAAGGGAATGTTTGAGAAGCAGCTCGGCAGCGGTGGTTTCATTGCGCCGATCGTCAGCGCGACCCTGTCATGAGGGAGTTGCTCGGCGGAAAGCACGCCGGCCCAACCGCGGGCAAGGTATGCGTGGTGTGGATAGAAGGTCAGTGATTCAGCCATCCTCGCCCCGGGGTAATCGATCAGGCCTTTGGTGGGGCAGGTTGCTCTGACCGGGATCACGGTTTCATCGATTCCCAGCCGCTTGAACCTGGCATTCAGTTGCGGGGTCGCTGTGGCGAGGTTGTGGATAGTCACGGTGAGGGATCCGTCGTGGTTTCGGGTCAGCGCGTAAGCCGGCGGGGTGCTGGTGGTGGCGCTGACGAGGAACACTGCGGCAGCTGTAGCCGCCGCTAGAGCCGTCGCGCCGGCGGTCAGCATCGTCGGTCGCTTGCGCGTACCCCGGCGAGGTGAACTCAGCATGACTTGGTCGGCGTCGCACTCGGCGACTAGGCGGGCCCAGAGGCTCTGCTCAAACGCACTCATTTGCTTGTGTCCTTTCGCTGATCTTCCTCGTTCTTTCGTAGGCGGCTGCGGGCTCTGAACAGCCGCACCCGCAGCGCGCCGGGTGACACGTTCAGCGCCCGAGCCGCGTCTCTCGGGGCGAGTCCTGCGAGGTCGACGAGCTCCAGTGCAGCCCGCTCGAGCTCGGGCAGTTCCGCCGCGAGGCAGAGCAGTTCCCGCGCTTGGCGCTGCGCGTCGATCCTCTCAAGCAAATCTTCGATCTCGTCTGACTCAAGCGTCAGCTGAGCGCCGAGCCTGTCCAGGAGATCGCTGCGACTTGTCTGATCCGCTCGGTGGTGGGCATAGACCGTGCGCGCGATCGCGATCAGCCAGGCTCGTGGGCTGCCCCGACCCTCATACCTATCGGCTGACCGGATCGCCTCCATAAACGTCTGCGAGGTCAGATCAGCGACCTCCTGAGGCTCACTGCAGCGACGAGCGAAAAATGCTGTTACCGCGCCGAAATTCTCCCGATAGACGACGCCGAGTTCCAAGCCGGAACCGCCGGGCGCGGTCCTCCCGGCCTGCGCTCTGGTCTGGAGCGTGCTCACATCACTTAAGTGGACCTACACGGCAGCCTTGTTACAAGGGGGCCGCTCGAGCTGGGAACGGGCGCGGGCGGGAGATACAGTCGGCGGGGTGAAGGTCGCGGCATGCAGGTGCAGATGACGGACGGCTTCCTCGAGCGGCGGCGGTCGGCGGCCGCGGCCGCGTGGAACCTCGACGGAGGGGCAGTACTCGTGGCGGCCGGTGCGACGATTCCTGTCCCGGGCCGTGGCGACCGCACCTACCCGTTCCGCGCGCACTCCGAGTACCTCTACCTCACGGACCGCGAACGGCCCGGTGGGGTGCTCGCCTTTGCACCGGATGAGGGCTGGGTCGAGTTCGTACAGCCGGTGACCCCGGACGAGCTGCTGTGGACCGGGCTTGAGGGCGATCACGAGGGGGTGCCCGAGGGCACGCGTTCACTGGACGAGCTTGAAGCGTGGATCGACGGCCGGACCGTACGCTGGCTCGGCGCGGCCGCCGAGGTCGACGCTGACCTGCGCGACGCGCTCATTGAGGTGCGCCGACCCAAGGACGAAGTCGAGCTCGATCGCATGCGCTTCGCTGCGGAGGCAACTCGAGCAGGCTTCGAGGAGCTCGCTTCCATCGTCGCCGCCGGCCGCACCGAGCGCGAGCTGCAGATCGCGCTCGAAGCCTCGTTTCTACGGAACGGCGGCGACTTCCTCGCGTTTGAGACGATCGTCGCGGCGGGTGGTCACTCGGCGGTTCTGCACTTCTCGCCGACGGCGCGCGAGCTCCGCCATGGCGAGCTGCTACTGGTCGACGCTGGCGCTGAGTACCGCGGTTATGCGAGCGACGTCACCCGGACATACCCGGTCAGCGGGAAACTGACGACTGAGCAGGCGTTCGTGTACGACATCGTGAGGAGGGCCTGCGAGGAAGCGATCGGCGCTTGCCGTCCGAATGTCGAATGGCACGATGTTCACCGGGCTGCGGCACTCGTGATCGCGGAAGGGCTCGTCGAGTTCGGCGTCCTGCACGGTTCACCCGAGACGCTCGTCGAGAACGGCGCGACGAAGCTGTTCTTCCCTCACGGCATCGGTCACCTGGTCGGTCTGGGCGTCCGCGACACCGGTCCGGCATCCAACCAGACTCGGGGTGCCCCGCGCGGCCTGCCGCGTCTGCGCGTCGACATTCCGCTTCAAGCCCGGCAAACGTGGACGGTGGAGCCGGGAATCTACTTCGTGCCAGCGCTGCTGGCGGGAGACCGCGGCATGGATGGCGTTGACTGGGATCGCGTCGACCACTTGCGCGGCTTTGGTGGCGTGCGCCTTGAGCAAAACGTGCTCATCACCGAGGAGGGTTGCGAGAGCCTCACGGCCTCAATCCCACTCTGACAGCCACTGCCGCGTCCGGCGACAGCTAAGCGCGAGTTACCGGTCGGCACGCTCGCCTGCGTTCGGCCTCCGTTCCGTCCCGAGGTCAGCCTTCCAGCCAGTGCTCGACTAAGCGCCGCGCGATCGCCGATCGAGGCGGCAATAGCGGCTTCACGTCGGCGACGCGGTCGTCTTCCCAGCCGGGGTCCTGCGCGGCCGGCAACTTCAGCTCCTCGCGCTTAAACCAGCGCACGTCCTCTAGCTCGGGATCGGTTCCCGGCGGCTCGCCGGCGATCCAAGGGACGATGAAACCAAGCATCAAGGAGGAGGGAAACGGCCAAGGTTGCGAGCCGATGTATTTCGGCTGTCCTACCTCGACACCCGCCTCCTCGCCGACCTCGCGGGCAACCGCCTCCTCGAGACTCTCTCCCTGCGAGACGAATCCGGCCAGCGCGGAATAACGGTTTGTCGGCCAACTGCGCTGGCGACCAAGCAGGACGCGGTCACCATCGGTGACCAGCATGATCACGACCGGATCGAGGCGCGGATGGTGATCCGTGCCGCAGCGGTCGCAATGGCGAACATAGCCCCCCTCGCGTGGAACTGCGGCCGCACCACACACCGAACAGAACCTATGCCGACGGTGCCAATTCAGCACGCCGGCCGCATAGGCGACGATGCCCCCCTCGTCCTGCGGAAGTACCGCCGCGGCCTGGCGCAGCCGCACGCGCCTCTCACCGACTGCGACGCCATCCCCGTGGCGGTCTTGTCCGCCGATCAGCGGCGGACGCATTGCGTGGGGCACCGGTGGACCTTCGTCGACGGCGAATAGCGGTCCGTCACCGTCCACACCGAGCAGGACCGGAGGATCAACGCCGGGAGGCGCGCTCGCCAGGGGCAGATAGCTGAGACGACCATCGCTCACCGCGATACCGGCTGTCCCGGCAAGGAGGGCGCGAGCGTGTGGATCCGCTTCCTGGGCGGCGACCCACGCGTCGTCGCGCCTGCGCCCGTCGGCGGCTCGATCGAGCTGCACTCCTGTGAAGGCATTGGATTCCAAGGCGGTCCTAACCATGGCAGGGATCATCTAGGGTCGCGAGCTGATCGATCAGAGATCGGTCTGCGCCCACGAGTGGGACTCTCAAGTTCCGAGTTCAACGGAAGGGCCCGTAGAGCGACACTGGTGTTAAGAAGTCGTGAACGATGTGACTTACGAATCTATCTATCGATAGTCACGAGTTGTTCACGAGACGGCGCGTTCGCGAGGGTAAAGTCGCCCGCCGTGCAGTGCCATCCCGCGAGTGCACACGGTGTTCGGCCCAGGAGTCGCCGTCTGGGCGCGGACGCTGTCTATGGCGCTCCGCGTGGCGGACAAGCCGAGGCCCGATTTAGCTGCGGGGCTGCGCCCGGCAGGTCCCATTGACCGTCCCACCCCATTCGCGAGGAGATCGCCTTACCATGACACCGTCACGTTTGACGCCGCGGCGCCGTTCACGAGCCTTGGCCGCAAGCCTTGCCGTCGCTGGCGCCGTCATTGCACTGAGTGGTTGCGGTTCTAGCTCACCCAAAGCCGCCAGCTCTCCAAAGACTTTTACCAGCCACGCGTTCGCCTCGGGCGTCTCGGTCACGTTCGCCGCCCCGACCGGAAAGGCGTCGGCTTACCAGCCCGACGACATCACAAGGCTCGGCAGCAGCGTCTACGTCGCGTTTCAGAACGACGTCGGCCCTCAGGGCGAGCCCACCCCCACAGGTGAACCGGGGACCGGCAACCGGGACTCGACGATCGTCGAGTTTTCGAGCGCTGGCAAGCCGGTCAAGCACTGGAACGTCCTCGGGCATGTCGATGGTCTCACCGCCGATTCGGCCAAGGATCGAGTGATCGCAAGCGCGAACGAGGACGCAAATGCCCGTCTTTACGCGATCAATCCGGCCAGCCCTCAGCCGATTCAGTACCGAGTGCCGCCGCTGCCCTCTCACGGTGGACTAGATGCGATCAGTTTCTGGCACGGGATGCTGTTGATCTCTGCCTCGGCACCCGGGACCACCGGCAAGGCCGCGCCGCAAGCAAGCTACCCGGCGGTATATGTGACCAGCTTGAACTCGAGCACCCACACGGTCAGTGTCCGCGGGCTCTTCGGGGATGAGGCGAGCGCGGCCCGCACCGACTCGGGCGCGACCGGCACCACCACCCTGGCGCTGACCGATCCTGATTCCAACGCGGTGGTGCCTGCGGACGCTTCGCAGTTCGGGGGAGACTTTGAGCTCACGAGTCAGGCGGACAAAGAGCAGATCTTCGTGGCGGACGCGAGCGCGAAGAGGCTGTCGGTGCGCAAACTGTCAGGTGTGATCGATGACTCCGCGTGGGCCTCGGGACCCTCGGGCGCGCTTTATGCCACGGACGCCACCGCCGATCTGATCTGGAAAATCACCGGCCCGTTTGAGCGGGGCGCGCAGTTCGTATCCGTGACGCCGTGCGATGCCGCCAATGCCCCGCCGGAGGCGTGTCCTGCTCCCCCGGCCTTCCCGCCCAACTATCTGGGCATCGTCAACGAGTCGACGGGCGCCGTCAGCAAGTTCAAGGTCACCGGCGCAACGATCCAGCCCAAAGGGATGCTGTTCGTGCCCTGAGCGCGGCTCGGGGAAGAATCCGGGTGGCGCGCCGAGTGGGCGCGGCAGCGGCTCCGCCGCCGCGTCCGACTGCGGTTATCGCCCTACCGAGCGTTGCGCGGTGCGCGAATCACTACTTCGAGGTAGCGCCTGTGGCGAAGAGAAGGATTACTTAGGCAGCACTTTGACTCCAACGCGCTTGAGATCAGTGTCAGTGAGCTTAATCGTCACTTTACGATTGCTTGCGCCGCCGGCAATTAGGAACGGTCGCCCCGCAAAAATAGGAATCTGCGAAGGTGACGGAACACGTCATCGCCTTACAGGTTGAACGGAATACGGCGCGGTGATCCTACGCGGCGCATGACGCGTGTGCACGGCGGTTCTCACCGTTAAAGCGCCGACAGCGACAAGTGCCACAGGGAGGAGAGGAAGCATCGGCTGCAACGGTGGTGCCTCGGCTCGGAGCCAATTCGGCGACGTCGTGACCTAGAGCTTTGCGTACGTCCCACCTGCGGCGGGGAACCCGTCAGGCATGGCCCCACGACGACGGGCGCCCACCCACTTGGGGAAGGAGGAGGATCATCGCCATGCCCACCAGGGCCGCGATCGCCGCGGACCCGACCCGCCGGTCCGCAGCGGCAATCGGTTACAGCGTCTGCCGGCTCTACTCTTCAGCGCGCTATGGATGAGCAATCCCGTGGGCTGCGATGACGGCGAGCAGGGAGGGCCCCGTGTTGTTCGCCTACGACGGCTCCGATCTGGCAAAGCTCGCGATCGATGAGGCGGGCAAGCAGTTGCGCTTGGGCCGTGACGCGCTGGTCCTCACGGTGTGGCAGCCGGGTAACGTCGGCTTCAAGCCCGCTGGGGGCCAACGCTTCGATGCATACCGGACGCACGACGTCAAGCGCGCCGCCGAGGAGACCGCCGCGGAGGGTGCTGCCATGGCCGAGCGGGCGGGCTTCCGGGCGCGCAGCATGGCTTGCCATGAGACGCCGTACTGGAAATGCATCGTGGACCTCGCTGATGAGCGCGATGCGAGCTTGATCGTGCTCGGCTCACATGGTCGCGCCCACCTCCGAGACCGCCTGCTGGGCAGCGTCGCGGCCGCCGTCGCAGCCCACTCCACGCGCTCGGTCCTGATCGTCCACCGAGGCTCCTGACGGCGAATTGACCAGCAATCGGTCAGACTCGGCGCTCCGTCGGGATAGCTGCAGGCGGTTGTACCCGATCAGCACATGCCACGCGGTTGGCCGAGATGGCGCTCGCGACCACCAGTTCGGGGCGCGGCTTGTTACCCTGGCGCGCATCCCCGTGTGGACCTCAGCGAGCCGAGTGTTGAGGGCCAGCCACGTTGCGCGTCCAAAAGGGAGCCGTAGCTAGCCGTGCCCCGGCCAGTCGAACGCAGTCAACGTTACGTTCCCGGGCTTGACGGCCTGAGGGCGATTGCCGTCCTGTGCGTGATTGCGTATCACATCAACGTCCGCTGGGCGCAGGGCGGGATGCTCGGGGTGGGCGTTTTCTTCACTCTTTCGGGTTACCTGATCACCGACCTGTTGCTGGAGCACTACCGTCGGCACGGCGACCTCGCGCTCGGTCAGTTCTGGATCAGGCGTGCCCGGCGCTTGCTGCCCGCCCTGTTCCTGATGCTCGCCGTCGTGAGTGTCTGGGTGGCGCTGTTTCACACCTCTCTGCTGGGCGACGTTCGCCGCCAGGTGATTTCCGGCGCCTTCTATTTCGCGAATTGGTCGACGATCGCGACACACGGATCGTATTTCTCCCGCTTCGCCGCCCCACTGCCGCTCGACCACCTTTGGTCGTTGTCGATCGAGGAGCAGTTCTACCTGGTGTGGCCCTGGGTGCTGCTGCTGGGTATCTACTTCTTGCGCAGTCGTGGGGGCTTGCTGCTGATGATCTTGGCTGGCACGGCAGTCTCGGCTGTGCTGATGGGCAATCTGTTCCACCCGGGGACCTTCGACCCCACGCGCGTATATGAGGGCACCGATACGCGGGCCTTCGAACTGCTAATCGGCGCGGCGCTGGCCGTCATCAGACCCACCACCTTTCCGCGTTTCCGGTCGCGCGTCCCCGTCCGCCGCGTGCTGCTGCTCGACGTGCTTGGGGCCGCCGGTCTGGTCGCGATCTTCGTCCTCGTGTGGCAGACGACCCCCTTCACCGCCTTCCTGTACCCGTGGGGATTTCTCTTGCTGTCGGTGGCCACCGCCGCCGGGATCGCCGCCGTGGTGCACCCGGCGAGCGCGCTGGGGGCGCTGCTGGGGTCACGCCTCCTGCGCTGGATCGGCGTGCGGTCCTATGGCATCTACCTATGGCAATGGCCGATCGTCGTGCTGTGGGGCCGACCGACCACAAGCGTGCACTGGGGAAGAGCGGTGCTTCAGATCGCAGTAACGGTCCTTGTCGCCAGCCTCTCGTGGCGCTATCTGGAGGAGCCCATCCGCCGCGGGGCGCTGGGCCGCGTCTGGCGCCGGGCCCGGGTCGGCGCTTCCCGCCTGGGGACCTCAAGCCTGGATGCGCGCCGCACCGCCTATGCGCTCAGCGGCGCCGCGATCGCGACCGTTTTGCTGGTTGTCATCAGTCTCGGCGGCGTGCTCCCGGGGATCGCGAGCGGACGCTACCGCCCGGCTGAGATCTCCAAGCTGCCCCCGCGGCTCAAGGATGCTCGCGCCGTTTCCGATCCGTCCTCGCACCGCTCTTCCAAGTCCTCCTCTTCTTCCTCCTCCCGCTCGCTGCTGCGCGATCCAGGGCGGTCCGCGAAGCCCGCCACGCGCACCTCTTGCCGCTCGGTCGTCTACATCGGCGACTCGACCTCCGAGGGGCAGATCTCGAACAGCTATATCCCCAATCCCCACAAGCAGCTTGCCGCCCAACTGGCAAAGGTGGGCGTCAAGGCCACCTATCCGGAGATCTCGGGGGCGCGCTCAGTTGTGGAGGTTTACGCGGGTCACCCGAACGCCGCGACCGTCGCCCACGAACACATCGCGCAGGGCTACCGCGGCTGCTGGATCCTCGCGCTTGGGACAAACGACTCCGCGGACGTGGCCGTCGGCTCGAACGTCGGCCTTGTGGCCCGGATCCAGCGGATGATGAAGATCATCGGCAACCAGCCGGTGATGTGGATCGATGCGATCTCGCTGTTGAGCTCTGGGGCCTACGCGGAGTCGGGAATGCAGCGGTGGAACGAGGACCTCCTCAGCGCGTGTAGCCGCTACCCCAACATGCGCGTGTTCGACTGGGCGGTGCACGCCCAGCGCAAGTGGTTCATCCCCGACGGGATCCACTATTACTCGCCAGGGTACGTGGCCCGCAACCACTGGATCGCTCACGGCCTCGTGGAAGCTTTCCCGCAGGGGCAGCCGCCGAGCGGGAGCTGCCTGGTGCGCTGAGCCGCGTGGCCGCGAGGGGGACCTGGTGGGCTGGGGCGCTGAGATCTCGCACTTTCTAATCCGATTCGGAGCCTCCCTTAATCCCGCTCATAGGTGATGGCGATTGCATATCACTACCCCCAACGGAAAGGGTCCCTAGCCCCCGAGGTGGCCCTTCCCCAAGTGATTCGGCGCCCGCCCGATTGAGTCGGGCGGGCGCCGTCGCCGCCGGTTACGCCCAGCGCTCGGCCGCCGTGCCAACGCCTGCCCGCTCACCGCGAGGGGCGTAGGCCCGCCAGCTCGCGACCGGCCGCCCGCCGGGAGAGCCGCCCCCGCCGCGCCGCTCGGCGCAAATGCAGCGAAGGCAGCGCCTCCCGTGAATGAGAGGTCACGATTCCCCACAACTGCAAGCCGACCACGCCGACGAGCACGAACAGACAGAGAGCCACATTGAGAATGACGATCAGAAGCACGGCGTTCCTTTCGTTTGAGGGTGTCCGTGCAGGATCGGCGCAGGAGCGAAGATGCATGTGGGATAGCCGTAAGAGGCCCATAAGCGGCGGCGTCGCTGACACGGGCCGCGCGGCGCTCGGCAGGCTCAGGCGAGCGTGTCTGCGGGCAGGCCAACGAGCTTGGCGCTGCGCTCCCAGAGCGTGCGGGCCTTCTCGTCGTCCCGCGCCTCGCGACTCGGCGCGATCACCCTTTCGGTTTGGACGTACTGTCCGTCCAGCTCCCTTGCTTCGTCAGACAGCGCCAGCCATACAAGCGAACGGGCTCCTCGCTCAGGAGAGCGCATGAACGGTCCGGCGAGCGTGAGCATGATCCTAAAAGCGCCGTTGTCATTCTTGCCGAAGCCTGAGCGCACCGTGCCAGGGTGAAAACATTGGCGCGCAGTTCCTTCGCGCGCTTGGCGAGCTCCCGGGTGAAGAGAATGTTGCAAAGCTTGGAGGTACCGTAGACACGCATGGGGGAATAGGAGCGCTCCGACTGAAGGTCCTCGAAATCCAGCCGGCCGGCCCGATGCGCGTCGGAGGCGGTGGTAACAACCCGGCCCCCGCGCAGACGCTCGCGCAGCAGGTTCGTGAGCAGGAACGGAGCGAGGTGGTTGAGCGCGAAGGTCTGCTCGAAGCCTTCCTGCGTGACCTGTCGTGAGGCGAATAGCGCGCCGGCATTGTTGGCCAGCACGTCGATCCGCTCATAGCGTTCGAGGAGCTCATCGGCCAGCCTGCGCACGTCCGACATCAGCGCCATGTCCGCGATATGTCCGTGGACGTGGCCCGAGCGCGGAGCGGGCGGGGCATTGCCCAAGGCGACGTGACACGATGCGGAGGTGACCACAGAGCGCCTCAGCGGCACCGTTGCCGCCGCAGTGACGCCGCTTCGCGACCAAGGCCGCCACCTCGATGAGGACGCTTTTGCGCCCCTGCTCGAGTTCTACGACCGGGCTGGCTTGCAGGGGGTGCTGCTGCTGGGCACGACGGGCGAGGGTATCCTCCTGACGGCGGAAGAACGACGTCGTGCCGTCGAGCTCGCCGTGGGCACCGCAGCCGATCTCCGCGTGATCGTCCACTGCGGTGCGCAAACGACGGCCTTGACGGCAGCGCTGGCCGCACACGCGGCGGAGGCCGGGGCGGACGGCGTGGCGGTAATCGGACCGCCCTACTTCCGCTTCGATGCGGACGAGCTCGTGGAGCATTTCGCAGTCGTGGCAAGCGCGTGCCGGCCGCTGCCGTTCTATGCCTACGAGTACGCGGAGCGCACCGGCTACGCACTGCCGGTGGAAGTGGTCGAGAGACTGCGCGAGCGAGCGCCGAACCTGGTGGGGATGAAGGTTTCGGACGCGCCCTTCGAGCGTGTGGCGCCATACCTGGCCACCGGTCTCGACGTCTTCATCGGCGCCGAAGCGCTGATTCCCGCGGGGCTTGAGCACGGCGCGGTGGGAGCGGTCTCCGGTGTCGCGGCGGCCTTTCCGGAGGCCGTCTCAACGCTCGTGCGCGAACCCACCGACAAGCAGGCCGAGCTGGTCCGGACGCTCCGTATGACCCTCTCCCAGCAGCGCTTTCAGGCTTCGGTGAAGGCCGCGCTCGGACTGCGTGGCGTGCCGGTACGCGCGGACGTCAGGGAGCCTCTGCGGCCGCTGGGCGCCACCGCGCGCGCCGCGCTGTCTGACGAGCTCGAGCGTCTGTTGGGGACCTCGCTGCAGGCGCCGTCTGCCGCCTAGCCACGATGGCGCAGGTGCAGCTTCGCTTCCTCGGCTGCGGCGACGCCTTCTCGAGCGGCGGCCGCCTGCATACCTGCTTCTACCTGGAGGGTGGTGAGGAGCCGGTCCTGGTGGACTGCGGCGCGACCGCGCTTGCGGCAGTGAAGCGCGAACACATCGACCCGACCTCGATTGGCTGGGTGGCCCTCTCGCACCTGCACGGCGACCACTTCGGCGGCCTTGCCTGGTTGATCATCGAGGGACGGATGATGGGTCGCTCGCGGGCGCTTGTGGTCGGTGGCCCGGCCTCGACCGCGGAGCGCCTGGCGCGGGCTAGTGAAGCGCTGTACGCGGGTTCGGGAGACGCCAAGACGCCCTTTGAGGTGCGTCACCTGGAGTACTCCGAGCGGGAGCGGTGCGAGCTCGGGCCGGCCGTGGTGACTCCGTTCGAGGTCATTCATCCGAGTGGCGCGCCGGCCTACGCGCTGCGCATCGAGTACGGGAACAGGGTGATCACCTACTCCGGCGACACCGAATGGACCGACAGCCTCCTGGACGCCGCGCGCGACGCCGACGTGTTCGTGTGCGAATGCAACTTCTTCGACAAGTCGGTCCCGGGTCACCTTGACTATCGGACGCTCGAGCGCAAACGCGCCGCGCTCGAGTGCCGGCGGCTCGTGCTCACGCATATGGCAGACGAGATGCTCGAGCGGGTGGCAGAGCTCGACGTCGAAGCGGCCGCCGACGGTCAGCGAATCACGCTCTGAGCTCTGCCTCGCGCAGAGATCCCGGCGTTTGAAGGGCACAGCCGTGGGCAGTCCCATGCGGTAGTCGACCATCAAGGAGGCCTTCGAAGAGATGAACCCAAATCAGATCGTGCAACGGGGGGGCGGAGTCGTCCGCGGCGGCTTCCGTATCGCCGAACGCCTCGGCAGAAAGGCGGCGGGCGAGGCGTGGAGCGTGGTGCAGGATGCGCGGCAGCTCGGCCGCGAGCCCGGGCCCGGCGCCGAAACGAAGCCGAAGGACGGCATGGATGACGTCACGCTCGCACACAAGGTCGAGAGCGAGATCTTTCGAGGTCGCGGACCGTCAAAGGCGACGGTCAATGTCAACGTGGTCGACGGGATTGTCTGGCTGCGGGGCGAGGTCAAGCGACCTGAGCAGTCGCGCCGCCTCGAGCAGAGGGCGCGGTCGGTCCCGGAGGTGCGCGGCGTCGAGAACCTGCTGCATTTGGTGAAGACACCCGCGCCGACCCGCGCCGACTCTCCCAAGCGCCAGCAGCGGACGCGCTCCTCCACGCGCCGTCCGGCTCCGCGGCGACGGGCGGAGGGCCGCGTCAGCGACGACCGAACCGATGCTCTTACCCCGAAGGCAGAAGCCACGCCGGCGGAGCATGCAAGCAAGCGCGAGGGCCGCACCCCCGCTCCGCTCGGCTCCTCCGAAGGCCAGAACGGAGGCGAGGCCGAGCGCTTGGGAGCCTGAGACACGCAGCTTCGGGGACGCCCGGCGTGTGCCCCGTACGCTCGTCTCCGGAGACGGCGCAGCATAGATCGGTCCACAGCTACTCCCGCACCGCCGGCTCTCCCGAGCCCGACTTTGTTGGCGACGAGCATGAATGAGACGACCCTGCAAGACCTTCCTCCGTTCGCGGGGCATAGCCCCGGCCAGGAGCGCCCCCTGGGGGGCTACGCGCTGCTGATGGGGAGCTTTGGCGCCCTGTGCGGTGCCTTCGCGCTGTGGCTCCGACACTCCGAGATGGAATTGCCCGAGCGCGTCGACGCCCGCGACCTTGCGCTGGTCGCCACCGCGACCTTCAAGGCCTCTCGAATCGTTGCGCGCGACCGCGTCACCAGCGCCGTACGCGCGCCGTTCAGCCGCTTTCAGGACGACGCCGGCCCCGGAGAAGTCGACGAGGCTGCGCGCGGACACGGCATGAAGCGCGTGCTCGGCGAGCTTCTCGTCTGTCCCTACTGCCTGGATGTATGGACCGCCACGGCCTTTCTGTGCGGTTTGGTGGCGGCGCCCCGCGCGACACGCTTCACCGCCTCGATGCTCACCGCGGTGAGTGTCGCGGACGCGCTCCAGATCGTCTACGCCAAGGCCGAGTCGGCACCTTAGATGAGCGGGCGCTCGTCGCGTCCGGGCGAGAACTCCGATCATGTGGGCATGGAATTGTCCTTCCGCTGCGCCGAGCAGCGCGACATTCCCGCCCTCCTGCGATTGATTCACGCCGCCTACCGGGAGGCCGGAGAAGGCAGTGGCTGGACGACTGAGGCCCATCTGCTCGGTGGGCCGCGGATAGAGCGAGCAGAGCTCGAGGCGCTGCTCGACTCGCCGGGCTCCCGCATCGTCCTGGCCGAGTGGACCGAGCGCGCGGCGGGTGACGAGGAGGTCCCGGCGCCGATCGGCTGCTGTCACATCGTGGACGGCCGGGACAACGGCGAGGCCTCGCTGGGATTGCTAGCGGTGCGGCCCGAGGTACAGAGCCGCGGGGTGGGCCGCGCGCTAGTGGCGGAGGCCGAGCGGCTGGTCTTCCGTTTGTGGGACGCGCAACGCATCACCATGCGGGTGATCATCCAGCGGGACGACGTGATCGCCTGGTACGAGCGCCTGGGCTACCGCCGCACTGAGCAGCGGGTGCCGTTTCCGTACCGCCCGGGCGCCGGCGCCAAGCGCGACGATCTGGAGTTCGCGGTGCTCACAAAGGCGCTGCGCCGGAGCGGGGCTAAGCCTTCTCCGTCGTGATCATCATCGCGTAGATCACACCCGGAATATGGCCGAGCAACGTGAGCACGATCGTGATCCAGAATTGCCGATTCAGACCCTTCTTGAGGAAGACCGCCAGCGGCGGGAGGAATAGCGCGAGCACTACTTCGATTAGCGTCATGGCTCCGCTGATACCCGCTTAGCCCGCGCGTGCACAGCATGTGCGGACCCAGAAAGCCAATGATCTTGCGTGAACAAGTAGGCTCCCGCTCTGCATTGAGAGGGTGAGGGGGGAACGGTGACTGAATCCGCCGACAAATGGGTCTACGACTTCTCCGAAGGAAATAAGGAGATGCGGGATTTGCTGGGCGGCAAAGGCGCGAACGTTGCCGAGATGATGCGCATCCTGGGAGCCGACAAGGTCCCGCCCGGCTTCACGGTGACCACCGAGGCCTGTGTCGTCTACATGCGCGAACGCACCGACCCCGAGGGGCTCGAGGAACAGGTCGCGCAGGCCATGGAGCGGCTCGAGCGCCTCGCGGCCAAGCGGTTCGCTGACGAGCAGGATCCCTTGCTGGTCTCGGTCCGCAGCGGCGCCCGCGAGTCGATGCCGGGCATGCTCGACACGATTCTTAACGTGGGTCTCAA
Source organism: uncultured Solirubrobacterales bacterium (assembly GCA_963808655.1). Lineage (GTDB taxonomy): Bacteria > Actinomycetota > Thermoleophilia > Solirubrobacterales > Solirubrobacteraceae > Palsa-465. The sequence continues at coordinate 25,511 of CAWEGZ010000026.1, forward strand.
TGATCGTACGGTCGGAGGACTCGCGCAGAGCACCGATAACGAGCGCTTCGCCTGGGACTCGTACCGCCGCCTGATTCAGATGTTTGGGTCCGTGGTCCATCATGTCGCCGGCGAGAGATTCGAGCAGGAGATCGCGGGAGCTAAGCGCGCCGCGGGCGCGGCCACAGATGCCGACCTTGATGTCGAATCGCTGCGTGAGCTGGTGGGGCGCTTCAAGACGCTTTACGACTTCCCGCAGGATCCCCATGAGCAGCTGCAGCAGGCGATCCGTGCGGTCTTCGAGTCCTGGACCGGGGGGCGAGCCGTTCAATACCGGCGCATCAATCGCATCCCGGACGACTGGGGCACGGCGGTCAACGTTCAGCAGATGGTCTTCGGCAACAAGGGCGAAACCTCGGCCACCGGCGTCGCCTTCAGCCGCGACGAGGTCACGGGGGCGCCGGCACCATCGGGCGATTTCCTCGTCAACGCCCAGGGCGAGGACGTGGTGGCGGGCATAAGGACCCCTCGGGACATCTCGGAGCTCGAGCGCATCATGCCCGAAGCGCACGCGCGGTTGATGGAGATCCTGCGCACGCTCGAGTCTCACTACAAAGACATGCAGGACGTCGAGTTCACGATTGAGGAAGGGCGCCTCTACATGCTGCAGACACGCAACGCCAAGCGGCCCGCGCAGGCGGCGGTGCGCTTCGCGGTGGACGCGGTAGACGAAGGTCTTTTGACTCGCGGCGAGGCGCTCCGGACGATCGACGCCGCGGCGCTCGACGCACTGCTGCATCCGACCTTCGACCGCAGCGAGGGCTACAAGGTCCTGGCCCAGGGGGTCGCCGCCTCGCCCGGAGCAGCCGCGGGAGCAGTTGTGTTCAGCGCGTCGCAGGCGGTCGCGGCGGCCGCGGACGGGCGCAGCGTGATCCTGGTGCGCCCCTTTACCCAGGCCGAGGATGTGGCCGGCTTCCACGCCGCCAAGGGAATCCTCACCTCCGAGGGAGGTAAAGCCTCGCACGCGGCGCTGGTGGCGCGCGGCATGGGGGTGCCGGCAGTGACCGGCGCGCAGGTGGCCATCGACGCCGACGCCGAAGAGCTGCGCATCGACGGAAAGATCTTTCGCGCCGGCGACGAGATCGGCATCGATGGAAGCGATGGAGCGGTCGTCGAACCGGGAGCGCGGCTCGTTGAGCCAGAGGTCGACGAGCGCTTCGGCCAGGTGCTCGCCTGGGCCGACGAGGTACGCCGCCTCGGGGTTCGGGCCAACGCCGACACCCCGCACGACGCGGCGCGTGGTCGTGAGTTGGGCGCAGAGGGCATCGGCCTGTGTCGCACCGAGCACATGTTCATGGCCGAGGACCGGCAGGCGAAGATGCGCGCGATGATCATGGCGGGGGACAGCGAGGGCCGCCGCAGCGCGCTCGCCGACCTGCTCCCGCTCCAGGAGGAGGACTTCAAGGGGATCTTCGAGGCCATGCAGGGGCTGCCGGTGACGATCCGGCTGCTCGACCCACCCCTGCATGAGTTTCTCCCCGACCTCGCGGAGCTGCGGGCGCAGATTGAGCGGGCGCGGCTAGAGGTGCACGCCGACCTCGATGCTCAGGAGCGATTGCTCGCCCGGGTCGAGGAGATCCACGAAGGCAACCCCATGCTGGGGACCCGTGGCTGCCGGCTAGGGATCCTTTACCCCGAGATCTACGAGATGCAGGTGCACGCGATCATGCGCGCTGCGCAGGCTGTAGATCACCCACCACAACCCGAGATCATGATCCCGCTGGTGGCCTACGAGCAGGAGATCGAGCTCTTGCGGGAGCTGGTCGTGAGGATCGCCTCCGAGCACGGGCTGCAGGAGCGTCGCGACTACATGGTGGGCACGATGATCGAGCTGCCACGGGCCTGCTTCATCGCCAACTTGATCGCCCGCCACGCCGACTTCTTCTCCTTCGGGACAAACGATCTGACTCAGACGGCGATCGGCCTTTCCCGCGACGACGCCGAGTCGAAGTTCATGTCCACCTACATCGAGCGAAAGATCGTCGATCGCTCGCCATTCGAGACGATCGATGCGCCCGGCGTCGGATGGCTCGTGCGCTTGGCGGCATGGGTGGGGCGCGAGCAGCGCCCCGATCTCAAGCTCGGCATCTGCGGAGAGCACGGCGGCGATCCCGACTCGATCTCGCTGTTCGCCGCAGCGGGCCTGGATTACGTCTCCTGCTCGCCCTTCCGCGTGCCGATCGCGCGGGTCGCGGCCGCGCAGGTGGCGCTGGGCCCATAGCCCGCGCACGCGTTCACGCGGTCCGGAAGTCGCCGCGGCCAAGGAATCACCCGCGGCGCTCCGCTCTGTTTCCGCCGAGCGTGTGTTAGACCGACCATGGGAGGCTTCGTCGGGCCACGCGGGGCAGCCGTGCTCGCGCTCGCTTGCGCCAGCCTCGGCCTGCTCGGCATGACCGGAAACGCAGCCGCCAAGCCTCTTTCGCGGGCCGGCTCGCTCACCAAGGTCGTCCGCTACCACGGCGCGGTGGTTACCGTTCCGCGCGCTTGGCCGGTGTTCGACCTCCGCCGGGCTCCAGCTACGTGCGTGCGCTTCGACCGCCACGCGGTGTATCTGGGGACGCCCGGTCCGGAGGAACGCTGTCCGGCGCACGCGGTGGGACGCACCGAAGCGATCCTGATGTCGCCACTGCTCTCAGGCCGCGGCACTTCGGCCTCGACGGCGGCGGGATTGGGACTCGAGGGGGACGTGACGAGCTTCCCAATCCCTGGAACTGCGGTCGAGCTCACCGCCACCTGGCGGAGTTGGCCGGGGGTCATAGCTCGATCTCTGGGAGACATCTCACTGCCGCGAGCGGCCCACGTCGCCTCCGCGGAGGCGGGCGCCCGGAGCGCCGCGAGCGCTCGGTCCCGGGATGCCGCCCATGCCTACGGGGGCTCTTATCACGGGCTTGGGTTCGATGCCTGCAGCGCCCCGTCTTCGGCGGCGCTAGCGGCGTGGAAAGCTTCTCCGTATCGCGCTGTCGGGGTCTACATCGGAGGGTTGAACGCCGCCTGCGCGCAGCCCAATCTCAAGCCTCGCTGGGTTTCGCGGGAGGTGGCTGCCGGTTGGCACATGATCCCCGTGTACGTGGGCCGTCAAGCTCCGGGGGCATGTGGCTGCGTGCCGATCGGTGGCGACAAAGCGGCCAGTCAAGGATCGGCTGCCGCGAGGGACGCCGTTAGCCACGCGCGTGCTCTCGGCATCGCACCCGGGGATCCCATCTATTACGACCTCGAGAACTATCCGGAGAGCAGGAGCCACAGGGGGGTGGTGCGCGCCTTCTTGCGCTCGTGGACCAACGAGCTGCACCTCGCGGGCTATGCGTCGGGGGTCTACAGCAATCCCGGCTCGGGCGTCGGCGACCTGGTTCGTGCCTACGGAACGGGCTTTCCCGAGCCCGACGACATCTGGATCGCCGACTGGAATGGCTGGCACGGCACGGCTGATCCCGGCGTGCCTTCAAACGACTGGGGCGACCACCAGCGCCTGCATCAGTACTCGGGATCTCATAACGAGACCTACCGGCACGTGACGATCAATATCGACGGCGACGCCGTCAACGGCGCGGTCGCCTACAAGCGACCCGACCAGGGCTACCTGGTTTTGACCTCCAATGGCGGCGTGCGTCCTTTTGGTGGCACTGCGTGGTACGGCTCGGACGCCGGTAGGCTGCGACCAGGGGTGAGGGCCGTGGCCCTGGCCAGGGATCGTGCCACCGGCGGCTACTGGATCCTCAAGTCAAACGGTGGCATCGATGCCTTCAATGCGCCTCCGGCCGGCTCGCTTCAGGGCAAGCTGGACGGGATAGCGCCCGTGGCGCTGGTCGCCGGTCCTGAGGGTGGCTACCTGATTTTGACCTCCAACGGGGCGGTGTACCGGTTCGGCCCCGCCGTCTCTTACGGCTCCGACGCCGGCAAGCTTCCGGCGGGCGTGAGCGCCATCGGGCTGGCGGTCGACAGCGCCACTGGTGGCTACTGGATCCTGCGCTCGGACGGAGCCGTCGATGCCTTCAATGCCTCCGCCTATGGTTCGCTTTTAGGAAAGCTCGGGACCATGCGGCCGATGGCATTGGAAGCCAGTATGAGCGGCGGTTACCTGATCCTGACCGACAACGGCGGTGTCCGGGCCTTCGGGCCCGCTACCTCGTATGGGTCGGATGCCGGCAGGCTGCGGCGAGGGGTTAGGGCGCTTGCGCTGGCATGCGTCTCTTCCGCATCTGGTTATAGGATCCTGCGGTCGGACGGTGGCATCAACGGCTTTCATGCCCGCTGGTATGGATCGCTGAAAGGCGTACTGCCTAAAGGCGACCGGCCGGTGGCGATCGTCGGCGTCACTCGCTGAGCTAGCCACCTCACACAACCCGCGCAATGGGCGGTCGAGTGGTCAGATGTTCTCCAGCGCTCCAAACTCGACCTGCGCGTGTTTAACCCCATGAGCATGGGTGGCAGGGCTCGGTCTCGGGGGGTAGTAGTGATGGGCGTTGGGCTTGGCTGCCTCTGCGCGGCACTGATCTCCGTGAGCGCAGGGTTGGCTGCGCCGGCAGCGTTGCGGAGCGTGCGCTTTGGCAGCCTCTCATTGCGCGTCCCCCGCTCGTGGCCGGTGATCGATCTGCGCCGTGATCCGCACGCCTGCGTCCGCTTCGATCGGCATGCGCTATATCTCGGCGACCCGGCTCGCGATGAGCGTTGTCCCGCGCACGCGGTCGGGCGCACCGAAGCGCTGCTGATCGCACCGCGCCGGGTCGCCAGGGGCGCACCCAGCCCCACTGCTGCGGGGCTCGGCCTGGACGGCGACGTGACCAGCTTCGCCCAAGCCGGGGTGGAGATCACCGCCACCTGGGCGCATGCCCCGGGCGTCATCGCGCACGCGCTCGGTCGCAGGATGCTTCCGGGAGTGGGGCGGAACTCGGCAGCCGCGCCGGCTGCGCAAAGGCACGGAAGCTCTGGCGCGAACCCCCTGGGGGTAGGCGCGGCAACAAGCTCGGCCTCGGTCTTTACCGGTCTCGGCTTCGATACCTGCGGTGCGCCCTCCCGCGGGCACATGTCGGCCTGGCTCCATTCGCCGTATCGCGCCGTGGGCATCTACATCGGCGGCGTCAACGAAGGCTGCGCGCAGCCGAATCTCACCCCGACCTGGATTCAAGATGAGCTCGCCTCGGGCTGGCATCCCGTGCCCACCTACGTCGGGCTCCAAGCCCCGCACAACTTATGTGGCTGCCGGAGCATGAGCATCGACACCACGGAGGCGACGCGGCAGGGAGAGGCGGCGGCGACCGACGCGGTCAGCCGTGCCCAGGGCCTCGGGATCGGTCAGGGGAACCCCATTTACTACGACATGGAGGGGTACGTGCGGCGGGACGGCAACTCCGCCGCAGTGCTCGCGTTTATCTCCGGTTGGAGCTCGAGGCTCCGCGCCCAGAGGTATCTGGCGGGCGTCTACAGCAGCGGGGACTCCGGCATCAGGGATCTCGCAAACAGGTACGGCACGGGCTATCCCGAGCCGAACGACATCTGGATCGCCGACTGGAACGGCCGCAAGAGCTCAAGCGACCCTTCCGTTCCTCGTCCCGACTGGGCCCACCATCAACGCCTGCACCAATACGCCGGCAACAAAGTCGAGACCTACGACCACGTGAGCCTCACCGTCGACGATGACTACGTCAACGGCCCCACCGCGGGAGCAGCGTCCAACCGGGCCAGGGGCTATCTGTTGCTGACGTCAAACGGCGGCGTGCACCCCTTTGGCGGGGTCTCTTGGTTCGGCTCGGATGCGGGCCACCTGCCGCCGGGCGTGAGAGCGGTAACGCTGGCCAAGGACCGCAAGACCACCGGCTATTGGATCCTGAAGTCGACGGGCGGCGTGGACAACTTCCACGCGCCCTGGTACGGATCCCTGAAGCACAAGCTTGACGGTCATCGCCCGAGGGCACTCGCCCAAGCCCCCCGGGGCGGCTATCTGATCCTTACTGGCAATGGCGGAGTGCATCCCTTCCACGCCGCCTGGCACAACTCCGACGCCGGCCACCTCGCCGCACGGGTCAGCGCGATCGCCATCGCGGTCGATCGTAAGAACGGGGGATACTGGGTGCTTAAATCCAACGGCGGCGTGGATAACTTCCACGCTCCCTGGTACGGCTCGCTCAAGCACAAGCTGGGGCGCCTGCATCCGGTGGGGCTCGCGCAGGCGAATCGGGGCGGCTACCTGGTGCTGCTCTCCGACGGGGGGGTCCGTGCGTTTGGCCCGGCCAAGGTAACCGGCTCCGACGCCGGCAAACTGTCCCATGGCGTCAGAGCGGTTTCACTGGCCACCTCCACCGAGACCAACGGCTATCGCATCCTGCTGTCGGACGGGGGGGTCAACTGCTTCGGCATCGGCTGCCACGGCTCGCTGGAGGGCCGGCTGGCCGCAGGGGTGGGCGCGGTCTCGCTGGTCGCCGCAGGCAGCTAGGGCTCGGTCCGAGCCTCGGCGGAAAGGGTTGCATCCCGCCTGGGCGCACCCATTAGGCTGCGCCCACGCTTGTAGAACCGCGCAGTTCCGTGACCGCCGGGAAGGCGGCGGCGGGGGTATCGCCCATGTTGTGGCTGGCGGCGGCCGTGTTCGTGGGCGTGGAGCTTGCGGTCAGCGCGCGCTACGGCTTTCACCGTGACGAGCTCTATTTCATCGTCGCCGGCCGGCGACCCGCGCTCGGCTACGTCGACCAGCCCCCGCTCGCGCCGCTCCTCACCCGCATTGCGATCGCTCTGTTCGGCCTAAGCCCGACGGCGGTGCGCGTGTTCCCGGCGCTCGCCGGCGGAGGGGTGGTCATCGTCGGTGGTCTGATCGCTCGCGCGCTCGGTGGCCGAAGCTCGGCGCAGCTCCTCGGCGGCGTGGCGAGCGGCTGTGCGCCGGTCCTCCTCGCCGCCGCGCACCTGGCAAACACCACCGTCTATGACTTGCTGGCGTGGAGCGCAACCCTGCTTTTGGTGATCGTGGCGCTCAATCGCGGCAAGCCGCGCCTGTGGGTCGCGGCTGGCGCTGTGGCGGGCGTGGGCCTCGAGAACAAAGACCTTCTCCTCGTGCTCGCTGCGGCGCTGGCCGTCGGGCTGCTCGCGACCGGTCGCGGCAGGCAGTTGCTCGACCGGTGGGTGCTCGCCGGCGTCACGATTGCAGTGGCGCTGTGGCTGCCGAACCTCGTATGGCAGAGCCAGCACAACTGGCCCCAGCTCGCGATGTCGCGTGCCTTACACGATGAGCACTCGACCACCAGCGACTACGCCGGCGTGCTGCCGGCGCAACTGCTCTACATCGGGCTCGCCTCGGTGCCGTTGGCGGTGCTCGGCGTGCGCAGGCTCATCGCCCGGCGCGAGCTCCGCTTTCTGGCGCTCGCGCTCGCGCTCGTGCTCGTGTTCGTGGTCGTCGAGGTCCCCGGCCGCCCGTATTACACCGATGGCTTGATGCCGGTCGTGTTCGCCGCCGGCGCGGTCTCGGTCGAGGAGGGCCGAAGGCGAATGCGTCGCTGGATCGCGGCACCCATGATTTGGGGCGTCGTATCTTTGCCGCTGGTGCTGCCCGTGCTGCCCGTGAGCGTGGTGGGCGAGCTTCCGTTCCTGCACAAGCTGAACTACGACCTCGGCGAGACGGTTGGCTGGCCCCAGCTCACCTCTACGGTCGCCCGCGTGTACCGCTCGCTGCCGCCGGCTGTCCGCACCCGGACCTCGATCTTCACCTCGAACTACGGCGAGGCCGGTGCGCTGGTGGTGTATGGCGGCCGATATCACCTGCCGCCGGCAATATCGGGCCACAACACCTTCTGGCTGTGGGGCCCCGATCACCAGTCTGACCGCGCGGTGATCGCTGTCGGCGCCGCAGGCCAGCTTCGCACCTACTTTCGCTCCTGCCGCGCGGCGACGACCTTTCACAGCCCCCACGGGGTCAACAATGACGAGAACGGAACGGTGATCTCGATCTGCGCGCATGCGCGCGGGCCTTGGCAGTCGTTCTGGTCTCGTCTCCGCCATTACGATTAGGCGACCATGTCGACCACACGGGACATAGGGCTGCCGCTGAGAGGCGGATGCGGCTGTGGCGCGGTGCGCTTCGAAGTGACCGAGCCGCTCGTATCCGCGCTCTACTGCCACTGCACCCGTTGCCAACGACGCACCGGAACCGCCTCCTCGGCCAACGCGAGCCCTGCGCCGGGTTCGTTCCGGATCGTGCAGGGCGAGGAGCATCTTCGGGCCTGGCGACCGGAGGGAGGCTTCGAAAAGTGGTTCTGCGGCGAGTGCGGCTCGGCCGTCTTCAGCCGCCATCCCAGGGACGCAGACCGGGTGAGCATTCGCCTGGGGGAGTTCGATTCCGATCCCGGTATCCGTCCCAGCAAGCGGCAGTTCGTCGCCTACGCAGCGCCCTGGGAGCCGCTTCCGGACGACGGCCTCCCCCGCCACGCCGAAAGCTCGCGCCAGAGCTGAGCCCGGTCAGGACACGCAGGATCCACGCGTCGATCTCTCAGCGCGCGTCCACCGCGAAGAAGTCCCTTTCCCAGGGGACCAGGAACTCGCCCGGGATCCCAGCCTGACCTTGGATCACAGTGAGCGGCACGGGGCGACCGTGGACGCTGTGGTGAGCGTAGAGATAGCCCGCGACCCATTCGGGGTTGATGTCGAGCTCGACCGCGCGCACCACGTGCGCATGCAAAAGCGCAGCGGTGAGCGCGGCGACCGTGAGGTGCTCGCCCCCGGCCCAGATCAGCTCTCCGTTGGCCCTCACGCCGAGTGCGGCCCGCGCCGGGTCCACCACGCCGCCGAGTGTCGCGCCCCAGCACTCCAGGCAGCCGATGCTCGGCGCGGCGCGTCCATGGTCGATCAGCAAGCCGAGGTTCTGGCGTACAGAAGCGACCCGCTTCCCCGGGGCAGGTACCTCGGTGCGCCACGAGCCGACGTCGGTGGTTCCGCCCGTATAGGTGACGATTGAGCCCAGTCCGGCGCGCAGCGGGACCGCCACCCTGCCATAGGCTTCGAAGCCGCCCGAGCCGGTCGTGAACTCGAAGCCGCCGTTGAAGGCGGCCACGACCCGGGAGCGCTCGGATCCGGTGATCGCCGGGCCATAACGCCAGCCGCTCGCGCCCGCGTCGATCGTGCCCGAGTGCAGCCGGAGCGTGACGAGGCGCTGATTGAGCGCGAGCAGATCCACGCCGGCGGCCAGGTGCGCGATCGAGACGGCGGTCTGGCCCCGCCATCGGACGGCGGGGACGAACGCCGCGCTCCCCGAAGACAGGGCTGCGACGCTAACGCGCGGATACGACGGGGCCGCCGGACGGTGCGCCACAGTGACCGTCCTATGCTGTCTGGCGGACGTATTGCGCGCGTTGCTCTTCGTAGTGTGGGAGGCCGAGTTGCCGCCACAGGCGGTGAGCGTGACGGCGGCGAAGGCGACGCTTGCGAGCGCCCGCGGCCGTAGCATCTTCGATCTGAAGGCCATGCCGGGGCGGCAGTGTCGAGTCTCAAGATGAAGCGAGCTTCTTCTGTAAATGAGCGGGTTCTCACGCGCGTCATCCGCGCTCTGCCGCTGCTGCTCGCGCTCGTGCTCGCCGCATGTGGCGCAGGCGGGCGCACTTCGGATGGGGACGGCTCCTCAGGCACTCCCGCGCGTACAACCGCCTCCGCGCCGCGGCACAGCCCTCGCACCACGCGACCTAAGCCCCGGCCGCGGCCGCCGTTCCGCGTGGGATCCGTGGCGCTCCAGCTGAGCGAGCCGTCCGCGGCGGCGACCTCCACCTCGCACACTCCCGCGGGCGCCCCGGTGCGCCTGCTGCCGACCGTGGTCCGCTACCCGGCGCAGGGGCGTCCCAATGGACGGGAGAATCCCGGAGCGCCTCCCGCGCGGGCGGGCGGTCCTTTCCCGCTGATCGTCTTCTCGCAGGGATACGCAATGCCTCCGAGCGCCTACTCAGGGCTACTCGATGCCTGGGCGCGCGCGGGGTTTGTGGTCGCCGCGCCCACCTATCCCCACACCGATCCTGACGCTCCCGAGGGCCTAGACGAAGCCGACATCGTCAACCATCCCGCCGATCTGCGCTTTGTCATCGCCGCGCTGAGCGCTCCTCAACGCGCTGGCGCGGAGGCGCTGGCTGGAATTGTCGATAGTTCGCGGGTGGCAATCGCAGGCCAATCGGATGGTGGTGACGTGAGCCTCGCGGTCGCAGCAAACAGCTGTTGCCGCGACGGAGCGGTCAAGGCCGCCGTGATCCTGTCCGGTGCCGAGCTGCAAGCGTTTGGTGGTTCCTACTATGCGGGCGGCAGCGTCCCGCTGCTCGCCGTTCAGGGCACGGCTGACACGATCAATGCCCCCGGCTGCAGCGTCGAGCTCTACAACGAGGCGCCGCGGCCAAAGTACTACCTGGAGCTGATCGGCGCCGAGCATCTCCAGCCCTACGTCGATCCAGGGAGCGTCCGGGCGCTCGTAGCAAGGACGGTGATCGACTTTCTGCGCCGCTATTTGGACGGCAGCTCCGCGGCCGACCGGGCGCTCCTGCGCGACGGTAATGCGGCGGCATTCGCCCGCCTGAGCACCGCTGCGACTGCGCCTGGCAGCGAGGGCTACTGTCCGGGGGCCCCGGCGCCGTGAGGCGGCTTACTCGTAACGGCGTGGTCCGGCTCCGGGTGGCTGGCGCCGGGCCGGTCTGTCCCGGCTCGTCCTGGACCGCGGCGACATGCCCTCGGACCTAGTGGGTCTCGGCGCCACATTCCCGCCAGGAGGCCAATTCCGCCCCTGTGTGTAGGTCCGACCCCTTCCGCTGAGCGCCGCTCGTTGGGTCCGCTGCCGCTTCCTGCGGCGCCGGGCACGAAACTCGCCGAAGAGGAAGCTGACTGCACCGAGGATCAGGATCAGCAGCGCGACGATGCCTACGATCGCCACGCCTGGCGCGAGCACAAGTGCCAGTACCACCAGCGCCGCAACGATCGCTGCGTCGATCAACAGGGTGCGTTTCAGATCGCTTCTCATAGCGGCAGCCGCCTGTACAGCGGGCGCGGGAGGTGACGCAACACGGCGAAGATGATGCGCAGGCGGCCCGGGACCCAAACTGTATTCCCCCCACGCTCGAGCGCCCGCACAGTCGCGTCGGCGACGTTCTCGGCCGTGGTCGCGAGTGGCGCCGGCTTCAGTCCTTCGGTCATGCGCGTGGTCACGAACCCCGGTCGCACGACGAGCACCCGGACGCCGCTGGAGGCCGTCGAGTCGGCGAGGCCCTGCGCAAGCGAGTCGAGTCCCGCCTTGGCCGCGCCGTAAACCGGATTGGAGGCGCGCGGCCGCTCGGCGGCTACCGTCGAAAGCACGATCAGCGTCCCGCTGCGCTGGCGCCGCAATTCACGCAAGGCATGCATCAGCAATGAGCCGCAGTCGACGAAGTTGACCTGCATCACCTCCACCGATTCGCGCATGTCCGCGTCCAGCCCGGCCTGTCCCCCCAGCACGCCGATCGCCAGCACCACGATGTCGAACCCGCCCATGCGTTGGAAGGCGCGCGCGATCGTCTCTCCATGGGTGCTCACGTCGTCGGCGTCCAGCAGATCGAACTCCCCCCCGACAACGCCAGCCGAGTCCAGTAGCGAGCGCGCCTGCGCCAGGCGCTCGGGGTCGCGGCCGAGCAGGTAGGGGCGGACGGGACCGGCCACGGCCAGGCGCCGGGCGATCGCTAGTGCGATCTCGGAGCTGCCTCCGAGCAGCAGCAGCCTCGTCCCGTTCATTGCGCCGCCTCGATCAGCCCTGTGCGCAGGGCGAGGTCCGAGCGCCACAGGCGCTCGGGGTCCACGCGGTCGCGGACAGCCTGCCACTGCTTGAGCTCTGGATACATGGCTGCGAGGACGCCGGGGTGCAAGCGCGCATCCTTCGACAAGTAGACCCGGCCGCCGGCGCTTGCGACGTGTTCGTCGCAGCGATCCAACGTGGGATAGAGCGCGTCTGCGGCGCGGGGTAGATCGAGCGCGAGGGTCCAGCCTTCGATCGGGAACGAGAGCGGAGCGCCGTTGGCTCGTCCGAAATCCTTGAGCACCGCGAGGAAACACGGCACGTGGTCGCGCCGCAGCTCGTCGATCACATGCTCGAGGACGGACTCGGCCCCGCGGGGAACCACGAGCTGGTATTGGAGGAAGCCGCGCGGCCCGTACAGCCGGGGCCAGGTGTCGAGCTTGTCGAGCGGGAACATGTGCGCCCCGATCGGCTCGACGTGGTCCCGCCCCTGGCGCGGTGCGGTGCGAAAACGGAGCTCATTGAAGGCCCGCACTGTGCTCGCCCGGAGCAGACCCGCCGGCCAGCGCGCCGGCACCTGCGCGCGTGCCTTCACGGTGGCGGAAGCCTGCCCCAATCGCGCCGCCCGCGTGGCCTCGGCGGCGTCAAGGGGCGGCTGTGCGAGCGGCTCGGCCCGCGTCACGATCCCTCGGCCCCGTGAGCCGGCCAGCAGATCCAGCCACGCCACGCGGTACGAGCCACCGGGCGACGCCAGCACCGCCAGTGCATCCTCCAGCGAGCTCACCCGGTCGGTATCCACCGCCAGCAAAGGCCCGCTGACGGGCCGCAGCGCGATCTGCGCTGAGACGATGACTCCGGTCAGCCCCATGCCTCCGAGCGTGGCCCTGAAGAGCTCGTCGTCCGGCTCCAGGTGGAGCAGCTCCCCGGTGGCGCTCAACAGCTCGAGGGAGCGCACATGGGTCCCGAACGTACCCGCCGTCCCGTGATTTTTGCCGTGGATGTCGCTCGCGATCGCCCCGCCCACGGTGACGTGCTGGGTCCCCGGGAGCACCGGCACCAGCCAGCCCGCCGGCACAAGCCGCTCCAGCAGCTCGGCCAGGGACACTCCTGCCATCGCGCGGACCACGCCCCGCTCGTGATCGAGCTCCATCCCCTTCAACCGTGTGACGTCGAGGACGGTACCGCCGGTCAATTGTGCGGCGTCGCCGTAGCTCCTGCCCAGACCGCGCACGATCGCCCCGGGAGCAATGCTGCTCGCCGGCTGCCGCAGGCGCGCGCGGGCCAGGGCGAGCGCGCTCTCGAGCTCGTGCACCGAGCTTGGTTGTGAGCGCTCGACAGCCGCGGCCTGACCGCCTCCCCAGCCGTGCACGAGTACGCGCCCCGAGGAAACGGCATCTCCGCCGGCAGGCTCGGAGACGGCGAGCGTCCCCTCAGCTCGCGGCATGGACAGCCAGCGCGAAGAGCACCAGCCAGGCGATGGCCGCCATCTGAAGCAGTCTGTCCTGCAGGATCAGCTCGTCGGGCGCCTCGCCGGCGCCCGCGCGCACAAGGACGCCGTAACGAAGCAGGCAGATTGCGAACGGTGCAATCGTCACCGGTCGCCAGGGGACGCCGCCCAGCAGCGGTAGCTGGAACGCCCACATCGAGTATGCGAACAGGGCAAGGGCAGCGCTGGCCACCAGCACGCGGCGCAACAGCGGCACGCTGTATGAATGGAGCACCCGCCGGCGTGCTGTGTTCTGGGTTTCGGCCCGCCGCAGCTCCGCATAGCGCTTCCCAGCCGCCACGCACACGGCGGCCGCGCTGATCACCAGCAAAAACCAGCGCGACAGTGCGACTGGTGCCGCCACCCCGCCCGCGACCGCGCGCAGCACGAAGCCTCCGCCGATCGCGATCAGGTCCAAGATCAGGATGTGCCGCCAGATCAGCGTGTAGCTAAGCGTGAGCGCCACGTACCCCGCGCCCACCACCCCGACCAACGGGCGCACGAGCGTGCACAGTGCGAGCCCGCCGACTACCAGCCCACCGCCCAGCGCCACCGCCGCGCGCGCGCTGAGCTCTGCGGCAGCAACAGGCCTGTAGCGCTTGCGCACGTGCAGGCGGTCCTCGGCCGCGTCGCGGACGTCATTGATCGCGTACAGCCCCGAGGCCAGCATGCAGAAGGCGACGAACGTAAGCCCCACCCGGACGGGCACATCGTCATGACCAAGCGCGCCGGCAGCGCCGGCAGCCGCCACGACGAGACCATTCTTGAGCCACTGGTGCGGGCGCATGGTGACGAGCGCAGCCAGCAGCGGTCCCCGCCGTCGGTGGGCGCGTACTGGGGAGGCGAACTCGGTGGGGTTCTTGGCCACCTCGCCCCCCGCACCGTCTACCGTTGCGGGCAGGGGATCACGGCGCATGTTCACAAGCAGCCTCGGGCGTCCCCAGATCCATCGCCACGATCGAAGAGTACGGATACTGGCTCAATCTCGGCTTTCTAAGCGATAAGGAGCGCTTCACGATCTCTTTAGCCCGCGCTGGGGTAGAGATTGCAAAGGTAGAGCAGGTTGCTAGCTACAGGTACGACAGACAGGCCCCCTTCTCCTCTGCGGCCCGGGTCGCGGCACCCTCCGCCTAGACGCTCGGGGCAGAGATTCCGGAGATTCCGCCGGATCCTGCTCGCGGCGGCCGCGATCGCGCTGGTCCCCGCGCTTGTCTCGTATGTCAGCGCGATGCTGCAACGCTCCAATTCGAGCCTCAGCATACGCACCGTTGAGTGGATCCGTGACAACGGCGCGCGCGGGATCGTCACCAGCGTGGAGAACCTGTACTACTCCCTCACCGCGCCCTCGAAGGGCGGGCCTCAGCTGCACCGTCTGCCCAAGCAGGCGGGGGCGGTGCACGGCGCCACTTCCGGTCACAAGGTTCACTATTACCGGCCGCCGAACATCCGCCCGATCATCCATCCGGCGCTGCCAGGGGAGGGCGTGTGGCATGCAACCTTCGCCAACGGCGGCTCTCGCCCGCCGGTTCTGATCACGAGCTTCCGGCCCCAGCCGTCCTATCCTCGGGTCGTCGCGGGGGTCGCCTGGATCGACCAGCACCGTACCTCGGTGATGGAGTATCCCGGCATTTCCGAGCCGGCCGTTGCGATGCCCCGGGGCCCAGAAGAGGTGCCAATGAACACCCGCTCGCGGCTCGTGGCGACCTTCAACAGCGCCTTCAAGCTCGCGGACTCGGGAGGCGGGTTCGCGTACAAGGGCCACACCTATGCGCCCATGCACGACGGCATCGCCACGATCGTCGGCTACAGCAACGGCAAGGTCAACGTGATTCCGTGGAGTGGCGGTTCCACGGCGGGCCCCAACGTCCTCTTCGCGCGCCAGAACCTGCCGCTGATCGTCAACAGAGGACGGCCGAACCCGAACCTCAACAACGGGGCGCTGTGGGGCGCGACGCTCGGCAACGCGGTCATG
Organism: uncultured Solirubrobacterales bacterium; assembly: GCA_963808655.1. Taxonomy (GTDB): domain Bacteria; phylum Actinomycetota; class Thermoleophilia; order Solirubrobacterales; family Solirubrobacteraceae; genus Palsa-465. Next base: position 40,712 of record CAWEGZ010000026.1, read on the forward strand.
GTGTGGCGCTCGGCCGTGGGCGTCGACCGTCACGGCAACCTGATCTATGCCGCCGCGGATTATCAGACGGTGGGCTCGCTCGCACAGATCATGATCCACGCCGGCGCGGTGCGCGCGATGGAGATGGACATCAACACGTACTGGCCGAGCTTCATCACCTACCGCTATCCGGGCGCCAAGCACCCCGCCAACCTGCTGCCCGGCATGGTGCGCTCGCCCTACCGGTACCTGACGCCCGACGACCGCGACTTCTTTGCGGTGTACACAAAGCAGTCCGCGACGGCCGCTCCGACCGTACCGCTGAGTCGTCGGTAGTCAGACCTCGGACAGCTGCGCACGCCCGCTGCTGCCCGCTCCGCGCGGGGGAGTAGTTTTTCGTCTCGTACCAGAGAGCTCATGACCGAGCAGTAGGGAGGCGGCCATGTTCGACCGACCCGTCCACCGTATGACTCTCGGATCCCGAGCACCGCTCCGTCGCGTGCGTCCACAGGGTCCGTCCCGACGACTGAGTCCCACTCGCGCCTATCGCCTCGGCGCAGCCTTTGCTGCCACGCTCGCGCTTGCGCTCGTCGCGCTGCCCGCGACCACGGCCCAAGCGAACCGACGGGGCACCGCGACGAGCGTCACGCACTGCCCGTGGGTGGGGTCTCATCAGCCGATCGCCAAGCGGGTGGCGCAGGTGATGGCCAAGATGACGCTTTCGGACGAGATCGACATGGTGGAGGGGCACGGCACCACCAACCCGTACGTCTTCTACATGGCCGCCATCCCGAAGCTGTGCATCCCCGCCATGGGCGAAGAGGACGGGCCCGTCGGCGTCGCTGACGGTCTGACCCGGGTGACCGCGCTGCCGTCGGGCGTCTCGCTCGCGGCGACCTTTGATCGAGGGCTCGCACATCAGTACGGCCGGGTGGTCGGCGCCGAGGAGGCGGGCAAGGGCGCGAGCGTGAACCTCGGCCCCACCGTCAACATCGACCGCGACCCGCGCTGGGGGCGGTCGTTTGAGGCGTATACCGAGGATCCGTTCCTCAACGCGATGCTCGCCACCAACGAGATCGACGGCGTGCAGAGTCAGCGCGTCATGAGCCAGGTCAAGCATTACGACGCCTACAACCAGGAGACCTACCGCAACACCCCGTCAGACAACGTGATCGTCTCGGACCGCGCCCTGCACGAGATCTACATGCCGGCCTTCCAGGCGGCGATCGAGCAGGCAAAGGCGGCGTCGGTGATGTGCGCCTACTCCACGGTCAACGGGCATTACAGCTGCCAGAGCAAGTACCTGCTCACCAAGGTGCTCAGGCAAGAGTGGAACTTCCCGGGCTTCGTGACCTCCGACTACGGCGCTCTGCATTCCACTACCGGCGGGGCGTTTGGCGGTACCGACCAGGAGCAACCCTTCAATACGTACTACGGACAGTCACTCAAGAGCGACGTGCAGTCCGGGTCCGTCCCCCGTGCGGTGATCAACACGATGGTGCAGCGGATCCTCACGGAGATGTTCCGCTTCAACTTCATCGCCAAACCACCCACCGGGTCGACCTCAGCCCCCGTAACGACGCCCGCCCACGTCGCGATCGCCAATAAGGTCGCCGAGACCGGCACGACGCTGCTCAAGGACAGCGGCCACACCCTGCCCCTCTCATCGCGGAGGGCAGGCAGGGTCGCTGTCATCGGTCCCTCCGCCTCGCCGTCCGCCACCTACGCCGGCGGCGGCAGCGCCTATGTGATCCCGTCGAGGACCGTCTCCCCGCTAGAGGGGCTGCGCTCGGCGGCCGGCTCCGGGACCCACATCGTCTATCGGCAGGGCCTGCCGACGGATACGTCGCTGCCCGCCATTCCTGCCAGAAATCTCAAGCCCGCCTACGCACCGACCTCTTTCGGCGGCAGCTACGACGGGACGCTGAGCGTGCCCCAGACCGGCACGTATGTGCTCGCGATCGACAACCCTTGCGGCTGCTACACCCCCACCTATCTCTATCTCAACAAGAGGGAGCTCATCGACGACCCCAGCACGCCGCCGGTGCACATGTACTCGGTGGCCGTGCACCTGGAAGGCGGCCGCAAGTACGCGGTCCACATCACGGGTCAGTCCGACAAGCTGACCTGGGGCACACCCTCTCGCCTCGCGCCCGGGATCGCGAAGGCCGTCGCCGCCGCGAGCTCCGCAAACACGGCGGTGGTCGTGGTTTCAGATGACACCGAATCGGAGGCGACCGACCGTCCCAGCCTCGAGTTGCCCTCCGCCCAGAACGAGCTGATCTCTCAGGTCGCTGCCGCGAATCCGCATACGGTCGTCGTGGTGGACGCGGGCGCACCGATCGCGATGCCCTGGCTGTCGAAGGTCGCCGGCGTAGTCGACGCGTGGTACCCCGGCCAGACGAGCGGCACAGCGCTCGCGGCGGTGCTGTTCGGCAAGGTGGATCCCAGCGGCCACCTGCCCGTCACCTTCCCCAAGAATCTCTCGCAGGTGCCAGCTCACACCAAGGCTCAGTTCCCGGGCAATGGCAGCACGGTCCAGTACTCGGAGGGGATCGACGTCGGCTACCGCTGGTACGACTCCAAGCACATCATGCCGTTGTTCCCGTTCGGCTACGGGCTCTCTTACACCCGCTTCAAGTTCTCCGGCCTCCGGGTCAGCCCGGCGACGACCGACGGGGTATCGGACCTGAGCGTGTCCGCAACGATCACGAACGTCGGTAAGCGCGCAGGCACCGACGTCGCCCAGCTCTACTTGGGGGACCCGGCCTCAACCGGTGAGCCGCCGCGGCAGCTAGTCGGCTTCCAGCGGGTCACCCTCGGGGCGGGACGCTCCGCGACGCTGCGGTTCACCCTCACCCCGCGGGACACGTGGTGGTGGGATCAATCCGCGCCCGGGGGGAGTTCGACCGGTGGCGGCTGGTCGCAGACAGCGGGCGCGTACCGCGTCTACGTGGGCGACTCCTCGGCGCTGGCCAACCTGCCACTGCGTAGCTCGTTCACCATCCCTCGCACGTCTGGCGCGCGGCAGGTAGTCGTCCAGGCCCCGGCGACCATCCGGGCGGGGCAGCGGGCGCGGGTCAGGGTGACCCTAACTCCCTCAGGTGACGAGACGCTGCGAGGGGTACGGCTCGCGCTTCAGGTCCCACAGGGCTGGAGCGTTAAACCGGTCGGGACCACCGTCTTCGCCCGGGTCACACCCTCGGCGGCGCCCAGCGCAAACTTCGTCGTGCGAGCCCCCTCCTACGCGCCGAACAGCAATGTGGTGGTCCACGCTACCGCGGCGCTTGGTCAGGCGGCGATGCGAGAGGCGGGAGTGACGGTCACCGTCAATCGCTGAACCCGGCGGTGAGGTCCGCCTAGCTCTGCCTGGCTCGGGGGCGCGGGCGGCGGCAGGTGCCGCGGCTGTCAGCGACTGATCACCTTGGAGGTGCCCAGCACCTTCCCGGAGCCCGCAAGCGCCTGAACCTCGAAATACCGATCCGATGTCTGAGCCTGGATCGCGGTCTCGAAGCCGGTCCGCGCCGTGGTCCTCATGGACGCCAGCCTGCTTTGGCTGGTCCCGGCCAGCAATCGCCAGCCCGTCACATCGGTGGCGCCGTTCCAACTTGCATAGACGGTGACCGAGGAGTGACCACTGGAGCGCAGCGCGATCCCCGGCGGAGTCGTGGGCTGCGCGCTCCACTGCTCCAGGTGAGCGCGATAGGACTGAACCGGAGCATGGAAGCTGCCGTCGAAGATCTGGCGCCCGCCGGCTGTGTACTCGGAGAAGTTCGGCTCGGTTCCCCAGCCCACGAACGTGTTCCCGTTCTTGAGCACCTGCGTGCTGCCCATCGCGCTCGCGAGGACCGACGGCGTGTGCGTGTATGCGCGCCTGAGCGTCACGCGCATCGTGTGGGTGTCAACGCTGAGCGTCAGTGCCCGTGACTGGCTTTCCTCCGCGGGCGTGGAGCCGTCGTCGAAGACGGTGAGCGTGCCATTCGGCTGGAGGCGAGCGTCGTGCTGCCACTCGAAATTGGTGCCAGCGCCCCTCTGGAAAGCCGAGTCCTTGCCGCCCAACGTCCAGATCACCTTGCCGGTGGTGCGCGAGATCTCGTACACGGCCCAGGTGTTGCGGGCCGAGATCAGCAGATTGCCGTCAGGGAGCTGTTGGACGGCGTTGATGTGGAAGTAGTCATACGCCTCCCCAGGCTTCGCCTGACCCGACTCGGATGCGGACAAGGGCACGTGGCCGAGCGCGTGCCACTCCCACACGACCCGTCCCGTCTTGATGTCGATCTCCTGCACGACCCCATCGAGAACGGTTCCGTCCGTCGGCCCTCCGACGGAAGACAGGTTCGCCTTAACCGGCACGAACGCGGTCACGAGCGCCGTGCCCTGGGGAGTCAGCTTGATCTCGTGTAGGTCCGTCGAGTACCCCTCGCCGCCGTGAAGCACGGCGACGGTCTGATAACGCTGGTTGAGGATCACATCCTCGCCGTCGATCCCGTAGCCCCCGCTGGTGACGCGGCCCTGCCACCAGGCCAGCACGGGCTTTCCGCGATAGTGCTGCACGCTCAAGCTCAACGCCGAGATGTTCTTGTTTGCAGTCGGCCGGAACCACACGAGATGGCCCTGTCCGTCCAGGATCATCGGCCCTTGCTGAGTCGAGTCCTGCGCGGTTACGAGGACCTTGCCGGGGCTGGGTGCCCCCGAGAACTTGACCGGGGGAGGATGGAGGCCAGGCGCGGAATGGAAGCTCAGCGGTTGCACGTCGGCGGGCGCGCTCGTCGTTGCAGCCGACGCCGGCTTCCCGGGGGCGACGGTCGCCGGTGTGGCGACGGTGAATGAGAAATGCAGCTTCTTCTTCTCCGGGGCGCCAGATGCCGTGCCGGCGGCCCGTGAGGACAGGCGTGCCTGTACTGACACGCGCTCGCCGTCAGCGAAGTGCTTGCGGGGAACAAATGCCGTCCCGCGGCCGCCGGGAAGCGCCTCGAGGCGGCCGCGATGGGTGCCGCTGCGAGAGGCGCGCACCGTCACCGATTTGATCTCGGCGGGCAGCAGCGCGGGAAAGGAGATCTGGGACAGGGGCGAGGCGTCGGGGGTGCCGGGGAAGGGGAGCACGTCCAGCCCTTTCGTTCCCGCTGCGGTGCCCGGGACGACCGCGCGGCGAGGTGGGCCGGTGCGGGCACTGACCAGCACGATGATCGCGGCCACGGCTGCCGCCAGCAGGCCGCCAAGCGTGACGGCCAGCCAGACGGGTGCTCTGCGCCTTGGGCGATTCGGCATAGGGGGCGGAGTTTGGGGGGCAGCTATCACATCACTGAGCATCGCCTACGTCCCTGGCGCTCTGGCGAGCGATTGGCCAGAGAATTATGAGAGCACTCCTATCTGATACCCGGAGAATAGGTCGTCGAGAAGATAGTCCGCTATGGAACTAGCGCAGCTACCATGCAGCTCGGCATGAGCATCCAACTGCCGCAGCGCCCGAACGACCCAGAAACCGAGCAGCGGCAGTGCTTTGCCGGCAACCTCGCCTGGCTGCTGTACAGGGCCCATTGGGCCCTCGCGGCCGAGTTGACCGCGGCACTGGCCCCCCTGGGGGTGTCGTCGCGGGGCTATCACGTGTTACGGGCTGCCACGAGCGGCAGCCACACACAGACCGAGCTCGCGGAGCTTGTGGGGCTCGACAAAACGACGATGGTGGCCGCGGTCGACGAGCTCGAGCGAGCCGGGCTCGCCGAGCGGCATCCCGCTCCGGACGACCGTCGCGCACGCGTCATCGCAGTCACGCCAGCGGGCAAGCGCAAGGTCGCCCAGGCCGACAAGGTCGCGGAGCATGTTCAGGAAGACGCGCTCGGCGAACTCTCGACCCAAGAGGCCGGGGCGTTGATCGACTCGCTGGCGAAGCTGGTCGAAGGCAGGTTGTCAGAGCCGGCCGTGTGCAATCCGCCGCTCCGCCGGCGGACCCCCGGGCATAGGTCGCCCCACACAGCCCACGCCGGTGCGGCAACCCAAGCAGGCCAGCACGCGCGCCCGTAGAACTTCAAGGGCATGTTCTCTGCGACCGGCCCTGGCCCGGTCACCCCCGCGGATGGCCACCAGCCCGCCTTCCTTTTTGACCTCGACGGAACGCTAGTCGACAGCGTCTACCAGCACGTCGTGGCCTGGCGCGAGGCTCTCGAGGGCGTTGGAATCAACCTGCCGGTGTGGACGCTTCACCGCCGTATCGGGATGAGCGGCGGGTTGTTCGTCAATGCCCTCGCACGCGAGCTCGACACGGATCTCGACCGGGACACTCTCGGCCGGCTCCCCGACCTTCATGCCGAGGCGTACATGCGTCAGTTCGACGGCGTCAGGCCGCTTCCCGGCGCCGCCCGCCTGCTCGAGACGCTGAGCGCAAACGGCGTTCCCTGGGCGATCGCGACCAGCGGCCAGCAGCGCTACGCAAGGCTCGCTCTCGATCTGCTGGGGCTTCCGAAGGAAACACCACTCATCACTCGAGACCAGGTCCGCTATGCCAAACCCGATCCGGACCTCTTCCTGACCGCCGCCGAGCGCATTGGTGTTGCCGTCGGCGACAGCATCGTCGTCGGCGACAGCGTCTGGGATCTGCTGGCGGCGCGGCGCGCCCGGGCGCTCGGGATCGGCCTGCTCTCCGGCGGCTACGGGCGCGAGGAGTTGATTTACGCCGGCGCCTTCCGCGTTTACGAGGACCCACAGGACCTGCTCGAACATCTCGACGAGGTCGGCGTGCGCCGGCCGCTCTGATCTGGACGCGGTTAGGATCAGCCCATGACCGACGCGCTCAATCGCGCAGCCAAGATCGCGGTTGTCTACTACTCGGCGACCGGCCACGTCCACGCTCTAGCCAAGGCAGTCGCCGACGGCGCGGCCGGCGCGGGCGCCGAGGTGCGCGTTCGCCCGGTCGAGGAGCTGGCGCCGGAGATGCTCATCTCCCAGAATCAGGCATGGGGCCGCCACCGCTCGGAGGTCAGCAGCGAGCCGACCGCCTCGCTCGCCGACCTGGAGTGGGCGGACGGGGTCGCCTTCGGGACGCCGACCAGGTTTGGCAATGTGGCCGCGCAGCTGAAGATGTTCCTGGATCAGGCCGGCGAGCTGTGGCAGGAAGGGATGCTGATCAACAAGGTTGTGACCGCCTTCACCTCTTCGCAGACACCACACGGCGGACAGGAGTCGACCATCCTGGCGCTCAACAACACCTTCTATCACTGGGGCTCCGTCATCTTGCCGCTCGGGTACACGGTGACCGAGGTCTTCAACGGCGGGGGCAACCCCTACGGCGCCTCGCATACCAGTGGCACCCGGGTGGGCACCCCGGACGCCGAGACCCTGGCGGTTGCGGTTGCCCAGGGTCGGAGGCTGGCGCGAGTCGCCCAGGTCGTCGGTGCGGCCCAGGAGCAAGGTTTGCTCGACCTGAGGCGCGGCGTGGTCGCCGGGCAGGACGCACCCGTCTAACGGCTCTGCGGCCAGGACGCTCCCGCGTCTCACGGGGCTGGGGATCACGGACGACGGGGCGCCGCTCGGATAGCGACCGCGCCCGCTCGCAAAGGGCTCACCCAATGGTCGAACGCGGCCCAACGCTAGCGTAGGTGGCATGCCCCTCCTCGGTCCTACCGAGCTCGACGTATTCCCGATCTGCCTCGGCGGCAATGTCTTCGGCTGGACCGCGGACGAGGAGCAGTCGCGCGCCGTGCTGGATGCGTATGTCGCCGCCGGTGGCAACTTCATCGATACGTCGAACTCGTACATGGACATGATCGAGCACGGTCGTTCGGAGACGATCATCGGCGGCTGGATGGCCGAGCGCGGCAATCGCGACCGGCTCGTGATCGCGACCAAGGTGGGTGGGGGCCGCGGGGCCACGCGCAACCTGCGCCCGGAGACGATCGCGAGCGAGGCGCGTGGTTCGCTCGAGCGGCTACAGACCGATCGAATCGACCTCTACTACGCCCACTACGACGACGAGCAGGTGCCGCTGGAGCAGTCGCTCGGCGCCTTCGACCAGCTGGTCAAGGCGGGAGTTGTGCGGCACATCGCCGCCTCCAACTATGGTCCCGAGCGCCTCGCCGCCGCGCTCGAGCTTCAACGCGAGCGCGGACTGGCGCGGTACGAGGCGCTGCAGCCGCACTACAACCTCGTGGAGCGCGACTTCGAGCGCACGCTGCGTCCAGTCGCCGAGCGCTATCACCTCGGCGTGCTGCCGTACTACGCGCTCGCATCAGGCTTCCTCACCGGCAAGTACCGGCCCCACGGCGAGGCGGTCTTCTCAGAGCGCGCTGAGACGGCCCGCGCGTACCTGGAGCGGGGCGGTGGCGCCGTGCTTGAGGCCCTCGACGAGGTTGCGGCCCACTACGACGCCGCGCCTGCCGCGGTGGCCTTGGCCTGGCTGCTCGCGCAGCCAACAGTCACCGCGCCGATCGCCAGCGCGCGTACGACCGAGCAGCTCCAGGAGATCCTGCCCGCGGCGTCGCTTCAGTTGACGGATGAGGAAGTTGCGCAATTGTCGAGCGCAGCGCCGCTGGCGGGGTAGCCCTCTTGGAGATATCGACAAAGGAGCCGTCATGGGAATCACCGACAAAGTCACCTCGCAGCAGACAGGTCAGCACGGCGATACGGACTTCCGCCGGGAGCTTGCACAGCAGCTGAGGGTGGATTCGGTGCGCGCCAGCGCTGCCGCCGGGTCCGGTCACCCGACATCCTCCATGTCGGCCGCCGATCTGATGGCGGTCCTGCTCGACGGGCACCTGAGGCTCGACTACTCCAATCCCCAGGACCCCCACCGCGACCACCTCATCTTCTCCAAGGGGCACGCCTCGCCCCTCTACTACTCGGTACTCAAGGCGGCCGGGGCGATCGACGACGAGGAGCTGCTCACCTTCCGCCAGCTCGGGAGCCGGCTTGAAGGCCACCCCACCCCGCGAATTCCGCCCACCGATGTGGCCACCGGGTCGCTGGGGCAGGGGCTGCCGATCGGCGTCGGGCTGGCCATGACGGGAAAGCGCCTCGACCGGCTGCCCTACCGCGTATGGGTGCTCTGCGGCGACTCGGAGATGGCCGAAGGCTCGATCTGGGAGGCCTTCCAGCACGCCGGCTGGGAAGGGCTGGACAACCTCATCGCGATCGTGGACGTCAACCGTCTGGGCCAGACGCGCGCCACAATGCTCGGCTGGGACCTCGAGGGTTACGCCGCGCGGGCGCGCGCATTCGGCTGGCATGCGATCGAGATCGACGGTCATGACGTTGACGCGATCGAGGCCGCCTACCAGGCCGCGGAGCAGACGACGGGCAAGCCGACGGTGATCGTTGCTCGCACACTCAAGGGCAAGGGAGTGAAGGCCGTCGAGGACCAAAATGGACATCACGGCAAGCCCCTTCCCGATGCTGATGAGGCGATCGAGGAGCTTGGAGGTGTGCGGGACCTGCGGGTGAGAACGTCTTCTCCGTCAGACGGAAAGGCGCCGCATCGCTTCGACACGCCGGGTGGCGAGCTGCCGCACTGGGAGCTTGGCGAGGAGGTCGCGACGCGGGAGGCCTACGGTGAGGCGCTCGCCGCCCTCGGTCGACGCCGGGGCGACGTGGTGGCTCTGGACGGCGAGGTCTCCAACTCGACGCACTCGGAAATCTTCGCCGAGGCTCATCCCGAGCGCTACTTCGAGATGTTCATCGCCGAGCAGCAGATGATCGCTGCGGCCGTGGGCATGCAGGTGCGCGGCTGGGCGCCGTTTGCCTCGACCTTCGCCGCCTTCCTCTCACGCGCCTACGATTTCGTGCGCATGGCCGCGATCTCGCGCGCCGACTTGCGGCTGGTGGGCTCCCATGCGGGCGTCTCGATCGGTGAGGACGGCCCCTCGCAGATGGCGCTCGAGGACTTCGCGGCGCTGCGCGCGGTTCACTCGAGCGCGGTTCTCCACCCCTCGGATGCAAACCAGGTCGGCCCCCTGGTCGCCGCAATGGCCGAGCGCCCGGGGATCTCGTATATGCGGACGCTGCGGGGGAAGACCGCCGTGCGCACGCCGCCAGACGAGGAGATCCGCATCGGCGGGAGCCGCCTCGTGCGCTCGAGCGACCGGGACGAGGTCACGGTGGTCGCCTGCGGCATCACGGTCCAGGAGGCCGAGCAGGCCGCCGACCAGCTGGAGCAGGAGGACTGCCACGTGCGCGTGCTCGACTGCTACTCGATCAAGCCGATCGATACAGCCGCGCTGCGCGCTGCTGCCACCGAGACGAACGCGCTCGTATGCGTCGAGGATCACTGGCCCGAGGGCGGGCTCGGCGAGGCCGTGGCGGCGACCCTGGCAGACGAGCCCCGGCGCCCACCCATCACCCACCTCGCCGTGCGCGAGATGCCTATGTCTGGCAAGCCGGCCGAGCTCGTGCACGCGGCGGGGATCGACGCCGAGGCGATCGCTGCTGCAATCCGCTCCCAGCTGAGCTCGGACGGCGGCGCCTCGTGAGCTGAGTTGCTCTGGCTGGGAGTTGTCGTCGCCATCGCCGCTTCGGTGGCAAATGCCTTTGCGATCGTGCTGCAGGCCGGCGAGGACCGCCAGTCGCCACTCAGTCAGGGCGGCCGCGCCTCCCTGCTTCTGGGGCTGGCTCGTCGTCCCCGATGGCTTGCGGGGACCGGGCTGATGGTGTTCGCGTGGCCCCTGCAGATCCTCGCCCTTGCGCTCGCCCCGATCACCGTGGTGCAGCCGCTGTTGTCGACCACGCAGCTCGTGCTCTTGGGGACGGCCCGAGCCAAGTTGCGCGAGCGCGTGGGAGCGCTCGAAGCGCTCGGCGCGCTTGCGATCATCACCGGGGTAGCGGCGGTCGTATGGGCTGCGCCGCGCCGCACCGTGCACGACCCCGCGGCGTTGCGCGTGGCCGCGCCGCTGCTGATCGTGGGCATCGCCGCGCTACTGGCGTACGGGCTCGGGCGACTGCGGCCCCGGGCGCAGCTGGCGTTGGTGATCGGTGCGGGGCTGGCTTACGCCTGGGTGGACTTCGCCAACAAGCTGCTGGCCGACGACCTCTCAAGCGGTCACTGGCTGTATGTGGCGCTGTGGCTGGCAGCGACCATCGCCTTCGGCGCGCTCGCCTTTCTGGAGGAGACAACCGCGCTTCAGCGCCGCCCGGCGGTCACCGTGGCTCCCGTCGTGGGCGCGGTGCACGACCCACTGCCAGTGCTGATGGCACTATGGGCCGGAGTAGAGGTGTGGGGCTCGGCGCCACACCGCATCGCTCCCCTGATTGCTGGTCTCGTCGTGATCGCGGCCGGGGCGGCGATTCTCGGTCGCTCAAAGGCTGTGGCACGTATTTCCGGGGATTTGGAGACGGCCGCGGGTAGCCGTCGCCGGCTGGCAAGTTGTGCCCCGCAGCCCGGCGTGACCCCCGCAGCCAGCCGGCTGCAAGCGGCGCGCACGTGACCCGGCACGTCCAGGTCGCTACAAACCAAAGAAAGACAAGCGACACTCAAAGGAGAGCTCATATGGAATACCGGCAACTGGGTCATTCGGGTCTGCGCGTCTCTCGCCTGACGCTCGGGACGATGACCTTCGGTGGCCGGGCCCAATTCCGGGACGTCGGTCAGACGGATCTCGAGGGTGCGCGTCGGCACATCGACATGGCCATGGACGCTGGGGTGAATTTGATCGACACGGCCGACGTGTACTCCGAGGGCATGGCCGAGGAGATCGTGGGCCGGGCGCTCGAGGCACGGCGCGATCAGGTGCTGATCGCCACCAAGGCCCGCTTCCCGATGGGCGGCGGGCCGAACGATGCTGGGCTCTCCCGGCACCATCTGATCGAGGCATGCGAGGCAAGCCTGCGCCGCCTGCGGACCGACCACATCGACCTCTACCAGGTCCACGAGTGGGACGGGCAGACCCCGCTCGAGGAAACGCTAGCCGCGCTCGAGCATCTCGTCCAGACCGGCAAGGTGAGGTACGTGGGGTGCTCGAACTTCGCGGGCTGGCAGGTGATGAAGGCCCTTGCGGTTGCCGCCTCCACCGGCCTTCCGCGCTTTGTCAGCCAGCAGATTTATCTGTCTCTGCAGGAGCGCTCGGCCGAGTACGAGATCGTGCCCTCGGCGCTCGACCAGGGGCTCGGTCTACTGGTCTGGAGCCCGCTGGCGGGTGGTCTCTTGACCGGCAAGTACCGGCGCGCAGAGCCGCCCCCACCCGGATCGCGGCGCGCAGGGGATTGGGACGAGCCTCCGGTCTACGACGAGGAGAAGCTGTTCGACACCGTCGACGTGTTGGTCGAGACAGCCCAGAGCCACGATGTCTCGCCGGCGCAGGTGGCGCTCGCATGGCTGCTCCAGCGCCCCGGGATCACCACCCTGATCGTGGGTGCGCGGACGGACGAGCAGCTTGCCGACAACCTGGCGGCGGCGGAGCTCGAGCTCTCCCAGGAGGAGGTCGAGCGCCTAGAGGCTGTGAGCAGGCCGCCCTTGGTGTATCCCTTCTGGCACCAGCGGAACACCGCGGCCGACCGCCTGTCCACCGCGGATCTTTCGCTGATCCAGCCGCACCTGGCACGCGAGTCGCTGCTCAGCCCCCAATGAAGGACTGACGGATGCGTGCGGGACCGCTTGCCGGCCGCTATCCCGCGGCGGCCGCGATGGTGATCTTTGCCTTGGTGCCATACCTGGCGCTCTCCGCAGCGCTCCAGCCTCTGACGCCGATCGTCGCGCAGCAGCTGCACATGAGCGCGCAGACGATGAGCCTCGCCTCCGGCATGGCGAACGCCGGCTACGCGGTGGGGACCGTGTTGGCAGTGCTCTTCGCGCAGCACCTTCCCCAGCGCCGAATGATGGTGCTCTACGCCGCGCTGCTCGTGGTCGGCTCGGTGCTCGCGGCGGGGGCTCAGGATGCGGGCATGTACATCGCCGGCCACGTGCTGCAGGGGCTCTGCACCAGCCTGCTGCTGATCGCGGCGGCGCCGCCTCTGTTTCTCGGCTATCCGATCTCCAAGCTGCGTCCCTCGGCCATGATCATGAACGTATGCATCTTCGGCGCTGTCGCGGCGGGCCCCCTGGTGGGCGGCATCCAGGCCTCGGCCCACGCCTGGCGGCCGCTGTTCTGGGTGATAGCCGCCGTCGCCGCGGCGGCGTTGCTGTTATCGATGCTCACCTTCGTCGACGCTCCCCCTGCCGATCGCAGCGCCCCGCGCAATCCGCTCGCGGTTGGCCTCGCCGCCGTTGGATGCGTGGCGGCGTTCTATGGCGCCTCCGAGTTTCTCACGCACCGCTTTCTCGAGGTTTCCACCTTCGGCCCGTGGATCGGCGGCCTGCTGCTGATCGTGACCCTCCTGGTCTACCAGTACCGCGCCAAGCGCCCGCTGCTGCAGCTGCGGCCTCTCACGAGCACGCTTCCGATCAGCGGGATCATCGTCGCGATCTGTGCGGCGGCCGGCTCGGTCTCCGCGATCGCTCTGGCCGCCGCGCTGCTTGGCAACCGTTTTTCCCCGATCCATCTCGGCCTGCTCCAGTTCCCCGAGTTCGGCGGCGCACTCATCACCGCTGCACTGCTCGGCTTCTTATTCCGTACCCGCGGGCTCCACTACCTGGTGCTCGGCGGCATGCTTGCGCTGATCGCGGGAATTCTGGTTGTTCGCGTCCAGCTGCCGCCCTCGAGCTTGGCCACCGCGGTCGGCTCGGGTCTGATCGGCCTGGGCGTGGGCGGTTCCGTCGCGCCGGCGCTGTTCGTCGCCGGCTTCTCGCTGATCAACGACGCCCTACAGCGCGTGTTCGCGATCATCGAGCTCCTGCGGGCGGTTGGGGCCTTCATGGTGGCCCCGGTGCTCGCCCACGTGGCCGCGACCGTCGGCGGCAGCCCCGCGGCCGGCACCAACGCCGCGCTGTGGATCTGCTTTGGAATCGCCACGACGGGCACGCTGACGGCGGTGATCCTCTACGTCCTCGGACGGGTCCGGCCTCCGAGCCCGGATCTCGAGCGCTGGATGGAGGGCGAGGGCCCCGCCTGGTACTCGCCACCGCTGCTGGCCGAGCTGCGCCAGCCCGGGCCGGCGCTTGTGGCCGGGGAGGGATGTCCAGCTGGGAGCGACCCTTGATGTCTCCCTTGGCTAGGGACTAACTCGACATAGTTTGTGCTGAGGTTCTCACGTGCAGCTCGACGGCATCCATCACATCACCTGCATCACAGCGGACGCCCAGCAGAACGTCGACTTCTACGCGCGTGTGCTGGGGCTGCGCATGGTGAAGAAGACCGTCAACTTCGATGCCCCGGACGTGTACCACCTCTACTACGGCGATGAGCGCGGTGCGCCAGGCTCGATCCTGACCTTCTTCGAGTTCCCGGGCGCGCCTCCCGGCCGAGCGGGAGCCGGCATGATCCACCTGCTGCGCTGGCGGGTGGGCTCCGAGGACGCGCTGCGCTTCTGGCAGGAGCGGCTGGCCCAGCACGGCGTCGACGCGACGCTGGATGTGAATGAGCTCTCGCTGCACTTCGAGGACCCGGAAGGACTCGCGCTCGAACTCGCCGCGGTCAAGACCAGCGATCAGTCGCTCACGGCGGCCGCGCGCGACATACCGCCCGAGCACGCGCTCGAGGGTTTCGACGGAGTGCGCGCCTACGGCCGCCCGCGCCAGCAGGCGGGTTCCGGCGCCCGGCGGGAAAACCCCGGCACCCAGCAGGAGGACCCCATCCTCAGCGAGGTGATGGGCTTCGAGATGACGTCGCCGGGCGCCTACTTGCTCAGCGGCGAGCGTCACGCAACCTACGCTTACGACGAGCCGCCCGCGCATGTCGGCCTGCAGGGGGCCGGGACCGTCCATCACATCGCCTGGTGCGATCGGGACGACCAGCATGCCGCCTGGCGCGAGCGCCTGATGCGGGCGGGGACGCATCCCACCCCGGTCATCGACCGGCAGTACTTCCTCAGCATCTACTTTCGCGAGCCGCGCGGGGTGCTGTTCGAGCTGGCGACGCCGAGCCCGGGCTTCGCCATCGACGAGGATCCCGACCACCTGGGCGAGGCATTGCGGCTGCCGCCCCAGCACGAGCATCTGCGGGACCGCCTCGAGCGCTCCCTGACCCCGCTGAGCAACCCCCACGTGACGACCTAGCCGAAAGGAGCTCCTATGCGGACAACCCAACTCGAGACCGCGCAGCTGGGCGAGACCGACCTTCGGATTACCCGCGTCGGCTTTGGGGCGTGGGCGATCGGTGGCGGCGGCTGGGAGTTCGGCTGGGGACCCCAGGATGACGATCACTCGCTTGCGGCCATCCACCACGCGCTCCGTCAGGGCGTCAACTGGATCGACACCGCCGCCGCGTATGGATTCGGGCGCTCGGAGGAGGTGGTGGGGCGGGCGCTGTCCGAGCTGCCGAAGGAGGAGCGCCCCTACGTGTTCACCAAGTGCTCGCTGCTCGAGGGCTCCGGGCGCCGGGTCGTCCACAATCTCAAGCGAGATTCCGTGTTGCGCGAGGCCGAGGCCAGCCTCGAGCGGCTCGGGGTTGATGCGATCGACCTCTACCAGATCCACTGGCCCAATCCCCCGGAGGACATCGAGGAGGGCTGGGCGGCGCTCGCGGAGCTCAAGGAGCGGGGGTTGGCGCGCCACATCGGCGTCTCGAACTTCGACGTGAAGCAAATCGAGCGGATCCAGGGAATCGCGCCGGTGGAGTCGCTGCAGCCGCAGTACTCGCTGATCGAGCGCACACCGGAGGACGATCTCTTCCCATACGTGGAGCGGGGGCGCATCGGCGTGATCGTCTATTCGCCGATGGGCTCCGGACTCCTGACAGGAAAGATGACGCGAGAGCGCGTCGAGCGGCTTCCGGACGACGACTGGCGCAAGCGCGATGAGCGCTTCCAGGAGCCTCAGCTCTCGCGCAACTTAGAGCTGGTGGAGCGTCTTGGAGCCGTCGCGCGGCGCCACGACACGACGCCCGGGGCTGTGGCTGTGGCATGGGCGCTGCGCAACCCGGTGGTCGACGGCGCGATTGTGGGCTTCCGTTCGCCGGAGCAGGTCGACCCGATACTCGCCGCGGCGAACCTCAAGCTCGACGCAGAGGATGTCGAGCGGATCGAGCGCGACGCCGCCTAGAGGCCCCGCTAAGACCGCCGCGCCCCACCTCGCGCTAGGCGACATGGCTACCGCTTCAGACAACTCGGCAGGTTTCCTCGGGCGGACCGCCTGGATCCGCAACCTCGAGGCGCCCGTCCGCGATTTCCTTCGCACCGAGACCGGCGGTGCGGTTGTGCTCGTGGGCGCCGCCGCGATCGCGCTCATCTGGGTGAACGTGAATCACTCCTCCTACGAGGCGGTGTGGGGAGCCAAGCTCACGATCCGCTTGGCGGGGGCCAGCGTGTCGTTGACGCTGCGGCAGTGGGTGAACGAGGGCCTGATGGCGTTCTTCTTCCTGGTCATGGGGCTCGAAGCGCGCCGTGAATTTGACCTTGGCGAGTTGCGCGACCGACGCCGCCTCGTGTTGCCGATGGCCGCCGCGCTCGGAGGAATGGTGATTCCCGTGGGGATCTTCCTCGGCATCAACGCCGGCCACTCCTCTTTGCACGGCTGGGGGACGGCGATGTCGACCGACACCGCCTTTGCCCTGGGTGCGCTCGCGCTCTTGGGCCGGCGCTTCCCCTCGAGCCTGCGCACCTTCATCCTCACGGTGGCGGTGGCCGACGACCTGGTGGCGTTCGTCGTGATCGCCACCGCCTACACCAGCTCGGTGAGGGTGGCGGCGCTGCTCGTCGCGCTGGGCGTACTGGCGTTGGTACTGCTGATCCGCGCGCGCCGTGTTCGCAACGGGATCGTCTACGGCGCGCTGGCCCTCGTTGCATGGGTCGCGCTGCTGAAGTCCGGCATCGATCCGGTGCTGGTGGGCGTCGTCATAGGCCTCTTCTCGATCGCCTATCCGGCGGTGCGGGCGGATCTGGAACGGGCCACCGACTTGTTCAGGCTCTTCCGTGAGCAGCCGACATCTGAGTACGCCCACACCGTGCGCGAGGGGGTCCGCACGGTGATTTCCCCCAATGAGCGCCTTCAGCAGCTCTATCACCCGCTGTCCAGCTATGTGATCGTGCCTCTGTTCGCGCTCGCCAACGCGGGTATCCCCATCACCGGCGGCTTCATCAGCCGCGCCTACGGCTCCCCGATCGCGCTCGGCATCATCGTGGCCTATCTCGTCGGCAAGCCGATCGGGATCGGGGGCGCCACCTGGCTGGTCACGCGCCTCAGCCGCGGCCGGGTGCGAGCACCCGTGGGGTGGGCGGCGGTGATGGGTGGAGCGTCGATTGCCGGCATCGGCTTCACCGTCTCGATCCTGATCGCCACCCTCGCGTTCACCGGAACAGAGCTCCAAGAGGCCAAGCTGGGCGTGCTGACGGCGGCGCTTTGCGCCTCGGCACTGACCTGGATCGTGCTGAGGGCCACAGCGCTGTTGCCCAGGAAGGTGCGGCTGCGGGCCGTCTTCGGCGCATCGCAGAGCCTGGTCGATCTCGCGGTGGCGGTGGATCTCGAGCGCGACCACTTCCGCGGTCCCCAAGAGGCGCCGGTGACGCTCGTCGAGTACGGCGACTTCGAGTGCCCCTACTGCGGCCAGGCGGAGCCGGTGGTCCGCGAGCTGCTCGCCGACTTCGGCGACGTCCGTTACGTCTGGCGCCATCTTCCACTGGGAGATGTCCACCCCTACGCCCAGCTGGCCGCGGAAGCGTCGGAGGCGGCGGCCGCGCAGGGCATGTTCTGGGAGATGTACGACCTGCTCCTCGCCCACCAGGATGCGCTCGGCGTCCGCGACCTGGTTGCGTACGCCCGCGAGCTGGGACTCGATGTCGAGCGCTTCCGGGCGGCCCTGCGCAAACGGAAGTTCGCCGACCGCATCAGCGACGATGTGGACTCGGCCGATCGCAGCGGTGTTTCGGGCACGCCTACGTTCTTCATCAACGGCCGGCGCCACTACGGCGCCTATGACATCTCCGCCCTGTCCGTCGCGGTGCGGGGCGCGCGTGCCCGCGCGGCGGCGGCGTCGTGAGGGCCCGCGGCGCCCACGCGGCGGTGCTCGCGTGAGCCCGTCGGCCGCTGTGCGGCTGTCCGCCGCGGCCAATCCGGCCTTCCGCGAAGCGGTGCAAACCCGAGCGCTCGAGCTCGGGCTCCAGGGTTGGGTGCGGCAAATGGACGAGCGCCTCCTCTGCGTTCATGCCGAGGGCGAGCGCGGTGCCCTGACGAAGCTCGTTGCCTGGCTGTCCTCCGTGGCGGATGGGGCTTCCGTCGAAGAGCGCTCGGTCAAGGTCGAGGGCCACGAGCAGTTCGCCATCCGCGGTGTGCCCGCCGGGGCGTTCGTCGTCCAAGAGCACCAGGCGAGAAGCCACCATTTCGACCTCCGCCTCGAGGTCGGCGGCGTGATGCGCTCCTGGGCGCTGCCCAAGGGCCCATCGCTCGATCCACTCGTCAAACGCCTGGCGGTCCAAGTGGAGGACCACGACGTCTCCCACAATGAGTTCGAGGGGCGGTCGGGCTCAGGCGCGGTGATCGTCTGGGACCGCGGCGGGTACGAGCAGGGCGGCCGCGTCCCCTGGCCCGCAGCGCTCGACCGTGGCCACGCCGTATTCGTCCTCCACGGTCACAAGCTGCGTGGTGGCTTCGCCCTGCAGCGCACCGCAGGTGGCAGGCAGCCACAGTGGCTCCTCATCAAGCGCCGCGACGAGTACGCGCGCCGGGGATCGGACATCACGGCCGAGCGCCCCGAATCGGTGAAGAGTGGCGCCATCCTGGAAGCGCTGCTGACGCTCAGCTGAGCGCTAGTTGCCGTACACGGGCTGGATCTTCGCGGGCCGCTGCCTGGCCACGCCGTTGAGCTCAGCCACGGCACCGACCACGTCGCCGCGGTCGTAATAGTCGGTCAGGATCAGGTTGGGGATGCGCCCACGCTGCTGCTCGCATTGGCGCGCGCGTTTGAGAATGAAGGCGCGCTGAACCAGCGGGATGTTGGGCGAGGGACGCGGGGGGAAGATGTCGGCCCAGTTGTTCATCATCAGCAGCGGGTTGTTGGGTCCTCCGCGGTTGCGCTTGCAACTGAACTGGCTTGGCTTCTTGGCGCCGAGCGGGGTGTCCTGGATCCAGCTGAATCCGTTTGCATCCCACGCGTACTTGCCGCTGGGCCGATCCTGTGCGAACACGACCACGTTGTGGTGCGCGGAGATCAGCTGCCCCAGCGTCGGCAGCGGCTGTCCGGCCTTCAGGCGCGCGAGATAGCGGAACAGGCCGGCGCGCTTGAACACCCGCTGGAGGGCGGACTCGGGAACGTAATCCTCGTCGAAGAGGATGATCACCTGGTCGGGGTTGAGCTGGAGGAAGCGGCGGATCGTCCCCATGAAGGTGACCATGCGCGTCGCCCCGAGCTCACACGCGGTGTGGCACAGCCAGATGTCGCGTTTCCCCGTGTCCACCGTGCCGCCACTCAACGAGCGGCTGAAGCGCTGCAACGCCGCGCGCGCCCGCGCGTTCAGCTTGCTGGCCACCCTGTTCACGCGTTTGCCTTCCGCCCCGATATCCGTGTACACCCGGCCGGAAGGCGTCTGGATGCCGTAATGCGTGGAGATCTTGAATAGCCGGACGCCGTCGTCGAGCTGCTGGGCGATCGCGCGGTCCTGGTTGGCGATCAGCCACCCTGGCGAGTCCGCCGCGGACATCGCATTGTGCGTCCCGGCGAACACGACCTCGTTGAGGCGACGCCCGCAGAGCTGCGCGTAACCATTGCACGTCGGCACGGAGCTGGCCGTGGCCCTGGAAGCGCCCCCGGTGAGCACCACTGCCACGACAATCGCCCCGGCGATGAACGTGGCGACCGCACCGAGTGCGACCAGGTGCCGTCGGCCAGGCCGCGGGCGTCGCCCTGGCCCTCGCGCCGGCGCGGTGGCCGACAACAGCTCGCCCGCGCCGATGTAGACCAGCACGGCGCCGGCGAATACCGCGCCCACCCGCAGGGCAAGTGTGGGCTTGAGAATCACGAAGACGCCCACCGCCAGAACGAGTGCGCCGCGCGCCGCGCGCCAGCGGGTGGACGCGGGACGACGCGCAAAGGCCCCAACGGCTCGCAGGCTGTCTCTGGCGGAGTAAGGCCTCAGCATCGACGAGGAAGCTGCCGCAACCAGCCACGCCACCACCGCGATGACCACCGCCCAGATGAGCAGGTCCCCCAGGTAGACATTCCAGAGAGCGCCCACCGCCGCACGTACGTCGGCGGTGCTCAGCTCGTAGCCGCCGTAGACGTGATCGACCAGATACCGCCGTCCGATCTCGAACACGACTACAAACGCCACGCCGGTCAATCCCACAACGATGCCGGCGCGGGTGACTGCTCTGCGCCGATCGACCGCGGCCAGGATGCCGAGCGCCAGCAACAGGACGCCGAGCGGAGGCAGGATGATCCCGAGCACCCGCACGGTGTCGGCCAGGCGCAGCGTTACGCTCGCGAAGCTCCGGCGACGCACTGTGAGTAGGACCGCCCCGATGCGCTTGGGCACGTCCGTCGCGAGCTTGGGGGCCAACGTGCCCAGCGCCGAGGCGACCACGGTCCCCGCGTCGGCGACATCGAACACGGCGTTGGTGGAACTGTGGCGGAACAGCAGCCGGTGCCCGTGGTCGGCCGCCAGGCGGATCACGTGCGCAAAGGGCGCCGAGCCGATGACGAGCTTGACCGCCGACTGGACCAGCGGTCGCGCGGCGATCAGGTCCGGCAGCGCCGGCTCCAGCAGCCGGACGGTGATCTCGCGGGCCGCCACTGTCTTCACGGCGGGCTGCTGCATGGCGCTCACCGCACGATCCGCGAACGCGGACGAGTCGACGATCTCCTCGCGCATGTACAGCGTCACCCCGCCGGCGAGAATCGCCAGCGCGGCGAGCACGAGCAGCGTCACGCTCAGCGTGCCGCGGAGCCGGGAGCGCTGCCGCCCCGACCGCTCGCCGGCGACCCGGAGCTCGGGAGCCTCACTCGTCGCTGACGGGCTCGCTGCTCACCTCCTTTCCGGCCAAGGCGGACTCGAGCGCAGCCGCGGGCGTCGGCGCGCCCGCGATCGCATCCGTCAGACGGCGCCGTCGTGCCTGGATCCGCTCCCAGCGCACGCGGGCCCGGGCGAGCTTGCGCCCCTCCGGCTTGTAGAACCTACGCGCCCACACGGAGCTCGGCGAGGCGAGTCGTATCGCCCCCACGAGTGACGCCAGCGGCACGAAGATGCCAAACACGCCGAGCAGGCGCTTGCCTTTCAAGATCGCGAGCGTGGCGAGTAGTAGGTCGACGAGGACAGCGAGGACGAGCGTCTCCACTGCCCCGACGCTCCGCTTGAGATCGAAGGGCGCGACCCCAAGCAGCACCAGTCCGCCCAGCATCAGTGCGACCAGCACAGCCATGAACGATGAGCGTCCTTCTTCCGACCAGTACACATCGCGCAGATGGATCCACAACGCGAACTCATCCAACGTGAACCCCGCACCCACCCCGAAGCCCGCAGCCACCAATTCGGTCCGCGGGCTGCCCGGCGAAATCACGAAGCCGAGGAAGCCGCAGACGAGCAGGAGCACGATCCCCCAGACCAGATGGTGCAGGTGAAGGCCGCCGTCGGTGACCACGCTGCCTGGCCACCACGGCACCTTGGGGCTGCGCATCAGCCGCGCGCTCGTGCGGATGAATAGAAACGAGATCAGAAGCGCGGCGAGCAATACGAATCCCGCACGCTGCTCCGTGGTGTCGAGAAAGTGCGCAGGCAACTCCAGCGTCATAAGCCCACTCGCGAGTACCCCTGGCATCACATTTCGGACGGACCGCTCCTTGTGAGATCCACCTGGGAGCGGAAGGAGCAGCCAAACGGTGCACGGCTGCACCGACGGCGCGCAGCGTACCACCGCAAGTCGGGTGCGCCTAACGTGCGGGCGCAGTGACCGGTCCTCCCCGCGTCAGCGATAGCCTGAACTACAGGCCGCGGCCGCTACGCTAGGCGCACACTATGGATCCACAGGCATCGAGCGGCGCCGAGCAGCGCAAGCGGAAGGCCGAGGAGCGCGCCGCGCGTGGGGCCGAGCGCCTCTGCGACCCTTGACCCATGAAGCTATATCCATTACTTCGTTACCGGGACGCTAGGGCGGCGCATCAGTGGTTGCAGGATGCGTTCGGCTTCGAGCCAGTCGCGCTATATGAGGACGACGAGGGTGGCATTGGCCACGCCGAGATGCGTTGGGGCAGCGACCTGATCATGTTTGGCACCGCGCGCGAGGACCGTTACGGAGACCGGGTCGGCCAAGGGTGGATTTACGCGACCTGCGCGGACCCCGACGCGCTTTACGCGCGCGCCAAGGCTGCGGGTGCCGAGATAACCATGGAGCTGACCGAACAGGAGTACGGATCCCGCGATTTCGCGGTCCGTGATCCCGAGGGCAACCAGTGGAGCTTCGGCACCTACGAGCCGACATAGAGCTCCTGCGGCTGACTGGCACATAGGCGGCGATGGGCAACGGTCGCCAGCGCCCGGATCTGTGAAGGGACAGCGCGCCTCGACCAGGCGGTCGCGCCGTCCACCCGGGGACCTCTCGGGCGTGGATTCCGGCGTTCCCCTTAGCTGGCTCGCGCATCTCGGACATCTGAAACCGGCGCCGATTCCCTGGCTCGCTGCGCTTCGGGCAGCCGTGGCAATGGTGGTCCCATTCGCGGTCGGCCTGGCCATTGGAGACACTGGGTACGGTCTGCTGGCATCGCTGGGGACGATCCCGGCGACGATGTCCGACGTCGGCGGGCCCTACCGGCTGCGGATCCTGCGGATCGCGGCCGTATCGCTCGCCGCCGTGCTCGGCTTCCTCATAGGCGCCGTCGTGCGCGGCGAGGGCTGGCGGATCGCGCTTGTCGTGACCATGGTCGGCGGTCTCGCCGCGGCGATCAGCGCGGTGGGGGCGATCGCGTCGAGCGCGGCGTTGCAGCTCGTCGTCTACACGATTCTCGGCTCCGGCCATGTCTACCCCGGTCCGATATGGCTGGCGCCGGCGCTGCTCGGTGCAGGTGGAGCATGGGCGCTCGCGCTCACGGCGCTGGAAGGACTCCGCCGGGGTCAGGCGCCGGAACGGGCCGCGGTGGCCCACACCTACCGGGCCATTGCTCGACAGCTGGCGGCGGTGGGCTCTTCACAGGCGCAAACCGCACGCCAGGGACTAACTGAGGCCCTCGACGCCGCCTATGACGCCCTGTTCACCGCACGATTGCGTGCCGGTGGACGAAACCCCGCGACGCAGCGCCTCTTCATTGCGCTGATCGAGGCGGCACCATTGATCGAGGCGGCCAACGCGATGATCTATACCGGCCAGCGGGCGCCCCCCGCCGCAGTGGCGGCCGTGGAGCGCCTCGGCGACAGCGTGATGGCCGAGCAACCACCGCCACCGCCCCCGCCCGTCGGCGGCAATCCTTATCTCGACGCGCTCGATGCCGGCTTGCGCACGGCCAGTCGCGCGCTCGGCACCGACGCGGATCCCCGGCAGGTGCTGGCTGACTTGAGTTCGCCGCCCCTTGCTCGGCGCCTCCAAGCCATTTGGGCACGGGTTGCCTTCGGCACCACCACGCGACTGACGGTCCTGCGACTCATGCTGTGTCTCGCCGTGGCAGAGGTCCTCACCGATGTGGTGTCGATCGAGCGCTCCTATTGGGTCGCCCTCACCGTATGCGTGGTCATCAAGCCTGACTTCGGCTCCGTATTCGCGCGCGGCGTCCAGCGCGGGCTGGGAACGGCGATCGGCGTCGTGATCGGCTCCGCCGTCCTAGCGGTGGTGCCGATCGGTGCTTCGCTGCTCCCGTTCATGGCGCTGTTCGCCGGCTTGCTGCCGATCGTGAGGGCACGCAACTACGGACTCTTGTCGGCTGCCCTCACTCCCCTGATTCTGATCTTGATCGATTCGCTGGCGCGGAATGCTCATACGCTTGTTGTCGCCCGTCTGATCGACACCTTCCTCGGCTGCGGCATCGTGCTGCTGCTCGGCTACGCACTCTGGCCCGAAACCTGGCGATCGCGTTTGCCCGATCGGATAGCCGCCGCGATCGAAGACGTCGGCACGTATCTGCTGTGTTCACTGGGGCCCGAGTCGGGTGCGAGTGCTCTGCGTCGCCAAACCTACAGGCGTCTGGCTGATCTTCGCACCGCGCTTCAGCGGTCAATGGCTGAACCGCCACCCGCCGGGGTGAGGGCAGCCGCCCTGTGGCCGGTGGCCATCGCCCTTGAGCGCGTCACCGATGGGGTGACTGCAGCCACTGTCGCCCGGCGAGGAGGGGTTGCCCCGCCGCCGCGTGAGCGGACGGAGGAGCTGGCGGGCGAGCTCAGCGACTTGGCCGCAGCGTTGCGAGCCCGGCGCGTGCCGGCGGGGCGACCGGATCCGCCGGCGAGCGACCCGCTCTCCGACATTGCGAGTGAAATCGGGGTGGTCCGGGGCCTGCTGAGCGGGCCGGCGCGCCAACCAGAACCACGAAGCCGTCTGCGGCTGAGGGCGGTGACCGAATGACCACCTTCCCGCGCTTCCTGCTGGCTCCGCGGAGCGCGCTCCCGAGCACACATCCGGCGTACGCCGGACCGCTCGGATCGAGAAGAAGGCCACTTCACGAGTGAGGCAGACCAACTACGACGCACCTGCGGTTTGTGCAGCACATGCGCGCCTGCCGGGGGTGACGACCCACCAGAGCCCGTTAGTCGGTGTGCGGGGCGGTGTCGGCGCCGACGATCCAGGTGACGCCCCAGCGGTCGGTGAGCATGCGTACAGGGTTGTGAAGGGAGCGGGTGCGAGCGGTTTCAAGCTCGTGGTCGCCGACTTGGCCAAGGCGTTCCAGAGAATTTGGATCTCGTCGCCGTCGGTTCCCTGCAGGGTGATGTAGAAGGTCTTTTCGCCAGGGTCGTAGCCCTCAGAAACGCCTCTATGAGCCGTGGGGGTTCCCGTGGGCCCGGCGGCGGTCGGCCCCCCGAACGCGAAGCGCAGCCGACGCGGCCGAGACGGGACTCGATGCGCTCATTTCACTATTCGCGCACGTTGGGTCGATCGACAGCCCACCGCCAACTGCCGTCGGGCTGCCGGCGCGCGATCTCGACAGTAGCCCCTCCGGTCACGAGGCGCGTCGCGGTCAGGGCTAGGTCCCCGAGCCGCAACGCCGGCAGCTGGTCACCCGGTGCGAAAGTCGGCTTGGTAGCGAGCAGGTCGGCGTAGAACCGCCGGATGGCATCGCGCCCGGCGGCTACCAGCCCGTCACGCAATGCGAGGACAGCCTCGGACTCGTAGAGAGCTACGACGCCCTCGAGATCTCCGGCATTGACGCGCTCGACGAGCAGCCGAGCCAGATCCTCAGGCTCTTCGGCCAAGGCACGCTGCGTTGCTGGCTCAGCCTCACCCACCCGACGAAGGATCGCATCTCGCGACCCCGCTCGCTGACGAGCGAGCTCGCGACTGGGACTCATGTCGCCAGCTTCTGATCTTCAGTTCTCGGTGGGCCGGAAGGCTACGACAGGCAGCTCACGCACGAGCCGGCGCCGTCCCTCGTCGCTCCCCTCGTAGCGCCACGCAACCAGCCAGCTGAGCACACCGCGAACCACGGGCGCTGCGAATCGATTTCGGCGTTCATAGTCGGCCAACGCCTCGGCAGCCTCTTCTTCGGAGAGCAGGCGATGTTCCGGTCGGAACCTCCGCCGACCGACCGCCACCTCGATCGCGGGATGCGCCTCAATGTTCCGATACCAGTTGGCCGAGCGCCCTAGACCGGCCAAGACAAGGAACTCGCCGGCGGCCGGGCGCTTCCCGATAACGTCGAGCACCGTCCGATGGCGTCGCCCACTATGGCGCCCGACGTGAGTCAGCAGCAAGAACCGCTGGCCGAGAAGCCAGCCCGCGTTGCAGTGATACAGCCGTGCGGGGACACGAAGGAGCCGGCGAGCGAGTGGTCCCGGTTCGCGCGCATTCACGAACATAGTCTCGCGCCGTGGCGGGTCGGCGCACCGGGGGTCAACGGAATCCCATCGGGTCGACCCGGTTATCCACCCTGCGGTCGATGCGGTCTTCTTTCACGGCCGCGGTTCTCATGGCTCGAGCTCGTGGTCGGGGGGCTTGAAGGCGACAGGGGCGCAGTCGCTGCAGCCCTCGCCCGTCCATGCCCGCCGTCCTTCGTGCACGGCGAGCGCGGCGATGCCAAGCCCGATGATCGGGTCAAGCCACCACCAGCCAAGTAGACCGTTGGCGATGATGCTCACCAGCACGCCGGCGGCCGCGGCCGCACACAGCCAGGACTGAGCAGCGTCGCCCGCCGTCGATGCGGAATCAAGCTGCGCGGCGACTTGATTCTTTGTTCGGGCAAGCAGCGGCATAACGATGATCGCGCCGACGCAGATCAAAACACCGGGCCAGCTGGTGTCGGGGTGTGCGCCGCTGACCAAAGTGCGGATGCCATCGAACAGGAGATAGGCGACGAGCGCGGCGAAGCATCCGGCGATTAACTTCTGCGCGCGGCGTTCGGCCGTTTCACTCCGATCGCGCTCACCAGTGAAACGCCAGATAACGATGCTGGCCGAGCCGAGCTCGATCAGCGAGTCCAAACCAAACCCAAGCAGCGCCACCGACCCAGCAATCACCGCGGCGACGATCGCCACGCCTGCCTCGATCGCCATCCAGCCAATGCTCAGCCAAGAGACCGCCTTCGCACGACGCACGACGCGAAGACGATCGACGCTGGCCGGGGATGCATCGCGAGAAAGCCGCGCTCCAGTGGTCACGCCTAAACCGTAGCTTCGCCGCTTTGACAGATCAGACCGATCGGCAGCGAACGGTCTTAGCGCGTCCGATACGGCACGTACCGCCACGTCGGGTGAATCATCGGATCAGGGCAGCTTAGTACGCGAGGCCGCCGCACTATGCCGTGCCGCCGCGATCGCTGATCCGGACAAGACAACGGCTAGGTTCGCCGCCAACGCGACCACACCGATGTAGAGGCTGGTGTGGGTCCCCAGCAGGCTGAAGGCATACGTCGAGGAGCGAAAGCTCGTCCCTGCGAGCAGGTAAGAACCCACCACTGTACCCGCGGTCCAGCCCGCGATCGTGGCGCGGCGGTCGAGCCATGGGACGAACAGGGCTACGAAGGTGGCGGGAAGGGTCTGCAGAATCCAGACGCCGCCGGCGAGCTGGAAGTTGACCACGTCGGTCGTCGGGGCAACGAGGATGAAGGCGACGGCACCGAACTTCACCGTCAGCGAAGCGAGCTTCGAGACCCTGGTCTCAGTCTCCGGACGTGGCGGACGCCGGACCAGCTCGCGATAGATGTTGCGGCTGAACAGGTTAGCCGCTGCGATGGCCATGATCGATGCTGGGACGAGCGCTCCGATCGAGATCGCGGCCAGTGCGAATCCCGCGAACGCGGGGGGAAACATCTTCTGAAACAGCGCCGGGATCACGCTGTTGTTGCCGTAGGCTGGGCTCGTATGCACCCCAGCCACGAGCGCCATGTATCCGAGCATCGCCAGGAGCCCGAGCATGATCGTGTAGACGGGCAGGAAAACCGCGTTGCGCTCGATCACGCGATCACTTGACGAACTGAGCGCGCCGGTGATCGTGTGGGGATAGAGAAACAACGCGAGCCCCGAGCCGAGCGCGAGCGTTGAGTAACCGCCAAACAGCGAGCTGTGTAATTGGCGCTTGCCAGGCGGCAACTGGGAGAAGACGTGGGAATAGCCTCCGAGGCGGATCGGGATGTAGATGACCGCAACGAGCACCGTCACCCAGATCAGCACGTCCTTTACGATCGCGATCAGTGCGGCCGACCGCAGCCCACTCACGTAAGTGATGCCGGCGAGGATCAGGAAAGCCAGCGTCAGCGACAGGTCCACCGGCAGACCGAGCTCAGACATCGATATCTGAATGCCGTAGACCTGTAGCGCGACGTACGGCAGCGTCGCGACGATCCCGGTCAGCGCGACAAGGGTCGCGAGGCTGGTGCTGGTGAAGCGCTCCTTGACGAAATCCGCCATGGTGACATGACCACGCACACTGGCCACGCGCCACAGCGGGGGCAAGCAGACGAACGCCACCGGGTAGGCGAGCACGAGGTAAGCGAGCGCGAAGAACCCCAACGCGCCGCTGTCGTACACCAGTGCCGGAATCGCGATAAACGCATACGTCGTGTAGATGCTGCCACCCTGCATGAACCAAGTGACGAAGGTTCCAAAGCGACGTCCGCCGAGCGCCCACTCGTCGAGCTGGGAGAGGTCTCCCGCCCGCCAGCGTCCCGCCCCGATGCCTACTGCGGTGATCAACGCGAAGAGGGAGACAAAGACAGCGACCTCCGGTGCGTGCACTAGGCGCCACTCCCGCGACGCAGCCGGTAGACCACCCACGTCACCACGGCGCCGAGCAGCACCCACGTGAACTGGTACCAGACGAAGAACGGCACTCCGGCCACGCGCGGATGCTCGTGGGCGTAGAGGGCGGGATCGAGTAGGGCGGCAAACGGCACGAGCAGCAGCCAGAGACTCCATCTCCGGCACCGGGAGCGCCTACCTGGCTCCCCGCCCTGGTCGCTTGTGGTCACGCCTTCATCCCGGCATACCAACGTCGCCGGCCTCGACTGCCCGCCCGTCGAGATCACGTCCGGACGCCGATGGAGCCCTGCGCACCACGCGGACACACTAACTCGTGCCTCCTCACCTGCACGCCCCGGAAGCCTCGTGCCTCCCGCTCAACGGCAGCCAACCTCTCGCTCGCCTGAAGCGAACTGAGGCCAATTCATACGCGCCGTCCAACGCCCAAGAATTCCACTCCGACGGCGTCCGACTGCTCCTCGCGACCAGAAGTCCGCGATCACAGCCACCAGGCCCGCTGGAACGTAGACAGCACCCTGGGCGAGCCAACCGTCACCTCCGACCAGACGGTGCCAAGCGGCACCCCCACGCGCCCGTATGCAGGGACTTCTGAGATGGCGAGACCCGGAATCGAACCGGGGACACCACGATTTTCAGTCGTGTGCTCTACCAACTGAGCTATCTCGCCGTGGCGGGCGATGGTAGCGGCTTGCCTCCGGGATTCCGGCGGCCTTGAGGCCGGCTCGTTCCCTGCGCGACACTATCCGCGATGGCGCGGCCCACCGACCAGGACACCCGACTGCTGTACGTGCTGCGGCACGCGAAGTCAAGCTGGGAGGAGCCCGGGCAGGAGGACCACGAGCGGAGTTTGGCTCCACGCGGACGAAAGGCAGCGGCCGTGATCTCTCGCCACCTCGAGCAGGCCGGCATCCGCCCCGCTCTGGTCCTCTGCTCAACGGCGCGGCGCGCGCGGGAGACCTATGAAGCGGTGCGGCCCTCCGGCGAATTGCTGGTCGAACGCGAGCTCTATGCGGCGAGCGCACCAGAGCTGCTGGAGCGGCTGCGCGCGGTACCCGAAGCGACCCCCTCGGTGATGTTGATCGGCCACAACCCCGGCCTTCAGGACCTGGTGGTCTGGCTGGCCGCCTCGGACCCGGTGGAGACGGCCGAGGCGCTGGCCGAGCCGCCCGCGCTCTCGCAAGTGCGCGAGAAGTTCCCCACCTGCGCCCTCGCCACGCTGCGATCGGATTCGCCCTGGCGCCGGCTGGGCCCGCGCGCCACCGAGCTCAGGGATGTGGTGTACCCCTCCCGGCTCGCCGCGCAGGAATAGGGGGTCGGCGCATGCGCCGACCCCCGGCGGGCGAACATGTTCGCCCGCCTCCGGGCCGATCATGATCGGCCCGGTGGGCCGGCTCATGAGCCGGCCCAAGGGCGGGGGCGCTACCGCGCCCCCGCCCTCCGCCCACTCACTCCCTAAGAGCCACCGGAGCCGGCGAACGCCGCGACGAAGTTGGACCCCGGCGCGCCCATTCCTGTGAGCGCGTCGTAGCCCTTGCTCACCGTGAGCGTGTTTGGCCTGCTGGCGCAGTTGCCGGTGCCATCGCAATAGACCTCGGGGCCGGGGTAGTAGAGCTCCCGCAGCTGGCGGAAGTAGCCCTTGGCCCCCGGCACGATCTGGTTGGCATGGTCGACCCGGTAGTTGGCCTGCTTGCCCTTCTCCGGCAGCACGTCGTAGATCGCAGCCGGTTTGCTCTTGTCGAGCGCGTACAGCGTCGGGTTTAGGAACCCCATGGGCTTCCCGGCGACCTGGTCCACGTCGGCGATCACACCCGCCAACAGCGGCGAGGCCAGGCTGGTGCCGCCGTAGCGGGTCTGACCGTAGGCGACGCCCTTGGGGAACGTCTCGGTCAGCCCGATCAGGAAGCCCGTACCCGGGTCGGCGTCCATCGAGATGTCGGGAATCACCCGCATCGGCGTTGTGCCGACAACGGGCGAATTGCGGGTTGACAGCGAGGCCGGGACGATCCCCTTCTGGTACGACGGCAGCGTGTAGCTGTAGCTGGTGTAGCCGCCGCTCTCGCCATCGGCTGCGGGGGGCAGCCAATGGCCGACCTGCTTCTTCGAGCAGAGCACGCCCACCGCGTTCTGGCTGCAGAAGAATGCGCGCCCGGTGTTCCAGCCGAGCTCGCCGGTCCGCTGACCACTCGCATTGATCTTGAGCGTGGTGCCACCCACGCCCGTGACGTACGGGCTGTCGGACGGGTAGCCCGGCGCGGAGATGCCGGTGAGGTCGAAGTTATCGCCGTCATCCCCGGTCGAGTACTGGAACCCGATGCCCTGCGAAGCGGCCTCGATGAACAGCTGGTCGAACGCCGCCCGGTCGGAGGGCGAGTCGAAAACGTCGCCTGCCGGATCGGCCCACGAGTTGGTCACGACGTCGGCGAGGTGGTGGGTGACCACATAGTCGTCGGCGTTGTACAGATCCGTGTTGAGGCAGCTCTTGGCGCCCACGTAGTTGATCTTGGCGTGGGTGGCCGTCGAATGGACGGCTTCCACGTCGATCGCCTGCTCGGTGAGCCACCCGCTCGCCCCACACAGCGTCTGGTGCGTGAACGGCGCCTGATCGAACTGGCCGAAGTGCGCGTTCGAGAACGGATTGCCCGAATCGTTCAGCTTGAAGTACCGGCTCGCGTCAGCGCGGATCGTGGCGGAGTCGTAGGCATCCACGATCGCGACCTTGGTGCCGGCCCCGGTCTGGCTCGACTTGATCCCATACGCGGAGCGGAATTGCGCCGGCTTGTAGCCGCAGACGACGTCCGGCACCGTCTTCGGGTAGCCATGGCCGAACGGCGGCTTGAGCGTCTCCTTCTTGGCGGCGTAGTAGGCGCCGCACGGCGGTGCGGTGATGAACGCCGCCGGCGGGGGCGGGTAGTTGGTCTTGCCCGCGGCGCGGCCCGAGTGAGAGCTCGAGGACCCGGAGGCTGCCGTCACGGCGACGGTCTGGTTTATGCCCAGGGCGCCGCTGACGACGCCCGTGAGCGGGGCGGGAACCGCGAAGTTGCGGGTCGCGAGCCGCACGGTGTGCCCCATCAGCCTGTAGCGCTCGAGCCCGGTGGAGAATGCCCGCTCCACCTGCCCGGCGGTGCCAGAGGCGGCGATCGTCATGCGGTCGCGGGACACGGCGCCGACCTTGAAGCCTTGGCTACGCAGCCATTGCCGCGCTTTGGCGACCTGCGCCTTGGTTGGGGAGAAGCGCGTCTCCCATTGCCCTGCGGTGATGTACCGGTGGTAGCTGGCGCTCCCCGGCGTGCTGACCGCGTGCACGAGCGCCTCGGCGCCACGCGCGTTGCGCAACTTCAGCACGAGGTCGAAGTTGACTCGGCTCGACTTGGCCACCGAACCGACCGCGTGCTTGCGCGCGGCCGACGGCGCGGCCGTACCGCGCAACGCGGTCTTTCCAGAGCTCGCGTTCGCGACCTGAAGGCCCGCGGTAACGAGCAAGGCCGCACAGATCGCGGCGGCAGAGACAAGCTTCACGGAGGCTTTACGCCACATCGCATCTCCCCCCAACTAGTAGACGACGGAAACCGGCGGCCAATCTACACGCGGGCTTGCTCGGCTGCAACCGGGAGCCGAACGCGCCGGGCGCATCCGGCCAGGGTCCGGAGCGCGCGCTCAGGCCTCCATGCGGCGCAGCAGCTCGAGTGCGCCGGCCTTCGACAGCGGCTCGTTCAGGTTGCCGCACTTGGGCGACTGCACGCACGAGGGACAGCCGGAGCGGCACTGACACTCGCCGATCAGCGTGCGAGCGTCGCGCGCCAGCCGCTCGAACTGGTCGAATCCGCGCCTGGTGAGGCCAACCCCGCCCGGATGACCGTCATAGATGAAGATCGTCGGCCCCCCGGTTTGCGGGTGGGCGTTCGTGGAGAGGCCCCCGATGTCCCAGCGGTCGCACATCGCGATCAGCGGCAGGACCGCGATCTGCGCGTGCTCGAGCGCATGCAGCGCGCCCAGCAGCCGCTCGGTGGGGAACAGCTCGCCGCGGCCGGCGCGCGCTCGTCTGGGCGAGACCAGCTCGTCGAGCTCGTACCAGAGCGCGCGCGTCTCGAGCTCGACCGTGGGCAGAGAGAGCGTGGTGAAGTCGATCACCTCCTGGTCCGAGAGCCGCTTGCGCTGATACCCGAGCACGGTCTCCTCGACCACGACGCGTCCGAATGAAAGCCTCACGCCCCGCGTTTCGCGGTAGTCGAGCAGCCGCTCGATGTAGGTGGCGGTCTCTCGACGCGCCTGGGTGTAGTAGTCGCCGCCGAAGGGCTCGAGCAGCACGCGGTGGGCGGCAAGGTCGAGCGCCAGCACCTCATACGAGCGACCCAGATGGAGGTAGACGGCGCCCTCGTGGACAGTGGCAAACGCGCGCGTCGCCTCGATCGTGCCGATCACCTCGCCGGAGCTCGACTCGATCAGCGTGAAGGTGTCTGCCGAGGCCGAGCGCAGTGGCACTCGGGCGGCTGGATAGTCGTCGGCGCGCCTGGGGACGAAGCCGGTGAGGCGCTCGCGCAGGTAGCCGGCCGCGGCGAGCTCGTCCGCGTGCGCATGCCAACCGCGACCGAGGATCGGCGCGTCGGCATCCGACAGCGGAGCCTCGTGGGCGGCGCACAGCAGATGCCAGGCGTAGATCTCAGGAGCCTCGGGGTCGATGATCGCGGCCTCCACAGCGCGTTCGAGGAACTGGTCGGGATGGCGGCAGAAGAACTGGTCGAGCGGGTCCTCGCCCGCGATGTAGACGGCCAGGCCACGCCCGCGCCGGCCGGCGCGGCCCCACATCTGCTTGAGGCTCGCCACCGTGCCGGGGAAGGTGACGCAGATGGCGGCGTCGAGTGCGCCGATGTCGATGCCCAGCTCGAGCGCGTCGGTCGCGACGACGCCGAGCAGCTCGCCCTCGGTCAGGCGGCGCTGGATCTCCTGGCGCTGCGCGGGCGTGTATCCGGCGCGGTAGGGCGCCACCCTCGCGGCGAGAGCCGGCTCGAGCAGTCCACTCGCGTGGCGCACGATCAGCTCGACGGCCTTGCGCGACTTGATGAAGCAGATCGTCCGCGCTTGTTGCGACACCAGCTCGGCGAGGAGCTCGGCTGCCTCATACAGCGGCGAGGCTCTGAGCCCCAAGTCCTCGTCCACGAGGGGCGGGTTCCACATCGCGACGCGGCGGCCGGGCTGTGGCGCCGCGTCGTCGTCGACCAGCACGAAGCCCTCGGTCCCGGTCAACCCCTCGGCCAGCTCGAGCGCATTTGCGATCGTGGCGCTGGCCAGCAGGAAACGCGGCTGCGCGCCGTGAAGGGCCGCGGCGCGGCGCAGCCTTCTGAGCACGTTTGCGACATGGGAGCCGAACACGCCGCGGTAGGTGTGGGCTTCGTCCACGACCACGAAGCGCAGGTTCTGTAGCACCTGGGCCCAGGCGGGGTGGTGGGGGAGGATGCCCACGTGCAGCATGTCGGGGTTGGTGAGGATCACGTTCGCCCGGGCGCGAATCCCGGGGCGCTGCGCGCGGGGGGTGTCACCGTCGTAGATGGCGGGTCGCAACTGCTTGAGCCCGAAGGCGGAGAGCGCGCGGGCCTGGTCCTGCGCGAGCGCCTTGGTGGGGTACAGGTACAGCGCGCGCGCCGTGGGGTCCTGCGCCAGCAGCTCGAGCGTGGGGAGCTGGAAGCACAGAGACTTGCCGGACGCGGTGCCGGTGGTGACCACCACCGGTCGCTCGTAAGCCGCCTCGAGCGCGCGGGCCTGGTGCTCATAGAGCGCCTCGATCCCGACGCGGGCGAGGCCCCGTTTCACCTCGTCCGCGAGCTCCGGCGGGATCGGGACGAGGCGAGCGGATCGCTGTCCGTGAAAGGCCTCGTGAACCAGGCGCTCGTCGGCGCGACCGGCTTCGAGTAGCTGAGTCCAGGCCTCGGTCGGGCGCGTAGTGCTCACTCACGCCAGTATGGTCGGGCGCGCCATGCGCTGCCTCTATGTAGATATGGACGGCACCTTGCTCGGACCGGGCGGTTCCCTGCTGCAGGACCTGGAAGGGCACTTCACGCTCGATGGGGTGCGGGCGCTTCAAGCCTGCGATCGCGCCGGCGCCGAGGTCGTGATCTACTCGGGACGTCGGCAGCGCACGGTCTTCGAGGACTCACGCATGCTCGGCTTGCGCTGCTACATCTTCGAGGCCGGCTGCGGGCTGGTCGTTGACGGCGAGCTCGAGTGGCTGACGGGCGGCGTGGTCCCCTCGGCAGAGAAGGGCACGATCTATGAGCAAATCGATGCCTCGGGCGCCCCACGTCTGTTGCTCGAGCACTTCGCGGGTCGGCTCGAATACCACACCCCGTGGTCGCAGCAGCGCGACGTCTCCCACCTCTTCCGCGGCCTGGTCGACCTCGAGGCAGTCGGCGCGCTGCTCGAGCAGGCAGGCCTTGGCTGGCTGCGGTTGCTTGACAACGGCATCGTGCACGAGCACATGGCGCCGCTCACAGCCGAGCAGGCGGCGACGAGGATCGAGCGGGCAAGTGGTCTTGAGCCGGACCTGCCGGTGGTGCGCGCCTACCACCTGATTCCCGCAGCCGCCTCCAAGGCGCGGGCTGTGGCCCGGCACATGCAAGCTCGCGGCTACGTGGCCGAAGATTGCATCGCGGTCGGTGACTCGCGGGAGGATCTCGGCGCGAGCGAGGTGGTCGGTGCGTTCTGGCTGGTCGCTAACGCGCTCGAGCGCGACCGCTCGCTGTCGGCCACGCTTGGCGCGCGCGTGCGGGCGGCGTCTGCCCCGTATGGCGCAGGGGTCTACGAAGCCGTGGTCACGACTCTGGCGGAACGCCGAGGCTAATTTTCTTCGCGCGGGGGCCGCTCGACGCTGACCGCGTCCGAGACCGCCCAGCCGATGCGCTCGACGAGCTGATCCGCGAAATGTCGGCTCTCGAAGTCCGAGGCCGACACGCGCTCGCGCAGCATCACGGCCTCGTCTCCCTGTCCGTCACCGCGCTTCGCGGTCACGATGATTTGCGGCATATCTCTCTCCTTGGTTCATATACGGCCTCCTACCGTGGCAAGCCCGCTTTTCCCGCGAGTAAAAATCCGGTCATCGGTCGGGCGGATCGGTCGTGGAGGCGATCGCTCGGGGGCGGCCTCTCGGGGGCGGGTGCTCCGGGCCGGCCTCGTCTATGGCGCCTTGTAGGTCAGACTCGCGGTCGCCGACGAGTGATCGTCGCCGCCGGCCTGCCCGGCGCGACCCGAGCGCGTGAACGGTCGCCGGATGGCGGCCCCCAGCCGCTGCCACCACCCCGGTTTCATCGCCGGCCGCCAGCGGGCCGGCGGGGGCACGGTGGTGCGCACCACGGCGACCCACTCCTCGAGCGGCAACTCGCCCGCGATCAGCCTCCCAAGCGCGGCCGTGACCGGCGCCTCAACGCCCGCCCTTGTAAGCGCCCGGGCCAGCAGCGGAACGGTCTCGAGTGCCTCCACAGCCTGCCTGACCCGCCCAGGGATCTCCTCTGCGGCCACGCCTTGCGCTAGCAGCTCGCCAGCGCGCCGGTTGCGACTCTGCGGCGCGAGCGCGGTCGCTACGAGGTCGCCCGTGCCCGCGAGCCCGATCACCGATTCGGGTCTTGCCCCGAGTGTCTCGGCCCAGCGCCACATCTCGGCGAAGATGTGCCCGGCGGCCGCGCCGGCGGCATTCAGGCCCTGCGCCTCCGTGGCCCCGGAGGCGAGCGCAGCGGCGTTCTTGGCGACACCGGCGAGCTCCACGCCGATCGGGTCGTTGGATTCCTCACACACCACGCCGGCGCGGATGAAGACTCCTGCCAGTGCCGTCGCGAGCGACTCCTCGGTCGATGCCGCCACCAAGCCCGCGCCCTCGCTGACGGTTTCCCGCGCGTGCGCGGGGCCGCCTATGCAAGCGACGCGGTTCGGGCCGAAGCGGCGTATAAGAATCGCGGTGGGGGGCGTCCCCTCGGGCGGCACGAGCCCTTTTGCAAGCGAGACGACGGCCGCCGTCGTCGCCAGACCGCCGGTTTCGAGTCCGGCCGCGACCGCATTGATGGCGCTCGATGGCACCCCGAGGAGTACGTAGTCGGCCCGCTCGACTCCATTGCTGACCGGCTCGATGCGGAGCTCGCGTGGTAGTGGCAAGCCGGGCATGTAGGCGCGGTTCTCGCGGTCCTCCTGCAGCCGCTCCGCCTGTTCAGGCGTGCGCGTCTGGAGCGTTGTGCGCAAGCCTCCGCGCGCAAGCAGGACCGCAACTGCTGTCCCGAACGAGCCGGCTCCGATCACGACTGCGCGGCGGGTGCCGGGCGCGGGAAGGTGGATCGAGCGGCGGGGGGTGAGCGGCATGGTGAGAGGGCGAGGCTATCGGCGGCGGGTTCCGCCGAGTGCACGCCTTCTGCCCCGCAGGTGCCGCTCCTATGCGGCGCCGCGCGCGCGTGAGCGTCCTGGCGTCGCCATGCGATCCCCGCGCGCGACCGCTTCCGCGAGCGCGGCGGCTGCCTGGGCGATCTCGCCGAAGGCGTCTGCCACGTCTGCGGCGCTCGTTCCCGTGATCGCCCGGTTCAACCCCGAGACCGCGGAGTCGAAGCGATCCCACAGCTCCAAAGGCCCTCTGCGTCCGGTATTGGGGCGAAGCTCGTACGGCGGCTCCGCATGTTCAGCTCCCGGGACCGGCCGCCACAGCAGCCCAGAGGCATGGGCGTGCTCCCATGTCACCTGCTCCTGTTCCGCCGCTTGAGCCAACCCTTGGAGCCGCCCCGCGAAGCCGGCGTCGGGGGGCGCGAGCTTGTGCGCCCGCATGGCCTCGGCCCACGCGTTGCTGGCGTGCCGCACGGCCCGCATGATGTGCGCCCGTTCGCGATCGAGCTCGTCGCCGAAAGTCACGGGGCGTCCTCCTCGTCAGGTCCGGGTTCCGCACGCCCCACCGGTTCGCCGCCCCAGAAGTCAGCAGCGCTCGGACCGGCCGCGCGGGTCACCGGTGGCCCCCCGGCCCGGCTTCCCTCTTCAAGCAGCCGGTCGAAGTCCGACCGTCGAATTCGGACCCGGCGTCCGACCCGCACCGCCGGCAGGGAGCCCTGATCTATCCAGTTGCGCACGGTCTGCTGGTTGAGCTTGAGCGTCTCCGCGACCTCAGCCACGGTCAGGAAAGACTCCTGAGAGGCGGTATTATCCAAGGCAACCTTCTCTAATTGAGACAAAGTGGAACCATTTATCCGGTATAGTAGCGCGTCTAGAGGACGGATCTGCAAATGAGTGGGGGAGAAAGGTCTGCAAATCCATGAATTCCGAGGGTGGCACCGGTAGCGGCGGGGACGAGGGACGCGAGTCGCGGCCGGAAGACGAGCAGGCTGACAAAGTCATCCGGCTCCCCCGCGACTGGATTGGCCCGCGGGATGAATTGATTCCGTTTGGTCCCTCCAGCAAGGACGCGGATGAGGCGTCCGAAGCTTCCGACCCGTCCGGTGGGGCGGCGGCCAAAGACCAATCGCGCGGACGTACCGGTCGGCGGAGCGAGCGCGGATCTGGTGAAGCTCCCAGTTCACGCGGTGAGGAGAACGTCTCCGCAGAGGACTTCTGGGGCGAGCGCTCAGCCGCGGTCCAGGGGCCGCTGGACGAGTTCGATCGAGGCTCGGCCGAGGACGAATATGAGGATGGTGAGGCGATGGGTTTTGCTGGCCGGCGCCGGCTACGGATGCTCGCCCTGGCAGCCGCGATCGCACTCGCGGTCGTGGCCACTGCCGCGGGCGCCTCTCTGCTGCTCGGCCAGTCCTCGAACCGGGCCGGCCCCCGGGCCCAGGTCGGAGCGGGTCTCGATAGCGGGGTTCCAGCCATCCTGCCCGCGAGCCCGCCGAGCATCGCCGGCCGCCGCGCGCATTCCAGCCGGAAAGCAGCGAGGCGGAACCAGTCGCCGAGAAACACGCGCGCGAGCGGCGCCTTGCCAGTCAAGTATGTGTCCTCCGGCTCGCGACAAGCCGCGTCCACCGCAGATAACACAGGCGGTACTTCGAGCGGGGGTGGGTCTCCGCCCTCTTCGACGACTCCAGCGAGCGCTCCTCACGAGAACACCCCCCAGCCCTCGCCCGGCGGCCCGAGTCCGGGAGCCACGCATCGGCACTCACAAACCTGCACCTTCGGGCCCAATTGCGCGCTCGGTCCAGGCCGGTCCCCGGACGGCTGAGCGTCGATGGCTCCCACCGCTCAAAAGCTCCTTGATAGTCGGACACGATCGGAGGTCCCGATGAAAGCCTGGCGACGGATACATAGGCGGCTCGGCTCCCTGGCCGGGCTGGCGATGATGGCGATGCTTGCCACGACCGGCTCAGCAGTCGCGCTGAGCGGCGGTTCAGCAACCCACGCGCTCCACCCCAGCGCGACGCGTCCGGGGACGTTGGAGGTCCGGGTATGTGGGCGGTGGAGCTCAGACCAGGGTCCCATTCACCATTCGGGCTCGGAAGCCATTTGGGATGGGCTTGGCAGTGCGCTCGTCATGGAGACGGGCTTCAGCTCTGGTTTCGCGCACGCGCCGGAGGAGCTTCTCAGCCATGCAACCGCTCAATGGCTCACGCGCGCTCCGTCGCGGCATCGAACTCACTCACGCCTCCATCGTCCATCCCCGCTCGCGGGGCATGGGCGACGACCATGGCTGGGCCGGCGAGTTCTTCTGGCGTGGGGGTCACGTGGTCATCACCAACCGCTACAACAGGCATAGCTGCTGCGACCGGCATTTCCGCAGCAGGTCATTTGGGTGGCGGCTAACGTGCGCCGCGTCCTCATGTCGTCGGCCAGCAACGCTCGATGTGGGGGGCATCGAACTGCTTGCCACCGAGCGTCGGCGTCCGGCGATCGCCGCCGCAGGCGGAGCCAATCTCTGGCTTCACGCCGGTCGCTGGGTGCGGGGGATCTGGCCGGTCAAGTTCAGGGCTGACGACCCGTCGGGGGTTTGCAGGATGGGCGTGGGGCTGGGCACATACTTTCTGCCGGGGCCGCTCGATAGACGGAACACAGATCGCTGGCGCCAGTGCCCGGAGCGGAGCTGGTCAGCGCTCATTAATACGGCCTCGGCGCACGGTCGAAATGGGGCCCGTCAGGGCGCGATGACGCTGCGCATATCGGCGATAAATGCGGCGCGTGTGCGGGCCATTCGGAGCGAAAGCGTGTATGTCGACAACACTCGCCCGTGGGTAAAGATCACAGGCCCGCGCAGATGCGCCCTCCACAGCGGGAACCCAGTATGTGAAGGCAAGGGCCGGCGGCAGCCCATCCGGGATCGCTGGGATCGAATGCCGTGTCGACCACCATGCTGCGCACTGGTACCGAGGTTCCTCGGCGCGCATCCCCGTGTCCGGGGTCGGGACTCACACGATCGTGTGTGCCGCCCAGAATCGGGCGGTCGACCCCACCGGCCACCACGGCATCTCTCGGCCAGCCACTTGGAAGCTGAGAATCCGACGGCCGACGAGTATTACGGCTGTCTTTGAACAAACAGGCCACAAGGCTCATCGCGCCGAGCGCATTGCCTTCGGCGCCCGGACCACGATCATCGGCCGCCTGAGGATCAAGGCAGGGAGCGGACTGCGCGGTCAGACCGTGCGCGTGTTCACCGCGCCGAACAACCGGTCGCATCAGTACACATTGGCGGCGACGGTCCGGACCGGCGCTGCAGGCCGGTGGCGCGCGAGACTACCCGTGGGCCCCTCGCGTCTGGTGAGGGCCGACTACAGGGGCAACTCGACGGACGAGTCCGCCAAATCGCTGCCCGCCAAGGTGACCGTGCCCGCCAGGGTCCGAAGTGCTCCATCTCCGGCCACGGCGGGTCCGGTGGGGCGGCACCGTCCACATCGAGGGCTTGCTCGCGGGTGGGTACCTTCCGCCGCCGCCCGCGGGAGAGCTAGTGCGTCTGCGTCTCGGCTACGGGCGCTCGTACACGACATACGGCGTCAAGACCGACGTCACCGGAAACGGGCGCTTCCGGGTGAGCTTCACATTCGGTCCAGGTCCCGCAAGGATCGTCCGGCACTACTGGTTTGAGGAGTGCGCGCTGCCCGCAGACGACTACCCATACGCAGCCGCGTGCAGCCGCAAGGTAAGGGTGCGCGTCGGCGGGTAGGGGGCACGCCGACATCGGTCTCGACGCCCCGAACTCAACAAGCTAACCTCTCGGTGGAGTGATTGGGGACATCTTCCAGCCGACCCACCTGCTGTTCCTCCTCGTGATCGTGCTGCTCGTGCTCGGGCCGAAACGGCTTCCAGAGGTGGCGAGGTCACTCGGCCGTGGCTTCCGCGACTTCAAGGATGCGATCAGCGGCGAGGATCGGCCGGGGTATCACGAGCTTCACCAGCAGCCCTTCCCGTCGAGCTCCGCATCGGTCACGCCCGATCCCATGCACGCGTCGCACGCGGCGGAGCCCGTCGCCGCCCCTTCGGAGGACTTCGTCCCCGAAGCAGTCACGGCGCCTTCAGAGGACTTCGCATCGAAACCGGTCGCGACGTCTCCGGAGGAGCACGCGGGAGCGCCCGTCGCGGCTCCGGTGGACACGCCTACGGAGGAACCTCCGACGCAGGTGTCCGAGCCGGAGCCGGTGGGAACGCCCGGCGCCAAGGATCCGGGCAACCACCCCGGCTAGACCCGGACCGGCGGAGGTGGGATGGGACCCGCCGGACGCCAAACGGTCAACCGCACGCTGAGGGACCCGCCGGGCGCTGACGCTCCGCCGGGGAGAACCAGCTTCAGCTAGGTCCGCGGGCCGCCGGCTGCTGCGATCCCTGCCAACGAGGCGTACTTGATGCGCGCGCCATTGGCCTCGGCGACCGTGGCGAGACGGCTGAGGATTCCGCTTATCGTCTCGACCTGAGCGAGCGAATTCGGCCGAGAGAGCGCGGGCGCAAGCGCCTTGATCTTGTCCGCCGTCAGCTCGAGCGGGGCGAACAGCACTCGCAGGCGCTTGCTGTGCTGCACATCGTGGGCGGCGAGTCTCAGTTCTTTGTCGGCGAACGCTGCCGCAGAAGTCGCATTTTTGGATGGGAGCGAGAGCGGATCCGACAGCTGGCCTGCACGGGCCGGGGACGCGATGAAGCGCCGGAAGGCTCCGAACCCGAGGCTCGCGTGGACGAGGACCTCTCGCTTGTGTCGGTGCTGGTGCGTGTTGGTATGGGTGCCGCCGCCACAGCCGGCGGCGAAGAGCGCGATCGCGCCGACTAGAGCGATTAGCAGAGGGGGTCGGAGGTTCACCATTGAGCCGTGAGCTGGCAAGAGTTGTTGCAATTGTGCCCAGGGAGTCAAAAACGAGCCGGGTCGTCGCGGTCCCGCGGTAGGCTCGGCCGCGGATGTCGTCACCGGTCGAGAGGGCAGCGCTCGTGGGATTGCTCCGACAAGGCCGGCGGCCTTGGCAGGTCTACGCGGAGCTCGTTGAGGACACCGGGAGCGCGCTCCATGTGCTTGAGCACGAGCTCGAGCGGGACGCCGCTCCCCAGACCCTCTTTGACGCGGAGGTCCGCGGGCCTGACCTCTCCCCGCGAGTCGATCTGACTACCGTGCTGGATGACGCAGCGGCTGAGGTCGCCACCTGGCGCAGAGAGGGGATCGAGGTGCTGACCGTACTCGACCCTGGCTATCCGGAGAACCTCCGCGGGGTGCATGATCGTCCGCCGCTGGTGTTCGTAGCGGGCAAGCTGACCGCCTCCGACGCGCGCGCCGTGGCGGTGGTGGGAAGCCGCGCGCCTACTACCAAAGGTCTGGCAATCGCTGATCGAGTCGCGCGTGATTTCGTGGAGGGGGGCTACACCGTCGTCTCTGGGCTGGCGGTGGGCATCGACGCTGCGGTTCACGAGGCGGCACTCGACTCCGGGGGAAGAACTCTCGCGGTGCTTGGAACCGGCGTGCGTCATTGCTATCCCGCCGAGAACGGACCACTCGCGCGGCGGATAGCCCGCGAGTGCGCGCTGCTGTCCCAATTCTGGCCCGAGGCGCCGCCCACCCGGCGCACCTTTCCGATGCGCAACGGCGTCATGTCCGGCCTAACTCTGGGGTCTGTGATCGTTGAGGCATCTCAAACCAGCGGCACGCGCGTTCAGGCCAGGTTGGCGCTCGCGCAGGGGCGGCCCGTGTTTCTGCATTCCTCCCTCCTTTCGCAGGCTTGGGCGCGAGAGCTAGCGACACGGCCCGGCACCCATGCGATCACCGGCGCTGACGAAGTGATCGCATTCCTTGACCGGCTCACCGCCGACGAAGAACTCGTTGCGGATGCGAGCACGGTCGGCTCGCCCAGCGGCTGAGCGGCGCTGGGCGTGGCGACCGTCTCGGAGCTCAGCGCGCCTTACGCGAATTTCATGCTCGCCCCGCGGCCGGGAAGCGGGGTGTGCGGGGTCTGCTTCAACTTCACGCGCGGCTTCGAACGCTGCTACTCGTGCGCGCGCGGCGACATGGCGCTGGAGGCGATTCTCCCGGTCTCCTACAGCGTCGGAGGTGAGCAGCTCCACCATGCGCTCGTGGGCTACAAGCGCCTGGGCGGGGAGATCGCGCGCAGGCTGACGGTAGAACTGGCGGCCGTTCTGTGGCGTTTCCTCGCGCTACATGAACGCTGCGTCGCAATCGCGGCAGAGGTGAACACGTTCACACTGGTGACGACAGTTCCCTCTGGAGACCGGGAGCGCGATGCCCGCCATCCGCTCCGCCGGATCGTCGGCGAACTGGTGGGGCCCACGCGCGGGCGCTTCGAGCGGCTACTTGGCCGCTCGCGGCGGGAGGTACCGCCGAGGACCGTCGACGCGGGCAAGTTCGAGCCCCTGCGCTCGCTCGGCGGTGAGCCAGTTCTCCTGATCGATGACACGCTCACCACCGGCGCGAGTGCACGGTGCGCCAGTGCCGCACTTCGCGGTGCCGGCGCCGGGCCGGTCGCCGTGGTTGTGCTTGGCCGCTACCTCAACCGGGGCTGGTACGAGAACGATCGGCGCTTGAAGGCTCTGGCTGGCCGGTTTGACTGGAGCCAATGCGCGATGTGCGCCCACTTCGCCAAGCAGCGAGCCGGCACCGGCAGCGCGGCCGCGAGCTAGCTCCTGCCGAGGCGACGGGCGCTCTCCACCGCCTGCGCGGCGCTGCCGTACCAAGGATCACCATGGCCGGGGAGCAACACATCGGCGTCACTCTCCTCGATTGCGGCAAGCGAGTTGAAGCACTCGTCCGTGGAGACGTTCATGCACGAAGACATCACCTGCGCGCCGGGCCGGCCGGTCACGGGATTCCGCGTACACAGTTCATCGCCGACGAAGAGCGCTTGACGCTGCTCGAAGTAGAGCGCGCAATGGCCGGGCGTATGTCCCGGCGTGGGGATGACTCGCGGGCTCCCGGGAACGTCGAGCACCTGGTCCGCCGAGAACGTCTCGGCACCCTCCAGCGACGTAGATTTGACTCCCCCGGAGGCGGCTATGTGGGCAATCAGCTTCAGCAGGGTCGGATGTCGCAGTTGCGGCACGATGTTGATCGGCTTGGCGTCGCCCGACTTCGGTCTGGGCCTGCGCAGCGTGGGGTCGTCGGCGTGATGAATCAGCACGCGGGCACCCGCATCGCGCAACGTCCTCGCCAGGCCCGTGTGGTCAGGGTCGGAGTGGGTGAGCACGAGCGCGTCGATGTCCCGAACGCTGTGTCCCAGCAGCGAGAGATCGCCGGACAGCGTCTTGGCGAAACCAGGCAGCCCAGCGTCGACTGCGGTTAGTCGCCCGCCGTCCTCAACTACATACCAGTTGACGAGCGAGCTTCCCAGGCGATGGACGCCCGGGACGATATCCATAGAAGCGGCGATGTGATGATCCTATCCCGGCGCAGGTGTCCCTCTTGGGGCGCCGTTGCGGCTGCGCTTTTACCCGGCCACGGCCGGCGCCGTTCCTTGCTGGCTCGCGGCCCGCACCGGTGAGAGAACGTAGTCGGAGGGATCGAATCTGCGCGTGCGCTCTCGGAAGCGGAAGGTGAAACTCGGCCAGAGCGTCGTGTTGCGGCCGTGCGCGTCCAGGTACCAGCTGCGGCAGCCACCGGAGTTCCACACCGTCCTCGCCAGCCGCCGCTGTAGCGCCTCGTTGTACGCGGCCTGCACCTCGGGTCGCACGTCGACCTCCGTGACACCGAGGCGGTCCATCGCCCGCAGCGCCTTCATCACATAGGCCACCTGGGACTCGATCATGTAGACCATCGAGCTGTGTCCGAGCGCCGTGTTCGGTCCGACCAGCATGAAGGCATTAGGGAAGCCGTGGCAAACCGTCCCTAGATAGGCCGACATTCCCGCCCGCCAAGTGTCCGCGAGCAGCTGGCCGTGGCGACCGCGGACGAAGCCGGCTTGCGGCGGATCGG
The DNA here is from genome assembly GCA_963808655.1 of uncultured Solirubrobacterales bacterium. GTDB lineage: Bacteria > Actinomycetota > Thermoleophilia > Solirubrobacterales > Solirubrobacteraceae > Palsa-465. The sequence continues at coordinate 85,341 of CAWEGZ010000026.1, forward strand.
TGACGTGGAAACCGGTTCCGAAAATGATCGTGTCGACCTCGCGCTCGACCCCATCCGAGCCGATCACCGAGCGTTTGCGAATCTCTTCGAGACCGCCCTGCACGAGCGTCACGTTCGGCGCCGACACCGCGGGGTAATAGTCGTTCGAGATCAAAATTCGCTTGCAGCCCAGGCGGTAGCGCGGCGTCAAGGCGCGGCGCAGCCCCGCGTCGGCGACCTGAGCCCGTAGGTGGGCCTTGGCGATGAGCTCGGCCGCTCGCATCAGCCGTGGCTCGAGCGCCAGACCGAGCACGAGCGCCTCCCGGCCCGCATAGGAGCCCGCCCGCCAAAGGTGCTGGACACGAGGGAATGCGCGCCACAGGGATCTCTCGAGGCGGGTGGTGGGGCGGTCCGCATGGGGAAGTACCCACGGTGCCGTGCGCTGAAAGAGGTGAAGCCGGTCGACATGTGGCTGAATGCGCGGGACGAACTGGATCGCGGACGCGCCCGTGCCGATCACCGCGACGTTGCGGTTGCGTAGATCGTGCCCGTGGTTCCAGCTTGCAGAGTGGAAGACGGCGCCCTCGAAATCCGCCAGGCCCGGCACTATGGGAATCGACGGCTCCGCGAGCGCGCCCACTCCAAGCACCAGCACGTCGGCCGTGAATTCGTTGTGGCGAGTCACTACCTCCCAGCGCTTGCCCTCGTCGTTGAAGCGCGCGGCTGTGACCTCCTCGCCGAACCGGAGATGTGGCTCAAGCCTCTCCATGCGCGCGACGCGACGGAGGTACTCGAGGATCTCTAGCTGTAGCGGAAAGGTGTGCGTCCATCCCGGGTTGGGAGCGAACGAGAACGAGTAGAGGGTGGAGGCGACGTCACATTGACAGCCCGGGTAGGTGTTGTCGCGCCAGGTTCCGCCGACTTCGTCGGCTCGCTCGAGGACCACGAAATTCTCGATGCCCTCTCGCTTCAGCGCGCGGGCCATACCCAGCCCGGCAAAGCCGCCGCCCACGATCGCGGCGCGGAAGTGCTGGCGAGAGACCATTGCATGAATCTACACACCCGTAGCTGAGGCCTACCGTGCTGATAGCCTGGGCAACGGGGATGTCAGCCAAGCCCGCCTCCAGCTCAGCCCGTCCCTCCGGGGTCCACGGCAAGGGCGAGCGGCCATCGGCGCCCCGTCGCCGCTACGCCCCCCGCATGGCTCCCGCCGAGCGGCGGGAGCAGCTCATCGATGCGGCCCTCGAGGTGATTCTCGATCAGGGTTACGAGCGGGTCTCGATCGAAGCGATCGCCCGCCAGGCGGGAGTGACCAGACCGGTGATCTACGACCACTTTCCCAACCTCGGCCGGCTGCTCTACACGCTTGTCGAGCGCGAGGAGCGCATCTCGCTCGGACAGCTGGAAGAGGTCGTGCCGGCAGAGCTTCGGGGGAGAGACCCCGTGGAGCTACTAGCCGGCGGTGTACGGCGGTTTCTTGAGGCCGTCGCCAGCAGGCCGGCCACCTGGCGCATCATCCTGTTGCCACTCGAGGGCACACCTCAGGTCGTGCGCGACCATGTCGAGACCAATCGCGCGCGTACCCTCGAGCGGATCGCGCGGCTGGTGCGCTGGGCGCTGGCGCGGCCAGAACTACCGGAGGATCTCGACGCCGAGTTGACCGCACGAGCGCTGCTCGTTTTGTGCGAAGACGCCGGGCGCACGCTGCTGACCGATCCACAAAGCTATCCGCCGGAGCGCTACGAGCGCTTCGTTCGCCAGGCCCTTGACCTGGTGCTGCCGAACGGCCGATAGCCGGGGCAACATCGGCCAGGCACCGTCTCGGGGCGGCCAACTTTTCAGCGCGCGGCGAGCAAGGGTCCTCGATCTTCTTGCCATACTGAATTTCCCCGTCCCGGGGGCGTAGCTCAGTTGGTTAGAGCGCCGGCCTGTCACGCCGGAGGTCGCGGGTTCGAGT
>CAWEGZ010000027.1:0-22011 GCA_963808655.1 uncultured Solirubrobacterales bacterium
GTACGGGATCTGGCGGTTCGCCGCCGACGACGGGTTGTACTCGCCCGCGAGCGTGATCCCGTTCTCGTCTGTCACCGGGATGAAGCGGTGCAGGACGATCGCATTTCGGATCGTCCAGGGTGCGATCGTGAGCGCCGCACACACCAGCAGCACGAGCGGAAACGCGAGGGTGCGCAGCGCTGAGGAGCGCACGCGGGCGCCCGGATAGCCCGCGGCCGAACTGCGGGCGCACCCCAACGCGCAGGCGATCAGGGGCAGCAGGATCACGATCCCGTTCTGGTGGGTCAAAGTGGCCAGTCCCGAAAACACCCCCGCCGCCGCCAGCAGGGGAAGCGGGTTGCGTGCCCGGCTTGCCCGTAGGCCGGCCCACACAGCGGCGAGCTCGAGCGGAATCAGCAGGTTCTCCGAATACGGAGTGCCCGCAAGCTCGACCAGGGGCGGATAGAGAGCCGCGATCAGCATCGCCACCAGAGCCGCGGCCGGTCCGAAGGCCTCCAGGGCCAAGAGCCCAAGCACGCCCACAGTGACCGCGCCGAGCACCGCGGTGGCCAGCCGCACGTCTTGAACGGCCTGTCCGCCGCCGGCAGTGTGACCGTCGAGCAGATCGACACCGGCGATGAAGTACGGATAGGCCGGCGGAAAGTAGGCGGTCGGGCCGATAGAGCCACCGGCCCCGGACCTGGGGCTGTGGCGCGTCAGGTAGTCGCCGTAATTGGCCACCTGCGCCCCAAGTGTCAAATACGACTGACCGTCGTTGATCGGCGTATAGGGGCTCGTGCGCTCGACCTCCCAGATGCGCACGCCGAGCGCCAGCAGCACTAGCACGACCGCCACGATGCGCGCCGAGGTGCCTCCGAGCCACGGACGGGAACGAGCCCTCCCCAGCGCAGATGTCGTGCGCCCCCTCAGCACAGAGTCTCCGCTCACGCGGCGGAGATTAGGGCCAGCGCGCGACGGGCTCTAGTGAATGCCCACGATGCGGGCGCAGTCCCAGGCGTTCGGGCCCGCACCGGCCCAGATCCGCTGCGCCACCGCGTCCTGCTCGGCCTTGCTCGCGAGGTACGCCGCCGGCCCGGTGCCGCCGTACTCCCTCCACGTGCTCGGGATGATCTGGTAGTAGCCCGAGGCGCCGGCGGAGTTGGGCGGGTCGTTCTGCCCCCCCGACTCGCACATCACGATCGCGGCCGGGATCACCCACCCGCCGGAGGCGGCGGGGGCGGACCCCGACGGCGTCGTGCTCTTACCGGTGAAGGTCGGCGTGGCGGGCGCGGCCGCAGCGGCTCGCTGCGCGGCCGCCTGCTCGGCTTGCACACGGCTGATCTGCGACTGAAGCGCCTGGCCGCGCAACTGCGCCGCGGACAAGGCCGCAACCTGTGCCGTCCGCGCCTGCTGGAGCGCTGCCTGTCGCGAGCTCAGCAGCGCGTTCATTCCCTGAAGGGCCCGGGCGCGCGTCGTGGCCGCGATCGTCATCTGGCGATAGCTCGCCTGCAGGCGGCCGAGGCGCAGCGCGGTCGCATGCACCTGGTTGCGCGCTGTACGAGTCACCTGGATCTCGGTCTTCTGCTCCTGCTCCGCTCGGCGCAGGTCGTTCAGCTGATTCATCAGCTGAGAGAAGCCGTTTGAAGTCACCAGCAGAGACACGAGGTCAGGGCTGGAGTGCTCGTACTTGTAGACGAGCTGGCTGGCGAGGACCGACTGTGCCCGGCGCAGCCGCGTGACCAGGACGGCGAGCTTGTGCCGCTCGCGTGTCAGCTCGGCGGTGGTACGGGCGAGCTGGACGCGGTCGTCGGTGAGCTGCGCCTGGACCGCTGCCTCTCGCTGGCGAACGAAGCTGACCTGTGTGGTGAGCGAGGAGATCAGAGACGAAAGATGGCCGACATTCCCAGAGAGCTCTTGCGCCTGCGCCTGGGTCTGGGCAAGGCTTGCATGCAGCTGGCCGAGACTCGGAGTCGCGCTCGAGGGGCTGGGCAGCGCAGCCGTAATCGCAAGGACCGCGGAGCAGACCGCCACCGCGGCGGCGCGAGCATGGAATATGCGCTTGAGACTCGTCATTTCTCGTCCGCGCCTCCGGAGTTAGCTGTCGGGCTCGCGCATTCGCGCTACACCACCATCAGGTGGTGATTCGCCCCGGGAATATGTGGGTTCCCCGTGCCCCCGCCTGGGACGGAGGATTCGGCGCGGGGGGCACTGTATCGGAATTCATGGCGGTTTGCAGGCCCATTTGCATCTGGGCAGGCTGGGCGGACGCATGCAGGCGCCGACCGTAGGGCCGCCGTGCCTCTGCGATGAAGCGCTACGCCGTGAACCTCACCGTGATCACGTCGCCGTCCCTGACCCGGTACTCGCGGCCCTCGAGCCTGAGCGTTCCCCGTTCCCGGGCCCCCGCGTATCCCCCCGCCGCGACCAGCTCCTCCCAGGGAATGATCTCCGCCCGCACGAACCCGCGCTGGATGTCGCTGTGGATCAGCCCGGCCGCGTGCCAGACAGACAGCCCGTCCCGCATGTGCCATGAGTGGGCGGGACGCTCGCGGTCCGCGGTGAAGAACGCGATCAGCCCGAGTAGGCCGAAGGCGCCCCTGATGACCGCCTCGAGACCCGACTGGCTCTGGCCGAATTCCGCCCGAATCGCCCGCGCCTCCTCCGCAGGCAACTCGCTGAGCTCGGCTTCGAGCCGCGCCGAGACGGCGACCGCGGCGGCGCCCGTGGCGGCCGCGTGGCGGGTGAGCGCCTCGGGCACCTCCCCACCCCCCTCCTCAACGTTGGCCACATACAGGACGGGCTTGGCGGTCAAAAGAGACAGCGCGCGCACCGGCTCCGGCAACTCGCTCGGCGCCCCCAGGGCGGAGGCCGGGCGCCCGGCGGAGAGGACCTCGAGCACCTCGTTCAGCGCCCGTTCTTCTCCGACCGCGCTGCGATCACCCCCGCGAGCCGCCCGCACCACGCGCTCGAGCCGCCGCTCGACCTGCTCGAGGTCGGCGTAGATCAGCTCAGTTTCGACGGTCTCGGCATCGGCGAGTGGATCGACGTGTCCCTCGGGATGAGGTACCTCGGGGTCCTCGTGCACACGAATCACGTGCACGATCGCATCGGTCTCCCGGATGTTGGCCAGGAAGCGATTGCCGAGCCCCTCCCCGCGGTGCGCGCCCGCGACGAGGCCTGCGATGTCGTGGAAGGTGATCGTGTCGGGGACGATCTCGGAGGCCTGGAGCGTCTCGGCGAGCGCCTCCAGCCGCTCGTCTCTGACCGGCACCACGGCCACGTTGGGCTCGATCGTCGTGAAGGGATAGTTGGCGCTCTGCGCGCCCACGCCCGTTAGCGCCGTGAACAGTGAGGACTTGCCGGCGTTCGGCATGCCGACGATGCCGATCCTCATCCGGCAGCCTTCGGCCAGGCGGCCCCGATCGCCGTTCCCAGCACCGCCCCGGCGATCACGTCACTCGGGTAATGCACGCCCAGGTACGGGCGGCTCAGAGCGAATGCCACCGCCGGGGCGTACACCGCAGCCGGTCGCACCAGGCCGGAGAATGCCCGTGCCGCGGCGAAGGAGGTAGTGGCGTGTGCGCTGGGGAACGAGAGCCGGGAGACGGTCTTCGTCAGCGGTGGCAGGCCAGGGAGCTCTGGGCGCCGGCGGCGGACGGCGAGCTTGACCGCAAAATTGAGCCCGTAGGCGGCGCACACCACCCGCGCTCCTCGGAGCCACCGGCCGCGATCGCAGGGCCGGCGATCGAGCAACGCGCCCGCTGCGCCAAGCGCGAGCCAACAGGCCCCGTGCTCGCCGAGGTGAGAGTAGGCGGCGACCGCACGCTCCACCGCAGCCGGATGGAGGTGGGTACGGGCGGCCATGAGGGCAGCGCGATCGAGCGCGGCGCCTCCGCGTAGGACGCTGGATGGCGCGTCGTTCACGGCCCGGCACCGTGGGCGATCGCTTCCCGCGGCGGGGCGGCGGATGGTAGGGTCCCCCGCCTAAGCGAAGTCGGCTGGAGAGGGGCTCGATGGGCGAAGCGATCGTAGTGGGCACGGATGGATCGGAGACCGCGAAGGAGGCCGTCAGCGAAGCGATCCGCATCGCCAAGGCCTTCGACGCCGAGCTGCATCTGGTCTCCGCTTATAAGCCCCTGCGCGGAGCCCACGTCGCCGGTGCACCCGAGGGCGCGGCGAAGGTGTGGCAGCCCCTCCCCCACTCCCGAGTCGAGGCGATCCTGGAGGAGGCCGAGGCCGGTGTGCGCCTCAGCGGCGTAAAGGTGAAGACGCATTCCAGCGAGGACGAGCCGGCCGACGCGCTGCTCTCGGTCGCCTCGGAGGTAGATGCGGGGATGATCGTGGTCGGCAACCGCGGCATGCAGGGCGCCAGGCGCGTACTCGGAAGCGTGCCCAACAAGGTCGCGCACCACGCCGACTGCAACGTCCTGATCGTCTCCACAAGCTGAGACTGACTCGCCGGCGCTAGGCCGGCTCGACTGGCGAGCGGACTCGGACAGAGCCGCTCAGGTGCCGAACCCGACGCGGTGCTCTTCGTGCTCGGCGATCACGTAGGCGACCTTGGCCAGGTCGACCGCGATCGTGCCGTCCTCGGCGATGAGCTCGTGCCAACCGCCTGAGCCAAGGGCGTTGCGCAGTTGCGCCAGATTGTCGGGAGCGACCCGGGCGGCGAGCGTTTGCCCGCCGACAAACCCGATCGAGATTCGCTGTGGTCGTTCGCCCTCGGCCATCACGCTTCCTCCACTCTCGTCAGTGACCTTCTGCCGGCTGCACAAGCTCCGTCAGCACGCCGTCGGTCGCGCTCGGGTGCAGGAACGCCACCCGCGATCCCCGGATGCCGGCGCGCGAGCGCTCGTCGATCATGCGCAGGCCCACCTGCCGGCATTCGCTGAGCGCGTCCTCGATGTCGCCCACCCGGTAAGCAACGTGGTGCAGACCCGGTCCCCGCTGGGAGAGGAACTTACCCACGGTCGACTCAGCGGAAAGCGGTTGCAGCAGCTCCACGTGCCCGTCGCCCACGTCCAGCAGTGCCGCGTCCACGCCCTGCTCGGCGATCGTCTCACGGTGGACCAGGGGCAAGCCAAGCGAGTCCCGGTAGATGGAGAGCGTCGCGTCGATGTCCTCGACGGCGATCCCGACATGATCGATCGCACCCAGCATCGGGCCGGGAGCATAGCGGGGCGGGTATCGCGCGAAGTTCGCCCTAGTCGACGCGCTCCAGCCGCGGATTCGGCCGGTAGCTGCGCCCCACCTTTGCGCATCGGCGTCCCTCCACCATGACGATGTCGGCCGTGAAGTCATTTTTCCCCCGGATCAGGGAGGAGCCCACCCCGTACGCATCTACGGGGACGCCGGCGGCTTCGAACTCGCGGATGCGCTCCGCGGTGAAGCCCCCGCTCGCGACGATGCGCACGCCCCCGAAGCCGGCTTCGTCCAAGGCGCGGCGTACTTTCTCTGCGAGCCGGGGGTTGACACCCGTGGGATCGAAGCCACCCATCTCCTCGTAAAGCGAGCGGTCCACGAGCTGCTCCGAGGTGTCCAGCCGGACGCCCCAAAGCTTGGGCCCGAGCGCCTCGGCTACCTCGAGCGCGGTCGTGACCGAGTCATTGTCGAAGTCGACCAGCACGGTGATGTTCATCTCCTCGTGAAAGCGCTCGGCGAACGTCTTCGCCGCGGCGACCGTATCTCCGCCGTAGGCCGCGATCAGCCCATGAGGAACCGTGCCGATGCCGCGCCCACCCCACCACGACGCCTGGGCGTCGGTGGATACGCCAATCGCACCCGCGACATGCGCCGCCCAACCGTCCCCGGTCTGGACGAGCCAGTGATCGTGCCGCGCCGGGAAGTAGAAGATCTCCTTACCGCGCGCGGCCGCGACGACCTCCGAGACGTTGCTCATGATCAGCGAGCGGCGCGCCATACACCCCAGGTAGACCGTCTCGAGGTGGGCGAACATGCTGTAGTCGCCCTCGATCGTCATCACGGTCTCCCGCGGCGCGATCCCGTCGCCCTCGTACAGGGCATGGACCTCCAGCTCATTCCAGGCCGGGATCCACTCGCCGTCGGCGCCTCGTCGGCCGGCGGAGGTCTTGAGCACCGCGATCGCCTCATCCACGCCGCCGAGGATCGAGTCGCGTTTCTGGAAGACCTGCATGGTCACACGCGGATGCCGCTCCTCCTCCTCGAGCAGCTGCTTGGTGTAGACGAAGTAGGCGTCCGAGTAGTAGCCGTCGCGAATGCGCTCGACTGGCAGGCGGAAGATCGCCGGATCGAGCCGGGGAACCACCTGCGTCGCCATGGCGGCAGTTTATTCGGGTGACTTCGCGCCCACGACGCCGCTCCTACCCCAGCATCGCTTTCGCGATGTCGCGGTAGAAGCGCGCCGCGAAACCCAGGTCGCGGACATCGATGCGCTCGTCGGCGGCGTGCACGAGCGGCCCCGTATCGAGCATCGTCATGTGTTTCTGGGGAAAGAAGCCGTACGCGACGCAGTCCGGAAAGGCATCCCGGAACCAGCGCGAATCAGAGAAGCCGGGCAGCACCACCGGTACCGACGTGGCGCCGGCGTCGTGGGCCTCGACCCAGCTTGAAATCGCATCCATGAAGGGCGTCTGGACCGCCGACTCGTTGCCCATGACCTCCTCGGTGAACTCGACCTCGACCTGGTCGCGAAGGTCCCCCAGCACCTCGGCGATCCGCTGCTCGACGCGCCCGGAACCGATTCCGGGAGGTACCCGGCAGTCGACCGTCACGTGGGCGCTCGACGGGATCACATTGATCTTGTCCGAGGCGTGGACCATCGTCGGCGTCATGGTGATGCCGAGCAACGGTTCGAACAGCACCAGCAGCGCGGGCTCGGCCGCCGCCATACGCGCCACCACGCCGGCTGGGTCGCCGGCATCCTCGCCCAGCCCCTCCAGCAGCGCCGCCGGCACGGAGGTGAGGTCGTAGGCCGGTCGCGCCTCGCCCAGCTTCGCCAGCACCGGCACCAGCTTGAGCAGCGCGTTTTCGCCCATGCGCGGCAGCGAGGCATGGCCGGCGGCGCCCCGGGCCGTGAGCCTGAAGCGGAAGATGCCCTTCTCGCCGCAGCAAACGCCGTAGCGCCGGCGGCCGCCGTACTCGAACACCTCGCCCCCGCCCTCATTGAGCAGCATGTCGCAGGCAACCTTGTCCGGATGGCGCTCGGTCAGCCAGCGGGCGCCGACGTCGCCCCCGGTCTCCTCGTCGGAGACGAACATCAGCTTGAGCCGCCCGCGCGCCGGCCGCCACCCTGCGCGCGCCAGCGCCGCCGCAGCCACCGCCTCGGCGGCGACCTGCGACTTCATGTCGATCGCGCCCCGTCCCCACAGGTAGCCCTCGGCAACATCGCCCGACCAGGGGTCGTGGCTCCACTCCGAGGCGTCGGCGAGCACCGTATCGACGTGACCGAGGAATCCGAGCGTGGGCCCGTCGGCCGAGGAGCTCGTGAGCGTCGCGACCAGGTTCGGGCGCTCCTCGCTGGCACTCAGCAGCTCCGTCTCGAACCCGACCTCTCGCAGAAACGAGGCCAAGTACTCGAGCGCCGCGCGCTCGTTGCCGGGCGGATTGACGGTGTTGAACTGAACCAGCCGCTGGAGAACAGAGGTCGTCTCGCGCTCCAGCGCGGTCGCGTCCGAATCATGCGCGAGCTCGGTCACCGCCGCAGCCTATCCCGGGAGCGTACGATCCTGCGCCGTGAGCAGGGAGCAAGACCTCGCCCTGGCGCTCGAGCTGCTTGACATGGCCGACTCGATCACTCTCGCGCGGTTTCGCGCCGAGGACCTGCGGGTCGACACCAAGCCCGACCTGACGCCGGTGACCGAGGCAGACCGGGCGGTCGAGCAGGCAATCCGCGAGCGGCTGGCGGCCGCGAGGCCGCACGACGCGGTCGTCGGCGAAGAGCTCGGCGCCTCGCCCGAGGATTCAGAGCGGCGCTGGATCATCGACCCGATCGACGGCACCAAGGGCTACGTCCGTGGCGTCCCCGTATGGGCCACACTGCTCGCGCTCGAGCAGCAGGGGGAGATGGTGGTGGGGGCGGTTTCCGCGCCCGCGCTGCACCGCCGCTGGTGGGCGGCCCGCGGACACGGAGCGTTCACTCGCGACGGGCTCACCGACGGTCCCCGCCGGCTCCGGGTCTCAGGCGTCACGATCCTCGAGGATGCCCAGCTCTCCTACGGCGGCCTGGCCGAGTGGAACAAGCTCGGCCAGCTCGAGAAGCTGCTCGATCTGGCGGGTCGCTGCTGGCGGACGCGCGCGTTCGGGGACCTGTGGTCCTACATGCTGGTGGCCGAGGGGGCGGCCGACATCGGCGGGCTCGAGCACAGTGTGAAGCTGTGGGATCTCGCGGCGCCGATGCTGATCGTGGAGGAGGCCGGCGGGAAATTCACCGATCTGCATGGCGTGAGGAGGCCCGACGGCGGCAGCGGCGTGGCGACGAACGGCCTTCTGCACGACGCCGCGCTGGCGGTCGTGGGGATCTGAGCGGGGACTCGATGGAGCGCTTGTTCGGGGAGCAGCCCTCGCCCGAGCCGCCGCCCCAGGAGACCCCGGGCACGGCGCCGCTCGCGACCCGCCTGCGACCGCAGACCCTTGAGGAGTTCGTCGGCCAGGAACATCTGCTGCACGCCGGCTCGGCTCTGCGGCGCGCGCTCGAGGAGGGCCAGGCGCACTCGATGATTCTCCATGGCCCGCCGGGGACGGGCAAGACCACGCTCGCACGACTGGTGGCCGAAGCGGCCGAGGCGGCCTTCGAAGAGCAGAGCGCGGTGCAGGTCGGTCGCGCCGAGGTGCGCGAGGTGATCGAGCGCGCGCGGGAACGGCTGCGGGTCAACGGGAGACCCACGATCTTCTTCCTCGACGAGATCCACCGTTTCAACAAGGCGCAGCAAGACGCGCTGCTGCCGGCGGTCGAGGAAGGGGTGATCACGCTCATCGGGGCGACCACCGAGAACCCCTATTTCGAGGTCAACTCGGCGCTGCTCTCGCGGCTGCATGTGTACACGCTCGAGGCGCTCTCCGAAGAGGACATCCGCAGGCTGCTCGAGCGCGCGCTCGAGCGGGGTGAATGCGGCCCGGATCGCGCCGTCGACCCGGCCGCGCTCGATTTCTTGAGCGCGAGGTCCGCGGGTGATGCGCGCACCGCGCTGAACGCGCTCGAGCTCGCCTGCCAGGCGGCCGCTCCGGGGGAGACGGTCACGCTGGGCCAGGCGGAAGACGCCCTTCAGCGTCGCGCCCTGCACTACGACCGCCAGGCCGACTACCACTACGACACGATCTCGGCCTGGATCAAGGCCACGCGGGGCTCGGATCCGGACGCCTCGCTCTACTACCTCGCGGTGATGCTCGAGGGGGGCGAGGACCCTCGCTTCATCGCCAGGCGGATGGTGATCCTGGCATCCGAGGACGTGGGCAACGCGGATCCGCAAGCGCTGAGCGTAGCCGTCGCTGCCGCCCATGCGGTCGAGCATGTGGGCCTGCCCGAGTGCCAGTTCGCGCTCGCCCAGGCGGCCATCTATCTGTCCCTGGCGCCGAAGTCCGACGCAGCCAAGCGCGCGGTCTTGGCCGCGCGCGAGCTGATCCGCGAGCGCGGCGCCGAGCTGCCGCCGCCACACCTGCGCTCCTCCACGCGCAGCGACCGCACGTACGACAACCCCCATCGCCGTCCGAGCCACATCTCTCCCCAGGAGCTGATGCCGGACGCGGCGATCGGCGAGCGCCTGTACCTACCGGACGACGCCGAGGCGGAGCTGCGGGAGCGCCTCGAGGAGATCCTGCGCCGGCGGGGTAGGACCAGTAACTGAAGCTTGGCGGCGTAGGCTGGGCGGCTGATGCCCGAAGTCCCCCAGCTCGAATCCTTTGAACCCGCCACGGGCGAGCGGCTCGGGGCGGTCAGGGTCACGCCGCCGGAGCGGGTTTCAGCGATCGTCGCCTCGGTCGCGCAAGTGCAGCCCTTCTGGGCCGCGACGGGGCTCGCCGATCGCGGGCGCTACCTCGAGCGAATGGCGCAGGTGGTGATCGATGAGGCGGACGAGATCCGAGACCTGATCGTGCGCGAGCAGGGAAAGCCGCGCGCCGAGGCTTTCTCGATGGAGGTGCTGCCATCGCTCGACGCCCTGCACTGGATTGCCCGGGCCGGCCAGCAGTTGCTTGCCGACGAGCCGATTCCGATGCACCAGCTCTACCTGAAGGGCAAGCAAGCCGCGCTGATTCACGAGCCGCTCGGGGTGCTCGCGGTGATCTCGCCCTTCAACTACCCGTGGAGCATCCCGATCGCGCAGATCGCCACGGCGCTGATGGCGGGCAACGGCGTGGTCCTGAAGCCCGCCCCGCTGACCCCCCTGGTGGGGGAGCGGATCTTGCGTGCCTTCGAGCGCGCCGGGCTGCCCGAGGGGCTCCTGCGGGTGATCCATGGGCCCGATGCTGGTCCGGCGCTGGTGGCCTCACCGGTCGACAAGGTCTTCTTCACCGGCTCGGTGCGGGCCGGACGTGAGGTGGGCGAGAGCTGCGCCCGCGCGCTCAAGGGGTCGGTGCTGGAGCTCGGCGGCAAGGACCCGATGCTCGTGCTCGAGGACGCGGACCTCGAGCATGCCGTCGCGGGCGCGCTGTGGGCGGGTTTCGCGAACGCGGGCCAGAGCTGCTCGGGGATCGAGCGCGTGTACGCGATGCGCGGGATCTCCGAGGAATTCGTGTCCTCACTGGTGGCGGCGGCACGGCGGCTCAAGGTGGGTAACCCCATGTCCTGGGAGACGGAAATCGGACCGCTGAGCTCACGCGCGCAGCTCGAGCGCGTGCGAGTGCTGGTTGATGACGCGGTCGCAGCCGGGGCCGAGCTGCACTGCGGAGGACCGGTCGCGGCGCCGCCCGGGTGCAGCGGACCGTTCTTCGCGCCGGCGGTCATCACCGGGGTCTCGCACGAGATGCGGCTCATGCGCGAAGAGATCTTCGGTCCCGTGCTGCCGATCCTGACGGTGGACTCCGAGGAGGAGGCGATCGCGCTCGCCAACGACAGCCGCTTCGGGCTCGGCGCATCGGTGTGGACGAGGGATCGCACCAAGGGGGAGCTGATCGCACGCGAGCTCGAGGCCGGGATGGTGTGGATCAACGATCACATGTACAGCCACGGTGCATGCCAGTGCCCGTGGGGCGGGACGAAGGAATCCGGCCTGGGCCGCACGCACTCGCAATTCGGCTTCTACGAGTGCGTCAACGCCAAGCTGCGCAGCTGGGGGCCGTCGCGAGTGCGCGACCCCTGGTGGCATCCGTACGACGAGACGCTCGGCCGTGCCCTGCGCCAGACCGCCACGGTGCTCTACGGGCGCCCCTCGATCCGGGCGAGCGCGCTGCGGCAGGGGGCGGTGCCGCTGATGAAACTGGGGGCGAGGCTGGCTCGGGAAGCGCTCATGAAGTAGTTCGCCGGGCGCATGTGCGCGGCGTGGGGCCGTGCATGCGCGGCCCCAGGGTCGGGCGCATGCGCCAGACCCCATTACCCTTTTATCCATGCCCGCCCAGGCCTATACCGGCAAGGAATGCGTCTGCCAGCTGCGCAAGGGGGTCTGCGACCAGTCGTGCGTCGAGGGGATGCTCGAGACGCGCTTCTATATCGCCTGCCTGCGGTTGACCGGGCGGCGGTGCGTGGTCGTGGGGGGCGGCGAGGTCGGGCTCGAGAAGGTTGAGGGGCTGCTCGCTTGCGACGCCAGCGTGACCGTGGTCGCGCCCGAGGTCCACCCGGAGCTAGCCCAACTGGCGCTCGAGGGCTCGATCCGCTGGGCCAGGCGCGAGTACCGCTCTGACGACCTCGAGGGGGCTCTGATCGCGATCGCCGCCACGGGCGACACTGAGGTCAACATCGCCGTCTTCGAGGATGCCGAGCGCCGCGCCATGCTGGTCAACGTGGTCGACGTGCCGCCGCTGTGCAACTTCATCCTGCCCGCGATCGTGCGCAGCGGCCCGCTGGCGATCGCGATCTCCACCGCCGGCGCCTCGCCGGCGCTCGCCAAGCGGATGAAGCGCGAGATCGGCGAGCTGTTCGGCGAGCCGTACGCCGCGCTCGCGGTGCTGCTCAATGAGGTGCGCGGATGGGCCAAGGCGACGCTGCCCACCTACAGAGACCGCAAGGAGTTCTTCGAGGGGATCGTCGAAGGCGAGCCCGATCCGGTGGCACTCCTGCGCGAGGGCGGGCTCGACGAGGTGCGGAGCCTGATTGAGCGGGCGATGAGCGCCTATGCCCCCGCCTGAGCTCTCTCACCTCGACGAACGTGGCCGAGCGCGCATGGTGGATGTGGGGGGCAAGCCGCCGAGCGAGCGGCGCGCGCTCGCGCGCGCCGTGGTGCGCGTCTCGCCCGAGACCGCGCGCCTGGTGCAGGCCGGCGACGCGCCCAAGGGCGACGTGCTCGGCGTGGCGCGGATCGCCGGGATCCAAGCGGCCAAGCGCACCGCCGAGCTGATCCCTTTGTGTCATCCGCTCGCCCTGAGCTTCGTCGGCCTGGAGGGCACCATCGACCAGGAGGAGGGCGCGATCGAGCTCACCGCGGAAGTGCGCACGACGGCGCCGACGGGGGTGGAGATGGAAGCGCTGACGGCTGCCGCGGTGGCGGCCCTGACCGTTTACGACATGGTCAAGGGCGTTCAGCGGGGAGCCACCATCGAGCGCGTGGCGCTGCTCGAGAAGTCGGGCGGCCGGTCCGGTGATTACCGGGCCGACCCGGCATAGTCTGGGCGTGAGACGGTCGAAACTCGCCGCCATCGCCGCCGCGCTGGCGGTTGCAGGCTGCGGGAGCTCCGCCCCGCCGAAGACGCAGACCCTGCCCGCGAGCGGCGCGCCGTCGCATCAGCGGGTGCCCGCGCAGGCCGCCGTGCTGACGGTCACGCGCTCCTTCCCGGGCCGCAAGCCATCGCTGACGCTCACCACGACCCAGGCCGAGCTCGGCAAGCTGGCGACGATCGCGGCGATGCTCGACCAGCTCCATTCGGTGGGGAAAGGCATGGTCAACTGCCCGAACATCCCGGTGAGCTCGAGGGTCACCTTCACCTTTCGCGGCCGGCCGGGGGGTGCACCCCTGGCCCGCGCGAGCATGCCCGCCACCGGACCCAGGGGCGAATGTCCGGGCGTCGACTTCAGGGCCCGGGGTCACGCGCAGCGGGTCCTGGATGCGCACCCGGCCTTCCTGCACGACGCGGGTCGGGTGCTCGGGGTCAGGCTCCTGAGCAAGTAGGTTTTAGATGATGATCGCGGGGGTCGGGCCGTGACCACCGGGCGGCGCCGTCGTAGTGTCGATGTGAAACGGTTTTCGTTCGCCCTGGTCTGCGCCGCGCTGGCGGTCGCCGGGTGCGGGACGGTGCACCCTGGATCCAGGGATCCCTGCCCCGATACCGCCATCTGCGCGGCTCCGAACCGCGTTGTCGCGCATACCGACGCCCACCACCTGCTTGGGCTGCTGGTCTTGCCCGCGGGGTCGGTGCGGGCGGCAAGTGCACCAACCGCCGCCCTCGCCCATCCCGGTGACACGGTCGCGACGCCCAACCTCGTGGACGTGCACGCGTGGTGGCGGGTCAGAGGATCCATGTCTAGCGTGCTCGCGTTCGTCGAGCGACATCCGCCTCGCGGATCCGAGCGCAGCGGCTCCGGCAGGTTCGCGCATGGCAGCACCGTGCTCAGCCGCGAGCTCGACTTCTCGTGGCCCGCGGTCGGCGTTCTCAGATATCGCGCGCTGGCGGTCGAGGTCGCGCCGCTGCCGCACGGCTATACAGGGGTGCGCGCTGATGGCGAGGCCATCTGGACCCAGCCCAAGCCAGCTGCCGAGCGCGTGCCCGCGCAAGCGCGCGTGTTGACGGTCACGCGCGGCTGGGTCGGGCGCAGGCCGTCGCTTGAACTCACGATCACAGACGCCGCCAAAGTCGACGAGATCGCGGCAACGCTCAACAGCTTGCCGATCGTCCAGCCGGGCGTCTACAACTGCCCGATGATCCCGGCGGCTCCGACCGTCACATTCACCTTCCGCGCACGGCGCGGCGGTCCCGTGCTCGCGCAGGCGAGCACGCTCGCGAACGGGCCTTTCGCCTGTCCCGGCATGCAGTTCACCGTCAATGGCCGCAAACAGCGGCCGCTCATGGCCGGGCCGGCGTTCATACGCGCCGCTGGCCGCACCCTCGGGGTCAGGCTCCTCACCAAGTAGCTTTGTGGCTCCTATGCGAGCCGCGATCGTGACGATCTCGACGTCGGTTGCCGCCGGGCGCCGCGAGGACCTCTCCGGCCGCGCGCTGACCGACCATGCCCGGGCGGCGGGCGCGGAGGTGGTCGCTCAAGAGGTGGTTCCCGACGACCGCGCCGCGATCGAGGAGATGCTGCGACGGCTGGTCGCGCCCGAGGCGCGCGTGTCGCTGATCTTCACCACCGGCGGCACGGGGCTCACCCCCGACGACGTCACGCCCGAGGCGACCAAGGCGGTGATCGGGCGGGAGGTGCCCGGCATCGCCGAGGCGATGCGGGCGGAGTCGCGCAAATACACGCCGATGGGAATGCTCTCCCGGGAGGTGGCCGGAGCGGCCGGCCAGACGCTGATCGTCAACTTCCCCGGCAGCCCGAAGGCGATCGAGCAGCTGTTCGAGGTCCTCGCGCCTGTGCTCGAGCACGCCACCCAGCTGCTGCAGCGCCAACATGGCTCCGCAGCTGGGCATTGAGCTGCGCGGCCTGACGCGCCGGTTTGGCGAGCGGGCCGCGCTGAGGGACGTGACCGTGGAGGTGCCCGCCGGGGCTACGCTCGCGGTGCTGGGCCGAAACGGCGCCGGCAAGTCGACCCTGCTGCGCATCCTCGCCACGTTGCTCAGACCTCACGCAGGCGAGGTCAGAGTGCTGGGCGAGCCGCTCCCGCGCCGGGCGCACCTGGTCCGACCGCGCGTGGGACTGCTCGGGCACGAGCCACTGCTCTACCGCGACCTCTCGGGGCGCGAGAACCTCCGCTACCACGCCCGCCTACATCGCGTGGCGCCGGCCCGAGTCGAGCAGCTGCTCGAGATGGTGGGCATGAGCGCGCGCGCGGACGACCCCGTACGAACGCTTTCACGGGGTCTGGTGCAGCGCGTAGCGGTCTGCCGCGCTGTCCTGCACGACCCCGACGTGCTGCTCCTGGACGAGCCGCGCGCCAACCTTGACCCCGCGGCCATTGAGCTGATCGAGCCACTGGTTGGCGGCGGCAACGGCCATACGCGCGTGCTGACGAGCCACGACCCGAGCGCGGCGCTCCAGGACGCGGATCTCGTCCTCGGTCTGAGCGATGGCAAGGCGACCTTCGTGTGCGCGCCGGGCGAGGTCAGCACCGCGGCGCTGCGAGAGCTATACGGATGAGACCGATCCTCGCCGTGCTCGGCAAGGACCTGCGGCTCGAGCTGCGGACCTTCGAGACGCTGCCGGCGATGGTGCTGTTCTCGATCAGCACGTTCGTGATCTTCCACTTCGGCTTCGGCCGTGAGAACGTCCACGGACAGCTGGCGGCGGGGATCCTCACGGTCACCCTGCTGTTCGCGGCCCTGCTCGGGGCGGGCCGTCTGTTCGTGGCCGAGCGCGAACAGGGAGGCTTCGACGCGTTCCTGCTTGCCCCCGTGGATCGCACGGCGCTCCTGCTGGCCAAGGCGACGGCGATGTTCCTGTTCCTGGTGGTGCTCGAGGTGGTCGCGGTGCCTGCCTTCGCCCTGCTCCTGCTCGGCCCGCCGCTGGGTCCGCGCCTGGGCGGCCTCGTCGCGGTGCTGGCACTGACCGATCTGGCGCTCGCGGTGATCGGCACGTTCGTCTCGGCAATCGCGATCCACACCCGGGCACGGGACATGATCGCGCCGATCATCGGGCTGCCGCTGCTGCTGCCCGCCTTGATCGCCACCGCGCGCGCGGCCGGCCCCGTGCTCGCCCCGCACTCCGCCGGGGCGCCGCCGGGTAGATGGCTGCTAATCCTGGCTCTTTATGATGTGGTGTTCGCTCTGCTCGCCTATGCGCTGTTCGATTTCCTGCTGGAGGACTGATCCTTGACTAGCCACGGGCGCGGCCTGCGCGCGCTCTCGCTCGTCACCGTCGCCACGATCACGGTCGCGCTGGCCCTGGTTTTCTTCTACGCGCCGCTGGACGCAAACCAGGGTTTCATCCAGAAGATCTTCTACGTGCACGTGCCCCTGGCGATCACGGCGCTGTGCGGCTTCGTGTTCGGCGGGCTGTTGGCGATCATGCACCTGCGCACAGGGGATCGCAAGTGGGACATGCGCTCCTACGTGGCGATCCACATGGCGTTGATCTTTGGCGTGGGCACGCTGATCACGGGCTCCATCTGGGCGAAGGCCTCGTGGGGTCACTGGTGGGTTTGGTCAGACCCCACCCTGACTTCGTTCTTGATCGTGATGCTGCTGTTCGCCACCTATCAGCCGCTGCGCTTCTCGATCGAGGATCCCGAGCGGCAGGCGCGCTACGCGAGCGTGTTCGCGATCGTGGCAGGCGCGTTCGTGCCGCTCAACTTCATCGCGGTGCGGATGGCACAGGGATTCGTCCATCCCCGTGTGCTCACGCTCACGGGCAGTCGCCTGCCTGCTCCCATGGGGGTCACTTTCCTGATCGCCTTGATCGGCGTGGCGCTGCTTTACACAACCCTGTGGCGCTACGAGATCGCCGCCAAAGCGACGCGCATGCAGCTGCGCCGACTGCGGCGGGCAGCGCTCGGGGATGAGGCGATGGCTCCCCTGGGACGAAGCGCGGCGCCGTCGTGAACGCCCTGTTTGCAGCAGCCCCGGCGCTGCCCCTCCACACGGCCGGCCCCTACGTGGCGGCGGCCTACATCGTGTTCGTCGTCCTGATCCTGATCTACCTGGCGATCATGGCGCACAGGCTCACGCGCACGCAGCGCGAGCTCAGGGAGTTGCGGCGCCAGCTCGAGCTCAGGGAGCTCGAGGAGCCTGAGCAGGCGGTGCACGAGGGCGCCCACGGCAGTGACCGCCCTCAGGAGCGCCTGGCTTGAGCGAGCTGCTGGCGATCGGGGTCTCGCACAAGACCGCCCCCGTGGAGGTGCGCGAGCGGCTCGCCCTGCCCGAGGTCCGCGCGGCCGAGTTCATGCGCGACCTGCGCGGGGCGGGAGATGTAAGCGAGGCGGTCGCGATCTCGACCTGCAATCGCACCGAGCTCTACCTGGTGGTCGGCGATCCGGTCGAGGCCGAGTCGACCGTGCTCGCCATGCTCTCGCGGCAGGCGTCGATCCGCCCCACTGGGCTCGCATCGGCGATCTACTCGCACCGCAACTGCGACGCGGCCCGCCACCTGTACCGGGTGACGGCTGGGCTCGAGTCGATGATCGTGGGCGAGAACGAGGTACAGGGGCAGGTCAAGCGCGCCTACGAGGCGGCGCTCGCGCAGGAGATGACCGGCCCGCTCACAAACCGCCTGTTCAAGGCCGCGCTCGAGGCGGGCAAGCGTGTCCGTACCGAGACGGGGATCGGAGAGCGCGCGCTGACGTTGCCCGCGGTGGCTGTGGCGCTCGCGCGCGAGCGCCTGGGCGCGCTCGACGGCCGTAAGGTGGTGATCATCGGCACGGGCGAGACCAGCGAGCTGACTGCGCAGGCCCTGGCGCACTCGGGCGTGCGCGCGGTGTTCGTGGCGAGCCGCCGGCGTGACCGGGCCATCAGCCTCGCGCGCCGGCACGGCGGCGACAGCGTGAGCTTCGACGAGCTGCCGGCCGAGCTCGCGCGCGCGGACATCGTGGTCTCGGCGACCTCCTCCCCGCACCTGCTGCTGGAGGTGCGCGAGCTGTCCGAGGTTATGGGATGCCGGGCGGAGCGGCCCATGCTGCTGATCGATCTGGCCGTACCGCGGGACATCGAGGCGGCGTGCGGCGGGATCGAGGGTGTCTCGCTGTATGACATCGATGACCTACAGGCGGTGATCGCGCGCAACCGCCGCGTGCGCCAGGCGGAGGCGCGGACCGCGGAGGGCATCGTCGAGGAGGAGATCCAGAAGTTCGCAGCCTGGCTGGGCTCACTCGAGGTGCTGCCCACGTTGGCGGCGCTGCGCGCTCGCGCGGACGAGATCGCCGCCGAGGTCGTGCGCGAAAACGACGGCAAGTGGGAGAGCGCGTCCCCGCGCGACCGCGAGCGAATCGGGGCGCTCGCCAGGACGGTTGTGAACCGCCTGCTGCACGACCCCACCGTGCGAATGAAGGAACTGCACGACGACAGGGTGCACATGCGGATGGCGCTGGTGCGCGAGCTCTTCGGGCTGCAGGACGAAGAGCCGGTGGCCGATGGGGGGATGGGCTCCGTCGCCGCTGCAGGGGCCGAGGAGGTCGCCGAGGCCAGCGAGGCGCCGCTGGCGAACGTCCGACCGCTGCGGCGTTGATCCGCGTCGGCACGCGCGGGAGCGCGCTGGCGCTGGCCCAGGCCCGCTGGGTCGCGGAGCGCCTCGAGGCGCGCAGCGAGCTGGTGCCCATCACCACGACCGGCGACCGCCGCGGTCCTGTCGAGGATAAGTCGCGCTGGGTCTCGGAGCTTGAGCGTGCCCTGCTCGATCGAGAGATCGACGTGGCCGTCCACTCCGCCAAGGACGTCCCCGCCGAGCTTGCCCCCGGTCTCTGCCTGGCGGCGATCCCTGCGCGGGCCGACTCGCGCGACGCGATCTGCGGCGCGGCTGGTCTGGACGCTCTGGCAGCCGGTGCGCGCGTGGGCACGAGCAGCCTGCGGCGCGCCGCCCAGGTACGCGCGGTGCGCGACGACTTGGAGCTGGTCGAGATCCGGGGAAACGTGGACACCCGCCTGCGTAAGCTTGCCTCCGGCGCCGTGGACGCGCTGGTGCTGGCACGCGCGGGCTGGAGCGGCTCGGCCGCTGGGATGAGGCGGATGGCACGCTGGACGAGCTCGTGCCTGCCGCGGGCCAGGGCGCGCTGTTCGTCGAAGGTCGAAGCGGCGAGTCGGTGGCGCTGGAGCGCCTCGCTGATCCGTCTCGACCGCCTGCGTGCTCGCCGAGCGTGAACTCGTCAGGCGCCTCGGCGCTTCCTGCAACACCCCGGTAGGCGCGCTCGCGTCCCCGGGAGGCGATGATCTGCTCGAGCTGCGCGCCTGGGCCGGGTGCCCGACGGCTCTCAGTGGATCGCCGACCGGATGTGCGGCGCAGGACAGGGGCTAGGGACTGCGGTGGCGGAGCGGATGCTGGCCGTGGGGGCGGGGGAGCTCCTGCGGCGCGCGGCGCAGGAGCGGGCGCGATGACAGTGCATCTCGTGGGGGCAGGCCCCGGCGACCCAGGGCTGCTCACCGCCCGCGCGCTGGAGCTGATCGCTTGCGCCGATGTGATCATCTACGACCGGCTGATCCCGCCCGGAGCCCTGGCCCGCGCCCGCGCTGACACCGAGCTGATCTACGTCGGCAAGCAAGGAGGCGGCGAGTCCGCCGCGCAGGCCGAGATCGAGCGGCTGCTGGTCGAGCACGGCGCCGCGGGCCGGATGGTCGTACGGCTCAAGGGTGGCGACCCGTTCGTCTTCGGGCGCGGCGGCGAGGAGGCGGAAGCGCTCGCCGCCGCCGGCATCGAGTTCGCGGTCGTGCCCGGGGTGACCGCCGGCGTGGCCGCGCCGGCCTACGCCGGAATCCCCGTCACGCACCGCGACCAGGCGAGCGCGGTCGCGTTCGTGACCGGTCACGAGGATCCCACCAAGGAGGAGACGGCGCTCGACTGGGAAGCGCTCGGGCGCTTCCCGGGCACGCTCGTGATCTACATGGGTGTGCGGCAGCTCGGCGATGTCGTCGCCCGGCTGCTGGCAGCGGGGCGCAGAGCGGAGGAGCCCGCGGTGGTGATCGAGCGGGGCACGTTCCCCTCTCAGCGGGTGCTGGAGAGTGATCTGGAGAGCATTGCCGAGGTGGCTCGGCGCGAGGGCGTGCGTGCGCCCGCGGTCACGGTGGTGGGGCCGGTGGCGGCCATGCGGG
This sequence comes from uncultured Solirubrobacterales bacterium, assembly GCA_963808655.1. Taxonomy (GTDB): domain Bacteria; phylum Actinomycetota; class Thermoleophilia; order Solirubrobacterales; family Solirubrobacteraceae; genus Palsa-465. The sequence continues at coordinate 19,933 of CAWEGZ010000027.1, forward strand.
AGCGGCTTGACTGGTTCCTGCGCGGTCCCCTCAGCGGCGTGTCGGTGGCGGTCACGCGCGCGCTCGCGCAGGCGAGCGGGCTCGCCAGCCGCCTGCGCGAGCTCGGCGCGGACGTGGTCGAGGCGCCCGCCATCAGGATCGTGCCGCTCGATGGCCCCGCGCCCGAGCTCGAGCGCTATGACCTGGTGTGCCTGACTTCGCCAAACGGCGTGCAGGAGCTGTTCGAGCGGCTGTTTTCTGCTGGAGACGACGCCCGAGCGCTGGCGGGCGCCCGGGTCGCGGCGATCGGGCCGGGCACGGCGGCTGCGCTGCGGGCGCACGGCGTGGTCGCGGACATCGTCCCCGAGCGGTTCGTCGCGGAGGGGCTGGTGGAGGCGCTGGCGTCGGTGCCGTTTCAGCGGGCGCTCGTGGCGCGGCGTCCGGAGCCCGGGACGTGCTGGTGGACGCCTTGCGCGCGCAGGGCGCTGAGGTGGATGTGGTGGAGCTATACGAGACGACGGCAGAGGCGCTCTCCACTGCCCAGCTGGCGGCGGTCGCGCGGAGCGATTACGTGACCTTCACCTCGGCGTCGACGGTCCGCTTCTTGCTTCAGGCCGCCGACGGGGACTCAGTCACCGGGGATGCGGATCGTGAGCATCGGACCGGTGACGAGCGCCAAGCTGCGCGAGCACGGCCTGGAGCCGGACGTGGAGGCCTCACGGCACGACATCGATGTGTCCGGTCGAGGCGCTGCTGGCGGACGCCGTCGCTCAGGCCGCTTCCGGCTGAACGTCGACGGGCATCAGCCGCTCGAGGCCCGCGTCGCCGCGCCCCTCCTCGGAGATCTCCTCGAGGCTGCGACGCAAGGTCTCCGGCAAGAGCAGCGTGAGCAGGGTGCTGGCTGCTGGCCATGCCCGCCGCGAACTCGAGCGCGCCGGCGAGGCCGAAGGCCTTGGTGATCTCCGGGAACAGGTAGACGCCGAGGAACGCGCCTAGTTCTCGCCAACGCCCGCTCAGAGGCCATGACCGGTCGTTCGCAGGGAGGTCGGGTAACACTCGGCGGCCAACACGAAGGTGGTCGTGTTGGGTCCGAACTCGGCAAAGAAGTAGCTCGCCCCGAACAGCAGCAGGAAGGGCGCGGTGACCGTAGTCACCCCGGGGATCAGCGCGATCATCAGGAACATCGCGCCCATCGCGGGGAAGCCGATCAGCTGCAGTTGCCGGTGTCCGATCCGGTCCATGAACAGACACGCGAGGATGTATCCCGGTACCGCGGCGACCGAGAACACGATCAGGTTGAAGACCAGCGACTGCTGCACGGTCGCGCCCTTGCCCAGCACGTGTAGGACGATCAGCGGCGCGCTGACCGCGTTGCCGTAATAGGCGTAGTCGAACACGAACCAGGCCCCCGCCGTCCCCAGCAGCGTCACCAGCAGGCGGCGGTTGGACAGAAACGCCCTCAGCCCGATCCGCTCCGCGGCGTGCGTCACGCCCGTGGCCACGACCTTGCCGCGGGAGAAGTTGCGCACGCTGGCCGCCGCGCCCTTTCCATCGCCCTTGACCCAGGCCAGGTAGCGCGGTGACTCCGGCATCCGCAGACGGGCGTAGAGCACCAGGGCCGAGGGCACCGCGCCGAGCCCGAGCAGGAGGCGCCACACGAGGTTGTGGTCGATCCCCGCGGACAGCAGCACCAGGCCCGCGGCGTACCCGGTCACCGTGCCCAGGGCCTGCATGGCGAACACCAGCCCCACCAGCCGGCCGCGGTCTTTGCGGTTGGCGTACTCGCTCATCAGCACGGCGGAGACGGGATAGTCGCCGCCTACGCCCAGGCCGAGCAGGAAGCGGAACGCGACCAGAAAAGCAAAGCTCGGCGCGAAGGCCGAGGCGAGCGCGAACACCATCATCATCGAGGCGTCGAACACGGCGATCCGCTTACGGCCGACGAGGTCGGCCAGGCGCCCGAGCACACTCGCGCCGAAAAAGGCGCCCAGCAGCGTCATCGAGTTGATCAGTCCCGTCTGGCCCGCGCTGAGGTGCCACTGCTTGGCGATCAGCGTCGAGGCGACGCCGATGATGAAGAGGTCATAGGCGTCGGTGAAG